>CAWAHE010000031.1:0-70620 GCA_963781775.1 uncultured Alphaproteobacteria bacterium | reverse complement strand
TGCGACCCGCCGGTCTTTGCTCAACAAATCAAACGCACGGAGACGGGCTTAAATCGCCGATGGTGCGAAGGGCGGGATGTTGTTCAGCGCGACGCTCTAAAATTGACCCCGATGTCAGGCTTTATCGAGCGAAAACGTTCGCGCGCGATGGTCACTCGTCCTTCTGCAACGTGATCCGAAGTAGTTGCGGCTCTCCGCTCTTAAAATCTATTAGAAATTTGATTCAGGGCCATCCTCGGTCTCGTCATCGTCGGCGCCATCGACGGATACGTGGTATGGGCCATTGATCGGCTTGCCGAACGTGATGATGTATTGACGCGATCCGGTATCGGTAACGCTCGTCACGTTGTTCGCTTCCAGTACCTCAAAATGAGATGCGTCGAACAAGACCTGAGTTGGTTTCTGTTCGTCGGTAACGGGATCGCGCACTGTGGCGACTTGGCCGCCGTCTCCCGTCTGATAGACGATACAGTTTGTATAAGTATGAGAAATCGGCGGAACAGGTGTCTCAGTAGTTGCAGCCGTTTCGCGACTTAGGCGCAGCGCTCGCGAAACCAGCGCACATAACACCCAAGTTGACACGAACGCTAGGAGAACCAGGACGCCCACGACTGGTGGGGGCAGACCGGACAGCTTGGTCCAGAACCATCACGCCGACGCTGACAAGAGCCGTCGCACCGATCTGCGCGGCTGTTTGGACCAATGTCTGCTTGCCTAGATCGGACCAAAGTTCCCTGAACATTGACCTTCCCAACTCACTGCTGAACTATGCGCCCCCTAATCTGGCACACGCCTTGGGCCAAATGCGGCGAGGCAAATTCTGGAGTTGGCGTCGGGCGCGGTGTCGGCACTATCTGTTTGCCTCGGCGGCACCATTACCAACAATCTGGACGACGGATTGCCCGGCGCGCTCGACAACTGCCTCGACGTTGAGATCATCGCCCGGAATATCCTCGGCCATCGTCGTTTTGAAGGGCCGGAGAAAATCGTCCAGCGTTGCGCTGTTGATCGCGAAACCAACGCTGCCGCCTGTCGTGCCGGCCGCTTTCAGCATTTCGATCTCGTCGAGTTTCGCACGGGCGACGCCAATCACTTGCCCGCGCATGTTGAGGATCGGTCCGCCTGAGTTGCCCGGCTGCACATTTGCCGAGACCGTAAACGCCTTGTCGTCTCCGCCTAGACCGGACAGGCTCGACACAACGCCCGGACTGACAGTCAATTGGTTTCCCATGACCTCAGACAGCGGATAGCCAAGCGCAACTACGGCCTGTCCAAGGTGAAGCGGCCCCGATTGGATTTGCGCCGGGGCGGTAGCGCGCGCACCGGTCAATCGGATCACCGCCAAGTCGCTGCTCTCGTCAACGGCGATGCGTTTGGCGCTTCCAAAACCGTTCACATCAATGGACACGCAATCCTCGACCACATGGGCGTTCGTGACGATCACGCCATCGGCCGAGATGGCGAAGCCCGATCCGGACGAAAGAGGCTGCGGGTGCGGCTGCTCTCCTGTTCCGGGTGTCGCGATGTGCCCCGCGATCGGGAATTTCGCGACGGACGCAAGGAAGGCAGAAACGACCCGGCCAATCCTGTCCTCCGCCGGAGTCCACGAAACCGAAAACCCTTGGCTGAACCCGCCGTCTTTCACAAACATCGTGTAGAACTTCCGGTCATCGACCTCGCCGCTCAACACGAAGATCGAGTCTCGGACAAAGCTGTATTCGACCCGTCTGTTGCCGGCTTGGCTCAGCCGCCTGAGCAGGCGGGCGAACGGGGTCTTTGATTCCGGAATGACGAGCGTCTCTAGTTCAACGCTCCCGTCTGCATTCTCCCAATGCGTCCCGAAATCGGCGGGTCGCTGCGCCGTGAGCAGCTTGGTTGGCACCAGCATCTGTATGCCGGTCGCCGAGTCGGTCTGATCAGTGAAACCCAAGTCGCCATATACCTGAGCCGCCGCAGCCAGAAGCTGCCGCTCATCATCGGGCGAGAGAACGCCGTCGGCATTCAGCCGATTTGCCGCTTGGTACTTGGTGATCGCATCGTAGGTATTCTTGCCGAAAACGCCGTCGATCACGCCGTTGTAGTAGCCAACCAGGATGAGCGTGGATTGAAGGACGAGCCTGTCGGACTCTGGCTTGGCGGCAAACCAGCGGGCCGAGTTCCTGTAGTCGGCGTGAACAGCCGACACACCCGCCAACGCCGCAAGCACGCAGCCCAAAACGATTGCAAGAGCCGGCGACCTGAAACGCATCACAACCCCCACGGTCACTAGGTCCAGAGACGGCCGTGTGGCCGCTCTGAGGCCGATGGCAGCCGTAGCCCACGGCTGCCCATCTGATTGGCCAGCCTATGCCTGATTGGCGGCCGATCAACCCTAAGCGCGGGCCGTGCACTGCCATCTGGCGCAAGCAAGACAATATTCCTACATGCCGGTGGGCGCGAGCGATCCTGCGGCCTCCCTCGGGACGCTCCGCTTGCCTGTCGGTTGAGTGCGCCCCGCGACGACCGGCAGGTGACTGCGGGGGCCGGGTGACGTACCCCGCCAACATCCGGCCCCCCGTGCTGGCCGAACCCGAGACGCACTTGGGACCATGTGGCGGAACAATCTGTTCATGGCGTCTACGCGCCGCCGCCGGATTCCGGCACGCCAGAAGCAACTGCCCGACGGAGTCCCATTATCAGGCGATGGGGCCGTGTGCCGGACCGAGGGTGGGGTTGGCGGGCAGGGGCGAGCGGCCGTCAATGTCAAAGGTCAAAGCATGCTTGTGTGTGGCCCGGCAGATCGGCCGGCCGTACCACCGTCGGCGCTTCTCGGCAGCGCGTCGGGCAAGTGCATTCTGACTTTTTCGGCCGGCGGATCGTGGGGCCGGCCCGCACCTAGACAGAATTCCGTTTGTACGGTATTCTCCGAATTCAGAACAAAACTCTGGATACCACTGGAATGTCGAAAGAATTTGTTCCGGCGGTGGCCTATCTCCGGACCAGTTCGGCGGCCAATGTTGGCGACGACAAGGACAGCGATACGCGTCAGCGGGCATCCATTGCCGCCTTTGCCCGCGCGCGACGGTACCGACTTGTGGCGGAATACTACGATGCCGCTGTCAGCGGAGCGGACCCCATCGATGCCGTCCAGGTTTCATGGCGATGCTGTCACACGTTGCGTCGAATGGTGCCAAAACCATCATCGTTGAGTCACCGGACAGGTTCGCGCGCGATCTCATGGTGCAACTCGCTGGCCACGACCTGCTCAAGGCGTCACGGCATCGTTTTGGTGCCGGCGTCTGCGCCGATTTCTTCATCGAGGACGCCCACGGCCGTCCTTGTGCGCCAAGTACTTGGGGCCATCGCGCAATTCGACCACGCGTCAATCGTGGCGAAGCTGGCGGCCGCGCGGAAGCGCAAGCGAGATGAGTCTGGAAAGTGCGAGGGCCGCAAGAGTCACGCGGAACGCAATCCCGCCGCCGTGGCGGCGGCGCAGAAGCTGGCGCACCGCAGCCGCAAGACCGGCAAGCGCAGGTCGCTCAGGTCAATCTCAGCGGCGTTGGCCGCCTCAGGCACGTGGGCGCCACAGGGCGGCCCTTCTCGGCGTCATCAATCAAAAGCATGCTTTCCGGTCGGGGTTGATCACAACTCGTGTACGACGGAGGCCGACCGGTTGGCCGGGAGGGGCCGTTGTGAGCCTCTCATGACTTGTGTATGGCCGGAATTGGTGGTCTTGCGGTCGATAAGGCCAATACGAGTAAGCGTGACGCACCCGCCCAAACTCCGGTATGTTGCTGTCAGAACAATTGAGATTTGCAGCCATGGCACGCGGCGAACTGATGAAGAAACTGTTGGCCAGCTACGGCCGCGACGACGAGTTCCGCGCTGTTGTCGCAGGGAATTATCCTCGAAGAAGAAAAGAAGAATAATCGCGTGCTTGCGCGTTCTTTGCGCAAGACGCTAGACGGTGCGTCGACGCGACCGAACGCTCGACCGAAGGCTCTCTGCACCGCTGCTGCCATTTCCCGATGCCGCAAGCGACTTTGTTGATCGCATCGAACCTCGAGCACGCGAAGGGCGACATTGTTCTTAGCACCACCGACATTGCCGGATATATCTTGGGGTTGATTCGAGAGTTTCCGGCACGCCGACGAACTCAGGCGGCATGGACTGCCGGTGAGGTCCAAGCTGCTGTTCTGCGGACCGCCGGGCTGCGGCAAAACTTTTGTGTGCCGAGATCTTCGCCGCCGAACTTGGGCTGCCGCTGTTCGTGGTCAAGATTGATAGATTGATCTCGTCATACTTGGGCGAAACAGGCTCGAACCTCCGCAAACTTTTCGATTTCGCCCGAAAGCAGCCATGCGTCTTGTTCCTCGACGAGTTTGACGCACTCGCTCGATCTAGGGACGACGCGTTCGGAACACAACGAATTACGCCGCGTCGTCGACCGCCTTCTTGTATTCATCGATCGGATGCGGCCGAAAGGCTTCCTTGTTGCGGCAACCAATCTGGATCGCTCACTCGATCCGGCGATATGGCGTCGCTTCGACGAGACCATCTGGTTCGAGAAGCCAACTCGGCAGTTGATTGATAGATTACTGAGGCTGAAATTATCGAAGACGTCGTGGTTGATTTCGACCCGCGCGCCTTCGCGCCGGCGAGCTGCTTGGTCACTCGTATGCTTCGTCGAACGGATATGCGTCCAGGCGATCAAAGCGGCGGTGATTGACCACCGCAAACGTGTTCGAGAGCAGGATTTCCGTCGGGCCGTTGCGGATGAAAGTCGACACCGATGAAGTGCTGCAAGTTTCAATCAGTCGTTGTAGGTGGCGGAGGATGGCACGATACGACCATCTTCCACTGGTGCGACTGCCACAGCAACTCGAGCGTCGCAAACGCCCGGGCATGGGTAGCGCGCCGCAACGAAATCCGACGAAGACCCACCGTGGCAAGCTGCGAACCGAACTGGACTCTGTCGTCGAGACCCGGCGACGCGCAATTCCAGAATTCGTTGATCCCACGCTGATTCTACGCGTGCGTATGAATGGGACAACGATGGAGGAAGACTGGGAGCGCCTCGGTTTAACGTTGCTCGCGAGCGACGATGACAAGTCGCTGGTGTTGTTTTCTTCCCGATCAGGAGATGAGCAAATTCCGGGCGCGTCTTGACGCGTATTCGCGGGGCACGCCAGCGGGACAGGTCGCGCCGTCATATGCGGGTTTTATCGGTCGCATTGATGAGATTGGCGTCGTCGGGCCGTCCGACCGAATTGGCATGCGACTGCGTCAGGAAGGGTTTGGGGAAATCGATGATTTTCAGACGGATCGCGTGTTCCTTCTCGATCTCGAACTCTGGGACATTGGTCGCCGAGAGGCGAGAACACGAAAAATCAATCAAATCGCAGAGTATGTCGGCCAGCGCGGCGGAGAGGTTCTGGATCGGTACGTCGGGCCGTCGATTACGATGCTTCGCCTCCGGGCGGTCGGCCAGGTCATTCGCACGTTACTGACAATTAACAAGAGATTGCCGCGATTGACCTTCCACCGGTACCGGACTTGGAAACATCCGACACATTTCAAATGACCCTCGACGAGTTGCCGCCGATTGAGCCGCCTCTGGAAAACGCGCCAACAATTGGCATCATTGACAGCGGGATTAACGCAAATCCGCTGTTGGATACCGTCATCGTCGGCTCCATTGGTGTTCCGCCGGCACTTGGAACGGCCAATGTCAACGGACATGGCACCCGCGTCGGAGGCATCGCAGTAACTCGGCGACATTCGCGCCCAAATTGCCAACGGCTTGTTGGTATGTCCGGCCAGGCTCGCAACGGCGAAAGTGCTGAACGAAAACGGCAAATTCGACGACAGGAGGCTGGTGCCCGCACAAATGCGGGATGCGTTGACGAGACTGCGTGAGGATTTCGGTTGCAGGATCTTCGTTATTGCACTCGGCGACGCTCGACAGATTTACAGCGGTGGCAAGGTCGGCGCTTGGGCGGCGACGCTCGACGAGCTTGCGCGCGAACTCGACGCGGTAATTGTCGTGTCCGCAGGAAATCGCCAGCCGCGTTTCAGGAAAGTCCAACTGGGGGCGGGCAGTAACCTCCGTATCCGAATTATCTGTTGGAGACCGGCAACCGATTGTGCGAGCCGGCGGGTGCCGCCAACGTGATTACGGTGGGGGCGTTGGCACACGGCGAAGAACTCGGCCCCGAATTCGACGAGGACGTCGATATCCGGCCCATCACCCACCCCATGGAGCCGTCACCGTTCACGAGGGCCGGCCCCGGGATTGGCGGTGCCATCAAACCGGACGTCGTCGATATGGGCGGAACAATCGTCTTCGACCCGCTCGTTGGACGATTGCGCGGGGGTGAAGATTTGCCCACCGCCGGCGTGGTGACGCTCCATCATCGTTTCGTCGAACAGTTGCTGGCCACCGCCTCGGGGACCTCGTTTTCCGCACCGTTGGTTGCCCACAAGGCCGCGCAAATTCTCGATCGCCTGCCGGGTTCGTCCGCGAACTTAGTGCGTGCGCTTTTTGTTGGGGCCGCCCGGGTGCCGGAACCTGCGAGTGACAGGCTAGGCCCTCTAGGACCAGACGCTGTCGCTGAGGTATGCGGTCACGGCCAAATAGACTTGGAACTGGCGTCATTCTCGGACGATGGACGAGTGGTCCTTTATGCCGAAGATGTCCTGCCCATTGACCATTTTGCCGTGTACCACGTACCAATTCCCGACGTTTTCCAAACCGGGGGCGCTCGCAATTCGCGTCACGTTGGCGTTCGATCCGCCGGTAAGGCACACGCGGGCCGACTACACCGGCGTGGGCATGACCTTCCGGCTCGTGCGCGGCTGTGATCCAGAACTGATTTTCGACCACTATCGCCGCCGCAGCAGCGATGAAGATCATTTTCCTGAGATTGCAGGTCGCTTCCAATGCAAACTCTCGCCGGGTCCACGCGAGCGTGAATTGGGAACGGTCCAGACTGCAACTGTGAAGTTCACGCGCGAAACGCGGTCATATGGCGACGACTACTACCTTGTGATCCGATGCGAAGGAGGGTGGGCGAACAATTTCGTCACGGAGCAATCGTTCGCCGTCGTCGTAGAGTTAAGCCACCCGCTGGAGGCCCGCCTATACGAGCGTCTGCGTCAGCGTGTGCGCGTGCCGGTGTAGGCCGCCGGGTATGGAGAGTGTATCTGTCGGTGTACCTGTCGGGGTAAACGCAGCACGGCTGGCTAAGCCTTTGAGGCAGTTGGTGGGCGCGACAGGGATTGAACCTGTGACCCCTCCCGTGTGAAGGGAGTGCTCTCCCGCTGAGCTACGCGCCCGTCCGGCCAGGGCCGAAGGTGGCGGGATTTAAGGTACCGATAGAATTGGAGTCAAGGCGAAGCCACGCCGAGGCTGGCGACGGCGTCCCACAGCATGTCGAAACGGCCGATGACGCGGTCGGGGCCAAGGCCCGCGACCGGCACGGTGCTGTAGCCGAAGGTGACGGCCACGACCGGCACGCCGGCGGCCTTGGCGGTGTCGATATCGGTGCGTGAATTGCCCACCATGATGGCGCGCGCCGCGGAACCTCCGGCAAGGCGGATCGTCTCGGTCAGGTGGCGGGGGTCGGGTTTGCGAAACCCGAACGTGTCCTGTCCGGTGATCGCCGCAAAACGGCCGGCGAGGCCGAGGGCCTGGAGAAGCTGGCGGGCCAGCCCCTCAAGCTTGTTGGTACAGATGGCGAGCCGCCAGCCGTCGGCCGCGAAGCGATCGAGCGCGGCCTCCGCGCCCTCGAATGGGGCGCTATGGTCGGCGATGTGCGCCGAATAATGGCCGATGAACACCGGCATCAGCCGGTCGAGCGCCGCTGCCTCCGGTACGCGGCCGGCGGCGGCGAAGGCCGATTCGATCATCGCCCGCGCCCCCTGGCCGACCATGGCGAGCGACGCGCCGAGCGCCACGGGCGCCATGCCTTCCTCTTCGAGGACGGCATTGAGCGCCCGCACCAGGTCGGGCGCGGTGTCCACCAGCGTGCCGTCCAGGTCGAAAACGAGGACAGGAGGCAGCGCCGTCAAAGGCCGTAACCACGCGCCATCATGGCCGCGAAGATCGGGATCAGAACGAAAACGCCCGCCTCGAGCCGCATGTATCTTCGGGCGGCCTCGATTTCTGAAGGCGGCGGCACATATTCCAGGCTGGCTTTGGCCTGGTTGCGCCAATGCAGAATGGCGACGGTCGGTTTGATCGAGAGCAGGCCGACGACCACGAACGCGGCGATCTTCGCCCAGAAGACGGGATTGGAGAGGTAGAAATCGGGGCCCTTGATGCCGAAGAAAACACGGCCGAAACCGACGATCACGATCAGCCCGGCAATGATCCCATAGGAGAGGTCGAGCCAGCCGGCGCGGGCGAGATCGGCCGGCGACATGTTTGGGCGGATCAGCACGATTTCCGCCGCCAGAATGCCGGCCAGCGAGAAGATCAGGATATGGTGGCCAATCGCCAGCAACAGGTCGGTCAGCATGATGGTCCCCCGCCGGATCGCACCCAGACCCGGCCCTCAGATCGGGACCATGCCGGCAGCGTGGCGTCAAGCGCCGTCAGATGCTAACAAGCGGCCGGAAAGGGCCGAAAATCGATGAAACACGGTCATATCCCGGAATTCCGCGGACGGCGGGCCAGGTGATGCTCACCAAGGCCCTGGGCAGCGACGATCAGCGCCACCGCGCCGCCGAGGCGGCGCTGGGCGAAGTGCGCCCGGGCATGAAGCTCGGCCTCGGCACGGGCCGCACGGCGGTGCATTTTGTCCGGTTGCTGGGCGAACGGGTGCGGGGCGGTCTGTCGGTTGTCGGCGTGCCCACGTCTGAACGCACGGCAGAACTAGCCCGCACCGAAGGCATTCCGCTGACCACCCTCGACGCCGAGCCGGTGCTCGACCTGACCATCGACGGCGCCGACGAGATCGACCCGCAGTTGCGCCTCATCAAGGGCGGCGGCGGTGCGTTGCTCCGCGAGAAGATCGTCGCCTCCGCCTCGCGGCGCATGGTCGTGGTCGTCGACGGCGGCAAGGTGGTCCAGACCCTCGGCGCCTTTCCGCTGCCCATCGAACTCGTGCCCTTCGGCGTCGCGCCCGCCCGGCTCGCCATCGATCGCGCCGTCGGCCGCCTCGGCCTGTCCGGCACGTCAGCGATCCGCATGGCGGGGGCCGCGCCCTTTGTTACCGATGGCGGCAACCACATTCTCGACCTATCGCTTGGCCGTATTGACGACCCGGATCGCCTCGCCGGCGCGCTCGATGCAATAGCCGGCGTCGTCGAGCACGGCCTGTTCATCGGGCTGGCGTCGATCGCCATCGTCGCCGGCGACGATGGCCTGAAACGACTTGGCTCGTAGGAATATTCGTCCCCAGATGGAGCACGTGCATGTCCCCGATCGGTAAATTCGTTCGCATGGTTGCGCTGGCGGCGGTGGTCGCCGTCCCGTCCGCGTCGCCGCTCCTGGCCCAGGAGATCAGCCCGTCGCAGCTTGCCGCGGCGCTCGACGTGGTCAACGCCACCGTTGCCACTGCCAGCTTCGACTCGCAACTTCCCAAGGTAGCCAGCGACGTCGCCGACCGCTTGATTCGTACCCGGCCCGACCTTCATCAGCAGATCACCGACACGGTCCAGGCAGAGGCGCTGAAACTGGCGGTTCGCCGCAAGGATCTCGATCAGGATGTGGCGCGCGTTTACGCCAAGGCATTCAGCGAGGAGGAACTGGTCGCGATCGCGAAATTCCTCAAGAGCCCCGTCGGCCAGAAGTATCAGACGGAAGGGCCGAAGGTATTCGCGGATACCTTCAACGCCGTCCAGGCCTGGGCCGACCGCGTCGGCGCGGAGCTTCTCGACAAGACCAAGGAACAGTTGAAGCAGCAGGGCTACGAGTTCTGAGGCGCCGACGATGACGGCCCGCTACGACTACGACCTGTTTGTCATCGGCGCCGGCTCGGCCGGCGTCCGCGCGGCGCGCATGGCGGCCGAGCTCGGCAAGCGCGTCGCCATCGCCGAGGAGGACCGCGTTGGTGGGACCTGTGTCCTGCGCGGCTGCGTGCCGAAGAAACTGTTCGTGCACGCCGCACATTTCGCCGAGTCCTTCGAGGATTCGGTCGGCTTCGGCTGGCGGGTCGAGGGCCTGCATTTCGACTGGCCAACGCTGGTCAACAACGTCTCCGGCGATACCTCGTGGCTGAGCAGCATCTACATCCGCAACCTCGAAAAGGCCGGCGCCCATATCGTCCACAGCCGCGCCGTTTTCGAGGATGAGCACACGGTGCGCCTTGTCGGCGAAAACAAGACGGTCACCGCCGAATACATCCTGGTCGCGGTTGGCGGCCGACCACGGCGCGACTTGCCGATCCCCGGCATCGAACACGCCATCACGTCGGACGAGTTCTTCCACCTCGAACGCCTGCCGAAGCGGGTTCTGATCGTCGGCGGCAGCTACATCGCCATGGAGATAGCGTCGGTCTTTGCCGGCTTCGGCGCCGAGACGACCATCATCCACCGCGGCGCCCAGGTGCTGCGCGGCTTCGATGACGAGGTCCGCCGCGAACTCTGCTCGGCGATGGAGCGGCGCGGCGTCACGGTGATGACCGGCGAGGAACTGGCGAGCATCGAGAAGGTCGACCACGGACTGATCGCCACGACACGGTCAGATTCACGGATCGCTGCCGATCAGGTGCTGCTTGCCATCGGCCGCCATCCCAATACCGGCGGCCTCGGCATCGAGCACACCGCCGTCAAGCTGGATAACGGCGGCGCGATCGAGGTCGATACCTATTCGCGCACTGCCGCTCCCAACATCTACGCCGTCGGCGACGTCACCAACCGGTTGCAGTTCACGCCGGTGGCTATCCGCGAGGGCGCGGCGTTCGTGCAGACGGTCTTCGAGGATCGTCCGACGGCGCTCGACTATGACGACGTCCCGGTGGCGGTATTCAGCAACCCGGAGGTCGGCTCCGTCGGCATGTCGGAGGAGATCGCGCGGGCGCGCTATCCCTCGCTCGATATCTATCGCGCCCATTTCAAGCCGCTGCCCTATCGGGTGGCCGGCCGTGACGAGCGCATGCTGATGAAGCTGGTCGTGGACGGCGATACCGACCGCGTGCTGGGCTGTCACTTCGTCGGACCCAACGCCAGCGAGCTCGTCCAGATGGTCGCGATCGCGGTCAAGATGGGCGCCACCAAGGCTGATTTCGATGCGACCACGGCGCTGCATCCAACGCTCGCCGAGGAAATCGTCACCATGGCGCGGCCGGCCGAGCGCATCCGCCGCGAGGCCGCGGAGTAGGGGGGCCGTCGGGGCATTGGCCGGAGCTTTCGGTAGCGCCGGTCTGCCCCCGCATGTATAACCGCGTCCGCGAGGGCGGAAAGCCACGCCTCCGCAGGGAGTTAGGCGTCATGAAGAACGTTTGGTCGCCGTCCAGCTGGCGCGCGAAACCGATCGAGCAGACCCCGATCTATCCGGATCCGGCGGCGCTCGCCGCGGTCGAGGCGCGACTCGGCACCTATCCGCCGCTGGTCTTTGCCGGCGAGGCGCGCAAACTCAAGAAGACACTCGCCAGCGTCGCCGAGGGCAAGAGCTTCCTGCTCCAGGGCGGCGATTGTGCCGAGAGCTTCGCGGAGCATCGCGCCGACAATATCCGCGACTTCTTCCGCGTTTTCCTGCAGATGGCCGTCGTGCTGACCTTCGCCGGCGCGCTGCCCGTCGTGAAGGTTGGCCGCATTGCCGGCCAGTTCGCCAAGCCGCGCTCGACACCGACCGAGAAGCAGGGCGACGTGGAGCTGCCGAGCTATCGCGGCGACATCATCAACGGCATCGAGTTCGACGCCGCCTCGCGCACCCCCGATCCCAACCGCATCGAGATGGCCTATCGCCAGTCGGCCGCCACGCTCAATCTGCTGCGCGCCTTCGCAACCGGCGGCTACGCCAACCTCCAGCACATCCACCAGTGGATGCTGGGCTTCGTCAAGGACAGCCCGCAGTCGCACCGCTACGAGGAACTCGCCAATCGCATCACCGAGGCGCTCGATTTCATGCGCGCCTGCGGCATCGATCCCGAGCTTCACCCGGAGATGCGCTCGACCGATTTCTACACCAGCCACGAGGCGCTGCTGCTCGGCTTCGAACAGGCGATGACCCGCGTCGACTCGACCAGCGGCGACTGGTACGCGACCTCCGGCCACATGATCTGGATCGGCGACCGCACCCGCCAGCCCGACCACGCCCATGTGGAATTCTGCCGGGGCATCAAGAATCCGATCGGCCTGAAGTGTGGCCCGACGCTGACCGCCGAGGAGTTGATCCGGCTGATCGACCTCCTCAATCCGGACAACGAGCCCGGCCGTCTGACGCTGATCTGCCGGTTCGGCGCGCGCAAGGTGTTCGACAAGCTGACGCCACTGCTGCGCGCTGTGAAGCGTGAGGGCCGTAGCGTCGTGTGGTCGTGCGATCCGATGCACGGCAACACCGTCAAGGCAGCGACCGGGTTCAAGACGCGGCCCTTCGACCTCATCCTGTCGGAAGTGGAGGACTTCTTCGCCGTCCACCGCGCCGAGGGGACTCATCCGGGCGGCATTCACGTCGAGATGACCGGCTCGAACGTCACCGAGTGCACGGGTGGCGCCCGCGCCATCTCCGAGGAAGAGCTGCACGATCGCTATCACACCCATTGCGATCCGCGTCTGAACGCCGACCAGTCCCTCGAACTGGCCTTCCTGGTGGCCGAACTGCTCAAGCGCGACCGCATCGAGCACGCCAGTCAGTCCGCTGCATCGGCCTGACCCAACGCCTGACCGATAGTATTCACGGGCCGTAGCGCTTCGGACGGCGCTGCGTCGCGCCAATCCGCGTGCGGTGACAATTCGCCGCGGAAATCTGCGCCATTCTTACGAAACTGTAATCCGCGGTCGGGTATTTCGCCAGATTCCTGCCACATTTCGAGCCATTTTAAGCCGCCAATTCTACTGATCGTGAACTGGCTGGCCGTAAGACCAGAGGCCAGATCGCTCGAAATTTGCTTACTAAAGAGGGATGGAGACATGAGACCCGTCAGCGCGATACTTGCTTCCTGCTTGATTGTCTCGGGATTGACTGTCGCGGTTGCGGCAAATGCCCAAGATACGACTGCCGGGACGCCTGCGGCGACTGAGGCCCTGACCGGCCTCTGGCTCACCACCGACTATCCCGCCCTGACCGAGCGCGTCGGCGATGACATCAAGCTCGACGTGACCCTTCAGAACAAGAACCTGCCGCCGAAGCGCGTCGCGCTCGGGGTGGATGGCCTGCCCAGCGGCTGGACGTACGAGATCGATGGCGGCGGCAAGATCGTCACGGCGGCGATGGTGCTGCCCGACACCAGCCAGCGGCTGAGCCTGAAGCTGACGCCGCCCAAGGACATCAAGAGCGGCACCTACCAGTTCACCATCAGCGGCAAGGGCGACAGCGAAACGCTCGCCCTGCCGGTGACCCTCGTCCTCGCTGATGCGAAACCGGCCACGGTTACCGTCACGCCGAAGCTGCCGGCGCTGCGGGGAACCCCCAAGTCGAACTTCGACTTCGACGTCGATGTCAAGAACGAGGCGCCTGACGACCAGACATTCAACTTGCTCGCTCAGGCGCCCGCTGGTTTCCAGGTCACCTTCAAGGAGCAATACGGCGCGCAGGAACTGACCAGCATCCCGATCAAGGCCGGTGAATCGAAGTCCCTCAAGGTCAGCGTCAAGCTGCCCCAGAACATCGAGGCCGGTAAGTACAAGGTCGATGTTGGCGCCGCCAGCCCGACGGTAAACGGTCAGACCACGCTGCTGCTCGATGTGACTGGCCAGCCGAGCCTGGCGCTCACCGGTCCCGATGGCCGCCTGTCGGGCGATGCCACCGCTGGCCAGGAGCGCACGTTCAAGTTCACCGTCCAGAACACCGGCACCGCGCCCGCCAAGAACGTCAAGTTCGATGCATCGTCGCCGCAGGGCTGGAAGGTCGCGTTCGATCCGAAGACCATCGACTCGGTCGCGCCCAATGACCAGATTCCGGTATCGGTCAGCATGACACCGTCGGACAAGGCGATCGCCGGCGACTACGTCGTCTCCGTGCGCACCAACGGCGACGGCGCCTCCGACAGCGCCAGTTTCCGCGTCACGGTCCTGACCTCGACCATGTGGGGCATAGCCGGCCTCGGCATCATCGGTGCGGCGGTCGTCGTGCTCGCCTTCGCCGTCACCCGGTACGGCCGGCGATGAGCAACGTCGTCATCGAGACGGCCGGCCTGACCAAGCGCTACGGCAAGGCGGTCGCCGTCGACGGGATCGATCTCGTCGTCGAGAAGGGGGAAGTGTTCGGCCTGCTCGGGCCGAACGGCTCCGGCAAGACGACGACGATCCTGATGCTGCTCGGGCTGACCGAGCCGACCGGCGGCAGCGTCCGCGTGCTCGGCTTCGATCCGTTCCGCCAGCCGCTCGAGGTCAAGCGCCGGGTCGGCTACCTGCCTGATCAGGTCGGCTTCTACGACCAACTGTCGGCGCACGAGAACCTTGCCTACACCGCCCGCCTTGCCGGGATCGAATCCGCCGACAGCCGACGACTGATGGCCGTCGCGCTCGATCGTGTCGGCCTCTCGGCGGTCGCCGATCGCCGGGTCGGTACTTACTCCCACGGCATGCGGCAGCGGCTGGGCCTGGCCGAACTCCTGATGAAGCAGGCCGAGGTCGCCATTCTCGACGAACCGACCAACGGTCTCGACCCGCAGGCGACGCAGGAGTTGCTCGAGCTCATCGGCGAACTGCGCGTCGAGGGGATGACCATCCTGCTCTCCTCGCACCTGCTCGGCCTGGTGCAGTCGATCTGCGACCGGGTGGCGCTGTTCCGCAAGGGCCGCATTGGCCTCGTCGGCCGGGTCGACCATCTCGCCCGCGATGTTCTCGGCGGCACGTACGCCGTGGAAGTGGAGGCCGAGGACGTCGATCTCGCCGCGGCGCTCGCCGACCTCGAAGGCGTCGGCGCGGTCACCGATCTGGGCGCCGGAACCACTCGCGTCGATGCCGACCGCGACGTGCGGCCCGAGATCGCTCGGCGCATCGTTGCCGCCGGCGGGGGCTTGCGCAACATGGCGATCCGCCGGGCGAGCCTCGACGAGGTCTACGTTCGCTACTTCGAGGATGCGGAAGCCAAGCAGAGGGAGATGGCCGATGCGGCGTGAAGGTTCGCCCTTTACCGGGGTTGCCACGGTCGCCATGAAGGAGGCGGCCGACCATCTGACCAGCGCGCGCATGCATCTGGTCATGCTGCTGGTCCTGCTCACCGCCGTCGGCGCGATCTATGGCGCCATCGGCGAGATCAAGAACACCGTCGGACAGGATCCGTTCCTGTTCCTCCGGCTGTTCACCACGGCGCGCGATCCGCTGCCGTCCTTCGTGTCGTTCCTCGGTTTTCTGTTGCCACTGGTGTCGATCGCGCTCGTCTTCGACGCCATCAACGGCGAGTACAACCGGCGGACCATGAGTTGAATTCTGGCGCAGCCGATCTATCGCGACGCGCTGCTCGCCGGAAAGTTTCTCGGCGGGCTGCTGGTGCTCGCCATCTGCCTTCTGACCCTGTGGCTGCTGATGACTGGCCTCGGCATCCTGCTTCTCGGCCTGCCGCCGAGCGGCGAGGAGGTGTTGCGCGGTCTGGGCTTCCTGCTCTGCTCGCTCGCCTATGGCGGCGTGTGGCTGGCGGTGGCGCTGCTCTTCTCCACCATCTTCCGCTCGCCGGCCACCTCGGCGCTGGCCGCGCTGACCCTATGGCTGCTGTTCGCCGTGTTCTGGTCGATGCTGACCCCGCTGGTCGCCGGGGCTATCGCGCCGATCGATCCGTTCGATCCGATGACGGCCTACCACAACGCACAGGCAGTCTCGGCCATCTCGCGCATCTCCCCGAACACGCTCTACGGCGAGATGACGCTGGCGCTGCTCGATCCCTCGACCCGCACGCTGGGCATCGTGTTCCTCAGCCAGCTTCAGGGCGCGCTGATGGGCGCACCGCTGCCCTTCGGACAGAGCGCGCTGCTCATCTGGCCGCAGCTGGCCGGCCTGGTTGCCGCCATGGTCGTCGTCTTCACCGTCGCTTACGTCACCTTCCAGCGACAGGAGATCCGGGCCTGACACCGGATTGGCGGGCCGCATGACCTGCGGCGGCCCGCCGCATCGGCACGCTGATCCCTCCCGGAGGCGTGCCATCCCGACTGCCGCCGGCTCGCCGGCGGCAGTCGGCTTCTTTGTGCAGGGTGCAAACCCCGGCTATAGAAATCCGAACCACAAGAAACCGAAGGGGGCACGAATGACCACCATCACGCTCAAGGCCAGCGACGGCCATCAGTTCAAGGCCTACGAAGCCAAACCGGCCGGCCCGGTACGCGGCGGTCTGGTCGTGGTGCAGGAGATCTTTGGCGTCAACGCGCACATCAAGCGCGTCGCCGATGGCTTTGCGGCGGACGGGTACCACGTCTTGTCGCCGGCACTTTTCGATCGCGCTGAGCGCGACATCGAGCTTGGCTACGAGAAGGACGACGTGGCGCGTGGCCGCGGCCTGCGCGAGAAAATCAGCCTGGACGAGATGCTCCTCGATATAGCCGCCTGCGGCGCGGCGCTTGAGGGCGCCGGCAAGGTGGCGATGGTCGGCTATTGCCTTGGCGGCTCCCTCGCCTGGCTGACGGCCACGCGACTGCCAGCCTTCGCCGCAACCATCGGCTACTACGGCGGCATGATCGCAAAGCAACTCGACGAGAAGCCCAAGTGCCCGGTGATGCTCCATTTCGGCGAGCTCGACGGCGGCATCCCGATGACCGACGTCGCCGCCATCAAGGCCGCTGTCGATCCGAAGATGGTGCAGGTGTTCAGCTATGCTGGCGCCGGCCACGCCTTCAACCGCGACGGCAACCACGCCCACCACGAACCGTCCGCCAAGGTTGCCCGCGAACGCACACTGGCTTTCCTGCGGCAACACGTGGGGTAGGGGCCGATTGCCCGGCGTCCCGCGCCGGGCTAAACCGGCCGTTATGGCAGCAACCCTGACCGATACGATCAAGTTCGCCGTCGCCCAGCTCGATTCGATCGTCGGCGACATTGACGGCAATCTCAAGAAGGCGCGGGAGGCGCGGGCGAAAGCGGCCGCGGCGGGCGCCGATTTGCTCGTTCTGTCCGAACTGTTCATCGCCGGCTATCCACCCGAGGATCTGGTGCTGAAGCCTGCGTTCCAGGACGCATGCCGCAAAGCGGTCGAGACTCTCGCCGCCGAGACCGCCGACGGCGGCCCAGGCGTGATCATCGGCTCGCCGTGGCCGCATGAGGGCAAGTGCTACAACGCGGTGGCGCTCCTCGATGGCGGAAAGGTCGAGGCGCTGCGTTACAAGGTCGAGTTGCCCAACTACGGCGTCTTCGACGAGTTGCGCGTGTTCGAGGTCGGGCCGCTTCCGGGCCCTGTCGGCTTCCGCGGATTGAGGCTGGGCCTGCCGATCTGCGAGGACATCTGGTTCGAACAGGTCTGCGAATGCCTGGCCGAGACCGGTGCGGAAATGCTCGTCGTCCCCAACGGCTCGCCCTACTGGCAGGGCAAGGCCGACGTGCGCCAGCAGGTCGCGCTTGCCCGCATCGTCGAGACCGGCCTGCCGATGGTCTACGTCAACCAGAACGGCGCGCAGGACGAGCTTGTCTTCGACGGCGGCTCCTTCGGCCTTCACGGTGACCGCACGCTCGCCTTCCAGATGCCGCAGTTCGAGGAGGCGGTTGAGATCGTCACCTGGAAGAAGACGGCCGGCGTTTGGCGCTGCGTCGATGGCCCCAAGGCAACATTGCCTGACCTTGAGGAGGCCAACTGGCGCGCTTGTGTCGTGGGCTTGCGCGACTACGTCAACAAGAACGGCTTTCCCGGCGTCGTGCTCGGGCTGTCCGGCGGCATCGACTCGGCGGTGGTCGCGGCGATGGCTGTCGACGCGCTCGGCGCCGAGCGGGTCCATTGCGTCATGCTGCCCTATCGCTACACGTCGAACGAGAGCCTGTCGGACGCCGCGGCAATCGCCGAGACGCTGGGCGTGCGCTACGACATCGTCCCGATCGAGGAGCCGGTCGAGGGCTTCATGGGCGCGCTCAAACCGGTTTTCGCCGGAACCGAGTCGGGCATCACCGAGGAGAACCTCCAGTCACGCGCGCGCGGCACCATCCTGATGGCGATCTCCAACAAGTTCGGCTCGATGGTCGTGACGACCGGCAACAAGTCCGAGATGTCCGTCGGCTACGCCACCCTCTATGGCGACATGAACGGCGGCTTCAACCCGGTGAAGGACCTCTACAAGACCGAGCTCTACGATCTTGCCCGCTGGCGGAACGCGCATGCGCCGAAGGGGGCTCTCGGACCCGCCGCCCGCGTCATCCCGGAGAACGTCATCACCCGCGCGCCGTCGGCGGAACTGCGTGAGAACCAGACCGATCAGGATTCCCTGCCCCCCTATGAGGTGCTCGACGACATTCTCGAGTGCCTCGTCGAAGGCGAAATGCGCATATCGGAAGTGGTCGCCCGCGGCCACGACATTGAGACGGTGCGGAAGGTCGAGCGGCTGCTCTACATCGCTGAATACAAGCGCCGTCAGGCGGCGCCGGGGGTCAAGATCACGCGCAAGAATTTCGGCCGCGACCGCCGCTACCCGATCACCAACAAGTTCCGTGACCGGGGGTAGGGGGTGTGCTTTGGTCGCCGCAGCAGGATGCTGCACTCACCGCCGTTTCGCGCTGGTTGAAGACCGGTAAGCCGCAGGTCTTCCGCCTGTTCGGTTATGCCGGCACCGGCAAGACGACGCTTGCCCGGCATATCGCCGAAAGCGTTGACGGCGACGTCGTCTTCGCCGCGTTCACCGGCAAGGCGGCGCACGTGCTGCGCGCCAAGGGCTGCAAGGACGCCAGCACCATCCATAGCCTCATCTACCGCTCGCGCGGCGAGGACGAGAACGGACCGACTTTCGCCCTCAACGACGACAGCGCCGCCGGCAAGTCTGCCCTCATCATCATCGACGAATGCTCGATGGTCGACGAGGAGATCGGCCGCGACCTGCTCTCCTTCGGCACGCCGGTCCTGGTGCTTGGCGATCCCGCCCAGCTTCCGCCGATCGCAGGCGGTGGATATTTCACGGCTGCCGAACCGGACGTGATGCTGACCGAGGTCCATCGTCAGGCCGCCGACAACCCGATCATCCGCATGTCGATGATCGTGCGCGAGGGCGGCCGGCTGGAGGAGGGGCTCTACGGGGCCAGCCGGGTGGTCGGCCGCGATGCCATCGACCATGAGGACGTGCTGGCCGCCGATCAGGTGCTCGTCGGGCGCAACGTCACGCGCCGGAACTACAACACGCGCATCCGCCAGCTTCTCGAGCGGGCGGGGCCAGTGCCGGTCGCCGGCGACACGCTTGTGTGCCTGAGAAACGAGCGCAAGCGCGGCCTGCTCAACGGCAGCCTGTGGTCCGTGGACAAAGTGCGCCGGCCGCGCAAGGGACTGCTCCGCTATGTCCTGTCGCCGGACGATGGCGGATCCGCCAAGGCCAATACGCTGGTAACGATCAACCCGGCCTTTTTCGACGGCACAGCCGATGCGCTGTCTCTGGCCGAACGACGCCGGTCCGACGAATTCGATTTCGGCTACGTGCTCACCGTCCACAAGGCGCAGGGGTCGCAGTGGGACAGCGTCGTGCTCTTCGATGAGAGCTTCGCCTTCCGCGAGAATCGGGCGCGCTGGCTCTACACCGGCATCACGCGCGCCGCGTCGCAGCTGACCGTCGTCAACTAGCCTGAGCGCGGCTCAGGTCTTCTTGGCGGGAATGGGCTGCGCCGGAATGGGCGACTGAGGCGGCGCCGGCGGGAAGAGTTGGTCGAAGACGTCGGCGAGCGGGAAACCGGTGTCCGGCTGAAGCACGATGACCTTGGTGCCGATCGGCGCACGCTCGTACAGGTCCATCACATCCTGATCGATCATGCGAATGCAGCCGCTCGACACCGCTTTGCCGATGCTCGACGGATCGTTGGTCCCGTGAATGCGGTAGAGCGTGTCCCGCTTGCCCTGAAACAGGTAGAGCGCTCGCGCGCCCAGCGGATTGTCCAGCCCGCCGGCCATGCCGTTGGCGTAGGGAGCGGCACGCGGATCACGCTCGACCATCTCTTTTGGCGGATACCATTTCGGCCAGTGCTTCTTGTTCTGGATCGTCGCTTCACCTGACCAGGCGAACCCTTCGCGCCCGACGCCAATGCCGTAGCGAATGGAAGACCCGTCAGCCTGCACGAAATACAGATGGCGGTATTGAGGATCGACAACGATTGTCCCGGGCTCGCCCGGGATGCGGCCGGGCGTGGCGACGACCTGTCGGCGATATTGCGGATCGATCCGGCCCATAGGCACGGCAGGAACGTTGAATCCGTCGTCGGTGACGGCCGCGTACATTGCCGGGGCGGGAGGCAGCGGCGTCTGCGTGCGGACGTCGACCATGTCCGTGCATGCGGCAGCGCCAATCGCCAGCAGCAGGATCGCACAGGTGGCCCCGGCGTTCCGCCAGCCAAAATTCGTGAAACGCGTTGCCAATCCCGTCTCCTGATCCCGCCGCCTGGTTCCGTGGCGCACGTCTAGGGGTCCCGCCACGTGCCAACCCGCAAGTTACCACGCTGGCTCCCGAAATTAGCAGCGCGGTCCCCCGGGGGAAGGCCGCGCTGCGCTTATTCTTGACGCAGTGTGACCGCGATCACACGCGGCACGGGCCCGCGGTCACTGGCCATAGTAGTAGCTGGGCCCGACGATCCGGATGTTGCGGTTCCCGGCAGAAACTCCGGCGACCGCCGCGCCGGCGGTCTTGCCGCCAACTGGTTTGAGCGAGAATCCCCCCTCGCGGTTGGTCAGCGTTTCGGGATCCTCGCCGGCCGCTGTTCGGGCGATCGGATTCGGCATGACCGTCGCCGGCGCCTGTGGGATCGGCGTCAGGCCGGTGGGGGCCGAAACGCCGGTGAGCGACGCGACGTTCGGGCCGCGGCAGGTACAGGCCGCGTCGTATTCCTGCCGATATCGGAATGCCGTCGGCAGTGCCGTATAGGGCTCGCCTGACAAGGAAACCATCTGCGATGGGTCCTCGCCGGGGTTCCGGTAGGTGTAGAGCGCCACATCCGAACCTGGGCACATCGACTGACAGGTCTGCTCATCGGCGGAGAAATGGCCGGGCACGGTCGAAAAACTGATCGGGAAGTAGTAGCCGTCGCAGGTGCGCACGCACAACGTTCGGAAGGTGCCGAACTGGCCGTTCGGATCGTAGGAGCCATCGTCCCATGTCCGGATGCGCGACTGGCCGAACAGCGTGTCGAAGAAGCTGCCGCGGCCGGCACCCGGCGGCGGTGGGCCGCCGGGGCTGGCGTAGTCGCTGCCGCACCGGTTGACCGCGAGCGCGCGCAAGACCTCGCCGCGCTGGCGCGACAGTTCGAACGGATCGCTGCTATATCGGTCGCGCGTCGCCGACAGGCGCTGCAGGTTGGCCTGCATGCGGGTGATGGTCGCCATCAGCGCCCCGCATCTTGCCTCCGGCTTCGGCTGGAAGATCAGGAAGCCGCCCGCACAGCCCGCACGGCGGGCCTCGCCGGTGGCGCGGTCGATCTCGAGGCGTTGGCGGGCTACGGACGCTTCGTACTGCCGGTAGCTGTTGACCGAACCGGCCTGTGCGCCGCGATCGAGCGAAGCCAGTTGCGCTTCAAGACCGGTGCAGACGTCGGTTTGTGCGCCGGCGACGGCAACGCCTTCGGCCGTCGCAAACGCGATTGCCGCAGCTACCGTTGCCGATCGCCAGAAACCTGTCACAGGTCTTCGCCTCCGGCGTGCCAGCGGCCTCGGCCGCACGCCCCAGCTGGACCCCCCGCGTCGCCGTCCGGCGACGCATTCCAGTCAGTGTCGGGAATTATGCGGGAGTCGGCCCCGGCCGGTCAACGATTCGAAGAGGTTACGAGCGGCGGAAAACCACGGCCAACCCGTACACCAGCGCCGAGAGGAGCGTGATCCAGAAGCTGGTCGGCCAGTCGGTGTAGAAGGCGATTGTGATGCCGACCCATGCCTGCGCCAGCGCCAGGGCGGCGGACAGGGCAATGCCGGGCAGGAGACGGCTGGTGAGAAGCTGTGCCGCGGCCGGCGGCCCGACCAGCAGCGTGAACACCAGCAAAACGCCAACGATTTGAATGGATTGCGAGACGGCGAGGGCGACCAGCGCCAGGAACAGGATGCCGAGCAGGCGGAGCGAAACGCCCTTGGCTTCAGCCAGTTCCGGCTGAAGCGTGGCGAAGATGAGCGGCCGGCTGATGACGGCGAGGCCTGCCAAGGTGACGATGCCCAGCGCCGAAAGACCAGCCAAAGTCGCATGGGACACCGCCAGTACACTGCCGAACAGCAGCGAAGTCGCACTGGCGGCATTGGTCGTGGTGAGCCGCAGGAACAGAATACCGAAACCGAGCGACAGCGACAGGACGACGCCGATGGTGACGTCGCGGCCGCTGAGCTTTTCGCCGAGCGCGCCCATGGCGGCCGCGGCGGCCAGCGTCAGGACGAGCACGCCGACGAGCGGCGAGACGCCGATGAGGGCAGCGCCGGTCGCTCCGGCGAAGGCGATGTGGGCGAGGCCGTGGCCGGCGAAGGTCTGGCCGCGCAGTACGAGGAAATAGCCAACCGCCCCGGCGACGACCGCGACGATGCCGCTCGCCGCGAAAGCGCGGATCATGAAATCGTAGCTAAGCATGGTCGTGATCGTGGGTATGGTCGCGCTCGACGTCCTGGCCGTGCGACATCACGAAGATATGGCCGCCGGCGCGGATGACCTCGATCGGCGCGCCGTAGAGCGGCGACAGCACCTCCGGCCGGATCACCTCGTCGACGGTGCCGAGCGCGGCGTGACCACGGCCAAGATAGAGCACCCGGTCGATCGCGCCGAGAAGCTGGCTGAGCTCGTGCGCGCTGAACAGCACGGTCAGCTTCAGCGTCCGCGCCAGGTCGCGCACCAGCGTCACCACGACGTGCTGCTGATGCGGATCGAGGCCGATCAGCGGCTCGTCGAGCAGCAACAGACGCGGCTTGCCGAGCAGCGCCTGGGCGACGAGCAGGCGTTGGCGCTCGCCGCCCGACATCTCGGAAAGCGGTCGGCGCGCCAGCGCTTCGGCGTGGACGATCTCCAGCACCCGGTCGATATCGCGAGCCGCTTCCGCCGAAACGATCGGCAGCCCATATCGGTTACCGGCGATGCTGACGGCGAGGAAATCCCGGCCGGCGAGGGGCACCGTCGGCAATTGCGCCCGCACCTGCGGCAGATAGCCGATGGTCGGGTTGCCGCGATTGAGGGGATTGCCGAACACCCGGATCGCACCGGCGTCCACGCCGTGCAGACCGAGGATCGCACGGAAGAGCGTCGTCTTGCCGGCGCCGTTGGCGCCGAGCACGCCGACGAACTCACCTTCCGCGACCGTCAGGCTGATGTCCTTGAGGACAGTCTGCCCGCGAACCGAAAGCGTGACGCCATCGATGGCGAGAGCGGGATTGCTCAAGAGGTCTTGTCGCCCAGCGCCTTAGCCGTCGCGTCGAGGGTGTCGAGCATCCACTGCGCGAACGTCTCGCCCGGCGGCTCGGTCTCGGTGACGCCGACGATCGGCACGCCCGAAGCCTTGGCGAGCGCCGCGAGGTTTCGCGTGAAGGCGTCTTCGACCTGCGAATTGTAGAACAGGATCTTCACGCGCCCGCCGCGGATGGCGTCTTCCATCGCCGCGATGTCGCTCGCCGCCGGCTCGGTCTCGTTCATGATCGCGGTCTGGAACGCCTGGTTCTGCATCTTCAAGCCGAGCGCCTCGGCCATATAGCCGAACACCGGTTCGGTCGCGACCACCGGCGCGCCGGCGTATTTCGCGCGCAGACTCGCGACCTTCTCGGCGATCGGCATCAGCGCCGCGAGGAACGCGTCGCGCCGCGTCTCGAAGCCGGCCTTGTCGGCAGGGTCGCGCTTCACCAGTTCAGCGGTCAGCGCGTTGGCCATCGCCGGCATCGCTTTCGGGTCGTACCAGACGTGCGGATTGTCGCCGTCCTTGTGGCCGACAAGCGCCGCGACGTCGATCACCGTGCGGCCGGCGACGCTCTGCGCGTCGAGCAGGCGCACCATCCAGTGGTCGTAGTCGGCGCCGTTCATCACGACGATGTCGGCGGCGGATGCCTGGCGCGCCACCGAGGGCGGCGGATCGAAATCGTGAGGATCGGTGCCCGGCGCTACGAGGACGCTCTCCACGGTCACCCGGTCGCCGCCGATCGCCCGCGCCGCCTCTCCATAGAAATTCTCCGCGGCCAGGATCGAGATCGGCGCGGCGGCGGCGGGAACGGCGATACCGGCCGCCGCCAGCGCGGCGAGAAGCAGGGCTTTCATCGACGGCCTCATGGGGTGCGAATGCGAAACGTTATAACATTACATTTCGAGGAGGCAAGTGGGCCCGGGCTTGCGGTAAGGAAGGGGACGACGAACGGATGATTGCCCGAAACTGAAACGTCGAGGTGAATCCCCATGGTCTTCTGGATAACGGGCGCGTCGGGGCTGGCGATCGCCTATCTGCTCGGTTCTATCCCCACGGGCTATCTGGCGGCGAAGCTGCTTAAGGGCGTCGATATCCGGCAGCATGGCTCCAAATCCGTCGGTGCGACGAACGTATTGCGCATCGTGGGGAAGTGGCCGGCGTTGGCCGTGCTCCTCGTCGATGTGCTGAAGGGTGCGGGGGCGATCGTCCTTATCCGCTGGCTCTACACGTTGCCGTCCGTCACGCCCCCGACGGGGCTTGATCTGCAAACCTCGGTGCCTTGGGCTGTTTGCCTGGCCGGACTTGCCGTTTTGGTTGGCCACAGCCGTTCCATTTGGTTGAATTTCGCGGGCGGCAAATCCGCTGCGACGGGGCTGGGCGTTTTGCTCGCGATGTCCTGGCCCGTGGGTTTAGGTGCTGCGACGGTCTTTGGCGTTGTGCTGGCTGTCTCCCGGATTGTCTCGCTCGGTTCGATGCTAGCGGCGTTGACTGCGGTCGCTCTCATCGTTGCCTTGGACCAACCGTTCCCCTATCGGGTGCTGGTGATTGCGGGTGGCATCTACGTGATAGCGCGCCACCGTGCCAACATTCAGCGGCTATTGGCCGGCACAGAGCCACGCCTCGGGCAAAGCAGCCCGCGATCGAAAGCGAGAATTTAGGCCGGCTTTGCCGACCGCCGATCGGCCGGTTGAATCAAGTCAACGCGCGATGCATGCGGGCGCGGAGGCCGCCCGCCGCAATCAACTCCGCGTATGTCCGGGAATACCGCTGTCCCATCGTCAATGAATGCTGCGCACCAGCCTGGCATCAGGAAAACAGGTCGGCGTCTGGCCTTTCTTTACCTGCCACAGGCCGACGGCGATGCGCGTCTTGAAGCCGACAAGGCCATCCACCGCGCCGACGTCGTAGCCCTCCGCGACCAATTCATCCTGCATGCGCTTGACGTCGCCGCGGCTGAAGCCGCCGACCTTCTGCCACTTGCCGATGAACGGCTTGTCGGCGGCCATCCGGTCGGCGAGGTGGCCGACATAGAGCGCGTAGAGGTCGGAGTAGTTGTATTCCTTCAGGGTGTAGAAATTCTCCGTCACGATGAATGCCGGCCCGAAACGGCCGGCCGGCATGAGCAGGAATCCGAGGCGATCGCCCTTGACCGGAAGCGGCTGGCCGTTCGCCTGGGTGACGCCGAGGCGCGCCCACTCGGCCATCGGCTTGCCCTGTTCGGGACCCTCCAGTGTGCAGGGGACGTTCGCCGGCACCGACGCCTCGAGGCCCCAGCCGCGCTCCGGCTTCCAGCCTTCGCCGCGCAGGTAGTTGGCGATGGAGGCGAGACTGTCGGGCGCCGAGCCCCAGATGTCGCGCCGGCCGTCGCGGTCGAAATCGACCGCGTATTTCAGATAGAGCGAGGGCAGGAATTGCGGCTGGCCGAGCGCGCCGGCCCATGAGGAGCGCATGCGATCCGGCGTGATGTCGCCGTTCTGCACGATCTGCAACGCGGCGATCAGCTCGGGGCGGAACAGCTCCTTGCGCCGCCCCATGAAGGCCTGCGTGGCGATGGCGCGCAGCGCCGGCTCGGGGAGCTTCGCAGAGCCGAAGCCGGATTCCTTCGCCCAGATCGCCACCAGTATGCTCGGCGGCACGCCGTAGCGCTCGGCGATGCCGCCCAGCGACTTGCGCCATGTATCGATGCGCGCGCGGCCGAGGCGCGCGAGGTTGCTGAGCGTCCGTTCGTTGAAATAGTTGCCGGGGCTGCCGAACTCCGCCTGCCATTCGACGGTCGGCGGCTTGACCGGCACGCCGGGCGGCTCCAGTTCCGGCATCGACCAGTCGAGCGTGACGCCGGAAAGCGAGCGGTCGAAGGTCGCACGCGAGACTCCTGCGGCCTTGGCCTCGGGCCAGATGTCGGTGCCGAGCCAGGCCTCGAAATCATGCTGCACCCGCTCGCGATAGGGTGTCTCCGCTGCGGCGCCGGTGACGGCGGCCACCACCAGAAGAGCAGTCAGGGCGAGGCGGGCGAGGGGAGTCATGCCCCTGCCTAGGCCATGGTGCGGCTTCGCCGCAAGAGCAGGCAAGCCACGAGCAAGGGCCTTCCGGCGCGCCGGCGAAGCGCGGCGAACTTGACCTTTTCCGCCAAATGCGCCAATGGGATCGACATGACGGCGATCCCGCGTTCACGCGCCATTTGTATCTCTGGGATTATTACCGGCTAGCAACGCGCTGGCTGAGGCCGTCCTCTCTTTGCCTTTTCTGAAGACGAGACGATCGCCCCGGCCGGCGGGCGAGAAAGCGTTTCGACATGGGCTTGAGACTGCACAATACGCTGACCCGGACGAAGCAGGACTTCGTCCCGATCGACCCTGCGAACGTACGCATGTACGTCTGCGGGCCGACGGTCTACGACTTTGCCCATATCGGCAACGCGCGGCCGCTGATCGTCTTCGACGTGCTGTTTCGGCTGCTGCGGCACCTCTACGGGCCGGAGCATGTCACCTATGTCCGCAACATCACGGACGTGGACGACAAGATCAACGCGCGCGCCGCGGAGGAATTTCCCGGCCTGCCGCTGAACGAGGCGATCCACCAGGTCACCACGCGGACGACGAAGCAGTTCCACGAGGACGTGGCGGCGCTCGGCTGCCTGCCGCCCACCGTCGAGCCGCGCGCGACCGACCACATCGAAGAAATGAAGGCGATCATCGAGGCGCTCATCGCCAAGGGCTACGCTTATGTCGCCGAGCAGAACGTGCTCTTCCACGTCGCCGCGATGAAGGACTACGGCAAGCTCTCCAACCGCACGCTGGACGAGATGGTCGCCGGCGCCCGCGTCGAGGTCGCTCCCTACAAGCGCGATCCGATGGATTTCGTGCTGTGGAAGCCGTCGAAGCCGGGCGAGCCGGCATGGCCGTCGCCCGCCGGCATCAACGGCGCCGGACGTCCCGGCTGGCATCTGGAATGCTCGGCGATGGCCGACAGGTGGCTGTGGGACGAAGCGAAGGCCGAGCCTTCGCCCGCGGGCCTCGCCCATCCGCACGAGTTCGACATTCACGGCGGCGGCATCGACCTGATGTTTCCGCACCACGAGAACGAGATCGCCCAGTCGCGCTGCGCCCACGGCACGGCCGTCATGGCCAACTACTGGCTGCACAACGGCTTCCTTCAGGTCGAAGGCGAGAAGATGTCGAAGTCGCTCGGTAATTTCGTCACGATTAATGAATTAGTAGCGACCGACAAATTCGGCGAACATCAATGGGCCGGCGAAGTTTTGCGACTGGCTATGCTGCGAACCCACTATCGACAGACCAATTGACTGGACCGTACGAAGGTTGTGGGACGCGGAGGACCAACTCGTGCAGTGGTCCTTCATCTGTGACGATATCGTTGAGCCACTGAACGAGAGTTCGCTGTCCTTTCAAGACGCGAACGTTGATCCGTTGGTGTTGGCTGCGCTCGAAGACGATTTGAATACGCCCCTCGCGATTACGCATCTGACTAGGTTGGCCAAAGATGTCTTGGGCGATTCAACGAAGTTGCCGACGTTTCTCGCAGAGTCTCGAACCTGCTCGGTATCACCCCACCTCGACCCGCAGGGCTTGATGATCAGAATGAGGCGACGAGAGAAGCCATCGAGCAGGCCGAGCCTCTCATCGCCGCCCGCGCTGCCGCGCGCAAAGCGAAGGACTTCGCCGAGGCCGACCGCATCCGCGACGAACTCGATGCCATGGGCATCGCGCTGAAGGATTCGAAGGACCCCGCAACCGGTGAACTCGTCACCACATGGGAGGTGAAGCGATGACCATCGAAATCGATCACATCGGCATTGGCGTGTCGGACTACGCGCGCGCCAAGGCGTTCTACCTCGCCGCGCTGGCGCCGCTGCGCATGACGATGGTGATGGAACTGCCCAAGGAGGTGACGGGCGGCATTCAGACTGGCGGCATCGGGGCCGATGGCAAACCGTTCTTCTGGATCTCCGCCAGCGGCAAGGCGACGCATCTTCATATTGCCTTCCGCGCCGAGAGCCGGAAGCAGGTCGACGAATTCCATGCCGCGGCGCTCGCCGCCGGCGGCAAGGACAATGGCGGCCCGGGCGTGCGCGAGATGTATCACCCGACCTACTACGGCGCCTTCGTGCTCGATCCCGACGGCCACAACATCGAAGCGGTGTGTCACGCGCCGCAGACGGGGACCTGATGGCCGACGCATCACTCACCGGCGGGTGCCAGTGCGGGGCGGTGCGCTATGCCCTGCACGAGCAGCCGACCAACCCGCACATCTGCCACTGCCGCATGTGCCAGAAGGCCTTCGGGTCGTTCTTCGCGCCGCTGACCGGCGTACCGATGACGAGCTTCGAGATCACCCGTGGCGCGCTTGCGACATTCATGAGCTCCGACAAGACCGAGCGCGGCTTCTGCCGCGACTGCGGCACGCCGCTCACCTTCCACTACGTCGACAGCCCGCGCATCGCGGTCTCCATCGGGTCGCTCGACGCGCCTGAGAAGGTGGTGCCCGCCATGCAGCACGGTATCGAGGGGCGGCTGCCCTATTTTGCGGCGCTGGCGGGACTCCCCGGCGAGAAGACGACCGAGGAAGATTCGCCGCAGCTCACCGCAGATATCGCCCGCACCAATCACCAGCATCCCGACCACGACACGGCGGTCTGGCCGCCTGCGGGAGGCGGGCCATGACTGAGCACTCCGTCCGCCTCAGCGGTGGTTGCCAGTGTGGCGCGGTGCGCTATGCGCTGCACGAGCAGCCGACGAACCCGCACATCTGCCACTGCCGCATGTGCCAGAAGGCCTTCGGCTCGTTCTTCGCGCCGTTCGCCAAAGTGCCAGTGGAGAAATTCGAGCTGACGCGCGGTGCGTTGGCCATCTTCATGAGTTCGGACATAGCCGAGCGCGGCTTCTGCCGCGCCTGCGGCACGCCGCTGACCATCCATGACATCGACGACCCGACGATCTGCGTCTCCATCGGTTCGCTCGATGAGCCGGCGAAGGTCGCGCCCGGCATGCAATACGGTATCGAGGGACGGCTGCCCTATTTCACGGCGCTCGCCGGGCTTCCCGGCGAGAAGACGACTGAAGAGGATACGCCGGATCTCGCGGCGAATATCGCCCGCAGCAACCACCAGCATCCCGATCACGACACAAAGGCCTGGCCTCCCGCCGAGTAACCGCCATGAGTAAAGAACGACTGTATCTCTTCGACACGACGCTGCGGGCCCGTCCGCCCGCAGGCGCGTCGCGCCGAGGACGGACAAACATGACAAAGGCCGTCGCGGCCCAGGGGCACGGTCATGAGTAAAGAACGACTGTATCTCTTCGACACGACCTTGCGCGACGGCGCGCAGACCAACGGCGTCGACTTCACGCTCGAGGACAAGATACTGGTCGCCGGCATGCTCGACGACCTCGGCATCGACTATGTCGAGGGCGGCTATCCGGGCGCCAACCCGACCGACACGGCCTTCTTTGAGGCGAAGCGCACGAACCACGCCGCCTTCACCGCCTTTGGCATGACCAAGCGCGCCGGCGTCAGTCTCTCCAACGATCCCGGCCTGCGCGCACTGATCGACGCCAGCGCCGACGCCATCTGCTTTGTCGCCAAGACCTGGGACTATCAGGTTCGCGTCGCGCTCGGCTCGACCGAAGAAGAAAACCTCGACGGCATCCGCCAGTCGGTGACGGCGGCGAAGGAAGCGGGCCGGGAGGTGCTGCTCGACTGCGAACATTTCTTCGACGGCTACAAGGCCAACCCGGAATACGCGCTCGCCTGCGCCAAGGCCGCCTATGACAACGGTGCGCGCTGGGTGGTGCTCTGCGACACCAACGGCGGCACGCTCCCCGAGGAGGTCGAGGCGATCGTCGCCGAAGTCGCCAAGGTCGTGCCCGGCGATCATCTCGGCATCCACGCCCATAACGACACGGAGCAGGCCGTGGCGAATTCGCTGGCCGCCGTGCGCGCTGGCGCCCGCCAGATCCAGGGCACGCTCAACGGCATCGGCGAGCGCTGCGGCAACGCCAGCCTGATGTCGCTGATCCCGACGCTGTTGCTGAAGGCGCCCTACAAGGACCGCTTCGACACCGGCGTCAGCATGGAAGGACTTGCCGGCCTGACCGCGCTCGCCCACCGCTTCGACGAGCTGGTCAATCGCGCGCCCAACCGGCAAGCGCCCTATGTCGGCGCCAGCGCCTTCACCACCAAGGCCGGCATTCACGCCTCGGCGCTCGCCAAGGACCCGAAGACCTACGAGCACGTGCCGCCCGAAGCGGTCGGCAACCGCCGCCACGTTCTGGTCTCCGACCAGGCGGGCAAGGCGAACCTCCTGGCCGAGCTGTCGCGAATGGGCATCGAGGTTGCCAAGGACGATCGCCGCCTCGACGGGCTGTTGAGCGAGGTCAAGGAACGCGAGGCGATCGGCTACGCCTATGAGGGCGCCAGCGCCTCTTTCGAACTGCTCGCCCGCCGTCTGCTCGGCGGGGTGCCCGACTATTTCGAGGTGGAGGGCTTCCACGTTACCGTGGAGCGCCGCCACAATGCGTTGGGCGAACTGGTGTCGGTCTCGGAGGCGGTGGTCAAGATCGTGGTCGGCGGCGAGCGGCTGTTGACGGTAGCGGAAGGCAACGGCCCGGTGAACGCGCTCGACAAGGCGCTGCGCAAGGATCTCGGCGCCTACCGGCATGTCATCGCCGACCTCGAACTGGTCGACTACAAGGTGCGTATCCTCAATGGTGGCACCGAGGCAGTGACCCGTGTCCTCATCGAGTCCAGCGACGCGGCCGGCGACTCGTGGTTCACGGTCGGCGTGTCGGAGAACGTCGTTGACGCCTCGTTCGAGGCGCTCAACGATTCAATCATCTACAAGCTGCTGAAGGCGGGCGTCGCGCCCGCCTGAACGGACCCTGTTCAAGGCCCCCGAACGGACGATATTTTTAGGCAATCGCGAAGCGATAATTTTACCCTTCGGCCAAAGGATGATCCTTCGATCTTCCTCCCGTAAGATTTGGCGGTGATGACGGAAGCGGCGAGCCCGACAAAAGCCGACGACAAGAGTCTGCGGCGGAACCTCTCTCTGGTGTTCTCCTCCGGGATCGCTTCGTCGACCGGCGGGCAATTGGCCAGCGCGAGTCTCGTGCTGCCGTTCCTGTACATGGCGCTGGGCGCCCCGGTTTTCTTCGTGGGGCTACTGCTCCCGGTCATGAAGGCGTCGCAGCTGACGTCGGAGCTGCTCGCCGCGCCTTTCCTGCGCGAGATTCGTCTCGCCAAATTCTCCATCCTGTGGCCGACGCTGCTGTCGGCGGGATCGTTTGCCGTTATTGCGATCGCGTCGGACGGCGCGTCCAAGGCCGTCGTGGTCGGCCTCTTCATGGCTTGCGCCATTGTTCTCGGCTTTTGCAAGGGCATCAAGAACGTCGGCATCGGCCAACTCTTCGGCATTGTCGTGCCGGAGCAGCGTCGCGGCTGGTTCAGGTTCTCTCAGGCAACGATCGCCGGCACGGTCGCGATTGCCGCGGCGTGGCTGACCAAGGACCTGCTGGCGGCCGATACCCCCCTTCAGCGTCACATCATCGTGCTCTGGGTGGGCATCGCCGCGTTGATCGTGGCCGGTGTGTTCATTGCCGGCATTCGGCTGATCGAGGAACAGGAGGAGGCACAGCGGGCGGCGGAAACGCCCGGGCTTCTTCCCGGAGAAGATGTCACCCACGAGGGGCACAGGATTCGCGTTCTGCGCAAGCTGGACGGCGTTCACATCATGGCGGAGTTGAAGCGCGGTCTTGTCACCGGAATGCACTACCCCTGGTTCCGCCGCTACCTGGTCACGCAGATCGTGTTCCTGTCGGTCTGGCTGGCGATGCCGTTCTACATGATCCATGCCGCCAGCTATCACACAGGCACGCCGCATGGCCTGACGATCCTGGTGATCGCCGCCAGCGCTGGAATTGTCGCAGGCGCTCCGCTTTGGGGAAAGGTGTCGGCGACGTCCCACCGGCTGGTGATGGTGCTCGGCGCGATGATCGCGGCCGTCTCGGCGTCGTTCGCGCTCTTGCTGGATTTCACCGGCCTGGTGACGGTCCTCTGGCTGTACGCGATCGTCATCTTCCTTCTCTCCTTCGGATCGATCGGCGTGGCCGGCAGCACCTCTCTCTATCTGATCGAAATGACCTCCGCGAAGGAGCGTCCATGCCTGCTTGCTTTCAGCGATGTGGCAACGGGCATCGTTGCAATCGCGGGATTCTCAGTGCTTGGTTTTGTCGCGCACCTGAGCAATCCGACGGTGCCGCTGATGGTGCTTCTGGTGCTGAACATCGCCGCCGTATTCCTGGCGATGTCGCTGACGGAAACCCACAGCGCCGCCAACCGACGCAGGCACAGGTTGGCCGAGCAAATGACAGACAAAGAGGAAGCGGGAACGCCGGTGCGCTGACCGGCGAAGCGGTCACATCAGGCGGGCGCCGTCGGTCTCCGCCAGCGCCTGTCGGGGCGTGCGTGCCAGGGCGTTGCGAATCGCCGGGATCACCTCATCCACCGAATCGACGAAAGTGACCGGGAGGTCGTTGTGGCCGCCAAGGAAGTCCTTGCGCAGGAATCCTTCCTCGCTCATGCGCCGGAAGAGGGCGATCAGCGGATCCCAGAAGCGGTTGAGATTGACGATCAGGACCGGCTTCATGTGCTGGTCGAGCTGGGCCCAGGTCATCATCTCGACGACCTCTTCCAGCGTCCCGATGCCGCCCGGCAGCGCGACGAACGCGTCCGAATGTTCGAACATCGTGCGTTTGCGCTCGTGCATGTCGGCGGTGACGATGAGATCCGAGACCTCGCGCAGCATCACCTCTCGATCCTTGAGAAACTGCGGAATGATGCCGGTTACCACGCCGCCCGAGGTCATGACGGCGCGCGCCAGGATGCCCATCAGCCCGACCGATCCACCGCCATAGACGAGACGCGTGCCGGACGCCGCGATCGCCTTGCCGAGGCCCTCCGCAGCCGCCGCATAGTCGGGCCGCGCGCCGGTATTGGCGCCGCAATAGACGCAGATGCTTCTCAATTCAGCCATAAGCGTGTGTTGCATCGCACAAGGTCGCGCGTCAAGCGCCCCCAGGGCCCGGCGACCAGCCTTGTAGCTCTTGCCGTCCGGCCCTAGACTCGCCAGAGCGGGACGACATCGGGATTGGTTGAAAGATGGACAAACGCCGGCTCGCCGGACTGATCGCGCTTATCGTTCTTATCGTTGTCGTTGCCGGCCTCACGTGGTTTGAGGTCAACAAGGACAACGGCGAGGCTCCGGTGGCTTCTGCACCCGCCGAATCGTCCGGCGAACCGGTTGCGCCGGGCGATACGGCGACCGCGCCACCCGCATCGGTGACCGAGGCGCAGCCGGCGACGCCGGACGCGACCGCCGCAGCACCGGCGGCGCAGACGCCGGCCGATAAGCCCGCCGAGACCACGGCCGCGACGCCTGCTTCGTCACCAGAGACGCCCGCCGCGACCGCGCCAGCGGCGTCTGACAATTCGATGGCCGCCAATGCACCGGCCGCCACTGACAATTCCATGGCCGCGAATCCGCCGGCCGCCGCCGCGGCTCCGGCTGAGCAGCAGGCCGCGACAGCGCCGTCCACCGGCCCCGCGGCACCCGCTTCCGGTCAGCCGCAGACAGAAGTCGCCACGGCAGAACCGCCGGCCACCGCCCAACCACCTGCCACGGCCGAACCGACACCGCCGCCTGCTGGGCCGGGCATTGTCGTGCCGACTTTCGACGTCGTCCGCGTCGAGCCGTCGGGTGACACCGTCGTTGCCGGCCTGGCCGCGCCCAATGCGACCGTCGAGGTTCTCGACGGCGTTGCCGCTATCGCCACCGCGACCGCCAACGATCAGGGAGAGTGGGCACTGGCGCTCGATAGCGCGCTCCAGCCCGGCACCCATGACCTCGGCATCCGCACCACATCCAAGGATCAATCGGTTTCGACGTTGTCGGATCAGCGCGTGGCGGTGTCGGTTCCCGAAAAGGGATCGAAGGACGTGCTGGTCGTCCTGAATGCCCCCGATGGGCCGAGCCGCGTGCTCCAGGTGCCCGCGGCGGCCGCGCCAGCCGCCGGCACGCAGGTCGCCAACACCGATTCAGGAACGCCGGCGGAATCGCCGCAGGCCGGCACCGGCACGCCAGTGGCAAACGCCGACACTGGGACGCCTGCCGAAGCGCCGAAGACTGACACCGCCGCCGCGCAGCCCGAAACGGCCGCGCCGGCTCCGGCTGCTTCCGAGTCCCAGGTCGCCAGTGCGCCGGAGGCCAAGCCCGAAGCGCCGGCTGCGACGACCGCGGCGTCGCCGGCACCCTCAGCGACGGTCGCCGAGACGCCGCCGGCTCAACCGCCGGCACCGGCCAAGCCAACTCCCGAGGTCGTCGTTTCCGCCGTCGAAGCGGACACGGCGGGCATGCTGTTCGTCGCCGGCACGGCGGCGACACCGGAGCCGGTTCGCGTTTATCTCGACGACAAGCCGATCGGCGAAGCCAAACCGTCGCCGTCGGGCACGTGGCTGGTCGAGGTTCATCGTGAAGTCGCGCCGGGCAGCTACACGGTTCGCGCCGATCAGGTGGGCGATACGTCTGGCACGGTCCTGGCGCGCGCCGAGGTGCCTTTCGCGCGTGAGATCAACGTCGCCTCGCTGAAGGCGACGGGCGACACCGGCGCCACGACCGGCGCCGATGTGTCCGGCAAGGCCCCGCAGGTCGAGACCGTGATCATCAAGCGCGGCGACAACCTGTGGCGCATCGCTCGCGAAGCCTGGGGCAAGGGCATCCGCTGGTCGACCGTCTACCAGGCCAACAAGGACCAGATCCGCAATCCGCACTGGATCTATCCCGGCCAGGTCTTCGTCATGCCGGTGAGCCCGGACGTCGCCAAGAATTGAGCCTGCAGAGAAGTTTGCTTGCTTTTTGGGCAGCCGCGTCTTAACTCCGCTCCATCGTAATTCTACGATGGAGCGACGATGGCTTTCGAGACGGACGATCGCGTGCTGGCGCGGCGGATCAAGGCTTTGGCTCATCCGGCCCGTCTGGGGATCGTGCGCGCCCTGATGAAAGTCGGTGGAGATGGCTGCTGCTGCGGCGACATCGTGCGCGGTCTGCCGCTCGCCCAATCGACGGTTTCCCAGCATCTCAAGGTTCTGCGCGAGGCCGGCCTGATCCGTGGCGAGATTTCCGGGCCGCGCTCCTGCTATTGCCTCGACCGCGCCGCGCTGGCCTCGGTTGCGGAGGCCATGACCAGCCTCAGCGTGGCGGCCATGGTGACTGCGGAGGCGAGCGCGTGAGCATCGTCGACGACGCCCCCAGGCCGGAGACGATCCCCGTCCGGCAGAAGACGATGCTCGCGACGCTGCGCGACCTCTGGCCCTTCATGTGGCCGAGCGCGCGGCCGGACCTCAAGCTTCGCGTCGCGCTCGCGCTGGGCGTTCTGGTCGCCGCCAAGATCATCACCGTGCTTGTCCCGTATACCTACAAGTGGGCAACTGACGGCCTGACATCGCCGCCCACGCCCGGCGCCGACGGTTCGCCGACGGTCGGCCTTTCCGTCGTGTTCGCCGTGCCGATCATGCTGGTCATTGCCTACGGCGTCGGCCGCATCCTGGTGAACGTGTTCAACAACCTGCGCGATGCCCTCTTCGCGCGGGTCGGCCAGTACGCCGTGCGCAACCTCGCGTACCGGACCTTCGTGCACATGCACGAACTGTCCTTGCGCTATCACCTTCAGCGCCGCACCGGCGGCCTGTCGCGCATCATCGAACGCGGCGTCAACGGCATAGAGACGGTCGTCCGCTTCACGATCCTCAACACGCTGCCGACCTTCTTCGAGTTCGCGCTCGCCGCCGCGATCATTACGTATCAGTTCGACTGGGTGTATCTGGCCGTGATCGCCGTCACGGTCGTGCTCTACGTCTGGTTCACGGTGAAAGCGTCGAACTGGCGCATCAAGATTCGCCGCGCCATGAACCAGTCCGATCAGGACGCCCACTCCAAGGCGATCGACTCGCTGCTCAACTTCGAGACGGTCAAGTACTTCGGCAACGAGAAGATGGAGGCGGGCCGCTTCGACCGGGCGATGGCGCGCTACGAGAGCGCCGCGATCAAGATCTGGACCTCGCTGGCCTTTCTGAATATCGGCCAGGTGGTGATCTTCACCGCCGGCATGACGATCTGCATGGTCATGTCGGGCGCCGCGGTCATGCGCGGTGAGCAGACGATCGGCGATTTCGTCCTGATCAACGCGCTGCTCATGCAACTGTCGATCCCGCTGAACTTCATCGGCATGGTCTATCGCGAGATCAAACAGGGCCTCATCGACGTTGAAGCGATGTTCGACCTGCTCGACGTTGCGCCCGAAATCGTCGACCGGCCGGGCGCCGGCCCGCTGGCAGTGACGGGCGGTCGGGTGCGTTTCGAGAACGTGTCGTTCCACTACGAGACGACGCGCGCCATTCTGAACGGCGTCAGTTTCGACGTGCCGCCGGGCCGAACCGTCGCGATCGTCGGGCCGTCGGGCGCAGGCAAGTCGACCATCTCGCGGCTGCTGTTCCGCTTCTACGACGTGACCGGGGGACGCATCACCATCGACGGTCAGGACATCCGCGACGTCACCCAGGAGTCGCTGCGCGCGGCGATCGGCATGGTTCCGCAGGACACCGTCCTGTTCAACGACACGATCGCCTACAACGTCCGCTACGGCAGGCCCGACGCCAGCGATGAGGAAGTCAGGGCGGCGGCGCGGACGGCCCAGATCGCCGATTTCGTAGCAAAGCTTCCCGATGGCTACGACACCGAGGTCGGCGAGCGCGGGCTGAAGCTTTCCGGCGGCGAAAAGCAGCGCGTCGCCATTGCCCGGACGGTCCTCAAGGCGCCGCCGATTCTGCTTCTGGATGAAGCAACCTCGGCGCTCGACATCCATACCGAGCGCGAGATTCAGGCGGCCCTCGACCGGGTATCGCGTGACCGCACGACGCTGGTCATCGCCCACCGTCTGTCCACCATCGTCCACGCCGACGAAATCATCGTGCTCGACGAGGGCATCATCGTCGAGCGCGGCACCCACGACGGGCTGCTGGCCGGGGAGGGGCTCTACGCCTCGATGTGGAACCGCCAGCGCCAGGCGGCCGAGGCCGCTGAGGCGCTGCGCGCGGTGGAGGAGATCGAGGCCACCGACCACGCCAGGCCGCGTGCCCGCGAGGCCGAGGTGGTGCCCGCCGAGTAGCCGAAAGCGCCAGCTTTCATTTGCCTGCTTTCCATGCTTTCTAGGCCCGAATTCGCGCGGGAAAAGCCATGGAATCCGTCCTCGAACTCGATCCGGAACATGCTCGTGCCCATCCGGCGCGAGGGCTTCCCGTTCATCGCCGTCCTGCTGTTTGTCGCGCTGTTTTTCGGCTGGTTCTGGCAGCCCATCTTCTGGATCGGCCTGATCCTGACGGCATGGTGCACGTATTTCTTCCGCGATCCGAAACGCGTGACGCCGCTTGGCGGCGATCTGGTCGTCAGCCCGGCGGACGGCCGCGTGTCGGCCGTCGCGATCGGAGTCGCGCCGAAGGAACTCGGGCTCGGTGAGCAAAGCCGCCGTCGCGTTTCGATCTTCATGAGCGTGTTCGACTGCCATGTGAACCGGGCGCCGCTCGCCGGCACGGTCAGGGCAGTGGTCTATACGCCCGGCAAGTTCCTCAACGCCGAGCTCGACAAGGCCAGCGAAGGCAACGAGCGCAACGGCATCGTGCTCGACACGCGGCACGGTCCGGTGGGTGTCGTGCAGATCGCAGGCCTGATCGCGCGGCGCATTGCCTGTTTCATCGGCGAAGGCGACGACCTTGCGCCCGGCGAGCGCATCGGCCTGATCCGCTTCGGTTCGCGCGTCGACGTCTATCTGCCGGTCGCTGCAAACGTCGTGGTTGCCGAGGGACAGACGGCCATCGCCGGCGAGACGGTCATCGCGCGCTTCGGCGATGAGATGGCCGAGCGCCGCGTACGCATCGATTGAGCGCGATGTCGCTGTTCCAGCCCTTTGATCCCGAGGATCCCAATGGCCGCAAGCGGCTGAGGCCACTACCGCAGGTGCCGGTGCGGCTGGTTCTGCCCAACCTGGTGACCCTGCTGGCGCTCTGCGCCGGGCTCACCTCGATCCGCATGTCGGTCGAGCACCAGTTCGAGTTTGCCGTGGCGCTGATCGCGGTGGCCGCGGCGCTCGACGGCATCGACGGCCGCATGGCGCGCTTCCTCAAGTCGACCTCGCGCTTCGGCGCGGAACTCGACTCGATCACCGACTTTCTCAATTTCGGCGTGGCGCCCGCGATCCTGCTCTACGTATGGACGCTCGGCGAGTTGCGCTCGGTCGGCTGGATGGCGGCGCTGATCTTCACGATCTGCGCGGCGCTGCGTCTGGCCCGCTTCAACGTTGCCCTCGATGCGACCGACAAGCCGGACTGGCATGGCGGTTTCTTCGTCGGCGTTCCGGCGCCGGCCGGCGCGATGATCGTCATGCTGCCGGTCTACGTGGAGTTCGTCGCCATCCCGCACGGGTTCCTGACCGCGCCGGTCGTCCTGATCTACACCGTGGCGATCGGGCTGCTGATGGTGTCGCGCGTGCCAACCTGGTCGGGCAAGATTATCGGTGCGCGGATTTCGCGCGATCTGGTGGCGCCGCTGTTCGTCGCCGGCGTTCTCATCGTAGCGTTTCTGGCGAGCTTCCCGTGGGCGACGATGATGGTGTTGACGCTCGCCTATCTCGCTTGCCTGCCACTGTCCTGGAATTCGTACCAGAGCCACCTGCGTGCCGATGCGCAAGCAGCTGGCCCGGACGAGGGCAAGGTCGACGACTAGCGGTAGTCTCTGAGAGCGAGAACGCGTTTGGCCAGCGGAACATCCGGAAATGCATTGCGGATCGCGCCGAGCGCCACGGCGCCCGTTTCCGGCGCCATCAGCCTCAGCATCTCGCGCATCCGGACGATCTGCTCATTAAGCTCGGCCTCATGGGCGAGGTCGTCCGCCGTCATGGTCCTTTTCTTGCTCATGTTTCGCGTCCCGATGATGGTTCGAATCTCGAATGAAACCAGTGGGAAGCTTGGGCGCGGATCGTTAACGATGGATTAACCATGTGCAGTTCCCGGCGCAGCGAACGCTGGGCGGGCAACTCGATTTCCGGCGTGGCCCACTAGAATATCGACAGAATCGACCGGCAGAGGACGCTTCCATGACCGACCCTTACCCGCGCGACATGATCGGATATGGGCGCAATCCGCCCGACCCGAAATGGCCGAAAGGCGCCAACGTCGCGATCCAGTTCGTCGTGAACTACGAGGAGGGCGGCGAGAACAACATCCTGCACGGTGACGCGGCCTCCGAGGCGTTCCTGTCGGAGATCGTCGGCGCGCAGCCGTGGCCCGGCATGCGCCACATGAACATGGAGTCGATTTACGAATATGGGTCGCGCGCCGGCTTCTGGCGCCTGTGGCGCCTGTTCACGGACCGCGGCATCCAGCCGACGGTGTATGGCGTAGCGACCGCGCTTGCCCGCAATCCCGATGCCGTCGCCGCCATGAAGGAGGCCGACTGGGAGATCGCCAGCCACGGTCTCAGGTGGATCGACTACAAGGACCATTCAGAAGCGGAGGAACGCAAGGACCTGATGGAGGCGGTCCGCATCCACGAACAGGTCACGGGTGCGCGGCCGCTCGGCATCTATACCGGCCGCTCGTCGCTCCACACGATCAAGCTCGCGTCGGAGGAGGGCGGCTTCGTCTATTGCTCGGACACCTACGCCGACGATTTGCCCTATTGGATCCCCGGACCGCACGGTCCGTTCCTGATCATCCCGTACACGCTCGACGCCAACGACATGCGTTTCGCCAGCCCGCAGGGCTTCAACTCAGGCGACCAGTTCTTCACTTACCTGAAGGACGGCTTCGACTATCTGTGGGCGGAAGGCGAGAAGGGCGCGCCCAAGATGATGTCGGTCGGGTTGCATTGCCGGCTGGTCGGCCGCCCGAACCGCACCGCGGCGCTGGCCCGCTTCATCGACTACGTGGCGGCGAAGGACAAGGTCTGGCTGCCGCGGCGCATCGACATCGCCTGGCACTGGCACGCGCACCACAAACCGGCCTGACGATCAGGCCGCGACGGCCTCCAGGAATTTCGCCAGCGCCGGCCGCGCCAGAAGCGTCTCGCGTTCGGCATCGGTTAGCGCCATGAGGGGCGGTCGCACGCGCCGCCATTCGGCGTCGCCGGTTTGCGCCGCGATCACCGCCTTCACCGCCGACACGGTCGCGAAGCCGTCGAAACAGCGGCGGATCGCGGTCAGTTCCTCCTGGCGCGCCTGCGCGTCCGGTTCGTGCTGCCGGGCGATCAACTGGGCGATGCCGCGCGCGTTGACATTGGCGGTCGCCGAGATGCAGCCGACGGCGCCCCATTGCAGGGCCTTCAGCAAATAGACCTCGGCGCCCGGGAACATCCAGAAGTCGGGGAAGGCATCGATCACCGACTTGGTGTGCTCGGCGTCGCCCGACGAATCCTTCATGCCGACGACGACGCCGGGAAAAGCCTCGATCAGCCGTCCGACCAGCTCGTTGGACCAACCGGCCGCCGCCATTTGCGGGAAATGGTAGAGCATGATGCGCGGCACTTTTGGCCCACACCGCTCGATCACCGCGGCAACGAAGGCGAAGAGTCCGTCGTCGGAGACGTTCTTGTAATAGAACGGCGGCAGCAGCAGCACTCCGGCGCAGCCGGCCTCGCCGGCATATTTGGAAAGGGCGACCGCGTCGTCGATCGCGCAGGCGCCTGTTCCCGGCAACAACTGGTTGGCGGCGACCCCGTCTTCGAGCAAGGCGTCGATCACACCCCGGCGCTCGGCAAGCGTCAGGGAGTTGGCCTCGCTCGTCGTGCCCAGTACGGCCAGGCCGGAAGCGCCGTCGGCGAGCATGCCGCGACAGCGGCGCACAAGCCGTTTCGCATCGACCGCGCCATTGGCGGCGAAAGGTGTCGAAGCCGGCGGCCAGAGGCCGGTGAGGGGTGTCTGCATGATAGGGTTCCGGGTGGGAAAGGTGGCGGAGCGTGTGTGTCCACCAACCCTAGCAGATTTGGACGCCTCGCCGAAAGGTCGCCCTTTTGCCAGGTTCAGGCGGCGGCTGCCGGCGCGTCGTCGAAGTGGACGCCAATCAACCGGTCGGTGTGCCACCGGATCGTGCACGGTCGCCGGGCGGTGGCATGTTCCATCACGATCTCGAATTTCGGGGGTATGCCGAGCATGCTCGGAATTTCGAGCATCGCTCCGCTCGGTGACAGATTGCGCACCGTGCAGTCGAATACCGATCGGCCCCCGTTGAACACGATTTGCGCGCCCTTCAGGGTGCGCATGCGCCGCTCTTTGCGGCCCTCCACGCGATCAACGGGTTGATTGGCAGCGGCGTCCATGGCGCTCCTTCGGCGCCCCCCGGCAAGGCGGTACCAAATTCATGCGACTTAATGGTTGCCGGACGGTAAATCGATTGCATCTTTCGATTCTTTCATGGTTCCCGATGCTCGAGCTGCCGGTCGCCAAAAGCCTTGTAGTCGTAGCCGTCTGATGATCGTGCGGGGGTCGGCATGAGCCTCGGGGTCTTTTTCGCGCTCCTGGCGGCGGCCGTGCTGCACGCTGGCTGGAACGCCCTGGTCCGCCGCGACCCGGACCGGAGCGCCGCCGCCATTGCCATGGCAGCCGGTGGCGCCGTGGTTGGCATCGTGCTGACGCCGTTCCTGCCCCCGCTGAAACTGGCCGCCGTGCCCTATCTGTTGGGCTCGAGCGCCATCCACTTTGCCTACTACGCACTGATCGCGCGCGCCTACCGGCATGGCGAACTGTCCGTGGCCTATCCGATCATGCGCGGTCTGGCGCCGTTAATCGTGACCATCGCCGCCATCGCCTTCGTCGAGCCGGCCAGCAGGAACGTGCTGATCGGTGTCGTCGTCGTCGCGACTGGCATCGTTTCGCTGGGCGCTGACGGGCTCAGGCGGCAGCACCGCGGCGTCGCCGCAGCGGTGAGCAATGCATTCGTCATTGCCGCCTACACGCTCGTCGACGGGCTGGGCGCGCGCGCCAGCGGCGCGCCCGCCACCTATGTCGCCTGGATTCTCTTTGGCGGTGGCGTCGCCACGGTCGTGGGCCAGTACCTCATCCAGGGCCGGGTGATCATAGATGGCATAACGAAGCGCGTACCCGTGGCGCTGATCGGCGGCGCCATGGGCTATGGCGCCTACGCCGTCGCGCTGTGGGCGATGACGATTGCCCCAATCGGTGCGGTCGCCGCGGTCCGCGAGAGCTCGGTTCTCTTCGCCACCGCGATTGGCGCGATCTTCCTGCACGAGAAATTCGGGAAGCTGCGCTGGCTGGCGGCCGCTCTCGTCGTGGCCGGACTGGTGCTGGTCAAGACAGGCAGCGCCTGAGGACCGCCCGCCGTTCGCCTGTGGATAAGTCGTCACACCAAGGCCCGGTCACCACCCCGTCGCCGAACCGAAATCGATCTGTCATTTGTCCCGGCTAATGACAGGGCGTCAGGGAGACGGAATCGACAGATGGCGGGCGCTTCACGGTTTTGCCCGCACCACGCGCCGCCGCAGGGTGTTCGCTTGCGGGTTCCTGATGCCCGGCCGCCAGGCAAGCCCCTGCCGCCGCGCGGTCCCGGGTTTTTGTAAATGCGCGTAAACGGACGGACACGTTTCCGGCCAGCATTTTGACGCCGACCTCTTCGCCGCGGGGTCGGCGTCTCTTTTTGGCCGCAGACTTTGCCGGCTAATCGACGAAAGGGACCGTTCTGGCGGGCTCAATGGGCTGGCGGACGGGCGGATTTGGTCATAACGTTTGGCAGGATTTGAGGGACGGAGGGCGGCATTTCGGCGTGACACGCAAACGTCAGACAGCGGTGCTAGCAGCGCCGTTGCGAGTTCGGGTGCCGAAAGGGAGCCCGGCAGGGAAGAACACCAACGGTTGATGGGGAAACACGATGACCAAGACACTGATGGCTACAGTATCGGCGCTGGCTATCTGCGCCATGACGAGCACCTCCTTTGCGGCGTCGATGGACGATCTTGTGGCCGCCGCCAAGAAGGAAGGCTCGCTGACCACCATCGCGCTGCCGCATGACTGGTGCGGCTACGGCGCGGTGATCGACGGGTTCAAGGCGAAGTATCCGGGGATCGCGATCAACGAGCTCAACCCCGATGCCGGCTCGGCCGACGAGGTCGAGGCGATCCGGGCCAACAAGGGCAATACCGGCCCGCAGGCGCCCGACGTGATCGACGTCGGCCTGTCCTACGGCCCACTCGCCAAGAAGGAAGGCCTGATCCAGCCATACAAGGTCGCCACCTGGGACACGATCCCGGATAGCGCCAAGGACGCCGACGGCTCCTGGTACGGAGACTACTACGGCGTGATGTCCTTCGTCGTGAACAAGGACATCATCAAGACCGCGCCGACCGACTGGCCGGACCTGCTTGGCGGCGACTTCAAGAATGCCGTCGCGCTTGCCGGCGACCCGCGCGCCTCGAACCAGGCGACGCAGGGCGTTTATGCGTCCGGTGTGGGGGCCGGCGGTGCGGCCGGCGCTGACGCCGGCAACAAGGGCCTTGAGTTCTTCGCCAAGCTCAACAAGGCGGGCAACTTCGTCCCGGTCATCGGCAAGGCAGCTTCGCTGGCCCAGGGTTCCACGCCCGTCATCGTCGCCTGGGACTACAACGGTCTGGCGTGGCGCGACAGCGTCAATGGCAATCCGCCGGTCGACGTCATCGTTCCAAAGAGCGGCGTCATAGCGGGTGTCTATATCCAGGCCATCAGCGCCTTCGCGCCGCATCCGAACGCAGCCAAGCTGTGGATGGAGTATCTCTATTCCGACGAAGGCCAGTTGCTGTGGCTGAAGGGCTATTGCCACCCGATCCGCTTCAACGACCTCGCCAAGGCAAACAAGATCCCGAAGGAACTGCTCGATGCGCTTCCGCCGGCCGAGGGCTACGCCAAGGCGCAGTTCCCGACGCTGGAAGAGCAGGGCGCCGGAAGTGAACCGATCAAGACCAAGTGGGACTCGGTCGTCGGCGCCAACGTCCAGTAAGTCCGGTGTTCGGGAGACCGCGCGAATGACGGTTGCCATCGCGGCAAGCTCGTTCGCGCGGCCCTCTCACGACGCATGGGCCCGGTGGTCCGGGCCTTGCTTCGTCTGCGAACGATGACCGATCAGTCGCAAGCCGTTCCACGTCAGGCATTCCTTGCCCGGCTTCAGGCCACGGGTTTCTCGTGGTCCTGGATCGGAGTGGTGCCGTTCTTCGTCTTTGCCTTGATGTTCCTGATCATTCCGACTGCCTATCTGGTCGGTGGCGCATTTCAGGATCAGTCCGGCGGGTTCACGCTCAACAACATCACCAACCTGTTCACGCCGACGATCGTTGCCGCCTACTGGATCAGCATCAAGGTGAGCCTAGCCTCGGCGATCGGTGGCGCGGCCATCGGTTTCTTCCTCGCCTACGCGGTGGTGCTTGGCGGCCTGCCGTCATGGCTCCGGCCGACCCTGCTGACCTTTTCCGGCGTCGCCTCGAACTTTGCCGGTGTGCCGCTCGCTTTCGCCTTTATTGCTACGCTGGGGCGCACTGGTCTGGTGACAGCGCTGCTGATCAAGTACCTGAATTTCAATATCTATTCGGTTGGCTTCAACCTGCTGAGCTTCTGGGGCCTGGCGATTACCTATCTCTATTTCCAGATCCCGCTGATGGTGCTGATCATCACGCCTGCGATCGACGGCCTCAAGAAAGAATGGCGTGAGGCCTCCGAGATTCTCGGCGCCAACGCCTGGCAATATTGGCTGCACGTCGCGCTGCCGGTGCTGTGGCCGAGCATCCTCGGCACGACGCTGCTGCTTTTTGCCAACGCCTTCGGCGCGGTCGCGACCGCCTATGCGCTGACCGGCTCGTCGCTCAACATCGTCACCATTCTGCTCTTCGCGCAGATCCGCGGCGACGTCCTCAACGATCCGCATCTCGGCTATGCGCTCGCCTTCGGCATGATCCTCATCACCGGCGTGTCCAACGGCCTGTTCATCTGGCTGCGCGCCCGCAGCGAACGGTGGCTGCGATGAAACGAAGCCGGATCGGCCCGTGGATCGCGATGGCTTTCGGTGCGACCTATTTCATCGTCCCGCTGATCGCGACGTTCGAATTTTCGCTGCGCATTCGCCGCGGCGAATACACCTTCGATGCCTACAAGATCGTCTTCGCCGATCCGCGCTTCCAGGCGACCTTCACCTATTCGACGCTGATCGCCTTCGCCACCATCGTCGTCGGCGCGTTTCTGGTGGTGCCGACCGCCTACTGGGTCAGGCTGCGCCTGCCCAAGCTGCGGCCGCTGGTCGAGTTCATCACGTTGCTGCCGCTGGTGATCCCCGCAATCATCATCGTTTACGGCTACCTGCGGGTCTACAACACGTCGTCGATACTTCCGATGACCTCGACGGCCCGGTTGACCGACCTTCTCCTGACGTTCAGCTACGTCACGCTGGGCCTGCCCTATATGTACCGGGCGGTGGACACCGGGCTGCGCTCGATCGACATCCGCACGCTCACCGAAGCGGCGCAGAGCCTGGGCGCCGGCTGGCCGCGGATCATGTTCGCGGTCATCCTGCCCAACGTGCGCTCGGCGGTGCTTTCAGGCGCTTTCCTGACCTTCGCCATCGTCATCGGCGAGTTCACCATGGCCGCGCTGCTCAACCGGCCGGCCTTCGGCCCTTACATGCAGCTGATCGGCGCCAACCGCGCGTACGAACCCTCCGCGCTCGCGATCATCGCGTTCTTCGTGACATGGGCGTGTATGGGCCTCATCCAGCTCGTCGGGCGGCAGCGCCAGACGCCGGACAAGAGATAGGAGCGGCGGATGTTTCTCGAGATCGACGGCGTCCGCAAGGAATACGGGCCGCACACCGTCGTCCATGGTTTCGACCTCAACGTCGCCCGCGGGGAGTTCGTCTCGTTCCTCGGCCCGAGTGGCTGTGGCAAGACGACGACGCTGCGCATGGTTGCGGGCTTCGAGGAGCCGAGCGTTGGAGCCATCCGCATCGACGGCAAGGACGTGACCAAGCTGCGCCCTAACCAGCGCAACATCGGCATGGTGTTTCAATCCTACGCCCTGTTTCCCAACATGACGGTCGCCGCCAACATCGGTTTCGGCCTCAAGGTGGCAAAGAAACCGGCCGCCGAGATCTCCGCCCGCGTGGAGGAGATGCTGACGATGATCAAGCTGCCGCATGTCGGCGGCCGCTATCCCTACCAGCTCTCCGGCGGCCAGCAGCAGCGTGTGGCCCTCGCCCGCGCCATCGCCGCCCGACCAGAAGTGCTGCTGCTCGACGAGCCGCTATCGGCACTCGACGCCAAGATCCGGCTGTCGCTGCGCGAGGAAATCCGCGCATTGCAGCGCGAACTTGGCATCACCACGATCTACGTCACCCACGATCAGGAAGAAGCGCTGTCGATGTCCGATCGCATCGTGGTGATGAACGAGGGTCGCATCGAACAGATCGGCACGCCGTTCGAGATCTACAATTTCCCGCGCACCCGCTTTGTCGCTTCGTTCGTCGGCACGCTGAACATCCTGGACGGCACCATCGTCGATCCGGCTAGCGGCAAGGTCGCCATCGACGGCCAGGAGATCACCACCGCCCGCGGCGTTGTCGACGCCAAACCCGGCGACGTCCGCTCCATTGCGCTCAGGCCGGAGGCGATCCTGCTTGACGGCGCGAGCGAAGGCCGCAACCGCATGACCGGCAAGATCGACGAGGTCAATTTCCTCGGTGCAGTGGTGCGCATCCGTGTGCGCTTCGCGGAAAACGCCATCTCGCTGGATACGTTCAACAACCCGGGCGCGCCGCCGCCCGCACGGGGCGAGCCGGTGACGGTCAGCTTCGCGACGGAGGACGTTCTCGTCCTCGACGGGCCGCCGCCGGGCCACTGAGCGGCGAGCGGGCGCTGCTGTGCGCCTCTTCGGTGTCATCGATGTCGCTGTCGTCGAGCACACGCAGGGCCGCGCCCTCCAGATCCTCGTACTGTCCGCTGTGCAGCGACCAGAGGAACGTTGCCAGCCACGCGGCGCCGAGAAGCAGCGCCATGGGCACCAGATAGGCGAGCACCGTCATGCCGGCACCGGAGATTGCGCCATCGGCGGAACTTCCGCCGCCGGCGTTCGGCGGGGCAGGGCACGCAATGCGTTTAGCGTCACCGTCAGCGACGAGGCGGACATCGCCACCGCGGCGATGAGCGGGGTCACCAGTCCAAAGATCGCGAGCGGCACCGCAAACAGGTTGTAGGCGGCCGCAAACCAAAGGTTCTGGGTCATCAGCCGCCGTGCGCGGACGGCGATCTCGACCGCCTCGACCACCGGCGCAAGGCGTTCGCCCAGGAACACGGCGTCGGCCTCCGCTTGCGCCAGATCGACCGCGCTGATGGGCGACAGCGACACATGCGCGGCGGCGAGCGATGGCGCGTCGTTCAGGCCGTCGCCAACGAACGCGACACGGTGACCGGCCGCGGCAAGCGCCTCCAGCCGGGCAATCTTGTCGGCCGGCTTCAGGTCGCCGGCGAAATCGTCGATGCCGACGGCGGCGGCAACCGGCGCCACCGCCTCTTCGCGGTCGCCGGACAGGATCAGGCATCGCAGGCCGCGCGCCTTCAGCGCCGCCACCGTGGCAGCCGCGTCGGGGCGCAGGCGCTGGGTCAGGCGGATGACCGCCACCTCGTCACCATGCCGAAGGGCGAGAACGGAGGCGCCACCGCCTGCGACACCATCGATGCCGCAAAAGGCCGGGCTGCCAAGCCGTGTCTCGACGCCATCGATGATGGTGCGCAGCCCGTGGCCGGGCTCCTCCTCAACGTCGCCATAGGCGGCCCAGCCTTTGGCCCGCGCGGACAGCGCGACCGCCAGCGGGTGCCGGCTCGACAAGGCAAGCCGCGCGGCAATGGAAAGAAGGTGCGCCGGAATCTCGCCGGCGTTATCCACGCCGATGTCGGGCAGTGTCAGCGTGCCGGTCTTGTCGAACACGACGGTATCGATCTCGGCCAGCCGCTCGATGGCGTCGCCGGCATTCAGGAAGACGCCCTTGCGGAAGAGCGCGCCGGAAGCCGCGACCTGCACGGCGGGTATCGCCAGCGCCAGCGCACACGGGCAGGTGATGATGAGCACCGTCGTCGCGACCATGATCGCCTGATGGATGCCGCCACCGGCGACGAGCCAGCCGATCGCGGATAGCGCCGCCGTTGCGTGGACGAAGGGTGCGTAGAACTGCGCGGCGCGATCGGCGATCCGCACGCGCCGAGACCGCGCCTCGGTCGCCTTGTCGAGGAGCTTCTGTACCTCGTCGATCAGCGACCCTCCGTCCGGGGCGGTGACGGCAATGGTCAGCGTGCCACCTTGGTTGAGCGAACCGGCATAGACGATGTCGCCGGCACCAACCGGCTTCGGCGCGGTTTCGCCGGTGACGAGGCTCTGGTCGACCGCCGACGCGCCGGTGACGATCCTGCCGTCGGCGGCGATGCGTTCGCCCGGCCGCACCAGGATCATATCGCCCACTTCGACGGCGGCGGCCGGGATGGTGTGAAGCGTTCCGTCCGCATCCATGCGCGCGGCCGTATCCGCCTTGAGCGCGGCGAGATTACCGGCGAGCGCCCGGGTTTTGCGCCGCATGGCGAGGTCGAGCGTGCGGCCGGCAAGCAGGAAGAACAACAGCATGATGGCGCTGTCGAAATAGACGTCGCGGGCCGAAATCATGGTCTCGTAGAGAGACATGCCGAGCGCCATCAGGACGCCCAGCGAGATCGGCACGTCCATGTTGAGACGGCGCGCCTTCAGCGCCCGCCACGCATTTTCGAAGAATGGCAGGCCGGCATAGGCAGCGGCCGGCAGGGCGATCAGGGCGGAGAACCAGTGGAAGAAATCGCGCGTCGCCGGCGCGATGTCGGCGCCGTTGCCGGCCCAAACCGAGACCGAGAGCAGCATGATGTTCATCGCCGCGAACCCGGAGACCGCGAGCGCGCGCAGGAGCCGTTTCATCTCGCGCGCGGCATCGGCTTCGGCCAGATGCATCCGGTAGGGGCGTGCGGAATAGCCGAGCGCGTCGAGGCGGCCGATCAGGAGAGACGGGTCGATATCGCCGTCGCGCCAGTCGATCCCGACGCGCCGCAGCGTGTAGTTCACCCGCACTCCGGTGACGCCCGGGATGCCGGCGAGGCCGCCCTCGATGGCGCGAATGCAACTGGCGCAGTGTATTCCGTCGACGGCGAGGTCGAGGTGGCAGATGCCGTCGCCGCTCGACTGGACGTAGCCGCCAACATCGATCGCGCCCGTCGTCGTTTCGCGGAGCGCCAATTCGGCCGGAGGGCAGCACGCGGCGGTCATGGTACGATGATGCGGTTCCGAGAACGGAAGAGCTGTTCGCCGTGGCGGCTGACGATCAGGTCGAGTTGCCAGACGCCCGGTGAAACCACCGCCCGACCGCGGAAATCTCCAGGGCCGGCTTCGGCCAGCGCAATTTCGACGTCGCGCCGTTCATCGATCGGGTGGGCGAGGATCGCCTGAAGATCAACGCCCGTAACCGGGGCCCCACGTTCATCACGGATGCCGACCGATAGCACCTGGCTGTCGCCGCTCGGCGAAAGGTGCTCGCTCACCTGCCAGTCGCGGGAGGCTTGCGCGGCGGCTCTGGCCTCCTCGGTCTTGTACATGCGGCCGGCCTCGTAGGAGCTTGGCGTGTCGACCCCGCCGAAGGTCGAGATCGCGGCCTTCACCATCGCGAAGTTGACCACCATCACCACGCCGAAGAAGGCGATGAGCATTGCCAGAACCCGGCGGCCGGTCAGCGGCCGGGCTGGCGCGAAGTGGAGGTTCGGCGCGCGCAGGTTCATTTTGCCCCTCCCGGGCCACGGAAATTGTCGAGCGCCGTGGCGATGCTGCCGTTGGCCTTGTCGGTGATCGTGAAGCGGATCGGCTGGCTGTCGACCGCGCTGTGGTCGAGGCTGACGATGGCGCGCAGTTCGCGCGACTGGTCCGGTCCGACCTCTGCGACCTGAGCGCCATCGACCGCCTCGGCCCCGACGACATCGAGCGTGGCCCCCGCAAGATCGGTCGAAATGGCGAAGCTGCGGGTGTCGGTATGCTTGTTCAGAATGCGCAGCGTATAGGCGTTGCGAACGCCGCCGTCCGAGAGCACGACATATTCCGGATTGCGGTCGTGGATCACGCTGATGTTCGTCGTCGCGCGGGTCGTCAGGCCGAAGACCATGAGGGCGCCGACCGCCAGAATGATGGCCGAGTAGAGCAGGGTGCGCGGCCGCACGATGCGCGCCGTGGTCGGACCGCCATCCATTCGGGCTCGGATGTTCTGGTCCGTGTCATAGGCGATCAGCCGCGTCGGGCGGTTGAGCTTGGTCATCACGGTGTCGCAGGCGTCGATGCACAGCCCGCACTGGATGCAGCCGAGATTGGGGCCGTCGCGGATGTCGACGCCGGTCGGACACACCGCGACGCACTGGTAACAGTCGATGCAGTCGCCTGCCGGCTCGCCGCGGGCGTGCGCCGCCGCACTCTTCTTGACGGACATGCGCGGGTCGCCGCGGTCGAACCGGTAGCTGACGTTGAAGGCGTCCTCGTCGGTCAGCGCCGCCTGGATGCGCGGCCACGGGCACATGTAGAGACAGACCTGCTCGCGCATGTAGCCGGCGAGCGAATAGGTCGTGAAGGTGAGGATGCCGATCCAGATGTAAGCGATCAGCGGCGCCTGCAGCGTCGCCAGATCGTGGACCAGCGTCGGGGCATCGGCGAAATAGAGCACCCAGGCGCCGCCCGTCCACCAGGCGGCCATCAGCCAGAGAAAATGCTTGAGCGACTTGCGGGCGACGAGGCTCGCCGTCCATCGGCCTTCGTCATTCTTCATGCGCTCGCGGCGGTCACCTTCCGTCCACCGCTCAATGGCAAGGAACAGGTCGGTCCACACGGTTTGCGGGCAGAGATAACCGCACCAGATGCGGCCGGCGACCGCATTCATGAGGAACAGCGCCAGGGCGGCCAGCACGAGCAGGCCGGTGAAGTAGTAAACCTCCTGTGGCCAGATCTCGATGAAGAAGAAATAGAAGCGCCGGTTGGGCAGGTCGAGAAGCACGGCCTGGCTGGGCGCGCCCGGCCCGCGATCCCAGCGGATGAACGGCGTGAAGTAGTAGATGCCGAGGGTGACGATCAACACCAGCCACTTGGCGCGGCGGAAGACACCGTGAACGCTTTGCGGGTAGACCTTGTGGTGCGGCTCGTAAAACGGCTGGTCGTCGTCCTCCGGTCCGGGGGTTTTTTGGGCCACAATGTTCATGATTCTCGGAGCGCTCCGGAGGTTGCCGGGAGGGTAGACCGAGTAGTGCCCCGGGCCTTGACCTGTATCAATCGGCCCATGACGACGAGGCGGACGAGATGACGGCAAAACGTTGGGGAATAGCCGCTGGCGCACTGCTCCTGCTGCTTCTGGCCGCCCTTGGCGCCGCCGCCTGGACGCTGTCGGACAAGCTGGAGGCGGGTGCGCTGGCTGTGCCGCGCCAGCACGTCGACGATCTGGTGATCGGCGCCGTCGATGGGCGTTCGGTGATGCTGGATACGACCGATCTCAGCGACCTGGCGTACGGCGACTGGCGGCAGCCGGGGCTGTGGGATCTGCTGTCGGATTCCGCCTACGGGCAGGTTGGCGAAATCGTCAAACTTCACGACAAGTCGGTCGAGCGGGCCTTTTCGCCGCGCCACGGCGTTTTCAATCCGGGCGACGCCGTACGCCTTGACGCCAACTACTATGATGGGGACCCGATGGCCGCTTTGGGGCTACCCTACGAAGAGGTGTCGTTTCCCTCCGAACTCGGGCCCTTGAAGGCTTGGCGTCTTCCCGGACGCTTGGCGACCTGGGCCATTGTCGTGCACGGCGTTGGCGCGTCGCGTGCCGAGGGGCTGCGCATCCTGCCGCCGATCGTCGACGCCGGGCTTCCCGCCATGGTGATCCAGTACCGCAATGACGCCGGAGCGCCACGGTCCGCCGATGGCTTCTACGACTATGGCGAGACCGAGTGGCGCGACCTGGATGCAGCGGTCCGCTACGCAGTGAGCGAGGGGGCGCAGAAGATCGTGCTCGTCGGATACAGCATGGGCGGCGGCATCACGGTCAATTTCCTGCTGCGCTCGGACCAGGCCGATGTGGTCAGCGGTGCGATCCTCGATGCGCCGATGCTCGACTTCGGCGACACTGTGGATTTTGCCGCCGAACTGCTTCACGTTCCCGCGCCGCTCACCTGGCTCGGCAAGGCGCTTGCGGCCTATCGCTTCCATTTCTCATGGGCCGCCCGCGACTACCTCGCCCATGCCGCCGACCTCAAGGTGCCGCTGCTCGTCTTTCACGGCGAGGCCGACCGGCTGGTGAGCATCCGCACCAGCGAGGCGCTGGCCAAGGCGCGGCCGGACATTGTGACGCTCGTCAAAGTGCCCGGCGCGACCCACGTGCGCTCCTGGAACATGGACCCTGCGACGTATGACGAGGACGTCAGAGACTTCCTAGCCCGTGTCGTTCACGACTAGAGCTATTCGCCGCCGCCGAGGGAGTGAACGTAGACCGCCAGCGCCTTGATGGTCGTCGGGTCGAGACGCGCGCCCCAGTCCGGCATGGAACTGTTGCGGGCATTGGTGATCGTGGTGACGAGATCGGCCATGTCGGAGCCGTAGAGCCACACGGAATCCGTGAGGTTCGGCGCGCCGAATTCGCGATTGCCCTTGGCGTCCTCTCCGTGACAGGAGGCGCAATTGTCGGCGAAGATCTGCTTGCCCGCGGCGAGATCAGCGGTCTTCGGCACCTCGAGGCCGGAGAGAGAGCGGACATAGTACGCAACCTCGTGAATTTGGGCTGCTGTCAGGATGCCGTCGCGGCCGAAGGCCGGCATCGCGCTCTGCCGGCTGTCAGCGTTCTCGTTGCGGACGCCGTGGCTGATAGTTTGCTGGATGGCATCGAGCGAGCCGCCCCACAGCCAATCGTCGTCGATCAGGTTGGGATAGCCCTTGGCGCCGCCGCCGCCCGGTCCATGACAGGGCGCGCAGTTGTCGCCGAACGCGGCGCGGCCATAGGCGAGGGTGAAGTCGAACAGTCCGGCATCGGCCTTGACCTGATCGAGCGGCATGCTGGCAAGCTTGGCGACCATTGGCCCGCGCTGGGCGCGCAGCGCATCGAGATCCTCGACGACCGCCTCGCGCGAGTGCCAGCCGAAGACGCCGCCGGCGGCATTGGTGATCAGCGGCCAGGATGGATAGACGATCCAGTAGCCAACCGCGAAAACGATGGTCGCGTAGAAGATCCACAGCCACCAGCGTGGCAGCGGCTGGTTGAGCTCCGTGATCCCGTCCCATTCGTGTCCGGTGGTGACAATGCCAGTGACGGCATCGACCTTGGGTTGTTCGTGATCGGCCATGATCAATCCTCACGCAGCGGCATGCGCGCGGCTTCGTCGTAGCCCCGCTTGCCGGAAGGCCGCATGACGAAAATCACCACGGCGCAGAAAACCACGAAGAAGTAGAGCAACCCCCATGACTGGGCGAAGTGCGCCACGGCGTTGTAGGTATCCACGTGAGAGCCCCCTTCAGCGGATGTTGGCTTTGTCGTCGTAGAGTTTGAAGTCGACCTGCGTGCCGAGCATTTGCAGATAGGCAATCAGGGCATCGGCTTCGGTCACGCGGCCCGGACTCGCGTCGAAGTCACGAATGTTCGCCTTCGGATAGCGCCCGAGCAGTGCGTCGGCGTTCGGAGAATCGTCTGTGTCCTGGTCACGGACGTCGGCGACAGCGGCGACGATGTCGGCCTCGGTGTAGGGCACTCCCAGATCGGCCTGCACCTGCAGGTTCTGGGCGATGTGCGTGAAGTCGAGATCGTTCCGCTCGAGGAACCCGTAGGCAGGCATGATCGAACCTGGCACCACCGAGCGGGGATCGCGCAGGTGATCGCGATGCCAGGCGTCGGAATACTTGCCGCCGACGCGAGCGAGGTCCGGTCCGGTGCGCTTCGAACCCCACTGGAAGGGCCGGTCGAACATGGACTCGGCCGCCAGCGAATAGTGGCCGTAGCGCTCGACCTCGTCGCGGAGTGGACGGATCATTTGCGAGTGGCAGAGATAGCAGCCTTCCCGAACGTAGATGTCGCGTCCGGCGAGCTCCAGCGGCGTGTAGGGACGCACGCCGTCGACCGTCTCGATGGTGTTCTTCAGGTAGAATAGCGGTACGATCTCGACCAGGCCACCAATGGAGATGACGATCAACGCCCCGATCAGCATGTAGATCGCGTTGGTCTCGAGGATCTTGTGTCTTGCCCAGAGTGACATCGGTGCGCCCCCTTACTCGGCCGGAACCATGGCGGGCCGCGCCGCTGGCACTTCGTCGGACGTCGGATCGGTGATTGTTTTCCACACGTTGAAGACCATCAGCAGTCCGCCAACGAGGAACAGGAAACCGCCAAGCGCCCGGATCATATAGAACGGGTGCATGGCCTCGACCGTCTCGACGAAGGAGTATTCGAGAAAGCCGAGCGAGGTATAGGCGCGCCACATCAGCCCCTGCAGGATGCCGGCCACCCACATCGAGGTGATGTAGAGAACGATGCCGAGGCTCGAGATCCAGAAGTGCCAGTTAACCAGGCGAAGCGAGTAGAGCCCCTTCCGGTTCCACAGCCATGGCACCAGGCAATAGATGGCGCCGAACGAGATGTAGGCGACCCAGCCGAGCGCCCCGGAATGAACGTGGCCGATGGTCCAGTCGGTGTAGTGCGAAAGCGAGTTGACGATCTTCACCGACATCATCGGCCCCTCGAAGGTCGACATGCCGTAGAAGGCCACCGACACCACCATCATGCGCAGCACCGGATCGGTCCTGAGCTTGTCCCAGGCGCCGGAAAGCGTCATCAGCCCGTTGATCATGCCGCCCCACGACGGCATCCACAGCATGATCGAGAACGTCATGCCGAGCGTCTGCGCCCAGTCGGGCAGGGCGGTGTAGTGCAGATGGTGCGGGCCGGCCCAGATGTAGAGGAAGATCAGCGCCCAGAAGTGGATGATCGAAAGGCGGTACGAATAGACCGGCCGTTCGGCGCGCTTCGGAATGAAGTAGTACATGATGCCGAGGAAGCCGGCCGTCAGGAAGAAGCCGACGGCGTTGTGGCCGTACCACCACTGCACCATGGCGTCCTGGACGCCCGACCAGACGATGTATGACTTCGGCGAGAAAATCGAGATCGGGATGGCCGCGTTGTTGCCGAGATGCAGAACCGCGATCGTCAGAATGAAGGCGAGGAAGAACCAGTTCGCCACATAGATGTGGGGTTCCTTGCGCCGGAACAGTGTCGCCATGAACACGAGCAAGTAGGTCACCCAGACGACGGTGAGCCACAGGTCGGCGTACCACTCGGGCTCAGCGTATTCCTTCGATTGGGTGATGCCGAGCAGATAGCCCGTGCCAGCGATGACGATAAACAGGTTGTAGCCGAGGACGACGAACCATGGGGCGAGATCGCCGGCGAGGCGCGCCCGCGACGTGCGCTGCACGACGTAGAACGACGTGGCGATGAGAACGTTGCCGCCGAAGGCGAAAATGACAGCGGAGGTGTGGAGCGGCCGCAGGCGGCCGAAGTTGACCCACGGCAGGCCGAGATCGAACGCCGGGAATGACAGCTCCAGGGCAAGGTAAAGGCCGACGGTGAAGCCGGCGATGCCCCAGAACAATCCGGCCAGTGTGGCGAATTTCACCGGCCCGAAATTGTAATTGGGCTTGCCATCGATCTCGAGCGGCGGGCGCTCGGCGGGCCGATCGAAATAGCGGTCGAAAATCTTGAAAACCGCGAACGCGCTGGCGGCGGCAAAGATCAGAGCGTGGAACGAGTAGGCCGTCGTCCAGGCCTTGCCCGCGATGACCAGCGATACGAGGGCGAGGGCCGTGAAGACGATGATCAGACCGGCTTCGCCATTGGTGAACGTCTTCTTGACGGAAATCGGTTGCGCCACCCCAACAGCCCCCTATCGATCGAGCGCGGACTTTCGCGCGGATGCTGGGACACTCGTGGATTCGGCGAAGCGCGACTTTGACGAGGATCAAACAACCCTCGCCTTGGGGCAGATTGCCGCAGTTTCGCGCGGCGTCAGGCCGGCAGGTATCCGAAGCGCGCCATCTCGGCACCGTGATCGTCGACCAGCCGCTGTACCTGCTTGTCGGTCAGCACATCGCGCCACTGACCGGCGCGGCCAGAGCGAAAGAACAGGTCGACATGCTGTGTCTTCTCGGGAAAGCCGTGGGCGATCTCCGCTTTCCGCAGGTTGGCGAAACTGGTGAGGTCCACGGCCTTGTGCAGGATGCCGTCCCCGTGCGGCATCATCACGTGGTCCGCGATCCCGGCGAAGGAGTCGAAGGGTCGGTCGAGCAGGTCTTCATAGCGCACGACGTGGATCGCCGGATTGGGCCGCTCAGTCCAACTCCGCACATGTTGCGTCCACGAACCGGTGATAAAATAGACCTCCTCGGTGGTGTTGCCCGTCGCGTAGTTCTCCGTGCCCATTCGTTCAATCGCCTGATCGATGGACAGTCCGTAGAAATGCGCGAAAGAGACCGCGACATCGAGTGGATTGCGGATCACGTACACGGCGCCTGCCGAAACGTCGCGATTGATCGTGGGAAAGCCGGCATCGTCGATCAGGGCGTTGTGCGTCTTGATGAGCACGAGGCCGCCGTTCCGCTCGAAGAGGTCGGCCTGGACCTTCAACCGCGCCGCGGCGATTTCGGCCCTTGCGGCGATCGTCGCCGGCTTACGGAGATAGGGCTCGAAGAAGACCGCCGCCCGCTCGTTTTCCCCGAATTCCGACAGCCGATTCAGGTCCACCTCAGCCAGAGGCAGCCCGATCATGAGGTTATAGACCGCGTAAAGAAATACGCGGATCCACGTGTTGCCGGATTTTGGATACGAGGCGAGCCAGACGATTCCCTTGGGATCGCTGGGATTTGTGGATATCAAACGCCGCTCCGCCGCTCAAAACATGAGCACCGACCCCGGCAGTTCAAACGCTGCCGGCGTCGGCGTGTTTCACCGTTGCCCTGCGCATCAAACGAAGCGTTCGGCGCGCTCCGTCGCTCTACGCAAAAAAAATGCCAGTCGGCGGCAGGATCTCGAGGAGATGCTGCTCGCTGCCCGACGGATTGGCGTGCCCATGGTCACAGGCTCGGCCGGCGACACCGGCACCAACAGCCGCGTCGACCGCTATGTGTCGATCATCAAGGAACTGGCGGCCAAGCATCGATTGCCGCCTTTTCGCCTTGGCTGGTTCTATTCCGAGGTGGACAGGGCGCACGTCCGCCGGAAGATGCGCGCTGGCTCGCCGATCCAGGGTCTCGACGGCCGCCCCAACCTGAGCGAGAGCGAGCTAGACGCCACCGACCGCATCGTGGCGATGGCCGGCGTTCACCCTTACATCGATCTGCTCGACAAGGGCTGCGACGTCATCATCGGCGGCCGCTCGTCCGACTGCGCCATATTCGCTGCGCCGGCGATCCGCGGCGGCCGGTTTCGTCAGTTTCCCAGCACTTCGCGCACCGCTTCAGCGAAGCGGCCGACGACGATGTCGGCTTCCTCGCGCGAAAGGCAGAGGGGTGGCGCGAAGCCGACGATGTCGCCTTGAGGCATGGCGCGCGCGATGACGCCGCGGCTGAGCAGCGCCGCGACCACGCGCGCGCCCACTTTCTCGCCCGGATCGAAGAAGGTGCGATCACTCTTGTCCGCGACGAATTCGACGGCACACAGCATGCCCTCGCCACGAACGTCGCCGACATTGCGATGGCCGCCAACGGCCTCGCCCATGGTCTTGTTGAGATAGGTGCCGGTCTTGCTGGCGTTCTCGACAAGGTTGAGTTCGTCCACGAGCCTGAGATTTGCCACGCCCGCCGCCGCGCCGATCGGATGGGCTGAGTACGTCCAGCCGTGGCCAATAGCGCCGTTCTCATCCGTGCCGCGCGCCAACACCTGCCAGACCCGATCCGAGAAGATCGATCCCGACAGCGGCGCATAAGCCGAGGTCAGGCCCTTGGCGATGGTGATGACGTCGGCCTCGAGGCCGTATTTGTCGGATCCGAACATGGTCCCCAGGCGGCCGAAACCGGTGACCACTTCGTCGACGATCAGCAGGATGTCGTGCTTCTTCAGGACCGTCTGGATGGCGGGCCAGTAGCCTTGCGGCGGCGGCACCAGCCCCCCCGTGCCCAGCACCGGCTCGCCGATGAAGGCCGCGATGGTGTCGGCGCCCTCGCGTTCGATCAGCGCCTCCAGTTCGGCTACGCAATGGGCGACGAACTCAGCCTCGCTCATGTCGAGCCGCGGGCGGCGAAAATAATAGGGCGCCTCGGTGTGGAACACGCCGGCCAGGGGCAGGTCGAACTTCTTGTGAAAGACGTCGAGACCGGTCAGCGAACCGGTCATCAGGCCGGAGCCGTGATAGCCGCGCCAACGAGAAATGATCTTCTTCTTCTCCGGCCGGCCGAGGATGTTGTTGTAGTACCAGACCATCTTGATGTTGGTCTCGTTGGCGTCCGAGCCGCCGAGGCCGAAATAGACCTTCGACATGTTGGCGGGCGCGCGCGCGAGGATCATCTTGGCCAGTGTGATCGAGGCCTCGGTGCCGTGGCCGACATAGGCATGGTAGTAGGCCAGTTCGCGTGCCTGGGCGGCGATCGCCTCGGCGATCTCCTGGCGGCCGTAGCCGACATTGACGCAGTAAAGGCCGGCAAAGGCGTCGAGGAGGCGATTGCCGTCGCGATCCTCGATGTAGACGCCGGACCCACCGGTCACGATCCGGCTCGGGCTTTCGCCGCGCTCGTGCTGGGCGAGGTGGGTCGAGGGGTGGAAGAAGCTCTCCCGGTCCCACTTGTCGAGCTGGTCGTTGGCGAGCATTGCCTGGTCCTTTCTCATTTTCTTTCCGCCGTGTCAGTGCCAGTCGCGGCAGACGTATTTGACTTCCGTGAAGGCTTCCATGCCGAGGCGGGCGCCCTCGCGCCCGATGCCGGACTGTTTCATTCCGCCGAACGGAATCGGCGCACCAGTCACCTTGGTACGGTTGACCGCGACCATGCCGTATTGGAGCGCCCGGCTGACGCGATAGATGCGGCGCGGGTCGTTGGCGTGGAGGTAGGCGACGAGGCCGTATTCGGTGTCGTTCGCCTTCGCCACGACTTCGTCCTCGGTGTCGAACGGCGCGATAGCGGCGACCGGCCCGAAGGTCTCCTCGCGCATGATCAAGGCGTCGTCGGGAACATCGACCAGCACCGTCGGTGTGAAGAAGAGCGGCCCGGCGGCATGGGACTTGCCGCCGGTCAGGCAGCGCGCGCCTTTGGCGAGCGCATCGGCGACATGATCGCGCTGCTTCTGGACCGCGGCTGCGTTCATCAGTGGCCCGATGTCGGGATCGTCCAGCCCCGGCCCGACAGTCAACTTCTCGGTGGCGTCCGCGAATCGCCGGCAGAATGCGTCGTAGGCGCTGCGTTCCACGTAGATGCGATTGGCGGCGAGGCAGTCCTGTCCTGATGTCGCGAATTTCGCCTTGATGGCCTCGTCAACGGCGTGACCGAGGTCGGCATCGGCAAAAACGATGAAAGGCGCCAGCCCGCCGAGTTCCAGCACCAGCCGCTTCACCGTGTTGGCCGATTGGCGGAACAACAGTCTGCCGACTTCCGTGGAGCCGGTGAAGGAGAGCACCCGCACACGCTCGTCGTCCGTCCATGCGCCGACAATCTCCGGCGCGTGGCCGGTCACGACATTGAAGACGCCGCGAGGGAGTCCGGCGCGTTCCGCGAGCACGGCCAGTGCCGTCGCCGAGAACGGCGTCTCGATCGACGGATGCGCCACCACGGTGCAGCCTGCCGCGAGTGCAGCCGCCGCCTTGCGCGTCAGCATGGCCGCCGGAAAATTCCACGGGGTGATGAGCGCGGCGACGCCGGCCGGCTCGCGCCACACCTCGACCTCCGCGTCGGGCAGGTGTGAAGTCACGCTCTCGATGTTGGTGCGCTTGGCCTCCTCGGCGTAGAACTCGATGAAGGAGGCAGCGTATTCGATTTCGCCGCGCGCCTCTGAAAGAGGCTTGCCCTGTTCGCGCGTCATGATGACGGCGAGATCGTCCCGCGCCGCGATGACCAGCTCGAACCATTTGCGGAGAACCGACGAGCGCGCCTGCGGCAGGAGCGCAGACCAGCCGGGAAAGGCCGCTGCCGCGGCATCGACCGCGCCTCTCGCGTCAGCTGCCGAGATCGCGGGCACCAGTCCGATCATCTCTCCGGTTGCCGGATCGGTGACGGCAACGGCTGTACGCTCGGCAATCTTGGTTCTGAGGCCGACCCGCTCGCCGTCGATGAAGGCAGCCGCGCAGAAAAGCGTTGTGTCGGCCAGACCGTCATCGGGCCGGGCGGCGGCAAACGGCGCTTGGGCAGATTTCGGCATTCTCGCCTCCGGACGGGCGAGGCGACCTTAGCGGCCGCGATCCAGAGCCGTCGGCCAAACTCGGCTGCGAAATCGGAGAGATGGCCTGCCGACGCCGGGCGTTGGCGAAGGATCGTCTATGCGGCGGAATCGGCCAGCCGCCGCACCGGGATGACTGGATCCGATCTCCACATCATCTCTCTTGCTCCTTGACGTAATCCATCAGCCAGTCCGGCCAGTTGATGGTCATGCCGTTGCAGCCGATCTCGGCGGCAGCGATCATTTTCTGGCGGTTCGAAATGCCGGAACTCCGCGCCTCGATACCCAGGCCATGCGCAAGTTGAACGAGTTCCGGCGATTGATTGGTGGCGTTGAGCGTGATCATCGCGAATCCGTTCGCGGCGCATCGCTCCACGGCGCGCCGGGGAACGTCCTTGAGGAGCAGCGCGGGCGCCCAGGCGATGCGCAGGCCCGGCGAAAGCGTCTGCGCCTCCTTGAGGCCGACCTCGTTCTCGACCGAGCACAGAAATACCCTGTCGATCAGGCCACGATCCTCGATGGCTTCGACAACCGCCGGCACAAGGCCTGGCATCGGCTTCTTGAGCTCGACGTGATAGGTCAGCGATTGTCCGAAGGTGTCGAGCAATTCTTCGAGGCTGATGAGCCGCTCACCGCGATAATCGCGATCCCACGACAGGGCCGGATCGTGCCAGGAACCGGCATCCAGCTCTTTCAATTCCTCAAGCGTGTAGTTCTCGGGCAGCCCGGTGCCGTTGGTTGTCCGCTCGAGGGTGTTGTCATGGAAGAGCAGCAGCTTGCCGTCACGCGTCAATGCAACGTCGGTCTCGATCTCTGTCGCGCCCATCTCCACGGCGCGCGCGAACGCCGCCATGGTGTTTTCAGGCGCGTAGCCGCTTGCCCCGCGATGCGCGATAATCCGGAACGGATTGGCCAGCTTTGTCATCGCCTTCGCCTCTTGCATACGCATCGCGCAAACATCCGCGACTCGCGATCTCGTGTCGACGGATGGGAAGAATGGATCAGCAGGCGAGACGCCGTGCGTCAAGCGTCGGGCCGCGCCAGCAACTGGACAGGCATCGGTTCGTTCTTGACCGGGGCGGTCACCACGTAGGTGAAATACCGCTGAATGCCGATGTGCTCTTCGAGCAGGGATTCGATCAGTTCCTGGTAGTCGCCGAGGTTCCGCACGACCACCTTGCAGAGATAGTCGATGCCGCCGCCGACCGCCCAGCATTCGATGATTTCCGGCACCTTGGCGATGGCGCTCTCGAAGCGCTGGAAATCCTCGCTGCGATGATTTTCGATGCTGACCTCGACGAACACGATGGTCACCGGTCCGAAGGCTTTCAGCGATATCTGAGCGCCGTAGCTCTCGATGATCCCGGCCTGTTCGAGCCGGCGCAACCGTTCCCAGCACGGCGTCGACGAAAGATTGACCCGTTCCGCCAGCGCAGTTTTCGAGATGCGCCCTTCGCGCTGGAGGATGCCCAGGATCTTGATGTCCCGTGCATCGAGTCTCGGATTGTCCGGTTTGGCCGTGTTCACGCCAGTTTTCAGCCCTGTCGGTCGACGATAGGACACTAATGCGGCTGTGGCCGCGGCGTCCAGATTGTCCGACATGCAAACTGCGGGCCTGTTGAGCGTCGGTTCCATCAAGCGCTCCGGTTCCCGTCGAGCACGGCCTTGAGAAATTCGCGCGTGCGCGCCTCCTTGGGGTCCGTGAACAGCTGGTCGGGCGTTCCCTGCTCCTTGATCCTGCCCTTGTCGAAGAAGCAGACACGATCGGAGACCTCGCGCGCGAAGCGCATCTCGTGAGTGACCAGCAGCATGGTGAGGTCGTGTTCGGCGGCGAGCCGGCCGATGACGTTGAGAACCTCGCCGACGAGTTCTGGATCGAGCGCCGAAGTCGGCTCGTCGAACAGCATGATCTTGGGGCGCATGGCGAGCGCCCGGGCAATGCCGACGCGTTGCTGCTGGCCGCCGGACAATTGGTTGGGGAACTTGTTCGCCTGGTCGGTCAGGCCGACAAGCTGGAGCAATTCCTCGGCGCGGTCGCGGGCCTCCGCCTTGGACATCTTGAGCACCGTGATCGGGGCCTCGGTGATGTTGCGCAGCACCGTCATGTGCGGAAACAAATTGAATTGCTGGAAGACCATGCCGAGCATTTTGCGCATGGTCCGCAGATGCGCTTCGCTGGCCGTGACCAGTTCGCCATTGCGTTGCTCGTGCCAGAGCGGCTGGCCGCCGACATGGATCACGCCGTTGTTGATCTTCTCCAATGTCATCAGGATGCGCAGCACCGTCGACTTGCCGGAGCCCGACGGGCCGATAATGGTGACCTTCTCCCCCGGTGCGACGGTGAAATCGAGTTCGTTGAGGACGATGTGGTCGCCGTAATTCTTGACCACCTTGTCGAAGGAGATGATTGGGTCGGTCATCTGAGCGGCAACCCTGTTTTTGGCAGACTCCTGTCGACGAGGCGCACGACGGCCGAGGCGACCAGCGTCAGGATGAGATAGAGCCCACCGACCATGGAGAGAGGCACCAGATAGTCGAAGGTCTGGTCGCCGATGATGCGGGCGACGTTGAGCATCTCCAGCACGGTCACTACCGACAGCACCGGCACGTCCTTCATGATCGAGACGAGGTAGTTGCCGAGCGCCGGAACGATGCGCGGCACCGCCTGCGGCAGGACCACGTGGGTGAAGGTATGGACGTTGGAGAAATCGAGCGCCTTGGCCGCTTCGTGCTGGCCCTTTGGCACCGCTTCAATGCCGGCGCGATAGACCTCGGCCATGTAGGCGCTGTACTGGACACCCAGCGCCAGCGCGCCCGTCAGGAAGGCGGGAAGGATGATCCCGTATTCGGCGAGCACGTAATAGAGGAAGAACAGTTGCACGAGCAGCGGCGTGTCGCGGAAGAACTCCGTGATCACGTAGGCCGGCCAGGAAATGATCTTCAGCGGGACGCCCTTGAGGACAGCGAAGATCAGTCCGAGGACCAGCGCGACGAAGAAGCCGGCGATCGACGCTTCGATCGTGACCACCAGGCCGATGAGCAGCATCGGCAGGATCGACCAGGCGAAGGCCAGTTCCCCGTGCGCGGTGTCCCAGTGATAGCCGAACAGCATCGGGTCAGGTCCTCGCGCCGCGCCACCGGCCGACCGAGTGTTCGAGCAGGCGCATGATGGCCGTCAGGACCAGCGCCATGCCGAAATACATCAGTAGGATGATGGAATAGACCGTGGTGGAGTCTTGCGTGAAATTCCGGATTTGCTCGGCGCGGAAGGCGAGGTCGCCGAGACTGATCAGCGACGCCAGGGCCGTGTCCTTGAGGTTCTGGACCGCAAGATTGCCGAAGGACGGCATCATCTCGGGGATCGCCTGCGGCAGGGCGATGCGCCACAGCGCCTGGCGGGGCGTGAAATTGAGTGCCCGCGCGGCCTCGTGTTGAGCGGGGCGGACCGCCTGGATGGCGCCGCGCACCACTTCCGCGCCGTAAGCGCCGATGTTGAGGCCAAGTGCCAGAACGCCGGCAACGACTGGGGGCAGCCTGAGATCGATGCCGATGGCGTCGCCGGCGATGGGGAGCGCGAAGTAGAGCCAGAAGAGCTGCACCAGCAGCGACGTGCCGCGGAAAATCTCGATATAGACGATCGAGAAGCCTTTGATCGCCCAGTTCGATGAGAGCTTGCCGATGCCGAAGGCGAAGGCGCAGATCGCGCCGAGGATGGTCGAGAAGACCGTCAGCTCGATGGTGACCCAGGCGCCCTGCAGAAGGGGCCGAAGATATTCAACCCATTGCACCGGCGATGCACCCCCTTCCACCACGCCAATCTAGCAATGGCCGGGCGCTACGGGCACCCGGCCATTCGTCTGCGAGGTCAGGCCGCCGTTAGCCGGCGCACAGCTGCTCGGTCGTCTTGGCCGAGGAGCCATTGATGTCGGCCGGCGTGAAGCCGTACCCGGCCAGGATCTTCTTCCATGCGTCGGTCTTCTTGAACTTCACCAGTTCGGCGTTGAAGGCATCGCGCAGGTCCTTCGAGTCGCTGTTGAAGTTGAAGCCGCCCCAGCTGCGCACTTCCTTGCCGTCGACGACCGGGTCGACGAAATCCGGTGCGAGCTCGACCTTGTCGCTCTTGCCGGCGAGTTCGCTGGCCGTCAGGCCGGTTGCCGCATAAGCGTCGGCGCGGCCGGTGGACACGGTCGAGATCGCGTCGGCGTTGGCGGCGATGGTGACGATGTTGGCTTCCGGCACGCCCAGCGACTGCATCATGTTGAGCTGGTCGGCGCCGGCCATGATGGCGACCTTCATGCCCTCTTTCTTGAAGTCGGCATAGGTATGGATGCTCTTGGGATCGCCGGCCGCGACCAGCAGGCCTTCGCCGTATGACGTGTTGGGCTCGGAATAGACGACCTTCTGGCAGCGCTCGGGCCGGATGGCCATTTCCGCCGCAGTCATGTCGAAGCGGTTCGCCTGCAGGCCCGGGATGAGCGAGCTGAAGCTGGTCACCACCCACTGGATGTTGTCGGCCTCGATGCCGAGCGCCTTGACGACTTCCTTGGCGACGTCGGGGCCGGCGCCCTTGGCTTCGCCGTTCGGATCGACGTAGCCGTAGGGAATCTCGTTGGCGACGGCGATGCGGATATAGCCGCGATCCTTGACGTCCTTGAGAGTGACGGCGTTGGCCGCGGTTGACGCGGCGGCGGTTACGGCCAAGGCGGCGACCGCCGCGGCAAGCTTCCAGGATCGTTTAGAAAAAGTACCCATTTTCGTGTCCTTCCGGATGTCGTTGCGGATGCTACGGGGGCCAGGTTCGGCCAATGGCGTCGAGGGCATCGGTCGAGCGTGCGTGCACGCTCAATGGACTGAAACGAAGGGCGTTTTTCGGATGGCCTCGCAGGTTTCGACTGGGTCCTGAAGCGTTGCGGAGAGCGGGATCGGAGTCGAGGGAGGATATGACTTTTTTTGATCGGCCCGGCAGGAGGATCGGCTATGCACGTGCGGCGGATTTGGAGAGATCGACTTTGTCGGCGAATGGATAGTGTTGCGACGGCGGTGAAGGACCGCGTGGATGTATCGTGGTCTGACGGCGCGAGAGCGCGACGTCACCACACGGGACGCCCGGTGCGATCATGATTCCCTTCTCGCATGTGTTGCAGGCACGCAACCGGATCGCCGGCCGCCTGTCGCGGACGCCGATGCGCGAGGCGACCGGCATGAGCCGCAGGGCCGGCGTTCCGGTGCTGATCAAGTGCGAACACCATCAGATTACCGGCAGCTTCAAGCTGCGCGGCGCCACCAATGCCTTGCTGTCGCTCACCGAGGCGCAGAGACGGTCGGGCGTGGCGACGGCGTCCACGGGCAACCACGGCCGCGCCGTGGCCCATGCCAGCCGGGCGACGGGCGCCATGGCGGTGGTCTGCATGTCCAAACTGGTGCCCGGCAACAAGGTTCAGGCAGTCGAGGCGCTGGGCGCGGAAGTCCGCATTGCGGGGGCCAGCCAGGACGACGCGCAGCGCGAGGTCGACCGGCTCGTACGCGACAAGGGCATGACCGAGATCTCGCCGTTCGACGATGGCGCCGTCATCGCCGGTCAGGGTACGCTCGGACTCGAGATCATGGAGGATGCGCCGGACCTCGACACCGTGCTCGTGCCGCTTTCCGGCGGCGGGCTCATCTCCGGCGTCGCGCTGGCGGTCAAGACGCTCAATCCCAGGACACGCGTCATCGGCATCACCATGGAGCGAGGCGCGGCGATGGTTGCGAGCCTCGCGGCCGGGCATCCCGTCGAGATCGTGGAAGAGGAGTCCCTCGCAGACTCGCTCGGTGGCGGGATCGGCCTCGCCAACCGGCACACGTTCGAGATGGTTCGTTCGCTGGTCGACGATTGCGTGCTGGTGAGCGAGGCGGCGATCGCGGACGGCATCCGCCTGGCCTACGAAGAGGAAGGCGAGGTGATCGAGGGCGCGGCCGCCGTCGGCATTGCGGCTATCCTCTCCGGCAAGGTCTTGCTGCGTGGGCCGACGGCGCTGGTGCTGACGGGCAAGAACATCGCGCCCGACCAGCACCGCCGCATCATCTGCGAGCGCAAATTGGATGGAGGATAGTCAGGCGATGCCCGAGATGACGATCCTGACCGAGGCCGACCTGCGGAAACTGGTGCCGCTCGATCTCGATGCCATCGCGATCGTCGAGAGCGCGTTCCGGGCGCTTGCGACCGAGGCAGTCGTCATGCCGCCGATCCTCAGGCTCGACGTCAAGGACGCCAACGGCGAGGTCGACGTGAAGACCGCCTACGTACCGGGCCTCGGCGGCTTCGCCATCAAGATCAGCCCCGGCTTCTTCGACAATCCAAAGGCGGGACTGCCGAGCGTCAACGGATTGATGGTCTACCTCAGTGCAAAAACCGGTCTGGTCGAGGCGTTGCTTCTCGACAACGGCTACCTGACCGACGTGCGCACCGCAGCTGCCGGCGCCGTGGCGGCGAAGCATCTCGCCCGCAAGGACGCGGCTGTCGCGGCGATCCTGGGCGCGGGGGTTCAGGCGCGGCTCCAACTCGACGCTCTGGCGTTGGTCCGTCCCATCCGGGAAGTGCGCATTTGGGCGCGTCGCCGCGAGGCGGCCGAGGCTCTCGCTGCCGATGTGGCGAAGACACTCGGCATCTCGGCCGTCGCTGTGTCGGTTCCGGAAGAGGCGGTGCGCGGCGCCGACGTGATCGTCACCACGACGCCTGCGACCGCATCCATCCTCAAGGCGCAGTGGCTGGTCGCGGGCCAGCACATCACGGCCATGGGCTCCGACGCCGAGCACAAGAACGAGATCGAGCCCGCCGCGATCGCTCGCGTCACCTACGTCGCGGACAGTCTGGCGCAGACCCGGCGGCTAGGTGAATTGCATCATGCGCTGGAGGCCGGCGCGGTCAGCGCCGACGCGGCCTTTGCCGAGATTGGCCGGGTAATCGCGGGGCTCGCGGCGGGTCGGCGGTCGCCGGATGACATCACCCTATGCGATCTGACCGGGACCGGCGTGCAGGATACCGCCGTCGCGACGCTGGCCGTCGCCCGCGCCAGGGCGGCACAGGCCGGAACAGTGTTCAAGACATGAGGACCAGATGCCCGATGTTCCGTTGAACTTCACGCGTCAAGAATATGCGGCCCGGCTTGCGAAAACGCGGCAAGCGATGGCGGCGGCCGGCGTCGATACGCTGATCGTCTCCGACCCGTCGAACATGGCGTGGCTGACCGGCTATGATGGCTGGTCGTTCTACGTCCATCAGGCGGTCGTGGTTCCTGCGGACGGCGAGCCGATCTGGTTCGGACGCAGTCAGGATGTGCAGGGCGCCCTGCGCACGTGCTGGATCGGTGAGGATCGCATCGTCGGCTATCCCGACATCTACGTGCAGTCGACGGAGCGGCACCCGATGGAGGTGCTGGCGACGACCTTGACCGATGGCGGTGCCGGCAAAGGGACCATCGGCGTCGAGATGGACAATTACTGGTTCTCGGCGGCCGCCTTCGCCACGCTGCAACGCCACCTGCCCAACGCCCGGTTCAAGGACGCCACGGGCCTCGTCAACTGGCAGCGCGCCGTGAAGAGCGCGCAGGAACTTGACTACATGCGCATTGCCGGAAGGATCGTGTCCGCGATGCATCGGCGCATTGCCGAAATCGTCCAGCCGGGCATGCGCAAGTGCGATCTCGTCGCCGAGATCACCAGCACCGGCATCCGCGGCGTCGAAGGCCATGGCGGCGACTATCCGGCGATCGTGCCGCTGGTGCCGTCGGGATCGGATGCCGCCGCGCCGCACCTGACCTGGGACGACAAGCCCCTGAAACGCGGTGAGGGGACGTTCTTCGAGATCGCCGGCTGCTACAAGCGCTATCACTGTCCGCTGTCGCGCACGGTCTTTCTCGGCCAGCCGACCCAGACCTTCCTGGACGCCGAGAAGGCGGTTCTGGAGGGCATGGAGGCGGGCCTTGCAGCGGCACGACCGGGCAATGCCTGCGAGGATATCGCCAATGCCTTCTTCGCGGTCCTGGCGCGCTATGGCATCGTCAAGGATAATCGCACCGGCTATCCGATCGGTATTTCCTATCCGCCGGACTGGGGTGAGCGGACGATGAGCCTTCGCCCCGGCGACCGCACGGAACTGGAGCCCGGCATGACCTTCCATTTCATGACCGGACTGTGGATGCAGGACTGGGGCATGGAAATCACCGAGTCGATCGCCATCACCGACGGGGCGCCGGAATTGCTGGCCGACGTGCCCCGCCAGCTTCTCGTCAGGGCATGAGGCGGAGGTCATGGACGGCAACGCGCTGAGAGACTCGCCGATCGTCGCAACGATCGATCTCGACGCCGACGGCGTGAATCACGGCTTCCTGAGATTGCCTTACAGTCGCAACGACTCCGCCTGGGGCTCGGTGATGATCCCGATCACCGTCATCCGCAATGGCGTCGGACCCACCGCACTTCTGACCGGCGGCAATCACGGCGACGAGTATGAGGGGCCGCTCGCGCTGTTCGAACTCGCCAATAACCTGAAGCCGGAAACGGTCACCGGCCGCGTGATCATCGTTCCGGCGATGAACTATCCGGCGTTCCGGGTCGGCACGCGCACCTCACCGATCGACGGCGGCAATCTCAACCGGTCGTTCCCCGGCCGGCCGGACGGCACGGTCACGCAGAAGATCGCCGACTATTTCGAGCGCGTGCTGCTGCCCCACGCCGACTGCGTTCTCGATTTCCATTCCGGCGGGCGCACGCTCGATTTCCTTCCCTTCGCCGCGGCGCATGTCCTCGCCGACAAGATGCAGGAGGATCGCTGCTTCGCCGCGGTCAAGGCGTTCGGCGCTCCCTATTCGATGCGCATGCTGGAGATCGATGCGGTCGGCATGTACGACACAGCCGCCGAAACTCTCGGCCGCGTCTTCGTCACCACCGAGCTCGGCGGCGGCGGCACCAGCAGTCCGCGCACGGTAGCGATCGCCCGGCGCGGTCTCGACAACTTTCTCAAGCATTGCGGCGTGCTCGCCGGCGAGGTGACGCCGGCGGAGACCGTGTGGCTCGACATGCCATCGGGCGATTGCTTCGTCTTTTGCGAGGACGAGGGCGTGATCGAAGTGCTCGTCGAACTGGGCGGTGCGGTGAAGCGCGGCCAGCCGGTGGCGCGTATCTATCCGGTCGACCGGACCGGCGTCCGCCCGACCGAGTATTGCGCCCGGATGGACGGGTTGCTGGTTGCCCGTCATTTCCCGGGCCTGGTCAAGGCCGGCGATTGCGTCGCTGTTGTCGCCGTGATCGACGCACCGCCCTGAGCGACGCTGATCGAGGCAGGTCTTGGGCCGGCCTTTGACCAAAAGCAGGCAGAGCTTGGAGGGGCGCCGATTGGGCGTGGCCGCCGCGAACGAGCGCAAGCCGAATACGCCAGCAAATGCAGTATATTGGCGGGATATCGGCGGCTGGTGGCGAACAGTCAAGTTG
>CAWAHE010000030.1:0-174548 GCA_963781775.1 uncultured Alphaproteobacteria bacterium | reverse complement strand
CCCGAAAGGAGTACGCGTCATGACGAATGAAACCGCGATTGCCACCATGAAGCAGGTCATGTCACCGGAGTTGTTCGCGGCTCTCGGCGGCGGCCGGATCGCCTATGTGCGCCCGCTCAAGGTCGACGAGGCGAAGGGAATGTTTCCGCAAATGCCGCAGCTCGTGCCGGATCTGGAGCTGTGGGCGCTGCTCGCCGCCGACGGCACGCCGATCATGCTCGCCGACAGCCGCGAGGCCGTCGAGATGAATGCGCACGATAACGACCTGGAAGCGATGAGCCTGCACTAGGCCCCGGACCAGCCTCCAGAGTCAGGCGGCGTTGGGCGTGGCGCCTTCCGTCAGCACAGAAAAGAGCGCCGACTTGTCGGTCGAGGCGCGCAGCTTGCCCGCCACGCCCGGTTCGCGAAAGAGCCGGGCGATGCGGGCGAGCGCCTTGAGATGATCGGCGCCGGCGCCCTCCGGCGCGAGCAGCAGGAAGACCAGATCGACCGGCTGATCGTCGAGCGCCTCGAAGTCGATCGGCTTGGGCAGCCGGGCGAACAGGCCGAAAATACGATCGAGGCTGGCGAGCTTGCCGTGCGGGATGGCAATGCCGCCGCCGACCCCGGTGGAACCGAGCTTCTCGCGCTGGATGAGCGTTTCGAAAATATCGCGCTCCTCGAGACCGGTCATTTCGGCAGCTTTTTCGGCTAGCGCCTGAAGAGCCTGCTTCTTGCTGTTCGCCTTCAGCGAAGGCAGAATTGCTTCGGGTTTGACGAGGTCGCTCAGATCCATTTTTTCCAGTCCAAATGATCCCTGCGGCAAACCGGTTCATTCGCCGGCGCGCCTGCCTCCGCCGTCACTTAAGTGACGGTCCCCTTCTTGTCGGTCTGCGACGGATCGATCCACCCGATGTTTCCGTCGCTGCGCTTGTAGACAACATTGATGCCGCCGTGAACCGCGTGGCGGAAGACGACGACCGGGGCCTCGGCGAGATCCAGCGCCATCACCGCATGCCCGACCGACATGGTGGCGAGGCTGGTCGACTCTTCCGCGATCACCACCGGCGTGTCGTCGAGTGCGACCTCGACGTCCTCATCGGGCGCGGCAATGACGTAGGCCGCGGCCGGCTCGGTCTCGCCGCGCGGCGCGCCATGGTGTTCCTTGAGCCGCCGCTTGTAGCGCCGCAGGCGCTTCTCGATGCGCTCGGCGGCCAGATCGAAACTCTGATGCGCGTCCTGGCCGGCGCCCCCGGCGCGCAGCACGATGCCGGTGTCGAGATGGATCGTGCAGTCGGTCTTGAAGCCGGAGCCTTCGCGCTCGAACGTGACGTGGCCCTCGTAGCCGCCGTCGAAATATTTCTCGATCGCGTCGCCGATGCGCGCCTCAACGTGGCCGCGCAGGGCATCGCCGACATCGATGTTCTTGCCTGAGATACGCAGGCCCATGGAGGCTTCGAACCTTCTAACGCGGCGGTCTGATACGCCAGCTTCGATGCGCCCCTCGCGGGCACGGCCATGGCGCTGCGATGCGCCGGACCGGGTTTCTGACCGGAGGGAAAACCAGCTTCACAGTCCCGCCGGCCCGTGCTGCGCGCCCTTCTAGGGACGCCGTGCGGACAAGTCAACCAAGACCGGTCTGCGTCTCATAAGTATTTGAATTATTTCGCTCATCGGCCCGCCCTGCATCGTTTCTGGCCTTCGCCTGCTTCTCGCGCCGGCGCTGCACGGATGAGGGAATGCGCATCGCCTCGCGATATTTCGCCACCGTTCGCCGTGCAATATCGACGCCCGAATTGCGCAGCATCCTGACGATGGTATCGTCGGACAGAATTGCCTCGGCCGGCTCGGCGTCGATGATCTGGCGGATGCGATAGCGCACCGCCTCGGCCGAGTGGGCCTCGCCGCCGGCGGCCGAAGCGATCGCGGCAGTGAAGAAATATTTCAGTTCGAAGATGCCGCGCGGCGTCGCCATGTACTTGTTCGAGGTGACGCGCGAGACGGTCGACTCGTGCATGCCGATAGCCTCGGCGACAGTCTTCAGATTGAGCGGTCGCAGGTGGCGAACGCCGTGGGCGAGAAACGCGTCCTGCTGACGGACGATCTCAGTGGCGACCTTGAGGATGGTGCGGGCGCGCTGGTCGAGGCTCTTCACCAGCCAGTTGGCGGTCTGCAGGCAGTCGGCCAGATACGTCTTGTCGGTGTCGTTGCGGCGGCGCTTGCTGACCGAGGCGTAGTAGACCTGGTTGACGAGCACGCGCGGCAGCGTGCCGGTGTTGAGTTCGACCAGCCAGTCGCCGTCCGGCCCCGGCCGCACCATCACGTCGGGAATGACCGGCTGGACATGGCCGTCGCCGAACGACGCGCCCGGCTTCGGGTTGAGCGACCTGATCTCGGCCAGCATGTCGGCGATATCTTCCTCATCGACACCGCACACCTTGCGCAAGGCGGTGTGATCGTGACGCGCGACAAGCTCGAGGTTGGCGACGAGCGCGGCCATCGCCGGATCGAAGCGGTCGCGCTCGCGCAACTGAATCGCCAGGCACTCGGCGAGATCGCGCGCACCGACACCCGACGGATCGAGGGTCTGCACGACGGCAAGGGTCTGCTCGACCAGATCGACCGGCGCGTCGAGGCGCTCGGCGATGCCGGCGAGGTCGGTGCGCAGGTAGCCGGCCTCGTCGAGTTCGTTGATGAGGACGGGCCCGATCAGCCGCATGGCCGGATCGGAAACCGCCAGACCGAATTGATCGCAAAGATGTTCGGCGAGCGTCTTCTGCTCGGCGACGAAAGCCTCGAGATTGTAGTCCTCGGCGCTGATCGGCTGACGCGTCGGCGCCGATGCCCAGCTTTCGACCGGCAGCGCCGGCGCGATTTCTCCGGCGGGCTTGCCGGGATCGTCAGGGAAGACATTGGCCAGATCCGAATCGAGGCGCGCGGAAATCGCATCGACGTCGGCCTCCATGCCCGTCTCCAGCCAGTCGGGAGGGTCGTCGCCGCCGCGATCGTCGTCGCCGGCCGCCGACAGATCGGCCTCGCCGGTCGTCTCGCCGCCGGCCTCGTCGCCGTCCCGGTCGGTATCGCCCCGGTCGCTGTCGCCGCGGCCGGTGTCGCCCGGGTCGCCGCCCTCCTCGCCTTCAGCCCGTTCGAGCAGCGGATTGCGCTCGAGTTCGGCGTCGACATAGGCAATCAGGTCGAGATTGGAGAGCTGGAGGAGCTTGATCGCCTGCATCAGCTGCGGCGTCATCACCAGAGATTGGCTCTGGCGGAGCTCCAATTTGTGCGAAAGCGCCATACGCGAAAACTACCCCGCCCCGGAATTGGTCCGGAATTTGCTTGTCCCTCCTTTTGGTAGCGTACTGGACGGCCGGTTTAAAGGCTAAACTGCTCGCCAAGGTAAAGGCGGCGGACTTCCGGGCTCTCGACGATCTCGTCCGGCCGCCCCTCGAACAACACCTCGCCCGAATGAATGATGTAGGCCCGGTCGATGAGCCCGAGGGTCTCGCGGACGTTGTGATCGGTGATCAGGACACCGATGCCAAGGCTGGTGAGATGGCGGACCAGCGCCTGGATATCGCCGACGGCGATGGGATCGACGCCGGTGAACGGCTCGTCGAGCAACATGAACGCGGGACGGCTGGCAAGCGCCCGGGCGATCTCGCAGCGCCGCCGCTCGCCGCCGGACAGCGAGATCGCCGGCATATGGCGAAGATGGGCGATGCGGAATTCCTCGAGCAGCGCCTCGAGATGCTCCTCGCGATTGTCCTTGTCGGGCTCGACGACCTCGAGCACGGCGCGGATGTTGCCCTCGACGGTGAGGCCGCGAAAGATCGACGTCTCCTGCGGGAGGTAGCCGATGCCGAGCCGCGCCCGCCGGTACATCGGCATGCCGGTGACATCGTTGCCGTCAATCTCGATGGTGCCGTGATCGGCGCGGACGAGGCCGGTGATCATGTAGAAGATCGTCGTCTTGCCGGCGCCGTTCGGCCCGAGCAGGCCGACCGCCTCGCCGCGCGCCACCGCCAGGCTGGCGTCGCGGACTACCTGCCGGCGGCGATAAGACTTGGCCAGACCGCTGGCCACCAGCCAGCCGCGCCCACCGGCATCGGGGACCAGGCGCGATGGCGGCTTCTCGTAGGCGTCGTCGCCCTCGCGCCAGCGGGCATCATTTGCCGACCGGCGGCCGGAACCGCGGCCGAAGTAGCTCGATGTCGCCACGCGCTGGGCACCCCGTGGTTGTTCGCCGGGAAATAAGCCGCCGGCACGCGGCTGTCGAGGGCTCTTCCGGGCCGCCGCTACCCGCCGCCCGCGTCCGGCGTAAAGATTCCGCGGATCTGCTTGCCGGCTTCCTGTTCGACACGCGCCCGGCCAGTGGCGAGATTGACCACCAGCCGGCTGCCGGTGATGACGTTGCTGCCCTGGCTGAGGACGACGCCACCGGAAATGACGATGGTGCGCGCCTGCATGTCGACGACGGCCGTCTCGCCGGTGACCTTCTGATCGCCGGAACTGACAAAGACCTTGCCGCTCGCCTCGATGCGCGTGAAGCCGTCGGCCGAGGTGTTCTGGAGATCCGAGACAAGCTTGATCGTCTGGGCCTTCAGCGTGGTGTTGCCGCGCACGACGACGACATTGCCGCTGAAGGTCGAGATGCGCTGCTTGCCCTGCTCGGAAACCTCAAGCACGTCGGCATTGACCTGGACCGGGTCTTTCGACTTGGCCTGAAAGCCGGTGAACAGATCGGCGGCGGCGCCCTGGGCCGCCGCGGGCGCGGCGAGCGCAAGCATGAGGATGAGCCAGCCGCAGGCGGCCTTGCCAAGACGGCTGAGGTTCATTGCGGCTCCGGCGCGGTCGCCAGTTCGGCGGGCGGCAGGTAGGTCACCGAAACGCCGCCGCGAAACGTGATGTGCTTGCCACGGTCGCCGACCTTCATGGAGTTGGCGCGCAGCGTGCCTTCCCTGGTGCGGATCTCGATCGGATGGGACGACAACAGCGTGCCCTTGGCGAGATCGACCGCGGCCGCTTCGATCGCCGCCGAATAACCGTTGGTGGTCTGAATTGAGATGCCGTCCTTCAACTGGAGCGTATTGTTGTTGCCGTTATAGATGCCGGTTTTCGCATCGACGGTCGCGACGCCAGCGCCATCGAGCCCAATATGCGCGTTGATCGCATTGAAGGTCAGCACCTTCGGATCGCTGAGGCTCTGGGTGGCGCTGTCGGCCTTCACCTCGTAGGCGCGGCGCGTGCCCTCGAAACCGGAAATGTGCGGCTTGTCCATGACGACGCTGTTCGACTTCACGTCGATGGACGCCATGGAAATGAGGTTGGCGAGATCGCTCGGAATGATTTGCGCCGAGGCCCAGAACACGACCGCGCCACCGACGGCCAGCGCCGGCAGGATGAATTTCAGCCTGCCGACGAGACGACTATGACGGCGGGCGGCCTGATAGGCCGCCTCACCGCCAACCTGGTTCGGGTCATAGTGGATGCGGCGCCGTGGCGGCGGCGCATCCTCGATATAGTCGGTCATTCGTCCCGCCTACCGGCCGGAATGCCTGCAGCCCATTGTGAACACATGGTCTTTTGTCCGCAATCCGCAAGCGAAAAGCACGATATTGGAGCAAACCCAAGGCAATCCGCCCTCGTGCCGCTTTCCGAAGTTCGTGATACCGCGGCACTAGTGGGCGAAAATGTCCTCCTCGCCCCAGCCGGCGAGATCGAGCCGCGCCCGCGTCGGCAGGAAGCCGAAGCAGGCCTCGGCGAGCGTTCGCCGGCCCTCGCGGTCGAGCCGCTGGAGCAGCTTCTCCCGCATGGCGTGGAGGTGGAGGACATCCGAGGCGGCGTAAGCGAGCTGCGCGTCGCTCAGCGTCGCCGCGCCCCAATCCGAACTCTGCTGCTGCTTCGATATCTCGACGTCGAGGAGATCCTTGGCGACGTCCTTGAGACCGTGGCGGTCGGTGTAGGTGCGCGTCAGGCGGGAAGCGATCTTGGTGCAGAAGATCGGCTCGGCCATGACGCCGAAGGCGTGCTCCAGCACCGCGATGTCGAAACGGGCGTAGTGGAAAATCTTGGTGACGGCGCGGTCGGCAAGCAAGCGCGTGAGATTAGGCGCGGACGTCTGGCCGGCGGCGATCTGGACGATCTCGGCGTTGCCGTCGCCGGCCGAAAGCTGGACCAGACACAGGCGGTCGCGCAGCGGGTTGAGACCGAGCGTCTCGGTGTCGATGGCGACCGCATCGCCGAAGCGGACGCCGGCGGGCAGGTCACCCTTGTGGAAGCGTATTGTCATGGCGCGACTGATAGACGGAAATCTTTAACATTTCGAGGATTTTGGACGCGGCGGCGGGAGCATGCGCTCGCTCGTTGCTCCCGACTTGCTCCGGCCGATCCAGCCCATCCAGGATCGCCGGGGAACGCAGATTCCTGGACGCGCAGACATGTCCGCATTAGTGCAAGGCGGCATATCACCAGCTCCTCCGGGAAACGGGCGTAGGCCGGCAGACGGCAACGTTGAGCGATATGCTGAAGGACATCGAGAGCCGGCGCACTTCGCCGAACGGCGTGTTCGGCATGAAGATTCATTTCCATCAATTTGGAAACGTCTTTGGCAAGGCAACAGACACTGACGGTGCCCGTTGGCTATCCGAGCAACTGCTTGTTCGGGTGTACAGGAAGGATAAACTCGCCCAAGCGATATCAAACAATGGCACAGCAATGACGCGCCGCGCCGAGTCTTTTCGTTTGACGGCAGTCCAGGTCAATACGCCCAGTTGATTCAAAACCTGCATGCTGTCGCCATGGGAGAGCTCTTTTGGGCGGATTTTTTTGCGAAGCACAATCTAAAAACGCTGGTCGTGGCCTACGATGATTTGCGAGATCACCTCAGGCCGGCTCTGAGCAGGGTTCTGTCGTATCTCGGACTGCCAGACACGTCAGCCGAACTCGGCGCGCCGCCGCTGCGTCCCCTCGCCGATCAGCAATCCACGGAGTTGCGCCAAGCGCTCCTCGAATACCTTCAGGGTGGTCACGACTTTCGTTTGTAACAGGTCCAATTCCTGGATGGGCCAATGTCCGCGGTGTTCGAGCGGGAACCAAGACTAGCTAGCGCGGAGCGGTGGCCGCATCATTCGATGTGGGTAAACTTATTGTCTGGCCTATCTCTCCGAAAAAAAGGTGCCAGGAAAATGCGGCGCGGCATCGACCACATCTATGTGGTTGGCCATGCTCTCCTTGCTCGGATAGTGTGGTTCGTCCGGTTCTCCTCGAATGTCACGATCTACAATCCAGACTGTGCGAGGAAGCAGAAAGGATTCTAATATGCCTGCTTGGGTGGGCCACTACATAAATCTTGATCGCTCGCCCGCGCGAAGAGCCTCAATCGAACGCCAGCTTGCGATAAGAGGGCTTTCTTCCCTGTATTCACGGTTCACTGCGATTGATGGCTCTCGGCTTGCGCCCGTACCGGGATTGACCCCGGCAGAACTTGGATGCGCCCGATCTCATTCGGAGTTATTGCTGGCAATAACGCCAAAAGCACGTTTCGTTCATATACTAGAGGACGACGCGATATTATCGACAAATTTCGTTGATGTTCTTGATAATTTCATCGAGTCAAATTATTTTGATGAATTTGATATCATTTTCACTGACGTATTTCCATTCGATACTTCGCCGGCGAGCGTGCGAAAGCTCAAGTCAGCGTATGATCTGGCCATGTCCGGTGAAACGCCGCGTTTTCGTTTAATCGATCTTCGCGGATTCGCGTTCGGAGGCTCCAATTCGTATCTGATTAATACAAAAAGCCTACGAAAGGTATTGATGGCAGTCAATGGTGGAGTTCTTCGTGGGCAGAAGCCAGAACCAGTCGACCTTCTCCTTCGTCGTGAGATTAATTCCAATGCACTGCGCGCAGTCTGCGTGTTTCCTTTTATTTCTGCAGTAGATTTAGGATTTGGTCAAGATTCTACAATTGATAATAGAGATCATCTTCTAGTGAATAACCTTTTTCGCCACGCTTTCTACGTTGATTGTGATTTTTCCGCCTTAAATTCTTTCATAGCACCTCTAATAGCTCCCCCCGAGACAGACAAACATATGGACCTTCTAGCCGACATTTTTCGCTTGTCGGTCGGTGCGGGTGCGCCCGGCAAGACGCCGGAAGAAGCAACCATCGCCGCGCTCTCTCGTGCTGCTCGATAGGGGCGTTGCGGCTTCGACCGAGCGACAGTAAGGCCATGACGCATTTTCAGAGTTGGTTGTCACAGGAACGGGACTTTCCTCCGACGACCATCCGGCAACGGTACGCCATTCTCTCGTCGGAGCGCTCTGGCAGCACCCTCCTCGGCGAATGTCTACGTGCGCTCGGGGCCGGCGACCCGATCGAATATCTTCATCCCGGCCTACTGCAGGCGTTCCGGCAGAGTGCTCCGGATCGTGGCAAAGCAACTTATGGCGACTTGCTGACGGCCATGGAGAAACGCCGGACCACGCCGAATGGCACCTTCGGCGTCAAGGCTCATTTCTTCCAATTCGCCGAAGCATTCGGCTCGTCCATCAACTCCGCCGGCCCGGAGTGGCTAAGGCGACAAGGGACGCTTATCCGGATCTACCGCAAGGACCATCTGGCCCAGTCGATTTCTCGCATGAAGGCGAGCGTCACCGATCAATGGCACAGCACCGACAAACCAACGCGGGCTTTCGCATTCTCCGGTCGTCCTTTGGATTATTTGAACCTTGTCCATCATCTCAACGCGGTCGTTAAGGATGAACTCCACTGGGTTGGCTTCTGTGAGCAATATCAGCTGAAGACTTTCGAGGTATCCTATGAAGATCTCAGGGACAATCTTCGACCCACTTTAGGAATGGTCTTGAATCGCATTGGCCTGCCGGATAGCTCGGCCGATCTTGTCGAGCCGCCCATTCGCGCGCTCGCGAACAGTCAATCGGCTGAAGTGCGAACAGCATTCCTGGAATACCTTACCGGCGAACCGACATCCGCCCGGTAGCGCTCCTCCCGGGCAACCTGTCAGTCAACGAGCAGCCTGTCAGTCAACGATCAGACTGGCGCGGCCGGCACCTGCCGGACCGTGACGATGGACGCAGTTGCTGGTGCTGCTTGGCGTTATTGGCATCTGCGCCAGTCTGAACAATCCCAACCGAGGGCCTCTTCGACCTTGAGGATGTCGTCGGCAAAAAGACCCAGGGCAAAGTCCCGGTCACTGGCCGCTAGGGCCTCACGCCCTATGCCATTCAGCGACAAGGGCTGCGCCACGAGCATTCGTGAGATACCGAGGAAATCGCACACTTGACCAAAAATGTAGCCCTGTCGTCCGTAAAAATCCTCGCTCTTCAGAAACAGGACGCGATCCGCCGGGAAATATGAACGGATGCGTTTGATTTGTTCAGAGTAGCGCCCCCGCGCAATGTTGGAGCGCCAGCGGTCGATGGTAGCGCCTTTGTTCATGGTCTCGGCCAGCAGGGATTCTTTGAACGTCTCAGCAATAACCCCCGCCTTTCTTCCCATCGCCCAATGCGAATGCGCGCGATCGACCGGATTTCGCAAGAGTGCGATTATCCTTGCCTGAGGGTTATAGGTGTGGATGCGCGGGATGCTCTTGGGGAAGAAAATATAGGCCGGCGTTGCCTCGCCGATAGTCAACCGGGAAAACCGAAAGGCGCGGTGGTAGGCGGCGTAGGCGTCTTTCGCGGTACCATCATGCCTGAAGGGCTCATCACTATCGAAATAGTGCGGCTCTTTTGGGATCGCCATTTCGACTTCGGGGTGGGACCGCAACAGCGCGTCCAAACTTGTAGTGCCCGCTCTGGTCGCGCCGACCAGGAAGAACGTTATGCGTTGATGGCCCCCGGGATGAGGTATCATTCAGATTTCCTACCCCACCCGCACTACCTTCTCAAATTGAGACTTGCCCGTGATCGACCTCGTGGAGGACTCGATGCTCAGGCTTGCGGTTGCGCGTCTGGCAGTGCCGTACCAGCCTTCACTGCCGCAACCGTGGCCCCCACCCCCGCCACCCTTTCGGCATTGAAATTGCCCTTGCGGGGCGACTTTTGCACGCGATCTCCCGACCTCGCTCGTTTGGAGGGAAGCGACGATTTCTTTGGTTCGGCTGGTCAGCGTCTTGCAGGCGTCCCGATCATCGCCCAGCGGGATGCTGAGTTTCAGCCCATCGATCTTGTCGAGGACATCACGCGGAATGCGCTTACGAAGGTAATGGTTCTTCGTCCTTTGCCGCCGCATCGGACATGCCATCCTGAGAGCCATGTGTGTCACCCTTGTGTAACAAGAGAGCGACGAAAAGCCCAACAGGGACAATTAGTTGTCTGAGATCAACATCCTCTGAAACAATGGTGCCCAGGAAAGGACTCGAACCTTCACGGCTTGCACCACACGGACCTGAACCGTGCGCGTCTACCAATTCCGCCACCTGGGCACGGGGCGGAGTGGTAAGGGCCGCCCCAGACCTTGTCAACGCCGCCCGGTAGCGCCTGTACAGCGGCCGGGCGAGCCGATATGAGACGAGCAAACCGGCGCAACCGACGGGCGCCGGCACTTCCCTGGCGCAGACGGAGCGGACGATGGCGATCACCACCACCTCAAAGGGTCTGGTGACGGTTTTTGGCGGTTCGGGCTTCCTCGGCCGGCATGTGGTGCGGGCACTCTTGAAGCGCGGCTGGCAGGTGCGCGCCGCGGTGCGGCGGCCGGACCTTGCCAACCACTTGCAACCGCTCGGCATGGTCGGCTGGGTGCAGCCGATGCAGGCGAACCTGCGCTACCGCGCCTCGGTCGACCGGGCGGTGGCGAACGCCGACGTGGTCGTCAATCTGGTCGCCATCCTGTCGGAGACCTCGCGCCAGCGTTTCGACGCGGTGCACGAATTCGGTGCGCGCGCGGTGGCCGAGGCCAGCCGCGCCGCAGGCCTGAAGCAGGTCATCCATGTTTCCGCCATCGGCGCCGACGCCGAATCGCCTTCGGCCTATGCCCGCACCAAGGCGGCGGGCGAGGCATCGGTGTTCGAGACGCTGCCCGATTCAGTCGTGTTCAGGCCGTCGATCCTGTTCGGGCCGGGCGATCATTTCTTCAACCGGTTCGCCGGCATCGCGCGCGTGTCGCCGGTCTTTCCGCTGTTCGGCGGCGGCCACACCCGTTTCCAGCCGGCCTTCGTCGGCGACGTCGCGCAGGCGATCGCCGATGCGGTGGATGGCAAGGCGAAGCCGGCGACGGTCTATGAGCTTGGCGGCCCGGAGGTGAAAACCTTCCGCGAGTGCCTGGAGCTGATGCTGCGCGCCATCGAGCGCAAGCGCCTGTTGGTGCCCGTGCCATGGGCCCTGGCGAGGCTCAAGGCGTCGGTGCTGCAACTGTTGCCGAAGCCGCTGCTCACCGTCGATCAGGTGCGGCAATTGCAGATCGACAACGTGGTCTCGGATGAAGCCAGGGCAGACGGACGAACCTTTGCCGCCTTCGACATCGATCCCGACAGCATGGCAGCGATCCTGCCGTCCTACCTCTACCGCTTCCGCGCGCACGGCGAGTTCGACCGCCAGCGCACCGCCTGACGGGCAGGCCTCAGGCGAGGCTGCCGCCGAGGAAGAAGGCCGCCACCAGTCCGACCGCGCCGACCGCGATCCGCCACCAGGCGAAGGGCGCGAAGCCGTGGCGCGCAACAAAACCGAGGAAGCCGCGCACGACGATCAGCGCCGACAGGAAAGCGACGACGAAGCCGAGCGCGATGATCAGGCCGGCGTTCATGTCGATGGTGTCGAGATTCTTGTAGAGATCGTAGGCGAAGGCGCCGGCCATGGTCGGCATGGCGAGGAAGAACGAATATTCCGCCGCCGAGCGCTTGTCGGTGCCGAGCAAAAGCGCGCCGACGATGGTGGCGCCCGAGCGCGAGACGCCAGGGATCAGCGACAGGGTCTGAAAGAGGCCGATGCCGAGGCAGAGGCCGAGCGGGAAATCCATGATGTCGTGACGGCGCGGGCGGAGCGGCATGCGGTCGATCACCAGCAGCACGACGCCGCCGACGAGAAGCGCCAGCGAGATCAGCGTCAGCGAGTGGAAAAACACGCCGGTGATGAGGCTGTGGAAGGCGACGCCGAGGATCGCCGCCGGCAGGAAGGCGATGAGCACGCCAAGGACGAAGCGCTGGGTGCGGCGGTCGCGCGGCAGGTCGACGACGATCTGCCACAGGCGGGCCGCGTAAACACCGAGCAGCGCCAGAATGGCGCCGAGCTGGATGAGCACCTCGAAAGCCTTGCTGGGGTCGTTGAAACCGAGCAGCCGGCCGGCGAGGAGAAGGTGCGCCGTAGACGAAACCGGAATGAACTCGGTCACGCCCTCGACGATGCCGAGGACGATGGCGTCGATGATCGTCTTGATATCCATGGGTTCCCCGTCTCCCGTGAAGGCGAATCGCCTTTTTCTCGCCGGGAGCGCGTTCTATACCCCTGCCCCACGCCGGCCTAGATTGGTTTGCCGATTCGCGCTTTTCCAAGGCCGGAGCGTTGTTCCGGGGCTCTTCGTCTGATGCCAGTTCTCCATCACTACCCGCTTTCGGCCGGCTCGCGCTTCGTCCGCGTCCTGTTCTCGGAATTCGGCGAGAATCCGACCCTGGTCGAGGAGCAACCCTGGGAGCGCAGCGAGGCGCTGCTCAAGCTCAACCCGGCCGGGACGGTTCCGGTCCTGATCGACGACGACGAGACGACGGTCGCAGGCGCAACGGTGATCGGCGAGTACCTCAACGAGACGCGCGGCGCGCGGCTTGGCGAGGGGCCGCCGCTGATGCCGGTCGCCCCGGCCGACCGGGCCGAGACCCGCCGCCTGATCGACTGGTTCCTCGGCAAGATGGAAGCCGAGGTCACCGGCTATCTGGTGACCGAGAAGGTCCACAAGCGGCGCATGTCGGTCGCCGAAGGCGGCGGCCCGCCCGACGCCGCGGCGATCCGCGCGGCGCGCACCAACATCCGCCATCACCTCGGCTATATCGGCTACCTGACGGTGCGGCGGGCCTGTCTGGCGGGGCGCGACCCGTCCTATGCCGACCTTGCCGCGGCGTCAGCACTGTCGGTCATCGACTATCTCGGCGAAGTGCCATGGGAAGACGATGCGGGGGCGAAGACCTGGTACGCGCGCATCAAGTCGCGGCCGGCCTTCCGTACGATCCTGGCCGACCAGGTGCGCGGCATGCCGGCGGCGACGCATTACGCCGATCTCGATTTCTGAGACGCCGCGCGGCGGCGGCCATCGCGGCGGGCTCCGCTACCCGCGCGCCGGAGCCTCGACAAGCGTGCCCGTCGAGCGCCAGTGATCGACACTCCACGGACCGGCGCCGGCGGCAGCGATGTAGAGATAGATGAAACAGAACAGGATCGCCGATTCGCCGAAATTCTCGATGGGGTAGAACGAATGCCCGGCGTGACCGAGGAAATAGGCGAAGGCCATTTCACCCGCGAGGACGAACGCGACCGGCCGGGTGAACAGGCCGACCAGCAGCAGCAGGCTACCGACCAGTTCGATCACGCCGGCCGCGCCAAACAGCGAAAACAATGGCGGGTGGAATTTCGACGCCGGGAAGTCGAACAGCTTCTGCGTGGCGTGCTCCAGGAAAAGGAGCGCGGTCATGATGCGCAGGACCGAAAGGAGGTAGGGCCGCCAGGGGGAGAATGCCTTTTCGAGATTCACGAGCGTCAATCCTTGTCATGCCCCTGCGCGGAGCGAATGCTGCATCGCAGCAAACAATAGGGAGCGGGGCCCGCGGAGCAAGCGAGCGGCGATGACATTTCGGTGAGGGGTCTGTTCGCCTAAGGCGCCCGGCCGAAGAACGAGCGGATGGTATCGGCCAGATCCGAGCTGTGAAGGCGGAGAAGGCCCCAGGCGCCGCCACCGAAGTGGCGGTCGAGGACGCGCTGGCGCCGGGCCAGCATGCGGGCAAAGCGTTCGACAAGGTCGGGCGAACGGCCAAGCACGACGGCAAGCGCCTCCTTGCTGATTTCGATTGCCTCGACGGGCGTGGTCGCGGTCACCGTCGCCGAACGGCGCGCACCGGTGAGAAGCGACATCTCGCCGACGATATCGCCCTCCTTGAGCGTCGCGATCGGCTCTTCCTCGCCGGCGACCGTCACGTCGACGGTGCCGCTGACGATGACGAACATCGAATGACCGATATCGTCCTCGCGGATGAGGACGTGACTGCGCTCGAAGCGTTCGGGTTGCGACAGGTCGACAAGGATGTCGAGCTCCGACGGCTCGAGGACGTCGGAGAAGAAGCGGATCGACCTGAGGACGTCGCTGCCCGGCATGGACGGGATTAGCCGGAGTAGAACGCGGTCATGCGCGCCGCCAGTTCGGTCGGGCTCATCCCGACGCTGTTCCAGCGGTCATAGTCCTTGTGGATCTGCGCCAGTTGCGCGTGGCGCTGCTCAACCATGCCGGCAAAGTGGTGGGCCAGATGCGGCGCCTTGGCGAGGATCGGCTGCAGTGCCGCCTTGGGCGTCTCCAGAGCGACCACCTTGCCCCTCGCCGTGACGGTCGCCGTGCGGCGCTCGCCGGTGAACAGCGACATCTCGCCAACCACGTCATCGGGACCGAGTTCGGCGACCTCCTGGTCGCCGCCGCGCTCATGCACGGACACGCCAACCCTGCCGGAGATGATGGTGAACATGGATTCGCCGAGATCGCCCTGGCGCATCAACACGGCGCCACGGTTGAAGGTCACGCGATGCGATGCGGCCTGGATCGCATCGCTGGCCGAAGCGTCGAGCACGGCGTCGAAAAAACGCGTGCCGCCCAGTTCCTGTTCGTCGCCCATGTGCTTCCTCCTGCCGCAGTCTCCGGTGCGCCGGCGAACCGGTCAAGCGTTTCGCCGCGGACGGTTCGGGCGCAGCCACCGGGTCAGACTGATTCTCGCATCTGAATCAATCACTTGTGGACTGTCGGCGACGAGGCCGGCGGCGGCCAGAACGGCCGCGGCCGTGCTTCCTCCGGTGACAGACGAGAAGATCGGAATGCCGCCGGGGATTCGCACCGCCTCGGCGCGCGCCAGGTCGAACGCGTCATAGCCGATGGCGAGAAACAGATCGAAGACGCGCCGGCCACCCGGCACGACGACAGTACCGCCGGCGGGCGCCGCCTCATCGAGGGCCGCCGCCGGCGAGGCTTCGGCCGGGTTCCACCACCATGCGTCGGCGCGCCGTTCGACGCCGCGCACGGAAGACGACAGCACCAGCCGGTTGCGACCCTTCGCGTTCGGATTGGCCTCATGGGCGAGACGCCCGAGCACGGTGACCGCCGCCGCGTCCAGGGCGCTCTGGAAGCGCGCCCAGTCAGCATCGTTCCTGAGCGACGGCGGCGTCAGCCCGTCCGGGCCGGCGATCCTGTCGTCGGCGGAGACGATGGCATGGCCCTCGATCCACCAGCGACCGATCATGGACGCCCCGTCTTGAATTCGTCGCCCGCGGATCGCATCTTCGTCGGGTCAGCAGAGGACCGTTCCGTGACCTGATCCCCTTTCTCTCTCCCACCGACCGGCACGACAGGCGAAGTGCGTCCGCCTTCCGCCCCGTGCCGAGCGCCGAAAGGAGAGAGACATGGCGGAACCGCCGGATCAATCGAAGTCACGGGACAAGCGTCCAAATCCACGACAGCAGACCGACGAGAAGGCCCGCTTCGCCAAGGCGATGGCACGGGCCGAACTCGGCCGCCACTACTGGAGCGAGGCGGCCGAACGGGCGCTTCGCGAAGCGATGGCGCGAAAGCCGAAACGATAGCAATGCGAGGGGCCGGCAACGGCCCCTCGTCTCTAGCTCCTGAGCACACCGCCGGTCGCCTTGGCGACCTCGGCGACGACCTTGGCAGCGATCGCCTCGATGTCCTGATCGGTCAGCGTGCGCTCGCTCGGCTGCAGCGTCACTTCGATGGCCACCGACTTCTTGCCCTCGCCGATAGCAGCGCCCTCGAACAGGTCGAACACCGACACGCCTGAGATCATCTTGCGATCGGCGCCTTCCGCGGCTCGGACGATGCGCGCGGCAGCGACCCCCTGATCGACGACGAAGGCGAAGTCGCGCCGCACAGGCTGGAAATCCGACAGGACAAGCACCGGCTTGGTCTTCGTCGGCTTCGCGCGTGGCGCCGGAATCGACTCGAGGATCAGTTCGAAGCCGGCGAGCGGACCGTCGGCGTCGAGCACTTCGAGCACTTTCGGGTGCATCTCGCCGAAATGGCCGATGACCGTCTTCGGCCCCTGACGGATCGTGCCGGAGCGGCCGGGGTGATACCAGGCGGGCGCATCGGCGGTGACCTGCACCTTGTCCGAAGTGAGGCCCATCGCATCAAGCACGGCGAGGGCATCGGCCTTGGCGTCGAACGCCGTGACCGGCACGGCGCGGGCACTCCAGTGGCGGCCGCTGCCATTGACGCCGGCCGTGCCGCGCCGGACGGCCGCAACCGCCGTCACCTGATCGTCGGGCTTGTCGCCGCGATAGGTCTGGCCGACCTCGAACAACGCCACATCAGCGATGCCGCGATCGGCATTGCGTTGGGCGGCCGCGACGAGGCCGGGCAGCAGGCTCGGCCGCATATCCGACATGTCGGCGGCAATCGGATTGGCGAGCACAAGCGCGTCGCTGCCGCCGCCGAAGGCGAGCGCCCGATCGTGGGCGATGAAGGACCACGTAACCGCCTCGACCAGGCCGCGGGTTGCCAGCGCCCGCTTGGCGCGGCGGGTGCGATTCTGGAGGAGCGTGAGCAGCGGCTTCGAAGCGCCGGGCTCGCGTCGCAACGGCTCCGCGGGCACGCGATCGACGCCGATGATGCGGATCACCTCCTCGACCAGATCCGCCTTGATCGTGGTCGCCGGACGCCAGCTCGGCACGGTGACCGACAGCGTGCCTCTGGTGCGGTGCGGCTTCACGTCGAAGCCGAGCGACCCGAGGATACCGGTGACCTCGGCCATGGAGGGGTCGATGCCGCCGAGCCGTTTGACCTCGGTGATCGGAAACTCGATCACGTCCATCGGATCAGGAATCTCGCCGGCGAGGAAGATCTCGCTGGGCGTGCCGCCGCAGAAATCCATCACCAGACGCGTGGCGAGTTCGAGACCCGGCAGGTTGAAGGCCGGATCGATGCCGCGCTCGTTGCGATAGCGCGCGTCGGTGTTGATGCCGAGCTTGCGGCCGGTCTGGGCGATGTTGAGCGGCTCCCAGAGCGCCGCCTCGATGAGCACGTCGGTGGTCGTCTCGGAGCAGCCCGACACTTCGCCACCGATGACGCCGGAGAGCGATTCGACGCCGCCATCGTCGGCGATGACGCACATGGTCGGATCGAGCGTGTAGGTGCGACCATCAAGAGCGAGCAGTTCCTCGCCAGCGCGGGCGCGGCGCACGACGAGATCGCCTTTCACCTTGGCGGCATCGAAAACGTGCAGCGGCCGGTTGCGGTCGAAGGTGAGGAAGTTGGTGATATCGACCAGCGCGTTGATCGGCCGGAGCCCGATGGCGCGCAGTCGCTTCTGAAGCCATTCCGGTGACGGGCCGTTGTTGACGCCGCGCACCAGTCTGAGGCCGAACGCGAGGCAGAGCGAGGGCGTGTCGCCGAAGTCGAGCTTCACCCTGACCAGACACGGACCGTCGCCTTTGACCGGCTCGACGGGACGCTCGATGAGGTTGCCGATGCCGGCGGCGGCGAGATCGCGCGCGACGCCGCCGACGCCCAGCGCATCGGGCCGGTTGGGCGTCACGGCGATGTCGATGACCGGATCGTCGAGACCGGCATAGACGGCGTAAGGCTCGCCGACGGGCGCATCGGCGGGCAGGTCGACGATGCCTTCGTGATTATCGGAGACGCCCAGCTCGCGCTCCGACAGCAGCATGCCGTTCGACTCGACGCCGCGGATGACGCCCTTCTCCAGCTTCGCGCCGGTGCCAGGGATGTAGCTGCCGGCCGGCGCGAAGACGCCGGTCATGCCGGCGCGGGCATTGGGCGCGCCGCACACCACCTGCACCTTCGTGCCGTCACCTGGATCGACCACGCAGACGCGCAGGCGATCGGCGTTCGGATGCTTGTCGGCGGAGAGCACCTTGGCGATCCGGAACGGCGCGTATTGCTCGGCCGGATCGTGCACCGACTCGACCTCGAGGCCGATCATGGTGAGCTTGTCGACGATGCCGTCCAGCGTCGTCGCGGTGTCGAGATGTTCCTTGAGCCAGGAGAGGGTGAATTTCATCGGCCCGTGTCCGTGCTCGTCAAGTGGGCAGGCATGAGCAGAGCCCCCCTCCCTGTCCCTCCCCCGCAAGGGGGGAGGGAACCCCCACGCCAATTCAGTGCCAGAGTGTTCATGACGACAGCCCTCCGGGCTCGCCGCCTCTGCGACGTTTGCGATGGCGCGCAGGCGACACTCCGGGCTCCAAGCCCTCCCCCCTTGCGGGGGAGGGTTGGGAGGGGGGTAAGGCCGCGGCAATGGTTGTCGCTACGCCATCGATGTTCTGGAGCACGTCGAGATTGGAGAAGCGCAGGACGCGATAGCCGCGCGCGGTCAGCCACCCATCGCGAACGCGGTCGACGTCCGCGCCTTCCGTCGTGAAGTGTTGGCCACCGTCGACCTCGACAATCAACCGCATGCGATGGGCAACGAAGTCGACGATGTAAGGACCGATCGGCATCTGGCGGCGAAACCCGACAGTCTCGAAACGGTGCGCGCGGAGAACGTGCCAAAGTTTGCGCTCGGCGTCGGTAAGTTCGCGGCGCAGACGCTTTGCGGCGCCCCGTTGTCTGCGCCCGACTTCATCGTGAGGCATGAGCAGAGCCCCCCTCCCTGTCCCTCCCCCGCAAGCGGGGAGGGAACCCCCAATCTTGGTCATCACGAGGCCGCTCATGACGACAGCCCTCCGGCCAGCGTCGGCAGGTCGAGCGGGCGGAAGCCGTAGTGGTTCAGCCAGCGGACGTCGGCGTCGAAGAAGGCGCGCAGATCCGGCATGCCGTATTTCAACATGGCGATGCGGTCGATCCCCATGCCCCAGGCGAAGCCCTGGACCTTGTCGGGGTCGTGGCCGCCATAGCGGATGACGTTGGGGTGGACCATGCCGCAGCCCAGAATCTCCAGCCAGTCGTCGCCCTCGCCGAAGCGAATCTCGTTGCCCTGACGGCGGCAGCGGATATCGACTTCCATCGACGGGCTGGTGAATGGGAAGAAGCTCGGACGGAAGCGCATCTGCACCTTGTCGACCTCGAAGAAGGCGCGGCAGAACTCCTCCAGCACCCATTTCAGGTGGCCGATGTGGCTGGTCTCGTCGATCACCAGACCCTCGACCTGATGGAACATCGGCGTATGGGTCTGATCGGAATCGAAGCGGTAGGTGCGGCCCGGAATGATGACCCGGATCGGCGGCTTCGACGTCTCCATGGTGCGGATCTGCACGGGCGAGGTGTGCGTGCGCAGCAGCATGCGGTCGCCGTCGGCCTTCTCCTTGAGGAAGAAGGTGTCGTGCATCTCGCGCGCCGGGTGGCCCTCGGGGAAATTGAGCGCGGTGAAATTGTAGTGGTCGGTCTCGATGTCCGGCCCCTCGGCGATGCTGAAGCCGAGATCGGCGAAGATGGCGGTGATTTCGTCGATGACCTGGCTGACCGGGTGGATGCGGCCGGTTTCCAGCGGCGACGGGCGGACCGGCAAGGTGACGTCGACCGCTTCCTCGGCGAGGCGGCGGACGAGATCCTGGTCCTTGAGCACGGCGCGGCGGGCGGCGAGCGCCTCGCCGACGCGATCCTTGAGGCCGTTGAGCGCCGGCCCCATGACCTGACGCTCGGCCGGCGACATGGCGCCCAGCCCCTTCATCAGGTCGGAGACTCGGCCCTTCTTGCCGAGCGCGGCGACGCGTTCGGTCTCGAGCGCGGCCTCGTCGGGGGCCGCGGCAATGCGTTCGGAAATATCGCGCTCAAGCGCGGCGATATCGGATTCGGTCGTGGTCATGTCAGCGCCTGCCCGGGCCCATCAGGGCCTCGCTTTCAACAGAAAACCGGGCAGAGGACAAGCGCCGCCCGTAACCGGCCGCGCGCCGGGAAACCCGGCACGCCGCCAATCAAGACGCCGCTTCTTCGCGAAAGCTCAGGCTGCGAGTGCGCCTGCCGCCTTGTCCACCAGCGTCTTGAACGAAGCCGGCTCGCTGATGGCAAGCTCGGCCAGGACCTTGCGGTCGATCTCGACCCCGGCTTTGCCGAGGCCGTCGATAAATCGACCATAGGTCAGGCCATGCTCGCGCACGGCAGCGTTGATGCGCTGGATCCACAGGGCGCGGAAGGAGCGCTTGCGGTTCTTGCGGTCGCGGAAGGCGTATTGCGCCGACTTGTCGACGGCCGCCTTGGCGGTGCGGATGGTGTTCTTGCGGCGGCCATAGAAACCCTTGGCGCGCTTCAGAACCTTCTTGTGCTTGGCGTGCGACGTGACGCCACGTTTCACTCGCGACATGGCGAGACTCCTCTAGAAGCGGTTGGCCGGGCTCAGGCGTTGGGCAGGAAGTACTTCTTCACCCGCTCGCCGTCCGACTTGAACAGGACAGACGTGCCGCGAAGGTTGCGGATCTGCTTCGGAGTCCGCTTGATCAGCATGTGGCGCTTGCCACGCTGCGTGTAGCGGACCTTGCCTGTTCCAGTGAGCCAGAAGCGCTTTTTGGCGCCGCTCTTGGTCTTCAATTTGGGCATTTTTGCATCCCTCAAGTTGGAGTTCTGCTCGGAGAGCATTTCGGCGTCGCCACGGCATGCCCATTTTCAGGCCGGGCGGCGCGAAGAAGCGGGGTTATAGCGATGTGAGGTACGGCGCACAAGTGCGCCCTTTCGGGCGTCTTCGGGGGCGCCTGACAGGGCCTCGCAGCGCGGGGCCCTGCATGAATGCTCGGTTGACGAAAGCTCCTAACGCGGGGCCAGGACCATCATCATCTGGCGGCCTTCGAGCTTCGGTTCCGCCTCGACCTTGGCGATGGTCGCGGTCTCTTCCTTGACCCGGTTCAGGAGGCGCGAACCCAGTTCCATATGGGCCATCTCGCGGCCGCGGAAGCGCAGCGTCACCTTGACCTTGTCGCCCTCCTCGAAGAAGCGCTTGATCGCCCGCATCTTCACGTCGTAGTCGTGGACGTCGATGTTGGGACGCATCTTGATCTCCTTGATCTCGATGGTCTTTTGGCGCTTGCGCGCCTCAGCGGCTTTCTTCTGGGCCTGGAACTTGAACCGTCCGTAGTCGAGGATCTTGGCGACCGGGGGGACGGAATTGGGGGCGATCTCGACGAGGTCCATTCCGGCCTCGGCAGCCAGTTCGAGGGCCCGCTGGATCGGCACCTCACCGTGGTTCTCGCCTTCGTTGTCGATCAACTGTACGGCGGGAACGCGAATTTCCTCGTTGGTCCGTGGACCATCCTTGGTGGTTGGGGGTGCTTTGAAGGGTCGGCGAATGACGGCAGTCTCCTCTATGATTTCAACTGTACGGGCTTCAATAGCATACGAAGGCGCCCCGGATTGTTCCCGGGCACCGTCCGGAACGAAACAGGATTCGACCAAGCGGCGCGGGAAGTCAACGGGCGACGCCGACGGAGTTCTCGAATGGGTGAAGCGCGTCTTGAGATGGTGCCTGTCGGCAACGCCGACAAGGGCCGCGACATCGCGGTCCTGCACCGCGACGGCGGCCCACCCGGGCTCTTCTGGCTGGGCGGCTTCCGCTCCGACATGACGGGCAGCAAGGCAACGGCCATCGACGCTTTCGCGGAAAAGCGCGGGCTGGCGGCGACCCGCTTCGACTATTCCGGCCATGGCCGCTCCGGCGGGCGGTTCGAGGATGGCACGATCTCGCGCTGGCTTGAGGAGGCGCGGGCGGTGTTCGACCGCTTTGCCGGGGCCCCGCAGATCGTCATCGGCTCGTCGATGGGCGGGTGGATCGCGCTCCGTCTTGCGGAGGCGCTGCGCGGCTCGGGCCGGTTGGCGGGCATGGTGCTGATCGCGCCGGCTGTCGACATGACGCGCAAGCTGATGTGGGACACATGGACCAAAAAGGCGCGGAAGGAACTGGAGACCACCGGCGCCTTTAGCCAGCCGAGCGACTATTCCGACGAGCCCTATCTCATCACGCGCAGCCTGATCGAGGATGGCGACGCACACCTTTATGGCGACCGGCTGATCGAGACCGGCTGCCCGGTGCACATCCTGCAAGGCACCGAGGACACCGACGTGCCGTGGCGGCATGCGACGGAGCTGGTCACGCGCTTCGCTTCCGACGACGTGGTGCTGACGCTGGTCAGGGGCGGCGACCACCGCCTGTCACGACCGGAAGACATTGCGCGACTGGAAGCGGCGATCGACGGGCTGATCGCGGAAATGATTTAGGTGGCATTCGACGGCCGCAATTCATGCTCGGTTAAATTCGGTTGCAGCATGGTATGACCTACAATCAATGGAATTGGTCATGGCAACAGAAACTCAGAAAAGGCACCGTAACAGCGCAGTGATCCGGCAAAATAACCTGTGCTTCTATTGCCGATTGCCGATGTGGAATGGCGAGGACGATTTCCTCTCCGAATTTTGTGGGGCCTTCGCGTTTTCCAAGCGTCAGGCCGAACGATTGCGTTGTACAGCGGAGCATCTCGAAGCGCTCCAAGATGGGGGAGGAAACACAAGCGCGAACATCGTCGCTGCCTGCCATACCTGTAACCAGCGACGGCACGCCCGTCACGCCAAGCTATCGTGGTGTGATTACAAAGCACTCGTCGAGAGTCGGCTCGTGGCGGGTCGTTGGCACCACGCTTCCTATTTCAAAGTCCTTGCCAACGGCGCCGCCATGCGGCTCGTTTCGAGTTCCAACTTTTCCGGCTCCGCGTCGCGGCCGACCGTTCGTGTTACGTCGTCGAACGGGTCGGAACTCCGCGTTCCTGCCTGAACGCCCTCACTCCTTCTTCAGCAGGAAGCAGAAGGAGAAGCGATCGGACGTGGTGACAGTGTGGTTGCAGAATTCCATCTCGGTCGCCGACAGAAGCGTGGCGGTCTCGCTGCTGTCGGTGTCGACAATCAGAAGCGTCTTGTTGTCGAGGCGGATGACGCCCTGCATGTCCTCCGATCCCAGAACCGAAGACCAGTTCCCGGTGAAGCCGCGCCCGTCCTGCTTGTCGATCGTCAACGTGTAGGCGCGATCGCCGGGATGAACGAAATTCGCCTTCTGGTCGGCGGGTCCAAGCTGGCCGCCGCCGTAGCGAACGCCGCCGGTGAATGTGCCGGTCCATTTTCCGGTGAGGTCCGGGACCGCATCGTCGGCCAGCGCCAACCCGGTCATGACGCCCAACAGCATCGCAGCCAGAGCCATCTTGCCAATCATCTCGGTCGTCCTCCCTGTTAGCCCCGCCTACCACACGATCATGTCAAAAGCGGACCGGCCGCGCGACTACTGGCGGTCACGCCATCTCCCCTCACGCCACATCGCCGCCAGCCCCTCGCGGTAGGTCGGATGGCGGAGCGCGACGCCAAGCTCCTGCCTGATGCGCAGATTCGCGACACGCTTGTTGTCGCCGTAGAAGGAACGCGCCATCGGCGAGAGGTCGGCGTCTTCGAACGGCACTTCGGGCGGAGGTTCGACGCCCATCAGCGATGCGGCATAGGCGACCACATCCTGCGGCGGCGCCGGTTCGTCATCGGCGACGTTGAAGATGCCGGCGGCGTTCCGGTTCACGGCAGCCGACAGCACCTCAGCGATGTCATCGACATGGATGCGGTTGAAGACCTGGCCCGGCTTGACGATGCGATGCGCTTTGCCCTCGGCGAGATTGACGAGGGCGTTGCGGCCGGGACCGTAAATGCCGGCAAGGCGGAGGATGGCGAGCGGCACCTCGCGTTCAGCGGCGAGCTTCGTCCATGCCCTCTCCGCGGCGACGCGCTCGACGGAACGCGCCGACTTCGGATGCGGCGTCGTCGCCTCGCCGACCCAGGCGCCACCATAGTTGCCATAGACGCCGATGGTGGAGAGATAGCCGATCCACTTCAGCTTCGGCGCGGCGCGGATGGTGTCGCGATGATGGGCAAGGACGGGATCGGATTCGCCCGGCGCGATGGAGACGAGCAGGTGCGTCGCGTCGTGGAGGGCCTCGGTGACTGCGGCACTGGCGCTTTGGCCGTCCCAGACTGTCGCTTCGATTCCGCCGGCCGCGAGGGCCGCGATCTTGTCGGCCGAGCGCACCGTGCCGCCGATCCATGCGGCTTGTGGTGCGAAGGCGCGGGCAAAGGCGCCGGCGCTGTAGCCGAGACCGAAGACGAAGAGGCGGACGGGTTCGTTCACGGCTTCTTTCCTGGCGGGGTCAGCAACTTGATCTTGCGGCCGGCGGCGGAGTCGGCGATCAGCGTCGCCAGCCGGCGCTCGCGGGTCGCCTCCTGCTTGGCGCTCATCACCCACCAGACGGCGGGATGGCGATAGGAGCGCGGCATGGACTCGAACCACGTCCACGCTTTCTTCTCGGCGCGGAAGCGCTTCTCGTAGTCCGGCGCCAGCACCACGTCGCGATTCTCGAAGGAGTATTTCTTCTGCTTCGCGAGGTCGCGTCCCTCATAGACAGCGAGGCCAGCGGACGCGACGGCGCCAAGCGCCTTCAGCTCCTCGATGCGGCGAATATTCACCGCGCTCCAGATGCTGCCCTTCTTGCGCGGGGTGAAGCGGATGGACCATGTCGTATCGCCACCGCGGCGGACGGCATCGATCCAGCCGAAGCAGAGCGCCTCGTCGACCGCCTGCTTGTAGGTGATGCCCTTTTTCTCCGCGCCAACCTTGTGGAAGCCGACCCACTGCTCAGCAGCATTGGCGTGGTTCTTCTCGAGCCACGTGCGCCATTCCTTCTGGCTGCGGAAGAAGCGCGGCTCGCTCATGCGGCATTCCATTCGGCGATGACGTCGGCATCGGCTTCCGACGAGACGCGCTCTGCCTTCAATGCGGCGAACTCTTTCGCCGGCAGGAGACGCGACAGCGCCCAGACGGCGGCGCCGCGGACAAGCGGCGCCGCATCGGTGAGGTGCGTCTCCGCCGTTTTCGCGAGATCCGTCCGTTCCGAATTGCCGATGGCGATCAAGACGTTACGCAGGAAGCGGTCGCGGCCGATGCGCTTGATCGGCGAGCCGGAAAACTTGGTGCGGAAGCCGGCATCGTCAAGTGCGGCAAGCTCGGCGAGCGACGGTGCAGCGAGATCGTCGCGCGCCACCAGTTTCGCCTCGTGCGTTTCTCGCGCGAACTTGTTCCACGGGCAGACGGCGAGGCAATCGTCGCAGCCATAGATGCGGTTGCCCATGGCTGCGCGGAACTCATGCGGGATCGGCCCGGCGTGCTCGATGGTGAGGTAAGAGATGCAACGGCGCGCATCGAGCCGGTAAGGCGCGGGGAATGCGTTCGTCGGGCAGATATCGAGGCAGGCGCGGCAGGTGCCGCAATGATCCACCTCGGCATCGTCGGGCGGCAGCGCTACCTCGGTCAGGATCGCGCCGAGAAACAGCCACGAGCCGAAGTCGCGGCTGACGAGATTGGTGTGCTTGCCCTGCCAGCCGATGCCGGCGGCGGCGGCGAGCGGCTTCTCCATCAGCGGCGCGGTGTCGACGAAGACCTTCACGTCGGATTGGCTGAAGGAAGCGAAGCGGCCGGCGAGGCGCTTGAGCTTGCCCTTGATGAGATCGTGATAATCGCGATGGCGCGCATAGACCGAGATGGTGGCGCGCTCGCGCGCGGCGAGGCTCGCCAGCGGATCGCTGTCCGGTCCGTAGTTGAGGCCGAGCATGACGACGGCGCCGACCTCGGGCCACAGCGCGCGGGGACTGCCGCGACGATCGGCCTTGGCCGCAAGCCAGCCCATGGTGCCGTGCTGCCCTTCGGCGAGGAACGTGGTCGAGCCGGCCAGCGGCTTCCGGAATGGAGTCCGGCCGGGCGACACCGACGGCGTCGAAGCCTTCGGCGCGGGCGTCGGCGATCAGGCGCTGCTTGAGGGCGTCCGGGTCAAACCCGCGCGGCCGCGCAGAGCGCTGTTCCTTTACCCCGATATCAGCTGACCGTGACACAAAGGCACCTGCTCGCGCGTCGTCAGTCCGCCCTGGGTTCCTGCTTCCGCAGGGACGAGCGGTTTGGGTACGGCTTCCCGTTCCCGCGAGCAGTTAGCCCCGGGTGGCGCATATTTCAAACTTCCTTCCCCCCATGAAGGGGTTGGCGGGCGCTCGAAGAGTGCCTTGCCGGTAGTCCGAATGGTGGCGCTCTGCCGAGCGCCCGCCGCGGCGACTTGTCGGAAGCTGAAGCTCCCGCGTTTCCCGGCCCGGCGCTTCGGCCCGCTGGTCTGCCGCGGGCCTTAAGCCTCATAGGGAGGCAACCGGTCCTAGTGCCGATGGACCGTGCCGGGATCGCCCCGGCCGCCACGCGGCAGGAAAACCGCGCGAACGGGCAGGGACGCCGCTCCGCTCCCCCGTGAGTTCCTGTCGACACGGACCCCTTCAGGAAGCGGACGCGAGAATTGTCTCACGGGTTTTGGAGGCGGGGATAAGTTCTTTGTTTTCGGCGGATTGGCCGGTGAACCTCCCCCTTGAGGGGAGGTCGAAATGCCGACGGCATTTCGGGAGGGGGTGTGCGGGCGGCAGCGATACTGTACCCGCGCCGGCGCGGCCGGCTCCATCGGCGTGGTGCACGACGGCAGCGGTTCACCCCTCACCCTTCGCCTCTAGTTCGCTCCGCTCTCAAGAGGCGAAGCCCTCTCCCTCAAGGGGAGAGGGGGCCGTGGCACCACGAAAAAGGCACGGTCCGGTTGCACGCTGGTTTCGGCTGCGGGGCGAGGAGGAGAAGGGCGATGGCGAAGAAGAAAAGTGCCGCGGAAGACACGGGAGTGACCCGGGCTGTTGCCGCCGTGCGCACGCTGACCGTCGAATTGTTCGGCCACGTGTCGCTCGTCGAAGGCTATGCGCTCACCAACTACACCGGCTGCCACGCGCTGGTGGCGCTGCGCGACACGCCCGGCAAGACGGTCGTGGTGATGACCACCGAACTGCGATTGCAGAACCTGCTGGCGACGGCGCTGGCGACGCAGAACCTGATCGCGTTCTTCGGGCACAGACTCAACCCGCCGCCGGCGCCGCCGCGCGGCGGGACGAAGTGGAACTACGACGTCTACGGCATCGACGGCGTGATCCTGTATTCGATCAAGTAAGGGTGGGAACGGGATGGGGCTCGTGCCCGCGCCGGCCCCGATCAAGCCGGGGGCAGGCTGCGGCCGGCTCCATCGGCTATCGCGCCTCTAGTGCGCGGCGTCCCAGTTGTCGCCGGCCTTGGCGTCGACCTGCAGCGGCACCGATAGCGCGACGGCGGGGTCGGCGGCGGCTTCCATGATGCGCGAGACAACCGGCAAGGTTTTCTCGACCTCGCTCTCCGGCACCTCGAAGACCAGCTCGTCATGCACCTGCAACAGCATGGCGGCGGAGAGGCGCGCCTGCTTCAACGCCGGCTCCATGCGGATCATGGCGCGGCGGATGATATCGGCGGCGGTGCCCTGGATCGGCGCGTTGATGGCGGCGCGGTCGATGAAGGCGCGCTCGGCCGGATTGCGCGCGTTCGACGCGGCGAAATGGATCTTGCGGCCGAAGAGCGTCGAGACGTAGCCATCGGCGCGCACCTGCTTCCGCATCGCCTCCATGTAATCCTTGATGCCGGGAAAGCGCTCGAAATACTTGTTGATGTAGTCGCCGGCCTCCTGGCGCGGGATGCCGAGCTGGTTGGCGAGGCCGAAGGCCGAGATGCCGTAGATGATGCCGAAATTGATCGCCTTGGCGCGGCGGCGCACGTCCGGCGGCATGCCCTTGACCGGCACGCCGAACATTTCCGAGGCGGTCATGGCATGGATGTCGAGGCCATCGGCGAAGGCCTGCTTCAATTGCGGGATATCGGCGACGTGGGCGACGATGCGCAACTCGATCTGGCTGTAATCCGCCGAGACCAGCTTCATGCCCTTCTCGGCGATGAAGGCGGTGCGGATGCGCCTCCCTTCCTCGGTGCGGATCGGAATGTTCTGCAGGTTCGGATCGAAGGACGACAGGCGGCCGGTGGTGGTCGAGGCCAGCGCATAGGACGTGTGGACGCGGCCGGTCTCGGGATGGATGAAGGCGGGCAGCGAATCCGCATAGGTGGATTTCAGCTTCGACAATTGCCGCCACTCGAGAATGTGGGTGGCGAGCTGGTTGCCGTTGGCGGCGAGTTCGTCGAGCACGTCGGCGCCGGTCGACCAGGCGCCGGTCTTGGTCTTCTTGCCGCCTTCCAGGCCGAACTTGCCGAAGAGGATATCGCCAAGCTGCTTGGGCGAACCGATGTTGAATTCCTGACCGGCGAGTTCGTAGATGCCGTGCTCCAGCCCGCCGAGCTTCTGCGCGAACTCGCCCGACAGGCGCGACAGGATCTGGCGATCGACCTTGATGCCGCGCGTCTCCATGCGCGCCAGCACCGGCACCAGCGGACGCTCCAGCGTCTCGTAAACGTTGACCATGTGCTCGGCGACGAGGCGCGGCTTCAGCGCCGTCCACAGGCGCATGGCGATGTCGGTGTCCTCGGCGGAATATTCGGTGGCGCGATCGAGCGCGACCTGATCGAAGCGCACCTGCGCCTTGCCGGTGCCGGCGATATCCTTGAACTGCATGGGCGCATAGCCGAGCAGCTTCTCGGCCAGCGCCTCGGTGCCGTAACCGCCCAGGCCGCCATCGAGCGCGTAGGCGATCAGCATGGTGTCGTCGTAGGGCGCGAGCGCGATGCCGTGGCGGGCGAGCACGATGGCGTCGTATTTCAGGTTCTGCGCGATCTTCAGAACCGCGGCGTCCTCGAGCAGCGGCTTCAACCGGGCGAGCGCTTCCTTCGCCGGAATCTGGCCGGCGACGGGACCGCCACCGAGCAGATCGTCGCCCGACCGGTGGGCGAGCGGCACGTAGCAGGCGCGGCCGGGGGCGAGCGCCAGGCTGACGCCGCAGAGGTCCGCCTGCATCGGATCGGAGCCGGAGGTTTCCGTATCGATGGCGACGCGGCCGGTCTCGCTGGCCTCGGCGATCCACGCATCGAGGCGGTCGAGGCTGCCGACGGTTTCGTATTTCGCGCGGTCGAACGGAACCGTCGCGGCCTTCACCCCGGTGGCGACGCGGCCGGCGGGATGAGCGTGGCCGTTTGTGGCGGGGGCCGGGCCCGTGCCCCCCTCCCCACCGGCTTCGCCGGCGGACCTCCCGGAGGGAGGTGGCGTGCCCAAATCCAACTCTGCGGGCGATGCGTTGGCGGCATCCTGCGGCACCAGACGCGCGGCGAACGTGGCGTCGTGGTGCTTGTCGGATTTCAGCGCAGGGTCGGCATCGACGGAATTCGGATCGACGCCATAGGCCTCGGCGACGCGCTTTGTCAGCGTCGACAGTTCGATCGCCTTGAGGAAGGCGATCAGCCTGACCGGATCGAGATCCGTCGTGCGGGTGGCGGCGAGCTCGGTGCCGGAATCGACGTCGTCATGCAGCGTCACCAGTTGCCGCGACATGCGCGCCTGATCGGCAAAGTCGATGAGGAGCTGACGGCGCTTGGGCTGCTTGATCTCCCCGGCGCGGGCGAGCAGCGTATCGAGATCGCCATATTCGGCGATGAGCTGCGAGGCGGTCTTGATGCCGATGCCGGGGACGCCCGGCACATTGTCGGAGGTGTCGCCGACCAGCGACTGCACGTCGATGACCTTTTCCGGCGGCACGCCGAAATAATCGATGACGCCCTGGCGATCTATGCGCCGCTCGGGCCGGTAGCCGGGCCGCCCCTTGGTGCCGGATTCGAAATCGTAGAACTGCACCGTGTCGGAGACGAGCTGCATGAGGTCCTTGTCGGACGAGATGATCAGCACGTCGGCGCCGGCCGCCTTCGCCTCCTTGGCATAGGTGGCGATGATGTCGTCGGCCTCGTAGCCGGCGAGCTCGACCGGCTCCAGACCGAAGGCCTTGACCGCCTCGCGCATCAGCGGGAACTGCGGCTTGAGATCGTCGGGCATCTCGCGCCGGGTGCCCTTGTAGTCGGGGTAGATCTCCTTGCGGAAGGTCTCCTCGCTCTTGTCGAAGATGATGGCGAGATGGGTCGGCGTGATGCCGACGGCGCCTTCGCGCACGAACTGGAACAGCTTGGTGCAGAACAGGCGGAGCGCGCCGGTCGGCAGCCCGTCGGAGCGGTAATTGTATTTGGCGTCCTGATTGATCGACTGGAAATAGGCGCGATAGACGAAGGACGAGCCATCGACCAGGAAGACGTGGTCGCCGGGGCCAAGGCCGGAGGACGGGGCGGGCGATTTGGCGGGCGTCGAGATGATCGGGGCCGCCTCTGATTTCGATTTCGGCATGGGGCGAATATGACGCGGCGCGGCGCGGTTTACTACCGGTCAGGCGCCGCAACTGACATGGCTCAGCCGGTCCGGTGCCACGCCGTCTTCTGCTCCAGCCGGTCGTAGATGTAGTCGCGGGTGATCGGCACCGCGTCGATCTGCTTGGTCAATTGCAGTTGCAGGACGCTGAGGCCCGAGAGGCGGAAGCCGATCTCGGCGAATTGCAGGTAGAATTCCCACATGCGGCAGAAGCGATCGTCATAGAGGGCGGCGGCATCGGCGCGGCGCGCCTGAAAGCGCTCGTTCCAGGCGGCAAGCGTCGTGGCGTAATGCAGGCGCCAGTTCTCCAGGTCGGTCAGCCAGAAATCCTGCTCCTCGATGATCGGCGCGAGTTCGGAGAGCGTCGGCAGGTAGGCGCCCGGAAAAATGTAGCGCTGCATCCACGGATTGAACGGGCCGGGATCGTTCTTCATGGCGATGGTGTGCAGCATGGCGACGCCATCATCGGCAAGCAGCGCACGGAGCTGCGCGAAGAACTCCTGGAAATGCGTCACGCCGACATGCTCGAACATTCCGACCGAGACGATGCGGTCGAACGGGCCGGTGAGCGCGCGGTAATCCTGCAAGTGAAAATGGACGCGGTCGGACAGGCCGCGCTCGCGCGCCCGCTCGGTGGAGACGGCATGCTGCTCCTCCGACAGCGTGACGCCGGTGACGTCGACCTGGAAGGTCTCGGCGAGATAGATGGCAAGGCCGCCCCAGCCCGAGCCGATATCGAGGACGCGCTGGCCGGGCTTCAGCGCCAGCTTGGCGGCGATGTGGCGCTTCTTGGCGCGCTGCGCCTCTTCGAGGCTGGTGACGCCATCCTCGAAATAGGCACAGGAATATTGCCGGTCGGCATCGAGAAAGAGGGCGTAGAGGCGCCCGTCGAGATCGTAATGCCGGTGGATGTTGTCGCGGGCGCGGTCGGGATCGTTGTGCTCGGCGAGCCGGCGGAGGATGGACCGGCCGGACGACAGCGTCCGCGTCCACCACGTCTTCCGGCTGCCGCCGATGTTGACGAGAAGCACGGTGAGAAAATCGAGGACGGTGCCGGCCTCGATGTCGTAGCCGCGGTTCATGTATTGCTCGCCGAGCTGAAGCTCGGGATCGAGCAGCACGGCGCGCTCGGCCGCCGCCGAATTGAAGCGGATGCGCACCGCGGAACCGGGGCCATCGCCGAAATGGTGGGGGGCGCCGGACGAATCGATGACCTCGAGCCGGCCCTTCCGGATCGTCCGGGAGAGGAAGGAATGGAGAAGGCTATTCATTCTGAGGCGCCCAAGACTTCGACTGGACCAATGTCGCGATGCCGGCAATTGTGACGCTATCCCGCGCCGGCGACAATCCCGAAGAAAATCGGGGGAGATGGGGGTGGGGGCGGCAGGCAGGTTCGGCGGGGCGGCGAATGGATGATGTGCCCGAAAGGCGCGCGCTCCGATGTGGCGACAAACGGGGATTACGCTGCGCTAGTCTGCCCTACGGGCTGTAGCGATGCGGCGATCAAGCCTTAGCCGAATCTTCCCCCATGCCTCATTGAACGGCGCGAGCCGGCGACGATGCGTCGGTCCGAGGGTGTTGATGGCCCACTCGCCTTTCTCAAGCCAAGACGGCGTCGCTGTCGACGCTCCCAGGAACGCCTCCACTTCCCCGATTCCGTCGAAGACAAAAACCTGGCCGGTGCTGAGAAATGCAAAGGCGAGCACCAGATCCGGAACGGCCTTCTGAAACCATTCTCGCTTGAACAGTATCCGCTCGGTCGACGCCGACTTGACCTGAAGCGGTACAAATTCGCGTCCATCCGGAGCACTGACCCAGAAGTCCACGCCATTGTCAGCCAAGGGTCGAGCAACGTCGAGGCCGAGCATCAGAAGACGCGAACAAACCAGCGCCTCCGCGGCCGCCCCGACATTCGCAGAACTCGGTTTCATCAGTACATGCTGCTGCAAAAATGTTAACCAATGACGCCAATCTATGATTGCATTTTCGTGGGGGAACGCCGTGTTATTGACCGGTGGCAGCGATGGGCAATCAACGTGGGCACCCAAGCGCTGAGCCGGAACGACACGATCATGATCTACGAATTCGATCCCGGGTGGCCCGGCGCTTCTCGCATGGTTTGGACAAGAGCCATCGTTTCACGATGCTGAGATTCTGAGCATCAATTTGAGTTGATCAGGCCCGAGCACGCTCCGGGTCCACGGCTGGATCACCACGAACCAGGTCGACGACCACGGTTATCTGGTCCTAGACCGGCATGCTGTCGTCACGTTTACGCTTGAGGACATTATGGATGTCCAACTCGACGGGTTCAGTCCGCAGAATGTAATATCGGGCCTGAAACTCCAGTGGGCGACTGATCGTGGCAGAGGCCAGTTTATGGCGTGGCCTCAGTCGGCGGACGACATTGAGATCGAGCTTGAGCCTTGCTACGGGCTGGATGGCGTGATTCGGGCGAAGAGGGTCAGCATCGCGTTTGAACCCGGCAAGCCCGGGATGAGCCGGTCATGACTGAGACGGTTGCCTAGCGCCCCCCATCCTTAACCGCCCCTTAAATCGCCCGATTTAACCTGCATTCGGGACTGGTGGCGGTCACGCGCGCCCTGCGCGCGGCCGCGTTCGCTCACGTGGCGTAGCGAGGAACGCGAAAGGCCGTCGTGGCAAAACGCACGAAAGCCAAGGCCGAGGGCCGCAAGGCCCCGGCAAAGCGCAAGCGCAAGCAGCGCAGGAGCGGCGACGGGCCGCTGATCGGCTTCATCGGCCGGAGCCTGCGCACGGTCGCGCACTGGACGGTGGTGGTCGCCATCATCGGCATCGGGCTGACCGGGGCGATCGTCGCCTATTACGCCAGCCGCCTGCCGCCGATGGCCGACTGGACCGTGCCGCCGCGCGCCGCGAACGTGCGCATCCTCGCCTCCAACGGCGAGCTGATCTCCAACCACGGCGATTCGACCGGCGAGAGCCTGACGCTCGACGAGATGCCGCCCTATCTGCCGCAGGCGGTGATCGCCATCGAGGACCGCCGCTTCTACTGGCATTTCGGCATCGATCCCATCGGCCTGGCGCGCGCCGCGCTGACCAATTTCGCGGCCGGCGGCGTGGTGCAGGGCGGCTCGACCATCACCCAGCAGCTCGCCAAGAACCTGTTCCTCAAGCCGGAGCGCACCTTCGAGCGCAAGGTGCAGGAAGTGATCCTGGCCGTGTGGCTGGAGATGCGCCTCTCGAAGAAGCAGATCCTGGCGCTCTATCTCAACCGGGTCTATCTCGGCGCCGGCGCCTATGGCGTGGACGCCGCGGCGCACCGCTATTTCGGCCGATCGGCGCGCGACGTGACGCTGTCGCAGGCGGCGACGCTGGCCGGCATGCTGAAGGCGCCGGCGCACTATTCGCCGATCATCGACCCGGCGGCGGCCGAGGCGCGCACGCAGACCGTGCTGACCGCGATGCATCAGGCGGGCTTCATCTCCGACCGCGAGGCGAGCCTCGCCATGTCGAGCCAGGTGGCCGCCGTGCATGACGTTGCCGGCGGCAGCGGACGCTACGTCGCCGACTGGGTGATGGACGCGGTGCCGGCCTATGTCGGCGGCGCCATCGACCAGGACATCATCGTCGACACGACCATCGACCTCGACATGCAGGCGGAGGCGGCCAAGGCGATTTCCGAAACGCTCGACGCCGACGGCGCCAAATACGGCGTCGGCCAGGCGGCGCTGGTCGCCATCGACCCGTACGGCGCGGTCAAGGCGATGGTCGGCGGACGCAACTATTCGACCAGCCCGTTCAACCGCGCCGTCGACGCGCACCGCCAGCCGGGCTCGGCGTTCAAGCCGTTCGTCTATCTGACGGCGCTGGAGAACGGGCTCGTTCCGGAATTGGTGGTGGTCGACCAGCCGGTGTCGATCAAAGGCTGGAAGCCCGAGAACTATTCGCGCCAGTATCGCGGGCCGGTGACGCTGCGCACCGCGCTGGCGCTCTCGCTGAACTCGGTGTCGGCGCAGCTCACCGCCATGGTCGGCCCGCAGGCGGTCGCCGACACCGCGCACAGGCTCGGCATCAACTCGCCGCTGACGGCGACGCCCTCGATCGCGCTCGGCACGTCGGAGGTGACGCCGCTTGAGCTGACCGCGGCCTATGTGCCCTTCGCCAACGGCGGTTACGGCGTCATCCCCTACGCGATCAAGCGCATCACGACGACCAAGGGCAAGGTGCTCTACGAGCGCAGCGGCTCGGGCAGCGGGCTGATCGTCAACCCGACATATATCGGCATGATGAACTCGATGATGGCGGCGACCGTGATTTCGGGAACCGGCACCAAGGCGCAGATCGCCGGCTGGCCGGTGGCGGGCAAGACCGGCACAAGCCAGGATTTCCGCGATGCATGGTTCATGGGCTACACCGGCGCGCTGACGGCCGGCGTGTGGTTCGGCAATGACGACAACAAGCCGACCAAGCACGCCACCGGCGGCAGCCTGCCGGCGATCGCCTGGGAGAAATTCATGAGCGCGGCGATGGCCGGGCGGGCGGTCGCCGATCTCCCCGGCAACTACCAGCCGGGCGCCTATCAGCCGACCTATCAAACTCAATACGGCAATGCCGGCAACGCCGGCGCGGTGCAGCGCCCGGCCTATGCGGCGGTCGCGGCCGGCGAGGCAGACGGCACGCCGATGCCGCTGGCGCCGCGCGGCCGGGCGGTCCCGCCCGGGGCCGTCGCCGTCGCGCCCGGCATGCCGCCGGGCGGCTGGACGGACGAGCCGGCGCAGGGCGTCGGGCCGGTGCCGCCGGGCTATGTCGGCGGCAACGGCCAGTGGCAACGGCCGCCGCCCCGCCGCAACTTCTTCCAGCGCCTGTTCGGCGGATAGGGCGACGCGGGCTTCGGCGCGCTGTCGTCAGGCGAGCCCCAGTCGCTCCAGCAGCTCGACCGGCACCTGAACCGGCATTGCGAGGACGCGGAAGGCGAGGGTCTTGCCGTGGGTGTCGAGCGCCGAGGCTCGAATTGACGCCACCTTCCAGCACGTCGTCGATGACAAAGTTGAGGGCGTGGAGGTTGGGGAGTTCGTAGCGCACGACGCGACCGGCGTGGCGGTGGCGGAAGAGTTCGGCGATCCGCGCCTCGGTCACCTGTTCCAGCAGCAGGGGCCAAGCCTCCGGGCGATACGCGATGACGCTGACATTGAGCCGATTGCCCTTGTCGCCGGCGCGACCGTGGGCAAGGCGGTGCAGCGGCACCGTGCGCGCAGCGCCGGTCATGGCACCGTCTCCAGGAAGCGATAGCCGGCCGCGACATCCGACCGCGGCACCAGATACGACCGCGTCTCCACGCGCGGCCGGAGCGCGGAGCGAATGCCGCCGCCGCCCGCGGGTCCGTTGCAGTAAAGCGCCATCACCTCCGCATTTGCCTTGCGCACTTCGGCCTCGTCCGCGCCGCTGAATGCGAAGCGCACCCGCAAGTCGTCGCTCGCGCCGTGCGACTCGCTGCGTCGCAATGCACCGTCGTTGCTGTCGAAGGCGCTGCTCTGCCCGATGATGTCGGCGCGACAGGTGACCGCAATGTTCCTGCGCACGAGCCGCTTCCCGATGATGTCGATGGCAAGCGCGGCGCGCTTGTCCGCGTTCGGCCCGGCGTAGGAGATTTCGGCTTCGCCGAGCCAGTCGCCGAAATGGCTGGCGGTCGCCTTGAGACTGGCGGGCGGCGGTGCGCCGCGCGCGCCGCGAACGGCGACGCGATCCGGCCCGACCTCGGCGAGCGTGACGCCGGTGACATCGAGCGTCACGTCCGGAGTCAGGTAGGCAGCCGGGTCGTGGATCTCGTAGAGGATCTGCTCCTTGACGGTTCTGAGGTCGATACGGCCGCCGGTGCCGCGCGCCTTGGCGATGACGAAACTGCCATCGGCCTCCACCTCGGCGATTGGAAAGCCGATGTTGTCGGGATCGGGCACATCCTTGAATCCCGGATCGGCGAAGTAACCGCCGCTGACCTGCGCGCCGCATTCGAGCAGGTGCCCGACGAGGGTTGCCGCCGCGATGCGGTCGAAATCCGTCCAGGCCCAGCCGAAACGGGCGACCAGCGGCCCGACCGCCAGCGCCGGATCGGCGACGCGTCCGGTGACGACCACCTGGGCGCCGGCGGCGATGGCATCGGCAATGGCACGCGCCCCGAGATAGACGTTGACGGCGATCGGGCGGCCACGCGCCTCGGCCATGCGCCCGTCGCCCTCCCAGCGTTCCGCCCGCGACAGATCGATGCGATCGAGAATGTCGTCGCCCTCGACGATCGCGATGCGCAGGGGCCCAAGGCCCAGACGCGCGGCCATCGCGGCGATCGCCGCCGCGGCGCCGGGCGGATTGGCGCAACCGAAATTGCCGACGATGACGATGCCCGCGCCGATGCAGGTCGCGAGCACGGGTTCCAGAAACTGCTCAAGCAGCGGCTCATAGCCGGCGTCGGGATTGCCGCGCCGGGCCAACTGACCGAGGGCCAGCGTGCGCTCCCCCATCGTCTCGAAGATCAGTGCGCCGCCCTCGCCCGCCGCGGCGATCTCGGCGACGACCGATTGCGGCGCGTCGATCCGGTCGCCTGAGAATCCGGCGCCGCTGCCGATGCGATACACGGAATACCTCCCCTCCGACGCGATGGCCGATCCATCGCACCCTACCAAATCTTCGGATCAATCGGGGTTGGAGGCGCGCCCGCCCTCAGGCGGCTTCGCGGAGATCCTCGGCGCCGATGGCGTGGAGCGCGGGCCCTTGCGTGGAAAGCCAGGTGCGCGCCGCGTCGGTGAGCGGGCAGAGCGACTTGCACAACTGCCAGAAGCGGCGCGAGTGGTTCATCTCGGCGAGGTGGGCGACTTCGTGGGCGGCGAGATAATCGAGCACGAAGGGCGGCGCCATGATCAGCCGCCACGAGAATGAGAGATGACCGTTGGCGGTGCACGAACCCCAGCGGGTGATCTGGTCGCGATAGCGGATCGCCTTCGGCGCGACGTCCAGCCGTTCGGCGAAACGCAACACAGCCGCCTCGATATCGCGGCGCGCCTCGCGCTTGAGGAAATCGACGACGCGACGGCGCAGATGCACCGCATCGCCCGAGACATAGAGCACCGGTCCCTCGGCGTCCTCGCCAACGGTGACGGCGCCGCGCTTGCCGGGCGCATGGCGGATGGTGTGGATCACGCCGCGGAGCGGCAGCGGCCAGCCATCGGCGATCGGGATCGCCGGCGGCAGCCGGTCGATCTGGCTCCTCAGCCAGCCGGAATGGCGCTCGAGGAAGCGCTGCGCCTCGGCCAGCGAGCCGCGCTGCGGCATGGTGAGGATGGGCGGCTTGCCCGGCCCGGCGACGCGCAGCGTGTAGCTCCGCGCGCGCGGATGGCGGCGGATATCGACGGCGACAAGGCCGCTTTCGGTGGCGATCTCGAAGCGATCGGGGTCCGGCTGCGGACTGCGGCGGAAGAGAAACGACATGCGGCCAAAGAGTCCAAGCGAATCAATGCAATGGCCGAATCATGCCACAGACGGGTTACCAATGTGATTCACTTTTTGTTCCGGGGCGGTGACGTGCTCAAGCGTAGCCAAGCCTGCGCATGGTGTCGCCGACCTCGGCGAGGGCGAGGGTGCGCAGCGCATCCATGTCGGGCGCCGGCAGACTGTCGGCCTTGGCGCCCTTGACCACGCTCTGATCGCGCGGGGGCGGCTGAAAGGTGCCGCTCGGTTGACCGAGCAGGCCAGACAGGCCGCGCAGCGTGCGCTCGTAGTTGTTGAGCAGGTCGTCGTAACGAACGACCGCGAGACGCGGACGCTTTTCGGCGGCGGCGACCCAGCCCTCGACGTGGCTCGCCCAGCGGTCGAGCATGTTTGCCCGCTGATGCATCTGGTAACGCAACATCTGGCCTTCCGGCTCGGCCTTGGCAAAATCGTATGCGGTCTTCGTGTTAGGGCCTTCGCGCCACATGAAGCCGTGGACCAGACGCCAGAAGGAGACCATGACGTCGACCGGATCGCGGTGGACGTAGAGGATGACCACCTTGCGGAGCAGCTCATCGACGACGCCGTCGAAAAACTCGGCAGCGTGATGGCTCTTGAATATGACATTGGGCCGTCGCGGCAGGTGATCCATGACGATCTTGGCGAGCATCGGCGGAAAGTAGAAATTGGCCGACATCTGCGCCTGATCGAGATCGACCGCATTGGCGTAGCCATAACCGTAGGCGAGCGCGTTCATCAGGAAATGCGTGCCCGAGCGCTCGTGGCTGACGACGATGACGCCGGGGCGCGGCGGGAGCGATGGATTCTGCGGCATTCCAGTGGGCTATCCGGCCGGCGGCGATTTGCACCGGCACGTCACCATGTCTGGATGCAAGAGTCACCCACTCCAAAAGAACCCGCGTCGGTCACCCCTTGCCGACGCTGACCGAAATCTGGGTGATGTCGGTGCCCTTCGGCACGATCGTCACCGACTGCCGGCCGCCATTCGTGACCATCATCATGGTGGCCGAGAAGGCGCTGCCAACGCCGACCTGGATATTGATGCGGTTGCCGGAGACGCTGCCGCTGATCGGCCCGCTGACGTTGCGCGTCGTCTCGCTCCAGTTGCCGGAGAGCGACCCGCCATTCGACTTGACGTAGGCGTTGACGTGAAACTGGTAGCTGGCGCTCGAGCAACGCAGCGTCTGCTGGAGATTGTTGCCGTCGTCCGCGGTCGTGTACTGGACCTGACAGCTCATCCGTTCCTTGGTGCCATCCTTGTTGGAAATCGTGCCGCCGCCGGCCCATGTGCCCTGCATCCCGGCGAACGGGCCGGCAGCCAGCGCCGGGCCGAAGGCAAAGACCGCAAGGGCGGCAAACAACGCCGCGCCGAGGATGCCGGCACGCGCCGGCCGGCCTGCTGCGGTCAGGAAGGGCGATAGATCCACGGAAGTCTCCACCGTTTTCGTCGGACTGCGATCCTGCGCGGTTCGCCGACCCGATCGGCGCCGTCGCGGAGATAGATAGCATGAACACGAGAAAACGGCGGAGCCGTTTCCGGCCCCGCCGCTCACTGTCGATTCAACGCTATTGCGCTCAGAGATCGATCTGGTCGCCACGGCGTGACGGGCGGTCGCGTTTGAAGCGATCGAACTCTTCCTGATCGCGCGCGCGGCGGAGGTTGGTGACGAACTCCTCGAACTCGCGTCGCTCTTCGTCGAGCTTCTGCCGCTCTTCATCGAGCCGGCGAAGCTCCCGCTCGCGGTAATCGTCGAAAGCGGCGTTGCCGCTCCGCGAGAAGCCGCTGCGGGAATGGCCGCGGCTCGAACCGCATCCATGCCAATCGCGCTTCATCTCTCCGAAGTGCCGCCTGACCTCGGGAATGCGCTCGCCCCAGATGATGTAGGCGAGCATCGCCAGGCCGAGCGGCCAGAAGAGCCAAAAACCGACGACCATCAGCAGGATCGTCAGGGGCGTCCACGCCGGACGCAGGGCATTCTGATTGACCATGTCCTTCCCCTATATCGTACGTCAGTCGTACGTCTATCTTACGTAACAGCAATCAACGTGGGAAGAGGCAGGGGGCGAATCAAGAAAAATCGGACGGAGACCGTCCGATTTTGGCTCGGCCGTGGCGCCGGCGTCAGTTGGCCGACTTGGAACCCTTGGATTTCGCCGCTTTCGGAGCAGACGAAGTGCGGGCGGCCGAGGCTGGGGCCGGGTGGTGGGCGCCATTGCCGTGGCCGTTGCCATTCGCCTTGCGGACCGACGCGGCCGGGCGGTTATGGGTGGCGATGAAATCGGCGATGCGCGGGGCGATCTCGGAGCGGAAGCGGGAGCCGTTGAAGACGCCATAGTGCCCGACGCCGCGCTGGAGATAATGCAGGCTCTTCTCGGGCGCCAGGTTGACGCAGAGATCGTGCGCCGCCTTGGTCTGGCCAACGCCGGAAATATCGTCGTGCTCGCCTTCGACGGTGAGCATGGCGATGTTGGTGATCGCGGCCGGATCGACCTTATGGCCACGGTGGGTCATGGTGCCGAGCGGCAGCGCGTGGCGGATAAAGACGGTGTCGACGGTCTGCAGATAAAACTCGGCGGTCAGATCCATCACCGCCAGATACTCGTCATAGAACTCGCGATGCTTTTCGGCCGAGTCGCCGTCGCCGCTCATCAGATGGTTGTAGAAATCGCGGTGGGCATCGACGTGGCGGTCGATGTTCATCGACAGGAAGCCGGAAATCTGCAGGAAGCCCGGATAGACGTCGCGCATGAAGCCCGGGTGCGGGAACGGCACCTTCATGATGACGTTCTGCTCGAACCATTCGAGATCGTGATTGTTGGCGAGCGTATTGACCGCGGTCGGGTTGACGCGGGTATCGATCGGTCCACCCATCAGCGTCATCGAGGCCGGAAGCGCGCTGTCGTTACCCGCTTCCATCAGCGCGGCCGCGGCCAATACCGGCACCGACGGCTGGCAGACCGCCATGATGTGCGCGCCGGCGCCCAGCTTGTGCAGCATGGAGACCAGGTAATCGATGTAATCGTCGAGGTCGAACTTGCCCTCGGTCAGCGGCACCATGCGCGCATCGATCCAGTCGGTGATGTAGACGTCGTGGTCGGGCAACATGGTGGCGACGGTGCCGCGCAGCAGCGTGGCGTAGTGGCCTGAGATCGGCGCGACGATGAGGAGCCGCGGCTGCTCGCGCCCGCCGGGGATGAACGCCTTCTCGAAATGGAGCAGGCGGCAGAACGGCCGCTCCCAGACGACGCGCTCGGCCACCGGCACGGTGACGCCGCGCACGCTGGCATGGGTGATGCCGAATTCAGGCTTGCCGTAGCGGCGGGTGGTGCGCTCGAAGAGTTCCGCCGTCGCCGCCACGCTCCGCCCAAAGGGCGTGTGAGCAAGCGGGTTCATGGGATTCTTGAAATAGAGCCGTGTCGCGTCGGCGGCGGCCCGGAAGGGGCCAAGGGCGGCGTGGTTCAGTTCGTAGAGCTGGTAATAGGACAAGCCCCGAAACCTTTCCCGCGCATACCGCAGTTGTTGTTTTGCGGCTTGTTGCGCTGCAACAAGATATGGCCCTAAAGGCGGGCGGCGCAACCCCTTATTGACCAAACGGTAACCGGCACCCTGCAGCACAATCCCTTGATTCGGCTAGGGAGTTCAAATCGGGCGACGGCGGCGGCGTCTCCTGGTCGGCTCCTTTTCGATTATTCGCCGCGGATCATGGACCCTTTTGGCACCTGCCGGGTTAAGGGAGCCCATGCAAAGACATATCCCCCGCATTTCCTTCTCGATCCTCGCCATCCTCTGCTCAACGCTGGCAGCCACTGCGCAGCAGTCGGCTCCCGCTCAACCCTTGCAAATCGTGCCTCAGGCCGCTGCGCCGGCCGCGCCGGGAGCACCCGAAGCACCAGCGACCGAGCCATCGCCCGCCGGCACCGGCGCCGCTGTCGAGGCGAAGCCGCCGCCCGTCTATCCGTCGCCGGACGAGGTCAACGCGGCCGTCTTCACGCCCGGCATGCAGATCGTTCCGGACCAGCCGAGCGCCTTGATGCTCAAGCTGCAGGTGATGCTCGACCGTGTCGGAATCTCGCCCGGCGTCATCGACGGCTACGCCGGACGGAACCTCTCCAAGGCGGTCCAGCTGGCGGAGGTGATTCTGGGCATGCAGCCCGACGGCCTGATCGACCCCGATCTGTGGCAAGCGCTTTCGACGAGCGCACAGGCAGACTCTCCGGTGCTGGTCGGCTATGCGATCACGCCGGAGGACGTCGCGGGGCCGTTCTATCCGGACCTGCCCAGCGACTACGCCGAACTCGCGAAGCTGCCCAGTTCCGGCTATCGCACGCCGCTGGAGATGTTCGGCGAACGCTTCCACATGAACGTGCGCCTGCTCGAAGCGCTCAATCCCGGCGCCGATTTCGGCCAGCCGGGCACGCAGATCGTGGTTGCCGCGGTCGGTGCGCCAAAGAAGGCGACGCCGGTGGCCTCGGTGATCGCGGACAAGGAACGGGCGCAGCTGATCGGTTTGGACGCGGCTGGACATATCGTGGTCGCCTACCCGGCGACCATCGGCAGCGTCGCGACGCCCGTCGCCGACAGGCGTTCACACGGTCAATGCCATCGCCATCAACGCCGCCTATTATTACCGCCCCGACGTCAACTTCGTGCAGGGCGAGAACCACGAACCGCTGACCATCCCGCCCGGTCCGAACAATCCGATCGGCACAACGTGGATCGACCTCTCCGAGCCGACCTATGGCATCCACGGGACGCCCGAGCCGTCGAAAATCGACAAGACGAACTCGCACGGCTGCGTGCGGCTGGCCAACTGGGACGCAGAAGAACTCGCCGGCTTGGTGATCAAAGGCGTTCCGGTCACTTTCCAGTAGGGCACAAACGCAAAACGGCCGGCGCGAGGCCGGCCGTTTCACATCCGATTCGAAATGGGATCAGCCGCTGGCGGCTTCGGCCTTCGCGCCTTCCTCCTGCTTGATCTCCTGGCCGGTCGCCTGATCGACGACCTTCATCGACAGGCGGACCTTGCCGCGATCGTCGAAGCCCATCAGCTTGACCCAGACCTTGTCGCCTTCCTTGACCACGTCGGTGGTCTTGTTGACGCGGCCGGCACCGAGCTGGGAGATGTGCACGAGGCCGTCCTTGGCGCCGAAGAAATTGACGAAGGCGCCGAAATCGACGGTCTTGACCACCGTGCCCTGGTAGATCTGCCCGACCTCGGGCTCCTGCACGATCGACTTGATCCAGTTCATCGCTGCGGTGATCGCCTTGCCGTCGGCCGACGACACCTTGACCGTGCCGTCATCCTCGACGTTGATCTTGGCGCCGGTCTTTTCCACGATCTCGCGGATGACCTTGCCGCCGGTGCCGATGACTTCACGGATCTTGTCGGTCGGGATGTTGATGACCTCGATGCGCGGAGCGAACTCGCCAAGCTCGGTGCGCGCCTGCGGCAGGGCCTTCGACATTTCGCCGAGGATGTGCAGGCGGCCGTCCTTGGCCTGGCCGAGGGCGACCTTCATGATCTCCTCGGTGATGCCCTGGATCTTGATGTCCATCTGCAGCGAGGTGACGCCTTCCGACGTGCCGGCGACCTTGAAGTCCATGTCGCCGAGATGATCCTCGTCGCCGAGGATGTCGGAGAGCACGGCGAAGCGCTCGTCCTCCTTGATGAGGCCCATGGCGATGCCGGCCACCGGACGCTTCAACGGAACGCCGGCATCCATCAGCGCCAGCGACGTGCCGCAGACGGTCGCCATCGACGAGGACCCGTTCGACTCGGTGATCTCGGAGACCACGCGGATCGTGTAGGGGAACTCGTGATGGGCCGGCAGGATCGGCCGCACCGCGCGCCAGGCGAGCTTGCCGTGGCCGATCTCGCGACGGCCGGGCGAACCCATGCGGCCGGTCTCGCCGACCGAGTAGGGCGGGAAGTTGTAGTGCAGCATGAACGTCTCTTTGTACGTTCCCTGCAGCGCGTCGATGAACTGCTCGTCATCGCTTGTGCCGAGCGTGGCGACGGCCAGAGCCTGCGTCTCGCCGCGGGTGAACAGCGCCGAGCCATGGGTGCGGGCCAATACGCCCACTTCGGCGACGATCGGACGGACGGTCCTCAGATCGCGGCCGTCGATGCGCGTCCCCTTGTCGAGGATGTCGTTGCGCACGATCGCCTTCTCGAGCTTCTTGTACATGTCGCCGAGAAGCTGCGGGGTCGGCGCGTCGGCAGCGCCTTCCGGCGCCAGCGTCGCGGCGGCACTTGCCTTGACCGCCTCGATGGCGTCGTGGCGCTCGGTCTTGCCGGTGATGGCGTAGGCATCGCGAAGGCCGGTTTCGGCGGCCTGCTTGACCTTGGCGTAGAGAGCCGAGTGGTCCGGAATGTTGACCGCACGCGGCTCCTTGGCGGCCTTCTCGGCGAGCTTGATGATCGCGTCGATGACCGGCTGGAAGCCCTTGTGGCCGAACATGACGGCGGCGAGCATGTCGTCTTCCGACAGCTCCTTGGCTTCCGACTCGACCATCAGCACGGCGTCCTGCGTGCCGGCAACGACGAGGTCGAGCTTCGATTCGGCCATGTCGTCGATGAGCGGGTTGAGCACGAAGGCGCCGGCGATCATGCCGACGCGGGCACCGCCGATCGGACCCATGAAGGGCGCGCCGGACAGCGTCAGCGCCGCGGAGGCGGCGACCATGGCGACGATATCGGGATCGTTCTCGAGATCGTGCGAAAGAACGGTGGTTACGACCTGGGTCTCGCAGCGGAAGCCAGCCGCAAAGAGCGGACGGATCGGCCGGTCGATGAGGCGCGATGTCAGCGTCTCCTTCTCGGACGGACGGCCCTCACGCTTGAAGAAGCCGCCGGGGATCTTGCCGGCGGCGAAGGTCTTTTCCTGGTAGTTGACGGTGAGCGGGAAGAAATCGATGCCGGGCTTTTCCTGCCGGGCGGCGACGACGGTGGCGAGCACCGCGGTGTCGCCATAGGTGGCAAGAACGGCGCCGTCCGCCTGACGGGCGATCTTGCCGGTTTCGAGAACGAGTGTGCGCCCGGCCCACTCGATCTCGACACGGTGAATGTCGAACATGGCATATCCTTTCGTGCGGACAGCAACACGAGCCATGGGCAAGACGGCGAGACGCTCTCTGGTCCTACGGCGCAACGCCGGACGGAAAAGGGTGCTTCACACTTTTCCTGGCGTTGCTGGTACTCAGGAGAAAGCGGCTGGCGATCCTGCCATGGCTGTTTGCTTGTCCCGTTCGGTCCCGCGACGGCCCCATGCCGCCGCGCTAGCTGGCCTGTCTGCTGTTTTGCCGCGTGAGGGGAACGCGCGAGGCCTAAGCGCCCCGCCGTTCCTTGCGGATCAGCGCCTCAGGCCGAGGCGTTCGATCAGTGTCTGATAACGCTTGTCGTCGGTCTTCTGCAGGTAATCGAGAAGACTGCGACGCGTGCTCACCATCTTCAGCAGGCCGCGGCGGGAGTGATTGTCCTTGCCGTGTCCCTTGAAGTGCTCGGTGAGATTGGCGATCCGTTCGGAGAGGATCGCGACCTGAACCTCGGGCGAGCCGGTATCGGTGGCGCCGTTGGCGTATTCCTTGATGAGCGCCTGTTTGCGCTCGGCTGTGATCGACATCGGGGTTCCTTCTCAAGTTCGGGTTGAATCCGCCGATTTCCTGCGGCCAGGGCCGGGATGTCGTCCAGCACGGTCGGGATCGGGGCGCTCGCCGCATGGTTGCAAAACCGGCGGCCAAGCGGGCGGAATATGACCGAAAGGGCCGGTGATTGCCAGCGAAAAGCTGGCGCATGGAACTATCTGATATCGCTAGGCTTTCCGCCTAGCCGGCGCGGAAGACGCGGGTCGGATGGAACTGGCCTTCGGCGATCTCGCCAAGCGCGATGGTGCGGCCGGCGACGGTGGCGTGGGCCACGCCGGCCATGACCGGCGCGTCGCGGCCGCGCAGCAACACTGCCTGACCGCGGCCGATGCGCGCGGCGTCGGACGCGCCGAGGGCGATCTCGGGCAGCGCGCCGAGCGCGACGCCGACCGGCATCAGGAAGCGGTCGAGCGAGAGCGCGTCGCCTGCCTCGCGGGCGGCGATCAGGTCTTCGATGGTGACGGCGTGCGCCGCGTCGAACGGCCCGACGACCAGCCGGCGCAGCGCCACGACATGGCCGAGGCAGCCGAGGCGCTGGCCGATATCGCGGGCGAGCGAGCGGACATAGGTGCCCTTGCCGCATTCGGCCTCGAACTCGGCATGGTCGCGATCGGGCGAGGCGACCAGTTCCAGCCGGTGGACGGCGACCGGCCGCTCGTCGAGCGTTACCGTCTCGCCCTCGCGGGCGAGATCGTAGGCGCGCTGCCCCTCGATCTTGATCGCCGAATAGGCCGGCGGGCGCTGCATGATCTCGCCGGTGAAGGCGGGCAGCAGCGCGCGGATCGCATCGGCGTCGGGACGGGCGTCGCTGGTCGCCGTCACGGTGCCGTCGGAATCGTCGGTATCGGTTTCCGCGCCCCAGCGCACGGTAAAGCGATAGATCTTGCGGCCGTCCTGGACGAAGGGAACGGTCTTGGTGGCGTCGCCGAGCGCAATCGGCAACACGCCGGAGGCAAGCGGATCGAGCGTGCCGCCGTGGCCGACCTTGGCGGCGCCGAACAGGCGCTTTACCGATGCGACGGCGCCGGTGGAGGTGAGCCCGACCGCCTTGTCGACGCAGAGCCAGCCGGTGACCTCGCGGCCTTTATGCTTGCGCGACATCGTTTTGTTCAGTCCTCTTCGAGGTCGCGCTTGACCTCGGGCTGGCGCAGGAGCTCGTCGATGCGCGAGCCGACGTCGAAGGATTCGTCGAGCCGGAAGCGCAACTCGGGGGCATAGCGCAGATCGATGCGATGGGCGACCTCGCCGCGCAGGAATTTCTTGTGGCGTTCGAGCGTGGCGACCAGCGTATCGGCGCCCTTGCCGCCGAGCGGAATGACGAAGGCGGTGGCGAGCCTCAAATCCGGCGACATGCGCACTTCCGGCACGGTGACCACCATGCCTTCGAGATCGGGATCGTGGACCTCGCCGCGCTGGAGAATCTCGGCGAGCGCATGACGGATCAGTTCGCCGACGCGCAACTGGCGCTGCGAAGAACCGCGGGGGGAAGCCACACTCTTCGGACGGCCCTTGCTCATCGCGCGCCTTCCGCGACGGCGGTTGCCGCGGGCTCAAATGCGTACTCGTACTGAACGTACGCCTCGCTGGAGACGGCACCCGCCGACAAATACAAACGGCGCGCCGCTTCGTTGTCGCGATCGGTGCCGACCCAGGCTTCCGCCACGCCGTCCTCTCCCAAACGCGCGAGAAGAGCGTCCATCAGCTTTCGGCCGAAGCCCTTGCCGCGATCGGGCTCCGCCACGAACACGTCGTACACATAGACGAGGTCCTGCATCGCGGTGAGCGCCGGAAAGCGGTACGCGGAGGCGAAGCCAACCGGGCCCGCGCCGGTGAACGCGCCGAAGACATAGGTGCGGTCGTCGGCAAGGACGCTCGCCAGATAGTCGATGGACGGAATGTCGTCGCTCCGCCACTCGGGGACGGGAAGCATGGCAACGATATCGCGCATGACGCCGGCGTCACCGACGCCCAGGCGGCGCAGGTCGATGGATTCCGCCACGGCGATTCCTCACACGAGCCGGTCGGGGAATCGCGCGCGGCCCTAGAGCGAGCGCGCGATCTCCTCGACGCGGTAGCACTCGATGACGTCGCCGACGCGCATATCCTCGTATTTCTCGAAGGCCATGCCGCATTCCTGGCCGGCGGGCACCTCGCGGACCTCGTCCTTGAAGCGCTTCAGCGTCGACAGCTTGCCTTCGTGGACGACGACGTTGTCGCGGATCAGACGAACATTGGCGCCGCGCTCGACCGTGCCATCGGTGACCCGGCAACCGGCGATCTTGCCGACCTTGGAGATATCGAAGATCTCCAGGATTTCGGCATTGCCGAGCATGGTCTCGCGGCGCTCCGGCGAGAGCAGGCCGGACATCGCCGCCTTCACGTCATCCACCAGGTTGTAGATGATGTTGTAGTAGCGGATCTCGATGCCGTCGCGCTCGGCGGTCTCGCGCGCCTGCTTGTTGGCGCGCACGTTGAAGCCGATGATGGCGGCGGTGGACGAGGCGGCAAGCGTCACGTCCGACTCGGTGATGCCGCCGACGCCGGAATGCAGGATGCGGACGGCGACCTCGTCGGTGCCGAGAGCCTCCAGCGCCTGGGCGATGGCCTCGACCGAACCCTGCACGTCGCCCTTGATGACGAGCGGAAAGATCTTCTGACCGGCCACCTGGAGCTGGTTCATCATCTGCTCGAGCGAACCGCGGGCGGCGGTCGTGCGGGCCAGCGCCTTTTCGCGCTTCTGGCGGGCACGGTAGTCGCTGACCTCGCGGGCGCGGGCTTCCGAATCGACGACGGCGAGACGGTCGCCGGCCTCGGGCGCATCCTGGAAGCCGAGCACCTCGACCGGGGTCGACGGGCCAGCCTCTTTCAGTTGCTGGTTGCGCTCGTTGACGAGTGCGCGAACACGGCCCCAGGCCGCTCCGGCAACGACGATGTCGCCGATATGGAGCGTGCCGGACTGTACGAGAATGGTCGCGACCGGGCCGCGGCCCTTGTCGAGCTTGGCCTCGATGACGGCGCCTTCCGCGGCGCGATTGGGGTCGGCCTTGAGTTCGAGCACCTCGGCCTGCAGCAGGATGGTTTCCAGCAGCTTGTCGAGGTTGGTGCCCTTGACCGCCGAGACCTCGACGTCGAGGACGTCGCCGCCCATCGATTCGACGAAGACTTCGTGCTGGAGAAGCTCGGTGCGCACGCGCTGCGGGTCGGCGTCCGGCTTGTCCACCTTGTTGATGGCGACGATGATCGGAACCTTGGCCGCCTTGGCGTGATTGATCGCCTCGATGGTCTGCGGCATGACGCCGTCGTCGGCGGCAACCACCAGGATGACGATGTCGGTGACGCTGGCGCCGCGCGACCGCATGGCGGTGAACGCGGCGTGGCCGGGCGTATCGATGAACGTAATCTTGTGGCCGTTGCGCTCGACCTGATATGCGCCGATGTGCTGGGTGATGCCGCCGGCCTCGCCAGCGACGACGTCGGTCTGGCGGATGGCGTCGAGCAGCGACGTCTTGCCGTGATCGACGTGACCCATGATGGTGACCACCGGGGAGCGCGGCTCGAGATCGGAGTCCTCGGCGGGGGCCGCGAACAGGCCCTCGATGACATCCGCCTCGGCGACGCGGCGCACGCTGTGGCCCATCTCCTCGGCGATGATCTGTGCGGTGTCGGCGTCGATGATGTCGGTGACCTTGATCAGCTGGCCCTGCTTCATGAGCAGCTTGACGACGTCGACCGCCCGCTCGGCCATGCGGTTGGCGAGCTCCTGAACGGTGATCGTCTCGGGAATGGTGACCTCGCGGATGATCTTCTCGCGCGGGCCGGTCTCATGCGTGCGGGCGCGTTCGCGCTCGCGGCGACGGCGAATCGAGGCAAGCGAGCGAGCGCGCTCGGTGTCGTCGAGCGCGTTGGAAAGCGTCAGCTTCCCGCGGCGGCGGTCATCGACGCGCTTGACGGGCTTCGGATCGGGCGGACGGGCCGCCGTCTTGACGCGACCGCGCAGGCCGCCGGGGCGGTCGTCTTCCTCGACCTCCGGCGTTTCGCGGACATTCTTCGCACCAGGACGGGCCGGTGCGACTTCGCCGGGGACCGCAGTCTTGGCTTCGGCTTCGCCAAAGCGACGACGCGCGGCTTCCTCGGCGCGGGAACGGGCATGTTCCTCGGCCTTGTGACGGGCGTCTTCCTCGGCCTGACGGTGAGCCGCCTCGGCCTGCTCCTTGGCCTGCCGTTCGGCCTCGGCGGCGCGGCGCGTGGCGGCGTCGATCGCCGCCTGGCGTTCCACGGCCTCGTGCACCTTGGCATCGGCCAAGGCGCGGGCGCGGGCATCGATCTCGTCCGACGAAAGCTGGCGCAGCACCAGACCGGCACGCGCGCTCGCCGGCTCCGCGACCGGTTCGGGAGCCGGGGCCGGACGGGCGGCCACCGGCGGCGCAGGGCGCTCGACCTTGGCCACGGGCGCAGGTGCGGGCGCCGGCTCGGCAGGCTTCTGCTCGCCCGGCAGAACCACCCGGCGCTTCTTGCGCTCGACCTGCACGGTATTCGTGCGGCCATGCGAGAAGCTCTGGCGGACGGTGTCTCGCTCAATTCCGCGCTTCAGGCCAAGCGTGCGCTTCGGCACGCTGATCGTCTTTTCGTCAGTCGTTTCGCTCATGCGTTCCTATAGTCCTGCACGCAGGTTACTTACGTCATCGAGGGCGTCGATTGCTCGGCTGCCGGCGCCTTGCGAGGGCCCGTTACCACGGAAACGGTCAAGATCGCGAATCCGCGCCAGCAGATTGGTGCTCGCCGGCCCGGCAAGCAGCGCAGCATGTATCACATTTGTCCCGCCAAAAGCCAAATCCAAATCCGCCATGGTCAAGCCGCGGATAATGGGCAAATTGCCCTCCCCGAAACGGCGGCGGGCGGCACTATCGAGCTTGGCAACGCCGTCGGCCCCGGCTTCGGCGGCATGAATCAGCGCTACCACCGGTTCGCGGGCCAGCGCCGCCTCAACCTTGGCGAAACCGGCGACCACCTCGCCGGCCTTGCGCGCCATCGACAGCGCGCTGGCGGCCGCGGTCAGCAGAAGCCGGTCGACGCGGCTGGCAAGGCCCGGTTCCACGGTCGCACCGCCCTCGAAAGCGCGGGAAAGCAGGCCCTTCTTCTCGGCGCGGGCGACATGCTCGGCATCGGCGGTCACCCAGACGCCGCGGCCGGGCAGCTTGCGGCGCAGATCGGGGACGACCGTGCCGTCCGGCGCGACGACGAAGCGGATCAGCGCCTCGACAGGCAAAGCCTGTCGCGTGACGACGCAGGTCCGTTCGGTTGGCTCGTGGCGGCCGGGCACGCAGGTCTCCCCATCACAACACGGAAGCTCAGGCGACCGGGGCAGCGGCGGCCTCGGCCTCCGCGGTCTCGGCTTCCTCGGCCTCCGGCTGCTTCAGATCTTCTTCCGTGATCCAGCCCGCCTTGATGCGCGCCGCCATGATCATTGCCTCGGCGTCGGCGCGCGACAGGCCGAAGCCTTCCAGCGATCCGGGGAAGCGCTTCGATTCGCCGTCCTTGCGCTCGACATAGCCGGTGAGATCGTCCGGAACGCTGCCGGCGAAATCCTCGACCGTCTTGATGCCATCCTTGCCGAGAGCGACCAGCATGGCGGTGGTGATGCCGGGCACGTCCTTCAGTTCGTCGGCGACGCCAAGGGCCTTGCGCTCCTCGTCCTGCTCGGCCTCGAGCTTGTCGAGATATTCGCGAGCGCGGGCCTGCAACTCGTTGGCGGTCTCCTCGTCGAAGCCCTCGATCGAGGCGAGTTCGTCGAGATCGACGAAGGCGATTTCCTCGGCGGAAGCGAAGCCTTCCGAGGCGAGCAGCTGACCGACGACCTCGTCCACGTCGAGCGCGGTGATGAAGAGCTGCGAACGCTCCTGGAATTCCTTCTGGCGGCGCTCCGACTCTTCCTGCTCGGTGAGGATGTCGATGTCCCAGCCGGTGAGCTGCGAGGCAAGGCGCACGTTCTGGCCGCGGCGGCCGATGGCAAGCGACAACTGCTCGTCGGGGACGACCACCTCGATGCGTTCGGCCTCCTCGTCGAGCACGACCTTGGCGACCTCGGCCGGCTGCAGCGCGTTGACGATGAAGGTGGCGGGGTCCTGCGACCACGGGATGATGTCGATCTTCTCGCCCTGCAACTCGTTGACCACCGCCTGAACGCGCGAGCCGCGCATGCCGACGCAGGCGCCGACCGGATCGATGGACGAGTCGCGCGAGATGACGGCGATCTTGGCGCGGCTGCCCGGATCGCGGGCGACCGAGCGCACCTCGATGATGCCGTCGTAAATCTCCGGCACTTCCTGGGCGAAGAGCTTGGCCATGAATTGCGGGTGCGTGCGCGACAGGAAAATCTGCGGCCCGCGCTGCTCGCGGCGCACGTCATAGATATAGGCGCGCACGCGGTCGCCGTAGCGGAAGGTTTCGCGCGGGATCAACTCATCGCGACGCACGATGCCCTCGCCGCGGCCGAGATCGACGATGACGTTGCCGTATTCGACGCGCTTGACCTGACCGGAGACGATCTCGCCGATGCGGTTGCGGAACTCGTCGTACTGGCGATCGCGCTCGGCCTCGCGCACCTTCTGGACGATGACCTGCTTGGCGGACTGGGCGGCGATGCGGCCGAAATCCATCGGCGGCAGCGGCTCGGCAATGAAATCGCCGGGCTGGGCGGCCGGGTTCTTGACGCGGGCGTCGGCCAGCAGGATGTCGGTCGCCGGGTTCTCGATGGCGTCAACCACCTTGAGCAGACGCTGCAGCTTGATCTCGCCGGTCTTCGGGTTGATCTCGGCGCGGATGTCGGTCTCCGAGCCGTAGCGCGAGCGCGCCGCCTTCTGGATGGCGTCCTCCATGGCGGTGACGACGATCATGCGGTCGATCGCCTTTTCGCGGGCGACCGCGTCGGCGATCTGGAGGAGTTCGAGCCGGTTTGCACTGACGGCCATGGGTTTCAGTCTCCCTGGTGGACTGGTTGTGTTGCTTCCGCGGCGGAACCGCCGGCGGGATGTTTCTGGCGCGAGAGCGACTCGCGAATGAGATCGTCGTTGAGCATCAGCTTGGCTTCGCCGAGGTCGGCGATCGGCAACAGCACGCGCGTCGGTTCGCCGCCGTCGCCGGCGATGTCCATCTCGACATGATCGCCATCGACGCCGGCGATGCGGCCGCGAAAGCGCTTGCGTCCGTCGAGCATGCGCGCCAGCTCGATCTTGGCCTCGTGGCCCGTCCAGCGCTCGAAATCGGAACGGCGGACCAGCGGGCGATCGATGCCCGGCGACGACACTTCGAGGTGGTAGGCGCGGTCGATCGGGTCCTCGACGTCGAGGGCCGGCGAAACGTCGCGCGAGATGATCTCGCAATCCTCGACATTCATCGAGCCGTCCGGCCGCTCGGCCATGATCTGCAGCGTGGCGCCGTTCATCGCCGACAGGCGGACGCGCACGAGACGATAGCCGAGGCCCTCGATGACGGGCTCGACGATATGCGCGATGCGGGCTTCGACACCCGTCTCGGCGATGATGCGCGGTTCGCTGTCGGCTTGCGACAATAGTCCCTCCGCCGACCGGCTTCGGGCTAACAAAAAAGAGCGGGTCCGGCAGGGCCCACTCTCCAACGAAACCGATCGTTTGAGATTAGATGGCGCTGATATAGGCCGGAAATCGGCCAAACGCAAGAGCACGCTCAGGCGCGGCGGAATTCCAGATAGGTCGGCCGGCGACCGGCCGCGATCGCCTTTGTCTCGTAGCGCGTGCCGGGCCAATCCGGAAATGGCTTGCGCCAATCGTCGGCGCGTTCCGCCGTCCATGCGAAAGCCGGATGGCGCAGCGTATGGGCAAGCGTCCACTCGACATAGGACGGGATGTCGCTGGCGAAACGGAAGAGGCCGCCAGGCGCCAGCACGCGCGCCAGCCGATCGAGATTCTCCGGCGAGACGAAGCGGCGCTTCCAGTGACGCTTCTTCGGCCACGGGTCGGGATAGAGTAGATCGACGGCGGCGAGCGCGGCGGGCGGCAGCCAGTCGACGAGGCGCGAGGCTTCGCCGTCGAACAGACGCACATTGTCGAGCGCGGCGTCGTGGATGGCGGCAACGGCACTCGCCATGCCGTTGAGATAGGGCTCGACGCCGATGAAGCCTTCGCCCGGCGCGGCAGCGGCAGCGGCGACAAGATGCTCACCGCCGCCGAAGCCGATCTCCAGCGAAACGCGCGACAGCCTTGTCGGGAAGAGCGCGGCAAGGTTGGCGGGCGACGGCTGGTCGACGTCGATGACGAGGTCACGAAAGACCGTCGCCATCAGGTGGGCGCGGCGCGGCGACAGGGGCTTGCCCTTTCGCCTGCCGTGAAGACCGTCGCGCCGTTCGTTCATTCCCCTGGATCGCCGCGCGTGGCGGCTGACCGACCTTGCTGCAACTAGTTCAGCGCGTCGCGGATGGCGTCGCCGAGGTCGGTGCGCTCCCACGAGAAGCCGCCGTCGGCCTCGGGGGCACGGCCGAAATGACCATAGGCGGCGGTGCGGGCGTAGATCGGTTTGTTGAGGCCGAGATGCTGGCGGATACCGCGCGGGCTGAGGTCCATGACCTCGCCGAGGGCGACCTCCAGCTTGGCTTCGTCGACGTGACCGGTGTCATGCAGATCGACATAGATCGACAGCGGCTTGGACACGCCGATGGCGTAGGAAAGCTGGATCGTGCAACGACCGGCAAGACCGGCCGCAACGACGTTCTTGGCGAGGTAGCGGGCGGCATAGGCGGCGGAGCGGTCGACCTTGGTCGGGTCCTTGCCTGAGAATGCGCCGCCGCCATGCGGCGCGGCGCCGCCATAGGTGTCGACGATGATCTTGCGTCCGGTCAGGCCGGCGTCGCCATCAGGACCGCCGATGACGAACTTGCCGGTCGGATTGATGTGCCAGTCGGTCTTGCCGTTGATCCAGTCGGCGGGCAGCGCCTCGCGCACATACGGCTCGACGATCGAGCGCACGTCGTGCGAGGTGAGATCGGCATCCATGTGCTGGGTGGAGACGACGATCGAGGCGACGCCGACCGGCTTGCCGTCTTCGTAGCGCACCGTCACCTGACTCTTGGCGTCGGGCCCCAGCAGATGCGTCTCGCCGGAATGACGCGCGTCGGCCATGCGCTTGAGGATGCGGTGAGCGTAGAAGAGCGGCGCCGGCATCAGCTCCGGCGTTTCGGAGCAGGCGTAGCCGAACATGATGCCCTGATCGCCGGCGCCCTCGTCCTTGTTGCCGGCGGCGTCAACGCCCTGCGCAATGTCGGCGGACTGGGCGTGGAGGAGAATTTCGACCTTGCAGTTCTGCCAGTGGAAGCCCTGCTGTTCGTAGCCGATATCGCGAATCGCCGCGCGCGCCAGATCCTCGACGGAAGCCAGAACCACGTCCGGTCCGCGTACCTCACCGGCGATGACCACGCGATTGGTGGTTGCCAGGGTTTCGCACGCCACGCGCGCCTCGGGCATCGCCGCCAGATAAGCGTCGACGATGGTGTCGGAGATGCGATCGCAGACCTTGTCGGGATGGCCTTCGGAAACCGATTCGCTGGTAAAGAGGTAATTGTCGCGCAGCACTGAAAGGCAGCTCCCCGTCAGAATCTCATGCCGAGAGGCGTCCCCCGCCCGGCTTGCCGGGCGGTGTTGTGGCAGTGAACGCAGCGGTGGTCAATTGTCGGCGAGGCAGACCCACGGCCCGCCGCCGCGCCCACTCGGGGCGCGATGAGCGCGCGTGCGATCAAGAGTTGGGCCGAGATCAGGTGCCGTCGTCTTCGCCCGCCATGGCGCGGACGAGATCGATAATGCGCCGGCGCTGTTTGGCGTCCTTGACGCGCACGAACGCCTTGTTGAGCTGGATGCCTTCCGAGCTGGACAGGAAGTCGACGATGTAGTTCGCCGCCTCCGGTTCCGCCATGCCAGACGTTCCGACCACCGGCGAGGGCGGCGCATCTTCGAAGAAGAAAGCGACCGGCACCGAGAGAACGCGGGCGATGTGCTGCAACCGGCTTGCGCCGATGCGGTTGGTGCCCTTCTCGTATTTCTGGATCTGCTGGAAGGTGATGCCGAGCTGCTCGCCCAGCTTTTCCTGACTCATGCCGAGCATCATACGACGCAGGCGAACCCGGCTCCCGACGTGGATGTCGATCGGGTTGGGCTGTTTCTTGTTGGCCATTCTAGGCTTTCGTCCTCATCGCCGCTGCATGATCAGCGGCCAATCGTTGCACCCAAGCCGATCTGCAACGTGCAACTGTTCATTGCGCCCGTGCTTCCAGCCAATCCCGGCGTCGCAACCCCCGCCACCCAAGTATCCGGCCGATATGCCGACAATTGCGATTTATGTCAATTGTCCGTCAAATCACCAGTTTAACCTTAGTTAACACCGCGAATCCGCCAAATACAGCCAACAACGCGGCGAATATGAGGTCGCCGAAGCGCGCATAAGGGGTTTGCGAAAGAGCCGTGGGCAGCCCGCCATCGACGACGCCCATGCGGCCAAGCGCGAGACTGGCAATGACCCGACCGTGGCCATCCACGATGGCGGAGATGCCGGAATTGGCGGCGCGGACAAGGGGCAGCCCCTCCTCAACCGCGCGGACACGGGCCTGCAGAAAGTGCTGATACGGCCCCGGCGTATCGCCATACCAGGCGTCGTTGGTGACGTTGAGCAGCCAGCCGGGCCGGGCACCGGGTTCGAGCACGTCGCCCGGAAAAACGATCTCGTAGCAGATCAGTGGCGCGGCCGATGGCGTGCCGGGAACATCGAGCGTATGGCGGCGGTTACCGGGCGAAAATCCGCCGGGCAGTGCGATGAGCTGCCGCAACCCAAGCCAGTTCATCAAATTCCGGAACGGTATGTATTCGCCAAAGGGAACCAGGTGAACCTTGTCGTAGGCGCCGACGATCTCGCCCGCGTCGTCGATCACGTAGATGCTGTTGAAGATCAAGGGGCGGGCTTCGCCCGGCTGGCGCTCGGCGCGGGCCGCGCCGGTGACGAGTGTCGTTCCGGGCGGCAGCAGATCGGCGATGGCGGAGAGCGCCTGCGGGCGTTCGGTGAGCAGAAACGGGAAGGCCGATTCCGGCCAGATCACATCGGTGATGCCGGCAAGTCCGGCGGCGCCTTTGCCGCCACCGGAGAGATCGACGTAGCGCTGCACGGTCTCGTCGGCCTTGCCGAACTGCCAGCGCTCGTCCTGCGGAATGTCCGGCTGGACGATGCGCAGATGGACGTCGGGCACCAGCGCGTCCGGCCCGCCGGCGAGGCGCAGCGCGCCGAAAGCGACATGGGCAAGCAGCAGGCCGGCGGCGCTTGCCAGCACGACGCGGTTTGCCTTGCGGCTGCCGTGCCCGTCGCCGACCAACGCCACGGGCGCGGCGAAAATGAACAAGGCGGCGAGCGTCAGCCCCCACACGCCGACCAGCGATGCCGACTGCATCATCAGCGCCGTCGGCGTCAGTGCATAGCCGATGGCGTTCCACGGAAAGCCGGTGAAGAGGTGACCGCGCAGCCACTCGGCGATCGACAGCGCAACGGCGAAGACGACAATGCGGCGCCAGCCCTCGGTCCAAAAGGCGCGGGCAAGCGCCATGCCGAAGGCCCAGAACAGGGCAAGCCCGGCCGGCAGGATGATGACGGCGAAGGGCAGCAGCCAGCCAAACTCGGCGGCATCGACCAGAAACGCGGCGCCGACCCACCACAGGCCGGCCAGGAAGAAGCCGAAGCCGAAGGCCCAGCCGACAATGGCGGCAGGCAGCAGCCGGCGGACGAAGCCGGCATGCTCGTTCGCAGTGGCCCCGTCGATCAGCCAGACGAGAACTGGAAACGTCAGCCAGAGGACCGGAAAGACATAGAACGGCGCGAAGGCCAGCGCCGAAAGCGCTCCGGCGACCAAGGCCACCAGAAAGCGGCGCCAGCCCCACAAAACGATGATCGCGTTGGCGAAGGATCGCACCCGCGTCGCGCTCCCGGCAAAGCCGCCCGAATCAGGCCGACGAGGGTCGGAGGGTGGCCGCCCGCGGTCAAGCGGACCTCCGGGCCGATGTTGACGCAGGCAAGCGGCCGGTGAATCAGCCGGTGGCCGCGCCGGGCTCCGACGGCGGGCGCGGACGGCGACGCTCGCGCGGATCGGCCGGACGCTTCGAAATGCGCAAGCGCTTGATGCGGCGCGGATCAGCGTCGAGCACCTCGAATTCGTAGCCGCCGGGCGCCGAGACCAATTCGCCGCGCACCGGGATACGTCCGACCAGCGCGAACACCAGGCCACCGATCGTATCGACGTCCTCGCCGTGCTCGCCGACCGCGAAATCGGTGCCGATGACGGAGGCGACCTCCTCGAGATCGGCGCGGGCGTCGGCAAGATAGCCGCCGTCCTTGTCGGGCACGATCATCGGGCCTTCGTCGTCGTCGTGCTCGTCCTCGATGTCGCCGACGACCATCTCGAGCGCGTCCTCGAGCGACACGAGGCCATCGGTACCGCCGTATTCGTCGATGACCAGCGCCATCTGCATGTGGGTCGCCTGCATGCTGGCAAGCAGCGTGGCGACGGGCATGGATGGCGGCACGAAGAGGATATTGCGCACGAGGCCGGTGGCGGCGAGCGAGCGCGTGAGATCGATACGGGAGAGATCGAGATTGCCGGGGCGCCCTGCACCACCATCGCCATCGCCGGCCGGAAGATCGGCCGCGCCGGTGACGAAGGTCATCAGGTCCTTGATGTGGACAAGGCCGACCGGATCGTCGAGCGTCTCGCGGAAGACCGGCATGCGCGAGTGACCCGACTTCAGGAAACTCGCCAGCAGTTCGCCGAGATTGAGATCGATCTCGACGGCTTCGATGTCGGCGCGCGGCACCATGATGTCGTCGACGCGAATGTCGCGCAGGCGGAGGATGTTGGAGAGCATCGCCCGCTCCTCCGGCGTGAAGCCGGCGGAGAGGTCGTTGGGCGCGGCGAGCGCGGCGGCGAGATCCTGACGGAGCGTACCGGCGCCTCTGAGGCCGACCGCCGCGCGCAGGCGATCGAACCAATTCTCGCGCGTACTGTCGCCGGGCTCACCCTCCTCGGAGGAACCCGCCGGCACTTCGCTCAACTGTTTGGGAACGTCGTTCATTTCCTGAAATTTCGTCGCCGCCGTCATTCGCCCGACCCGGCATGGGGATCGGCAATTTCCAGTGACCCGAGTATAGCCGTTTCGAGGCCTTCCATCACGACCGCCTCGCTCTCAGTCTCGTGGTCGTAGCCGAGAAGGTGCAAGAAACCGTGAATTATCAAATGGGTAAGGTGGTCGGCGAATTTCAACCCCTGGTTCCCGGCCTCGGCCGCGATGGTTTCCCGAGCGAGCACGATATCGCCGAGCGGGGGCCCGAATCGCCCGGGAACGAGCGGGGCGGCGGGAAACGACAGGACGTTGGTTGGCTTGTCCTGGCCGCGATACTGGCGGTTCAGCGCCCGGATGTGGGCATCATCGGTGAAGACCAGCGAGACTTCGGCGTCCTCGGCAATGGCCGGCAGGCGGGCCGAGAGGCAGGCGGCAAGCGCCCGGTCGACCAGCGCCTGCAGCTCGGGCTCGGGTGACCAGTCGCCGGCCTCGACCAGGATATCGGCGACGAGCCCCATGCGGTCGGCAGGCGGCGGCAGGGCTAGATTCCCTCCGCCGGCGGTCGCTCCGGTGCGTCATAGGCCTCGACGATGCGCGCCACCAGCGGGTGGCGGACGACATCGGCGGCGGTGAAGCGCACCTGCGCGATGCCGGCGACGTGCCTGAGCAGCTCCGCCGCCTCGACCAGTCCGGACACCTGACCGCGCGGCAGGTCGACCTGGCTCGGATCGCCGGTGACGATCATGCGCGAATTTTCGCCGAGGCGGGTCAGGAACATCTTCATCTGCATCGACGAGGTGTTCTGCGCCTCATCGAGAATGACGACGGCATTGGCGAGCGTGCGGCCGCGCATGAAGGCAAGCGGCGCCACCTCGATCGTGCCGGTCTGAAAACCGCGCTCGACCTTGTCGAAGGGCATCATGTCGTAAAGCGCGTCGTAGAGCGGACGGAGATAGGGATCGACCTTCTCGCGCATGTCGCCGGGCAGGAAACCGAGACGCTCGCCGGCCTCGACCGCAGGACGCGACAGGATGACACGATCGACGGCGCCGCGCTCGAGCATGGCGGCGGCGTAGGCGACGGCGAGGTAGGTCTTGCCGGTGCCAGCCGGGCCGATGCCGAAGGTCAGTTCGGCACGGTCGAAGGCGCGCATATAGGCGTCCTGCATCGGCGTGCGGGCCATGACGGTGCGGCGGCGCGTGGCGATCTGCGCCATGGTCAGGCGGCCCTTCGGCTCCAGCGTCGGCAGGCTGAGTTGCGCCTCGGCGGCGGTCGCCATGCGGATGGCGCCGTCGACATCGCCCTGCGCAAGGCTATGGCCCTCCTGCAGGCGGCCATACAGCAAGTCGAGCGCGAGGCGGGCGCGGGTGAGCGCCTCGGTGCTGCCGCGCAAGGTCACCTGGTTGCCGCGCGCCACCGCATCGACGCCGAGACGCTGTTCGATGAGCGCGAGGTTCTGATCGAACTCGCCGAACAGTTCCTGGATCAAGCGATTGTCGTCGAAGGAAACGACAATGTGGCCAAGGTCGGGGGCGGCGGGCAAGGGCGCCGGAATCGTCGGTCGTGCCGTCAAGAAGCGGCCTCCATTTGCGGTGCGCCGACGAGCGAACCGAACAGGCTGTTGGTCGAAGTCTTGTCGATGTGAACGCGGCCGATGGTGCCGATCAGCTCGTGACCGCCGGCAACGTGAATCGGCTGAAGCCAAGGCGAACGGCCGACGATCTGGCCGGCATAACGGCCGGGACGCTCGAACAGGATGTCGGCGACGGTGCCGACGCGCGATGCCAGGAATGCCGACTGCCGGGCAGCGATGCGCGCCTGCAGGCGGTGGATGCGTTCGGTCTTGACCGCCTCCGGCACCTGATCGGCGGCATCGGCGGCGGGCGTGCCGGGGCGGGCGCTGTATTTGAACGAGAAGGCGGCGACATGGCCGGCGTCGTCGAGCAGGCGCAGCGTGTCGGCGAAATCGTCCTCGCTCTCGCCGGGGAAGCCGACGATGTAGTCGCTGGCCAGCGCGATATCGGGCCGCGCCGTGCGGATGCGCTCGACCAGTCGCAGATAGTCGGCGGCCGTGTGACGACGGTTCATGGCGGCAAGGATGCGGTCGGAGCCGGACTGCACCGGCAGATGGAGATAGGGCATCAGCGCATCCAGATCGCGATGGGCGGCGATGAGATCGTCGGCCATGTCGCGCGGATGGCTGGTGGTGTAGCGCAAGCGGTCGATGCCCGGGATTTCGGCGAGGCGGAACAGCAGCCGGCCGAGGCCCCAGTCGCGGCCGTCGTGACCTTCGCCATGCCAGGCGTTGACGTTCTGGCCGAGCAGCGTGAGCTCGCGCACGCCGCGATCGGCAAGGCGCGCCGCTTCGGCGACGATGGCTTCGACCGGCCGCGAGACTTCGGCGCCGCGCGTATAGGGCACGACGCAGAAGGTACAGAACTTGTCGCAACCTTCCTGCACGGTGAGGAAGGCAGATGTCTGCTTCGCGTGAGCGACGGACGGGGCCGATGACGATGGATTCCGGCTTTCGCCGGAATGACGAACGAGCTTGTCGAGGTCACCGAACTTGCCGCCGACGTCGAACGCGGTGGCCACGACGCGGCGGCCGGCGCGAACTTCGCCGATCAGGTCCGGCAGGCGCTGATAGGATTGCGGGCCAACGACCAGATCGACCACGGGTGCGCGGGCGGCGATTTCCTCGCCCTCGGCCTGCGCGACGCAACCGGTCACGCCGACCATCACCTCGCGGCCCTCGGCGCGCGCGGCCTGCTTGAGCGCGCGGAAGCGACCGAGTTCGGAATAGACCTTCTCGGCGGCCCGCTCGCGGATGTGGCAGGTGTTGATCAGGATGAGATCGGCCGACTCGGGCGCGTCAACCGGTGCGTAGCCCGATGCCGCCAGGACGTCCGTCATCCGTTCGGAATCGTAGACGTTCATCTGACAGCCGTAGGTCTTGATGAAAACGGTCTTCAGGTCGCGGCCCGATCTCTTCATGAATTCCGATGGTTAACCCGAGGTTCCGGCAGCGCGGCCGACCCGGCACTCGCCGTTCCTTTAGCGGGTTTTGGCGGGTGTGAGAATAGCGCTGTCGTATGGCCGGGCGATGACTGGCTCAGTCCGCGATCGCCTTGAGGTAGCGGGCGACCGAACGGGCGACGGCAGCCTTGCCATCGGACGGGATGACCCGGTTCCACCAGCCACCGAAGACGGCGTCGAAGGCAAATGGCTCGAGGGCCGCGGCGATGTGTTCGACCGCGGGACGATTGAGCGGGACGATGTTCGGGAAGGAGTGCATGAACGAGACGTGGCGCCGGTCCATGACGACCATGACGATGTCGCCGGTGAAGATCGCGCCCCGGCCGCCAGCCGCCGCGCTCCAGTGCAGCACCTGGCCGCCGGGAAAATGGCCACCGCAGCGGACCAGCGTCATCTCCGCGTTGACGACGTGCGTCTCGCCCGACCAGAAGCGGATCGCCGGCGCCGGGCGTTGCACCCACTGGCGCTCGGCTTCGTGGATGTAGATCGGCACGCCGCCGAAAGCGTCGCTCCACTCGACCATGGCCGAATAGAAATGCGGATGGGAAATGGCGATCGCGGAAAGCCCGCCGCGCCTCGTCACCTCCGCCATCGCCTCGTCGGTGACAAGGCTGATGCAATCCCACAGCACATTGCCGGCCGGCGAGCGAAGCAGCAAAGCGCGCTGGTCGATGGCGAATGCCGGCGTCACGCCAAATCCGGTGATGCCATCGGCCTCTTCGGCAATCCGGATGCTGTGCGTCTGGCGCAGGTCATCAAGGGTAACCCAGTCCTGCCCGTCCCAGCGCACGTATTGCCGGTCGTCCTCGCAGATCGGGCAGGCCGGCGGCGGCGCATCTCTATCGGCGAACTGGGTTCCGCATTGCCGGCAGATGAAACGCTGCGCCACCGGTCAGCTCTTGTCCTTCTTCGTCCCGTCGAGCGGCACGCCATAGAGCTCAAGCCGATGATCGACGAGGCGGAAGCCGAGACGTTCGGCGATCCGGTTCTGGAGCTTCTCGATATCGTCATCGCGGAATTCCATGACCTTGCCGGTGCGCAGGTCGATGAGGTGATCGTGATGCTCCTCCGGCACGGTCTCGTAGCGGGCGCGGCCGGCGCCGAAATCGTGGCGCGCAATCACGCCGGCATCCTCGAGCAGCTTGACGGTCCGGTAGACGGTGGCGATCGATATCTTCGGATCGATGGCCGAAGCCCGGCGGTAGAGTTCTTCCACGTCGGGGTGATCGGTCGCCGCCTCCAGCACGCGCGCAATAATGCGGCGCTGCTCGGTCATGCGCATGCCCTTGGCAACGCAGATTTCCTCGAGGCTTCGGCTATCTTCGCTCACAGCGGCCGTTTCCGGAGGGTGGTGGGACAACGCATCGCGCTTAGCGAAGTTGCACACGCATGACAAGCGCGGTGCCGTCGCCCGCCGAACCCGCACCATAGTAGTGCTTGCGCTCGCCGGACACCACGTAGCCGAGCGAGCGATAAAGCCCGACGGCGGCGGCATTGTCGCGGTCGACCTCGAGGAAGCAGGCGGTGACCCCGGCGCCATAGAGGCGGCGCAGGGCTTCGTCCATGAGCATACGGCCATAGCCGCGGCCGCGATCGGACGGACGTACGGCGATGGTGAGGATCTCGGCCTCGTCGGCCGCGATGCGGACGAGAACGAAACCGGCGAGGCGGCGACCAAAGAACGTGATGCGCCGCAGGCCAAGGGCGAAGACGCTGCGCTCGGCCAGCAACGCGGCGAACTCCTCCGAACTCCACGTTCGGGCGAAGGCGGCGGCGTGAATCTCGGCGAGCATGTCGGCCTGTTTACGACCGACCTCGACGATGGCGGCGCGGGCGCGCCACGGCCAGGCCATCATCGCCGGGCGATCCGGGCGGCCGCCTGCGGCTTGGCGTCGGGGGCGCGGACGTAGAGCGGACGCGGCGCTTCGCCGGGCGCCGCGGCGAGACCGAGGCGACAGAGGGCAGCGAGATCGGGCGAGGCATCGCGGTGCACGGTGCGCGCCACCGCCTCATCGCCCAGCACGGTGGCGAGCGCATCGGCGCCGGAGCCGGCGATCAGCGTGTTGCCAGCGAGACGGAGCGCGAAGACCTCCGGCGGGCCGATCGCGGGCGCGCCTTCCGCACTGCCATCGGCGGCGAAGGTCTGCCCATAGATCTCGCCACGTCCGGCGGCGATGACGGCAAGAACCGGGATGTCGCCGATCTCATGACGCGCCGCCTCGGCGTGGACGGCAAGCGTCGAGATGCCGACCGCTTCTGTCGCGTTGACGAGCGCCAGGCCGCGCGCCGCGGCGATGCCGACGCGCAGGCCCGTGAACGAACCGGGGCCGACGGTGACGGCGATGCGATCGAGATCGGCGAAAGCGAGACCGGCCTCAGCCATCGCTTCCGCGATCATGCCCATCAGACGCTCGGCGTGACCGCGCTTGAGGATTTCGGAACGCAGGATGGTCCGCTCGCCGGCGACGATGCCGACCGAACAGGCTTCCGACGCGGTGTCGATGGCGAGCAGGCGCATCAAAGCTCGATAAACTGGCGTCCGGCTCAAGTCGAGGCGACGCTCCACTCAGGTCATTCCGGCGAAGGCCGGAATCCATCAAGTCACGAACGGGATGCCCGACCGAATGGACCCCGGCCTTCGCCGGGGTGACGATGAGAAATGCCCGGAGGCTGACGCTGGCGGCGGCTCAGGCCTCGACCTGTTCGATCTCGCGCACCTCGGGGACGAAGTGGCGCAACAGGTTCTGGATGCCGTGCTTCAGCGTCGCCGTCGAGGACGGGCAGCCGGCGCAGGAGCCGCGCATGTTGAGATAGACGACGCCGTCGCGATAACCCTGGAAGGTGATGTCGCCGCCATCCTGGGCGACAGCCGGACGCACGCGCGTCTCGATCAGCTCCTTGATGGTGGCGACGGTGTCGGCATCCTCCTCGGCAAAGTCCTCGCCGGTGGAGTCCGCCTGGGCGCGATCCATGACCGGCATGCCGGACATGAAGTGCTCCATGATGGCGCCGAGCACCGCCGGCTTGATGTGCGGCCAGTCGCCATCGGTCTTGGTGACGGTGATGAAATCGGCGCCGAGAAAGACGCCACCGACGCTCGGCAGCGCGAACAGGCGCTGGGCGAGCGGCGAGGTGCCGGCCTCGTCGGCGCTGCGGAATTCGGCGGTGCCGGCGCCAAGCACCTCGCGGCCGGGCAGGAATTTCAGGCTCGCCGGATTGGGCGTGGCTTCGGTCTGGATGAACATGATCGGGCGCCTTTCAAGGGGGCGTGGCCGGGGAAACAAACGGTCTGCCAGTGATCTAGGCCGCAACCGCGAGCATATCAAGCAGTGTGGGCTCAGGCGATCGCCGAGATCGCGTCGTCGTCGAGATGGCCGGGGACGATCGTGATCGGAATCGGGAAGGTTGCGGCCGACTTGCCGGCAAGCGCGCTGACCAGCGGGCCCGGACCTTCCTTGTCGGTGCCGGCGGCGAGCACGAGAATGGCGATGTCCTCGTCCGACTCGATGAGGTTAACGATCTCGTCGGAGCGGTTGCCCTCGCGGATGACCAGCTGGGGCTCGACCTGGCTGAACGCGCGCGCCATGTCGGCAAAACGGCCGAGGGTCGTCTCGGCGGTCTCCATGGCTTCGGCGCGCATGATGTTCTCGACGCCTAGCCAATGCTGGAAATCGGCCGGGCCGATGACATAAAGCAGGACGAGCGCGCCGCCCGAGTGCTCCGCGCGGCGAGCCGCGTAAAGCAACGCTCGCGAACACTCCGGCGTATCGTCGATGACGACGAGGAATTTCCGCCGGTGACCTTCCTCGGTACTTTTACGTTTCAGCGCCATGCGATCATGCTGCCACTCGGCAAGAGAACCGGCAAGGCGCGCCGGCGCGCACCGTCAGCGCTGGCCGACAAAGCCGATCACCTGGCGGACGCCGTGCATCACCGGTTCGGCGATGGCGCGGGCGCGGGCTGCGCCATCGGCCAGAATCGCGTCGATATGGGCGGGCTCGGCAAGCAGGCGGCGCATTTCGCCGCCGATCGGCGCGAGTTTTTCGACGGCCAGTTCGGCCAGCGCCGGCTTGAAGGCGGAGAACTGCGCACCGCCGTGGTCGCGCAGCACCGCCTCGCGCGGGACGCCGGCGAGCGCGGCATAGATGCTGACGAGATTGTCCGCCTCCGGCCGCGCCTTCAGCCCCTCGATGTCGGTGGGCAACGGCTCGGGATCGGTCTTCGCCTTGCGCACCTTCTGCGCGATCGTATCGGCATCGTCGGTGAGGTTGATGCGCGAGTAGTCGGAGGGATCCGACTTCGACATCTTCTTGGTGCCGTCGCGCAGCGACATGATGCGGGTCGCCGGTCCGGTTATCACCGGCTCGGTGACCGGAAAGAACTGGTCGCCGAAGCCGTGCTCGGCAATCGCGTCGGCAAAGTCGTTGTTGAACTTGGTGGCAATGTCGCGGGCGAGCTCAAGGTGCTGCTTCTGGTCGTCGCCGACCGGCACGTGCGTGGCGCGATAGGCGAGGATATCGGCGGCCATCAGCACCGGATAGTCGTAGAGCCCGATGGAGGCGTTCTCGCGATCCTTGCCGGCCTTCTCCTTGAACTGCGTCATTCGATTGAGCCAGCCGAGGCGGGCGACGCAGTTGAAGACCCAGGCGAGTTCAGTGTGGGCCGAGACCTGGCTCTGGTTGAAGACGATGTGCTTCCTGGGGTCGATGCCGGCGGCGATGAAGGCGGCGGTGACCTGACGCGTGGCGCTCGCCAGTTCCTTGGGGCCGCCCCAGACGTTCATCGGCACGGTGATCGCGTGCAGATCGACCACGCAATAGATGCAGTCGTAGTTGCGCTGCAGGTCGACGAAATTCTTGATGGCGCCGAGATAGTTGCCGAGGTGCAAATTCCCGGTCGGCTGGACGCCCGAAAAGACGCGGGGGGTGAACTCAATCATCTGCGGTGCTTTCCCTCAGGCGGCGGCGCGGCGCGTTATGGCCGAGGCAGGCGAGGCATGCAAGGGCGTCAGGCCCGGCGGATGGTGGCGAGCGAACGGCGGAAATCGACGACGCCGGTCACCTGGCAGAACAGCCCGAAAACCAGCATCCCGCCGGCAACCATTCCGGCAATTGTGACGGCGCGGACGACAAGGCGACCAGCCAGCGGACCTGCCAACAGCAACATGGCGACGTAGAGACACACGCCCATCAACACCGCCGCCAGCGCGAGCAGCGGCAGGCGCCGGGCCAGCAGCACATCGACCTTGAAATGGCCGCGGCGATAAAGGGTCACGATGAGCAGCACCGTGTTGACCCAGCCGGCAAGCGAGGTGGCGATGGCGATGCCGACATGGGCGAGGAGCGGGAAGAGCGCAAGCGACACGGCGACGTTGACGATCAGGGCGACGCCGGCGAACCACATCGGCGTCCTGGTATCCTCGCGGGCGAAGAAGCCCGGCGAGAAGACCTTGATGAGCACGAAGGCGGGAAGGCCGACGGCGAAGGCTGCCAGCGCGGCGGACGTCGCGGCCGTGTCGGCAACGCCGAAACTGCCGCGCTGGTAGAGCAGCCGGATGATCGGATCGGCCATCACGATCAACGCGATCGCCGCCGGCAAAGTCAGCGCCATGGCGAATTCGAGCGCGCGGTTCTGGGTGTGGTCGACAAGATCGTCGCGGCCGGCGCGCAACTGGCGCGACAGGTCGGGCAGCAGCACGATGCCGATGGCGATGCCGACGACGCCGAGCGGCAACTGATAGATGCGGTCGGCGTAGTAGAGATACGACACCGCGCCCGGCGCCAGCGACGCGATCATCGTGCCGACGACGATGTTGATCTGGGTGATGCCGCCGGCGAGCACGCCGGGGAAGGCAAGCGCGGCGAGGCGCTTCACGCGCGCGGTCAGGCGCGGGCGGATGAGCCTCAGCAGCATGCCGTCGCGGGCCGCCGCCCACACGACGACGGCGAGCTGGGCGATGCCGCCGATCAGCGTTCCCCATGACAGCCAGACGCCGGCGGCGGGCGAGCCGGCGTCGCCGAACCAGAAGATGGCCATCAGCACCGCGACCAGCACGACGTTGAGCAGCGCCGGGGCAAAGGCGGCCGCGGCGAAGCGGCCGCGGGCGTTGAGCACGCCGCTGTAGAGGGCGACCAGCGAGACGAGCGTGAGATAGGGAAAGGCGATCCGGGTCAGCAGGACGGTGAGATCGAACTTCTCCGGATCGGCCGAGAAGCCGGGCGCCATGATGAACATGAACAGCGGCATGGCGATTTCGATGAGCGCGGTGACGACGAGCAGCGCGGTCAGCAGGCCGCTCAGCGCCTCCTCGCCGAAGCGGCGCGCCTCGGTCTCGCCGTCGCCCTCGAGCGCCTTGGCGAACAGCGGCACGAAGGCCGAGTTGAAGGCGCCCTCGGCGAACAGGCGGCGAAACAGGTTGGGGAAGCGGAAGGCGACGAAGAACGCGTCGGCGACCGGGCCGGTGCCGAGCGCGGCGGCGATGAACATGTCGCGGACGAAGCCGAGGATGCGGCTCGACGCAGTGGCGCCGCCGACGGTGGCGAAGTTCTTCAGCAGGGACATGGGGCGGAGCCAAGAGCGACTGCAGGTAGCCTCTCTCCCCCCTTGAGGGGGAGACAGCGACGCTTACGGCTCGCGTAGCGAGACGTTAGCGAAGCTAGAGGGGGGTGAGAGCACCGTGCCAGGACCCCCCTCTTAGCTTCGCCAGCGATTTCCGCTTCGCGAAAATCGGGCTCCGCTATTCTTCCCCTCAAGGAGGGAGAGAGGCGCGCTGAGATGTGGATTGCCATCCTAACTACGCCGTCTCGCGCTTCTTGGCGCGTGGCGGCTCCGGCTTGACCGCCTCGCCATCGAAAGCGGCGCGCAGCCGCCGACGGATGGCCGCCTCGCGGCTCGCATTGGTGATCTTGTGACCGACGAGGTCGGTGACATAGAAGACATCGACGGCGCGCTCGCCGAAGGTGACGACATGCGCCGAGGCGATGTTGAGGTTGATATCCGAGATCGCCCGCGTCAGGTCGTAGAGAAGGCCGGGTCGATCGAGGCCCGAGGCTTCGATGACGGTGAATCGGTTCGACCAGGAATTGTCGATGAGGATCGAGGTCTCCAGCGAGAAAGCGCCGAGGCGCGGCCGGCGCTGTGTCTTGCGCGCCAGCATCTCCGGCATGCGCACGGCGCCCGACAGCGCCTGCTCGATCAGGTCGCCGATGCGGCGGGCGCGGCGCAGTTCGTCTGCCTCGTCGTCGAATTCGCGGCTGATGAAAATGGAATCGAGAGCACGGCCGTCGGTCGTGGTGAAGATCTGGGCATCGGCAATATCGGCGCCCGCCGCCGTGCACGCGCCGGCGATGATCGACAGCAGGCGCGGGTGATCGGGGGCGAGCACGGTGATCTCGGTGATGCCCTCGAAGGCATGCAGCGCGGTCGTGGTGGCCAGGGTGCGGCGGGCCTTGTCGGCGTCGCGGATGAATGCCGCATGGGCGAGCTTGTGGGGCAGGTCGACGCGCAGCCAATATGCCGGGTAGTGCAGGCGCAGATAGGCGGCGCGGTCCTTCGCCGGCCAGTCGGGGAGCGCCTCGGCCAGTTCCTCCCTGGCCGCGGCAACCCGCTTGTCGCGGCTGACCTGGCTGTGGCCGCCGGTCAGCACCGGCTCGGTCTCGTAGTAGAGCGTACGCAGAAGCTGGCCCTTCCAGCCGTTCCAGACGCCGGGGCCGACCGCCTTGATGTCGGCGACGGTGAGGACCAGCAACATCTTCAGCCGCTCCAGCGACTGCACGACCGCGGCGAAATCAAGGATGGTCTTGCGATCGTTGAGGTCGCGCGACTGCGCGGTGATGCTCATGGTCAGATGCTGCTCGACCAGCCAGGCGACGGTCTCGGTCTGCGACTTGTCGAGCCCGAGGCGCGGACACAGCCGCCGGGCGACGCGGGCGCCGGCGATCGAGTGATCCTCGGGCCGCCCCTTGGCGATGTCGTGGACCAGCATGGCGACATAGAGGACCGTGCGGTCCTGGATGCCGGGCATGATTTCGTTGGCGAGCGGATGCGCCTCGGCAAGATCGCCACGCTCGATCTCGGCGAGCACGCCGATCGACTGAATGAGGTGCTCGTCGACGGTGTAGTGATGATACATGTTGAACTGCATCATCGCGACGATCTTGCCGAAGTCCGGCACGAACTTGCCGAGCACGCCTGTCTCGTTCATGCGGCGAAGCACGGCTTCCGGATTGCGCCGCGAGGTGAGGATCTCGACGAACAGGCGGTTGGCTTCCTCGTCCTCGCGCAGGCTGGCGTCGATCAGGCGGAGCGAGCGCGACACCTGCTGCATGGCATCGGGATGGAAGGCGAGGTCGTAGCGGTCGGCGAGATGGAATAGCCGGATGATGTTGACCGGATCGCGCTCGAAAACCTTCTCGTCGGCGGTATTGATGCGGTCGTTGTCGACGATGAAATCGGTGGAGCCGGGGATCGTGCGGCGGCGGCGGGCGGGCAGACCGAACAGGCGATTGAGCACCGGCGGCGACTTGCCGTGATGTTCCTCGAGCGCAGCGCAGAAGATGCGCGTCAGGTCGCCGACGTCCTTGGCGACCAGGAAGTAGTGCTTCATGAAGCGCTCAACGTCCCTGAGGCCGGGATGCGACGTGTAGCCGAGCCGCTGGGCCATCTCGCGCTGGACGTCGAAGGACAGGCGCTCCTCGGCGCGGCCGGTCATAAAGTGAAGATGGCAGCGCACCGCCCAGAGGAAATCCTCGGCCTTGCGGAAGAGCCGCAACTCGCTGCGTGAGAAGACGCCGGCCTTGACGAGATCGTCGCGGGCGCGGACGCGATAGAAATACTTGGCGATCCAGAACAGCGTGTGGAGATCGCGAAGGCCGCCCTTGCCCTCCTTGACGTTGGGCTCGACGAGATAGCGCGTGGCGCCCTGCTGGCGATGGCGCTGATCGCGCTCGGCGAGCTTGGCGGCGATGAATTCCGGGCCGGTGCCCTTGACCACCTGCGCGTCGAAGCGGGTGACCAGCGTATCGTAGAGGGCACGGTCGCCCCAGATGAAGCGCGCCTCGAGCACGGCGGTGCGGATGGTCATGTCGGAGCGCGCCAGGCGGATGCACTCGTCGATCGAGCGCGTGGCGTGGCCAACGGTGAGGCCGAGATCCCAGAGCAGGTAGAGGATGAACTCGACGACGCTCTCGCCCCAGGGCGTCTGCTTGTAGGGCAGCAGGAACAGGAGATCGACATCGGAGCCGGGCGCCAGCGTGCCGCGGCCATAGCCGCCGACAGCGACCACCGCCATGCGCTCGGCGGCGCTCGGTTTCGCCGTCCTGTAGACGTGGTCGGCGGCGAGGCCGTAGATCGCAACGATGATGGCATCCTGGAGGTCGGACAGGCGGCCGGCGCAGGCGGTGCCCTTGCCGTCGGCCATCAGCTGAGCCTCGGCCGCGGCGCGGCCGTCGGCCATGACCGTCTTGAGGGAGGCGAGGATGGCCTCGCGCGCCTTCGGCGACAGAGCGCCCGGCTTGCCGGCCAGTGCGATCAGCCGGTCACGAAGTTCCTCGCCGTCAATGACGGCATCGGAGGCGGCAACCGGTTTGTTCATGGCTTCCGAGAATAGCGGGATTCGACGGCGCGGACCCTAGCGGGAAACTGCCGCAGGCGCCATCTGGCCTACCAGCCGGTGCAGGTGACTGCCCAGATGCCGACGCCCATGGCACTCAAAGTGCCGGCGACGACGCTGACCTCGGGTTTCGCAACGTCTGCCTCGCTGAACTGGCGCTCGAAATAGATATCCTTGAACAGGCGGAGCGCGAGGACGGTCCAGATGTCCTGCGGATCGGACAGACTGATCTCGAGCCGGTCGTCCTCGCTAACCTGATCCGAAAGTCGCTCGGGCGGCTGGTCAGGGTCCGAGGGTTTGGTCGACATCGAAAAGTCGGCGAACTGGACGTCCACCCGGCTGACGGCGCCGGTCGAGCGCTCTTCGTCGGCAAAGGCGATGTCGATCTCCGCATGCACCTCGCCCCTGGCATCGGCACAGCGGATCGTATCGTCGGCCGACGCCGGGCCGGCAAGCACGACGAACAGCAGAGCGAGACGGGCGCGCATGGGCGTCCGCTACACGCCGGCGGCGCGATTGCGCGCGATGATGTCGCGATAGGTGTGGAAACTCTGCTTCGGCGTGCGCTTCTGCGTGTCGAAATCGACATGCACCATGCCGAAGCGCGTATCGAAGCCGCGGAACCATTCGAAATTGTCGAAGGGGCACCATTCCATGTAGCCGCGCACGTCGGCGCCGTCGCGGCGGGCGCGCAGCATCGCGTCGATATGGCGGGCGATGTAGTCGGCACGCAGCGGATCCTTGACGATGCCATCGCCCATGACCTCGTCCTTCGGCCCGAAGCCGGCGCCGTTCTCGGTGATGAAGATGGGCGGATCGCCATATTCGTCATGGAGGCGCATGAGGATGGCGTGGAGCGCGTCCGGCCGCACCGGACCGTTGAAGGCCTGGACCTTGTCGGTATTGACGTTCGCCTCGGCGCCCAGCGGAAACGCGTCATTGTGGCGGACGAAACAGGGCGAATAGAAATTGACGCCGACGAAATCGACCGTGTTGGCGGCGAGCGCCTTGCGGTCGCTGTCGGAGACGGTGAACGCCGGGTCGAGTTCGTTCAGGACCGACAGCACGTCGTCAGCGACGATGCCCTTGATCGCGGCGTCGAGCGGCCAGCGGTTGAACAGGCGATCCCATGACAGCGCCGCCGCGGCGTCCGCCGTGCTCTTCGGGTCGAGCGGGCTGGTCGGCGCCAGCGGCACGGCGATGCCCACCATGCCCTTCTTGCCGCTCGCGCGATACGCGCCGACGCCGGCGGCGCTGGCGAGGAAGAGGTTGTGCAGCGCCGGCACCTGGCGACGGAACTGCTCGGTGGTGAAGCGCACCGGCTCCTTCCCGTCGCGGACGTTCTCGGCGATCAGATCCATCAGGAACAGATCGATGAAGGGCTCGTTCATGGTGATGAACGTATCGACGCGATCACCCAGCGCATTGAAGACGGCGCTGGCATAGTCGGCGAACCAGCCGATCACGTCGCGATTGTGGAAGCCGCCCTTCCGGTGCAGCACCCAGGGAAAGTCCCAATGGTAGAGCGTGACCAGCGGCTTGATGCCGGCGGCGAGCAGATCGTCGACGAGGCGCGAATAGTAGTCGATGCCGACCTTATTCAACGGACCGGTGCCCTGGGGCAGAATGCGCGGCCAAGACGTGGAGAAGCGATAGGCGTTCAGCCCGAGGTCGCGCATGAGCGCGATATCCTTGAGGTACTGGTTGCGGTCATAGGCGTTGATGGAGACGTTGGCGGTCTCGATCTTGCCGGTTGTCGGCAGCGTGATGTTCCAGTCGTTGGTGTAGACGTCCCACTTGGAGAGGCCGCGGCCACCCTGATCCCAGCCGCCTTCCACCTGGTAGGCGGCGCTCGCCGCTCCCCACAGAAACGCCGGCTTCTCGGGCATATCCACGCCTCCCCGCGATTTCGGGACCGTCCACCGGCCCATGACAATCGCATATCACGGAGAACGGGACTGCCGGAACACCGACCTCAGGCGCAATCGCCGCCGTCGCCGTCGCGGCCGACCATGCTGAGCGCGATGCCCATCGTCAGCCCAATACCGATGCCGGCGGGCACATTGCCCATGCCAGCGCCGATGGCGGCGCCCATGCAAGTACCGATGGCTATCCACGTGCTTCGAGACATGGGCGCGACATGGATAGGGCGGCGCGGCCCGTCAACCGCACCGGCAGCCAAATCACAGGATGGCCTCATTTGCCCCGGCGCGCGGCCTTGAGCTTGTAAAGCGCATCGAGCGCCTCGCGCGGGGTCAGTTCGTCGGGGGCAAGCGCATCGAGCAGGGTGGCCAAGGGGTCCTCCTCGGCCGGCTCCCTTTCGTGGCGGGCGGCGGAGAACAACGGCAGATCGTCGATCAGCGTGTGGGCCGGCGACTTGCGGTCGGTCTCCTCGAGTTGCTTCAGCACCTCACGGGCACGGGCGACGACAGACGGCGGCAGGCCGGCAAGGCGCGCGACCTGGATGCCATAGGAGCGGTCGGCCGAGCCCGGCGCGATCTCGTGCAGGAAGATCACGTCGCCCTTCCACTCCTTGACGCGCACGGTGACGTTTTCCAGGCGCGGCAGGCGATGCGCGAGCGCCGTCAGCTCGTGATAGTGCGTGGCGAAGAGCGCACGCGAGCGGTTGACCTCGTGCAGGTGCTCGACCGCCGCCCAGGCGATCGACAGGCCGTCGAAGGTGGCGGTGCCGCGGCCGATTTCATCCAGGATGACCAGCGCATGCGGACCGGCCTGATTGAGGATGGCGGCGGTCTCGATCATCTCGACCATGAAGGTGGAGCGACCGCGGGCGAGATCGTCGGCGGCGCCGACGCGCGAGAACAGCCGGTCGACGACGCCGATATGGGCTGACGCCGCCGGGACGTAGGAGCCGATCTGGGCGAGGATGGCGATCAGCGCGTTCTGGCGCAGGAATGTCGACTTGCCCGCCATGTTGGGGCCGGTGACCAGCCAGATGCGGCCGGCATCTTCGGGCCCGCTGGGGCCGAGGTCGCAATCATTGGCGACGAAACCACCCTCCCCGGCTGCGCGCAACGCCTGCTCGACCACCGGATGGCGGCCGCCGTGAATTGCAAACGCCAGCGAGCGATCGACCGTCGGGCGGCAATATTCTTCCGCCTCGGCGAGCGTGGCGAGGCCGGCGGCGACATCGAGCACGGCAAGCGCGTCGGCGATCGCCTGAAGGCTCTCCGACTCGGCGACAATCGACGCGGCCAATTCATCGAAGACGGCAAGCTCCATCGCCAAGGCGCGGTCGGCGGCGCCAGCGATCTTTGCCTCGAGATCGGCAAGCTCGGTCGTGGTGAAACGGACGGCGCTCGCCAGCGTCTGGCGATGAATGAAGCGGGCGTTGAGCGGCGCCGACAACATGCGCTCGGCATTGCCGGCGCCGACCTCGATGAAATAGCCGAGAACGTTGTTGTGCTTGATGCGCAGTGTGCGGATGTCGGTGTCGGCGGCGTAGCCGGCCTGGAGACCAGCGATAACCCGCCGGCTCTCGTCGCGAAGCTTGCGCGCCTCGTCGAGCTCGCCGTGGAAACCGGCGCGCACGAAGCCGCCATCGCGTTTCAGGTGGGGAAGGTCGTCGGCCAGCGCACGGCCGAGTGTCTCGCCAAGATGCGCGGGGCGGCGCGTAATCGCCTCGGCGACGGACGCGATTTCCGAAGGAACATCGTCGGCCGACTCGAGGCACGCCAGAATCGCGGCGGCGGCGGCAAGCGCCTCACGGATGGCTGCGAGATCGCGCGGGCCACCGCGCTCCAGGGTCAGGCGCGACAGGGAACGGGAGAGATCGGGGGCGGCGGCGAGCGAGGCGCGGAACGCCTGCCGGCGGCCGGAATCGGCGAGCAGCCAGGCGACCCCATCGAGGCGGCGGGCGATCTCGTCGGGATCGGTGGACGGACCGGCGAGCCGGCGGGCGAGCAGCCGTGCGCCCGCCCCGGTGACGGTGCGGTCGAGCGCTCCGATGAGGCTGCCGCGGCGATCGCCGGACAGGGTGGCGGTCAATTCGAGGTTGGCGCGTGTGGCGGCATCGATGAGCATGGCGTCGCCGGCCGCCTCGCGGACCGGCGGGCTGAGCGCCGGGCGCGCGCCGATCTGCGTCTTCTCGACATAGGCGAGCGCCGCCGCCGCGGCCGCCAGTTCGACGCGGCCGAACGCGCCGAAGCCGTCGAGGCTCTTCACGCCGAAATAGGTCTTGAGCCGTTCGCCGGCCGTGGCGCCGTCGAAGAAGGCCGATGACAGCGGCGTCACCGCCATCGACAGGCCACGCCAGAAGGCGGCGAGGTCGTTGTCGGCAAACAGCGCATCGGCGACCAGCACCTCGCGCGGATCGATGCGGGCAAGGTCGGTGGCGAGGCGACCGCGATCGGAAGCGGCGACGCGGAACTCGCCGGTGGAAATATCGATCCAGGCGAGCGCGAACTGATCGGCCTCGTCGGCGCCGGCACGCTGGCGGGCAACGGCGGCGAGATAGTTGTTGGCGCCGGGCGCCAGCAGCGCTTCCTCGGTCAGCGTGCCTGGCGTGACCAGCCGGATGACGCTGCGGCGGACGACCGATTTCGACCCACGCTTCCGCGCCTCGGCCGGGTCCTCGACCTGCTCGCAGACGGCGACGCGATAGCCCTTGGCGATCAGTTTCTGGAGATACTGGTCGGCGGCGTGGATGGGCACGCCGCACATCGGAATGTCGTCGCCCTGATGCTTGCCGCGCTTGGTGAGAGCGATGCCAAGCGCCCGCGAGGCGACCTCGGCGTCGGTGAAGAACATCTCGTAGAAATCGCCCATCCGGTAGAACAGCAGGCAATCCGGATTGGCCGCCTTGATCTCCAGATACTGCGCCATCATCGGCGTCGCCGCCGAGAGATCGGTGGGCGGGCCGTCGCCGGCTTCCGGATCGGGGCTGCGGGTATCCATCGCCGACACGCTATCAGAAGGCGGGCGAATTGGGGCGGCAGGGGTCAGGTCGTCCCCAGCGGAGTGCCTACGGCCGTATCCGCTGCGTTCCCTGGCGTTGCCTGCCTCGCGGCCGAGTGCGATCAGCCGTCTGCCGGCGGGATCGATTGGGCAAAATTGAACAGATTGTCCGGATCGACGCGGCGCTTGACCTGGCGAAGGCGAGGCAGGTTCTCGCCGTATCGACCGCGCGCGAATCGCCGGTGGCGGCCTCGCCGACACGTCGCCGACCCAACTCGCCGGGAGTCGCCGCCCGGCGTCAACCGTTTCGGACTCTATTGGGCCGACGCCTTGGCCGGCTCGATCGGCTGGCCGACGGCGGCGAGGCGTTTGACAAGCCAGTCGCCCCAGCCCTTCTGCTCGGCGCTCAACCGGCCCTCGCCGTCGAGCTTGCGAAGGATGCCGAGCGCTTCGCCGTAGAATGGCGCGGGATCGTCCGAAACGTCGCCGACCCGCGACAGCGAGAAGACCAGATCGGTCTCAGCCACGGCATTGCCTGGATCGCGCGCCACCATGGCGCGTGTCATGCCGAGGCCCTCGTTGAACGCGGCGAATGCGCCGGCACGGTCATCGGCGCGCATCCTGGCGATGCCGATCTTGTTGAGGCTGATGACGACGTCGCGCTGGGCCCGCGCATTGCCCGGATCCGCCGCCAGCAATTTCCGGGTCAGGACGAGGCTCTCCTCGAAGCTGGCCAGTGCGGCAGCCTGCCGGTTCGTCGCCAGCTGGGCATCGCCGAGGCGCGTGAGGGTGACGGTGAGATCCCGCGTCGCCTCGTCATCGCCCGAGGGCCGCGCGGCGAGCTTGCGGCGGATATCGAGGCTCTGCAGGTAGGGGATCAACGCTTCGGTGTTGTCGCCGCTGGCCGCCTGGAGGTCGCCCATCTTGTTGAGGCTGACGGAAAGGTCGCGCTGGGCGCCGGCATCGTCGGGCGCGGCATCGACCTGCCGTCGAGCGATATCGATGCTCTCCTGGTAGGCGGCCAGTGCCCCGTCCATGTCGCCGGCACGAAGCTTGACGTCGCCGACCTTGTTGAGAGCGACGGACACATCGCGCTGCGGCGCCGCGACGCCCGGCTGCCGCTCGACCAGATGGCGGGCAACATCGAGCCGCGCCTGATGGGCCTGAAGCGCGCCCGTGGTGTCGCCGGCCTGAAGGCGGGCGTCGCCCAGCCGTTCGAGCCCGATGGCGACATCGCTTTCAGCCAGCAGATCGTCGGGATGATCGGCGAAGAGCTTGCGGGCGATCTCAAGCCCCTGCCCGGCGGCGGCGATGGCTTCCTTGACATCGCCAGCGGCAAGATAGGTCTCCGAAAAGGCGTCGAACATCTCGGCGCGGATGCCTTGCAGATCGGCGTCGTGCGGCGCCGCCTCGGCGAGTTGATCGACGGTCGAACGCAACGTGTCGAGGACCGCGGTGATCGTCTCGACGCCCATGCCGGCCAGAATCTTGCGCGAGCTGCCGAACTCGACGATCAGCTTGTCGAGCGCCACCTTGGTGACGGACAGGGTCTGTTCGGCCTGGGCCTTCTGCATGGCGGCCTCGGCCGATGCCTTCTCGGCCAGCATCCGCTGCTGCTCGGCTTCGCTGCCGCGCGTTTCCGCCAAGGCGCGCTGCTGCTGAACCTGGTCGCGCTGGCGGGCGATGTCGAACATCGCATAGACCGAGAAACTGGCGAGCGCGGTGACCAGAACCAGCGCCGCGGTGGCGATCCGCAGCATGCGCCGGCGGCGGCGGTCGCGCTCGCGCTCGGCAAGTTCCTGACCCTCGCGCGCGATGCTCTTCTCGATGAAGTTGCGATCGACCGCCGGCAGATCGTCTGGACGGCGAGCGATCCACTGCTGCGCTTCGCCAAGCGCAAGGCCCATCAGGAGCGCGTCATTGCAGGCATGCGCCGGCGCCGCGGCCCATGCGCGGCGAGCGCCTTCGAGGCGGCTGCGCCAGCTCAGGAATTCGCGCTCGGCCGCGATCCATTCGCGGAGCTTGGTCCATCGCCGGAAGATCGCTTCGTGCGCGACCTCGGCATAGATTTCGCCATCCTCCGGCGTCGCCGTGACCAGCAGGCGATGTGGATGATCGGCGAGTTCGGAGACCATGCTCCATTCGTCGTCAGGGAACTCGGAACGCAGCGCGCGCCGGCGCGTGGGCTCGCCATCCTCGCGCACCGTGGCGAGCTTCAGTGTGAGGACGCGGCGCAGCGTGTTTTCCGACTGAGGATGATTGTCGAGATAGGCATCCGCCCGGTCGGCGAGCACGCCGCCCAGTTCGAAAGCCTGCGGTGGCACGCGCAGCACGCCGTCGCCGCGGCGGATCATGTCGGTCCACATGTCGTCGAGGAGATAGGAGAGCAGCGGCAACGCGCCGGCATCCTTGGCCGACTCCTCGGCCGCGCGCCGCGCCAGATCGGCGGCAAGCCGGTCGGCCTCGAAGCGCGCCGAGAGTAGCGCCGCCGGCTTGCCGACGACTTCGTTCAGTTCTGACTCGCGGAGCGGCGGCACGTTGATCTGGCGGTGGATGGCGAACAGCGGCTGGTCGTTCTGAAGCGAGCCGAAGAAATCCGAGCGCAGGCTCATCAGGCCGAACAACCGTGGATCGGCGATGGCGTCGGCGAGCATCTGGGAGAAGCCGGCGCGCTGCGATTCCTCGGAGCGGACGTAAAGCTCCTCGGCCTGATCGACGTAGAGGAAGAAGGCCGGCGGTTTCGGCTGGCCGAGTTCCTCGTAGCGGCGCTCGGTGGCGTCGAGCAGGCCGGAGAGCGTCGCCTTGCCGGCGGTCAGCGCCGTGATCCAGTCGGTGCGGCGCTCCTCCCATTTCGGGTCGGTGGCGTCGAACTGCCACGTCTTCAGGAACGGCTCGACCAGCGCCTTGATCGGCTCGGTGCCGGGTTGCATTTTCAGGAAGCACCAGTGCCGGCTGTCGCGGAAGAGGCGCGGCCACTGCGTGCCGGGGTCGATGCTGTCCGGATAGGCCTGCCGTTTGAGCGCGCCGAGCACGCCGGCCTGGGCCAACGACGACTTGCCGACGCCGGAATTGCCGATGAGGACGGCGAGGCGCTCCTGGTCGGCGCCGATCGCCTGGATGACGTCGACGGTCTGCTGATCGCGGCCGAAGAAGAAATCGCTGTCTGCCTCGCTCATGGCGGCGAGGCCGCGATAGGGTGCGGTGTAGCGCCACAGTTCGCCGGGCCGCGAACCGCCGCCGGCGGTCGCGTCCTTCAGCTGTCCGATGGTCTCGGTGGAGGTCGGATCGGCGGTGACGATCCAGTGGAGCTGGCGCAGAAAGGGCAGGCCGGGCGCCGGGTGGCCATCGAGCAGGACGAGGACGACCGGGAAGTCGGGCTCCTTCACGCGCCGGTCGAGGGCCTCGTAATATTCGATGACCTGCCAGGGGCCGAGGCCATGCTCACCGACGTAAAGGATGAAGGCATCGGCCGCGGCGATGGCTTCGGCCAGCTTGGGCAGCCAGTAGCCGCCGGCGCGCAGCGCCTTGGGCGCGAAAAACACCGACGCGTCCGGAATCCGCTCGCGCAGCAACCCTTCGAGTTGCTCGGCAACCGGAAGATCGACGGAATTGTAGCTCAGAAACCAGGTCCGCATGGGCCGGATTTCGCCTGCCGATGGCGGGAAGGAGAAGACCTTCGCGCGTGATGCCAACGCGACTATACAAGCCGATTGTGGCCGATAAAGCACGCGAGACCCAAGGCCAAGTTAACTACGGGTTCCAATTTGTCATCGTGTACGCCGGTGATATGGTCCCGCACCAAAATCACGAAGCGCGCCGAGCGCTCCCCCGGGGAACATCATTCATGGCCGCAAACGGCAAGCCGACGAAGGCAGGGCCTTCCGTCACCGATCAGGAAGCGCTGAATTTCCACTCAGAAGGGCGGCCGGGGAAGCTCGAGATCACCCCGACCAAGCCGATGGCGACCCAGCGCGACCTGTCGCTCGCCTACTCGCCGGGCGTGGCCGTGCCGGTCAAGGCGATCGCCGAAGACCCCAGCACGGCCTTCGACTACACCGACCGCGGCAACATGGTGGCCGTGATCACCAACGGCACCGCCATCCTCGGCCTCGGCAATCTCGGTGCGCTCGCCGCCAAGCCGGTGATGGAAGGCAAGGCGGTGCTGTTCAAACGCTTCGCCGACGTCGACTCGATCGACCTCGAGGTGGACACGGAGAACGTGGACGAGTTCGTCAACGCGGTGCGCTTCCTCGGACCGTCGTTCGGCGGCATCAACCTGGAAGACATCAAGGCGCCGGACTGCTTCATCATCGAGTCGCGACTGCGCGAGCTGATGGACATTCCGGTGTTCCACGACGACCAGCACGGCACCGCGATCATCGCGGCGGCGGGTCTGATCAACGCGCTGCACCTGACCGGCCGCGACATGGCGACGACCAAGCTCGTCTGCAACGGCGCCGGCGCCGCGGGCATCGCCTGCATCGAACTGGCCAAGACGCTCGGCGTGAAGGCCGAGAACATCATACTGTGCGACACCAAGGGCGTGATCTATCAGGGCCGCACGGAAGGCATGAACCAGTGGAAGACGGCGCACGCGATCAAGACCGACGCGCGCAGCCTCGCCGACGCCATGAAAGGCGCCGATGTTGTCTTCGGCTTGTCGGCCAAGGGCGCCCTCACCAACGACATGATCCGTTCGATGGCGGCCAATCCAATCATCTTCGCCATGGCCAACCCCGATCCGGAGATCACGCCGGAGGAGGTCGCCGAGATCCGCGACGACGCGATCGTCGCCACCGGACGCTCCGACTACCCCAACCAGGTCAACAACGTCCTCGGCTTTCCCTACATCTTCCGCGGCGCGCTCGACGTGCGCGCCACCACGATCAACGAGGAAATGAAAGCAGCGGCGGCGCATGCGCTCGCGGCGCTGGCGCGCGAGGACGTGCCCGACGAGGTTGCTGCCGCCTATCAAGGCGTGCGGCCGAAATTCGGCCCGCAATACATCATCCCGGTGCCGTTCGACTCGCGACTTCTGTCGGAGATTCCGGCGGCGGTGGCCAAGGCGGCGATGGATTCCGGCGTCGCCCGCAAGCCCATCGACGACATGGCGCAATACAAGGTTCAGCTCTCGGCGCGCCGCGACCCGATCGTCGGCACGCTGCAGCGCATCTTCCAGCGGGTCCGGCGCACGCCGAAGCGCGTCGTCTTCGCCGAGGGCGAGGAAGAACAGATGATCCGCGCGGCGGCGAGCTTCGTCCACCACAAGCTCGGCACCGCCATCCTGATCGGCCGCGAGGAAACCGTGCGCGGCGCGGCGGAACGCGCTGGCATCGACATCCGCGAGGGCGTCGAGATCAACAATGCGCGTCTGTCGAAGAAGAACGCCGAATACACCGACTTCCTGTATGCGCGCCTGCAGCGCAAGGGCTACCTGTTCCGCGACGTGCAGCGGCTGGTCAATTCCGACCGCAACCATTTCGGCGCTTGCATGGTGGCGCTCGGCGACGCCGACGCGATGGTCTCCGGCGTGACACGCAACTATTCGACGGTGCTGGAAGACGTCCGCCGGGTGATCGACCCGAAGCCCGGCCACCGGGTGATCGGCATCTCGATGGTGCTGGCGCGCGGCCGGCTGGTGCTGGTCGCCGATACCGCCGTGCACGACCTGCCGACGCCGGAAGAACTCGCCGACATCGCCGAGGAGGCTGCCGGCGTCGCCCAGCGCATGGGCTACACGCCGCGCGTGGCGCTGCTCGCCTATTCGACCTTCGGCCAGCCGGAGGGCGAGCGCGCCAAGAAGATCCGCGAGGCGGTCGAGATCCTCGACGAGCGCCGCGTCACCTTCGAATATGACGGCGAGATGGCCGCCGACGTGGCGCTCAACGCCAAGACGATGGCCGCCTATCCGTTCTGCCGCCTGTCCGGCCCGGCCAACGTGCTGGTCATGCCCGCCTACCACTCGGCGGCGATCGCGACCAAGATGGTGCAGGAACTCGGCGGCTCGACGGTGATCGGGCCGCTGCTCGTCGGCCTCGACAAGCCGGTGCAGATCGTCTCGCTCGGCGCCAAGGATTCCGACATCGTCAATATGGCGGCGATGGCGGCCTTCGCCCTCGGCGGCTAGGAACCCGGTCAGGAACTGGCAGCAGCGGCGCGCGGGCTCTTGCGCGGGCCTGCTGTTACGGTAATATCGTTTAACCAATCGGTTAAACGGAGGTTTCCATGACCGCACACGGCGCTTTTCACTGGAATGAGCTGATGACCCGCGACGTCAGCAAAGCCAAGGATTTCTACGAGGAAACCCTCGGCTGGACCTATGACGACATGCCGATGGGCGAGATGTACGGCACCTACACCATCGCCAAGGCCGGCGACCAGATGGTCGGCGGCATGTTCAAGATGGACGGGCCGATGTTCGACGGCATGCCGGAGACCTGGTTCACCTATGTGGCGGTCGACGATCTCGACAAGCGCCTGAAGAAGGTGAAGGAGGCCGGCGGCAAGGTCATGCGCGAACCGTGGGACGTCGCCGGCGTCGGCCGGATGGCGATTGTCGTGATCCCCGGCGGCGCGGCGCAAGGCTGGATGGTGCCGGCGCCGGGCAGCATGTAGGCCGATGTCGCAATTCATGACGACCGAAGAAACGATCCGCAGCTACTTCCAGCGCCTCTACGGAGGCGACTGGGAGTCGCTGCTCGCCGACGACATGCTCTTCGTGAACAACGGCAAGGCGAACCCGCGCGGCAAGGCTGTCTATGCCGAGGCGACTCGTCGATTCATGCGGACGGCGAAGTCCGTCGAAGTGAAGACGCTGATCGTCGACGGCGACGCCGCCTGCGCGCTGACACACTACGGGCTGGTGTCTCCCAAAGGGAACAAGGGTGTGTGCGTTGTCGCGGAAATCTTCGCGGTGAAGGACGGCAAGATCAGCGCCAACGAAATCGTCTTCGACCTCGCGGCCTTTCAGGAATTCATGGCCAGGGGATAGGACGAGAGGCCGGCACCGCCGGCCTCAGTCGAGGCCAGTCAGATAGCGACGCGGCGCGCAGGTCAGCCCCTGCTCCGGCAGGCAATCGTGCAGCGAGAAGATGATGGCGCGCGAGCGGCCGATCAGATTCTCGACCGGCACGTAGCCGAGACTGGAGAAGCGGCTGTCGGCGGAGTTGTCGCGATTGTCGCCCATCATGAAGAGATGTTCCGGCGGCACGATGTATTCGCCGGTATTCTCCTGCGGCTCGTCGTCGGAGCGCATGATGATCGGGTGAACGCGGCCCCCGGGGAGCGTCTCCTCGTATTCGGTCACCGCGACCGGAGGACCATCATACTGCTTATAGGCATAGGTGCGTGTTTCGCGGCGGGGAACAATCGCGCCGTTGATGAAGACGCGGCCGCGCTCGATCTGGATATGGTCGCCGGGCAGGCCGATGACCCGCTTGACCAGTGTTTCTCCGGTCGCTGGATGCGTGAACAGGACGATGTCGCCGCGCGCCGGCAGGCGGCCGAACAGCCGGCCGTCCGACGAAGGAAAGGCCGGCAGGGAGATCAACGGCGTCGAGTTGGGCCCATAGCCATAGTCGAACTTGGTGGCGACCAGCCGGTCGCCGACCTCAAGCGTCGGCACCATGCTTTCCGACGGAATGTAATAGGTCGCGAAGGCGACCGTCTTGAGGACGAATGACAGCAGCGCGGCGGCGGCGATGGTGCGCGCCCATTCCGCGATCTGGTGCTTCATTTCCCGCTCTCCCGGTGCCTTCTGCCCGGGTGATATGGAGTCGAGGTTGCGGCAGCAATAGGGCAGCCGCGCCTCAGCCGGCCGGCGCCGGCGCCGGCTGCCGATGCTGCCAGGAATGCAGGGCGCGCAGCGTCGGCGTCTTCTTGACCTGATGCTCGCCCATACGACGCAGCAGCCGGTCGAGCACGCCGACCGCCGCGCCGACGTTCGGCCCCTTGTTGAGCATCACGCATTCGGCGCGCGCCGCCATGGCGGCGTCGGTCATCTCGCCGCGCGATGGGAGCCCCTTCTTGACCAGTTCTTCGAGAACCTGCGTCGCCCAGATCAGCGGCACGTGGGCGGCCTCAGCGATCCACATGATCTCCTCCTGCATCTCGGCGACGCGCTCGAAGCCCATCTCAACGGCAAGGTCGCCGCGGGCGATCATGATGGCGAAGGGCTGACGGCCGGCGGCCTGGACGATGATCTCCGGCAGGTTGGCGACCGCCATCGGCGTCTCGATCTTGCCGACCAGAACGAGCCGCTGCCAGTCGGCGCTGCGCGCGGCGAGTTCCGCCTGCAGCGAGGCGACGTGGCCGGCGGTCTGCACGAACGAGTGGCCGATCAGGGCAGCGTGACGGACGATGAAATCGAGATCCTGGCGATCCTTGTCGGTGAGCGGATCGAGGCCAAGGTCGGTTTCCGGGAAGTTGAGGCCCTTCTCCGGCCTCAGCTTGGCGCCGGCGAGCTTGCCCTTGTCGATGCGCACGAGGAAGCCGCCATGGGCCTCGCCGATGATGGTGCCAAGGAGCTGGCCGTCGTCGAACGACATCTGATCGTCAACCGCGATGCGGTCGAGCACCTCGGGCAAGGTGCAGGTGACCTGAAACGGAACCTCGGTGAAGGCCGGCTGGATCTCGCGGGCAAGGAGGACGAGGTCGCCAATGTGCAGCCGGCTGCGGTCGGGCGGCGTCAGCACGCGGCCGGTCCGCACCTTCGGTCCGCTGATATCCATGAGGATCGGCAGGCGGCGCCTAGCGGCCTTTTCGGCGGCATGGATGTTGTCGACCATGCGCGCCCACTCCGCCGTGCTGTCGTGGGCGCAATTGATGCGGAAGACATCGGCCCCGGCGGCGGCAAAATCGCACACGATCGCCGGATCGTCGGCGGCTTCGGTGGCTAGCGTCACCATGATGCGGCCGATACGGCCGCGATGCGGCGGGCCGAAGCCTTCGGCGGCGTTGGCGGCCAGCCGCGCCTCGCCGCGGAAGAATTGCCGCGCGGAGGGCGGTCGCGGTCCGGCCTCGCCGGCGAGCGCGGCCAGCGCTGCGGCGACGGCGTCGAGCGAGGCAAGCACGCGCCCTTCGAGGCGGCCGAGCGAGGAAACACCGAGCGCCATCAGCTTGCGCTGGAGCGGCCTCAGGTCGCGGTGGCGGACGGCGAGGTAGTGGGCGAAATTGAGCGCGCTCGGGGCAAAAGCGCCCCGGGCTATGCCACGATGCCAGGCCCGGAAGACCTCGCGCCCCTCCTCCGCGACAGCGCACCGGAGCGCGACGACCTCGCCGAGCGCTTCGCGCGCCCGCGTCAACAGATCTGTGTTTGCGTCCATGACCAAAACTCCCGCATCCGTAGTTAGGGGCGGTTCGTGACAGTCACGTTACGGGGCGACTGTGCCGCGCGTCGGATGGCGTCTTGATGCCGTCCGAAGCCCGGTCAGCCGGGCGGCTTCGTCACGCGCCTCAGCGTCAGGTTGATGCGGCCGCCCGCGGGGAACCAGTCGCGGAGCAGCGTCGAGGTGCCGGAATAGATTCGGTCGACGCCGTGGAAGGCGAGACGGGAGGCGCCGCCGAGGACGACGACATCGCCGGAGACCAGCTTCAGCGACCGGGTCGGGCCGCCGCGCGCCGTGCCGCCGATGCGGAACAGGCAGGTGTCGCCGAGCGAGATCGACACCACAGGCGCGTCGAAATCCTGCTCGTCGCGGTCCTGATGCAGGCCCATGCGCGCGCCCGGCTCATAGAAATTGACCAGGCAGGCCTCGGGATCGTGCGGATAGGAGGCGACCTCCCGCCAGACGGCCAGAACCATGTCCGGGATCGGCGGCCACGGTTTGCCGGTGAGCGGATGGGTCGGCTGATACCGGTAGCCGCCATCGCGGTCCGAGACCCAGCCGAGCGGCCCCAGATTGGTCATACGGACGGAGAACGGCTTGCCGGTCTTCGGCATGGTCGGCGTGAAGAAAGGCGCGGATTCGGCCGCTTCCATCACGGCTTCGAGAGCGGAACACTGCTCGTCTTCACGCCAATAGGGCCGGTGGATCAAACCTGCGGGAGATTCCGCGCGAGCTGCTGGCTTTCGAGAATTCATGGGTCAAGGTTCCCCCCGGGCCCTTCGTGCCCGCCCGGGAGATAGCTCCATGGACTCGCTCATACCAGGACCGGTGGCCGCCGCGCTCGATCTCCTGTCGACGCTGTTCGTGTTCGTCGTCGGCCTCGCATTTGCCGTCGTCATCATCGTCTTCGTCCTCGACGCCACGCAGCACCGCGACGCGGTTCGCCACAACTATCCGGTCGTCGGCCGCTTCCGGGACATCTTCATCACGCTCGGCGAGTTCTTCCGGCAATACTTCTTCGCCATGGATCGCGAGGAAATGCCGTTCAACCGCGCCGAACGGCAATGGGCCTACCGCGCCGCCAAGGGGGCGGACAACACCGTCGCCTTCGGCTCGACCAAGACGCTGACGCCGCCGGGGACGCCGATCTTCGTAAACTGCCCGTTTCCGACGCTGCACAGCGACCGCGCCGAAACCGAAGCGATGCTGATCGGCCCCTATTGCCGCGAGCCCTATGCGGCGCCGTCCTTCTTCAACATCTCCGGCATGAGCTACGGCGCGATTTCGAAGCCGGCGGTGCAGGCCCTGTCCAAGGGCGCGGCGCTGGCGGGCTGCTGGCTCAACACAGGTGAAGGTGGGCTGGCTCCCTATCATCTGGAGGGCGACTGCGACATCGTTTTCCAGATCGGCACGGCCAAGTATGGCGTGCGCGACGCCGATGGCTGTCTGTCGGAGCAACGCCTCAAGGCGCTCGCCTCCGACCGGCGCATCAGGATGTTCGAGATCAAGCTTTCGCAGGGGGCGAAGCCCGGCAAGGGCGGCATTTTGCCAGCCGCCAAGGTGACGCCTGAAATCGCCGCGATTCGTGGCATTCCGGCCGGTCAGGATTCCATCTCGCCGAACCGGCATCCGGATATTGCCTCGATCGGCGAATTGCTCGACGCCGTCGCGCGCGTCCGCGACATCACCGGCAAGCCGGTCGGTTTCAAATGCGTCATCGGCGCGTATGGCTGGATCGATGCCCTGTTCGTGGAAGTCGAGCGGCGCGGACAGGAGAGCGCCCCCGACTTCATCACCATCGATTCCGGCGATGGCGGCACCGGCGCGGCGCCGATGCCGCTGATCGACAATGTCGGCCTGCCGATCCGCGAGTCGCTGCCGATGGTCGACGACATCCGCAAGCGGCACGGCATGAAGGAACGGGTCAGACTGATTGCCTCGGGCAAATTCGTGACACCGGCCGGGGTAGCCTGGGCGCTGTGCGCCGGCGCCGACTTCGTCGTCAGCGCCCGCGGGTTCATGTTCTCACTCGGCTGCATCCAGGCCCTGAAGTGCAACAAGAATACCTGTCCGACCGGCGTTACCACGCACAATCCGCGCCTGCAGCGCGGTCTCCATCCCGCCGACAAAGCCGTGCGGGTGGCAAGCTACTGCGACGCCATCCGCCGGGAGGTGGAGATGATCGCCCATGCCTGCGGCGTGCCTGAGCCGCGACGGCTGAGACGATTCCACGTCCGCGTGGTGCAGGACAGCGGCCGCTCGGTGCCGTTCAGCGACCTCTTTCCGAGCCCCGATCAGGCCGACAGCGACCCGGCCGCGGCGATCGCGGCAGCACACAGTGAGGCAAAGGCGGCGCCGCGCCCCGCCGAGGTGGCGGTTCCCTGAACGGTGGACGGCGCGCGGCGTCATGCATTCTTGCCGGCGGAAACTGCCGCCACCCACGGCGCGGTACGACCGCGCCGCGGGAAACGCTGCGGCTCAGGCCTTCGCCATGCTGTTCTTGACCATGCCGATGATGGCTGTGAGCACCGCGCCGCCGACGCCACCCCCGACCAGTTGCCCGACGATCGATCCGATATCGACGCCGCCGGTGCCCTGAAGCATCGGGATCAGCATCTGGAGAATCCAGCCGCCGCCGACTCCGCCAACCGCACCGGCGACGGTGTTGCCGGTCGTGCCCAGGCTCATGTTCTTCATAGCCGAACCGATCGCGTTTCCACCCACGGCACCCGCGATCAACTGGATGATCAGATTGATGATTGTCGCCGACATGTCATTCCTCCTCGCACCTCATTTTTGAAGGCAAGCCGCCCCGGTGCGAAGGTGGGTCGCCGACGCGCACGCAACCCGACACGGACGGGAATCTAGCATATCGGCGACCCCTTGCGGAGCGCAGCCGGCAAACAAGCCGTGCGCCCGGATTTTCTAGGCTTGCGGCCGATTTGACCCCTTCTTATATACGGCCGGAACCCTCGCGCCCTTTGGCTTTTGCCGATTCGGGCCGCGACATGTATTTGGGCATCGACAGAAGGGGACCGGCCGGGGGCCTTATGGACCTGCCCGGTCTGCCGCAAGGAGAAAGACATGGCAAAGGTTATTGGCATCGACCTCGGCACGACCAATTCGTGTGTCGCGGTCATGGATGGCAAGAACGCGAAAGTTATCGAGAATTCCGAGGGACAGCGGACGACCCCGTCCATCGTCGCGTTCACCGACGAGGGCGAGCGGCTGGTCGGCCAGCCGGCCAAGCGCCAGGCGGTCACCAACCCCGAGCATACGTTCTTCGCGGTGAAGCGCCTGATCGGCCGCCGCTACGACGACCCGATGGTCGGCAAGGACAAGGAACTCGTCCCCTACAAGATCGTCAAGGCGCCGAACGGCGACGCCTGGCTCGAGGCTGACGACCAGAAATATTCGCCCTCGCAGATTTCGGCCTTCATCCTGCAGAAGATGAAGGAGACCGCGGAGGCCTATCTCGGCTCCAAGGTCGAGCAGGCGGTGATCACCGTTCCCGCCTATTTCAACGACGCCCAGCGCCAGGCGACCAAGGATGCCGGCAAGATCGCCGGCCTCGAAGTTCTGCGCATCATCAACGAGCCGACGGCTGCGGCGCTCGCCTACGGCCTCGACAAGAAGGAAGGCAAGACGATCGCGGTCTATGACCTCGGCGGCGGCACCTTCGATATCTCCGTTCTGGAGATCGGCGACGGCGTCTTCGAGGTGAAGTCGACCAACGGTGATACCTTCCTGGGTGGCGAAGACTTCGACATGCGTCTGGTCAACTACCTCGCCGACGAATTCAAGAAGGACCAGGGCATCGACCTGCGCGGCGACAAGCTGGCGCTGCAGCGGCTCAAGGAAGCCGCCGAGAAGGCGAAGATCGAGCTGTCGAGCGCGACCCAGACCGAGATCAATCTGCCCTTCATCACCGCCGATGCGTCCGGTCCGAAGCACCTGACCATGAAGCTGACGCGCGCCAAGTTCGAGGCGCTGGTCGACGACCTCATCCAGAAGACCGTCGGCCCGTGCAAGGCGGCGCTCAAGGACGCCGGCCTCACCGCCGGCGAAATCCAGGAAGTGGTGCTGGTCGGCGGCATGACCCGCATGCCGAAGGTCCAGGAAGTCGTGAAGAGCTTCTTCGGCAAGGAGCCCCACAAGGGCGTCAACCCGGACGAGGTGGTCGCCATCGGCGCCGCCATCCAGGCGGGCGTGCTGCAGGGCGACGTCAAGGACGTGCTGCTCCTCGACGTGACGCCGCTGTCGCTCGGCATCGAGACGCTGGGCGGCGTGTTCACGCGCCTGATCGACCGCAACACCACCATCCCGACCAAGAAGGGCCAGGTGTTCTCGACCGCCGAGGACGGGCAGAGCGCGGTGACCATCCGCGTCTTCCAGGGCGAGCGCGAGATGGCGGCCGACAACAAGATCCTCGGCCAGTTCGATCTGGTCGGCATTCCGCCGGCGCCGCGCGGCGTGCCGCAGATCGAGGTCACCTTCGATATCGACGCCAACGGCATCGTCAACGTGTCGGCCAAGGACAAGGGTACCGGCAAGGAGCAGCAGATCCGCATCCAGGCGTCCGGCGGCCTTTCCGACGCGGACATCGAGAAGATGGTCAAGGACGCCGAGGCCCATGCCGCCGAGGACAAGGAGAAGCGTGCCGTCGTCGAGGCCAAGAATCACGGCGAAGCGCTCGTCCATTCGACCGAGAAGTCGCTGGCGGACTATGGCGACAAGGTCTCCGAAGCCGACAAGTCGGCGATCGAGGCGGCGGTGGCCGAGTTGAAGACCGCGATGGAAGGCGAGGACGCCGAAGCCATCCAGGCCAAGACCACGGCGCTGGCGCAGGCTTCCATGAAGCTCGGCGAGGCGATGTACGCGGCCAGCCAGGGTGGCGCCGAAGGCGGCGGCGACGGCGATGCCACCGGTGGCGAAGCCAAGAACGAAGATGTGGTCGACGCCGACTTCGAGGAAGTCGACGACGACAAGAAGAAGTCGGCCTGAGGCCGGGGAATTTCGCATTCGGGGCCGGGCGGCAACGCCCGGTCCCGGTCTTGTTAAAAGCGTACCGTTGCCTCGGCCATCGGGCCGGGGCCCATGACCGGAAGGCAGCAAGGCTGTTGGCAGGGATGGATTCCGGCTTTCGCCGGGATGACGCTGAGGGTAGTGAATGTTTCACATCTTTTGCGGGCGCGATTCTTTCCAGATGCAATCCATTCCCGACGACGGCCATGACCGCGCGCGCCGCCCGGCGCGTCCGGCTCGGCGTGGATTGCGCTGATGGCCACCGCGCGCGCTGATTTCTACGAGGTGCTCGGCGTCACCCGCACGGCGGATGACAAGACGCTGAAGAGTGCCTTCCGCAAGCTCGCCATGCAGTTTCACCCGGACCGCAATCCCGGCGACCAGACGGCGGAAGTCAAATTCAAGGAAGTCAGCGCCGCCTACGAGTGCCTGAAGGACCCTCAGAAGCGCGCCGCCTATGACCGCTACGGCCACGCCGCCTTCGAGAACGGCGCTGGTGGCCCGGCCGGCTTCAATCCCGATTTCTCCGCCTCCATGTCGGATATTTTCGACAACATCTTCGGCGACATGATGGGCGGCGCGCGGCGCGGCGGCGGCGGAAACCGCGGCGGACGCGAGGCCGGCGCCGATCTCCGCTACAACATGGAGATCTCGCTGGAGGAAGCCTACGCCGGCAAGACAGCGGCGATCGAAGTGCCGACCAAGGTCACCTGCAAGACCTGTTCGGGCAGCGGCTCAAAGCCCGGCTCGGCGCCGAAGACCTGCCCGAGTTGCGAAGGCCACGGCCGCGTGCGTTCGGCACAGGGCTTCTTCTCGATCGAGCGCACCTGCCCGACCTGCCAGGGACGCGGCTCGGTCATCTCCGATCCTTGCCTGGAGTGCCAGGGCGCCGGCCGCGTGACCGAGGAGCGCAAGCTGTCGGTCAACATTCCATCGGGCATCGAGGATGGAACGCGCATCCGGCTGGCCGGCGAAGGCGAAGCGGGCCTGCGCGGCGGACCGGCCGGCGACCTCTACATCTTCCTGTCGATCAAGCCGCACGCCTTCTTCCAGCGCGACGGCGCCGACATCTTCTGCCGCGTGCCGGTGTCGGTGACCACGGCGGCGCTCGGCGGCGAGTTCCAGGTGCCGACCATCGAGGGCGGCAAGACGCGCGTGAAGGTTCCGGAAGGCACCCAGACCGGCAAGCAGTTCCGCCTCAAGGGCAAGGGCATGCCGGTGCTGCGCTCGGGCCGCGTCGGCGACATGTATATCCAGGTCGCGGTCGAGACGCCGCAGAACCTGACCCGCCGGCAGCGCGAACTCCTTCAGGAGTTCGAGCAGGTGTCCTCGGCCGAGAACAATCCGGAATCGACCGGCTTCTTCGCCCGCGTTCGCGATTTCCTCGAAGGTCTCGGCGGATGATTTCGGCCGTTGCTTCGTCGCGCGCGAGGCGCTGGCGTGGCTGACGGTTTCCGATTCTTCCGCACCTGGTTGCGCAAGCCGGTGCTCACCGGCGCGGTCAGCCCGTCCGGCAAGGCGCTGGCGCGCGCCATGGCGGCGCTGGTCGAGCCGGACAGCCGCTGGCCGGTGCTGGAACTCGGCCCCGGCACCGGTCCGGTTACCGCGGCGCTGGTCGAACGCGGCGTCGCGGCGGAGCGCATCGTCGCCGTCGAATACAATCCCGATTTCTGCGCGCTTCTCGTCGAGCGGTTCCGTGGCCTCAACGTGGTCGAGGGAGACGCCTACGACCTCGCCATGGCGCTGCCGCCGGGACTGGCGGGACCGTATGCGGCGGTCATCTCCAGCCTGCCCCTCCTCAACCGGCCGGCCGAGGCGCGCGTGGCGCTGATCGCATCGGCGCTCGACCGGGTGCTGCCCGGCGGCGGACTTGTCCAGTTCTCCTATGGCTTCGGGCCGCCGGTGCCGGCGGTGCCGGGACGATTCACCGTCGAGCGGATCGCCATGGTTTGGATGAACATGCCGCCGGCTCGGGTCTGGGTCTACCGGCGGGTCTGACGTCGTCCTATTGCGGCGCGTCCACGGTGGTTTCCTCGCGATTTCTGACAGGGTCGTGCCTATTTCTTGGTCACGTTAGCGCGAGCCACGAGCAACGGTTGCTGGTAGACCTCCCACGGGCAGGCGTTCGGCACTATCGTGGCGCCGGACCACAAAAAGAAATTCCTCGGGAGGGGCTAGCTTGTGGCGGTCGTCTACTATTTCACGCACACGCAGATTCGCGTCGATCCCGCGATTCCGGTGCGCGACTGGCGTTTGTCCGATGAGGGTCGGGCGCGCATCCTGCGGGTAACCGGCGCCTCGTGGATGGCGCGGGTCACCCGCATCGTCTCCTCGAGCGAGAACCGCATCATCGAAGCGGCCGGGCTATTCGCCAACCGGCGCGGCCTGCCGGTGGATGTGAACCCGCGCTTCGACGACAGCGACCGGCCGCTGACCGAGTTCCTGTCGGTGGCCGAACTCAACAAGACGGTCGACGATTTCTTTGCCAACCCCGGCTCCTGCGCACGGCCGGGCTGGCAAACGGCCGCCGACGCGCAGCGGCGCATCGTGGCGGCGGTCGACGACGACCTGACCACCCACACCGACAACGGCGACGTGCTGATCGTCGGATACGGTCGGGTCGGAACGCTGCTTCTCTGCCACCTCGCCGGCCTGCCGATTTCGCGTGAACACTTCCAGCCGACAACGGGCGGCAATCTGTTTGCCTTCGATCGCGCCACCCGAAAGGTTCAGTTTCGCTGGCGGATCGTGGCGCCTCCCCTATAACCCTGATCGATCTGGGAAGTTTGGGGAGCCTCGATGGCAACCAGCATTCTCGTCTTCGCCGGCTCGATCCGCTCCGGCGCCCTGTCAGCGAAGCTGGCGGCGCTTGCCGCCAAGGAACTGTCACTCGTCGACGCCGACGTGACGCATATCTCGCTCGCCGATTATCCGTTGCCGATCTTCGACGGCGACCTCGAAGGCGACAAGGGAATCCCGGAGAACGCCACCCGGCTCGCCAAGCTGATCGCGGCCAACCGCGGCGTGTTCATTTCCACGCCCGAGTACAATCACTCCCTGCCGCCGCTCCTCAAGAATGCGCTCGACTGGGTGAGCCGCCATCGGCACACCGGCACGATCCCCTACCGCCATAAGGTCTACGCCGTCGGCAGCACCTCGGATGGCCTGATCGGTGGCGCGCGCGCACTGCTCGACCTGCGCAAGGTGCTGACCACGGCGGTGCGCGGCATCATGGTGCCGGAGAAGATCGAAATCTCCCGCGCGCAGGAGGCCTTCAGCGAATCCGGCGAACTCCTCGACGAGGCGCGGGCAAATCTGCTCAAGGCGGTCTGCCGGCAACTGGTCGACCTGGCCGGCAGACTGGCGGACTGACGGACCGTCGTTTAGCGTGGCGGGGCGGCAAGAAGAAGAAGGCAGAACCAACGCATGCCCAAGGGATACTGGATCGCCCGCGTAGACGTCACCGACCCGGCAAAATACGAGGCCTATCGGGTGGCCAACGCCGAGGCGCTGCACAAGTTCCAGGGCCGCTTCCTCGTGCGCGGCGGCACCTTCGAGAACCCGGAAGGCCGTTCGAAGCCGCGCAATGTGGTGATCGAGTTTCCGAGCTATCAGGCAGCGGTCGACTGCTACCATTCGGCCGAATACCAGCGCGCCAAGGCCACGCGCGCCGGCGGCGCCGATTTTGACCTCATCGTCATCGAAGGCTATGACGGCGCCCAACCCTGACCCGGAGCGCACATGACCGACATGAGGCTGATCGTCGTCGGCGCGGCCGGACGCATGGGGCGGACGCTCGTGCGCATCGTCGCGGAGAGCGAGGGCGTGACGCTGGCCGGCGCGGTCGAACGCGACGGCGCGCCGGAAATCGGCAGGGACGCCGGCCTGCTCGCCGGCGTCGGCGAGCTGGGCGTGCCGGTGACCGCCGATCCGCTGCCGGTGTTCGCCAGGGCTGATGGCGTGCTCGATTTCACGGTGCCGCCGGCAACGGTCGCTTTCACCGAACTCGCCGCACAGGCGCGCATCGCCCACATCATCGGCACGACCGGTCTCTCGGCAGACGACGACAAGAAAATCGACGCCGCGTCGCGCCACGCACCCATCGTCAGGTCGGGCAACATGAGCCTTGGCGTCAACCTGCTCGCGGTTCTGGTCAGACAGGCGGCGAAGGCGCTCGACGCCGATTTCGATATCGAGGTGCTGGAAATGCACCACCGCTCCAAGGTCGATGCGCCGTCAGGCACCGCGTTGATGCTCGGCCGCGCCGCGGCAGAGGGCCGCGGCATCGACCTCGATCGCCATTCGGTGCGCGTGCGCGACGGACATCCGGGGGCGCGCAGGCGCGGCGACATCGGTTTCGCGACGCTGCGCGGTGGATCGGTGATCGGCGAACACAGCGTCATCCTCGCCGGCGACGGCGAGACCATCGAACTGACCCACAAGGCCAGCGACCGCGCGCTGTTCGCGCGCGGCGCGGTCAAGGCAGCGCTGTGGGCGCACAACCGCAAGCCCGGGCTCTACTCCATGATGGACGTGCTGGGGCTCGCCTGAGTTGGGATCGCGATGGCGGGGCGCTCGATTGCCTTCTGGGTTCTCTTCGCTATCGCAGTGGCGCTCTACGCGGCGATCGTCGGCTGGTCGCTGCCAGTGATATCGCGCGCCGCCGGCGGCCTGACGCCCTTCGACATCCGCCCAACCGGCTATTCCTATGACGACGCCAAAGCCTTCCTGACGGCTCTGAACGCGGACGGCAAAGCCTTCTATCTCGACATCCAGCAGAGGCTCGACCTCTTCTACCCGGCGCTCATGAGCGCGACCTTGTTCTTTGCAATCTATCTGCTGGCGCCGGCGCGCTGGGGCGGTTGGCGATGGGTTCTGGCTTTGATCGCGATCCCCGGTGCGGTATTCGACTACCTGGAGAACGGCGCGGTCGCGACGATGCTCAACCTTGGGCCGAACGAACTCACGCCAGACGTGGTTGAGGTCTCCAGCCGCTGGACGGTCGCCAAGAGTGCAGCGAGTATGGTTGCCGACGTCCTGCTCCTCGTCCTTCTACTGACGTGGACCGTCAACCGGTTCCTCGTCCGGCGCCGGCCATCCGGCGCCTAGATTCATCCGGAGATGCAATCAGAAATGGATCGCCTGCTTGTCCTCGTCCGCCACGGACAGAGCGAATGGAACCTGAAAAACCTCTTCACCGGCTGGCGGGACGTTGACCTGACGCCGCAGGGGATCGACGAGGCGAAGAGCGCCGGGCGCAAGCTGAAGGCGAAGGGACTGACCTTCAACGTGACCTATACATCGGCGCTCAAGCGCGCGCAGCGCACGCTCGACCTGATGCTCGATGAACTCGGCCAGACCGGCCTGCCGATCACCCGCGATCAGGCGCTGAACGAGCGCGACTACGGCGACCTCTCCGGCCTCAACAAGGATGACGCGCGCAAGAAATGGGGCGAGGAACAGGTGCACGTCTGGCGGCGTTCCTATGCCACCGCGCCGCCCGGCGGCGAATCGCTGCGCGACACCGGCGCGCGCGTCTGGCCGTACTACATCCACGAGATTCAGCCGCACGTCATGCGCGGCGAGGGCGTTCTGATCTCGGCCCATGGCAATTCGCTGCGCGCGCTCATCATGGCGCTCGACGGCCTGACGCCGGACGAGGTGGTGAAGCTCGAACTCGCCACAGGCGTGCCGGTGATCTACCGGCTGAACGCCGACTCGACCGTCGCCAGCAAGGACGTGCTCGACGGCTGAAGCTAGAGCGTCAGTTCCCAGGTCTGGCCGATGAGATCCTTGCCGAAGCTGTGGTGGCGGTCCTGCGCAACGAGGCGGAAGCCGGCTGCCTCGTAAATGCGGCGCGCGGCGACGAGGATGTCGTTGGTCCACAGCGTCAGCGTCCGGTAGCCCTTCTCGCGGGCGAAGGCGATGCATTCATCGACAAGCCGCGCACCAAGACCGAGACCGCGCGCGGCCGGCTCGACATAGAGAAGACGCAGCTTGGCGACCGCGTCGTCCTGCCTGACGACAAACACCGACCCGACCACGGCGCCATCCGTCTCGGCGATCCAGGCGCGCTCGCGCGCCTCGTCGAAATTCCTGACGAAGCCGGCGAGAATTTCGGCAACCAGCGCCTCGTAGGTTTCGTCCCAGCCATATTCCTCGGCGTAGAGCTTGCCCTGCCGGTGCGCGATCCAGCCGGTGTCGCCGGTCCGATGGCGACGGAGAACAATCGACGGCGGGGCGCGCGGCGCGTCGGCAAGGAGCGCTTCGACGGTGGTCATGGCAGTCAGAAGCCGCGTGCGATCGTGCATGCCGAGCGGCGCCAGCATCGCCGCCACCGCATCCCGCGACTGACGCTCGAGCGGCCCGAAGGCCTCCCGCCCGGCCGCGGTGAGCGCGATCGTGGCGCGGCGACCGTCGCTCGGCGATGGTTCGCGGCTCACCAGCCCGGCGGTCTCGAGGCCGCGCAGCACGCGGCTCAGATAGCCCGGATCGAGGCCGAGATCGCGTGCAAGGTCGGCCGCGGCCGCGCCCTCGCGGTGGACGAGTTCGTAGAGAAGCCGGGCTTCCGCCAGCGAAAACCGGCTACCGGCCAGATGCTCGTCGAGTACGCCGATCCGCCGCGTGTAGAAGCGGTTGAATCGCCGGATGGCGTCGATGGTCGGGGTCGCAACGGGCTGCATTGATTGCCATAGTCAACATTTTCGTTGACTATGGCAACTATATTTTAGGCCTCTGCCTGACCGGCGACGCCCGCCTCCCAGCCGAGGATCGCCTTCTTCCGGGTCAGCCCCCAATGGTAGCCGCACAGGCCGCCACCCTTGCCGAGCACGCGGTGGCACGGGATGACGAAGGAGATCGGGTTGCGGCCGACGGCCGTGCCGACGGCGCGTGCCGCGCTCGGCCGGCCGATATGGGCGGCGATGTCGGAATAGGTGGTGGCGGCGCCGAGCGGCAGCTTGAGCAGCGTCTCCCAGACACTCAGTTCGAAGTCGCTGCCGATCATGACGATCCGCAGCGGCCGGTCGGGCCGCCAGGTCGCCGGATCGAAGATGCGGCGGGCGGTGCCTTCGGTGCCGACGCGATCTTCCACATAGGTGGCGCGCGGCCAACGGCTCTTCATGTCAGCGAGCGCCGCCGCCTCGCCGCCGGGATCGGCGAAGGCGATACCGGCGAGGCCGTGCTCGGTGGTCATGACCAGCGCGTTGCCGAAGGGCGAGGCATGGAAGCCGTAGCGCATTTCGATGCCCTCGCCGCGCGCCTTGTAGGCGCCGGGTGTCATGGCCTCGTGCGTCACGAACAGATCGTGCAGCCGGCCGGGGCCCGACAGGCCGACCTCATAGGTCGCGTCGAGAACCGAAGCTGAATCGGCCAGCAGCGAGCGGGCATGATCGAGGGTCAGCGCCTGCACGAAGCCCTTCGGCGAGAGGCCCGCCCAGCGCGTGAACAGGCGCTGCAAGGCGAGCGGCTTCAGGCCGACATGGCCGGCGATGCGCTCCAGCGACGGCTGCTCGCGCCAGCGCCGCGATATGAACTCGATGGCGCGGCGAACGATTTCGTAGTCGGGCACGCGGGCTTCGACCGGGCGTGGGCGGGCATGGGCGGCCGGATGTGCGGTCATGGTGGCAAGGTCCATCGCGGGTTCCTCCAGAAGAATAGCCGGGATGTAGTCGCCGCGGGTGGTCCTTCCCACCCGATTCTTGCATGCCCCGATCAGGCGCCGGGGCCGCGTACCTTCGCCAGGGCCGCCGAAAAGGCGGCGGCGAAACTCTCGCGCTCGGAGGGCGGCAGGAAGGCGCCGATAACCAGGCGGGCGCCATGCGAGGCGATGCGGAGCGCCGTCACGCCGACCTCCGGATGACGGTCAATCTCCAGCCGCGCCCAATAGGGGTTGAAGCCGGTCTCCGTCGCCACGCCGCGCGGCGAGATCTTGGTCACCGACAGCCGCTCGCGCGTGAGGCTGATCTCTTCGGCCGCCCGCGCCGAGCGATAGTTCAGGCGGAAGGCGATCTGGATCAGGAGCACGTCGAGGCCGCAGAAGCCGACCACCGGCCAGGCGCCCATCAGCCAGAAGGCGAGCCCGACGGCGAACGAGCAGAGCGCGATGGCGGCCATCAGCAGGCCGAAGCCGCGTGGGCTCAACGATCGGTACGGCCGCAGCACCGCTGAGAAGACCAGCGGTTCTCCGGGCGTATCGGCATCATTGGCGGCGACCATGGCGGACATTATAGAGGGGCCTTCGGGAAAGTCGCGAGGCGGGCAATGCGTACGGATGGTCGCAGCGGGTTGGAGCGGATCGAAGCGACGGGAACCGTCGGATGAAGGCGGCGACAAGCCCGGCGCGACGTGCGCCCGTGAAGCGCAAAGCCGCGACGGGGGGACGTCTTTCCCCAGCCGAGATCGCGGAGATCTTCCGCCGTTTCGCCAAGGCCGAGCCAGACCCGAAGAGCGAGTTGCACTATTCGAGCCCGTACACACTGCTGATCGCGGTGGTGCTGTCGGCGCAGGCGACCGACGCCGGCGTCAACAAGGCGACGCCCGCCCTGTTCGCCCGCGCCGACACACCGGCCAAGATGGTGGCCCTTGGCGAGGCCAAGGTGACGGACCTCATCCGCACCATCGGTCTCTTCCGCACCAAGGCGCACAACGTCGTCGCGCTGTCCCGCAAGCTCATCGCCGACTTTGGCGGCGAGGTGCCGCGCACGCGCGAGGCGCTGGAGACGCTGCCCGGCGTCGGCCGCAAGACCGCCAACGTGGTTCTCAACGTCGCCTTCGGCCAGCCGACCATGGCGGTCGACACGCACATCTTCCGCGTCAGCAACCGCACCGGCATCGCGCCCGGACGCGATCCCCTGGCCGTCGAACTGGCACTGGAGAAACGCGTCCCCGACCAGTTCAAGGCGCACGCGCATCACTGGCTGATCCTGCATGGACGCTACGTGTGCAAGGCGCGCAAGCCCGAATGCCCGCATTGCCTCATCGCCGATCTCTGCCGCTATCCGGCCAAAACCGTCTGAAGGCCCGGCGGTTGCACGACACTTCCCGCTGGCTATAGTCGCCGCGCCCGTTTCCCAGAAAATCCGCAGGCTTCATGGCACAACCCGACTTCGACGTGCTCGGCATCGGCAACGCGATCGTCGACATTCTCGCCAGCACCGAGGACGACTTCCTGGTCAAGGAGGGCCTGTCGAAGGGCTCCATGCACCTGATCGATACGGAACGCGCCGATACGCTCTACCAGCACATGGGTCCGGCGATCGAAGCCTCGGGCGGGTCGGCCGGCAACACCACCGCCGGCGTCGCCTCGCTCGGCGGGCGCGCCGCCTTCATCGGCAAGGTCGCCGACGACGCGTTCGGCGTCATCTATCGCCACGACATGCACGCTACCGGCGTCCATTTCGAGACGCCGCCGCTGGCCGATGGCGCGCCGACGGCCCGCTCCATGATCCTGATCACGCCCGACGGCGAGCGCACGATGAACACCTATCTCGGCGCGTGCCAGGCGCTGGGGCCCGACGACATCGACCCGCAGGTCGTCGGCCGGGCGGCGATCACTTATCTCGAAGGCTATCTGTGGGATCCGCCGGAAGCCAAGAAAGCGTTCCGGCGCGCCGCCGAGATCGCCCACGCCGCCGGCCGCAAGGTGTCGCTGACGCTTTCCGACGCGTTTTGCGTCGACCGCTACCGGGCGGAGTTCCTCGACCTGATCCGCTCGAAGACGGTCGACATCCTGCTCGCCAACGACTCGGAACTGCGCTCGCTCTACGAGACAGCCGACGTCGACACCGCCGTCGCGGCACTGCGCACCGACTGCGCGCTGGCGGCGGTCACCATCGGCGCCGAAGGTGCGCTGGTGGTGACGGCCGACGCGATCGTCCGCGCGCCGGCGACGCCGGTCGAGACGCTGGCGGACCTCACCGGCGCGGGCGATCTGTTTGCGTCCGGGTTTTTGTTCGGGGTCGCCCGCGGCATGGCGCTCGCCGACGCCGGCCGGCTGGGCACGCTGGCGGCATCGGAGGTCATCGGCCACATCGGGCCGCGGCCGGCCACGTCGCTCCGCGACCTGGCGCGCGCGGCCGGATTTACGATCTGAGGCGGAAGTCGACCGGCGCTAGCCGTTCGTGGGCGCCGCGCGGCCGGTCGTGATCCCGGCCGTGTTACCCGCCATGCGCTGGCGGTAGAGGCCAACGAAATCGATCGGATCGAGGAGCAGCGGCGGGAAACCTCCATTGCGGCTGGCATCGGCGATGATCTGGCGGGCGAAGGGGAACAACAGGCGCGGACACTCGATCATCATGAGCGGCTCCAGGTTCTCCTGGGTGGCATTGGTCAGGCGGAAAAGGCCGGCATAAACCAGCTCGATGGCGAAAATCACTTCCTCGCCATCCGTCGCGCGGACATCGACCCGCAGCTCGATCTCGACGCCACCGCTGTCGCCGTGCTGGCGCGGCTGGACGCCGACCTGGACGTTGATGTCCGGCGCCTTGGCGCGTCCGCGCAGGCTCTCGGGAGCGGCCGGATTCTCGAAGGAAAAATCCTTCAGATACTGGGCCACGACCCCCACGGTCGGCGTCCCGCCGCTCGGCGCCTGTTGACCATTGCTGACGTCGTCGGCCATCAAATACTCCTGCGTTACCGCCCCTTCCCGAGCCGCGGGTGGGCTAACATGGGGGCGCGGGTCTTACAAGCGCGGACCCGACTCGCAACGGGCGGCAGGGTTACCTACATTGTTGAGATCGCTTTCACTCCGGATTTCGTGCAAAGTGACCCGCGTCCAGGGTCGAGACGCCGCGAAAACATGAACAGCTTCATGGACATCACTACAATCATCTTCCTTGTCGTCGCAGTCGTCGTGTTCCTGCGGCTGCGCAATGTCCTGGGCCGGCGAACCGGCAACGAGCGGCCGCCATTCGACCCCTATTCGCGCCGTCCGGCGCCCCAGGCCCGGCCCGGCGACAAGATCGTCGACCTGACCTCGCGGCGAGCGCCCCCCGAGATCACCGGGCCCGATGTCGCTGGCACCGACGAGCGCATCAAGACCATCGCGCCGGCCGGAACCAGCCTGCACGAGGCGCTGAAAACAGTAACCGCGGCCGACCGCTCGTTCGACCCCGACGGCTTCCTGTCCGGTGCCAAGGGCGCCTACGAGATGGTGGTGACCGCCTTCGCCGACGGCGACCGCAAGACGCTGAAGCAGCTGCTCAGCCGCGAGGTCTATGACGGCTTCGTCACTGCCATCACCGAGCGCGAGGGGCGTGGCGAGACCATCGAGTTCAAGTTCGTCGGCATCGACAAGGCCGAAATCACCAATGCCGGCGTCAAGGCTTCAACGGTGCAGGTGACCGTGCGCTTTCTGTCGAAGCTGGTTTCGGCGACGCGCGACAAGAGCGGCAAGGTCGTCGATGGCGATCCGGCGCATGTCGGCGACGTGACCGACATCTGGACATTCGAGCGCGACGCGACCTCGCGCGATCCGAACTGGAAGCTGGTGGCGACGGAATCGGTCGAGTAGGCGGCCAGGCGACGCGGGGCGCGCGCGCTCAGATGGGCGATACGACAGACGCCGGCAGCGCAGACCCTCCGGGGCGCCTTCTCCCACTCGCATTCTCCGACTTGCCCGGCTGGCGCCGCGACGACCATGCGGCCGCCTTCGCCGCGTTTCGCCGAAGCGCCGCGGTCCTCAACGAACATCCGCCGAAACAACGTGCCATCGGCATCGACGCCGCGGCGCTTGCGGCAGCGCTGGCGCGCGCCGCCGCGCTTCCCGACACGCTGTCGGACCGGGAGGCGCGCGCCTTTTTCGAGACGGCATTCCGGCCGCACGAGGTCGTGCCGGCCAGCGGACGCGGCTTCTTCACCGGCTATTACGAGCCGGAGGTTGCGGGGTCGCTGACCCGTACGGCGGCGTTCACGGTGCCGCTTCACGCCGTGCCGGACGACCTCGTCGAATTCGACCAGACGAACCCGCCACCCGGCATCGACCCCGCCATGCGCTTCGCCCGCAACACCGCGGACGGCCTCAGCGAATATGCCGACCGCGCGGCAATCGCCGCCGGCGCGCTCGAGGGGCGCGGGCTGGAACTGGTCTGGCTCGCCGACCCGGTCGATGCCTTCTTCGTGCATATACAAGGCGCGGCCCGCATAAGGCTCACCGACGGACGCGTTATCCGGCTCACCTACGCGGCCAAGACCGGCCACGCCTATACGCCGATCGGGCGCGTGCTCATTGAGCGCGGTGCTCTGGCGCCCGGCACCGCGACCATGCAGACGATCCGCGCCTGGCTCGCCGCGCATATGGACGAGGCGGCTGAGGTGATGGCCGCCAACCGCTCCTACATCTTCTTCCGCGAGACGCCGGTCGCCGAGGACGATCCCGGCCCGATCGCCGCCGCCAAGGTGCCGCTGACGCCGGGCAGGAGCCTTGCCGTCGACCGCCTGCTCCACAGCTTCCACGTGCCGGTATGGATCGAGACGACGCTGCCTGACAGCAAGCCGCTGCGCCGGCTGATGGTGGCGCAGGACACCGGTTCGGCCATCGTCGGGCCGGCGCGCGGCGATATTTTCTTTGGCTCGGGCGACGCGGCCGGCGAGATCGCCGGCACGATGCGCGGCGAGGGCCGTTTCGTCGTGCTGGTGCCGGCGGGCCACGAACCGTGAGCCGCGGGCGCAAGCCGACGCCGCCGGAGGACCGGGCCCTGTGGGAGCACGTCAAGCGCTCGGTGTCGCCGCTCAGACCGCTGCCCAAGGTTCCGGTAACGCCTGAAGAAGAACCGGAGCCTGCCCCAAAGAAGGCCCCGCCGAAGAAACACGCCGTCGCGCATCAACCCGTGACGGCAACCACCAAGCCCGCACCGGGGCGTCCGCCGGCCCTCAGCCCGATCGACCGGCGGACCATGAGCCGCCTCAACCGGGGTGCCCTGTCCATCGATGCGCGCATCGACCTGCACGGCATGACCCAGGCGGCCGCGCACGCCCAACTGGTCGGATTTCTGCGCGGCGCCCAATCCTCGGGCGCGCGGCTGGTGCTGGTCATCACCGGTAAGGGGCGGACGGGCGGCCTGGACGAGCGTGGCGTGTTGCGCCGGGCCGTACCGATCTGGCTCGCTTCAACCGAACTCAGGCCGATCGTTGTCGGGTTCGACGAAGCCGGGCGTTCGCATGGCGGCGCCGGCGCGCTCTATGTGCGCCTGCGTCGCTCGCGCGCCGGGGACTGAGGCGCGGCGGTCAAAGCAGCTTGCGCAGTTCGTCGAGCCGCGCGTTGACCAGCCAGCCGTAATAGTTTTCCTGCGGGTAAATGAGCTTGAGGCCCTTGGCCTTGCGGCGCTTGTTCTCGGCGGCGAGCGCACGCGCCCGCGTCGCGGCATCACCGACGTTGTAGAGCGTCGCCGTGACGCCGGGATTTCCCGAAATGTCGAAGCCGGCGAGTTGACGGTAGGTGTCGATGTCGTGGCGAATGATCGCGGCCATATATTGCAGCGACAGGTCGGGATCCATGACGGCGTGATAGATCGCGCCGGGATTGTTGAGATCGAGCGGCGGCACGCCGCCCTTTGCCGCGACAATGTCGGAGACGGTCAGCGCGGTCAGCGGGCTGAGCTGGCCGAGGCCGAATGTCTGGCCGGCGAAGAAAGGCTGGAAGAAGACCTTCTGCATGCGATCGTCGGGGAACGCCTTGCCGTCAACCGTCTTGCCCTGGAACTGGGTGCGCCAGACAGTCTCGCGGCAGGTCCACAGATCGTAGTCGTTGGTGGCCGTGCATGCGGCGAATTGCGGCCGCTTGACGAAGGTACGGACGTCCTCGCCCTTGTACTCGAAGCGCGGATCGGCGCCGAGATAGGCGATGGCCTTCACGTAGTAACCCTGCAACGTGTCGAAGACATCGACGTTGTAGGTGTGTTCGCCGACGATGGCGCCGATCATGTGGACCGGGTCGATGCCATAGAGCGCGGCGACGGTCTTGATCTTCGCGATCAGCTGATGATCGGCGGCGAGGGACGCGTAAACCCGCTGATACTTCGCCTCGAAGGTGCTCCTGGTTTCGGCCGTGCGCACGAGCGAGCTGTTCGAGATCGCCGGCTGCTCGGCCGAGCGATTGCCGGGCGGCACCACGACGACACCCGTCTCGGCCGCGCCAAGCGGCGCTCCAAGTAGAAGGAACGGCAGGAGCAGGAGAAAGCGTAAAGGCAGGAAAAGACGCGGCATTCGGCGGTTTTCTCGGAACGCGCGGCCACTCCCGGCCAACGGAGGAGACCATATAGCATCGGCCGGCAGCGGAGTTGAAGCCGCCGCCGGCCGACAAGACCTACAGGATGAATCGCGACAAATCTGTGTTGCGCGACAGATCGCCGATGTGATCCTCGACGTATTTCGCATCGATGGTCACCGTGTCGCCATCGCGATCCGAGGCGGCAAAGCTGATCTCGTCGAGCACCCGCTCCATGACCGTCTGCAAACGCCGCGCGCCGATGTTCTCGACGCTCGAGTTGACCGCCACTGCGATCGTGGCGATCGAATCGATGGCATCGTCGGTGATCTCGAGGGTCAGCCCCTCAGTCTCCATGAGCGCCACGTATTGCTTGATGAGGCTCGCCTCGGTCTCGGTCAGGATGCGGACGAAGTCTTCACGCGTCAGCGGCGACAGTTCGACGCGGATCGGCAGGCGACCCTGAAGCTCAGGCAACAAGTCCGACGGCTTGGCGACGTGGAAGGCGCCCGAGGCGATGAACAGGATGTGATCCGTCTTCACCGGCCCGTACTTGGTGGCGACGGTCGTGCCCTCGATCAGCGGCAGCAAATCGCGCTGGACGCCCTCGCGGCTGACGTCGCCGCCATAGCGACCCTCACGCGCGCAGATCTTGTCGATCTCGTCGAGGAAGACGATGCCGTCGTTCTCGACCGCGGCGATCGCCTCCTGCGTCACCTCCTCGTTGTCGAGCAGCTTGTCCGACTCTTCGTTGACGAGCAGATCGTGCGAGTCGCGCACATGCACGCGCCGCGTCTTGGTGCGGTTGCCGAAGGCCTTGCCGAGCATGTCGCCGATGTTCATGACGCCGACGCTGGCGCCGGGCATGCCGGGAATGTCGAAGGACGGCATGCCGTTGCCGCTGTCCTTGACCTCGATCTCGATTTCCTTGTCGTCGAGTTCGCCTTCGCGCAGCCGTTTACGGAACGACTCGCGCGTCGCCGGGCTCGCCGCCGGGCCGACGAGGGCGGTGAGTACGCGCTCCTCCGCCGCCAGTTCGGCCTTGGCCGACACTTCCTGCCGGCGGCGATCGCGCACCAGCCCGATGCCGACCTCGACGAGGTCGCGGACGATCTGCTCGACGTCGCGGCCGACATAGCCGACCTCGGTGAACTTGGTCGCCTCGATCTTGAGGAACGGCGCGCCGGCCAGCTTGGCCAGGCGTCGCGATATCTCGGTCTTGCCGACGCCCGTCGGGCCGATCATCAGGATGTTCTTGGGCAGCACCTCCTCGCGCATGGCGCCGGTCAATTGCTGGCGGCGCCAGCGGTTGCGCAGCGCAATGGCGACGGCGCGCTTCGCATCAGCCTGGCCGATGATGTAGCGGTCGAGCTCGGAGACGATTTCACGGGGTGAGAATGTGGTCATCAGACACTCAGGTTTCTGAATCGAGGGTTTCGAGCGTGACCTGCGTATTGGTGTAGACGCAGATGTCGGCGGCAATCGCCATCGCCTTGCGGGCGATCTGCTCGGCGGAAAGGTCGCTGTCGACGAGAGCGCGGGCCGCGGCCAGCGCGTAGTTGCCGCCGGAGCCGATGCCGGCGACGCCGCCCTCGGGCTCGAGCACGTCGCCGGTGCCGGTCAGCACCAGGCTGGTCGACTTGTCGGCAACCAGCATCATCGCCTCGAGGCGGCGCAGATAGCGGTCGGTGCGCCAATCCTTGGCGAGTTCGACGCAGGCGCGCAGAAGCTGGCCGGGATACTGGTCGAGCTTCGCTTCGAGGCGCTCGAACAGCGTGAAAGCGTCGGCGGTGGCGCCGGCGAAACCGGCAATGACGCCGCCCTTGCCGAGTGGGCGGACCTTCTTCGCATTGTGCTTAATGACCGTCTGACCGACGGAAACCTGGCCGTCACCGGCGATGACGACCTTGCCGCCCTTGCGCACGGTGATGATGGTCGTGCCGTGCCAGGGCTCGGATGCGGGTTGAGCCATGAATTGTCCTTTTCAAGCGAGCCGTGGGCGGTTCATCGTTTGACCCCGCCTGGGCCCCTGATCTTGCCGGCCTGTCTGGACCGGCAGGCCCCATATGTAGTGGCGGTTTGACCAACCGCAAACCCACTCGCCGGGCCGCCCGGAAGCGGTGTCGGGGGCCAGTCAGATCGGGGCTTGGCTGGAAGCCTTGAGGCGCCAGAGCGCGTGGGCGTCCTCGTGAAGCGCGTGGGTCGCCTCGAGCTCGATGATAGTTATTTGGCGTCCTTCCCGTTGCGTCTGGACAAGTCGGCGACACAGCTCATTCGCGTTTTTCAGCCAATCATCGCGTCGGCAGAAAGCCAGCTTTTGTCCGATGCGGGCGGGTATGCCGGCCTTCGTCGCGAGGTCCGTCACAGCGGCTTCCTCGGCACCCGATCGGTTGCCGGGCAACAGCATCAGACTCAGGAGCGCTGCTCGCGTTACGGTTAAGTCGGCTTTGGCTGGGTCGCGCTCATATCTCCAGGTGCGATCGAGAAGTTGACGGGCGACACGCGCCTGATCCCCGGCCAGGTCAACGAGCGTAACCGCGTTGGCGTCTCTGACCATTCGCAACATCGGGCCATAAACACGCGGCCTCAGGACAAAATCGGTCGTATCGATATGAAAGACGATCCCGCCGTCGCCGATGTCGTGCTTCGCCCAGCTCTGTGGACGCATGGCTACCAGAAGCGGCCACCCGCCAGCGCCAGTCGGGAGGAGCGCGGCGATTTCGACCGGCAGTTGTCCGGCTGCGAGACTCTTGATCAGCGTTGACTTGCCGACCCCGCTAGGCCCAGCGAAGATCAAAAGGTGCTTCGGAGAGAGCATCTACTCCTTAAACCCAAGTCTTTTTGCTCATCTGGTGTCATACACTTGGCAGCAGCATATTCGATTTTCATGCGCTGTATACATGGCTCCAAACCCTTGTGTGTTCTGAGCCTTTCGCAATCAATGCTTGAGACCGGCGTCTTTATGCACCTTATGGCCTTCCCGCCCCTCGCCTGATACAAGGCCGGCGCCACAAGGATTGCCGCCATGCGCCGTGCCACGATCAAGCGCAAGACCAAGGAAACCGACATTGACGTAACCGTCGACCTCGACGGGTCCGGCAAGGCGTCGATCACGACCGGGGTCGGCTTCTTCGACCATATGCTGGAGCAGATCGCGCGGCACAGCCTGATCGATGTGACGGTCAAGGCGAAGGGCGATCTGCACATCGACCAGCACCACACGGTCGAGGATGTCGGCATCGCGCTGGGTCAGGCGATCCGCGAGGCGCTCGGCGACATGAAGGGCATCACGCGCTATGCCGACGTCCATCTGCCGATGGACGAGGCGATGACGCGCGCCGCCATCGACATTTCCGGCCGGCCCTATCTGGTGTGGAAGGTGTCCTTCACGCGGGTAAAGATCGGCGAGATGGAGAGCGAGCTGTTCCGCGAATTCTTCCAGGCGTTCGCGCAGAACGCCGCGATCACGCTGCACATCGAGAACCTCTACGGCCGCAACAACCACCATATCGCCGAAACCTGCTTCAAGGCGGTGGCGCGAGCGTTGCGCGCCGCCGTCGCCATCGACCCGCGCCAGTCCGGACGGGTTCCTTCGACCAAAGGCCGGCTGACCGGCTGAGAGCAGAACGATGCCGCTCTATACCGTCTTCGCACCGCCGCCGCGTACCGGCGAGACCGCACCCGACCCGGTGCGCTTCGTCTTCGTCAAGGACGGCTTCTGCTGGCCGGCGCTGTTCATCCCGGAGCTCTGGCTCCTGTTCCGGCGCATGTGGCTGGTGTTCGTGCTCTATGTCGCGGCCATCATCGGCCTCGGCGTGCTGAGCGAGAGATTCGGCGGACCGTTGCCATGGGTGGCATTGGCACTCGGGCATCTCCTGTTCGCGCTGGAGGGCAACACGCTGCGGCGACGGAAGCTCACTTCACGCGGTTACGACTTCATCGGCGTGGTCGAGGGCCGACGCCGCGAGGTCGAAACCCGCTTCTTCGCGCAGTGGCAGCCGCCCGCCGAACCCGCACCGACGGCTGACGCCGCGCCGCCGCAACCCGAAACGGCGAGCACCGTCCCGGCGATCGCGGATACGACGCGGTCCGAGCCCGCCAGGCCGTCGGCCGAGGCCGGCGAAGTGGTCGGGCTGTTCCCGGCGCCCGGAGGCACGTCGTGACTGTCGCCATCATCGACTACGGCGCCGGCAACCTGCGCTCGGCGGAGAAGGCGTTCCAGTATGCCATCGCCGCCAGCGGCAGCAGCGAGGACGTGGTGGTGACCGCTAGCCCCGACATCGTGGCGCGCGCCGACCGCGTCGTGCTGCCCGGCGATGGCGCCTTCGCCGACTGCAAGCGCAACCTCGACGCCACCGATGGCATGATCGAGGCTATCAACGAGACCATCGACGACAAGGGGCGGCCCTTCTTCGGCATCTGCGTCGGCATGCAGCTTCTCGCCACCCGCGGGGTCGAGCACGCCGTGACCGAAGGGCTCGACCGCATTCCCGGCGAGGTGCGCGCGGTCGAACCCAACGACCCGGCGCTCAAGGTGCCGCACATGGGCTGGAACACGATGACGGCGATGACGCAGCACCCCCTGTTCGACGGCATCGCCTTCGGACCCGAGGGCTGGCACGCCTATTTCTTGCACGGCTTCCACCTGGCGGCGGAGCGCGAGGACGACGTGGCGGCGGTCGCCGACTATGGCGGCCCGGTCACCGCGATCGTCGCGCGCGGCAACGTCGCCGGCTCGCAGTTCCATCCGGAGAAGAGCCAGAAGCTCGGGCTGAAGCTCATCGCCAACTTCCTGGCGTGGCGGCCATGATCCTTTTCCCCGCCATCGATCTGAAAGACGGCGCCTGCGTTCGCCTGGTGCAGGGCGACATGGCGCTGGCCACGACGTTCAACCGCGATCCCGGAGCCCAAGCCCGCGCCTTCGCCGCGGCCGGTTTCCAGCGGCTGCACGTGGTCGACCTCAATGGCGCCTTCGCCGGCCGCTCGGTCAACGGCACGGCGGTCGATGCGATCCTGGCCGCGACCACCGTTCCTGTGCAGCTCGGCGGCGGCATCCGCGACATGGCCGCGATCGAGGGCTGGCTCGCCAAGGGCATGGCGCGCGTGATCCTCGGCACCGTCGCGGTGAGCGACCCGGACTTGGTGAAGACCGCGGCGCGAACCTTCCCCGGCCAGGTTGCCGTCGGCATCGACGCGCGCGGTGGCAAGGTGGCGGTCAACGGCTGGGCGGAGACGACCGAGATGGCGGCAATCGATCTCGCCCGCCGCTTCGAGGACGCCGGCGTTGCCGCGCTCATCTACACCGACATCGACCGCGACGGCCTGTTCAAGGGCCTCAACATCGCGGCGACGCTGAAACTCGCCAACGCCGTGTCGATCCCGGTGATCGCCTCGGGCGGCCTCGCGTCGCTCGCCGACGTCGAACGGCTGCTCGAGCCCGACTGCGCGATCCTGGAAGGCGCCATCGCCGGGCGGGCGCTCTATGACGGACGGCTCGATCCAGCGGCGGCGCTGACGCTCATCGCCGAGCGCGAGGCGGCGTGAGGACCGTGCGCGATGCGGACAAGATGGATCGTCATGTGGATCGTGCTGGCGGCGATCCTGCTCATCGCCGTGGCGCCGATCATTTCGGTGATCGTGGCCGGTTGGATCGCCAACGCGAGTGGTTGCGCGCTCAACGAGGGTTCGATCAATCCCTGCGTGGTGAACGGCACCGATATCGGCGGCACGCTCTACACGCTCGGCGTGATGGGCTGGCTCATGCTGGCCACCATCCCTCTCGGCGGGCTCGCGCTGCTGGTCTGGCTGATCGTTGCCGCGATCATGCGCGCCGCCGACCTCCGCAAGGCCGTGCCTCCGCCATCCGGATCGTCGTGAGGCACCGATGCTGAAGACCCGTGTTATTCCCTGCCTGGACGTGAAAGACGGCCGTGTCGTCAAGGGCGTGCGTTTCGTCGATCTGACCGACGCCGGCGATCCGGTCGAGGCCGCACGCGCCTACGACGCCGCCGGCGCCGACGAATTGTGCTTCCTCGACATCACCGCCAGCCACGAGAAGCGTGGCATCCTCCTCGATGTGGTCGCGCGAACGGCGGAGCAATGCTTCATGCCGGTGACGGTCGGTGGCGGCGTACGCACCGTCGAGGACGTGCGCGCACTCCTGCTTGCCGGAGCCGACAAGGTGTCGATCAATACCGGCGCGGTCGACCGCCGCGAAGTGGTCCGCGAGGCCTCGGAGAAGTTCGGGGCCCAGGCAATCGTCGTGGCGATCGACGCCAAGCGACGGCGCGACCGTCAGCCGGGCGGCGACAACTGCAACGAATGGGAAGTCTACACCCATGGCGGCCGCACGCCGACCGGGATCGACGCCATTGCCTATGCCGAAGAGGTGGCGAAGCTCGGCGCCGGCGAGATTCTGTTGACTTCGATGGACCGCGACGGGACCGGCGACGGGTTCGACCTCGAACTGACCCGGACGATCGCCGACGCGGTGCCGGTGCCAGTGGTCGCCTCCGGCGGGGTCGGCACGCTGGATCACCTGGTCGAGGGCGTGACACTCGGACACGCCTCGGCCGTGCTCGCGGCCTCCATATTCCACTTCGGCACTTTCACCATCCGCCAGGTGAAAGAATACATGGCTGCCTTCGGCGTGCCGGTACGGCTGGACGACTAGACGATGAGCACATTCACCCTCGCTGACCTCGCCACAATCGTCGACGCGCGCGCCAGCGCCGCCGATCCGGCGTCGTCCTACACGGCGAAACTGCTCGGCGAGGGCGTCGAGCGTTGCGCCCGAAAATTCGGCGAAGAGGCGGTCGAGGCGGCGCTCGCCGCGGTCGGTGGCGACAAGCAGCACCTGACCGCGGAGGCCGCCGACGTTCTTTACCACCTGCTGGTCATGCTGAAGGCGGGCGGTGTCGAACTATCTGCGGTGATGGCGGAGCTCGAAAAACGCACCTCGCAGGGCGGGCTCGCCGAAAAGGCGGCGCGCGGGAAGGTGAACCGTTGATGGACCGGCCGGCGCCACAGGACTTGTCGCCTCATCGGCTGTTCAGCCGCGAGGAGTGGGCGAAGCTGCGTGCCGATACGCCGCTGACGCTCACCGGCGAGGACCTATCGCGGCTGAGGTCGCTCAACGACCCGATCTCGCTCGACGACGTGGTCGAGATTTACCTGCCGCTGTCGCGCCTGGTCAGTCTTTACGTTGGCGCGGCGCAGGCTCTGCATCAGGCAACGCGCACCTTCCTCGGCACCACCGATGGCGTGACGCCGTTCATCATCGCCATCGCCGGCTCGGTTGCGGTCGGCAAATCGACGACGGCGCGCGTACTGCGCGCCCTGCTCGCCCGCTGGCCGAACACGCCCAAGGTCGATCTCGTCACCACCGACGGCTTTCTGCTGCCCAACGCGGTGCTGAAGCGCGAAGACCTGATGGAGCGCAAGGGCTTTCCGGAAAGCTACGACCTGCCGGCCTTGCTATCCTTCCTCAGCGACATCAAGGCGGGCAAGCGCCAGGTCGCTGCGCCGGTCTATTCGCATCTCGCCTATGACATCATGCCGGGCGAGACGATCACCATCGACCGGCCGGACATCCTCATCCTCGAAGGGCTCAACGTTCTGCAAACCTCGCGGTTGCCGCGCGACGGGCGGGCGGTGCCGTTCGTCTCCGACTTCTTCGACTTCTCCATCTACATCGATGCCGACGAGGCAGAGGTGCGGCGCTGGTACGTCGAGCGGTTTCGCAGCCTCCGGAAGACCGCCTTCCAGGACCCGAAATCCTATTTCCATCGCTACGCGGCGCTGAGCGATGCTGAAGCCGAGGAGATCGCCATCGGCCTGTGGACGCGCATCAACCTGGTGAACCTGTTCGAGAACATTCTGCCGACGCGGCCGCGCGCCGACCTGATCCTCAGAAAAGGCGCCAACCACCGCATCGAAATGGTGGCGCTGCGCCGCATTTAGCCCGCAAACCCGGCCTTGCCGCTTGATTTTTGCGTCGCGGCACATGACATACGGGGCCGAACTCAACCAACGCTCACGATTCTGGAACGGATGATGGCCGACGAAACCCCGACCACGCCCGAGAAGCAGCCCGGCGATGCCCCGGCCGAGCCGCAAGCCGCCAACGATGCCGCCCCGGCGCAACCGGCCGCCGGCAGCGCCGAGGCGCTCAAGGCGGAGGTGGCCGATATGAAGGACAAGCTTCTGCGCACGCTGGCGGAGATGGAGAATCTGCGCCGGCGGACCGACCGCGAACTCGCCGAACAGCGGCAATATGCCGTCGCCTCGTTCGCCCGCGACATGCTGACCGTCGGCGACAATCTCCGCCGCGCCATCGAGGCGGTGCCCAAGGAGATGCGCGACGGCCGCGATGCGGCGCTGAGCGCGCTCATCGAGGGCGTCGAGGTCACCGAGCGCGGCCTGGAACAGTCGCTGACCAAATTCGGCGTGCGCCGCGTCGAGACGAAGGGGCAGAAATTCGACCCGGGCTTCCACCAGGCGATGTTCGAGGTCGAGGTGCCCGACGCCCAGCCGGGCACCGTGGCCGAGGAAGTCCAGGCCGGCTACGCCATCGGCGACCGCGTGCTGCGCCCGGCGCTGGTTTCGGTGGTCAAACGGGTGAAGGCGGCGCCCGCGCCGCAGCCGAACGAACAGGCGGAGTCGCCTGCCCCGGCGGAAGCCTCCAGCGACAACAACGCCGCCTGACCTTCAACCTTTGGCCTATGCGGCGTCGCGCGCGGTGGCTTCCGCCAGCGCGTGACGCAGCGCGTCGGGGGTCATCGGCTTTTCCACAATCGCATCGATCCCCGCGGCGCGCGCCCGCTGGCGCGTTTCGGCGAGCACGTCCGCGGTCACCGCCAGGATTGCGGCCGGTTTCCAGCCGAGGCGCTGCTCAAGCTCGCGGATGGCGGCAACGGCCGCAAAGCCGTCGAGGCCCGGCATGTGCAGGTCCATCAGAATCGCATCAAAGCCCCCGGCCCGACCGGTCGCCGCCGCGACCGCCGCGATGCCGTCGCGCACCTCGGTGACCTCGTGGCCGAGACCTTCCAGCACCGCCCGCGCGAGCAGCGCGTTGATCTCGTTGTCCTCGGCCACCAGCACGCTCAGGCCGGTCCCCGCGCGTCGGGATGGCGACGGCTGACGCGGGCGCGCGTCGCCGGGATCCACCCGGAAGCCACCGCCTCCCGTCGCGATGTCTCCGACGACGCGCACCAGCGAGGCGCGCCGCACGGGCCGAACGAGATAGGCGTCGAATCCGGCCGCCCGCAAACCGTCGATATCGCCCCGGTGACCGGGTTCGATGAGAACCGCGGCCGGCACCTGCCGCCCGGCGGCATCGCGGATGCGCATCAGCGCCGTGGCGGCGTCGGGCGACACCCGCGCGTCGATGAGCACCACGTCGTGCGGCTGACCGGCCGCAGCGGCGGCGCCGACAAGGGCGGCGGCCTCGTTGACGGAGGACGACACGCGCACACTGGCGCCACGGTCGCCAAGATGTCTGGCGAGCGCCGCGGGCTCGGCGCCGTCGGGCGCAACGACGAGGATGGCGCGTCCGCTCGGCTCCGGTTCGTCGGACGCAGTGTCTTCAGCGCCTCGCACGACCTTGAGATCGAGCGTGAAACGAAACACCGAACCGCCATGCGGCCCCGGCACGACGTTCAGATCGCTGCCCATCTGGCGCACGATCCGCCGCGAGATCGCGAGGCCGAGACCAGCGCCGCCGTGGCGGCGGGTCAGGGCGCTGTCGCTCTGCTCGAATTCGCCGAACAGGCGTTCGCTGTCGCTGGCGGCGATGCCCGGGCCGGTGTCGGCGACCGCGAAAGCGATGGCAACATGATCCTCCGCCGGGGCGCGGCCGGGACCGACGCGCAGCGTGACGCCGCCCTTGTCGGTGAACTTGACGCCATTGCCGGCGAGATTGATCAGCACCTGGCGCAGGCGCGCGCCGTCGACCATCACGGTGGCCGGCAGGCCGTCGCCGATCTCGGCGGCGATATCGATGCCCTTGGCATGAGCGCGGCCGGCGAGCAGCTCGGCGATCTCCTGCAACAATGCTTCCAGATCGGTCGGCGCCGGGCGCAGCTCCAGCCTGCCGGCCTCGATGCTGGAGAAGTCGAGCATGTCGTCGACCAGCGCCAGCAGGGCCTCACCGGAGGAATGCACGGCACGCGCATACGTCTCCTGATCCGGCGTCAGCGCGGTCTCGAGCAGCAGTCCGGTCAGTCCGAGGATGCCGTTGAGCGGCGTGCGGAATTCATGGCTGACGGTAGCGAGCACGCGAGACTTGGCCTCGCTTGCCTCCTCCGCCTTCTGCCGCGCCTCGACCAGACCGCGATAGCGCTCTTCGCTCTCGTGGAGTTCCCACGCCGTGTCGGCGAGGCCTTCGATGATCTCGGCCAGCCGCCGGTTGTCGGCGGCAAGGCGAGCGAGATCGCTCTCGATGCGACGCCGGTCGGCGCGGGCCGCGCCCCACAGGGCGATGGCGCCGGCGAAGACGACGATCGCCGCAGCGTAGGGCGCCAGCGGCGGCGACAGCCACGCGACCGCCCCCGCCACGAGGACTCCGAAACCGGCGGCGAAGGCGAAGAGGCCACCGGCAATGCGCTGGCGATGACCGGCTGGCGACGCGGCCGACCCGGCGGCTTTCGGCTCTTCCGGCGACGTCGCGCGCGAGGACTGGGTCGGGCTCTTGCTGACGATGTTGGCTTCGGCCATGGACGCGCCTGTACGGTCGCGCCGACGGATGCCGGCGCGGCAGGCCCATTAGTGACCGATCATGCTTTCGAAATGCTTGACGCCGCCGACCCGATTCAGGCCGCGGCGGCGGCGAGGCGATCGCCGACGGCGCGATAGGAGAGCGCCTCGGCAAGATGGATGCGGCCGACGGCATCGGCGCCATCGAGGTCGGCGAGCGTCCGCGCGACCTTGAGCACGCGGTGATAGCCGCGCGCCGACAGGCGCATCGCCTCGGCCGCCGAACGCAGCAAGGCCGCGGCGGCGGCATCGGGCGCCGCGACCTTCTCGATCAGCGACGGCGCGCATTGCGCGTTGGCGCGCACGGCCGGGACGCCGAGAGCGGCGAAGCGTTCCCGCTGGATGGCGCGTGCCGCGGCGACCCGCTCGGCGACCGCCGCCGATGGCTCGGCCGGCGCCGGCAGGATGAGATCGGCGGCGGAGACCGCCGGCACCTCGATGCGCAAGTCGATGCGATCGAGCAGCGGGCCGGAGATGCGCGCCTGATAATCATCGACGCAGCGTGGGCCGCGCCGGCAGGTGTGACCGGGCTCGCCGGCCATGCCACAGCGGCACGGATTCATCGCGGCGACAAGCTGGATCACCGCCGGATAGCTGATGCGGTAATTGGCGCGCGCGATCACGCTCTCGCCGGCTTCCAGGGGCTGGCGGAGTGAGTCGAGCACTTGCGGCGAGAACTCGGGAAACTCGTCGAGGAAAAGCACGCCGTGATGGGCGAGCGAAACCTCGCCCGGCCGCGCCCGGATGCCGCCGCCGACCATGGCGGCCATGGTGGCGGAATGGTGCGGCGCGCGGAACGGCCGGCGGCGCGTCAGCTTGCCGTTGGAAATCTCGCCGGCGACCGAGGCGATCATCGACACTTCGAGCAGTTCGGACGGCGTCAGCGGCGGCAGGATCGACGGCAATCGGCTTGCCAGCATCGATTTGCCGGCGCCGGGCGGGCCGACCATCAACAGATTGTGGCCTCCGGCCGCGGCAACCTCGAGCGCGCGCCGGGCGGTCTCCTGCCCCTTGATGTCGACGAGATCGGGCAGCGCGCCATCGGCCTCGGCGACGCCGGCCTCGGGCCGGGCGAGCACCTGCGTGCCGCGAAAATGGTTGGCGATGGCGATCAGGCTGCGGGGCGCGAGGATCGCCATGTCGCCGCTCGCCCAGGCCGCCTCCGGCCCCGACGCCGACGGGCAGATCAGGCCGCGGCCTTGCGCATTGGCGGCGATCGCCGCCGGCAGCACGCCGGCGACGGGTGCGATGGTGCCATCCAGCGACAATTCGCCGAGCGCGACGAAATCGCCGAGCTGGTCGCCGGGAATGGCGCCGATACTCGCCATCAGGGCGAGCGCGATGGGCAGGTCGTAGTGGCTGCCCTCCTTAGGCAGGTCGGCGGGGGCGAGATTGACGATGATGCGTTTGGGCGGCAGCGACAGGCCGGAGGCATGGAGGGCGCTCCGCACCCGCTCGCGGCTTTCGCCGACCGCCTTATCGGGCAGGCCGACGACGACAAAGGCCGGCAGGCCGGGCACGATCTGCACCTGGACGTCGATGGGCACCGCCTCGATGCCCTGAAACGCAACCGTGGTGACGTGAGAAACCATGCAACCAGCCCCGGCAACCCGCGAGGGCAACGATAGCCGAGGCCACAACCGGTCGTCAAGAACATTACGTGAACGCGGTTGCGATCAGCCGATTTCCGCGATCAGCCCGGCCAGTTCGCCGAGGTCGGCAAGCTGGCGATAGCGCGGCGATCGCACCGGCGCGTCGGCCTGCTCCAGTTCCCAGTTGAGGTCGTGCGGGATGTAGACGCCCCAGCTTCCCGCGGCGATCGCCGGCAGTATGTCGGACTTCAGCGAGTTGCCGACCATCATGGCGCGCTCGGGCCCGTCGCCATGCTGCGTGAAGGCGCGCCGGTAGGTGCCAACGTCCTTGTCGCTGACGATCTCGATAGCGTCGAACAGTTCGCCTAACCCGGACTCGGCGAGCTTGCGCTCCTGATCGAAGAGGTCGCCCTTGGTGATCATCACCAAGCGAAACTTGCCGGCGAGGGCCGCCAGCGTCTCGCGCACATGCGGCAGCGTCTCGACCGGGTGGCGGAGCATGTCGCGGCCGGCCTCGAGGATCTCGGCGATCACCGACGCCGGCACTGCGCCCTGCGTCACCTCAATGGCGGTCTCGACCATCGACAGCGTGAAGCCCTTGATGCCGAAGCCGTAGTGGCCGAGATTCTTGCGCTCCACTTCGAGCAGATGCGCCGACAATTCGCCGGGCTCGACGAGGCCGGTGAGCAGCGTCGCGAAGCGCGCCTCGGTCAACTTGAAGAAATGCTCGTTCTGCCAAAGCGTATCGTCGGCGTCGAAGCCGATGGTGGTCAGATTTGTAGATCGCATGGCATCTATCTTTGCAGTCGCTTCTGCAGGCGCGGATCGGTGGGATCGACGGCTGCAGCCCGCGCAAAATATTCCGTTGCAATCCCTTCGTCGCCCATGCGCCGACCGATTTCGGCCGCGGCCACCAGCAACCTGAGGTCCTCAGGCCACATCTCCAACGCATCCAACACCGTCGACAAGGCACGCCCGAACTCGCCACCACCGACGTAGACCTCCGCGGCGAGGGCCGCGGCGGCGGCCGTCGGGCGACGGTCACGCTCAGCCGCGATCACGTCCATTGCCCGTCGCATGTGCGGATCGGAAAGGTCCGCGGTCGTCAGGTTGGACGGTTCGGTGTTGTCGCCCTTCTCGACCGCAAAGAGATTATGCCATGCGTGGAAGGCACGGATGCTCCTCGCCATGTCGTTCGACCTGACGTGCGGGCTGGCGATCGCGATTTCCGCGTGATTGATGGCCTTCAGCAAGGCATCGGCAAGCCTGTAGGTTTCCCCGCCGGTCGCCGGGTCGCCGCCATATTTCGAAACGAAAGCCGTCTGCACGTCCTCGACTACGTAGATGCCGCCATCAGCCACATGGGGAAAGAGTTCGATGAAGCTGCTGACAACATGTTGCGGTCGGTGGCTGCCGTCGTCGATGACGATGTCGAATGGCCCATGCGTGGCGGCAACCTCGCGAAGAAAAGCCGTGTCGGACTGGGAGCCGTGCAGAACGATCACGCGTGGATCCATGTCGAGGGTCTTTGCGAAGACGTCGATCCCGACAATGCGTCCTAGCGGAAAGTACTCGGCCCACATGGCGAGCGAGGCGCCGCCAAGAGACCGATAGCCATAACCGCCAACGCCGATCTCGAGAAGCCGGACCGGCCGCTCCCGGAACGAGGCGAACAGGCGATGATAAAGAGGCGTATAGAAATGGAGGCCCCACTTGTCGGTGCCGTGCTTGACGGCGAGGGACGTCAGCGGATCGACAAGAGCCGCTTCCTCCGCCTTCATCGCCGCTTCTCGATCGCGTCCCAGATGAGCGCGGCGATGTCGGCGCCGCCGAAACGCTTCACCTCGCGGATACCGGTCGGCGAGGTGACGTTGATCTCGGTGAGATAGTCGCCGATCACGTCGATGCCGACGAAGACGAGGCCGCGCTCGCGCAGCTTCGGGCCGATGGCGGCGCAGATCTCCCTGTCGCGAGCGGTCATCTCGGCGGCTTCGGCGCGGCCGCCGACATGCATGTTGGAGCGCGCCTCGCCGACCGCGGGAACGCGGTTGATGATGCCGACCGGCTCGCCCTCGACCAGGATGATGCGCTTGTCGCCCTTGCGCACGTCGGGCAGGTAGCGCTGGACGACGAAGGGCTCGCGGAAGGCGCCCTCGAACATTTCGAGGAGCGCGACGAGGTTCTCGTCGCCGCCGGTGATGCGGAAGACGCCGGCGCCGCCATTGCCATAGAGCGGCTTGACGATGATGTCGCCATACTCGGCGCGGAAGTCGGCGATGCGACCACGGTCGCGCGTGATCAGCGTCGGTGGCGTCAACGTCGTGAACTCGGTGACGAGGAGCTTCTCCGGCGCGTTGCGCACGCTCGCCGGATCGTTGACGACCAGCGTCTTCGGGTGAATGCGCTCGAGCAGATGGGTCGTGGTGATGTAGGCAAGGTCGAAGGGCGGATCCTGGCGCAGCAGCACGACGTCGAAGGTCGACAGATCGACCGGCTCTGGCCGCCCAAGCGTGAAATGATCGCCTTCCGTGTCGCGCACCGAAACCGGCTCGACCGTCGCCTCGATGCGCCCGTCGCGCATGGCGAGACGGTCCGGCGTGTAGTGGTGGAGCACATGGCCGCGCTTCTGGCCCTCGAGCATGAGCGCGAAGGTGGAATCGCCGCGGATCGCGATTCGGCCGATGTGGTCCATCTGGACGGCGACTTTCAGAGGCATGTTTTCAGGTTCCCGGGGAGGCAGCGGGGGGAAATATCACGCGAGCCCGTCGGCGTCGAACGCGGCCCTGACATGGCGCGGCACGCGGCCGGGGACGCAGATCAGCGCGTCGAAACGCAGATCGAGGTTCGCGGCGGCGGGGTGGGCGGCAAGCCACGCCGAGGCGGCGCGGGCGATCCGGCGGCGCGACGTCGCGGTGATCGCTTCGGCGCCCTCGACGTCGCTCGGCCGCTGCTTGACCTCGACGAAGGCGACCAGCCGCCCGCGCCGGGCGATGAGATCGATCTCTCCAACCGGCGTGCGGTAGCGGCGGGCGAGGATGCGGTAACCCTTGAGGCGGAGGTACCACGCTGCAAGCGTCTCGGCCCGCCGGCCGCGGCGCTCGGCGAGGCGGCGGTCGGTGCGCTCACCGGTCGCCATCGTCGCTCTTCAATGCGAGCGCTCTCCGATAGAGATCGCGGCGCTTGAGCCCGGTCAGCGAAGCGGCTTCGGCAACCGCTTCGCTGAGCGGCCGGTCACGGAGCAGCGACGCCAGAAGTTCGTCGGCATCGTGGGTGGACGTCGCCTGTTCGGATGGCGGCCCGACCAGAACGACGATCTCGCCCTTCGGCGCGTCTTCTCCGCCATAGGCGGCGGCGAGTTCGGCGAGCGATCCGTCGCGGACCGTCTCGAAGGCCTTGGTCAGTTCACGCGCGACCGCGGCTCTACGGTCGGCGCCCAAAACTTCGGCCATGTCGGCGAGCGATGCCGCGATCCGCGGGCCTGTCTCGAAGAAGACCAGCGTCGCTGGAACCGCGGCAACTTCACCGAGGCGCGCGCGGCGCGCGGCGGATTTCGGCGGCAGGAAGCCGGCGAACATGAAAGAATTGGTCGGCAGACCGGAGGCGACCAGCCCGGCAAGCACGGCGGATGCGCCGGGAATCGGGATGACCGCGTGCCCGGCCTCGCGCGCGGCGGCGACCAGTTTGTAGCCGGGATCGGAGACCAGCGGCGTACCGGCGTCGCTGACGAGCGCCACCGTTTTGCCGTCGGCGAGCGCGGCCAGAAGCTTCGGGCGCTGCCGCGCGGCGTTGTGGTCGTGGTAGGGGAAGAGTGCGGTCGCAATGCCGTAATGGCGCAACAGCACGGCGCTGACGCGGGTATCCTCGCAGGCGACCACGTCGGCGGCGGCGAGCGTCGCCAGGGCGCGGAGCGACATGTCGCCGAGATTGCCGATGGGGGTCGCGACGATGTAGAGCCCCGGCGTCAGGGGACGGGCGGCGACGCGCTGGCCGTCGATCGAAAATGAGCGTACGTCCGGCCCCTCCGGCGCGTGGCTGCCGTGCGGTTTTTCGGGATTGGTGCGCTGCCGCGAACTCATGAATTTTGACAGGAAGTCGTTTGGCCCTATGATTTACTGGCTTTTACCGTCTCCAAGGCGAGCAAGGGGGAATTTCTTGTCCCGCCGGGATTTTCTGCGCTCCGGGCTTAAGGCAGTGCGTGCCGCCGCCGCCCTCGGCGCGTTGTTGCTGCTGGCGGCTTGCACGGGTGGCGGATTGGGCGGAGGCGGCCCGGATTTCGGCGGCGGCGCCCCGGTGACCGGCGAGGTCCTCGGCAACGGCCCGGTCAAGGTCGCCCTGCTGCTGCCGCTGTCGGCAACCGGAAATGCCGGGCAGATCGCCGTCAATCTCAAGAACGCCGCCGACCTGGCGATTCGCGATTTCCAGACCGCCGGCATCCAGGTTCTGGTCAAGGACGACCGCGGCACGGCGGAAGGCGCGCGCGCCGCGGCAAGCGCCGCCATCTCGCAAGGCGCCGAGCTGATCATGGGGCCGCTGTTCGCGCAGTCGGTGACCGCGGTGGCGCAGGTGGCGAAAGCCTCGCGCGTTCCGGTCGTCGCCTTCTCCAACGACGCCACCACTGCATCGCCCGGGGTCTATCTGCTGAGCTTCCTGCCGCAGAGCGACGTCGACCGCATCGTCAACTTCGCCGCCGCGCGCGGCAAGCGCTCCTTCGCGGCACTGCTCCCCAACACCGCCTATGGCACGCTTGTGGAGGCCGCGTTGCAGCGCGCCGTCGCCAATGCGCGGGGACGGGTGATGTCGGTCGAGCGCTACGATCTCGACAGAGGGTCGATGCAGACAAAGGCCACCGCGGTATCGGCGCTGGTCAAGTCGGGGACGGTGGACACCGTGTTCATGCCCGGCGGCAGCCAGGAAGCGCCGTTCCTCGCTCAGATCCTGTCCGCGAACGGCGTAAGTTCACCGAAGATCACGTTCCTCGGCAGCGGTCAGTGGGACGATCCCGCCGTCGCCGCCGAATCGGCGCTCAACGGCGGCTGGTATCCGGCGCCCGACAACGCGGGCTTCGCCGGCTTCGCGCAACGCTATCAGGCGGCCTTCGGCTCTGCGCCGAGCCGTACCGCGACGCTCGCCTACGACGCCACCAGCCTCGCCGCTGGACTTTCAGCGCGTTTCGGCAACCAGCGCTTCGCGCCGGAGACGCTCACCAACCCGAGCGGCTATATCGGCCTCGACGGCGCTTTCCGCTTCCTGCCCAACGGTCTCAACCAGCGCGGTCTTGCCGTCTATCAGATCAACAACGGCAAGGCGGTGATCATCGACCCGGCGCCGAAGACCTTCGCCCGCACGCCCGGCACCTAGGTGAATCGCTTTTGAGGCGTTGTCGGTGGGGACCGTCCGGCCGCGCCTAGTGATGCAGCAGGTGGCGGCTGGTTTGAGCGACAAGCGCGGGATCATAGGGCTTGGCGAAAAATCGACCGGCGTCGACGCGGCTCTGGGCCCTTCCCGACGTGTAAAGGACAGGCACGTCGCCGGCGGCGCATGCCAGTCCGACCTCCCAGCCGTCGACCGATCCCGCCAATTGTATGTCGGTGAACACCAGATCGAAGTTCGACGGCCGGCGCAGGAGATTCAGAGCTTCTTCGCCTGAGCCGACGGCCCGGACAAGCCAGCCGTCATGTTGGAACGCGGCCGTGATGCCGGTGCGAATGAGCCATTCGTCCTCGACGATGAGAACGGTGGAATGGGCGCCATGGCCTGTCATTGCTGGTCTTGACCAAACGCCGCGGCAAACCGTGGCGTCATTTCGGCGACCGGGGCGCGGCCTGCCGTGCGGATGTGCCGATCGGTCGCGCCGATCAGGCAATATGAGGGAATGGCTGGCCAGGTGACGTGAGCGCAGGCATCGGGCTTGCGCTCCGTCGTCGCGGCGGGCGCCGAAATACTGACAAGCGCCAATGCGGCGACTGAAAAGGCCGTAACGATTGCGGGCGTGCGGAGGGCAATCACTGTCTCGTCCGTTCAGGCCAGTCGGTATTTGCCCATCTGGACATCCAGAATGACGCTCAAGTTGACTGGCGCAATGAAACAAGTCGGGCGAAATAGAATCGTTCCGGATTAATTTGAAGAAAGAGCCAGGACGGCGAAATAACTTGCGCTTCTCTCGTGACTTTTCTTGCTTGCCGGGTCCGCGCGCCTTTTCAGAGACAGCTAATCGGGTTGCCCGCCGTCGTGGACAAGGGTCACCGTGGTGCCCCGCGGCCCGCTGGAACTCTCGAGCCGGGCATCCAGTTGCTGAGCAAGGGCCTCAACGATGCTCGTTCCAAGGCCGGTCGACGTGGGTGCTCCGTCGCGCTTCATGCGCCCGGCACCTTCATCGGCAACCGACAATCGCCATCGGGATCCTTCCGCCCCGTAAGCGACGCGGATCGTTCCTGACCGGCCATCCGGGAAGCCATGCTTGACCGCGTTGATCAACAGCTCGGTGACGATCAGGCCAATGCTGACGGCCTTGTTCGAAGGGGCAGCGCCCGGGCCTGCCTCGACGACAACCGAGATCGATCGGTCGCTGCCGATCATGGATTGCGCAACGCTCTCGGTGAGCTTGGTGAGATACGGACCGATTTCGATGTCATCGCCGTGCGCCGATCCGCGCAATTGTTCCTGAACGGTGGCAACCGAGAGGACGCGCTGGTGCGCGTCCTGAAGATGCCGCCGGGTTTCGTCCGATTGAACGGTCCGCGCCTTCATCAGCAGGATGCTGGCAATGATCTGGAGGCTGTTAGCGACGCGGTGACGCATCTCCTCCAGCAGCATCTCCTTCTCCCGCAGCAGCGCGTCTTTCTCGCGTTCCGCGGTCCGTCTTGCGGTGACGTCCTCGATGGCCAGGAGCAGGGTTCGGTTGGGATTGGCTTCGTCGAATACCTGGCGCGCGTTGAGGAGCAGCGTGCGCCGTCCAACCGTCGCAAAATCGTGCTCGATCTCGTAGCCCTCGACGATCTGATGCTGCGGAATGACCTTTTCCAGCAGGTCGCGGAGGGCCGGAATGCTCCACTGACCGTTCGCCAGTTCGTAGAACAGGCGCCCCTGAACCTCCCACGGCTCAACGCCAAATGTCGTGTAGAAAGAACGACTTGCGGAGACAACACGGAGCTTGCCGTCGAGCACGACCAACGGCTCGCGAACCGTGTCCACGATAGCATCGGCTAGCGTGCGCACCACGACGTCATCGCCCGCAATCCGGTCAAGCATTGTCCACTTGTTCAGGTATTCCCGGAATTAGCGAGTCAATTCGCCGAGAGCACCTCCGTGGCGGGCGACGAGGCGCGAGGACGAAGCGGCATCGGGAACTTTTCGGCAACGTGCACGTTGCATCGGCAGTGTCGTCATTTCCGTGCGGCGGCCCGGGCCTTCGTCAGCGTTGCAGCTTTCGTCTCGTGTTGTCGTTTCCGTTTGTCGGCAGCGTTTTCGCTTACCGCTCCATTCCCTTTTTGGCCCGGACGCGAGAGCCCTCGCCTCTCCGCCCAATGAAAGAGTTCGTCAGACGATGAATCGCAATCTTCTCTACCTGGTCATTGGCATCCTCGCCGTCGTTGTCGTGGTCGGCGGCTATCAGCTCTACCAGGAGCGGCAGAAGACTTCGGGCGTCGACATCAGCGTCGGCAACGGCGGCGTTTCGATCCAAACGAAATAGGCCGGCCCCGCACTATGCGGATCACAAGAGGCTCGACGCTTGTCGCGCCCAACAACGGAGAAGAACGACCATGTCGCTCGGACTCATTCTCGTCATCATCCTCGTCATCGCACTGTTTGGTGGGTTCAGCGGACGCTTCGGCGGCTACGGCTATGGCTTCGGCCACGGCGGCGTCGGTGTTCTCGGCATCATCCTGATCGTCGTGGTCGTCCTGCTTCTCATGGGCCGACTCTGATCTGACGGACGGACACACGCCCTTGCCGCCCTGGGTTCAGGCGGCGAGGTCAGCGACCACCGCATCGAGCACGAAGAAACCGGCACGCGTGGCCCGCAGGCGGTCGCCGGCGGCACGCTCGACCATGCCGTTGGCGAGAAGATCGGCGAGGCGCGCCGGGTCGAGTTCGCGGCCGGCGAGATGGAAATAACGGTCGAGGTCGATGCCCTCGGCAAGACGCAGGCCCATGAGCAGCATCTCGTCGCCGACCTCCTCGCTGGTCAGCACGTCGTCGACCACCAGCCCGTCGCCCCACGCCTCGACCTTGTCGAGCCAGACCTCGGGCGCGCGCTCGGCGGCCAGCGCGTGGCGGCCGTCAGCGTATTGCAGGCGGCCATGGGCGCCGGGACCAACGCCGGCATATTCGCCGTAGCGCCAGTAGACGAGATTGTGCCGGCTCTCCGCGCCGGGCGTCGCGTGATTGGAGATCTCGTAGGCCGGCAGGCCGGCCGCCTCGCACACGCCCTGCGTGACGGCGTAGAGATCGGCGGCCACATCGTCGTCCGGCACTTTCAGCTTGCCAGCCTGATGCAACGCGAAGAACGGCGTGCCCGCCTCGATGGTCAATTGGTAGAGCGACAGGTGATCGGCGGCGAGCGTCAGCGCCTCGCCAAGCTCGGCCTCCCACATGGCCGGCGTCTGGCCCGGCCGGGCGTAGATGAGATCGAAGGAGAGGCGCGGAAAGGTCGCGCGCGCGATCTCGATCGCGGCGCGCGCCTGCGCGACATCGTGCAGCCGGCCGAGGAATTTCAGATCGGCGTCATTCAGCGCCTGCACGCCGAGCGACAGGCGGTTGACGCCGGCGGCGCGGTAGCCACGGAAGCGCTCCGCCTCGACGCTCGACGGATTGGCCTCGAGCGTCACCTCGACGTTCGTGTCCACCGGCCAGCGCAGCGCGATCGCATCGAGGATCGCGCCGACCGTCGCCGGCTCCATCAGCGACGGCGTGCCGCCGCCGAGAAAGATCGAGGTCACGGTGCGGCCGGGCGCCCGGTCGGCGAGCGTGGCGATCTCGCGCGCGAAGGCGGCGGCGAAGCGCTGCTGGTCGGGCGGCTGGTGGCGGACGTGGCTATTGAAATCGCAATAGGGGCATTTCGCCGCGCAGAAGGGCCAATGCACATAGACCCCGAAGCCGGGTTCCGGCGGAGGGGTTTGAAGAGCCGCGCTCATTGCCGCGGCAGCCTGGCGCGGGCGAACAGCGCGAAGGCGCGCGCCCGGTGCGACAGCGCGTGCTTCTCGTCCGCGGTCATCTCGCCGAAGGTGCGGTCATAGTCTTCCGGCACGAACATCGGATCGTAGCCGAAGCCATGGTCGCCGCGCGGCGGCCACACCATGTGCCCCCCAACCTCGCCGCGGTAGAAGTCGGTGACGCCGTTTGGCCAGGCGAGGCAGAGCACCGAGACGAAGCGCGCGCCGCGCTGGCCGGGCGTGGTCGCGCCGTAGGCCTGCAACCCGTCCTCGACCTTCTTCATGGCGAGCGCGAAATCCTTCTCGGGCCCCGCCCAGCGCGCCGAATAGACGCCGGGATCACCGCCCAGCGCATCGACGCAGACGCCGGAATCGTCGGCGAGCGCGGGATGGCCGGAGCCGATCGCCGCAGCAATCGCCTTCAGCGACGCGTTCGCCTCGAAGGTGGTGCCGGTCTCTTCCGGCTCGGGCAGGCCGAGCGCGCCGGCGGTCTCCACCGTCAGCCCATGCGGACCGACCAGCGCCTCGATCTCGCGCAGCTTGCCGGGATTGTGCGTGGCGACGACCAGCGTGTCGCCGGGCTTCAGCAATCCACCTGCCAACGGGCGCCTCAAAGGATCGCGAGCTTCTGCAGCTCTACCAGTTGCGCGATGCCGGCGCGGGCGAGGCTCTTCAGCGCCTCGAACTCGGCGTCGGTGAACGGCTTGCCTTCGGCGGTCGATTGAATCTCGACGAAGCCGCCTTTGCCGGTCATGACAAAATTGGCGTCGGTCTCCGCCTCGCTGTCCTCGACATATTCGAGGTCGAGCACCGGGGTGCCCCGGAAAATGCCGGCGGAGATCGCGGCGACATGATCGGCGAGTACCGGCTTGGTCACCATGTCGCGGGAGCGCATCCACTCGATGCAATCTCGGAGCGCAACCCAGGCACCGGTGATGGAAGCGGTGCGCGTGCCGCCATCGGCCTGGATGACGTCGCAATCGACCATGATCTGGCGCTCGCCGAGCGCCGGCAGATCAACAACGGCGCGCAGCGACCGGCCGATCAGGCGCTGAATCTCCAGCGTGCGGCCGGACTGCTTGCCGGCCGAGGCCTCGCGGCGCGTGCGCTCATGGGTGGCGCGCGGCAGCATGCCGTATTCGGCGGTGACCCAGCCCTTGCCGGCGCCCCGCAACCACGGCGGCACTTTCTCGTCCAGGCTTGCCGTGCACAGCACGTGGGTATCGCCGAAGCGGACCAGGCAGGAGCCCTCCGCATGGCGGGCGACACCGCGTTCCAGGCTGACCGGCCGCATGTCGGCAGCGCCGCGTTTCGACGGCCGCGCGGCGGCCGGGCTGACATTATCCATGGCGCTTCTTAGGCATGGCGCACAAGCGTCGTAAAGCCCCGCTTGAATACTCGGTAAAAACCGACACTTAATGGGTCCGACAGAGACCCAGATGAGCGGACAGAACCCACCACCGACCCCGGCCACGACGAGTGGCGAATCGCGCGTTTCGGCCTTGCAGGGCCTCGACCGGCGCTCGCGCGAGATTTTCCGGCACATCGTCGATTCGTATCTGGAGACCGGCGAGCCGGTCGGCTCGCGCAATCTCGCCCGCGTCCTGCCCATGGCGCTGTCGCCGGCGTCGGTGCGCAACGTCATGGCCGACCTCGAACAGCTCGGCCTCATCCACGCGCCGCACACCTCGGCCGGACGCCTGCCGACTGAATTCGGCCTGCGCTTCTTCGTCGACGCGCTGCTCGAAGTCGGCGATCTGTCGGCCGACGAACGCCGTCAGATCGAGGCGCAGGTCAAGGCGGCGACGCCGGGGCGCACGGCGGAGAGCGTGCTTAATGAAGCCAGCCAGGCGCTCTCCGGCCTGTCGCGCGGCGCCGGCGTGGTGCTCGCCGGCAAGATCGATCTGCGCCTCAAGCATGTCGAGTTCATCCGCCTCGAGCCGACGCGCGCACTGGTCGTGCTGGTCGGCGAAGACGGTTCGGTCGAGAACCGGCTGATCGACCTCGACCCCGGCACGACGCCGTCGAGCCTGATCGAGGCGGCGAACTATCTCAACGCACATCTGCGCGGCCGCTCGCTCGCCGAGGCGCGCGCCGATCTGGAAAAGCGGCAGACGCAGGTGCGTGCCGAACTCGACGCGCTCACCGAGCAACTGATTACCGCTGGTTTGGCTTCGTGGGCCGACGCCGGCACCGGGCGGCCCGACACGCTGATCGTGCGCGGGCGCGCCAACCTGCTCGACGACGTGACGGCGGCGAGCGATTTGGAGCGCATCCGCCTGCTCTTCGACGATCTCGAAACCCAGCGCGAACTGATCCGCCTGCTTGGCAGCGCCGAGAGCGGCGAGGGCGTGCGTATCTTCATCGGTTCAGAGAACCGGCTGTTCTCGCTGTCGGGCTCTTCGCTCGTCGTGTCGCCTTATCGGGACTCTGAGCAACGCGTCGTCGGCGTGCTCGGCGTCATCGGCCCGACGCGGCTCAACTACGCGCGCATCGTGCCGATGGTCGATTACACCGCGAAGGTGGTGGGACGGCTGCTGGGATAGGAGCGGTGCCGAGTTGATGCTCGCGTCGAGGCGCTGATGTGCACTCCGCAACCTCCCCCTTGAGGGGAGGTCGAAGTTCGACGAGCCTCAGGCTCGGAGAACTTCGGGAGGGGGGAATGCCGCGCCGTTTCGTGCCGCCTGCCAACCGCCGCTTCGCCAAGGCGATGCGGCGGCAAATGCCCGAGGCCGAATTGCGCCTGTGGCGCTACCTCCGTAAGCCCGAGCTCGACGGCTTGCGCTTCCGCAGGCAGACTCCAATTGGCCCCTACATCGTCGACTTCTTCTGTCCGCTGCATCGGCTGATCGTGGAACTGGATGGCGGACAGCACGGCGAACCGGAAGGAGCTGCACGGGACGCAGAGCGCGACGCCTGGCTCGCAGGGCAGGGCTATCGTGTCGTGCGCATCTGGAACAACGACGTGATGACAAACATCGAGGGAGTCGGCGCCCACATTCTTGCGGCCGCGTTGGTCGCCGGGCGAGAATAGCCCCCCTCCCGAAATCGCCAGGCGATTTCGACCTCCCCTCAAGGGGGAGGTTGGCGTATGCCTAGCCGCCCGCGACATTGGGCCCAAGGGCTACCACGACGTTGCATTCGCCAAAGGCCCCTACCCCGTCGCCTGAGCGGCGTCAGAGGCCGTTCATCGCTTCCGCCACGATCTCGAAGGAACGCACCCGCGCGGCGTGATCATGAATCTGACCGGCGATCATCACTTCGTCGGCGGCGGTCAGTTCGATGAAGCGTCTCAGGCCCTCGCGGACCTTTTCCGGCGAGCCGACCACAGCGTAGGTCAGCATGTGCATCGCCCGCGCCCGCTCGGCCGGCGACCAGTAGGCCTCGATGTCGTCGATCGGCGCGGGCAGCGGTCCGCGCGCGTTGCGCTGCATGTTGGCGAAGGCCTGCTGGGTGGAGGTGAACAGGCGGAGCGCCTCGGCGTCGGTGTCGGCCGCGACCACCTGCAGCGCCGGCATGGCGTATGGCTTGTCCAGTTGCGGCGACGGGGCGAAGCGCTCGCGATAGATCTCCAGCGCCGGCGTCAGCGCGTCCGGCGCAAAATGCGAGGCGAACGAATAGGGCAGCCCCAGCATGGCAGCGAGCTGGGCGCCATAGAGGCTGGAGCCCAGGATCCACAGCGGCACATGCGTGCCGGTGCCGGGCACCGCGTGGATGTGCTGGCCCGGCTGCGGGTCGCCGAGCAGCGTCTGCAATTCGAGCACGTCGTCGGGAAAGTGCTCGGCGGCGGCGTTGACGTCGCGGCGGAGCGCCTGCGCGGTGAAGTGGTCGGTGCCCGGCGCTCGCCCGAGGCCGAGATCGATGCGGCCGGGATGCAGGCTCTCCAGCGTGCCGAACTGCTCGGCGATGACCAGCGGCGAATGGTTGGGCAGCATGATGCCCCCCGAGCCGACGCGGATGGTCGAGGTTCCCGCCGCGACGTGCGCGATGACGACCGCGGTCGCGGCGCTGGCGATGCCCGGCATGTTGTGGTGCTCGGCCAGCCAGTAGCGGTTGAAGCCGAGACGCTCGGCATGGCGGGCGAGATCGAGCGTGTTGGCGAGCGACTGGCCGGCGGAGCCACCGGCGACGATCGGCGACAGGTCGAGAACGGAAAACGGGATCACGGGCGGACGGCTCCGGTGGCGCGGGAAGGCCCCTGAACATAGGGCCTGCCGGTCCTGACACCAGTCGGCGCAGGCTCCCGAAAAATATTCGTCCGACGGCAATCGTCCAAAACGGGCATCCCAAACGAGGGCGCCGCCGCTATGTAGTGACGCATGACCTGAACCGGCGAGGACCGCCCATGTCTGAAACGCCCGTCATCGATCGCGGCTTGCAGATCGACCTCGACGAACCCTGGATCTCGGTCGAGGCGGCGCTGGAGGCCAAGGATCCGGCGCGGCTGGAGGCGATCTTCGAGGAGCTGACGCTCAGCGATGGCCTGCGCGCCCTGTTGCATCTCGACGACGAACAGCGGGAACAGGTTCTCACCCTCATACCGGCCGAACTTGCCGCCGAGCTGATCAGCGAGGCGCCGACCGAGCAGGCGGCCGAACTCGTCGAAGGCCTCGACGCCAAGGACGCCGCCGAGATCGTCGAGGAACTCGACTCGGACATTCAGGCCGACGTCGTCGGCGAGCTGGAAGAAGAAGACGCAAGGGCGATTCTGGCCGAGATGGAGCCGGAAGACGCCGCCGAGGTGCGCCGGCTCGTCGAGTACGACGACGACACCGCCGGCGGCCTGATGATCGGCGAGACGTTCTCGTTTTCTCACGCCGACACGGTGGGATCGGTTCTCAACCGCCTGACGCAACCCGACGAAGACTTCGAACGCTATCGAGGCCAGCACCCCTACATCGTCGACGGGACCGGGCGGCTTGTCGGCGTGGTGTCGCTGCGCAATCTTCTCACGGCGCGCAAATCGACGCCGCTCACGGAAATCATGGCGCCGCCGATGTCGGTGCACACCGATGCGGCACTCGGCGAACTGCAGGACATCCTCGACGAGCACGCGTATCTCGGTCTGCCGGTCGTCGATGGCGCCGGCAGGCTGGTCGGCACCGTGTCGCGGTCGGCGGTCGCGGACGCGCTGCTGGAACGCACCGAAAGCGAGAGCCTGAGGCGGCAGGGCGTCATCGGCGACGAGCTTCGTTCGATGCCGCTGCTCCTGCGCTCGCGCCGCCGCCTCGCCTGGCTCACCGCCAATATCGGCCTCAACGTGATCGCCGCCAGCGTCATCTCCCTCTACCAGGACACCATCGCCGCGGTCATCGCCATCGCCGTCTTCCTGCCGATGGTGTCCGACATGAGCGGTTGCTCGGGCAATCAGGCGGTCGCGGTTTCGCTGCGCGAACTGTCACTCGGCCTGGTGAAGCCGGTCGACGCGCTGCGCGTGTGGGGGAAGGAAGCCTCGGTCGGGATCATCAACGGCGTCATTCTCGGCGTGATTATCGCGGTCGTCGCGTGGCTGTGGAAGGGCAGTCCGTATCTCGGCCTTGTGATCGGCTTGGCGCTCGCCGTCAACACAATGATCGCCGTCTCGATCGGCGGGCTGGTGCCGCTGCTGCTGACGCGGCTCGGCCAAGACCCGGCGATCGCATCCGGTCCGCTGCTCACCACCATCACCGACGTCGCCGGCTTCTTTCTGGTGCTCAGCCTCGCCACGCTGATGATGCCGCTACTGGTCGGATAGGCGCGTCCGCAGCGCCGCGTCAGGCGGCTTCGGCGGCCCTGAGATATCCCTGCCAGATCGCCTTGTCGCCGAGGCGGGCGAGCGCGGCACCGTGCGCGGCGCGCTCTTCCGGGCTGAGGGTGAACAGGCGCGGGCTCGGCCGTTCGCCGACGACCGGGGCATGATGGGCGACGGCGATGGTCGGCGCCTCCGGCTCCTCACCTAGGACCAGCGCCGCCTGACGGCCGCCGATCAGTTCGATATAGACCTCGGCCAGCAATTCGGCATCGAGCAGCGCGCCGTGCAGCGTGCGCCGCGAGGCGTCGATCTGGTAGCGCGACAGCAATGCATCGAGCGAGGCCGGGCTGCCCGGGTGCTTGCGCCGGGCGAGCGACAGCGTGTCGATGACCCGCTCGTTGGACACCGGCGGATGCCCGAGGCGGCCGAGTTCGGCGTTGATGAAGGCAATATCGAAGCTGGCGTTATGCGCGATCAGGTTCGCGTCGGCGAGGAAGGCGACCAGATCGTCGGCGATGGTCGCGAAGATCGGCTTGTCGCGCAGGAAAGCATCGTCGAGGCCGTGGATGCGCGCCGCCTCGACCGACATCGGCCGCTCGGGATTGAGATAGACGTGGAAGCGTTTTCCCGTGGGTATGTGATTCAACAGCTCGATCGCGCCGATCTCGACGACGCGGTCGCCGGTGAGCGGGTCGAGGCCGGTGGTCTCGGTGTCGAAGACGATCTCACGCATGATTCGGGCGAAGCGTGGCGGCTAAGCGCGCCGGGCGCAAGCTAGTTGGCCTTGACGCTGGCGCCGGGCCCGAGGATTTCCACAATCGCGTCGATGGTCTGCTTGTGCAGGTCTTCCTGCTTGTCGATGTCGATGTGGTTGAGGTCGGGCCGCGTGACGTTGTCGATGGTGCCGCTGAAATGGCTGCCGCCTGTGATGGCGACGTTGATACCGGTCGACGCCGAGGAGCGGAAATTCAGGATGTGCTTGACGTTCGCCGGCGCCTTGGCGGAATCGGTCAGGTCATAGAAGACCAGAAGCGCCACCGGAATGTTCTTTTTGTCGAGCTGGTAGGCCATCAGCAGGGCGGTGTTGGCGCCGTAGGAATGGCCGATGATGACGATCGGATAGGGATGCGCCGCGTAGGCCTTCTGGATGTCGGCCAGCGCATCCTTCCACTGCATGAAATTCTCTGCCACCGCCGGGATGCCCTTGTCCTTCAGCTCCTTGGCAAGAACGTTCATGCCGGTGGAGAAGATATCGAGGCCGCCGCGGAAGACATAAATGGGTGCGCGCCCTTTGTCGGCCGGCTTGGCGGATGCCGTCGCGGTCGCCACGCTCGGCAAGGCGAGGGCGGCAAACAGGGCAAAACCAGCCAATGCGGATACGGCGCGCTGGAATCGCATCATCACGTCTTCTTCGCCGGTTTTAAGTGTCGAGCAGCAGGCGGATAGGGCAGTACGCAAGGATACGCGATATTCTTTGCCGGTTTTGCGGCAAAGCTCAATCCGCTTCACGCCAGATTCCTGTCACAATGCCGAGATGCCCTTATATAGGGGCGGAAACAGGGCGCGGCGCATGCAAGAACGGCCATTCGGACATATAGAAGGACCGGGGCAAGGACCGGTCCCGGTCATCGGTCAGGGCACGTGGTATTTCGAGCAGGCGCCGCGGGCGAGCGCCATCGCCGCCCTGCGGCGCGGCCTCGACCTTGGCATGAGCCATATCGACACCGCCGAACTCTACGGGAGCGGTGCGGCCGAAACGATTGTCGGCGAGGCCATTGCCGGTCGTCGCGATGCGGTCTTCCTGGTCTCCAAGGTGATGCCCCAGAACGCGTCCCGCCGGGGCACGATCGCCGCCTGCGAGGCATCGCTTGCCCGCCTGAAGACCGATCGGCTCGATTGCTACCTGCTCCATTGGCGCGGCCGCCACCCGCTGGCGGAAACAATCGCCGCTTTCGAGGATCTCGTCAGCGCCGGCAAGATCCGCTCGTGGGGGGTCAGCAATTTCGACGCGGACGACCTCGACGAGGCGGAAGGCATCGCCGGACCCGGCCGCATCGCCTGCAATCAGGTGCTCTACCACCTGGAGGAACGCGGCATCGAGCACCGCGTCATTCCCTGGTGCGAGGCGCATGGCGTCGCCGTGGTCGGCTACAGCCCCTTCGGTCATGGCGATTTTCCTGCCACCAACCCGGCCCTTGCCAAGATTGCCGCCGCGCACCAGGCGACACCGCGGCAGGTGGCGCTTGCTTTCCTGACGCGGCGGCCGTCGCTGTTCGCGATCCCCAAGGCCGCCGATATCGCCCATATCGAGGAGAACGCCGGCGCCGGCGACCTCGCACTGACCGACGACGAAATCGATCGCATCGACCACGCCTTTCCGCTCGGCCGGCCGGCCGGGCTCGCCATGCTCTAGGAGAAACCGATGGCCACCGACCAGTCCGTGCTGAACCACATCCAGCAGCTCGCCGACGAAGAGCATCACCTCTACGAGAAGGGCAACCTCAGCGACGCAGAGCGTGACCGTCTTGCCGCGATCAACGTCGCGCTCGATCAGTACTGGGATCTGCTGCGCCAGCGCCGGGCCAAGCGCGAGTTCGGCGAGAACCCGGATGACGCCGAAGTGCGCCCGGCGGGCACCGTGGAAAAATACCTCGGTTGAAGATTCGGGGGAGCGCCGGTTGCGGCCGGCGCCCCCTCTCTCTTCGCAGCGTACGGCTCCCGCCTCACGCCTGCGCCGGCACCTTGTCGAGGAAGCCGGTGATGCTGGCAAATCGCCCGTCGCTGACCCGGGTCGCAAAATCCGTGCCCTCGACGACCGAGTCACCACCGGCCGGCGACAAGGACCACCGGAAGCGCACCCGGTCATTGTGCTCGTCCACGGCGCCGACACGCGCAAAGCGCATGCCCGCGAAACGCTGCTGAACGCCTGCGATCATGGCATCGATGGCGGACAGCCCGTCGCTCTTGGCGACCGGATCGACATACCAGGCGTCCTCGGTACAGGCCTTGGCAATGAGTTCGCGCCGACGCCGATCGTCGCCTTCGTTCCAGGCGGCAAGGTAGCGGTCAACTGTTTCGGTGGCGGTGCTCATGACTGGTTCTCCGTTCAATGCGGACCGGCCCGATGCCGATCCGTGCGGCCACTCTTGCGGAGGCGGCCAGCGCGCGTCGATTACGCCGGAGGTAGTGGAACGGCGTTCTGCCAGCAGATATCGTTCCGGCTATGTTGGATATCGAGCGACCGGTCGGAGAACACCTGAAGAGCTGGCGGCAGCGGCGGCATCTGAGCCAGCTCGACTTGGCGCTCGATGCGGAGATTTCCCCGCGTCACCTGAGCTTTGTCGAAACCGGCCGGTCGCGGCCCAGTCGCGAGATGGTGCTTCGACTGGCCGAGCAGCTCAACGTGCCGCTTCGCGAGCGCAACGTCCTGCTGATGTCGGCGGGCTACGCACCGACCTTCCCCGAGCGGGCGCTCGACGATCCGTCCCTCTTGGCGGGGCGGCGCATCGTTGAAGATCTTCTGGCGGCGCACGCGCCGTTTCCGGCGCTCGCGGTCGACCGGCACTGGTCGCTGGTCGCGGCGAACAAATCCGTCCATTCCCTGCTGTCGGGCGTGAGCGCCGAGTTGTTGGCGCCGCCCGCCAACGTGCTGCGCATCTCCCTGCATCCGAACGGCCTTGCGCCGCGCATCGTCAATCTGGGCGCGTGGCGAGCGCACGTGCTCGAGCGCCTGAGGCGACAGATCGAGGTATCGGCCGACATCGTCCTGGGCGCGCTTCTCGACGAACTGAGCGCCTATCCCGTCGGCGCCCACGACGCCGCCGCATCGAACGTCGGCGGCATCGCCGTTCCGTTTCGCCTCTCCACGGAGGTCGGCGTTCTCGACTTCATCACAACGACGACGATCTTTGGCACGCCCGTCGACGTCACGCTGTCTGAGCTTGCGATCGAATCGTTCTTTCCGGCGAATGCCGAGACCGGCGATGCGCTGCGCAAGTTGGCGGACAGCTAGCGCCCCGCCGCCATGCCGGCAACGGCGCGGAGAATGTCGGCGATCTGCTGCGCGGTCGTCACCAGCGGCCCGGTGGTGTCGATAATGAAATGCGCGCGGGCGCGTTTCTCCGCGTCCGGCATCTGGCGGGCAAGCAGCGCGGCCAATCGCTCCTCGGTCATGCCCGGTCGCCCCAACACGCGCTGACGCTGGACCTCGGCCGCGGTCGAGACGACCACAACCGCATCGACCCTGCCTTCGCCACCGGTCTCGAAGAGCAGCGGAATGTCGAGCAGGATGACGCGGTGACCCTCGCGCGCTGCGTTGGTGCGGAACGCATTCTCCATCTCGCGCACCAGCGGGTGGACGATCGCCTCCAGCCGCGCCAGTGCGCCCGGATCGCCGGCGACACGCTGGCCGAGTTTTTCGCGATCGACCTTGCCGTCAGCCGTCGTTCCCGGAAAGGCCGCCTCGACGGCAGCCGCCGCCGGGCCATCGTAGAGCGTGTGGACGGCACGGTCGGCGTCGAAGACCGCGACTCCTGCGCGCGCAAACATCGCGGCCGCCGTCGACTTGCCCATGCCGAGCGAGCCGGTAAGGCCGAGGACGAGCATCACCCCGCCTCGATCGAGGCGAGCACCGCGGCGCGGAGCGCCGGCGTCACCTCCGGACGCTGGCCGAACCAATGCTCGAAGCCCGGCACGGCCTGGTGCAGCAACATGCCGAGGCCGCCGACCGCCCGATGGCCGGCGGCGCGCGCCGTCGTGACCAGCGGCGTCTCCAGCGGCACATAGACGAGGTCGTTGACCACCGAGTCGGGCGGCAGAAGCGATACGTCGAGGGACAGCGGCGGCTGGCCGTGCATGCCGAGGGTCGTCGTATTGACGAGGACGGCCGCCGAGGGAAGCAGGCCGGGCAAGTCCGCCCTGACAGCCGGATGGACATATCGGCCGAGACGGGCGGCAATCGCCTTGGCGCGTTGCGGCGTCCGGTTGACGACATGGACCGGCGCGATGCCGCGCGAAAGCAATGCCCAGACGATGGCGCGCGCCGCGCCGCCGGCGCCGAGCACCACGCCGGGACCGCCCTTCGCATCCCATCCGGGAGCATCTGCATCGAGGTTGGCCAGGAAACCCGCGGGATCGGTGTTGGTGCCGACCAGCGTGCGGCCGTCCAGCCAGACAGTATTGAGGGCACCGGTCTCTTCCGCCGCCGTCTCGCGCCGCGTCGCCGCGGCGAACGCCGCCTCCTTGTGTGGCACGGTGACGTTGCAGCCGACGAAACCGCTGTCAGCGAGGCCGGCGAAGAACGCGCCGATCTCGTCGGGCTCGACCGGATTGAGCACATAGTCGCCGTCGATGCCGAGTTCCTTCAGCCAGAAACGATGAATGACCGGCGAGCGGGAATGCTTCACCGGCCAGCCGACGACGCAGGCAACTGGTTTGGTCATGTCGATGCCGGCCGGTTCATTCGATCGCTCCCACGCTTCTCAAATACGCCAGAAGGGGCAGCAGCGGCAGACCGAGGATCGTGAAATAGTCGCCCTCGATGCGCTCGAACAGCTGAACCCCCTCGCCTTCCAGCTGATAGACGCCGACGCTGGCCAGCACCGCTTCGCCGACGCGCTCAAGATAGGCGTCGATGAAAGATGACGTCAGCGGCCGCATCGTCAGCGTGGCGGTGGCGGTGTGGCGCCAGCGGACGGTGCCGCCGCGAGCGACGGCCACCGCTGAATGGAGCTGATGCGGGCGGCCGGCGAGGCGCATGAGTTGCGCCCGCGCCGCTGCGATGCTGTCCGACTTGGTGCCGCGATGACCGTCGCAATCGAGCGTCTGGTCGGCTCCGATGACCAGCGCATCCGGCAGGCGACCGCTCACCTCCGCCGCCTTGGCCTCGGCGAGCGCCAGCGCCAGCGCCTTCGGCGTTGCGCCACTTGCGATCAGGGGCGCTTCGACAGCGCGCTCGTCGAGCGTCGCAGGCACAACGTCGAAGGCGAGACCGGCGTTGGCGAGCATCATCCTGCGCGCGCCGCTGCCGGAAGCGAGAACGAGGCGGGTCACGGTTCGAGCGCCGCCTCGCGTGCCTCGTGGTGGAGCGCCATGATCGCCGCGGCGGTCTCCTCGATGGACCGGCGCGTCACGTCGATCACCGGCCAGCCGTGGCGAACGCAGAGCTTGCGCGTGAAAGCGATCTCGTCGGCAACCGCGGCCTTGTCGACATAGGCGAGATTGGGACGCGCCGCGTTGAGGCTGAGGATGCGGTTCTCGCGAAGCGCGATGATGCGGTCCGGACTGGCGATCAGGCCGACGACCAGCGGCTTCTTGATGGTCTCGAGATCGGACGGCAGCGGAATGCCGGGGACGATCGGAATGTTGGCGGTGCGGATGCCGCGGTTGGCGAGGTAGATCGAAGTTGGCGTCTTCGACGTGCGGCTGATGCCGACGAGGACGACATCGGCTTCCTCCAGGCCGCCGGCGAGCTGGCCGTCGTCGTGCATCATGGTGAAATTGAGCGCGTCGATGCGCCGGAAATATTCTGCGTCGAGAACGTGCTGGGCGCCGACGCGGCGCTCGCCCGGCGCGCCAAGATAGGATTGCATGACCTGAAAGATCGGCTCGAGCACGGATATGCAGGGGATGCCCAGCGCCCGGCAGCGCGCCTCCAGCCGTTCGCTGAGATTTCGGTCGACCAGTGTGTAGAGGACGATGCCGGGTTCGGCTTCGAGTTCGTCGGCGACACGTTCGAGCTGCTTTTCAGTGCGCACCAGCGCATGGGTGTGTTCCAGCGCCCGCGTGTGGGCGAACTGGACGGCGGCGGCCCGCGCCACGGTCATCAGGGTTTCGCCGGTCGAATCGGAGATCATGTGCAGGTGAAAGAAGCTCTCGCGGTTCTTCACGCAATTATCCCCTGCCCTGTGCATGAATGCGTTGGATCGGGCTCACGGTCGCCAGGGCGGCGGCACTCTCTACAAACCGCCGGATTTGATCAACAGACATGGGGATGTGTGAGCCCGTGCCGAGAAGACCGGGAAATGCGGGGGAAACGGCTGAAATGAGCCGGAAATCACAGTTTATCCACAGGATCTCAGGGAGAACGCGGCAGTCACAATTATGGTTAACGCTTTGTTAACGGCCCAAAAATCGCCGATCCTTGTTATTTCCGTGAGGCCATGTATCCCCTCTCCCCGATCTTCGATCACCGTCGGCAAGGCACGCGATTCGAGGACTGTCTTGGCTAACGACAATCCCCTTTCCAGATGAAACAGAACTAAGAAAGATAGACTCTTGGCTGGAGGTGTTAACGACAACGACCCCGTCGGATCGCACGGGCCTGTCAGTGCGGTTCTCGACGGAACGTGCTTGTCGCCACCACCCATCTGGCTCATGCGGCAGGCAGGCAGATACCTCCCGGAGTATCGAGCGCTGAGGAACGGTGCCGGTTCCTTTCTCGATCTGTGTTTCAACCCCGATCTTGCGAGCCAGGTGACGCTTCAGCCGATCGAGCGTTTTGATTTCGATGCGGCGATCCTGTTCTCCGACATTCTCGTCGTGCCGTTGGCGATGGGACGGCGCGTATGGTTCGTCGAGGGCGAAGGGCCGCGGCTCGATCCGATCGATGTGGATGGCATCGCGGCACTTGGGCGTGCAGATGCGCAGAGTGTGTTGGCGCCGGTATTGGAGACAGTGCGGCAGGTGCGGCAGCGTCTCGATAGCGGCAAGACGCTGATCGGATTTTGTGGTGCGCCGTGGACGGTGGCGACGTATATGGTCGCTGGGCACGGGACCCCGGACCAGGCACCGGCTCGTTTGATGGCGGCGCAGAATCCCGCGTCTTTTCAGATGCTTATTGATCGCCTCGTCGATGTCTCGGTGGACTATCTGATTGCGCAGATCGAGGCCGGCGCCGACGTCGTGCAGATCTTCGACACGTGGGCGGGCATGCTCGGTGAGCAGGAATTCGAGCGATGGTGCGTGGCACCGACGACCGAGATCGTACGGCGGGTCAAGGCGGCGTTTCCTGCTGCGCGGGTGATCGGATTTCCGAAAGGTGCCGGTTTGAGGCTGGAACGGTACGCTGAAGCAACCGGCGTTGACGGCCTGTCGATCGACTGGACTGTGCCGCTCGAATACGCAAGCGAGCGATTGCAGACTCGTGCCGCGATTCAGGGCAATCTCGATCCGATGATTCTGCTCGCCGGTGGTGACACGCTCGATGCGGCCGTGCGTCGCATACGACATGAACTCGGCGGCGGTCGCTTCATTTTCAATCTCGGGCACGGCATCGTGCCGCAGACGCCGATTGCGCATGTCGAGCGATTGGTCAAACTGGTTCGTGAGCCATGATGCAGACCCCGTTGATGCGCGCTTTGCTCGGCGTGGCGATTGTCGTGGTGATCGTCGGCGCGCTGATCATGCTCAACCCGACCGGCCTCTATCTGTGGATCAAGGCGGTCCATATCATCGCGGTGATCGCGTGGATGGCGGGCATGCTCTATCTGCCGCGGCTGTTCGTCTATCACACCGAGGCCGAGCCCGGATCGAAGCAGTCGGAAACGTTCAAGGTGATGGAACGCCGGCTGCTGAAAGCGATCATCAATCCGGCGATGATCGCAACCTGGGCATTCGGCTTGTGGCTGGCGTGGGACGGCGGATTCTTCACCGCCTCGTGGTTTCACGCCAAGCTGGCGCTGGTCGTTGTCATGTCGGCAGTCCACGGCTTCTACGCGCGCTGCGTGCGCGAGTTCGCCGAAGACCGCAACACACGGCCGCAGCGGTTTTACCGGATGATCAACGAAGTGCCGACGCTGCTGATGATCGCAATCGTCATCCTGGTGGTGGTCAAACCCTTCTGAACGGCGGCGCCGGCCACGTACGTTTCGGCCTTGCCGATCCTGAAACGAGTCATTATCTTGCCGCCAACCGCACAAAGCAGACAGGCACCCAGGGCGGATTGTAGCCCGGTCGGTGCTTCCGGCGGAGATCCCGCCAGGCCCGAAGTTCTGCGAATTCCCCTTCCCCGCCGTCGGTTTCCTTCCCAAACCCCATAGAGAATCCCGCTCAAATGCGAGAAATGAAACTCAAAGACCTCAAGGCGAAGTCGCCTGCCGAGCTTCTGGCTTTTGCCGAAGAACTTGGGGTCGAGAACGCGAGCACGCTGCGCAAGCAGGAGCTCATGTTCGCCATTCTGAAACAGCTTGCCGCCCAGGAGACCGACATCATCGGTGAGGGCGTCGTCGAGACGCTGCTCGATGGCTTCGGCTTCCTGCGTTCGCCCGACGCGAACTATCTCGCCGGCCCGGACGACATCTACATCTCGCCGTCGCAGATCAGGCGCTTCTCCTTGCGTACCGGCGATACCGTCGAGGGACAGATCCGCGGACCGAAAGACGGCGAGCGCTACTTCGCGCTGCTCAAGGTCAACTCGATCAACTTCGAGGACCCCGAGAAGACGCGCCACAAGATTCACTTCGACAATCTGACGCCGCTCTATCCCGACAAGCGGTTCAAGATGGAGGTCGAAAATCCGACCGGCAAGGACATGACCGCGCGGGTCATTGACTTGGTCGCGCCGCTCGGCAAGGGACAGCGCGCGCTGATCACGGCGCAACCGCGTACCGGCAAGACCGTCATCCTGCAGAACATCGCGCACTCGATCACCGCCAATCATCCGGAGTGCTACCTGATCGTGCTGCTCATCGACGAGCGGCCGGAGGAGGTCACCGACATGCAGCGCTCGGTGAAGGGCGAGGTGATCTCATCGACCTTCGACGAGCCGGCGTCGCGGCACGTGCAGGTCGCCGAGATGGTCATCGAGAAAGCCAAGCGCCTGGTCGAACATGGGCGCGACGTGGTGATCCTGCTCGATTCGATCACGCGTCTCGGGCGTGCCTACAACACGGTGGTGCCGTCGTCGGGCAAGGTGCTGACCGGCGGTGTCGACGCCAACGCGTTGCAGCGGCCGAAGCGGTTCTTCGGTGCGGCGCGTAACATCGAGGAAGGCGGATCGCTGACCATCATCTCGACCGCGCTGATCGATACCGGCAGCCGCATGGACGAGGTCATCTTCGAAGAGTTCAAGGGCACCGGTAACTCGGAAATCATTCTTGACCGCAAGGTGGCCGACAAGCGCGTCTTCCCGGCGATCGACATCACCCGCTCCGGCACGCGCAAGGAGGAACTGCTGGTTCCGCCCGATGTGCTGAAGAAGATGTACGTGCTCCGCCGTATCCTGATGCCGATGGGCACGGTCGACGCGATCGAGTTCCTGCTCGACAAGCTGAAGCAGACGAAAAACAACGCCGACTTCTTCGACCAGATGAATACCTGACGAGGTGGCGGCGCTTCGAGGCGCCCGGACACGGCTCGTTAAGTCTCGCTTGATAGGAACGGGGATCAATCCCGCGCGGGGCTTGATTCTCGAGGGGCTTCCGGTTTGCCACCACATGGCGCCATGCCGGCGGGCGGCGGCCGGCCGATCGGTTTTCCAGTGCGCCACGAACTGGTGCTCGCCGCGGCGCGCTGCTGGGTCGTGCTGGCGGCTGTGTTTTACGCATGGGACGTGTGGCGGACGACGCGCGTCGGCTTGAGCGACGGGGCCGAGCGCCCGCTCGGTTGGGATTTCATCAACTACTGGTCGGGAGCCGTGCTTGCCTGGCGGGGTGAGGCCACGCACGTCTATGACTGGTTTGCGTTCCACGTCTTCGAGCAGGGCGTCGTCGGGGCGCAGCTCGATTTCTTCCACTACAGCTATCCGCCGGTGCTGCTCATCCTCACCGCGCCGCTTGCGTTGCTGCCCTATGTGCCGGCGCTGGCGGCGTGGCTGCTCGCCAGCTGGTATGCCTTTTACCGCGCCCTGCGGCTGGCGCTGCCAAAGGGTGCCTGGCTGCTGGCGCTGGCGACGCCGGCGATCTTCGTGAACGCCATTGGCGGACAGAACGGCGCGTGGACAGCAGCGCTGATGGGCGGCGGGCTTGGCCTGCTCGATCGACGGCCGGCGCTGGCCGGCGTCCTGTTCGGGCTGTTGAGCTACAAACCGCAATTGGGCGTGCTGATTCCGATTGCCCTGTTGGCCGGTCGCCGATGGCGCGCCGTGGTAGCGGCGGGCGCGACGGTCCTCCTGTTGGTCGCGGCGAGCGTACTCGTCTTTGGCGTCGAGACCTGGACTGAGTATCTCGGCAATTTGACGGTACTGCGCGAGAGCGTGCTCGAACACGGGAGCGGTGTTTGGCATCGGTTCGTGTCGGTTTTTATGGCGGCGCGGCGGCTCTCCGACGATGTCGGCGTGGCGTATGGCGTTCAGGCGGTCGTATCGACGCTCGTGGCGGTGGTGGTGGCGTTGGCTTGGTTTCGGAACGCGCCGGCGGCGGTGCGCAATATCCTGTTGGTCGTTGGGACGATTCTGGCGACGCCCTACGTTCAGGACTATGACCTTGTCGTCGGTGCGTTCGTCGCCGCGTGGCTGCTCACTGCGGTGGGGGCAAAGCATGAGCGCGAAGGCGCCGCCATGTGGTCGGCTGGCCTGCTGCTGGTGATGCCGCTGGCGAGCGCGCCGCTGGCGAAGGCGACCGGGCTGGTGTGGGCCCCGCTGTTCGCGCTGCCAGCCTTCTTGCTGGCGGCTCGGCTTGGGCTGGAGAGGCGCGACGCCGCATCGGAGCCCTCCCAGTAGGCGGCTTGTTCTTCGGGCTGAGGGGTTACGGCGCTAAGGGCGGCGCTTGGACAGCGTACGGGCGGGCCTCTCATCGGAAGTGGCAATGGCGCTGACACACATCAACTTTCACATCGTCACCGGTGGACCCGGCGCGGGCAAGACCGCGGTGATCGAAGCTCTGCGGGCGCGTGGTTGCGGCGTCGTCGACGAAGTCGGGCGTGCGATCATTCGCTCGCAGAACGCCATCAGCGGCGATGCCGTTCATACGGGGGACTGGCGGCTTTATGCCGAGCTCATGCTGTCGCGGTCCATCGCGGACTACGAGCGGCTGGCGAACGAGGCCGGTCCCGTGATCTTCGATCGGGGCATCGCCGAGCTGGTGGGTTACTTCCGTCTGATGGGTTCGGTGGCGCCGGCTCATTTCGTGCGGGCGGCGGAAGTTTACCGATATGCGCCGACGGTCTTCGTTGCGCCGCCCTGGAAAGAAATCTACCGGCACGACGGCGAGCGGAAGCAGGATTTTGACGAGGCGATGGCGACCTGCGCGGTAGTGACAGAGGCCTATCGCAGCGCGGGATATGCCGTAACCGAACTGCCGAAGACGTCCGTGGTCGAGCGCGCGGCCTTCATCCTGAACGCGATCCGGCATTGATCTGGTGTCGCGGATCGGTGGCCCGTGCCGTCGCCACGCGCGTCTCGAGCACTTTCCGGTCGGCGATGTCCGGAATAGCGCGTGCGCCCGTTGCCTGTACCAGGTCGAGTTGGTGGATCAGGCTGGCTGCCTGGTCGCTGTTGGCGTGGGCGAGCAACTGACCGAGTCGATCCGCGAGGCGAATCAGGATTGCGGGCAGCGCGCCGCCGGCCTGGCGAATCTGGTCGAGTGCTGCGCTGAGGGTTCCGTCAAAGTCCGTGGCTGGAGCAATCAACCGGATGGTGCCTTCGCCGTCGCGATAGATTCGAGGCGGTCCGCCGCGTTGCATTATCATTGCCATGGACTGCGTGAGGCGATCGATGGCGGAGCACGCCGTGTTGGGATCATTGACGCCCGGGGAGAGAGCCCGAAGAGCGATCTCGACCAGTTGACGGATCGAGTATTCGATATCCTGGACCGCCGTGCGTTCCTCGCCGAGGGTGACCGCGTTGACCAACGCGGGCTGCAAGGCCTCCGCCGCCGGGGGCGGCTTGACCCAGGCTAGCGTATCGCCGGGAAGGACGAATTGACCGGGACGGAAGGCCAGGCCCACGACGGCCTCTTCCTTCTTTGCGGCGCGGGTGATGGCGCCATGATCCACGAACTGGACATAACCTCCCGAGCGGCTCGCCACTGGTCCGCCACTACTCGTCGCCGCGCGGAGGATGGGATCGTCATCATTGCTGCCGGATTCGGGGAGGAGTGAGATGACGTATTGATCGAGCGTGTCGCCGACGCGGGCGATAATGGTATCGGCGACGATCGAGCGCGCCAGATGATGCACGAAGAAGAGAAGAACGATGACGCTGGCGAGCACCAGGGAGGTTCCAAGCGTCACCGCAAGCTGGGGCACGGTGTCGGAGTTTGCGGCAACGGTCCGCAAGACAATGAGGAGGTAGGCGACGGTGCCGATAAAAACGCCGAGCGTCAGCTTCGTTCGTGTGTCGCCCATGAAGATGGGAATGAGGCGTGGGCCGAGCGACTGCGCGGCGAGGGTCAGGACGACCATCGTTATCGAGATGACGAGCGTCGACATGGTGATCGTCGCAGTCATCAAATTGGCGAGGAGCGCAGATGCGGACGTGGCGTCGCCGCTATACAGCCACCAGACTGGATCGCCTTGCGACGGGAGCCGCAAACGAAGCGCTAGGACCGCGAGGGCACCGGCCCCAATGACCATGGCGATGGGCAAGGCCCAGAGGGAATTGCGCAGCCGATCCCACAGGATCGTCAGTCGGGCAAGCATGACGGCCCGGCGTTGACGAGGGCGGGCGTAGGGCGGGCTTCAGACCGCTCGCGTTCTTGCAAAGTCTAGCGCCGGAACCCGAGGCCTATGCCGAGACCGCGGTTCGCGACCTGCTTTTCCTTTTCTTCGGTCGTCTCCGGATCGTCGGCGTCGTTATCGATGGTGAGCTTGCCGACGTCCTCCATGGGGTCGATGGGCTTCCCGTCTTTGCGTTCCTCGAGGCCTTTTGCGGCGAGGCGGCGCTTTTTCAGGATTTCCTCGGCCTTTTCCTTGTCGGTCTTCATGGTGCGATCCTCTGCTGTCTGGTAGGGACAACGCAGGGACCGCGACTAGGGTTCCGGTGACGCCGGCGTTGCCGGTGAGAGCAAGGTCGCGAGGTCGGCCGCAGTGGTGACCGGGAGGGAGCACGTTTCGCCGCGGCATACGTAAGCGGTGGCCACGCCGGCGACGGATGCTTTGCCGTGGGCGGGGTGGCTGGGTGGAAGGCGCGTTTCGCCCTGGTGTACGGAAATCACGATGTTCGGGTTCCAATGCTGGCGCGTGGTCGCCCGGAGCGCCTCCGCGGACGCGGAGGGGGAAGTGACGAGAACCACGTCGACGGCGTCCAGACGAAAGTCGAGCGCGCTGAGCATCCCAGTGGTCGCGAAGAGGTTTGCCGCGATCGACGGCGCTGCGGCGGCGAGGATGTCGTCGGCGTCGCGGCGGTAGTCGTCGTTGCCGGTGAGCCGCCACAGTCGGATCAGGTTGGCGCACATCATGGAGGTCGCACCGGGCGTGGCTTCGTCCGTCGCAGAGCGGGGACGGAGAATGAGTGCTTCTGCGTCGTCGGCCGAGAGGAAGTAGCCGGGTGCGCCGTGATCCCAATGATGGGCACGGAGGGTTTCGGCAAGTCTCTCGGCCCGTGAAAGCCAGGCCGGATCCTGTGTGGCGGCGTGGAGTGCGAGCGCTGCCTTGATGAGTGCGGCGTAGTCCGTGGCGAGGCCGGGGAAGACGGTCTTGCCGTCGCGCCAGGCGTGGCCGACGCGCCCGTCGCGGGTCATGGTGGTTTCGATAAAGTGGAACGCGGCGCCGGCGACCGTGATCCAGTCCGGCCGGTTGAGGGCGTCGCCTGCAAAGGCGAGCGCGGCGATCATCAGGCCGTTCCAGTCGGCCAGCACCTTGTCGTCGGTCGCGGGCCGCACGCGGGTCGCGCGATGCGCGAGTAGTGCCTGGCGGGCGGCGGTGAGGCGCGCTTCGTCGGTCGCCGACCACGGTGTCGGGGCGCGCAGGCGGTTGGGGATCGCCACGCCTTCCCAGTTGCCCGGGGTTTCGATGTCGTAGGCGTCGCAGAAGAAGGCGCCCTCGCCTTCCCCCAGCACGGCGATCACTTCGTCACGAGTCCATACGTAGAATCGGCCCTCGTGGCCGTCAGAGTCGGCATCGAGGCTGGCGGCGAATGCGCCACCAGAGAGAAGCATCTCGCGCGTCAGCCATGCGACGGTTTCTTCGATGCGGGACTTGAAAAGCGTGTCGCCGGTGGCGAGCCAGGCGTGGGTGAGCAGCTCCATGAGCTGCGCGTTGTCGTAGAGCATCTTCTCGAAATGCGGGACGAGCCAGTGGTCGTCGACCGAATAGCGGGAAAAGCCGCCGCCGATGTGATCGTAGATTCCGCCGGCTGAGATTTGGCGGAGCGTCAGGAGGACGATGTCTCGATAGCGAACGTCGCCGGTGCGAAAGGTTGCGCGCCACAGGAACTTGAGGAGGCTCGCCTGGGGAAATTTGGGCGCGCCGTTGGTGCCGCCGTGGACAGGGTCCATGAACTGGAGGAGCCGGGCGGAAGCGTGATCGAGAAGGGTTCGGTCGAGAACGACCGGGTCCGTAGCCGATGGTTTGGCGAGATGGGCCATGATGGCGCCGGCGTTGTTCGCGATGACATCGGGCTCGTCGCGATAGAGACGCGAGACTTCGCGCAGCAGGTCGACGAAGCCGGGGCGGCCGTAGCGGGCGGTCGGGGGGAAATAGGTTCCGCCCCAGATGGGTCGGCCGTCGGGTGTGAGGAACATGGTCAGCGGCCAGCCGCCCTGCTCGCCGGTGGCATGGAGCGCGGCCATGTAGATCTGGTCGATGTCGGGACGCTCCTCGCGGTCGACCTTGATGTTCACGAAGAGGTCGTTCATGACCGCGGCGGTCGCCGGATCCTCGAAGCTCTCGTGGGCCATGACGTGGCACCAGTGACAGGCAGCGTAGCCGACGGACAGCAGGATTGGTTTGTTGGCGGCGGCGGCCTCGGCAAGGGCCGCTGGGCCCCACGGGCGCCAATGGACGGGATTGTCCTTGTGCTGGAGGAGATAGGGACTGGCCTCGAGATGAAGCAGGTTTCCGGTCATCGGTATCCAGATAGGGCGCGGGGACGGAAAGGATGGCGGTGAAGACCGGCGACACGATCTTCGCACTATCGAGCGGTCCCCCGCCAGCAGGTGTGGCCATCGTGCGGATCAGTGGACCGGACGTTCGAACCGGACTCGAAACGCTGATCGAGTCGGTTCCGGAACCACGCAGGGCGAGCCTCAGATCCGTGAGGAACAAAGCGGGTCAAATCCTCGATCGCGGTTTGGTGCTGTTCTTTCCGGGACCGCACAGTTTCACCGGCGAGGACGCGGCCGAGCTGCATGTGCATGGCGGCAGGGCGGTGGTCGCTGGTGTGCTGTCCGCCTTGTCCGAACTGCCGGGCTTTCGCCCGGCGGAGGCCGGCGAGTTCACGCGACGTGCGTTCGCGAACGATCGGCTGGACCTGACCCAGGTCGAGGGGCTGGCCGACCTGGTGATGGCGGAGACCGAGGCGCAGCGGCGTCAGGCGTTGCGTCAGGCGGATGGGATGCTGTCGCAGGTCTATGAGGGGTGGCGCGGCCGGCTGGTGCGGGCCCGGGCGTTGATCGAGGCGGAGCTCGATTTTTCGGACGAGGAGGATGTACCGGCGTCGGCCAGTCGGGAGGCTTGGGAGATCGCCGGGGCCGTGCGGCAAGAAATTGTTAACCATATCGAGGACCGGCGCGGCGAGCGCGTGCGCGACGGGGCGGAGATTGTCGTCCTGGGCGCGCCAAACGCCGGAAAGTCGAGTCTTGTCAATATGATAGCCAAACGCGACGTCGCCATTGTGACGCCGGAGCCGGGCACGACGCGCGACATGATCGAGGTGCGGCTGGACCTGGAAGGTTTTGCCGCGACGCTGGTGGACACGGCGGGTCTACGGGCGGTTGAGGGTGCCATCGAGCGGGAAGGCATCCGGCGCGCCGAGGAGCGGGCGGGCAAGGCCGACATCGTGATGTGGCTGGGCGACGTGACGGCGGAGATGGGCGAGCCCCCTGCCCTCGCCGCCAAGGTCCTACGGGTCGGCACGAAGATCGATCTGATCGATTCGGAAACAGAACGAGTCAGGCTGGCGGCCGAGTTCGATTACCTGGTGTCGTCGACGACCGGTGCCGGTGTCGACGGATTGCTGGGTGCGATCGGGCTGCTGGTTCGATCGGAGATGGATTTGGGCGAGACGGTGGTCGTGACACGGGCGCGGCATCGTGCAGCGCTGGCGGCGTGCAGCGGTGCGATCAGCGCGGCAATGTCCGAAGATGGCCGAGGTCTGGAGCTGCGGGCCGAGGACTTGCGGCGCGCTGGCGACGCGCTCGGACGCGTCACGGGGCGGATTGGTGTTGAAGATCTGCTCGACGTGATCTTTCGGGATTTCTGCATCGGCAAGTGAGGCGTGTTTCACGTGAAACCGCATCGGCTTTGACGAAGACCGACGCCTCGGCTACGGACGTGACCATGGGCACCTCAGACAGCTGTTTCGACGTGATTGTGGTGGGCGGCGGACACGCCGGCACCGAGGCGGCCGCGGCCGCCGCGCGGATGGGTGCGACGACCGCCCTGGTGACGCAATCGTTCGTGACTGTCGGCGCCATGTCGTGCAACCCCGCGATCGGAGGTCTCGGCAAAGGACATTTGGTCCGGGAGATCGACGCGCTCGACGGGATCATGGGTCTGGCCGCGGACCGGGCGGGCATCCAGTTCCGGGTGCTCAATCGGCGCAAAGGTGCTGCGGTCCGGGGTCCGCGGGCGCAGGCGGACCGGAAGCTCTATCGGGCGGCCGTGCAGGACATGTTGCGGGCCCAGGACGGGCTCCGGATTGTCGAGGATGAGGTCGTCGACCTTGTGCTCGACGGGGACCGGGTGTGTGGCGTCGTGCTGGGTGATGGTCGGCAGTTGGATGCCGGCGCCGTTGTGATCACGACGGGGACGTTCCTGCGCGGCCTGATCCACATCGGCGACGTGAAGGTCCCAGCGGGCCGGGTCGGCGAAGCGCCTTCCGTCGGGCTGGCGACGACGCTGGAGCGGGCAGGCTTCCGGCTCGGGAGGCTGAAGACGGGAACGCCGCCCAGGCTCGACGGCAAGACGATCGATTGGGCGGGTCTGGAGCGGCAGCCGGGTGACGAACCTCCGGAGCCGTTCTCAACCCTGACATCCGCGATCACGACGCCGCAGGTGGATTGCCACATCACGCGGACGGTGCCCGAAACCCATGCGGTCATACGGGCAAACATTGGCCGTTCGGCGATCTATTCAGGGGAAATCCGCAGCCGCGGCCCGCGATATTGTCCGAGCATCGAGGACAAGATCATGCGGTTCGGCGACCGCGACGGCCATCAGATTTTCCTGGAGCCGGAAGGACTTGACGACGACACGATCTATCCCAACGGCATCTCGACCTCGTTGCCGGAGGATGTGCAGCGGGCGGTTGTTGCCTCGATTCCGGGGTTGGAGAAGGCCCGGATTCTGCGGCCGGGCTATGCGATCGAATACGATCACGTGGATCCGCGCGAGCTCCGACCGACGCTGGAGACAAAACGCATCGCGGGTCTTTTCCTGGCCGGTCAGATCAATGGCACGACGGGCTACGAGGAGGCCGGCGCGCAGGGGCTGCTCGCCGGCGTGAACGCGGCGCGCTGCGCCGGCGGGGGTGCGGGGGTCACGATCAGTCGCGCAGAGGGATACCTGGGCGTGATGGTCGATGACCTGATCACGGCCGGGGTGACGGAGCCTTATCGGATGTTCACCTCACGGGCTGAGTACCGGCTTTCACTGCGTGCCGATAATGCCGATCAGCGGTTGACGCCGGTTGGCGTGGACTGGGGCGTCGTGGGGAGGGCGAGGCGGGAGGCCTATGCGGCAAAAGCGGGAGCGCTGGCGGCGGCGAGGGGGCTGACCGAGGGTCTGAATCTGACACCGAACGAAGCCGAACTGCACGGGATACACCTCAATCGCGACGGTGTACGGCGGTCGGCGTTCGACCTGCTGTCCTATCCGGGGATTGGGATGGCCGAGCTGGCGCGGGTGTGGCCACAGCTTGGCGCGCTGGATCGATTCGTATCCGAACAGATCGAGACAGACGCGAAATACGCCGTCTACCTCGAGCGCCAGAGCAGCGACATGGACAGCCTGCGACGCGACGAGGCGGTGGAGATTCCCGACGGCCTGGACCTGGCCAACCTTGCGGGGCTGTCGCGGGAGCTCTGCGAGAAGCTTCAGACGGTGCGGCCGGCGACGCTGGGGCAGGCGGCGCGTATCGAGGGCATGACGCCCGCGGCGTTGGCGTTGCTGCTCGGCGGAATCAGGCGGCACGCCCGGCGGGTCGCCTGAGGCACGCCGGTGGCGGACGACATCTCCGCTCTGTCGGACATCATCCCTGTTTCACGTGAAACAGGTGCGCGTCTCGACGTGTATGTCGCGCTCATTCGAAAGTGGCAAAGAGCGGACAATCTGATCGCCCCCGGTACGCTGCCGGAGCTCTGGCGGCGGCACATCGCCGACAGCGCGCAGCTCGCGGCGCTCTTTCCTACGACCCGACGCTGGCTGGACCTTGGAAGCGGAGCAGGGCTTCCTGGCCTGGTCGTGGCGATCCTTCAGGCCGACGATCCGAACGCCGTCGTTCATCTCGTCGAGAGCAACAGGCGCAAATGCGCCTTCCTTCGCGAGGTTATTCGAGAAACTGGCGCCCGGGCGGTTGTGCATGATGGGCGCATTGAATCGGTGCTGGCCGACTGGTCGGCTCCTGTGGAGCGCATTAGTGCCCGCGCGCTGGCGCCGCTCGGCCGATTGCTCGACCTGGCGTCGCCCCTGATGCTGCGCGGAACCCCCGCCGCGTTCCACAAGGGCCAAGATTTTGTGCGGGAAATTGCCGAGGCCACTCAATCTTGGGATTTCGATCTGGTAGAACACGCAAGTCGAGTCGGCGCGGGCGGAGCGATTCTGGACATCACGCGCCTCAATCCGCGCCGGATCGATACAGTTAACAAACAGTAAACGGAACCGATGACACTGCCGAAGGCTCCTCGCGTCATCGCGCTCGCCAACCAGAAAGGCGGCGTCGGGAAGACGACGACCGCGATCAACCTGGGAACGGCGCTCGCCGCCATCGGCGAGGAGGTGCTCATCGTCGATCTTGATCCGCAGGGCAACGCCTCGACCGGCCTCGGCATCGATCGCAAGAGCCGGACGGTGTCGACTTACGATTTGCTGACCGGCGAGGCGACGCTGGCTGACACGGCTGTGGCGACAGCCGTGCCGCGGGTGTCGGTGGCGCCGTCGACGCTCGACCTGCTGGGCGTCGAACTGGAAATTGCGGCTCATGCCGACCGCGCGCACAGGCTCCGTACCGCGCTCTTTGGAACCGGCGAGGACGATTCGAGTCGGCCCCGAAACTACACCTACATTCTGGTCGACTGCCCACCGTCCTTGAACCTTCTGACCATCAATGCGCTGACGGCGGCGCACTCGGTGCTCGTGCCGTTGCAATGCGAATTCTTCGCGCTGGAGGGCTTGAGCCAGTTGTTGCAGACCGTGGAGCAGGTCAAACAGACGCTCAACCCAGAGTTGAGCATCCATGGCATCGTGCTCACCATGTACGACAGCCGAAACAATCTCTCGGGCCAGGTGGTCGCCGATGTACGCGCGCATATGGGCGCTGCGGTCTACGAGACGATCATTCCCAGGAACGTGCGCGTGTCAGAGGCGCCGTCGTTCGGCAAGCCGGTGCTGCTCTACGACTTCAAGAGCGCTGGCAGCCAGGCCTATCTCAAGCTTGCCGCCGAGATCATCCAGCGTGAGCGGCATCTTCGTGCCGCGTGATCGATTCGGTGGTGGAATGAACCGCATGATCAATGGAGGGGTGAATGGCCGATAGTGCGGCGCGTAACAGACTGGGCCGCGGACTGGCCGCGCTGATCGGTGACGTCGGCAGCGAAAGCGCCGCCACCGGCACCGAGGCAGGCGGCGAGCAGGCCCGTGCGCAACGCAGGCTGCCGATCGCTTTCCTACGGCCCAATCCGCGGAACCCGCGCAAGGCCTTCGGCGCAGCCGACCTCGACGAACTGACGGCGTCGGTGCGCGAGAAGGGCGTCGTCCAGCCCATCCTTGTGCGGCCGGTGGCCGGGGCGACCGACAGCTATGAAATCGTCGCGGGTGAGCGCCGCTGGCGCGCCGCGCAGAAGGCCGGCCTTCACGATGTACCCGTGGTGGTGCGCGAGCTTTCCGACAAGGAGGCCCTCGAACTCGCCATTGTCGAGAACGTGCAGCGGCAGGATCTCAACCCGCTGGAAGAAGCGGTCGGCTATCAGCAGCTGATCGACGAGTACACATACAGCCAGTCGGAACTCGCCGACGTCATCGGCAAGAGCCGTTCGCACATCGCCAATACGCTGCGCCTGCTCAAGCTGCCGGAGGAAGTGCTGGCCTATCTGCGCGACGGCAAACTTACCGCCGGTCACGCGCGCGCGCTGGTGACGCTGGCCGATCCGGCGGCTGCGGCGCGCCGCATCGTCGAGGTCGGTCTCAACGTGCGCGATGTCGAAGCGCTCGGCGAAGGCGAGGGGCGTCGGAAAGGCGCCGGCGGAAAGAAGCGCGCCAAGGATGCCGATACGCGCGCACTGGAAAAGACTCTCTCCGATCGCCTGGGTCTCGAGGTGGTCATCGACCACCGCGGCGGCAGCGGCAAGGTCACCGTTGGCTACAAAACGCTCGAGCAGCTGGATGACATCTGCCGGCGCCTGCGCGGCTAGCGCCGACAGGCGCGCGCGTCAGCGTCGCGCGGCCGCCGCCATGTAGGCGACCGACTGCAGCGCCTGGCCGACCACTTCGCTTTCAATCGTGCGATGAAGCCGGCTTTCGAGCAAAGCCTGATCGAGACGGGCGAGCGCGCTGGCTATGGCATTGCGCGACCACAGGCCGATCTGGCGCGTGACCGGATCGCGCCTGCGGAAGAAGATCGGCGGCGTGGCGCGGGCGACGAGGGTATCGGCCGATGCGCCGGCGTCGTAGGCGGCGCGGCTCTTCTGCAGGAAATTGAAATGACGCTGCGCGGCGCCGACGATCACGGAACCGGGGACGCCTGAGGCCAGCAGCCGGCGGTAGCCACGATCGAGGGCCGCAGCATCGCCGCCCGCGGCTGAATCGATCACCTCGTCCATCGCGAAGGCCGCGGCGTCGCCGATGACGGCGCGCACGTCGTCGATCGCGATGGTCCCCGTGTCGGCCGCGTAGAGACAGAGCTTGGCGACTTCGGAGCGGCTGATCATGCGATCGGAGCCAATCATGCTCTTGAGCGCGGTGCGCGCTTCGGCGGTTATGGTCAACGCGCCGTTCCGCGTCTCCTCGTCGATAATGCGGTCGAGGTCGCGATCGCCATCGGCATAACAGGCGAGTGCGGCGGCAGCTTTGCTGTTCTCGCAGAGGCGGCGAAGGGCGGACCCCTTGCGCTGGTCACCGGCGGTTATGACGATCCACGAATCGACCGGCGGCGCGGCCAGAACAGCCTCGACGGCTGCCTGGATTGGACGCGTGCCGGAGAGGCGCACGGTGATCGCGCGCTGCCCCCCGAAGAGAGGAACGGCGTTGGCCTCGTCGGCGAGCCGACCAGGGTCGTCGGCGATGGCCGCCGACTCGATGCGAACATGCGCGAAAGGATCGTCCGCCTTGCCGACCACCGCGGTCACGAAACGCTCCGCGCGCTCGGCCACCAGGCCTTCGTCGTTGCCGTATATCAGGACGACCCGGATGGCCGGATCGGGACGTGACAGGAATCGGTCGGCATCGGCCGGCTTGATCTGAACCAAATCGAATCGTCGGCGGAGAGCCGGACGCCCCGCTAGATGGTCCCCTTGGCCGCCGCAGCGGCAAGGTGGATCCGGATGTCGTCGGCGACAAGGGCCGCCGCGCGGTTCTTGGCGTCGAGGCGGGCACGCGTGTTGGCGTAAGCCTGGTTGACGCGGTCGTAAGAAGCGTTGGCGCGGCTGGTGCTGCGCAGGATGATCTGGCCGGTCGCCACCGACGTCACTTCATAGGTGGCCGCAACCGTAATGGAATATGCCGGCGCGGTCTGGATCGGCGTGACGCCGAGCGCATTTTCCGTCGAGGTGACGATCAGGCGCATGCGATAGGTCGGGTTGGCCGGCTGTCCGGCGCCACCATCGAGATCGAAGATGAGCTTGTTGCGAAGCTCCTGCCCGAGCTGATCGTCCACCGGCTCGATATAGATGGAGCCGATCGTGGCGACGACCGAGGTGCCGGCGGTGGTTGGGGCATAGAGCGGCTGCACTGTGCACGCCGCCAGGAACGCGGTCGCCGTCGTGACGGCAACAAGAATCAGCCGGCTGGCCCCGCGGCGCCCCCCGGATCGGCTGCGGTCAGATGACGACATTCACGATCCTCTTCGGTACGACCACGATCTTCCGCGGCGCCTTCCCCTCCAGCACCCGGCGAACCGTATCCAGCTCCAATGTAGCCGCTTCCACCTCTTCTTGGGAAGCATTGGCTGCAATGGTGAGTTCGTCGCGTTTCTTGCCGTTCACCTGGACGGGCAGGGTGATCGTGTCCTCGACGAGCAGGCTGCGGTCGACCTCCGGCCACGGGCGTGTCGCCACCAGATCCGCATGGCCGAGCGCCATCCAGCACTCCTCGGCGAGGTGCGGCATCATCGGGGCCATCATCTCGATCAACATTTCCAGGGCCGTGCGGGTGGCGGCGCCAAGGGCACGGTCGGCCGCGTCCGGACCCCGCTGACCGAGGGTCGCCAGCGCCGCGCCGATCGCGTTGGCCAGCTCATAAATACGCGCGACCGCAACGTTGAACCGCAGTCCCGCGATGCTGTCCTCGACGGCGGCCAGCGTTCGGTGGGCGACCTTGCGGAGCGCGACGGCGTCGTCGCTGGTCTCGTTGAGCGCCGCGGCGCCGGCAGCCGGGACGACCGGGGCGAGCGCCACCGCATCGTTGACGAGACGCCACACCCGCTGGACGAACCGAAACGCGCCGGCGACGCTTTCCTCGGTCCAGATGACGTCGCGGTCGGGCGGCGAGTCGGAGAGCATGAACCAGCGCGCCGTGTCGGCGCCGTAGCTCTGCATGATGTCGGTCGGGTCGATGGTGTTGCGCTTCGATTTCGACATCTTCTCGATGCCGCCGATCTCGACTTCCTCGCCGGTGGCGATCTCGACCGCCTTGCGATCGGCGCCGTCGCCCTCGATGCGCACGTCGACCGGCGACAGCCAGCGGCCATTGCCGCCCTCTCCGCCGGAGCGATAGGTCTCATGCACGACCATGCCTTGGGTGAACAGGCCGGCGAACGGCTCGTCGATGCCGATGTGGCCGGTCGCTTTCATGGCGCGCGCGAAAAAGCGCGAGTAGAGCAGGTGAAGAATCGCGTGCTCGATGCCGCCGATATACTGGTTGACGGGCAACCACTCGTCGGCAGCGTGTCGCTCGGTCGGCATTGCCGCATGCGGCGCCGTGAAGCGCACGAAGTACCAGGACGAGTCGACGAAGGTATCCATGGTGTCCGTCTCGCGCAGCGATGGCTTGCCGCACACCGGGCAGGCGACATGCTTCCAGGTCGGATGACTGTCGAGCGGATTGCCGGGCTTGTCGAGCGAGACGTCGTCGGGCAAGCGCACGGGCAAATCCGCCGCCGGCACGGGAACAACGCCATGATCCGGGCAGTGGATCACGGGAATCGGGCAGCCCCAGTAGCGCTGGCGAGAGACGCCCCAGTCGCGGAGACGATAGTTGACTTGGCGCTGACCCTGGGGAGCGCCTAAAAGCATCGTCTTTTCAAGGCGTTGTGCCACGACTTCCTTGGCATCCGCGACCGACATGCCATCCAGAAATTCCGAATTGATGAGCTGGCCGTCGTCGAGATAGGCCTCGTTGCCGGCGGCGAACTGCTCGATCCAGACGACAAGGTCGTTGTCGTTGTCGAACACGTCGAGCGGCGCGACCACGGGCAAGATCGGCAGATCGTACTTGGAGGCGAAGTCGTAGTCGCGCTGGTCGTGTGCGGGGCAGCCGAAGATTGCGCCGGTGCCGTAGTCCATCAGCACGAAGTTGGCGACGTAGACGGGCAGCGTCTCGCCGGTCCGGAACGGGTGCGCGACCGACAGGCCGGTGGCGTAGCCCATCTTCTCGGCGGTCTCGAGCGCGGCGGCGCTGGTGCCGTGGCGATGACACTCCTCGATGAAGGCGGCGAGCTTCTCGTCCTTGCCGGCGAGCGCGGTCGACAAGGCATGGTCGGGCGACAGCGCGATGAAGCTCGCGCCGAACAGCGTGTCCGGTCGCGTGGTGAATACTTCGATGGCGTCGAAGCCGGCTGGCGCCTCGCCGGTGACCGCGAAGCGAACGCGCAGGCCCTCCGACTTGCCGATCCAGTTCTTCTGCATCAGGCGCACTTTCTCGGGCCAGCGGTCGAGCCGGTCGAGGGCGTTGAGCAGATCCTCGCTGTATTCGCTGATGCGGAAGAACCACTGGGTCAGCTCACGCTGCTCGACGACGGCGCCCGAGCGCCAGCCGCGGCCGTCGATGACCTGCTCATTGGCAAGCACGGTCTGGTCGACCGGGTCCCAGTTGACCTTTGACTTGCGGCGGTAGGCGAGACCCTTGGCCAGCATGTCGAGGAAGAGGTGTTGCTGCTGGGCGTAATATTCCGGATCGCAGGTGGCGAACTCTCTGGACCAGTCGAGCGACAGCCCCATCATCTTGAGCTGATCGCGCATGGTGGCGATGTTGTCGTAGGTCCAGGTGCGCGGATTGATGCGGTTCTGCATGGCCGCGTTCTCGGCCGGCAGGCCGAAGGCGTCCCAGCCCATGGGGTGGAGAACGTTGTTGCCCTTGGCGCGCATGAAGCGGGCGACGACATCGCCGAGCGTGTAGTTGCGCACGTGGCCCATGTGGATGCGCCCCGAGGGATAGGGGAACATTTCGAGCACGTAATATTTCGGACGCGGATCGTCGTTGTTCGTCTCGAAGATGCGGTCCTCGGCCCATCGCGCTTGCCAGCGGGGCTCTGCGTCGCGGGGATTGTATCGTTCGGTTGCCATGATCTCGCAGGGTACGCCGGTCGGCTGGGTGAAATTAGCGCGGTCCGCCCGGCGCGGCGGACCATCACCAGAATCGCCCCCGCCGGTCAATCACAAAGGCCGGAATGCCTTGCCGAAGCTGTCGGGTCGGGATAATCAGGAGCCCGTAATAAATCACCAAAACATCGATCGGGGCGGAAATGTCGGAACTGTTTGCGGATGTCGACCTGCCGGCGCCCGGCATAACCAAGGAACTGCCGATCGCCGGACCGGCATTTGCCCGGCCCGACCCCGAGATTATCCGTCGCCTGCATGGCGTGGGCAGCGCCACGGCCAGCGCCGTCATGCACCGCATGGGCGTGCGCCAGACCTTCATCCAGGGGCCGCTGCCGCGCCAGGACCGCGCCAAGGTCGTCGGACCCGTGGTGACGTTGCAGTTCATGCCAAGGCGCGAGGACGTGGTGTGGAACCTCGCCTCGGGCGCCGCCGAGGAACATGTCGAGAAGCACTCGGCGCTGTGGGCCGTGTTCGAGACGGTGCAGCCGGGCGACATCCTCGCCGTGCAGGCCGAGGGCGACCTCTATACCGGCACGATGGGCGAGATGCTGCTCACCTTCTTCAAGGGCAGGGGCGGCGTCGGCGTGGTGGTCGATGGCTGCGTCCGCGACTGGCCGAGCGTGCGCGAGGTCGGCACGCCGATCTGGACGCGCGGTTTCACGCCGAACTACGCCTCGCAATCGACCCTCTTCCCATGGGCTTACAACGTGCCGATCTCGATGAGCCGGGTGCTGGTGCTGCCCGGCGACATCATGATCGCGGACGACGATGGCGCGGTCGTCATTCCCGCCGGCATGGCGTCGCTGGTGCTGCGCCACACGCGCGACCATGAGGATTGGGAAGAATTCAGCCGCATGAAGCTCGCCGAGGGCGGCAGCATCCGGCGCTACTATCCGCTTGATGAGGTCGGCCAGGCCGAATACGAGGCCTGGCGCAAGGCGAAAGCCTGAACCGCTCTCAGCTTCCTTTCCCTCTCATTTTGCCAAACGAGATTCTGCGACCATGAAGATCACGTCCGTCAAGACTGCCGCCACGATCGGCCACACCATGCAGCTGTGGGTGAAGATCGAGACCGACGCCGGCATCACCGGCCTCGGCGAGTGCGTCCATGGCGGCCATCAGGCGATCGCCATCATCCAGCGCGAGTTCGCGCCGAAACTGATCGGCCGTGACCCGTTCGAGATCGACGCAATCTTCGAGCGGCTGCGCCGCAGCCGCGTGTTCGAAGGCGGCTTCGCCGGCGCGCTGATCACCGCGCTGACCGGGCTCGAAATTGCGCTCTGGGATCTCAAGGGCAAGGCGCTGAAGACGCCGATCTACGAGCTGATGGGCGGCAAGTTCCGCGACAAGGTCCGCGTCTACGCCGACTGCGAAGTGACGCCCGGCATGAATTTCGACGAGTGCAAGAAGGTCGTCGACGAGGTGCTGGAGCAGGGTTTCACCGCGCTCAAGATCGATCTCGATATCGGCGCTTACGGCAAATACGAGAGCGAAGTCGCCAACTTTTCCAAGGACCCGTTCAACTACACGGCCGGTGAGTGGGAGCACGACCGCATGGTCAAACTCGCCGAGATGGTCAAGACCGCCGCCGGCAAGACCGTCGACGTGGCGTGCGACCTGCACACGCGTCTCGACACGACGAGCGCCATCCGTCTCGCCAGGGACCTCGAGCAGTTCCACCTGATGTGGATGGAAGAGCCGGTGCCGCCGGAAAATATCGACGCCATGCGCGAGGTGAAACGTTCGACGACGACACCGATCTGCGCCGGCGAGAACCTTTATCTCCGCCACGGATTCCGCGAACTGCTCGAGAAGCAGGCGGTCGACATCATCATGCCCGACATTCCAAAATGCGGCGGCCTGTCGGAGTGCCGCAAGATCGCACAGATGGCCGAGATCTATTACATCCCGTTCGCGCCCCACAACGTCGCCTCGCCCATCGGCACGATGGCCTCGGCGCATGTCTGCGCCACGGTGCCGAACTTCCTGGTGCTCGAATTCCACTGGCTGCACCGCGACTTCTGGAAGACGATCACCGACGGCGGCGAGATCATCAAGGACGGCTACATCCACCTCACCGACCGGCCCGGCATCGGCCTCGAACTGAACGAGGACGTGGCGAAGGCGCACCAGTATCCCAACACGACCTGGTTCGAGTAGCGGCCCGGCGCGTCGCGATTTTCGTATCGGGCGGTACGGTTGGGGTTTGACAACGAAGTCCAGCCCCGCCACTTCCCTCGTGGCATGAACACGATTGACCGCCTTGCGGAGATCGGAAGCCGCGTCGCTGCGGCGGAGAAAGCAGCCGGGCGACCGGCTGGCTCCGTACGGCTGATCGCGGTGTCGAAGACGTTCGAAGCGGAGGCAATCCGCCCGGCAATCGCGGCGGGTCAAAAGGTTTTCGGCGAAAATCGTGTGCAGGAAGCCGCCGGAAAGTGGCCTGCACTGCGCGGGAAATACCCGCAGGTGGCCGAACTGCATCTGATCGGCCCACTGCAATCCAACAAGGCGAAGGAAGCGGTCGCGCTGTTCGATGCGATCCACACCATCGACCGCGACAAGATTGCCGGCGCCATCGCCGACGAGATGCGCAAGCAGGGGCGGGCGCTTCGCCTGCTGGTTCAAGTGAACACCGGCGCGGAGCCGCAGAAGGCGGGCGTGTTGCCGGAAGAGACCGATGCTTTCGTCGCGCGCTGCCGCGCGGTGCATGGGCTCGCCATCGACGGGCTGATGTGCATCCCGCCGGTCGGCGACGTCGTCGCGCCGCATTTCGCGCTGCTCGCCAAGATCGCCCGCCGCCTCGATCTCAAATCACTGTCGATGGGGATGAGCGCCGACTTCGAAATCGCGATTGCTTTCGGTGCGACCGACGTGCGGGTGGGCAGCGCGATCTTCGGAGCGCGCGGATGACGCTCTAGCGAATGTCGATGACCGTACGCGGGCCGACCCGCGCCAGCAGCCGGCGCATGGCGGCGGGCGCGACCGCGATGCAGCCTTCGGTCGGCGGGAAGCCGGGCCCGGCGATGTGCAGGAAGATCGCGCTGCCGCCGCCCTTGCGCGGGCGGGCCAGATTGAAATCGAGGACTATGATCACGTCGTAGAGACGGTCGTCTCGCCACAAACGCTCGTGGCGCGCGGCGTAGGGCAGGCGGACAGGGCGGTTGTAGCGCGGGTCGGCGGGGTCGTCGCACCAGCCGTCGTCAGGCCGCAGCGGGCTGGCGGGGAGCGCCGTGGATGGCCGGCGCAGGCGGTCGGCCCGGTAGAGAACCGACACCAGACGCCAGGTTCCGCGCGGCGTGACGCCGTCGCCCTCACGCTTGCGGCGACGGACGCCTGAGCGGCCAATTGCGCAGGGAACGGTCAGGTTGCCGGTGACGAGCAGACCGCGCTGGCGCTTGCCGCCGACGGCGGCGACGGTCAGACGGGTCAGCGGTCGCATGGCCGCGCTGCCCGCCGGCCGGGCGTTCCGGTTGTCGCCGAAAGGGCGGAAAGCCACGGTTCTGCCTGAATCATGACCGGTCTCGTCGCGCCGCAGCCAACTTGCGCGGCCGGCCGGTTGCGGTCTACACCGTAACCAACGACGATTCCAAAGGGATTTCCGTCCATTGCCGGCTCCGGCGCGCCCGATGAGCCACCAACGAAGGTCCGGCCATGCCCGTCCGCAAGATCCTGGTTGTCGACGATGACGACATGCTCCGCGAGAGCCTTGTGGAACAGCTTTCCCTCTACGAGGAATTCGAGATCATCCCGGCGCCGAGCGCGGCCAAGGGCGTTCAGCGCGCCCGGCAGGAGCCTATCGATCTGGTGATCATGGATGTCGGGCTGCCCGACATGGACGGGCGCGAAGCGGTCAAGCTGCTGCGAAAGGGCGGATTCAAGTCGCCGGTGATCATGCTGACCGGGCAGGATTCGGAATCCGATACCATTCTCGGGCTCGAGGCGGGCGCCAACGACTACGTCACCAAACCGTTCCGCTTCGCGGTGCTGCTGGCGCGCATCCGTGCCCAGCTCCGCCAGCACGATCAGAGCGAGGACGCGGTCTTCTCGATCGGCCGCTATACGTTCCGGCCAAGCGCCAAGATGCTGATCGACGACAAGAATCAGAAGGTGCGGCTCACCGAGAAGGAGACCGCGATCCTGAAATTTCTCTATCGCGCCGGCGAGAAGGTCATCACCCGCGACGTGCTGCTGCACGAAGTGTGGGGCTACAATTCGGGTGTCACCACCCACACGCTTGAGACGCACATCTATCGGCTTCGCCAGAAGATCGAGCGCGATCCGTCGAAGGCGGAGCTGCTGGTGACCGAGGCCGGCGGTTACAAGCTGGTTCCGTGATCGCATGGAACGGCGGAATCAGGCAGTGAGATGAGCCTCGACAGCGACATCGCGCTGCTCAAGCGCGTCCCGCTGTTCGCCGATCTGCCGACCGAGCAGATCAGGCTGCTTGCGTTCAGCGCGGTGCGCCTCGACCTGACGCAGGACCAGGTACTGTTCCGCGAAGGGGCGCGGGCGAACTCCGGTTATGTCGTGTCGAGCGGCGGCATCCAGATGACGGTCGGGCCGCAGCGCAAGGTCGTGACGAGTTGCGAGACCGGCGCACTGATCGGCGAACTGGCGTTGCTCATCGAGACGAAACGGCCAGCAACGGCCACGGCAATGGTGGCGAGCCAGGTACTCGAACTCGACCGCAAGCTGATCCTGCGCATGCTCAACGAGTATCCGCATGTCGCGGTGCGCTGGCGCGCGACCATGTCGGAGCGGCTGATCGCGACGGTCAGCGAACTCGGCAAGGTGCGCGCGGCGCTGAAGGACGTCGACCGGTTGCCGACGCGCCGTTAGGCTCCAGGCGTCAGGCGCCGAAGCGGGCGATCACCGGGACGTGGTCGGATGGCCGCGCCCAGCCGCGCGCGGCGCGAACGATCTCGATGCTCTCGAGGCGGTGGGCGAGATCCGGCGTCACCCAGACATGGTCGAGGCGCCGGCCCTTGTTGGCCGCCTGCCAGTCGGCCGCGCGGTAGCTCCACCACGTGTAGACCTTCTCTTCCATCGGCGTGAAGCGGCGGATGGCATCGACCCAGCCGCCGACCTGACGCACCGTCTCGAGGCTGTCGGTCTCGACCGGCGTATGGCTGACGACGCGCAGCAACTGGCGATGCGACCACACGTCGTTCTCGTAGGGCGCGACGTTGAGGTCGCCGACAAGGATCGAGCGGCGGTCGGTCTCGGCGCCGGTGAGCCAGTCCCGCATCTCGTCGAGGAAGGCGAGCTTGTGGGCGAACTTCTCGTTGATGGCCGGGTCAGGCTCGTCGCCGCCGGCAGGGACGTAGAAATTGTGGATGACGATGTCGCCATCGCCGTCGGCGACGGTGACCGCGGCATGGCGGGCATCGTCCTTGCCGCAGAAGCCGCGGGTGCTGGTGTCAAGAAAGGGCAGGCGCGAGACGATGGCGACGCCGTGATAGCCCTTCTGGCCGTTGACCAGCCGGTGCTTGTAACCGCGGCGGGCGAAGGCGGCGTGCGGAAAACGATCGGCCGGACATTTGATCTCCTGCAGGCAGAGAATGTCAGGCCGGTGGGCGGAAAGAAAATCGCCGACCAGGCCGATGCGCAGGCGGACCGAATTGATGTTCCAGGTGGCGACGCTGAGGGACATGAAAACGATTGCAACGGAAAATCGGGGACGAGATGTCGGCGGCAACCTAGCCGTGACGATGTGTGCGAGATAGGCACGAGCGCAAAAGAAAAGCGCCCAGCCCCGGGGGAGGCTGAGCGCTCTACGCTTAACGCGTGACACCGGTAAACCGGCGCCAGCGAGTCGCTCTCGGCGAGACGGGGGGCGCTACCGATGATGGGCGACCCGCTATGCCATAGGAGATGGGGTCGCGCCCGGACGTTTCAAGGGTCGCCCCGGAATGGCGGAAATGCGCCGGTTCCGTCGCCTCGTCCGCTAGAACGTGTTGCCGGGCGTGATGCGGAACAGGTTCGGGTTCTGCGGCTTGCCGGTTGCCGTGTTGTAGATGGCGACGGAGGTGTTCAGCCCTTGCGCATCGGTGACGACCCACTGCCGGAGCTCGTAGCTCTTGCGGTCGAAGATCAGCGTCAGCTTGCCCTGCGCCAGGGATCCCTTCTCGACGATGACGAGCGAGATGAGGTCGGTCTCTTCGCGTACCGACTGAACGACGTTCTCCGAGGTCAGGTCGATGCGGTCGGCGAGCAGGTATCGCAGCGGCGTCGCCGACAGAGGATAGAGATCCTGCGTGCGCGTTCGGCCGTCGCGGATGGCGACTGAGCTGCCGTCGGAGACAACGTCAAGCTTCGACGGCGGGCTGTAATGGAAGCGGATACGTCCGGGGCGGGTCATGAAGAAAACGCCCTCGGACTGCTCGCCGTTCGGTCCGAACTGGATGAACTGGCCTTCCATGATGCGGAACGAATTGAAGTAGTCGTTGATGGCGGCGAGCACGCGTTGCTGCTCGGCGGTAAAGCGCGAATTTGGGTTGGCGACGAACTGCGTCGCCGGCCTGATCGCGGCGGAAGCGTCGGCCGGAATGGGGCGCGCAGCGCTTCCCTTGTAGGGCGGCCGGAGGCGCGGGAAAGGCACGGGCCCGTCCGATGCGGCGGCGAAATCGGGCAAGCCGGCGAGCAGAAACGCCGCAATCAACGTCGCGACGAGACGGCGCCCGGGCGATCGGTTGCCGGAAATTCGTGTCGCCCCGGTCGTGCCGGTCAATCGGTTCTCCTTGCCCCTGTTCGCTGCGTCATCCGACCGAATCCGGTCGAAGCCCCGCGGCGCGATATCGGCGTTGTATGGCGAATTCGCGGCGCACCGCAAATCCCAAGTGCCTCACCGATACTTGGCCTCTTCGTCCTCGGGGACAAGGATATCGCGTTTGCCGGCGTGATTGGCGCGGCCGACGACGCCTTCCTTTTCCATGCGTTCGATGATCGAGGCGGCCCGGTTGTAGCCGATCGACAGGCGACGCTGGATGTAGCTGGTCGAGGCCTTGCGATCGCGCAGAACGATGGCGACGGCGCGGTCGTAGAGATCGTTCGATTCGCCGTCTCCGCCAGCCATGCCGTCCACGTCGCCGCCGCCTTCCTCGTCCTCGTCGACGGTGATGGAGTGGAGATACTCCGGTGCGCCCTGCGATTTGAGGTGGGCGACAACCTCCTCGACCTCCTGGTCGCTGACGAAAGGTCCGTGGACGCGCTGGATGCGGCCGCCGCCGGCCATGAACAGCATGTCGCCCTGACCGAGAAGCTGCTCGGCGCCCTGCTCGTTGAGAATCGTGCGCGAGTCGATCTTGGAGGTGACCTGGAAGGAAATGCGGGTCGGGAAGTTGGCCTTGATCGTGCCGGTGATGACGTCGACCGACGGGCGCTGCGTTGCCATGATGACGTGGATGCCGGCGGCGCGGGCCATCTGGGCGAGACGCTGCACCGTGCCTTCGATATCCTTGCCGGCAACCATCATCAGGTCGGCCATCTCGTCGATGACCACGACGATGAACGGCATGGGTTCGAAGGTCAGCTCTTCCTGTTCGTAGATCGCCTGACCGGTATCGGGATCGAATCCGGTCTGCACGGTGCGGGTCAGCGTCTCGCGCTTGGAGCGCGCCTGCGCCAGACGAAGATTGTAACCATCGATGTTGCGTACGCCGAGTTTCGACATCTTGCGATAGCGGTCTTCCATCTCGCGCACGGTCCATTTGAGCGCGACGACCGCCTGCTTGGGATCGGTGACGACCGGCGTCAGCAGATGCGGAATGCCGTCGTAAGTCGACAGTTCCAGCATCTTGGGGTCAATCATGATCATGCGGCATTCCTCCGGCGTGAGCCGGTAGAGCAGCGACAGGATCATGGTGTTGATGGACACCGACTTGCCGGAGCCGGTGGTGCCGGCGACGAGCAAATGCGGCATGCGGGCGAGGTCGGCGATGACCGGTTCGCCGCCGATCGTCTTGCCGAGGCAGAGGCCGACGCGGGCCTTGGATTGCTCGAAGTCCTGCGAGGCGAGGAGTTCGCGGAGATAGACGGTCTCGCGGCGCGCGTTGGGCAGTTCGATGCCGATGGCGTTCTTGCCGGGAATGACCGCGACGCGGCAGGAGATGGCGCTCATCGAGCGGGCGATGTCGTCGGCCAGTCCGATCACGCGCGCCGACTTGATACCGGGTGCGGGTTCGAGCTCATAGAGCGTGACCACCGGTCCCGGGCGGACGTTGACGATCTCGCCGCGAACGCCGAAATCGTCGAGAACGCCTTCCAGCAGACGCGCGTTCTGCTCGAGGGCGGCGGTGTTGACGGTGGTCTTCTTGTCCTGGCCTTTCGGCTCGGCGAGCAGCGCCAGCGGCGGCAGCTCGAAGCCGTGCTTCTCGCGGCTGGCGCGCCTGGCGGCCGGCTTCGGCTTCGCGGCCGGCGCCGACACGCGGCGCTTGGCTGGCACCGGCTCTTCTTCGTCCTCTTCGCCGACTTCGGGCGCCTCAAAGGCATCGCTCGGAGGCGCCGCCCATGCCGGATCGTCATCAAGCCCGCCAAGGCGCGGCTCGACGCGCATGTCGTTGTAGCTGTCTTCCGCCCACGGCAGATCTTCGGCCGGCCGGGCGCGCCCGACCAGGAGACGGCGAACGAGGCCGATCAGCCGCAGGATCAGGTGGGCGGCGAGGCCGACGACGAGCGCCAGCCGCGTCGGGCGGTCCTCGTCCTCGTCTTCCTCGTCGTATTCTTCGGCGGCGAACGCATCCACGTCATCGGCGGTGTCGGTGTCGTCGAGCTCCGTTTCGTCGACGGTCACGCGGCGGGCCGCCCGCACGGCGGGAATCGCTTCGGCCGGGGCGGCCTTGCTTTGCCAGATCAGCCCGCAGGCATGCAGCATCAGGGCAACGGCCGCGGCGGTGGTGACGGCGCCGGTGACGATGGCGCTGAAGCCTTCCGGCGCCGCGCCGATGAAGAATGCCGGGATGCGCAGGAGCAGGTCACCGATGGCGCCGCCGAGCCCGGTGGGCAGCGGCCAGCTGGCGGGAACCGGGATCGTGGACAGGGCGAGCGTCGCCATCAGCGTACCGGCGGCCCAGGTTGCCGCGTTCCAGCGGGCGAGGCGGGTCGGCAGCGCGAAGACAGCGCGCCAGGCCCACACAACCGGCGGCAGCAGCGAGAGCGATGCGGCAAGACCGAGCAGCTGGGTCAGCAGGTCGGAGACGATGGCGCCGGGGAATCCGAGGAGATTGCGCGCGGCGTGATCGGTGGCGTGGCTGAGGCTCGGGTCGTCGACCGCCCAGGTGGCGAGGCTGGCGGCGACCACCGCCGACAGGGCGAGAACCGCCAGGCCGACGATCGCCCCGAGGTTCCGCCGGACGATGCGGCGGACGGCGCCGCCGCCGGCGAAGGGCAGGGAGGTCGATCGGGTAAGGCGCATGGAGCGGGTTCCTGGACGCGAACGGAGCCTTGAAGACAGGAACCCGACCGTAACCGCGCTTGGTAAAGCCGCCATTAACCAAGGCCCCGGCCGGGGTTTTCCCGACCGGGGCCTTGATCTTCGCGGGAAGTCCGGGATCGCGGCCGGGTTTTGCCCGGCCGCGGCTCTCGGGAGGAACGACGAGGTTACTGGACGACTTCGCCGTGGAGGTTGATATCGAGGCCCTCGACCTCGACTTCTTTCGTGACGCGCAGGCCGATGACCGCATCGATGACCTTGAGGATCACGAAGCTGCCCAGGCCCGACCAGATGATCGTGGCAAGCGTGCCGACGAACTGGACCCAGACCTGACCGGCGTTGCCGTCGATAAGGCCCGAATTGCCCTCGCCACCGACGGCGGAGACCGCGAAGACGCCGGTGAGGATGGCGCCGACGAAGCCGCCGACACCGTGCACGCCGAAGGCGTCCAGAGAGTCGTCGTAGCCGAGCTTCTCCTTGAGCCACATGACAGCCCAGGCGCAGATGACGCCCGCGGCGATGCCGATGACCAGCGCGCCGGTGGGATCGACCCAGCCCGATGCCGGGGTGATGGCGACCAGACCGGCAACCGCGCCGGAGATGATGCCAAGCACGCTCGGCTTGCCGCGAACCACCCACTCGGTGAACATCCACGCCAGGCCAGCGGCTGCCGTGGCGACCTGGGTAACGGTCATCGCCATGCCGGCGCGGCCGTCAGCGGCAAGCTCGGAACCCGCATTGAAGCCGAACCAGCCGACCCACAGCAGCGAGGCGCCGATGACCGAGAGCACCAGGTTGTGCGGTGCCATGTTCTCGGTGCCGAAGCCGACGCGCTTGCCGAGGACGAGAGCGCAGACGAGGCCCGCGACACCGGCGTTGATGTGGACGACCGTACCGCCGGCGAAATCCAGCACCGCGGCGCCGCCGGTGAGCGTGCCCTGAGCGAGGAAACCGCCGCCCCACACCCAGTGAGCGATCGGGCTGTAGACGATGATCGACCACAGACCCATGAACCACAACATGGCCGAGAACTTCATGCGGTCGGCGAAGGCACCGCAGATGAGCGCCGGCGTGATGATGGCGAAGGTCATCTGGAACATCATGAAGACCGACTCGGGAATGCTTCCCGAAATCGCGTCGACGCCCATGCCGGCCAGGAAGAAGCGTGACAGGCCGCCAACGTAGTCGTTCATGCCGCCGCCATCGGTGAAGGCCAGCGAATAGCCGACCACCATCCAGATCACGGTGCACAGACAGGTGATCGCGAAGCTCTGCATGACGGTGGCAAGGACGTTCTTCTTGCGCACCATGCCGCCGTAGAAAAGGGCGAGCCCCGGAACGGTCATGAGCAGGACGAGCGCGGTGGATGTCAGCATCCAGGCGGTATCGCCGGTGTCGATCGCAGGCGGCGCATCCTGAGCCATGGCCGGTCCGGCCGCGGCCAGGAGCGCCATTGCGCCAAGGAGTGTCGGTAGTTTGATCCGGTCCTTCATTGAGCTTCTCCTGTCGGATCCCGCGATCCGGGAAATATCGGGAAATACGCCACGCCGGGCGAGCCGGCGGTTCGGGTTTTCGGTGAGGATTGCATTCATGGCGGTGGAGCCCCCGTGGTGCCGCTCAGAGCGCTTCGGCGTCGGTCTCGCCGGTGCGGATGCGCACGGCGTGATCGAGTGCGAAGACGAAGATCTTGCCGTCGCCGATCTGACCGGTCTTGGCGGCGGTGGTGATCGCCTCCACGACCTTGTCGACCTGATCGGAGGCGACCGCGACCTCGATCTTGAGCTTGGGCAGGAAGCTCACCGCGTATTCCGTACCGCGGTAGATTTCAGTGTGACCCTTCTGACGGCCATATCCCTTGACCTCGGTCACCGTGAGGCCCTGGACGCCGACCCCCGTCAGTGCATCGCGCACCTCGTCCAGCTTGAATGGCTTGATGATGGCCATAATGATTTTCATGGCGTGGTTCCCGTTTCCGTCCGCGGTCCGTCTCAACGAACACACGGAGCCCGCGTGAATCGGCAAATGCCGGAGGCAGCAGGGCGCCGCCCATGGCTTTGACCGCCGCAAAGGGAATCAAGCTCTGTGCCAATTGCGGTTCGGTGCCGCAACCTGCTGAATTCGCAGGCACATTCACGCCTGATTAAGGAGCGCGTGAAATCGAACGAGTCATTGTGCTGAAGAAATAGGCATTTTTCAGGATTTGCCTGCTTCGTGGGCGCACTGCCTAGCGGACCCGGATCAGGCCTTCCTGTGCGACCGAGGCCACCAGTTTGCCATCGCGGCTGAACAGGCTGCCGCGGGTGAAGCCGCGTCCGCCGGAGGCGGACGGGCTGTCCTCGGCGTAAAGCAGCCAATCGTCTGCCCGGAAGGGGCGGTGGAACCAGAGGGCGTGATCGAGGCTGGCAGCCTGCAGGTCGGCGTCGAAGATCGAGCGGCCATGAGCGAAAAGGGACGTGTCGAGCAGCGTCATGTCGGACGCGTAGGCGAGCACGCAGCGATGGATGTCGGGGTCGTCGGGCAGCTTACCGGTTGTGCGAACCCAGACGTTCTGGAGGGGTTGCAGCGGTTCGCGGCCGAGATAGTGGCGGAGATCCACCGGGCGAAGTTCGATCGGGCGTTCGCGTTCCCAGTAGCGTTTGACCGGCTCGGGCGCCCCTTCGAGATAGAGCCGCGCAATGTCGCTTTCGCTCGGCAGTTCCTCGGGCAGCGGCACCTTCGGCATCTTAATCTGGTGGTCGAGACCGGCTTCCTCGACCTGAAACGAGGCCGACATGGAAAAGATCGCGCGGCCGTGCTGGATTGCGACCACCCGGCGGGTGGTGAAGCTCTTGCCGTCGCGGATGCGATCGACCTCATAGAGGATAGGAACCTTGGGATCGCCGGGCAGCATGAAGTAGCCATGCAGCGAATGGACGGCGCGGCCCTCGACGGTGCGCGCCGCGGCGACCAGGGCCTGGCCGACGACCTGCCCGCCGAAGACGCGCTGCCAGCCGACCTGCGGGCTGAGGCCGCGGAACAGATTGTGTTCCAGAGGCTCGAGGTCGAGTATGGAGAGCAGGGTGTCGATGGCGCCGGGCATGTGTTCGCCTGCGTTGCCTGCGGAAAGCGGGCGGGCCATCTTTCGACCAGCGGCACTACCGGGTGTCAAGCACAAGGACGGTCATGGCGGGCATGACGGAAGACGGCGGCGAGGTGCGCTGCGACGTGCTGATCGCCGGCGGCGGTCAGGTCGGTCTGGCGCTCGCCGTCGCTCTGGCGCAGTCGGCGCCCGACCTGGCCGTCACGCTTGTCGATGCCACGCCCGTCGGCGCCGGTCGCGCGGGTCGCGCCTCAACGATCACCGCCGGCGGCCGCCGGATGCTGGAGCGCCTTGGCGTCTGGTCGGCAGTCGAGGCCGAGGCGCAGCCGGTGACTTCGATGATCATCACCGACAGCCGCACGCGGGATGTCGCGCGCCCGGTGTTCCTGACCTTCGCGACCGCCGCCGAAGATGGCGAGCCGTCGGCCCACGTGGTCCCGGACGGAACGGTTGTCGGCGCGCTGCGCACGGCAGCGGTCGCGGCCGGTGTGACCCTCGTCAACGACGATGCGATCGTCGACTTCGTCGCCGGATCGGCAGATGTCACCGCGCGCACGCGCTCCGGCGGCAGGTTCGCGGCGCGCCTGCTGGTGGCGGCGGACGGGGCTCGTTCACGCCTGAGGGCGTTCGCCGGGATCACCACTTTCGGATGGTCCTACGGGCAATCGGGCATCGTGGCGACGGTGGAGCACGGACGCGAGCATCATGGCCGCGCCGAGGAACACTTCCTGCCCGGTGGGCCGTTCGCCATCCTGCCGATGAAGGGCAAACGCGCGTCGCTGGTGTGGACGGAGCCGACGGAGACCGCGGAGCGTCTGACCGCGGGCGATCCGCTGACTTTCAGTGTCGAACTGGAGCGGCGCTTCGGACACCGGCTGGGCGCGATCAGGACGATCGACCGGCCGCGGGCCTTTCCGCTCGGCCTGTCGATGGCGCGGCAGTTCGTGCGTCCGCGCTTCGCCCTCGTCGGCGACGCCGCCCATACCGTCCACCCGATCGCCGGGCAGGGCCTCAACCTCGGCTATCGCGACGTGGCGGCGCTTGCCGAAACCATCGTCGAGGCGCACCGGCTTGGCCTGGATATCGGCGCGCTGACGGTGCTCGAGCGCTACCAGACATGGCGGCGCTACGACACGCTGGAAATGGGTCTGGTCACCGACGGGCTGAACCGGCTGTTCTCGAACGACAATCCGGTGCTGCGCATTGCCCGCGACGTCGGCCTCGGTCTTGTCGATCGCATGCCGCGATTGAAAGACTGGTTCATCGGCGAGGCTTCAGGCGCGGCTGGCGATACGCCGCGCCTGCTGGCCGGCGAGGCGATCTAGCCTCGCCTCTGCCGCATCACGGCTCGAGCGGGCGCGCTTCCTCGGGCAGCATGATGGGCACGCCATCACGGATCGGATAGGCGAGCTTGGCGGCGCGGCTGACGAGTTCCTGACGCGCGGCGTCGTATTCGAGCGTCGTCTTGGTCAACGGACAGACGAGGATCTCGAGAAGCTTCGGATCGACGGTCGCGGCGGCGCGGGAGGTCTCGCTCATGCGTCGCGCCTCATTGCAGCGTGCGGTCGCCGTCGGGGCCGCGGGCGAGCGTCATCTCGGTGAGGGCGACGAGTGTTTCGGCGCGGGCGCGCAGGTCGGGAGCCTCGAGCAACGCCTGCTTCTCGGCGGTGCCGAACGGCGCCATCATGGCAAGCGTGTTGATCAGAGTCTCGTTGGACGCGCGGTCGACGCTCACCCAGTCGGCCTCCAGCTTATGGGCGGCGAGGTAGGCGCGGAAGGTGCGCAGCACCATGTCGCGGTCGACATTGTCCGCGTCGCAACCGGCGAAGTCGGAGGCGAAAGGCTCCGCAGTCACCCGGCACAGGCGGAAGGGTGTTTCGGCCGACACCTCCTCGACGATGCTGAAGCGCGAGATGCCGGTCAGCGTGACGATGTAGCGGCCGTCTCCTGTTTCGGCGACCGCCGTCAGGCGGCCGGCACAGCCAACCGTGCACAGGCCGGGTCCGCGGGCACAAGGGGCGCGGCCGGCGTCGGGCTGGATCATGCCGATCACGCGATCTCCCGCCAGCGCCGTGTCCACCATGGCGACGTAGCGCGGCTCGAAAATGTTGAGCGGCATGTCCGAGCGCGGCAGAAGCAGGGCGGCAGGCAGCGGAAACACCGGAATGACCGAGGGCAGGTCGGCCGGGCCGCGATAGATCGTATTGCCTGCTTTCATTCCGCTCCTCAGGCGAACAACAACGACGACAGCCGGCGACGGCCGGAAAGGGTCGCCTCGTCAGTTGGCCCCCAAGCCTCGAAGAACTGGACGAGCTGTTTGCGGGCCTTCTCATCGTCCCAACTACGCTCGCGCGCGACGATTTCAAGGAGCTGGTCGACGGCGCCTTCGCGGTCGTTTCTGGCATTGAGCAGGAGCGCCAGGTCGAAACGGGCCTGATGGTCCTTCGGATTGGCGGCGATGCGCGCTTCGAGCGGCGCCGCGTCACCGAGGGCCTCGGTCTGCGCGGCGAGCTCGATCTGCGCGCGGACGGCCGCGACGGCCGGATCCTTGCCGGCGGATTCGGGCAGGGCGCCCAGCGTATCGCGAGCGGCGTCGAGATTGCCGCCGGCGATGTGACAGCGGGCCAGGCCGACGATTGCCGGCACGTATTGCGGATCGCTGTGCACGGCTTCGGCGAAGGCCTCCGCGGCGCCGGGGGCGTCGCCGGCTTCGAGGCGGCGATTGCCCTCCTCGACCAGCGCCTCGGCTTCGGAGGGGCCCTGCGGACCGGCGACCCGGTCGATGAACGCCTTCACCTGGCTCTCCGGCACGGCACCGATGAAGCCGTCCACCGGCTGGCCGTTGGAGAAGGCGATGACCGCCGGGATCGACTGGATGCCGAGCTGGCCGGCGATGGCGGGGTGATCGTCGATGTTCATCTTGACCAGGCGGACCGCGCCGTTGGAGGCGCGCACGGCCTTCTCGATGATCGGCCCCAGCGTGCGGCACGGGCCGCACCACGGGGCCCAGAAATCCACCAATACCGGCTGGCGGCCCGATTCCTCGATGACGTCCCTGGCGAAGGTCTGCGTGGTCGTATCCCTGACCAGATCGGCGCCGTTTTCCGTTGCCGGCGAAAGCGCCGCGTCGCCCGTCTGTGGCATGTTCATGCTCATGATCGGCCCGTTGGTTGGCCCCGAAGCGGGGCAGCGGTTCCCATTCGGCCCTCAACATGGAGCGTCGGCCCGGTTTTTACAATTCGGAGCGTGAGCAGGGCCGGAAAGGGCGCCTTCGGCCATATTGCATTTGCCGGTCGGGGAACGATATAAGCCGCCCTTGGGCCGCTGAGGCTCGCGAGCGGGTGTAGCTCAGGGGTAGAGCACAACCTTGCCAAGGTTGGGGTCGAGGGTTCGAATCCCTTCGCCCGCTCCAATTTTCCCAACCATTGAAGACGACCGAAGGCCGCGGTTTTTCGAGGCTTCTCGGGGCGTTTGCGACCCTATGGCGACCGAGCGCTGCGAGACGAGCGGCGGACGTGACTGGCGCGTGGATCACTCAGCGAGACCGACAAGCAGAAAAGTGGCGTCCCCGCTTCCGCGGACTCGCGTGAGGTGGCCTCTGCTCGCTTGGTCGTTGAGGAGGATCACGCTCCCCGGCCGGATGTCGATCGCCCGGCCGTCCGTCGCCGAGATGGTGGCGGTGCCGGAAAGCAGCACCGCAAACTGGCGATGGGGCGTTGGATGAAATTGCTCGTCCCAACCCGTCGGAGCAACCAGGAAATTGCCGAATGTCAGCTTCATATCCGCTGACACGTGGACCGGCCGTGAGGGCGGTGCGTAGTGACGCTCCGCCAGCTGAACATCGGATTTGCGAAAATGAGTGTGGGCGCGCTCGTCCGAGAAGATCTCCACGAGTTCCATTTCGAACCTCGTCTCTGGTTTCCGTTGACCTCATCGGCCCCCATCAGGCGGCAGTCCGAGGTCGGCAGTTTACCCGCAGCGAAACGCTATTCCAAAGTCCGTGGGTTCTCGGGATGTGTGCTGCCGGCCGACGCTTTGCGCTCGGTTGAGGCGCGGGGTACCTAGATCGGCA
>CAWAHE010000029.1:0-17599 GCA_963781775.1 uncultured Alphaproteobacteria bacterium | reverse complement strand
GGAGGAAAGCCGGAAATGAGCAAATCTGCAGTCAAAGCGGCCGCCAGCAAGGCCGCGGCCAAGGTCAATCCGTTCGAACTCAGGAAGTATTACGAACCGCTTCGGGTGGTCGACGTCTGCGATGCGCTCGACGGCATCGGATATTTCAACGTCGGGCTCATCGATCCGGAAATCCGGCCGCTGTGGAACGGCATGAAATTCTGGGGCGTCGCCTACACGATCCGCTGCGTTCCGGCCAACCGCCCGATGTGGAAGCTTGACACCACCGATGACATCGTCCACGACCACGCGATCTGGTTCAACGAGGTCGGCCGCGGCGCCTTCGACTACGCTGAAGAGATCAAGCCGGGCCACGTCATCGTTATGGACGTCGGCAGCGCCGAGTCCGTCGGCGTCTGGGGCTCGGAGAACACGCTCGGCGCCATGCACCGGGGCGCGGTCGGCATCATGACCAATGGCGAGTGCCGCGACACGGCCGAAGTCGAGATGCAGCGCACGCCCATGGTGTGCCGCCGGCGGGGCCGGACAATCATTCCCGGCCGCATAGAGGCGATCGAGAAGCAGGGCATCATCGGTTTCGGCGGCGCCCAGGTTCGGCCCGGCGACATCGTTGGCTGCGACAACGACGGCGCCGTCGTCGTGCCGATCGAAATCGCGGCGGAGATCGCGGTTCACGCCAAGGCCGTGATGCTTGCCGACATGCGGGCCCGGCGCCGCCACTACGAGCGTCTCGGCATGAAATACGATGAGACCGTCGACGCCGATGCGATGGAGAAGTATTACAAGGACCTCGACAAGAAGGCCGCCAAGAAGGGCTGACGAAGCATCCCTCCCGTTCGAAAACTTCACGGCGCCGGGCAAGCCCGGCGCCGTTTCCGTCTGATAGGATGAAACGTGCGATCGCCGGAGGTTGCCCTTTGGATTCCCTGCCGATCATCGACGCGCACCAGCACTTCTGGGACATCGGCGCAAACTACCTGCCGTGGCTCCGCGACCAACCGCCAATTCCGTTCCGCTACGGCGACTACAGCGCGATCCGGCGGAACTACATGCCGAGCGACTATCGCCGCGATACAAGCGGGTTCGATGTTCGCGGCACCGTTTTCGTTGAGACCGAATGGGATCCGGGCGATCCCGTCGGCGAAACGCGCTGGGTGCATGCGCTTGCCGCAAAGGAAGGGCTGCCCTCGGCGATGGTGTGCCAGGCGTGGCTCGACCGCGACGACGTGGAGGCAGTGCTGGCGGCGCAAAGTGCGTTTCCGCTGGTGCGCGGCATCCGACACAAGCCGCGCGCCGCGAAGTCGCCGAGCGAGGTCACCGACGACCTGCCCGGTTCGATGGCGGACCCGGTGTGGCGCCACGGCTTCGCGCTGCTCCACCGCCACGGTCTCTCTTTCGATCTGCAGACGCCGTGGTGGCACTTCGGCCAGGCGCGCGACCTAGCCGAAGCGCATCCGGAGACACAGATCATCGTCAATCACGCCGGCCTGCCCTCCGACCGCAGTGGGGAAGGCCTCGCCGGCTGGCACACGGCGCTGTCTTTGCTCGCCAAAGCGCCCAACGTCGCCATCAAGATTTCCGGAATCGGGCAACCCGGTAAGCCATGGACCGCCGACGTTAACCGCCGTGTCGTGCTCGATACGATCGACCTCTTCGGCATCGACCGCTGCATGTTCGCCAGCAATTTCCCGGTCGACAGTCTCGTCGCCACGTTCCGCACGATCTACGAAGGGTTCGTGGCGATCACGGAGACCCTGACGCCGGAGGAACACATGAAGCTGTTCCATGACAATGCCGTGCGCCTTTATCGGCTGGACGTCTGACGTCCGCCACGCTGCGGAGAAGGATCGATGACTGAACGGCCGCGCATCGGGTTCATCGGCATCGGCGTGTTGGGCGCCGCCATGGTCGAGCGTCTGCTCAAGCAGGGTTACGAGGTCGCTGTCTGGAACCGGTCGCCCGACCGGCTGGCGCTGGTCACCGCTTATGGCGCGGTCGCCAAGGACACGCCGGCCGCGGTCGCCGCGGACGCCGACATCGTCATGCTATGTGTCCTCGACGGTCCAGCCGTTGAACAAGTCTGCTTCGGACCAGGCGGCGTTGCCGAAGCGAAGGACGGCGCGCGGACACTCATCGATTTTTCGACCATCCCGCCGGAGTTGACGATCGATCTGGCGAAGCGGCTGAAGGCGGCCACGGGCGCCGACTGGATCGATGCGCCGGTCTCCGGCGGGCCGCCGGCGGCGCGCGAGGGGAGGCTTACCATCATGCTCGGCGGCGATGCGGCGATGGTGGAGCGCTGCCGGCCGGCGCTCGCCGAGCTTGCCAGCAATCTCACCCATCTCGGTCCCGTTGGCGCCGGCCAGACAGCGAAGATCCTCAACCAGGCGCTGGTCGGCGTCGGGTACGTGCTCATGGCGGAGGTGCTGGCCCTTGCCGAGACGACCGATGTCGATCCGGCCCTGCTGCCAAAGGCGCTCGCCGGCGGTCTCGCGGATAGCAACATCCTTCAGCGCATCTATCCGCTGATGCAGGCCGAGGATTTTTCCACGCCCCTCGGCTACGCCCGCCAGCTCGACAAAGATCTTCAGGCACTGAAGGCATTCGCCGAAGCGCATGGCGTCGACCTACCGGTCGTCGGGGCAGCGGTCGCGCGCTATGCTGAATACGCAAAAGCGGGCAACGACATGGCCGACAGCGCCTCGGTATCGCGGCTTTACGAACGGAAGAAGCGCTAGTCCGAAATTGCGCTGCGTTCCCGCGAAGGAGATGTCTGAAGTCCACTCGGAAGCGGTCGTCCCATCACCAAATCTACAATGACAGCTCGCACCCGAAGCCGACCTCCGTTTCGGCGATTGGGCCGGACAGCCTTGCGCCGCAAATTGAGGGTACTGGAGATCCATGATCTCGCCCGCCGCCCGCGGCACCGGTGTCAAAGTGCGTTGGGTCCCTGCAGCATTTCAACCCAGGACTTAGAAGACCGAGGAGAAAAATTGCCATGAAGGCGATCGTAGTGACGAACCAGGCAGCCGGAACAGCCGGGATGACGCTGGTGGAGCGACCCGAACCGAAGGCCGCGATAAACGACGTCATCGTTGAAATTCATGCGTCGGGGTTCGTCCCGACTGAGCTGACGTGGCCCTCGACCTGGACCGATCGCGTCGACCGTGACCGGGCGCCGGCTATTCCCGGGCACGAACTGGCCGGGTTGGTCTCCGCTCTCGGATATGGCACGACGGGCCTGTCGGTCGGGCAGCGGGTGTTCGGCCTCGCGGACTGGTATCGCGATGGGACCCTGGCCGAGTATGTGGCGATCGAGGCACGCAACCTCGCACCGCTGCCCGGCGACGTCGACTTCACTGTGGGCGCGAGCCTGCCGATCTCGGGCCTGACCGCGTGGCAGGGACTGTTCGAGCATGGCCGCCTTCAGGCGGGTCAAAGCGTCCTCGTACACGGCGCGGCCGGCGCAGTCGGTTCTATGGTGACGCAGCTGGCACGCGAGGCCGGCGCCTACGTCATCGGCACCGGACGCGCTGCTGACCGTCAGAAGGCGCTCGACTTTGACGCGCAGGAATTCGTCGATCTCGAGACCGATGTCCTCGAAGACGTTGGCGGGGTGGATCTGGTGTTCGACGTCATTGGCGGAGACATCGGGAAGCGATCCGCGCGCCTGGTTCGAGCCGGAGGAACGCTGGTGTCCATTGTCGGGCCGATCGAGGCGCGGCCCGACAACGGCTTGCGCGGTCGACTTCGTTGTCGAGTCGGATCGCGACCAACTGAACGAGGTCGCCCTGCGGGTGCGGGACGGACGGCTACGGACAAACATCGGCAACGTCTCGACCCTCGATGACGCAGTCGTCGCCTTCAACCCGACCGAGCGGCGCACGGGGAAGACGATCATCCGCGTCCGTCCGTGAGGTCAAGAAGGCAAGCGGTTCTACCCCGATTGGGCTCTTCGTAAGAAGCGCATGAAGAAGTGGTATCGGCCTGGAAAGCGCACCGTCTCGACCGCAAGATCCAAGCTGGCACGATCCGTAGCTCGCGACCGCCACCTGAACTTTGCTCGTCGCCGCGACGGCGGGAGATCCAGCAGACACAGGGACTGCGGGCTACTCGCCCGTCCACTCCGGTGGCGTCTTGCCGAGGAAGCTGCGCACGCCGCCCCGGAAATCCTCGCTGCCATAGACGCGCCGGATGAGGTCGTCCATGTCAGGGACATTGGCATAGGTCAGTCGGCGAAGTGCTTCCTTGCTGACCTCCTGAGTTAGCGGTGCGTTCCTTGCCAGCCGCTCGCAGAGGTCGGCGACCACCGCGTCAAGATTTTCGGGCGGGACGATCTCGCTCAGGAAGCCTGCCGCCCTGGCCTCTTCCGCGCCGATCATCTCGCCGAGCAGCAGGAGCCGCTTGGTGCGCGCGATGCCGAGAACACCGGCGAGCCGCGCATAACCCTTTGCCGACAGGCAGTTGCCGATGGTGCGCGCGATCGGCGCGCCGAAGCGCGCGTCCGGCGTCGCGATGCGGAAGTCGCAGGCCGACGCGATGGCGAGCCCGCCACCGACCGCGTAACCCTCGACAACGGCAATAGTCGGCATCGGCAGCGCTTCGACGCCGGCAAGATAGCCGTCCATCTTGTTCTCATAGGCGACGCCATCCTCGCCGGAGGTGAAATCGGCGAATCCGCCAATATCGGTGCCGGCGACAAACGCTTTTCCACCGGTGCCGCGCAGCACGACGACGCGCACGTTCCGCTCGGCTGCGAGGGTTGCGCATATCGCACCGAGTTGGTCGTACATCGCCCAGGTCATGGCGTTGCGCGCCGCCGGCCGGTCGAAGACGATCCGGCCGATGGCGCCGTCCTTCTCGAAGCGCACCACGCCGTCGCTCATGGCGCGAAGGCGCCGCGCTTCGCGAGGTCGTCGCGGTGGTCGGCCATGCCGATCTCGGCGAGCAGTTCGTCGGTGTGCTGCCCGAGAAGGGGCGGCGGCATGCGCACCTGTTGCGGCGTGGCACTCAGCTTCACCGGAAAGCCAAGGCTTTTGTACGTGCCTTCCTTCGGATGGGCCACCTGCATGACCATCTCGCGGGCAGCAGTATGGTCGGCGTCCAGAGCCTGCGCATAGTCGTAGATCGGGGCCGCCGGAACGCCGGCGGCGAGCAGCTTTTCCACCCACTCGTGCACGGTGCCTTTGACGAACTCCGAGGTCAGCTTGGCGATCAAGACTTCGCGATACTTCATCCGGCTCGAATTGGTGAGGAAGCGCGCATCGTTCAGCAGATCGTCGCGACCGATCATTTCACAGAGCCTGATCCACAGTTTCTGGTTGGCCGCACCAAAGACGAAGTAGCCGTCCTTCGCCTTCACCGCTTGATAGGGCGCGCTCATGCGGTTGGCGGTGCCGAGGGGACTGGGCGGCTTTCCGGTTGCCCAGAATTCGGTCGTCTCCCAGATGGACAGGCCGAGCGCCGCCTCGAACAGCGAAGCATCGATGAACTGCCCGCGCCCGCTTTGCTGGCGGCCGAGCAGGGCGCTCAGGATTCCGTAGAGCGCGAACAGCCCGGCGCCGAGGTCGGCGAACGGCACGTCGGACTTCACCGGTTCCTGGCCGGGCAGTCCGGTGGCGCTGATCGCGCCTGACATCGCCTGCGCGATGAGATCGAAGCCCGGCCGGTTAGCCCACGGACCAGTCTGGCCGAAACCAGAAATGCTGGCATAGACCAGTCGCGGATTGATAGCGCTCAGCGTCGGATAGTCGATCTTCAGCCGTTTGGCGACGCCAGGGCGCCCGTTCTCGACCACCACGTCGGCGGTCCGCACCAGTTCGTAGAGGACCTCTCTCCCCGCATCCTCTTTGAGGTTGAGGGCGATGCTGCGCTTGTTGCGATTGAGCGCAAGGAAACCGGGACTATCGTCGCCCTTCAGCCGGTATTCCATCGATTTGCGAGCCTGGTCGCCCGCCCCGGGCGGCTCGACCTTGATCACGTCGGCGCCCATGTCGCCAAGCAGCATGCAGCAATATGGCCCGGCCATCACCTGACTGAAATCGAGAACGCGTATACCGGCAAGCGGCAGGTTCGCGGCCGCCCTCTGGTGTTCGTCCGAATGCGCTTCCAAGCGTCGTCCCGCTGCGTGGTCGCGCCCGCAGGATGGCCGGCGCTTCGTTGCTTTTGGCGGCGGAATGCCGCAGAACCACTTACGCTACCACACGCGAGCCGATCTTGTATGCAAGAACTGGCGTTCGCGTACCGGCGACCCCTCGCCCAGAGAGATCGCTGGAAACCAGATGCCACGGGGCGGCGATGAGTGAAACGGGCGATCTGCCCACAACCAGGGCGCGTCCCTCCGCCTCGGCGCGCGCCCGGCGGGGCGAATTGCACGGCAATGCCGTCTCTGCACTGCGCCGGATGATCCTGACCGGGGAACTCGCTCCGGGAGAACGCCTGCGCGAGGTCGTGCTGTGCACGCAGCTTGGCGTGTCGCGCACGCCGGTGCGGGAAGCGTTCCGCACGTTGGCTGCTGAGGGACTGGTCAAGCTGCTCCCGAACCGCAGCGTCATCGTCGCCGAGCTCGATGATTCCGAAATCGCCGACCTCTACGACGTCTTCGGTGCACTCGAAGGGCTCGCCGGCGAACTCGCCTGCCAGCGCATCAGCGAGGAGCAGATTGCCGAGATCGCGTCGCTGCATCACGAGATGGTCGGCCTGCATCAGCGTGGCGATCGGGCGGAATATCTCGCCGTCAATCACGCCATCCATCGCCGCATTGTCGAAGCGTCCGACAATCCTGTGCTGACGTCGACCTGGGAACTACTGCTGCCGCGGGTCGAGCGTGCGCGGGCGCTCGCAAATCTTCGTCCGGAGCGCTGGATGGAAGCGGTCTACGAGCATGCGCGGATCTTCGCCGCGCTCGCCACGCGCGATGGGCCGCTGCTGTCGCGGCTCATTCGTGAGCATTTCAAAAACGGGCTGGCGCCGTCGATCAGCGCCGGCAGACCGCCGGGCACCGGCTAGACATCACGCGCTCCGGCGCTGACGCGGCGGCACTTCCATGGGTTCGGCCGCCGCCGCTTCCACCGATGCGCGGATGCGCATCCACGTGTTGGCTTCATGCGCCCGCAAGACATCGGCCAGCGCGTCGCCGGCGCGCTGCGTCAGCGCTGTGATCATGCGCTCGTGCTCATCCACCGCCTGACGCCAGAAATCCGTCGAGTCGCTGCCGGCGAACCGCAACCGCTTCAGCCGTGCGCTCAACGTCGCATGCATCTCGGCGAGCGGCGGACTGCCAGCCGCCGCGACGATGGCATCATGGATCGCCTGGTTGGTGCGAAAATAGTCGCGCCGCCGTGCGGCAGCGTAATGATCGAGCATCTCTCGGTGCAGTTCGGCGATGGCGGCAATCTCGCCATCGGTCGCTTTCGCGCACGCCTTCAGGCCGGCGAACGCCTCCAGTTCGCCCATCAGCTCCAGCATGTCGCGGGCTTCTTCCGGCGACACGCGTTTGACCAGCGCGCCACGGCTGGGCAACAGGTCCACCAGCCCCTCGGACGCCAGCACCTTCAGCGCCTCGCGCAGCGGCGTCCGCGAAATACCGAGCTCGGCGCACACCTCCATCTCCGGGATGCGCGTGCCCGGCGGCCATCTTCCCTCGACCATCATGTCGCGCACGCGCCGCAGGATCTCGAGATGCAGCGATTGCCGCTCGATGCGCATCGTGCTCAATCCTTTTGCGGATTGTAAAGTTCGTAGATCGAGCAGGTTTCGCGCATGGCGTTGCCCGCATCAGCATGTTTCCGGAAGCGCTGCTCGGCGGCGCGAACCAGCGGCAGGTCGAGCGAGAGGCGAGCCGCCTCTTCGCCGACATTGTCGAGGTCTTTGAGCATCTGCCGGGTGAGGCTCGCCGGCGGCTCGAAGTCGCGTGTCTGCATCTTCGGATAGGCGAAGTGGAGGAGCGTGCTGTCGGCATGGCCGCCGGTCAGGCAATCGGGAATGCGCGCCGCGTCGATGCCGCCTTCCTCGGCGAGACGCAGCACTTCGGCCATCAGTACGTAGGTCACGCCACAGATGCCCTGGTTGATCACCTTGGTCATCTGCCCCGCGCCGGCCGGCCCCATCAGGGTCATGTTCTGCGCATAGTCGCGCATCACCGCCAGCACGGCGTCGAAAGCCCCCTGTTCGCCACCGGCCATCACCGTCAGCTTGCCTTCGCGCGCGAAGCCCGGTCCGCCCGAGAGCGGCGCGTCCACCCAGCGCATGCCGGTCTGCCCGGCCAATCGCTTCGCCATCTCGGCCGTCGGCAGGGGCATGGCGGTGGAGTGGTCGACGAGAATCTTGTCCGCGTTGGCGGCCCTGGCAATACCATCCTTGCCGAATACCACCGATTCGACTGCCGCGGTGTCGAGCACGCAGACCAACACCACATCGCTCACTTCCGTAACCGCACGTGGCGAGGCAGCCGCGATCGCGCCTTTCGCCACCAATGGCGCAACGCGCTCCGGCTCCAGATTCCACACGGTCACATTGCGGCCGCGCGCCAGCAACCGCTCGACCATCGCGGTCCCCATGATGCCGAGGCCGATGAAGCCGACCGCCGGTTTCTCGTCTGTCGCCATCGCGATTCTCTCCCTTGGGCGGAGTGCCGGGGTCAGCGGCATGCGCCCGAACTTGACTCGTCCAGCCTATCGCCCGAAACTCATAATTACAAATTACGAGCCAAGTGGGACAGCCGTTCGGCGGGGAGGAATGGCACAAAATGGCGAAAATCCTAGCGCTGTTCCTCGGTGATCGCACCGGCATCGGCCCTGAGATCGTTGCCCGCCAAATGGCCGAAGAACAGGTGCCGCAGGACGTGCGGATCGTCGTCGTGGGCGACCGGGCGGTCTTTGAGCGCGGCCGCGCAGCGGTCGGCGCTAGCGGCCAGTTCGCCTCCATCGCCAGCCTTGCCGATGCCGCCACCGCGAATGAGCCGTGGGCCTTCCTGCATCGTCCGTTCGATGCCGAGGTGACACCGATTGGCCGCGTCTCCGCGAATGCCGGTCGCGAGGTTCTTGACTCGCTCGCCTTCCTGCTCGACGCGAGCAAGCGTGGCGCAATCGACGGGATCGTTTATGCGCCGCTCAACAAACAGGCGATGCGCCTCGCCGGTCATGACGCCGGCGACGAACTCGATTTCGCAATCAAGCGCCTCGCGTTCGACGGCCCATGCGGCGAGATCAACATCCTGGGCGACCTGTGGACATCGCGCGTGACGTCGCATGTGCCGCTGCGCGCCGTCGGCGGCCTCATCACCCGCGACCGCGTCCACGCCGCGATTGCACTGATCGCCAACGCGCTCAAACAGTCGGGCAAGGCCGACCCGCACATCGCCGTAGCCGCGCTCAACCCGCACGCAGGAGAAGGCGGCGCCTTCGGGCGCGAGGAGATCGACGTCATCGCCCCGGCGATCGAGGACGCGAAGGCCGAAGGACTGCACGTCGAGGGGCCCTACCCGGCGGACACGGTGTTCCCACAGGCAGAGACGCGCAGCATCGACGCGATCGTGACCATGTACCACGACCAGGGACAGATCGCGCTGAAGCTGATCGGCCTCGGCAAGGCGGTGACCCTGCTCGCCGGGCTGCCGGTGCCGATCGCGACGCCCGGCCACGGTACTGCCTTCGACATCGCCGGCACCGGCACGGCGCGCATCGACGGACTCGCCTCGGCCATCGATCTCGTCAGCAGGATGATCCGGGCAGACTGATCAAGAACAACAACAAGGGAGACGGGCAAATGGAGCGCCACCGCGTCTGGACGAAGATCGACATCCCGCTCAAGGCCACCGGCGCCTATCGCAACCCGTACATCGAGGTCGAGGTCTGGATCGAGCTGGAAGGCCCCGGCTTCGCCAAGCGCATTTACGGCTTCTGGGACGGCGGCATCGACTTCGTCGTGCGCGTGATGGCGACGGCGCCCGGCACATGGCGCTGGCGGAGCGGCAGTACGCCCGCCGACGCCGGCCTCGCCGGCAAGAGCGGCACATTCGAGGTGGTGCCGTGGAGCGAAGCGGAGCTTGCCGAAAATCCGAACCGGCGGGGCATGGTCGTGACGACGCCGGACGGGCGCGGCCTGCAATATGCCGACGGCACGCCATTCTTCCTGCTCGGCGACACGTGGTGGTCGGTGCCGAGCTTTCGCTTCCCGCTCGCCGAAACGGATGCGCCGAAGCCGCTAGCCAAGGGCGCCACGCTCAACGACTACGTCCACTACCGCAAGAAGCAGGGCTTCAACTCGGTCGGCATCGTGGCGATGCACCCGGCCTGGGCGAATGACGGCAAGCCACGCAGCCTGCAGATGGAAGACGGCACCTGGGTGCGCGCCGCCTGGGGCCAACCGGGCACCGACAGCGCCAAGGACATGCACAACGAAGGCGGACGCCCATTTGAATTCCCAGGCAAGGTACCGGGCTTCGAGGACGTCTTCCCGGACATGGACCGGATCAATCCGGACTACTTCAAGGTCCTCGACCGCAAGATCGACTACCTCAACTCGCTCGGCTTCGTGCCCTTCATCGAGGCCTCGCGCCGCGACACCGGGCAGGCCTGGAAGAAGTTCTACGACTGGCCGATCTCTTACGCCCGCTACGTCCAGTACCTCTTCGCGCGCCTCCAGGCCAACATCGCGATGTTCTCACCGATCCACTACGACTACTTTGCCCAGACCATCACCGCCCGCGAATACAACGAGGCCTGCAATCTCGTCGTCGAACGCTGGGGCAAACCGCCATTCGGCACGCTGCTATCGGCCAATCCGAATCCGTCGACCCTGGTCAACTTCGGTGGGCCGGACGAGTGCAAGTGGCTGGATGTCCACCAGATCGGCAATGTCCGCGAACACCACACCTACTGGTACCTGACGGAAATCCATCGGTCCGAGCCGAAGAAGCCGGCGCTGAACGGAGAGCCCTACTACGCCGGCCTGCACCAACTCGGCACGCCCTATCCGCTGCGCGTCACCCCGAACTCGGAGGCCGACGAGGCCTACGTGCGGTCAGGTCTTTACGGCAGCTTCCTATCAGGGGGCTTCGCCGGCTTCATCTATGGCTGCGAGGGCATCTGGCAGGCCGATACCGAGGACGAGTCGCTGCACAAGATGTGGGACGCCTTCCAGTGGCGTTCGTCCGATCAGGTGCAGCACCTGAAGACCTTCGCCTTCATCCGCGGCACGCGTTTCCGCGAGCTGGAGCCGGATGCCGAACTGGTTGTGCCCAGCAAGACCGGCGACACGGTCTCCTACTACGGCTGGTCCTATTGCGCCCGCGCGCCGGAGCGCGATCTCTTCCTGCTCTATTTCGAGCAGGACGGCGAGCGCAATGCGATCGTGCGTGGCGCGCTGCCGGGCGCGACCTATCGGCCGAGCTGGTTCGACCCGCGCGAAGGCATATGGCAAGCGCCGGGCAAACCGATCACCGTTCAGCCCAGTTCGTTCCTGCACCTCCCTGAACGGCCGGACGATCGCGACTGGGGCCTGATGCTGGAACTGGTGACGTAGGGACTACGGCGAGATCCGCCGGATACTCGCGCCGCCACGGCCAATTCTTTTGCTGGTCACGCGCCCTCTGTCCTCGACTCGCGCGCTTGATCTTGGTCCTGGAAGGCTCTGGCCTCGACGTCACTGCTGATCGTCAACAGGAACCCGTCGGTGACGATGGGATCGACGATTGCTCGGCGTCATCAACAGCTTGCCGTCGACAACAATGGCCAGGGTCCTGCCGACGGTTTTCGGTGGAGAACTCCTTGGCTTACTTGGCCCCATGCCGGCGTCAGGCTCGACATCGAAGCACGGCTCGCCCGTCGACATGATCGACATCGCCAGTATTCCCCGTCGAAGTCCGCCGGACGATAAGCACCCAGACAGAGCCGACCGCCACTGCCTTTTCGTACCTTCGACATATCATACTTGTCCGCCGCCGACGGGCCTGGCAACGAGCCGGACCTCGTATGAAGTCGGGCTTGGATCGCCGGAGAGAAAGCATGCCTCTGCGCAGGCAGCACCGCCGCCAGCAGCACAACGGCATAAGTCTGGACCGAGTATCGCCCTGACTTGCCTCCGATCTCCGCCACGACCCGGACTACCTGGCGCTGGTCCGGTTCGGGAATGCGTGAAATGTCATGGCCGAGGAACGAATCAAACCCAGTCTCCGCCAAGAATTTCCGCGGCACGCCAGCTGGGTCTCGATTGCGCTGGCCGCTTCGCGCTGTTGTCCATCGCTCGCCCGTGAGAATGGAACTGAAGATTCCTATATCACGTTGCCAATCGACGGTAGCGGCGCCGGCAGCGGGCTTGCCCCACTGCCACCGGCGCGAGTTGCCACCCTCACCAGGGCCGCTCTTCCAGTTCGACGGTCTTGTCGTAGGGCATGCCGAGCTTCTCGTAGAAGGCGCGGCGCATGCGGCGATCCTTGTCCTGAACCTTCCAGGCGCGCCTTGCGATCTCGTCGGCGTCTTCCATCGGCACGACGACGATGCCGTCATCGTCGGCGATGACGCCGTCGCCGGGGCGGACAAGCACACCGCCGCAATTGATCGGCTGGTTGACGGTGGCGAGTTCGAGCCGCCCGGCCATGTGGCGCATCGAGCGGATGGCGCAGAACACCGGCGATTTCTGGTTGATGCACTCGGTCGAGTCGCGGCAGGCCCCGTCGATGATGAAGCCGACCGTGCCCTTGATCTTGGCGTCGAGAACGTTGTTGGAGCCGAGCAGCCCACAGCGCGAGAGCTGCGTATCGATCACCTGCACCTCGTCCGGCGCACCCATCGGGTTGCCCCCCTTCCACAGTGCGTCCGGCGCGCCCTTGCCGTCCGGTCCCTTCTTGTATTGGCGCGCGTCGAATTCCTCGTAGCTCAGGCGGGGGATCGGATGATTGACGACGCGATACTCGGCGGTGGAGGCGATGCCGGCGAAGAAGATGCCCGGGAACAGCGGCCGGAGGCGCGGGTCCATCTCGTAGGTGTTCATGTAGCCCAGCGAATCGAGCGCGTCGGTTACGTCGGACGTCCGCACTTTGCGCAGGATTTCGAGAGTCTTCGCACTGACGGCCATTGTTCTTTTTCCTTGGGCGTTTTCCGGAGGGGGCCTTTTGTTTCGCACGCGCCGCCGCAACGCGACACTAGCGTTTGCGGAGCATCGCTATAACGCGCGTCTATAGCTCATGGGCTCACGAGGCGGTCGGCTTGGCGTGCCACCAGGGCTCGGCCGCCTGGCCACGCAGCAGCTTCGCCGCCAAGCGCGCAACCTCGCGTGCCGCCTTGGTTAACGGTCGATCGTCGACGTGGGCCAGCGACACGGTGCGTGGAATCGACGGCCGCACGATACGGGCGGTCACCAGCGGCGGCGTCAACGGCGACTCGTGCAGCGCCGCCAGCGACAGGATGGTCATGCCGCGCCCGCGCTGCACCAGCCGCTGGATTTGCAGGAAGGCGTCGATCTCGATGATGACCTTGGACGAAACGCCATGACGCCGGAGGTGCTGATCGATCAGCGAGCGCAGCCCATGACGCTGGGTCGGCAGAATCAGCGGCACCTCGGCGAGCTTCTCCATCGGCACTTCGCCGCGCGCGTTGGTCAGCTTCTTCAGCGCCGCGGGCGTGCCGGCGGCAAGGTGCAGTTCTTCGACCAGCAGCTTCTCGGTTTGCACGCCGGAGATCGGGTTGTCGACGAACACCAGGCCGAGATCGAGCTGGCCACTGCGCAGCCAGTCGATGATGTAGCCGGTCATGCTCTCGACGATTCTGAGGCGCACATTGGGCAGCGCCGCCAGCGTCTCCTCGACTAGCGGCACGGACAGCACCGCGGAGAGCGACGTCGGGACGCCGAAATTCACCGTGCCGACCGGGCTGTTGGCGTGGCGCCGCAGGCTCTCCCGCGCCGTCTCGGCGGAGCCGAGGATCAGCCGTGCGTGGACCAGCAATTCCTCGCCCTCGGCGGTCAAGACGACCCCGCGCGGCCGGCGCTCGAACAACGCCACGCCGAGATCGCCCTCGAGCGTGCGAATGCGCACGCTGATCGAGGGCTGAGCCACGTGTAGCCTTTCGGATGCGGCGAGGATCGAGCCGCTCTCGGCGACTGCGACGAAATAGCGGAGATCGCGGAGGTTCATCGAGCCACTGTAGTAGCAGCCGGCCGGGATTCCCAATCGGTCCCGAGGACGCCGGTTGTCACCGGCGCTGACGCGCGGCGATCGCTGCGGCACGGGCCAGCAAGGCCCGCGCCCGCTCTGCTACCGGCTGGTCGATCATCCTGCCGTTGTGGTTGACGGCGCCGTTGCCGGCCGCAAGCGCCGCGTCGTAAGCGGCGATCAGGGCCTTCGCTTCCGCCACCTCGGCCGCCGATGGGCTGAACGCCGCGTTGAGGATCGGCACCTGTTTCGGATGGACGCAGAAGCCGCCGGCAAAGCCCAGCCGCCGCGCCCGCTCCGCGGTCTCGCGGAAACGCGCCTCATCCTCATATTCGGCGACCGTGCCGACATAGCCGATCGGCAGGATGCCGGCCGCGCGCGCCGCCGCCACGGTCTGCACGTTCGGCACGTACAGAGCGTCCTCTGCCGGCTCCATGCCCATTGCCAGAGCAAGATCCTCAGCGCCGACCGTCATCGCGACGACGCGGTCGGAGGCCGTCGCGATCGCCGCCATGTCGATCAGACCGCCGGGCGTCTCGATCATGACGACCAGGCGCGTGTGGCCGGGCGCCAATCCGCGCTCTGCCTCCAGCTCGTCGAGGATTTCGGCGACCGCGCGCACGTGCCCGACATCGGGCACCTTGGGAAGGTTCAACGCCACCACCGCTGGCCCGACTGACGCCTCGATGTCGGCGATTGCCATGCGCCACGGCCGGTTGATCCGCACCACCACTTCGATGCCCTGGCCGGCAAGCGTTTCCGCCGCGGCGCGCACTGCGCCGCGCGCCTCAGCCTTGCGCGCCAGCGGGATTGAGTCCTCCAGATCGAGCTGGATGCAGTCGGCGCCGCGCGACGGCGCCCCGGCGAGGAACTTCTCGTTCAGCACCGGCACGAACAGCATTGACCGCCACAGCGGCAGCGCGCGGCGGGTCACGCGAGGGCTTCCTTGCGCGGCGAACCGAGGCCCAGCTCGGCAAGGATTTCTTCGGTGTGCTCGCCGAGCTTCGGCGCTGGCCGGCGAAACGTGCCCGGCGTACGATCCATGCGCGGCACGATCTCGTGCATCGGCACCGAGCCGAGCTCATCGTCCTCGAGTTCCGTCAACGCGCCGCGGCCGAGCACATAGTCGTGGGTCATGAGGTCCGCCATCGATACGACCGGTGCCACGGGCACGCCGGCCTTTTCGAAGGCGGCGAGATTGTCGGCGAGGTTTCTCTGGCCGACGTGGTCGCCGATGATAGCGTCGAGTTCATCGCGATGGGCGACGCGATCGTCATTGGTGCGGAAGCGTGGGTCGGTCTTCAACTCCGGCCGGCCGATGGTGTCGAGGATCAGCTCCGCCATCGACTGCATCGACCCCGACATGGCGAGGTAGCCGCCATCGGCGCAGACGTACACATTGCGCGGCGCGGTGTGTGATGCCTGATTGCCGGAGCGCATGGTGACCTCGCCCGCGACGCGGTGCTTGACCGCTTCGCTGGCGATCAGCGACAGCATCGGCTCGAATAGCGACAGGTCGATCACCTGGCCGCGACCGCCTCGCTCGACCACGCGAAGCGCCGTCATCACGGCAAAGCTGCCGTAGAGGCCGGCGACCATGTCGGCGAGCGCTAGCGGTGGCAGCAGCGGCGGCCGGTCGGCAAAGCCGTTGAGGTGGGCATAGCCCGACATCGCCTCCACCAGCGTCCCGAAGCCAGGACGGTCGCGCCACGGGCCGGTCTGCCCCCAACCGGAGATGCGCAGGATCACAAGGTGCGGATTGAAAGCGTGCAATTCGTCCGGCCCGTAGCCCCATTTCTCCAGTGTTCCCGGCACGAAGTTCTCGACCAGCACCGCGGCGCTCTCGATCAGCCGCCGGAAGATGTCGCGCCCTTCCCCTTTGCGGATGTCGACCGCGATCGAGCGCTTGTTGCGGCCATAGACCTTCCAGAAAGTGGCGACGCCGTCGGCCCGCCAGTTGCGCAGGTCGTCGCCCTTCCGCGGATGCTCGATCTTGATGACGTCGGCGCCGTAGTCAGCGAGTTGCAGCGTCGCCATGTTGCCCGCGACCAACCGCGACAGATCGATGACGCGGACGCCGTCGAGCGGCCCGCGGTTCGTCGCATCGAATTTGCGCGTTGCTGCCATGCGGAGCCCGTATTCAGACGAGTTCGATCACCGGCTTGATCTCCTCCATGCGCTTCATGCGCGCCAGCGCCTCGTTGACGTCGTCAAGGCGGTAGCGGTTGGAGATCATAGCGCCGAACGGAATATCGCCGATGTGCCGCGAAACGAAGGTCAGCGCTTTCCAGTAGCTGCGCGCGTCGCCGGAGAAGGAACCGATAACGCGGATGTTCTTCTTGACGATCGTCGACGGCTTGATCTCGGCCGAGCCTTCGCCGAGCTGGCCGACGATCAGATAGCGCCCGCCCTTGCGGACGATCTCCAGCCCCTCGCCGAAGGCGGCCGGATGGCCGGTGAATTCCATCACCACATCCGCACCGCGCCCGTCGGTGGCGTCGCGCACGGCGGCGAGCCGGGCCGCGGCGTCGTGCCTCTCGATGGAAAGGGTCGCCGTCGCGCCAAACCGTTCCGCCAGCGCCAGTCGATCGTCGGGAGCGCCGATGACGATGATGCGCCGCGCGCCAGCCGTCGCGGCCAGCGCCGTAGCCAGCAATCCGAGCGGGCCCGCTCCCTGGATGGCAACCGTCTCATCCGGCGTAATGCCGCCGAGATTATCGAACGCGTTCATCACAGAGCGGAAGGCGCAACTCGACAGGCTGGCAAGGTCGTTCGGCACGTTGTCGGGCACGCGGATGCGGCCGGACTCGGGCAGCACATAGCCATACTCGGAGAATCCGCCCAAGAGATACGGTGGGCGCTCCATGTTCTCGTACATGTAGGCGCGACGGTTGTCGCAAAGCGTCGGCTGGCGCGCGACCGTACAATAGAAGCAATGACCGCAGGCCGTGTGCGTCCACACGATACGGTCGCCCTCGCGCAGCGGCTGACCGACGCTGTCGCGCTCGCTACCGGGGCCTAGCCGGACGATGCGGCCGACCATTTCGTGACCAAGAATCACAGGCAGGTCGACCTTGAGCGCCAGCGAACCCTGCCAAAGATGGACGTCGGTGCCGCAGACCGAACATGCCTCGGTGCGCACCAGAATCGCCCCCGCCTCGATTTCCCTCGGGACGGGCACCTCCTCGATCTTCAGCGCCTCGCCGAAATGACGGAGCACGGCGGCGCGGGAATATCGCGGCAGGTCACTCATGGAGGTCGCGTCACCCATGCGTGAATTGTCTGAACCGCCAATTCACGGCCGTTTGGCAGGGTTTGAGCTTTGCGGTTCCGCGCACGTGACGCCCTAATGAACTGCGACAGACAGATGGGCCCCACGTGTCGCACAGCAAAGAAGCGCTAACAACTAGCGTATGGTGACCGGGTCTATAGGGCGGCGCTATAGCGACG
>CAWAHE010000028.1:0-232463 GCA_963781775.1 uncultured Alphaproteobacteria bacterium | reverse complement strand
CACACGCCGCTGTTCGTGACGCTCCTCGTCGCGGTCATTCTGGTCGTGGGCGGGCTCACGTTCCTGCCCGCGTTGGCCCTTGGCCCGATCACCGAGCATTTCGCGATGCTCGGCGGACAGTCATTCTAGGTGGCGACCATTCGTCAGTCAGTTGAAATCTCTCTGCTGGAGTGGCCGATCGCACGGGCGGCGTTGATATCGGCCGCGAAGAAACTCAACCCGCGGACGCTCTTCCGCAATCCCGTGATGTTCGTGACCGAGGTGGTGGCGGCCCTGTCGATTGTCCTGTTTGCGGTGGGATTGGCCAGGCACGCAAGCGGGCTGGGCGTCGTGGCGCAGGTGGCAGCCTGGCTGTGGTTTACCGTGTACTTTGCGAATTTCGCGGAAGCGTTGGCGGAGAATCGCGGCAGGGCGCGGGCCGACGCCCTGCGAGCGACCCAGGCTGAAACGCCGGCGAAGCGCGTCTCCGCGGGAAACTCCACGGGCGTCGAATTGGTTTCCAGCCGGGACCTCGTCCTTGGGGATATCGTCCTAGTCGAAGCGGGCGATCTGGTGCCGGCGGACGGCGAAGTCATCGAGGGCGTCGCTTCGGTGGACGAGTCCGCGATTACGGGCGAATCGGCGCCGGTTATCCGGGAGTCGGGCGGCGATCGCTTGGCCGTCACTGGCGGAACCCGCGTGGTCTCGGACTGGCTTAGGGTGCGGGTCACGGCCAAGCCGGGCGAAAGCTTCCTGGATCGCATGATTTCGCTTGTCGAGGGTGCTCAACGCCAGAAGACACCCAACGAGATCGCACTCAACATACTCCTCGTAGGCATGACGATCATTTTCCTCATCGTCGTCGTTACACTCGAGCCTTTCGTCTCTATTTCCGGCGCCTCGTTCCGGTTGTCTTCCTTGTGGCGCTGCTGGTCACGCTGATACCGACAACCATCGGTGGATTGCTGTCCGCCATCGGCATCGCGGGCATGGACCGATTGGTCAAGGCCAACGTGATTGCGAAATCGGGCCGCGCTGTCGAGGCGGCCGGCGATGTCGATACACTCCTTCTCGACAAGACGGGCACGATCACGTTCGGAAATCGCATGGCGGACGCATTCGAGCCGCTCCCCAACGTCAATCGGCGTGAACTGATCACGGCGGCCTTGCTGGCTTCTCTTTCGGACGCGACGCCGGAGGGCAAGTCGATCGTCAAGCTTGCCGAAGAGTCCAGCCTTGATACGGCGACAGGCGTGGTGACCTCGATCGCGTTTTCGGCTCACACGCGCATTTCGGGCGCCGACCTAGTTGATGGCTCGAAAGTGCGCAAGGGCGCCGAAGACGCGATCCTGGCCTGGTGCGACCTGGAGGAGCCCGCACCCCTTCGCCGCATCGTCGAGAGCATTGCGCGCACGGGCGGCACGCCGCTCGTTGTCGCACGCGACAAGCGTCTGCTTGGCGTCATCCACCTCAAGGACGTCGTCAAGCCGGACATCCGGGCACGGTTTGCCGAACTTCGCCGCATGGGCATCCGTACGGTCATGATCACCGGGGACAATCCGTTGACCGCCGCAGCGATCGCCGCGGAAGCCGGTGTTGACGACTTCCTCGCGGAGGCTACGCCAGAAAAGAAGCTTGAGCTTATCCGCGCCGAACAGGCCGACGGCAAGCTGGTCGCCATGTGCGGTGACGGCACCAACGACGCGCCCGCGCTGGCGCAAGCCGACATCGGCGTAACGATGAACAGCGGCACACCTGCCGCCAAGGAGGCCGGCAACCTGATCGACCTCGACAGCGATCCAACAAAGCTTATCGAGATCGTCCTGATCGGGAAGCAGCTTCTGATCAGCCGAGGCGCCCTGACAACGTTCTCGATTGCGAACGACGTGGCGAAATATTTTGCCATATTGCCGGCGATCTTCCTGACCGCTTATCCGGCGCTGGGAGCCATGAACATCATGAATCTGGGCAGCCCCGCGAGCGCCATCCTCTCCGCCGTCATCTTCAACGCTCTTGTCATCATCGCGCTCATTCCGCTGGCACTGCGGGGGGTCCGATACGTACCGACAACGGCAGCGCAACTGCTGCGACGAAACCTGCTCATTTACGGGGCCGGCGGGCTTGTGGCGCCATTCCTCGGAATCAAGGCCGTCGATCTGGTGGTCAACGCTCTCGGCATCGCTTGAAAGGAACTGCCCGTGTTTTCGCAAGTGCGCGCTGCATTGCTGATGCTCGTCACGATGACCCTGCTCACGGGCGTCGCATACCCTCTCGCGGTGACCGGGTTCGCCCACTTGACCTTTCCCTCTCAAGCGAACGGGAGTCTTCTTGAGAACGCTCGCGGAGAGGTCGTCGGGTCGAGCCTTGTCGGTCAGGACTTTACCGGCGACGGCTATTTTCATGGTCGGCCCTCGGCTGCGGGCGCCGGATACGATGCCGCCAACTCGGGAGGCAGCAACCTGGGTCCGACCAGCGCAAAGTTGATTGGCGAGATCAGGGAGCGGGCCGAAGCGTTGGGCGCAACCGGCGACGCGCCGGCGCCGGTTGATCTGGTGACGGCGTCTGCAAGCGGTCTTGACCCGGATATCTCGCCGGAGGCCGCGCTTTTCCAGGTTCAACGCGTGGCGCACGCGCGCGGCTTGCCCGAGTCGAGCGTGCGAACCCTGGTGATCAATTACGTGACGGGCCGGGCACTGGGCCTTCTGGGCGAGCCGCGCGTCAACGTCCTCTCGCTGAATCTGGCGCTCGACAGGCTGGCCGCCGCGGGCGGATAGTCGGCCGAGGGCCGCACAATGACGACCAGCGACGACAGACCCGAACCGGAAGCCCTGCTCAGCGAGGCGACCAAAGAGAAGCGGGGCAGACTCAAGATTTTCCTCGGCGCCGCGCCAGGCGTCGGCAAGACATTCTCGATGCTAGAGGACGCCCACCACCGCAAGGCGGAGGGAGTGGACGTTGTCGTCGGCATCGTCGAGACCCACGGGCGGATCGAGACCGAGACGCTGCTCGGCGGCCTGGAAATCGTGCCGCGGCGCCGCGTGTCCTATCGCGGTCGCCTCCTCACCGAAATGGACATTGATGCAGTGCAGTTGCGCCATGCGCAGCTCGTCCTCGTCGATGAGCTTGCGCACACCAACGTCAACGATAGCCGCCACCCCAAACGCTGGCAGGACGTAGAGGAGCTGCTTGCCGCCGGCACCAATGTCTATACCACCCTTAACATTCAGCATCTTGAAAGCCTCAACGATATCGTCGCCCGAATTTCCGGCGTGCGGGTGCGGGAGACGATCCCTGACAGTGTCCTGGAACTTGCCGATGAGATCGAGCTAGTTGATCTACCGCCCGAGGAACTCATCGCGCGGCTGCGTCAGGGCAAAGTATACGTCCACGACCAGATCGCCCGGGCGATCCAGAACTTCTTCTCAAAGGGCAATCTGACGGCCCTTCGCGAACTCGCCATGCGTGTCGCAGCAGATCGCGTGGACGCGCAGATGACGGCTCACATGCGCAGCCATGCCATCAGCGGGCCGTGGCCGACACACGACCGCATCCTCGTTTGCGTAAATGAATCGCCGGTTGCAAGCACCTTGGTGCGCGCCGCAAAAAGGACATCCGAACGATCGCGTGTCCCCTGGATCGCCATCTCGGTCATCACTCCGTCCTTCGCGACTCTCCCCGAGCAAACCAGAGACAGGATTGCGGAGACCCTTCGTCTTGCAGAGTCGCTTGGCGCGGAGACTGTCACGCTGAACGCGGAATCCAATGTGGCGCAGGCGATTCTCGACTTTGCCCGTGCCCGAAACGTCAGTCGAATCATCGTCGGGCGACCGCGAGCGAGACGGTTCCTCGCCCGATTTCTCCGAGAGTCGGTCGGCGAGCAACTCCTGAAGCTTTCGGAGGACTTTGAGGTCACCATCGTTTCATCCGCCACGGAGGAATTTCGACGTTCCGTGATTACCGCTCCGGCTCTCAAGCCCGAGCGGGAGCCCGAAGATTATCTTTGGGCGACCGGCGCGGTTGCCGGTGCAGGGGTCGTTGCGTTCGTCATCAGCCGGGAGTTTCCCGTCGAAAGCCTTTCGATGGTGTTTCTTGTCGCGGTCCTTCTGATCGCAACACGGCTCGGCCTGTGGCCTTCGCTTTTTGCCGCCGTGCTCAGCTTTCTGACATATAACTTCTTCTTCACCGAACCTTACTACACGCTTCACATTGCCGACCGCGGCGTCGTTCTCACGCTCTTCCTGTTCCTCGTCGTCGCGGTGTTGACCGGCAATCTTGCGGCCCGGCTGCGGGTTCAGGTCTCCATGCAACGCGACATCGCCCGACGGACGACGACCCTCTACGAGTTCAGTCGCAAGATCGCGAGCGCCGCCTCATTCGACGACATCGTGTGGGCGGCAGTTCACCATGTCGCTTCGACCTTGCGGTGCCGAGCCCTGGTCTTGAGGCCCGTTGACGACGGCAGTCTTGCGATCGCTGGAGCCTATCCCCCCGAGGATCATCTCGAGACGAGGGATTGGGGCGCCGCGAAATGGGCGTGGCAGCACGGCGAGCCAGCCGGGTGGGGTTCGCAGACCCTGCCCTCCTCCCAATGGCTTTTCCTGCCGCTTAGGACCGACAAGGAGCCCCTGGCCATTCTCGGCGTGTCACTGGAAGGCACAAAGCAGATCGAACCGGATACGCGACGCCTTCTGGATGCTTTGGTCGATCAGGTCGCAGTCGCCATTGAGCGTGCACAGATGACGACGGACATCGAGGAGAGCCGCGTCCTGTCCGAAACGGAGCGACTTCGCGCTGCCCTGCTTTCGTCGGTCAGCCACGATCTGCGAACGCCACTCGTGTCAATCATAGGCGCCGCAACGAGCTTGCTGGAGGCCGGCCAGGCTATTGATGCGGACGGGCAGCGCCAGCTTGCCGAGGCGATCCGACAAGAAGGCGAGCGGCTTAACCGCTACGTTCAGAACCTCCTGGACATGACAAGGATAAGCTATGGGGCGCTGTCCTTGAACACCGAGTGGATCGAGCCACGCGAGCTGGTCGGACGCGCTGTCCGTCAGTTGAAGCGCGAGTTGGCGGGCTTCCTGGTCAACGTGGCGGTTCCGATCACGCTGCCGACGTTAAAAGGCGATCCGGTCCTTCTTGAGCAAGCGTTCGTCAACGTGCTCGACAACGCCGCGAAATACGCGCCGACTGGCTCTGTCATCGCCATCTCGGCCGTGAGGCAGGATAACAAGATTGTCTTCGCCGTCGAGGACGAGGGTCCCGGCATTCCGCACGCCGATCGCGAACGGGTTTTCGACCTGTTCTACCGGGTCCGAATGGGCGACGGGCAAGGCAAGGGCACCGGACTTGGGCTGGCCATCAGTCGGGGCATCCTCGATGCTCACGGCGGCATGATCCGCGCCTTATCGGGGCCCAAGAACGTGGGCACGAAAATTGAAATCGTGCTGCCGCTCTCGGGGACCGCCGATTTGGAGCGAAAGGCCAAAGCGCAAGTACAGGTTCCCCAATGACCGGGCCGCGTATCCTTGTCGTCGACGATGAAGACCAAATACGGAAATTCCTCCGGATCGCCTTGGCGGCGCATGGATTCGTCGTCGGCGAGGCCGCAACCGGCGGCAAGGGCGTGGACATGTCGGCAACGGATTCGCCCGATCTGATTATTCTCGATCTCGGGCTGCCCGACCTTGATGGGAAAGAGGTCATCAAACGCATCCGTGAATGGTCCACCGTACCGATCCTGATTCTTTCGGTCCGCCAGGCGGAAGCCGAAAAGATCGCTGCGCTCGATGCAGGCGCCAATGACTACGTGGTCAAGCCGTTTGCGATTGGCGAGCTCCTCGCGCGCGTTCGGGCCCTCCTTCGTACGAACCGGTCTCCTGGCCAAAAGATCGACATGCAGGCGACAATTACGATCAGAGATCTGGCTGTCGATCTGGCGCGCCACGAGGTGCGCCTGGGGCGCGAGCCCGTCAGGCTGACGCGCAAGCAATTCGAGTTGTTGCGTGTCCTTGCTCAAAATGCCGGCCGCATCCTTACGCACCGACAGTTGCTTCGCGAGGTCTGGGGAGAAGCGCACGAAGATGACACTCAATACCTTCGCGTTTTCATAAGCCAGCTACGACGCAAGTTGAACGATGACCCGGCTGAGCCGCGGTTCATTCTGAATGAGCCGGGCGTCGGATATCGGATGCTGGAATCAGACACTTAGCGAGAATATTGAGCCTTGGGCGCTTCAACGCCTCGCGGCGCCGCCGAGGGCGAAAGAAGACCACCGCCATGCGGAATGGCAAAAGAAGGTCCGGTTTTGCTCGGGGCGGAATGGTTGCTGCGTGCGGGTGGCATGAGCGTTTGAGTGAGGACGGGGCCATCAACATGGGAGCAACAAGCCATCGCCTAATACCGCGTGTCCGCCGCCCGCCAAGGCCGCTCAGGGCTTGGGATCAAAGCCCAGCGGGTGGCTGTAGTCCGCTTTGCCGCTGCCGAAGGCTTCGACCTTGGTCGGGGAATTCGTCGAGGTGGAAACGGGGAAGGGCGGTGATGCCCACAACAGAAGGCCCAACTGGCCGCAGCGTTGGTTGGGTACCCGAGAAACCGCACAATGGCTGTCGTTTTCGGAGAAAGTTGGAGCCGGGTTTCTCTCCCTCCGCCATGCGCGCCGGATTGACTTCTTTCGCCGCAGTGTTGCTCGGCCACGACAACCCTCGAGCGACCCAAACTGGCTCAAGGGCCAGTCCAGCAATTGACCCGACGGACGAGTTCGGCTGAGTTCCGGGATTCAACGGCGATTGAACCGATACGAGTCCGGGCGGTCGCAACACCATCGCAACAAAATGCCTATGGAAAGCAGTGCGGCTATGTGGATGGCGGTCTCCTTCGCAGGTCAGCGATATGCTCCGCGTAGGTTCTTTGTGCCTTCAACGACCGCGCCTGGTTGTAGTGTCGCTCAATGGTGGTGAAGGAGCTATTTCCGAGGATTGATACAGCTGCCCGCACCCTAGCGGGATCGTGGATGGCGAGGCTGGTCGCCGCGGCGTCGCGGAAGAGGTGCGGGTTGATCCGACGTCCGAAGGCCTTGCACGTCCTTTCGACGACCTTGTCGTAGATCGCCATCTGCGTGAGCGGTGAACCGTCAGAAGAGACCCAGAGGCGATTGCCTACTTCGACGTGCCATCGACCATGGCGGGCGATGAGGGTCGCCCGGTGAACCGTGAGATAGGTTTCCAGCGGTTCGTGCAGCTCTTGGGGCCAGGCGAACTCCAGCGCGACATGGGTCTTGGTTTGCGACCTAGCGAGGACGATCAGCCAGCGGCCTTCGATGTTGATCAGGTCGCCGTCGATTGTGAGATTGGCGAGGTTCTTGCAGCGCAGGGGTCGAAGTGCCAGCAGGGCGATGATCAGTCCATCCCGGAACAGGACGGCCGCTGACCTGGCGTTCGGGATCTCTGCTGCCTGCTTCATCAGGGACAATCCCAGTTGAAGGAGTTCGTGAGCCTCGACCAGCTTGCTGGGCTTGGATGATGCGGGAGCCCTCCGAGCATAGACCCGGGAGGAGATCGAGCCAATGAACGACCAGTCGCGGTCAGGATCGAACACTTTGGCCGCCTCTCTGAGATCCTCCAGGCGCTCGATGATCGTGCCCTTCTTGTTGCCGAGGCGGTCAAGGTCAGCCACGTATCTGATGACGATCTCTTTCGCGATGCGGTCGGCGGGATGCCTGTCGTCATCGAGCGAGTCGCTCATTTTGAGGTAGGTCAGGAAGCGGCCATAGCCCTTTTCGATGTTCCGGTTGCTGATCGGGCGGTGATTGGCACGGGACCCGCCCGCATCGCTGAACAGGTCGGCCGTGCTTGTGGCGGCTTGCCACAGTTGTCGGTCAACCGGTGGCCAATCGTCGAGCTTCATGCAGGCGCGCTCAGGGGCTTTGCCTCGTCCGTACACGCCGCCGCTCATCGCGCGGCTCCTCTCGTGCGGCGGAGATTGGCGATGTGGTTGTCGTAGTGTTGGAGGGCAGCTTCCCGTTCGAACCCGGCATAGAAGCGAAGCGTCGTCTCCATGCGCTTGTGGCCAAGACAGAGGCGGACGATCTCGTATTCTCCCGGGCTCTGGTTCAGGTGCATGTAGGCAAGGAAGTGTCGGAACAGGTGGGGGTTAACCGTCACACCGACATATTTGCGGATCGTCCCCATGATCTGCTGACGCAGGGCACTCTCGCTCTTGTGCTTGCCATTGTCGCCGGGGAAGAGGAAGCGGCAATCCGGTACGGCCTTCCGCTGCGTTTCGACGTACCAACGAATGAGCTGGGCGCTTTCGTCGTTCAGCTCGAACGTGAGGTCGATGTCGTTCTTGATCTCGGCGGCCGGGATCGTGATCAGCACGGCGTCCCTCCGAATGTGCACATGACGATCAATCTCGAGGGCAGCGAGGTTCTTGAGGCGCATCGGGCCCATAATCAGGATCTCGATGGCGGCTGCCATCTGTGCGGCCACGTGGGCGGGGTAGGAGCCCATTCGCCACTTTTCGATGTCGTGCCGCAGCGTCAACGGCAAGCGCAGGAGCCGTAGCTGGATGTCCTCGTTCCGCAGAAGGGCCAGGCGCGCGGCATTCTTCGTCGTCAGCCCGGGCTCGGTCACATCGAGCTTCTTGACGATTCGCCCCATGGCCTGAAGCGTGGTGGCATCCGCCTTGGCCCAGTGCCGGGCGATGCTCTTGAGCTTGAAAGCCTTTTGATGGACGGTCGATGTCTGTCCGAGCCGATCAACGAAGAACTGAAGCCCCTTCTTGTAATTCTCAATGGTGACCAGGGACGCGATCGACGTGAGGGTCTGCGGGTCGCCGCCACTCAGAACCAAAGCCGAGGCGAACGACTGGAACAGGTGACGGGAGTTCCGGATGGTGACGGGCGCGAACGGGCGAGGAGAGTCGTCGCCTAGATCAGCGCCCGACACGTGGCGGCACCATCTTTCGATGTCCTCCAGCAGGCTCTGTGGAAACGCCGACAACGGCAGGCTGTAGACCTTCGTCTTCGACTCCCGGTGGATGCGAATCTGCGGCCATCCCGAGACATTGCTAACGCAGCGGTTCCAGGCCCGGCTCATGTAGACCCAGTCCGACTCCGGGTTCTTGAGCAGGGTCCGTTCGGCGAGCATGTCACGATAGCCCTCCAGATCTTCCAGCCGCAGCGTGTCGGGCGAGATGCCCTCCGCGGAGAACCAGCGAACTGGCCGCGACATACGGATACGGTCGCTGCGGGTTTCGATCAGCGCATAGAGCACGCCCCATGCTTCGGAGATCGGCTCCTTGCTGCGGCCGGGCAGGGTCGGTTGAACCAGGCGGAATCCAAAATTGAACCCGCTGCGGATGTTATTCCAGCGAGCCCGCCCGATCCCTAATGCTATCGGCGACGTCTGGCGCAGCTTGACCGAGAGCGTGCGCCGGTCGGCGTCGATGTCGCCGGGCGCGCGGCCAATCACTTTCGCCACGGCGCGGATCGCCGAGGCCACGTCCTGTTTGCGGCGGGGAGGCAGGTCGGCGGCAAGTACGGCGGCAAGAACATCCGCCAGAGTGCTTCGTGATGGGGCTTGGGTGGTCATGAAGTGCCTCGTGATGACAGGGAGTGACTGAAAGGCAAATTCGTGAGAACGGCACGCCATAATACGACACCAACTACGGCAGACCCTTCTCACGAGCCTTGGGAATCCTGGGTTTTTGGCCACTCAGGGCGCTTTCAGTCAGCGCCTTCAGATCGTTTGGCCGGATGCGCACGCAGCGACCGATATGGACGACCGGAAGATCGCCGGACGCTTTCAGCCGGTGTATTGTGCGGATGCTGACCGCAAGATGCTCAGCGGCTTGAGCGGCGGTGAGCAGCTTCTCGGCGCCGATGTTCGTCATTAGCTTGGCTCCGCGTCGGTTTTGGCCAGCGCTTCGAGCGAGGAGTAGATGATTAGGCGTCGGCGTCCGACCTTCCTGGTGGCAAGGCGCCCGTCCTTGATCATCGCCCACAGGGTTGTGTTGCCCAAGCTGGTGATCGCGCGGGCTCTCCTCAGGGAGACGAAAAGAGGCTTCTCAAGAAGCGCATTTACTTCAGGCTGCGCGTCCGCGTGCGCAGGTACTAGGGGGGGCATGTTGCTTGGCTCCGTCCGTTGTCATCTGTGACTGTTCACGGACAGATTGCGGCAAACTCTATCTAGGTGGGATGTTTAGTGCCTTCGCTTTTTGGAGAGGGCAGTGATCAAGCTATCCTCCCCAAGAAGGGCGACTGCGGGCCTCGCTATGTACATGCTGGCTAACGGGCGAGTGCGCTCACGGTCGACCTTTGCTTCCCGGATCACTGCCCGCAACTGACTGTCGACCCAATCCGAAGGCAGTCCGATCGCTTCTAGGAGGTCTCTGGCAAACCTAGCAAAAACGCCGTGTGGATACGTGGACGGAATGACGGGCGGACCGAAGGATTCATAGACCGCGAGAAAACTGCTCAGCAAAAATCGCCCGATTACGGCACCGCGATCGCCGCCGGGCATCTCAGCAGCGTCTGCTGTCTCAGAGAGGATTGATTTTACTTCTCCGAGAAGCGTTGTGAGGAAGAACATGGGAACGTCTTGTATAATTTGGTCCCACCATTTCTCGCTCGTATCCCGCCCAACAAGTTCATCGGATAGGTGCCTCGGCATGTAGTCGGCGTTCAGCATGGACCGAATCCGACTCGAGGTTAGCTTGGAAAGTGTGCGAGCGCCTGGAGTTTTTTCGTTGGAGAGATTAAGAGCGGATAACTCCGTTACCACTCGTTCGATCCGAGCAACCTGTGCCTTCAGCCGCTCCTTGATTCTGGTCGTTTGGAATCGGCGCAACTCATCGAGATCGAACTGTACGTGGCGCACGAGCTCCCCAAGGGTCGTTCGAAGGCTAAGCGAATGGTGGGGCGATATCTCAAAATTCGTGATGAGATTTGTTATCGCCAAATCCGAAGGAAAATGCGGATCCGGCCAGAGACGCTCTGGCAATCTCTTCCTTCGAGGTTTGTTCATCTAGCTTCGGCCTTCAGATCGGGTTGTTTTTAGCTGCGCTCCTTCAGGGGGGCTTTGCCTGCGAGCCGCGGACCCTACCCTCACCCCGTTTCGATGTCGTCAGAAAACGCGCAGCCGCTCACGGTCCTTGTCTGCTTCTGACCCGGAGCAGACTCGAGTACTTTCACGGCAGAAAAGAAGAAGCCTCCAGCGGCGGAACGCTGTTCCCGCCTTCAGCAATACCAGCTGGCGATTGGCAAGGCATCGTCGGCGGGGTCTTCGCAGATCCTATTGTCGTTGGCGGCGTGGACCGTGCCAACGCTGGAGCGCAACACGAGCCACCACATTTACCGGGACGCCGACGGGGATGTGGACCAACCGAATCAGGCTCGTGCCCACAGACCACGGCCGTTGGGTATTCTGTGTGGTGGTCGTCGCGTATCGATAGGCATGTTTACCGATTCTCACGATGCGTCGGGCGGGAGGTCGGGAAGCTGACAGTCGACCGCAGGTGCCGCTGTTGCTGTGAACGCAGCCGGAATGACACGAGCGCGCCGCGCGGCGATCTCAAGGATCAGCTTCTGACGGATCGCGGTTAGGAACTGTGATGGCTCGCTGACGGGCATGGTGAAGGCGTCCGTGCCGCCGATGACGCATTTGCGATAGTACGTATCGATGTCAAAGCCGTCATCGGGCGACGGGCCGATGTGTGCAAGCTGCCCATCCTCCTGGTGGGGAATGGACACAGGCAGCCCGTTGATGGTGATGCTCTTCGCCACCACGTAGTCGCGCGCCGAAGCAATCGGCGGGCCAACGTCACTCGTGCCATCACCCGATATGTCGATCGTCATACGCTCGGCCAGGATAGTTCCCGTATCGAACTGGTCGGCAGCGAACAGCAATCCGAGCGCCATCGATGTGTCGCCGCCGCTGTTCAACGGTGCAGCTGCAAGGCGGCGGGCAAATGCGTCAGCCGAGTCCCGATCGCTGATGATGGTCCAAGGCACGACGGTCCAACGTTGCGCGGAACCTGCCCATTCGACATAGGTTACGGCGATCCTTCCGAGCAGACCCGATGAGATCGCGCCCAACAGTCCGGGGTCGCGAAACGCTGAAACATAGCCGAGTCGTTGGAGGCGCAACTCGTCGAGGTCCATCGAGCCGGATACGTCAGCCGCAAGAACAAGCTGTAGGTCGACTTCCGCGGGCTGGTGGGCATATCCCGTTCCCGGGGCAATGCCGGCAAGAAGGAAGCCCACCAATAGAGCGAGTCCTGGCGACCAACGGAAAGGATGGACCGAGCGCACGTTCCAGTGCCTACGACCTCCAGTCGCGCGCACGCACACCCCACAGGCGCCCGTTGGTCTCAGATGTCCTGCCATCGCGTGCCTCATCGCTTGGTGATAGTCGCCCACTAGTCGAGGTGGGCCGGCGATCCGAAGGGCTTCGTGCTGTCGACAACAAACATGACGAGCTCAACTAAGTCGTTGTTACCTGTGCTCGTTGCCTCCATCGCGGTATTTGGGGCCGCGCCCGCCAACCCCTTCCCGACGCCGACCACGTCGGTGCGGTCCGGCCATCGTATCGTCGCCTCGCCCGAGAGGACGTAGATGGCTTCTGAACCAGGATGCGAATGAATACTGGTCTTGGTGCCCGGCGGGGCGTTGCTGACGTTGATGCGCATCAGGTAAGCCGGCGCGTCGAAGCGATCGATCGGCCCGATCATCGCCACCCGTTCGCCGCCATGCCCGGCCATGTCCTTCGGCCCAAGCGTCAACAGCCAGACCCTACCGGCCAGTTCGGCGGGAACGCCCGTCTCGGTGGCCGCCGCGTTGGCCTCGGCGAGGGTGGCGAACGTCTCGGCTTGCCAAAACAGGTCGCCGTCCGGCAGCGCTTTGAGAGGTTTTTCGGCCACAAGGTCGACGACGAACTTGGCTTGCGCCAGGGCGGGTGACAACGAGGACGCCAGCGCTACGGACGTGGCGAACAGAACTGGCAAGGTCAAAAGGCCGGGTCGAACAAAATGAGCAGTCATGGTGGATCTCCTGTCAGAATTGTTTCGAACAAAGTCGCGATTTTCAGGCGCTCGTCGGTAATCACATCCTCTGACCGTAGCTCCGTCGATTTATGGAAGCCTTGAGAAAAGGGGGATAATTTCTTGACACGGTCTTGATATGAGCGCGGAACTGGGTCGGCTCCAGCGGTCCGAAACGCTCAGGATCTACCGTGCTCCTCGGGTTCGAAGACTTTGCGCTCGATATGGACCGACGCGAACTGCGCTGCGGCGGGACGCTTATCGCCATCCAGCCGCAGGTCCTCGATGTGCTGGCTTGCCTTGTCGCCAACCACGACCGAGTTGTGAGCCGGGACGATCTTATCGAGGCAGTCTGGGGCGGGCGCATCGTGTCCGAGTTGACGCTGACCACGCGCGTCGCGTCAGCGCGTCGGGCGATCGGCGACACCGGCAAGGCTAAGCGTCTGATCCGCACGCTCCATGGCAGGGGCTTTCGGTTTGTCGGCGAAGTTGCCGAGATCGCCTCGGAGGCGGAGTCGGCGCTGGCCGTGCAGACGGACCTCAAAGCCTGGTCGCCGGACGATCGTCTGCCGATCGCCGTTCTGCCATTCGAGAGCCTCACCGGTGAATCCGAAAGTGGGTCGTTGGCGGCCGGGCTTACGCAGGACCTCATCGCCGCACTGTGCCGCGTGCCGGAACTTTTGGTGATCGCCCACTACGCGGTGAAGGAATTTCGCAATCGGCCGGCGTCACTGGACGTTGTCGGAGACACGCTTGGTGTTCGGCATGTCATCAACGGCAGTCTGCAAATCCGCTCTGGCGCGGTGCGCGTTGTTGTCCAACTTGTCGAGACCACGACCGGAAGGCATTTATGGGGCGGACGCTTTGATCGGCGTGCCAAAGGTTTCTTCGCGATGCAGGACGACATCGTCCGTCTCGTCCTGCTCGAACTCGAAAGCAAGCTGGTCGCAACCGAACTGAGGCGCAAACCGAATCTCGGATTTGGCTTGGCGGTGCGCTCAATACGCCGGTCCAAAAATCTGGAGGCATGGCTGCTGCATGGCGAGGCCATGGCCGAACTCTGGACCTTTTCGCACCATACCGGGGCCCGGGTGCGCGAACTGAGCGAGGCCGCCCGCGATCTCGATCCGAGCTGGCCCGACCCGTGGGCCAATTTGGCATGGTCGTATTTTTTTGAGGCCAAGGAGGGTTTGATCTCGTTCGATGAAGCAGTTCGAGTAGGCACGCCTTACGCCGTGAAAGCCGTGGAACTCGATCCGCAACATCCGTGGGGCTATAACCAGCTCTGCCACCTCGCGCAGCTTGCCGGCGATCACGACCGGGCGATCGGTCTTGCGGAAAGAGCCGTTGGCCTTGCCCCCAGCGATTTCGGAACGCTGTTCGGTTTTGGTCTGAGTCTGCTCAGAGCCGGTCACGTCCATAGATCAGTCGCGGTGCTGAACAGCGCCTTGCAGGTTTGCCCACGCCCTCCGGCCGGGCTGATCTGGTCGATTATCGAAGCCAAGCTGGAGGCGGAAGGTGCTGCAGCTACCGTCGCCGTGGTTGACCGGATGGATCCGGCTACCTTTAGCCGGGACCGTCACTACGCGATGGCTGCAGTCATCTACGCTGCAGCTGGCCGCATTGACGAAGCGCGACGGGTCATAAATCGGGCGCTGCAACTCAACCCAAATCTTGCCACTTCAGACTGGCGGAGGGCACGCGCCGACTACCTCAACCAGCGTCGTATTAAGGAAATGGCGGAACTTCTGGTCGCCGCGGGCTTACCGCGCGGTTCGGCCGGCACCGAAACCCGGTAGGTTGATTGCATTCTTCATCGCGTCGCGCCCCTGGGATATTCGAGAATACCACGCGGCCTATTGTGTGAGGAGCACAGCACGCAGTCTGGCGCCTGCTTATGGCGCAAAGCAGCCGTCCTGATGGACCTCATCGACGTCTGCTTCTGACCCCAAACTGACATGCGCATTGATCTTGTGATCGATCGCGTCAATACGCGATCGCAAGTCGAAAGGCGGTACTTATGTGGCCTCTCCAATCATGCGCGGGCGTGGCGATGAGTGAGGGCAGACACCGGAAGGATTTAGCTGCCCGCCAAGTTAACGGGCGGGCCTCAAGCTCGGGGGAATGCGAGGAAGCCGTTCTCATCGACCTCAAACGAGTCGCGGCAGGGGACGTAGAATTGGAAGACCTGCTCCAACGTGCCACTTGGTGACATAGCGAGCGTCGTCTGCGGACGGAAGCACGTGCTCGACCTCGTCGCGGCCGATGGTGATACCGCTGACGTCTGGCGCCGATCGGAGGCGACCGCCACGAGCGACCCGGCGAGCATGGTCAATGCGATGATGCCGACAGATGATGGCGTCCAGGTTTTTGGGCAGTACATGACGTTGCTCCGTCTGCCAGCCATCTACGGGTGGCCAGCGGCACTTCCTGAACTTCCCCTCACTGGACCGTACCTCCGTTGATCCACCGAAGCCTTGAGACGAGGTGGATAGTTTCTTGACATGACCTTGATATGAGCGCGGAACTAGGTCGCCTGCCACGGTGCGAAACGCATAGGAGGCGATTCACCGTGCCCCTTGGGTTCGAAGACTTCGCGCTCGATACCGACCGACGCGAACTGCGCTGCGGCGAGACGCTTGTCGCCATCCAGCCGCAGGTGTTCGATGTGCTGGTTTGCCTCGTCGCCAACCGCGACCGAGTGGTGAGCCGGGACGATCTCATCCAAGAAGTCTGGGGCGGCCGGATCGTGTCCGAGTCGACGCTGACCACGCGGATTGCGTCGGCCCGTCGGGCAATCGGCGACACCGGCAAGGCTCAGCGGCTGATCCGCACGCTCCATGGCAGGGGCTTTCGGTTTGTCGGCGACGTGGCCGACTTTGCCACGCAGATGGCATCCGCACCGGCCGTTCAGACGGACCTCAAAGCCTGGTCGCCGGACGATCGTCTGCCGATTGCCGTTCTGCCGTTCGAGAGCCTAGCCGGCGATTCCGAAAGTGAGTCGTGGGCGGCCGGGCTTACCCAGAACCTGATCGCCGCACTGTGCCGCCTACCGGACCTTCTGGTGATCGCCCAGTACGCCGTGAAGGAATTCCGCGATCGGTCCGCGCCGCTGGACGTGGTCGGAAACACGCTTGGCGTTCGACATGTCGTCAACGGCAGTCTGGAGGTTCGCGCCGGCGCGGTGCGCGTCATCGTTCAGCTTGTAGAGACACCGACCGGCCGGCATCTGTGGGGCGGACGCTTCGATCGACCCGCCAAGGACTTCTTCGCGATGCAGGACGACCTTGTCCGACTCGTCCTGCTCGCACTCGAAGGCAAGCTGGTGGCAACTGAACTAAAGCGCAAACCAAATCTCGGATTTGGCTTGGCTGTGCGCTCCATGCGTCGAGCCACAAACTTGGAAGCCTGGCTGCTCCACGCCGAGGCCATGGCTGAGATGTGGAGCTTTACACCCAACACTGGGGCTCGGGTACGCGAACTGTGCGAAGTCGCACGGGATCTCGACCCGAACTGGCCGGACCCGTGGGTGGGTTTGGCTTGGTCGCATTGGTGGGAGGCCAAGGAGGCGTGGATCTCGTTTGATGAGGCCTTTCGATCGGGCGCGCCCTACGCCAGGAAAGCAATCGAACTCGATCCAAGCCATCCATGGGGCTACGGTTCCCTCAGCAACTTGACGCAGCTGTCCGGCGACCACGAACGCGCGATTGCTCTTCGGGAAAAGGCAGTCCGCCTTGCCCCCAGCGATTTCGGGACTTTGTTGGGCTATGGCCATATTCTGCTCAGAGCTGGTTACGCGCATAAGTCGGTCGCGGTGTTGGACAGCGCCTTGCACGTTTGCCCGCGCCCGCCGGCCCGGCTGATCTGGACGATTGTCCGAGCCAAGCTGGAGACCGAGGGTCCCGCTGCTGCTGCCGCCGTGGTTGATCGGATTGATCCGGCTGCCTTCAGTCGGGAAAGTCACTATGCGATCGCCGCAATCGTGTACGCAGCGGCTGGCCGCATTGACGACGCGCGGCGCTCCGCAGGCCAGGCGCTGCAACTCAGCCCAACTCTCGCTGCGTCAGGGTGGCGGAGAACGCAGGCGGACTACCTTGACCAGGATCGCATCGCGGAAATGGCCGAGCTGTTGGTCGCCGCGGGCTTGCCACGCGGTTCGTCCGGCACAGAAGGTCGGTAGGCGAATAGATTCCTTGATGGCCTCGCACCTCCGGTACAGACTCGATGATTGCGGCACAGCGCGCCGTCTAGCGTCCACTTCTGGCGCAAAGCTGACGCGGTCTTCGGGAACCAAAAGGTCCGCTTCGGACCCGAAGCGGAACTTCGTCGGCGAGTTGGGGCAAATCCGTGGTGTCCCTTCTCCGTGACGAAGCCGTCTATTGGGGCACTCTTCAGAGGCCGATTAGCAGTCGGGTGCCAGGAGGTGCCAGGCCTTTCAGATCGAAGTCGGTATTGGGGTTTCCCGGCCGCGAAGATGAGTAGCTCCGCCGGCTCCACTCCGAGCACCGCCACCAACTTCTCGACGATCTTCAGGCTGGCGTGGAACTGCCGCTTTGGCGCACGGCCAACCTAGCCTCGCGACCGTCCACCACTGTTCGGAGCATGCAAGGATAGGCCCTTCCTGCAAACGTTGCGGGGCTCTCCAACGATGCGCGGAGATCAAGCTGGGAAGCTGAAACGGCGTGCCCGGCAATAACCTCCGCCCTCAGAACAAGGCGGCGGCGAGCGCACAACGTCTCCATAAGTCTCTCCGTCACAATTTGCGCTCGCTGCCGGGGGATCAGTTCTGCTTGGTCTTCATCATCTCCCGCATGTGAGCGGCCGCGGAGTTGACCTCCGCCTTGAACGCCTCGAAATCGGGCGCATAGCCGTTCATGATCGTGCTCCATTCCCGCGTGATGGCCCCGGCCATGACGGCATCCTTGATCTCCTGATCGGTCGCACCGAAGACTTGGGCGTTGGACCTCTCGGCGTAGATGCAATAGTCACATGGGATCTGCGCGGCCACCGCCAGCCCGATGAGCGACAGGTATTTCGGAGGGATCGTCATGGTGCCCTCAATATGCATCGCCTTGAACTGGGCCCAGCTCGAAGCAAATACGGAATCGGGCAATGCCTTCAGCTCGAAGGCACCGGGTCCGATGGTCGCGGCCATGTCGGCCTTTGCGGCTGCGACCGCCGCGTCGTCGGCAAGTGCCGGCCCTGCCGCGAGTCCAAGCGATATCGTGCACGACACGACCAAAGCCTTGATCAATTTGCTCATCTGCTTGCTCATCTGTCCTCTCCTCGGTCAGCGGACGTGGCAGCCCACGACCGGACACAAGGCCGGCCATGTGGACCGGTGGTTTGTGGCGGCGTGTCGGGCTCCACGCCGTTGCGCTGCGTGAACGCCGGAAAGGAACCACGGGCAGTGAGTGCCGCGATAGTGCGGATAGTGAACCCGACGGTCCAGAATGTGGACTTGCGGGACGGCCTCAGGGTCTGAAGACTTCGGACCCAGAACGAGCGCCCCAGCGGGAGCACGACATGAACAATTTGAAGTCCTACGGGCAGTTCTGCCCGGTGGCGATGTCGGCGGAGCTCCTGTGTTCCCGCTGGACCCTTCTCATCGTACGGGAGCTTCTATCGGGCTCTGCCAGCTTCAACGACATCCGGCGCGGCGTTCCGTTGATTTCCCGGACCCTTCTCTCGGGGCGCCTGAAAGAGCTCGAGGAAGCGCGATTGCTGCGGCGCGTACCGATCGGAGACAGCGGGCGACACGCCTATCGGCTGACGGCCGCCGGCGAGGAACTGAAGACGGTCGTCAAAGCCCTTGGCGACTGGGGGCAGGAATGGATCGAACCCGAACTTGCTCTGGGTGAAATCAACTACGGCTATCTGCTGTGGAACCTGCGCAAGACGATGCAGCGCGTGTCGGACATGCCACGCCGCTTCGTGGCCCGATTCGAGTTCACCGATGCCCCCAAACGCAACCGGCATCACTGGCTGCTCTTCGATGGAGATGACCTTGACATCTGCCATGTCGATCCGGGTTTCGAGGTGAACGTCTGGATCGCATGCCGCCTTCGCACGCTTGCTGAGCTGTGGATGGGGTGGACATCGCTGGCGAGCGCCCTGGAAGGCGGCAACTTCGTCATTGATGGGCCACCGGAATTCGTCGATCAACCCTTCCGCTGGATGGGCCGAAGCCGCCACGCCGGTTTGCCGAAACGGCCGCAGGAAGAACGCGTCATCATGGGATGACGCGCGCACGGAAGATTATTGCCTGAAAACCGAGACCGGTGGGCAGCCCACGCGGCAATGTCGCGTTCTTTGGGGGGCCCGAACGCTCCTGTCCGCTCCTCGGCCCTTGCATCGAAAGCGAACGGAGGTACCGATGAACGACGAAGCCATTGCGTCATTCGCAGCAACCCACCGTGGTCCAGTGATCGGGCGCGATCATCCCGATTACAATGTGGCGCGCGCACTCCACAATGCGATGATTGACAAACATCCTCTGGTGATCGCCCGCTGCGTCGACGCCGCAGACGTGATCGCAGCGGTCAATTTCGGCCGCGACAGCGGCCTGCCGATTGCCGTCCGCGGCGGCGGGCATAGCGGGCCCGGTCTCGGCAGTGTCGAAGACGGACTGGTCATCGACATGTCACTGATGAAGGGCGTGCGGGTCGACCCTGCGGCGCGGACCGCACGAACCGGCGGGGGGTGCGTCACCGGCGAGGTCGACCATGCAACGCATACCTTCGGTCTCGCCGTGCCGTTCGGCGTCGTCTCGACAACCGGCGTCGCGGGGCTGACGCTTAGCGGCGGTCACGGCTATCTCAGTCGCCAGTATGGCTTGACCGTGGACAACCTCCTCGCAGCCGACGTGGTGCTGGCCGACGGTCGCTTCGTGACCGCCTCGGAGACCGAGAACGAGGACCTATTCTGGGCCTTGCGCGGTGGTGGTGGTAATTTCGGTGTCGTTACCAGCTTCCTGTTCCGCAGCCATCCGGTGGATATGGTCTATGGCGGGCCGATCGTCTTCGCGTTCGACGATGCGGCGGAAGTGATGCGCTGGTACCGCAACTTCATTTCACGAGCACCGGAAGCGTTCTATATTTTCCTCGGTCTGCAGAGCGTGCCTCCGTCCCAGCCCTTCCCGCAGGAGCACTGGTCGAAGCTGGTCTGTGCGCTGGTCATCTCGCACAATGGGTCGACGGAAGAGGCCACCAGCGCTGTCGATGCGATTCGTGCCGAACTGCCGAAACCGATCATCGACTGGGCCCAGCCCCTGCCTTTCCCGGCACTGCAAACGATGTTCGATCCCCTCATGCCGGCGGGGCTGCAGTCCTATTGGAAAGGCGATTTTGTCCGGGAGCTGTCGGATGAGGCCATTGAGGTGCATCTGAACCACGCAGCGCGGATGCCCCAACCTCTCTCGATCGTGCACTTCTATCCCGTCAACGGGGCGGTGCATCGGAAGGCCGCAGAGGCTACGGCGTGGGCTTATCGGGATGTTACTTGGTCGATGACTATCTCGGGTGTCGATGCCGACCCGGCAAGGGCGACGGAGATTAAGGATTGGGCGCAAGCCTATTGGCAGGCAGTCCATCACTACAATCTCGCCGGTGCCTACGCGAACTTCATGATGGACGATGAGGGCGAGGCCCGCATCAAAGCAGCCTATGGCGACAACTATGACCGGCTGGCGCAGATCAAGCGCAGATACGATCCGACCAATCTCTTTCGGGTGAATCAGAACATCCGCCCGTCGGCATGAGTCGAATTCAAAGCGGTTCGGACTGGGGCCGCCCACCAGGGAAGGCCAAGCCACGCAAACGCAACGAATAATCTGGCGACAAGGGGGAATTTCCGGCTCATCGTAGCCGCTGACGCCCGTAGGAGTTGGGCCGACAGCAGAGAGGGGAACTTCCGCTGATGGCGCAAAGCGGACATGACGCTTCTCGTGCCGAGTTCTGCATGTGGCAGCAAAACAGGCATCGCTTTCACGCCCGCCGATTGCGCGTGCGGTTTTAAAGCGTGTAAATTTTTTCACAGATCGCCATGGCGGCATTCGTTGGACGCGAAGCCGCCACTTGATGTGAATATCCACAAGCAAATTTGACTTGTTGGTACCGGCGTTGGTACCGGCTCGGATTGTAAGGTTAATACCTCTGCAATATCAATATCTTAGCTCGGTGTCGTTGGTAGCCTCCTCCGCTACCATCTATGCAGCGGTTATGCCGCGTCCGCAGTGAACAATTCCCGAGAGAAGCCGGCGTCGCCCCCGCTTGTGAAAGCGCGGCCCCGGCTTGGCATCAAGGCGACGATGAACGCGCATCCAGGGCGTGTCGGACACAATTCGCAGTTCCAGTGCATCGACGATACGCATCGATCAGTCGGGATCAGCTGCGGAACTCGCCGGCCCGACAGGCGTGACCACTGAGTCCAAGACGGCGGCCCTCAATGGCCAGTCTGCCCGTTTCACAGCGACCGAGGCGCGCGAGAGCGTGCACCGGCCGGTTCGTGTCCGCAACCGATTCCACTTCGCCTATGCAGACGGCACGCCGTTTTTTCCGTTCTGCCTCGATGATGGCCGGATAGGCATCAACCACCTTCTCGGGCCGCTTCGACCACGTTCGGGGGCCAATTCGAAAGTTGTTGTGGACTAGCCCCAGTTCGCATGTATCGTATGATGATTGGGAGGAATTCCGCCTTTCACTGAGGAAAAGGAAGAGCGGGAGAAGCCAAGGGAGCGGGCGTGAGCCGGGCGTCGATCATTCGGACGCCCGTCAGATTTCCTTCCAAGCAAAATCTGGCAGCATCACCGGGACCGGCCCTTCGGTCCTGCAACAAACGTGGAGGAAACCGAATGAATCGATTCTTGACGAAGGCGCTGGCGACGGCGGCGCTGGCGCTGGTTGCGGCCAGTGCACAGGCCGGCGAAACCGTGATCTGGTGGGACTTCCTCGGCGGCGGCGACGGCGTCCGCATGAAGAAGCTCATCGAAGACTTCAACACCGAGCACAAGGACGCCATCGAGATCCAGGCGACGACACTCGACTGGGGCACGCCATTCTACACCAAGGTGCAGACCTCCGCGGCGGTTGGCGAAGGCCCGGACGTCATGACCTACCACGCCTCGCGCATTCCGAGAGCGGTGGACCAGGGGACGCTCACCGAGATCACCGCGGACGACATGAAGATCATGGGCCTTAGCGAAGCCAGCTTCGCCAAGGCGCCATGGGACGCCGTGCACGTCGACGGCAAGCAATACGCCGTGCCGTTCGATACGCACCCGATCGTGCTCTACTACAACAAGGACAAACTCGCTGCCGCCGGCCTCATCGGCGACGACGGCCTGCCGAAAGGCCTGGACGGGCTCGATAACTTCAACGCCGCGCTCAAGAAGCTGAAGGATGGCGGCACCAAGTGGCCGATCGCCAACGTCACCGCCGACGGCAGCTTCGTGTTCCGGACGATCTACTCGCTGCTCTGCCAGCAGGGGGGCAATGTCGGATCGGACGGCGCGTGGATCACTGGCGACAACGCGGACAAGCTCGCCAAGTCGGTCGGTGTGATCGCCGACTGGGTGAAGGACGAATACACGCCGTCGTACACCGACTATCCCTCGACCGTGGCTCTGTTCACCTCCGGCGACGCCGCGACGATGATCAACGGTGTATGGGAAGTGCCCACGATGACCGACCTGAACAAGCAGGGCAAGCTGTTCAACTGGGGCGCCATCGAACTGCCGGTTCTCTTCGACAAGCCCTGCACCTATTCGGACTCGCACTCCTTCGCGATCCCGAACAACGTCGGCAAGCCGGCCACGCCCGAGAAGCATGCCGCCGTGCTCGAGGTGATCAAGTGGATGGAAGGCCACTCGCTCTTCTGGGCAACCGCCGGCCACATCCCGGCCAACAAGGCGGTGACCGACTCGGCCGAGTACAAGGCCATGCAGCCGCAGGCGACCTACGCTCCGCTGACGGCAAACATGATCTACGACCCGAAGTCGAAGTACGCAGGCGTCGCCTCGCCGCTGTTTGACGCAGCCGGCAACGCCTTCACCGCTGCGATCAACGGCGAAGTCGACCCCGCCGAAGCGGTGAAAGAAATGAAAGACTCGCTGGACAACCTGTAGGGCGTCCGCCAAACCGCCGGCCGGCGCCCATCACGGGCGCCGGCCGGTTCGAACTATCGTGGGAATGGGGCGGGGAATGCTGAAGAGCAGACGGACCGAGATCTTCACAGCGGCCGTTCTGGTCGCTCCGTTTATCGCCATCTATGCCTGGCTTTTCATCTATCCGACGATCCAGATGGTGGGGCTGAGCCTTACCAACGCGCCGCTGATCGGACATGGCGACTGGGTCGGCCTGGACAACTACGCCCGCCTGCTCAAGGACCGGGTCTTTCACAACGCGGTATGGAATACCGCCTACTTCGTCCTGCTCACGGTCGCGCCGGGCACGGCGGTTGCCCTGGGCATCGCGCTGATGGTGTCGCGCCTGCGCGGCTGGACGCAGAGCCTCATCCTGGCAGCGTTCTTCCTGCCCTTCGTGCTGCCGGTTACGGTCGTCTACCTGATCTGGGACTGGATGCTGAACGTGCAGTTCGGCATCCTGCAATACGTCATCACGCCGATCATGGGCGCGCCGGTGAACGTGTGGCGGCGCCTGCCCTGGCTCTTGCCGATGGTCGCTCTGGTCACCGTATGGTGGACCAACGGCTTCTCGATCCTGCTCTTTCTTGCCGGCCTCAGGAACATTCCACGCGAGATCTACGAGGCCGCCGAACTCGACGGCGCCAGCCGCCGCCAGGTCTTCTGGCTCATCACCTGGCCGCTGATCTGGCCGGTGACGGTCCTCTGCCTCACCATCCAGCTGATCCTGCAGCTCAAGATCTTCGACCAAGTCTACCTGTTCTCGCTCGGCGGCCGCACTCAGGCGACGATGGTGCTCGTCCAGTACATCTTCGACCAGGCATTCGTGCACAACAAGGGCGGCTACGCCGCGTCCGTCGCGGTCGCGATGTTCGTCATCGTCGTGGGCTTTTCGATCCTTCAGTTCCAGGCACTGCGCGCGCGAGGTGAGCGATGACCGCGGTATCCGACGCATCGGTTCCGAGGGGCGTCAGCGCCGGCCGCCGGAGCCGCATTCGCGACGTCAGCGCGATTCTCCTGACGATCCTCACCATCATCTGTGCCGCGGTGTGGGCCTTCCCGCTCTATTGGGCGATCGTCACCTCCCTCAAGGTCGAGGACGAAGTCATCAAGAAGACCGTCGAGCTGTGGCCGCACAATCCGACGCTGACCGCCTACATCTACATGCTCACGCACTCGCGGCTGCTGGTCTGGTACCTCAACTCGACCATCGTCGCGGTTTCGATCACCGTCCTGGTCGTCTTCATGGCGGCAACCTGCGGCTACGCCATCTCGCAGCTCAAGTTTCCAGGCCGAACGCTGCTGTGGTGGATCATCCTGGCGAGCTTCATGGTCCCGGTTCCGGCGCTGATCGTGAACCACTTCATCATCATGGCGAACGTAGGTTTCCTGAATAGCTATCAGGGTGTCATCCTGCCGCAGTTGATCGCGCCGGTCACCGTCATCGTCTACAAGCAGTTCTTCGATTCGGTGCCGCGCGATTTCGGCGAAGCGGCCGTCATGGACGGCGCCAACGATTTCCAGCTCCTGTTCCGCATCTTCCTGCCCATGAACTGGGGCGTGACGACCGCACTTGCGATCATCACCTTCATTGGCGCGTGGAACTCGTTCCTGTGGCCCTTCCTCGCCATCAAGACCGAGGACATGATGACGGTCACGGTGGGCATCACCGAAGTGCAGGACGCCTTCGGCGTCTACTACGCCCGCCTGCTTGCCGGCGCGGTCTTGGCCGGCCTTCCGGTCGCCACCGTCTATCTTCTCTTTCAGCGCCAGGTCACGCAGGCGATCACGCTGTCCGCCGGCATCAAGGGCTAGGGCGGGAAATCATTACTTCCGTCGGGATCGCATCCTGGTGCAAGCGGCGTATCAGCCGCTGACGCCCAATGAGGAGACTTGATGGCCGAGGTTTTCGCTGATCTTCGCGGCGGCGCCTTTTACCATCGCCGCGACATCGCCCACCTGAACCTCCGGCGTGAAATGGGGAGAAAACGATACGCTGAGAGCAGCGCAGATCTCGCCACGCGAGTCGCGGATGGGGGCGCCCACCGACGTTATTCCGGTGATGTTTTCGTTTTCGACCAGGGCCAGCCCCTCGGCGCGAACGCGCCCAAGCGATGCCACAAGTGACCGAGGGTCCGTGATGGTGACCGGTGTTATGGCGGGGAGGGGACCCGGGCCCAACAATGCCAGCGCCGTTTCGTCGTCGTGCGCCGCCAGCAGAATCTTGCCAATGGCGGTGCTGTGGAGGCGCAGGAGCTGGCCGGGTTCGCTTCTGACTGCGACGGGCCCCTCGCACTGAACGCACAGCAGATAGATCGCATGGTCATCTTGCTGGACGCCCAGATAGGCATCGACCCGCATGCGCTGGGTGAGCTTGATCATTTCCTTGCGGCCTTCCAGTAGCAAGATATCCTTGCTCTGCAGCGATGCGCCAATGCCTAGTATTTGGTAGCCGATAGAATAACGCCTGGTCTCTGGATCCTGCCGAATGTATCGCCTGCGCGACATCGTGTTGATCAGACGCTGTACGATGGGTGGACTGAGATCGAGCTGCCGCGATATTTCGCGAATGCCAAGCGGTCGCGGTGCCTTGTCGAGAAGTTCCAGAACATCGAGGCCGCGGTCGAGTGACTGGCTGGTGGCCATTATGGTGTACCTATTATCGCAACATCATGACCTGTCGCCCGACACTCTGCGTAAAGTCAAGGGTAAGGTTGCCCGTCATCGGCGAAGCGGCATGAGATCCCGGGACGAGGTCGTCAGGAGTTCATGGCCGGTCTCGGTCACGATGGCGGTGTCTTCCACCATCATCCCGCCCCAGCCCAGTTCGTAGTATGGCGTTTCCACGCACAGAACCATGCCCGGCGCCAGGATCGCCTCGGCCTTGGCGTCGAGCATGGGGTATTCGTGAGAGGTGAGGCCGATCCCGTGGCCGCAGTGGTTCCGCTGATAGTTCGGCAAAGCCCCGCGGCGGACCGTCTCGACGGCGATGTCGTACAGATCCCGTGCCGCGACACCAGGCCCGATCAGATTGACCTGGGCCTGCTCGCCATCGAGGAGCGCCAGGTAGCGCGCCGACTGCTTCGCTGTCGGCTCGCCGACAACGATCGTGCGCGCCATGTCGGAGGCGTATCCATTGACCGTACATCCGATATCGAGCCGAACCGTCGAGCCATCGCCCACCACGCGCGGCGTGGCAAAGGCGTCAACGCGCGAACTGCGCTCGCCCGACGTGACGACGGTGAACTTCGGGATTCCACCCTGCCGCACGATGTGTCCCTGAATCATGCTCGAAATATCGAGTTCGGTGATCGTCGGGGACATTTCCGAGATCGCGATCGCGATCGCGTCATCGGTGATGCGAGAGGCGTGGCGCAGTAGCTCCAACTCGCCGGGCAATTTGATTGAGCGGGCGATCACAAGGCCCGGCAAAGCGGCGCGATAGATGGCGCCCGCAAAGCGTCCTTGAATCGCCCATTCAATTTCTTGCCCCTGAACGTCCAGCGCGATCGTCGCCTTCTCGGGCCGGAATGACGAAAGGCAATTGAGTACGGCCTCCTGGAAGGACGCCGCAGCCGGCGGCATGTCCGCGTAGCCCGGCACGCCATCGGACGACGACACATAGAATTCGCCGTAGCGCCATATCGCGTGCACGTCGTCCATGACTTCCAGCGCGGCGGCCGCATCGCTGGCGCCGGTGACGAGAGCGACCCGCGACCTCGTGGCGATGGCTGCCTGCGCATAGGGCGCAGTGCCGTTGTGCGTGATGCCGTGATAGCCGGTGAGGTAGCCGATGTGCCGCCGGTCGGTCGTGACGACGATGTCGGCGTCTGGCGTTGAGCAGAACAACTTGTCCCGGCACTCCGCCGCCAGAGCCGCCATGCGAACAGCAGGGAAAGTCATCGCGCCTCGCTCAATAAAAGGAACGCTGCTTCTATAATAGGAACGTCTTGCAAGCTAGTGGATTTTGGCCCTAGGCCCCCATGGGGCAATCCGGGGCGCGAGAACGTACGACAAGGCTATGTAGCGAAACACTGTTGACAATATAGGAACATCATTATCAATATCGGAATGTCCAAGGCGTTAGCCGTGCCTTCGGCTGTGGATGGTCGAGGTCGCGTCGCCACCAAAGGAGAAAGACGATGTTTCGGAGACAATTTCTGCTGAGCGCAGTTGCGGCCGCGGGTATCGCAGTCCTGCCGTTCAGTCTCGCCCTCGGTGAGGATGCCCCGAAGAAGATCGTGGCGGCCATCAACCCGCACGGCGTGCCTTTTGCCTTCCAGGAAGGTACTGAGTTCAAAGGCGTGATGTACGACTTGCTGCAGGAAATCGCGCAAGCCAACGGCGCCACCGTCGATTACTCGCCACTGGGATTCGCCGCGATGATCCCCGCGCTGCAGGTCAATCAGGTCGATATCGCAGTCACCGGATTTTTCGTCACCGAAGAGCGCAGGAAGGTCATCGACTTCTCAGCGCCGATTTTCGTGCAAGGCAGCGTGCTCGTGGTCCCCGCGGATAGCCCGATCACGTCCGTGGAGGGATTGCGCGGCAAGGTGATTGCGGCGCAGCAGGGTTCCGCTCCGCTGAAGGTTGCCCAGGCCCACGCCGATGAATGGGGCGTGCAGATTCGCATTCTCGCAGACGGCGCCAACATGAAACTCGCGATGCAGACCGGTGATGTCGCCGGCCTCATCTACGATTCGGCGGTGGTCAACCGTCAGATCGCGCAGGAAGCCGCGCATCCAACCCAAAAGATCATCAGCGAACTGCTCCAGCCGACCGACATCGCCTTCGGCTTCCCCAAGGACAGCAAGCTGTTGCCAATCGTCAACGACGGCCTCGCCAAGCTTCGTGCGTCCGGCGAGCTCGAGCGCATCTTGAAGTCCTACGACCTTTGATCTGCAAGGCTCGATAGGCGCACTGGAAGAGAGGGTCATGGACGGATCCCTGCTGGACTATCTGCCGGCCCTCTTGCAGGGACTGAAGATCACTTTGATTTTGACAGCCACGTCAATGCTGTTCGGGGCAATCATCGGCTTCATACTGGCAATGATGCGGCTGTCTCAATCCGTCGTGCTGATTGCCTTCGCGACCCTCTACAGCAACATCGTGCGGGGGTTGCCGCTATTGATCCAGATCCTGTTCGCCTATTTCGGGCTGCCGCTGCTGACTGGCATGAGGATGCCCGCGATCGTCGCCGGCGGTGTCGCCCTGGCGATCTATATCGGCGGCTACATGGCGGAAGTCATTCGGTCGGGCGTCATCAGTGTCGACAGCGGGCAGATGGAGGCCGGCCGGTCGATCGGCTTCGGTTATTGGCAGACCATGCGGTTGATCGTCCTGCCGCAAGCCTTCTGGACCATGATTTCAAACATCGCCAACCTGTTCAGCATCACGCTCAAGGATACGTCGTTGCTATCCGTCATTGGCGTGTCGGAGCTGACGATGGCGGGGCAGACGATCTACTCCTTCAATTTCGACACGATCCGCGTGCTCGCGCTTGTCGGCTTGCTCTATTTTTCCGTTTTCTTCGTCGGAGAGCGCCTCACGTCGCTGATCGAAAGAAAGATCCGCCGATGATCGCTTCGATCAACCGGCCGATGATTGTCGCGACGGGCGTCGAGAAGTCGTTCGGCAGTCTCAAGGTTCTCAAGGGCATCAGTCTCGAAGTCGACACCGGCGAAGTGGTTTGTGTGATCGGCGCCTCCGGCTCGGGAAAGTCCACGTTCCTGCGGTGCCTCAACCTGCTCGAAGTGCCGCAGGCGGGCTCGATCCTCGTCGACGGTGAAGACATTCTCGCCAAGGCGAACAAGATCGATCGCCTCAGGCAAAGGATCGGAATGGTCTTCCAGCATTTCAATTTGTTTCCGCACCTCTCGGTTCTGGGAAACATTACTTTGGGGCCGATCCGACTGCGCAGACTCGACAAGTCTGCGGCCGAGGCGGAGGCGGATGAATTGCTGGCGTCCGTTGGACTTGCCGACAAACGGCTCGCCTATCCGAGAGAATTGTCGGGCGGCCAGAAACAGCGCGTCGCCATCGCGCGCGCCTTGGCCATGAAACCCAAGGTCATGCTCTTTGACGAGCCGACGTCGGCGCTTGACCCGGAGATGGTCAACGAGGTCTTGGACGTGATCAAGGCCTTGGCCTTGCGCGGGATGACCATGGTCATCGTCACGCACGAGATGGGCTTCGCGAGGGAGGTGGCCGACCGCGTCGCCTTCATGGACGGGGGCCGCATTCTAGAACAGGGCACGCCCGGCGAGCTCTTCGGTAACCCCAAGGAGCCGCGCATGGCCGAGTTTCTTTCCAAGGTTCTCTAGAAGGCCAGCCGCAAAAATGTCCGCGACGTTGCCAAAACACGACGAGAGCCTGTGCGTCCAGCATCCAATTCCACCGCTTGAGGGCTTCGGCAGCCTCGCGGTGCCCACATATCGCGCGTCCACCATTGTCTTCGAGACCGCCAAGAACTATCGCGAACGCGGCCAGCGCGGTCCTGATGGCTACAGCTACGGTTTGGCGGGCACGCCGACGACACGTGTCCTGGAGGCCCAGATAACCGCGCTCCATCACGGTGCGCGATCGATCATCGTGCCTTCCGGGCAGGCCGCGATCACCATGTTCATGTTCGCGGTCCTGAAGGCCGGCGACCACGTGCTTGTTCCAGACAACGTTTATCCGCCGGCCCGCCAGTTCTGCCGGGATGTCCTGGCCGGCTACGGTGTAACGGCGGACTTCTACGACCCGATGGACATCGCGGGCCTTGAGCGGCTGGTCCGTCCGCAAACGCGCCTCGTCTGGATCGAGTCGCCGGGCTCGACGACGATGGAAGTCTCGGACATACCCGCCATCGTCGCGCTCGCGCGCCGTCACGGCATCCTCACCGGCTGTGACAACACCTGGGCCAGCCCGCTGTTGCTGAAGCCGCTGGACCTCGGTGTGGACATGGTCGCGGAGGCGATCACCAAATACATTGGCGGTCACTCCGATCTGCTGCTCGGTTCCATCACGTTCAACTCGGTCGAGCTGTGCGCCACGGTGCGCAGGACATTGTCGGTCCTCGGCATCGGCGTTTCGCCCGACGATTGTGCGCTAGCGCTGCGCGGCATTGAGACGATGCCGGTTCGGCTGGAGCGTGTCGGCCGTGTCGGGGCGGAGTTCGCCGCCCGGCTGGTGGCGTTCGATGCCGTTGCGGCGGTCCACCATCCGGCGCTGCCCACCGCCGCCGGGCATGACGTGTGGCGCCGCGACTTTCGGGGCAGTTCCGGCGTCTTCTCGGTCAAGCTGAAGCCGTGCGGACTGGGCGGTCTCGACGCGGCCCTTAGCGCGCTTTCGGTTTTCGCCATCGGCAGTTCGTGGGGCGGTACGCGCAGCCTGATCGCGCCGATGCAACTGGGCAGGGATCGCTCGGCGACCCCGATTGATCCGGACGCCGTCTATCTGAGAATCAGCATCGGTCTTGAGAATCCCGGCGAGCTATGGGTTGACCTTGAGAGCCTCCTGACACAAGTGAACGAGTCGCGTCAGAGATGAGCGTCGCGGTCGTTTGCCGCTGCTGTTCAAATGTTCCGTGTTTCACGCTTCGCTACCGGGCAGGGGCTCGATCGGCGTCCGCTCGCGTGGCGGCGCCAACATTTGCCGCATTGGAAATCGGGCTGAACAGGCGGCGGTACTGCCCCGGGGTCAATCCGGTGAGGCGTTTGAATAGTCTTCGGAAGAACGACGGATTTTCATAGCCGACGGCCGAAGCAATTTCGTCGGATGAACCGTCGTTGGTCTCCAGCAGCCGTTTTGCTGCTTCGATGCGAAGATTCTGGACGTATTCGATGATGGTGGATCCGGTTGCAGTCCTGAACCGGCGCTTCAGGCTGCGCTCCGGAATGCCGCACGCGGCGACGACGGCGGCCACGGCATGAGGCTCGGTCGAATGGTCCACCAGCCAGTTCTCGGCCTGACGAACGATCGAGTCGGCATGCGCCTGTCGCCTCACAAGACTCGCATAGGGCAATTGGCCGTCGCCATGCCATTGCAGAAGATAAAGCTTGGCGATGTGCAGCGCCTCACCCGGGCTGCAGTGGCGCGAAATGATGTGGATCGCCAGATCGTGCCAGGAGGTTGCGCCGCCTGCCGTCACGACACGTCCCGTCCGATCGGCAAAGACGATATTCGGCCCGGGAGTGAAGCGAACTTGCGGAAAGCTGCGACGGAAAACATCCGAGTAACCCCAGTGCGATGTCGCCTCTTTGCCGTCGAGCAGGCCGGATGCTGCGAGCAGCACCGAGCCTGAGCAGGCCGAATAGATCGTGTTGCCCGCGCGATGGCGCTGGCGCAGCCATTCCTTCAATTCGTCGTAGCGATGCTTGAGGTTGTCATCGGGGGCGAGCCAAAGTTCTGGCACGACGACGATGCCAGCGTCGGACCGCGCTTCGATGGTCAGGTCGGGGCGGACCGGAATGCCATTTCCGCACAAGAACGGATCGAGCGACAGCGAGACGACCTTGGGTCGGATCAGTCTCCTGCCAGGTTCATCCCCGACGATTTCGCGCCAGAGCGTTCCGGTCGACGCAAATACGTCGACCAGTCCGTAGATCGCGGAGCCGGCGGATTCCGGCAACGCGACGATCAAGGCGTCGATTGTCTCGGATTGGGCCTCTCCCATCGGCGGCTCTCCGTTGGTGGCACAAAAGGACTGTTTTTTGGGAAACTCGATCTCTCCGTCGCGAATGTCCAGCCTTAAGTCTTCGGCCCAACAAGCGACACCCCAGCCTCTCCCTTCGGGCCAATGCGCTTGTCACACCGTACTGAAGGTAAGGAGAAAGTCAGATGAACTCGCAAACCGCAGCCGCCGTCCCGGCGAAGCTCAACGGCCTCAACGTGCAGGTCGCTCTCGACACGATAGCGGCCATCAAGGCGGACAAGACTCTTGCCCGCTTTCAGTTCCGTGTCCGCAACCGTTGGGTCGATGGCGCCGAGAATCGCTCCACGATCAAGGATTTCTACGGTGCCGGGCACGAGGACACGTCACGCACCAGGGCCATCGAAATCGTCCAGGACGAACCGCCCATCCTTCTGGGCAACAATGGCGGCGCCAATCCCGGCGAATCCCTGCTGCATGCGCTCGCCGGCTGCGTCACCACCACCCTCGTCCTGCACGCGATGGCGAGGGGAATTGTTGTCCGCGAACTTTCGACCGAGATTCACGGCGACGTCGACGCCCAGGGCGTGCTTGGCCTCGACGAGTTTGTCAGCCCGGGTTTCGAACAAATCCGCGTCCGCATGAACGTCAAGGCCGATTGCTCCGACGAAGAACTGGAGAATCTGGTCGCTTACGCGAAGGAGCACTCGCCGGTTTACAACACGGTCTGCCGGCCGGTCCCGGTCGTCGTGGAACGCGTTCGCGCCTGACCGCAAGGCCGCAGCGAAAGAACCGCCCGCGTCCGGCCCGTGCCGGTCGCGGGCGGCCGGTCACCCGCGGTCGATTCTCAGCGTGTAGCAGTTGTTGGTGGCGGACCGCATGTGCACGTATTCGACGTCCGGCCGCGCCAGGATGTCTTGCGCCTTGGCCTCGATGTCATCGTTGCGCACCACGGTCCCGGTTCCGTAGACGATGCGATTGTCTTTGCCATAGCCGCGAAGGATCCGGCCGTCTCCAATTCGCTCCCGCTCGGGAAAACCGCCGTGGGCATGTGGCTCGCATGGCTCGGCATGCAGGAAGATCGGTCCGACCTCGGCGTAGGGCTGCGGTCCGGGGAACGGCCGATATGCCAGCACCAGATAGGGCTCACCTTTGGCGACCTTTCCCAGGCAGTGCCGGCAGGGCACGCCGTCGCCGTCGGATATGTTTCTTTCGGGCGCCTGATCATTGGCGTCGCGCGCCCCGGCGCGATAGGCCGCCGCCACATCGCTTGGAATTCCGGAATACTTCAGTTCCATCGCCATGCTCCCGTCTTTGGTTGGCGTATGGAACAACCACGCTATCGAGCCGGCGACCCAATTCTTGCGCGCCGGTCAGCAAAAACAGCCGGCCCAAGAGTTCCGGGCCGACCGTCGCTCGCATATCGATAAGAGTTGATTCTGAGCGCTATTTGCCCCGCAGCGCGTCCTTCACGCCGCCGACGGCGTTCTGGACCTTGCCGGCGGCCTTGTCCGCCTTGCCTTCGCTCTGCAGCTTGGCGTCACCGGTCACCTTCCCGGCGATTTCCTTGACGGCGCCCTTGGCCTGCTTGGCGGAGCCTTCAATGCGATCCTTATCCATGGCCTGTCACCTTTCTGTTGTTGGTCGAGCGGGTCGTTGGCGAGACTACTGGTCTCGCTACGCCGCCTCGGCCTCCTGGTTCACCGCCGTCTCGGCGATTTTCGTCAAGTCGCGGTCGGTCTGCTCTTCCTCGTCGAGGGTCTTCTGGAGAAGCGCGGCGGCGTCATCCATTCCCAGTTCCTGCGCCCATGTGCGCAATGTGCCATAGCGCGAGATCTCGTAGTGCTCGACCGCCTGCGCGGCGGCGAGAAGGCCAGCGTCGAGGGCCGGCGAGCTCTTGTATTCGTCCATGATCTCGGCGCCTTCCTCGGTAATGCCGAGAATGGCGGCGCAGGTCTTGCCCTGCGCCTTCTTGCCGATGATCTCGAAGACCTGCTCCAGGCGCGCGACGTGGCCTTCGGTCTGCTTACGGTGCTTCTCGAAAGCGGCGGTCAGGTCGCGGCTGTTGGCGGCCTTGGCCATCTTGGGGAGCGTCGCGAGAATCTTCTTCTCCGCGAAATAAATGTCTTTCAGCGTGTCGTGGAAAAGCTCGTCGAGCGTCTTGGTCTTCGTCGGCATTGTTCTCTCCGCGTTTTGGGGGCGCGTGCCCCGGACGGCCGCCACGCGGGTGAAAGACACCGGCGCGACTTTTCTCCGATTTGTTGTCGGCGTCGATCAACGGGGTCGAGGGTGGATTGGTTCCCGATCGCGCTTGAGAATTTCTCGCGTGCCCGGACGGAACAGTGCGGCGGAATTCGGTTATGGTCGGAAACAACAAGAGCAGGGGGACGACATGGCCAAGCGCAGCAAGCCGAAAGTGATCATCTCGTGCGCGGTGACGGGCGCGATCCACACGCCGACGATGTCGGATGCGCTGCCGTACCGGCCCGAGGACATCGCCGCCCAGGCGATCGCGGCGGCTGAGGCCGGCGCCGCCATCCTGCATCTGCACGCCCGCGATCCGGAGACCGGCCAGCCGACCGCCGCGTCCGAGGCCTACATGCGTTTCCTGCCGGTGATCAAGCAGTCCTGCGACGCCGTCATCAACATCACCACCGGCGGCGGTCTCGGCATGAGCGTCGAGGACCGCTTGCGGGCGCCGCTCGCCGTCAAGCCGGAGATGTGCTCGCTTAACATGGGCTCGATGAACTTCGCCCTGTTCCCGCTTGCCGACCGCTATCAGCAGTGGAAGTTCGACTGGGAGCGGCCCTATCTCGCCAATACCGACGACTACATCTTCCGCAACACTTTCCGCGACATCGCCCGCATCATGGAGATCCTCGGCAAGGGCGACGGCGTGCGCTTCGAGCACGAGTGCTACGACGTCGGTCACCTCTACAATCTGGCGCATTTCGTCGACCGCAAGGTGGTCGAGCCGCCGTTCTTCGTGCAGATCATCTTCGGCATTCTGGGCGGGATTGGCGCCGACATGCGCAACCTGATGTTCATGAAGGAGACCGCCGACCGGCTGTTCGGCGACGCCTATCGCTGGTCGGTGCTGGGCGCCGGGCGCCATCAGCTTCCCTTCGCCACGCAGGCGGCGATGATGGGCGGCAATATTCGCGTCGGGCTGGAAGACTCGCTCTATATCGGTCCCGGCGAGATGGCGGTCAGCAACGCCCAGCAGGTCGCCAAGATGCGTCGCATCATCGAGGAACTCGGCTTCGAGGCCGCCACGCCCGCCGAGGCTCGAGCCACGCTGGCGTTGAAAGGCGGCGACAAGGTCGGGTTTTAGGCCGCGCCAGCTCCGCCGAGTGGCATCTGATGCAAGGCTGCTGCGCGCAATCGGTCGTGCTGCAATCGGCCCGGGTTGCCTACATTCTCCTGCATTCAATACTGGAGAATGGTCATGGACATCGCAAAGACCTACCGCACGTGGCGCAGGTACCGCCAGGCGTACCAGGAACTCGCGCAGCTTTCGGACCGGGACCTGAGGGACATGGGCGTCAAGCGCGGCGACATTCACTCGCTTGCCCGCCGCTACGCCGACAGCTGATCCCGCGGCGCCCGATCACACCGTAGCGGTCATGCCGCCGTCCACATAGAGGATGTGGCCGTTGACGTAACTTGAGGCGTCGGAGGCAAGAAACACGGCGACGCCCTTCAATTCATGGACTTCGCCCCAGCGGGCGGCCGGCGTGCGCTTGCGCACGAATGCGTCGAATTCCGGATTCTCGAAGAGCGCCCGATTGAGCTCGGTCTTGAAGTAGCCGGGCCCGATGCCGTTCACCTGAAGGCCCTGCGCCGCCCACTCGACGCACATCGCCTTGGTCAGCATCTTCACCGCGCCCTTCGACGTGACGTAGGGGGCGATCGTCTGGCGCGCCAGTTCGCTGTTGATCGAGCAAGTGTTGACGATCTTGCCGCGCCCGCGCGGCACCATGCGCTTGGCGACCGCCTGGCCCATAAGAAACACCGCATCGAGATTGATCGCCATCAGCTGGCGCCAATTCTCGTAGGTGAACTCGGTCAGCGGTGCGCGGCGTTGCACGCCGGCGTTGTTGAAGAGCATGTCGAGCGGCCCGACCTCGCTCTCGATTTTCGCCACCGTGCCATCGACCGTTTCGCTGTCGGAGACATCGAAGGCGTAGGCATGCGCCTTGTGGCCGGCGGCAACGAGGCGGTCGCGGGCCTGCTCAAGCTCCTTGGCGCCACGGGCGTTGATGACGACTTCTGCGCCGGCTTCGGCCAGGCCTTCGGCAATCGCATAGCCGAGGCCCTTGCTGGAGCCGGTGATGAGGGCGCGGCGGCCGGTGAGGTCGAAAAGGTTCATGGGTGGTGTGGCGCTGTCCGGTTGAAGGGAAGAGGGTTGTACGATAACTTTTCCGGAGCCGCTACCTTCCCCGCCGGAATCCGCCCGATGAAAACCGATGCCATCTCCGTCGCCGACCTCTCGCGGTCGGTCATTTCCGTGCCGCCGCTGGCCTTCGACCGCACGGGTAAGGTTTCGACCGCCGAGAACCGCAAGATCGTGCAGCACATGACGTCGGGCGGCGTGACCACGTTCCTCTATGGCGGCAATGCGAATTTCTATCACCTCGGCGTCGGCCAATATGCGTCGGTCGTCGACATGCTGGCCGAAATCGCACCGGCAGGAAGCTGGATGATCCCGTCCATCGGCGCCGATTTCGGCAAGGCGATGGACCAGATCGCGATCCTGAAGGATCGCCCGTTCCCGACGGCGATGCTGCTGCCGATGGCGGGGCCGACGAAGCCGGCGGGCGTTGCGACCGGCTGGCGGCGTCTTTCCGACGCCTATCAGCGGCCGATCATCGCTTACGTGCGCGGCAACAATTACATCGCGCCACGCGACGTTGCGGCGTTGTTCGCCGACGGCGTGCTGTGCTCGCTGAAATACGCGTTCGAGCCCAAGGACCCGGCCGACGATCCCTATCTCTCGGCCATCGTCGCGGCAGCCGGCACCGAGCGCCTGGTGAGCGGCATCGGGGAGCGGCCGGCGATCCTGCACTGGACGAAGTTCGGGCTGCGCGCGTTCACGTCGGGCTCGGTTTCGATCGCGCCCAGCCTGTCGATGGCGGTGCTGGCGGCCTTGAAGGCGGGTGACGTGGCTCTCGCCGAACGTCTGCGCGAGAAGTTTCTGCCCTTCGAGGATCAGCGCGACCTGCACTCGCAGATCGCGGTGCTGCACGACGCCGTGCGCCTGGTGGGGATTGCCGATACCGGACCAATCTCGCCGCTGCTCGCCAATCTCGACGAGGCCGTCGTGCCTGCGGTTAGCCAGGCGGCGCGGGCCCTTTTCGAGGAGAACGCGCGCTACCCGCGCCGCGCGGCGGCCTGAGAACGGTCGCGGACGTCCTGCCATCCATTCGCATGCGCGAATTGCGTCGCGATGCGACCCTAGCCCATTGACGTTGCGCACCGTAAAAATGCGCCCAGACGCTTAGCGAAAAGAGAGAGACATGACCTACGTGCCGTCCGACAAGCGCTACGACAAGATGCTCTACCGGCGTACCGGGCGGAGCGGTCTCAAGCTTCCCGCCATTTCGCTCGGTCTGTGGCAGAACTTCGGTCACATGTCTCGCGCTGACGTCGCTCATGAGATGTGCCGCAGGGCCTTCGACCTCGGCATCACGCATTTCGACCTTGCCAACAATTACGGTCCGCCGCCGGGTTCGGCCGAGGAATTCTTCGGCACTGTCCTCAAGACCGACTTCCGCGACTTCCGTGACGAGCTGATCATCTCGACCAAGGCCGGCTACACCATGTGGCCGGGGCCCTATGGCGAATGGGGCAGCCGCAAGTATCTGCTCGCCAGCCTCGACCAGAGCCTCAAGCGGATGGGGCTCGACTATGTCGATATCTTCTATTCGCACCGCTTCGATCCGGACACGCCGCTGGAAGAGACGATGGGCGCGCTCGACGCGGCGGTGCGTCAGGGCAAGGCGCTCTACGTCGGCATCTCGTCCTATTCGTCGGAACGCACGCACGAGGCCGCGCAGATCCTGAAGCGCCTCGGCACGCCGGCGATCATTCACCAGCCGAGCTACTCGATCTTCAATCGCTGGACCGAAGAGGACCAGCTCCTCGATGCGCTGGAAGAGGAGGGCATGGGCTGCATCTCCTTCTCGCCACTGTATCAGGGCCTGCTCACCGACAAGTATCTGAAGGGCGTGCCCGCCGGCAGCCGTGCTGCGAGCGGTTCGCCATCGTGGCGGCCGGCATTCCTGAGCAAGGAGAATCTCGCCTCCATACGCGCGCTCGACCGGCTCGCCAAGAAGCGCGGTCAGACGCTGGCGCAGATGGCGCTCGCCTGGGTGCTGCGCGACGGGCGCATGACATCGGCGCTCATCGGCGCCAGTCGCGTCGAGCAGATCGAGGACGCCGTCGGTGCGCTCGCGAAGCTCAAGTTCAGCCAGGTGGAACTCGATGAGATCGACCGGCGAGCGCGCGATGCCGGGATCAAGCTTCCCAACAAATCAAACTGAGGCAACGTGGCAAAGAAAGACATCAGCGAACTTCGTAGTCAGCGGTGGTACGGGGCGCAGGACCTGCGCGCCTTCGGCCATCGCTCCCGCACCATGCAGCAGGGCTATTCCTATGAAGACTTCATGGGCAAGCCGGTGGTTGCGATCGTCAACACCTGGTCGGACATCAACCCGTGCCACACCCATCTGCGCACGCGCGCGGAGGAGGTGAAGAAAGGTGTCTGGCAGGCCGGCGGGTTCCCGGTGGAATTGCCGGCGCTGTCGCTGGCGGAGAATTTCGTCAAGCCGACGACGATGCTCTACCGCAACCTGCTGGCGCTGGAGACGGAGGAACTGCTTCGTTCGCATCCGATCGACGGCGCGGTGCTGCTTGGCGGTTGCGACAAGACCACGCCGGCGCTGCTGATGGGCGCGATCAGCATGAATCTGCCGGCGATCTATCTGCCGGCGGGCGCGATGTTGCGCGGCAACTTCGCCGGCAAGGTGTTGGGTTCGGGCAGCGACGTCTGGAAATACTGGGCCGACAAGCAGGCCGGCGTGCTTTCCGACGAGGAATGGCGCGGCATGGAGGCCGGCATCGCCCGCTCCTTTGGGACCTGCATGGTCATGGGCACTGCCGCAACGATGATGTCGCTCACCGAAGCGCTTGGCTTCACGCTGCCCGGCGCGTCGTCGATCCCGGCGCCGGACTCGGCGCACAGCCGCATGGCGATCCAGTGCGGCCGGCGCATCGTCGACATGATCTGGGAAGACCTGAAGCCGCGCGACGTGCTGTCACCGGCCTCGTTCGAGAACGCGCTGGTGGCGCAGATGGCGCTCGGCGGATCGACCAATGCGATGATCCATCTCGTCGCCATGGCCGGGCGTGCGGGCATCGACCTCACTCTTGCCGATTTCGACAGGGTGGGGCGCGAAGTGCCGGTCCTCGCCAACCTTCGGCCGTCCGGCGGCTTCCTGATGGAGGATTTCTTCTATGCCGGTGGTTTGCCGGCGCTGTTGTCGATGCTCGGCGACAAGCTCAATCTCGACGCGCGCACGGTTACCGGCAAGACGCTCGGTGAGAACATTGCCGGCGCCGAGGTGTACAACGCCGACGTCATCCGCTCGCTCGACAATCCGGTGTCGAGCGAAGTCGGCACGGCGGTGCTCACCGGCAACCTGGCGCCCGACGGATGCGTGATCAAGCCGTCGGCGGCCGAGCCGCGGTTGCTCAAGCACTCGGGCCCGGCGCTGGTTTTCCGCGACTACAACGAGATGTCGGCGCAGATCGATTCTGACGATCTCGAGGTGACCGCGGATCACATCATTGTTTTGCAGAATGCCGGACCGGTCGGCGGACCGGGCATGCCGGAGTGGGGCATGCTGCCGATCCCGAAGAAACTCCTCAAGCAGGGCGTTCGCGACATGCTGCGCATTTCGGACGCGCGCATGAGCGGCACCAGCTACGGCGCGTGCATCCTGCATGTCGCGCCGGAATCCTATATCGGCGGACCGCTTGCCGCGGTCAGGACCGGAGACATCATCACGGTCGATGTCGAGCGGCGCTCGATCACTCTCGAGGTCACCAAGGCGGAGATCGAGCGGCGCCTGAAGGAATGGTCGCCGCCCGACCGCACGTTCCAGCGCGGCTTCAACAAGCTTTATGCTGCGCACATCCAGCAGGCCGACAAGGGCTGCGACTTCGACTTCCTCGAGGGCACGGCGCCGACACCGGAGCCCGAGATCCACTAGGACTTCGCGGCAATCAGCGTCGTGATCTTGTCGGCGTCGGCGGGCGTGGCTGGGTTGTAGACGACCATGCCGAGATCCGGTCGGCCGTCGACGGCGAAATTGGAGAACTCCAGCGAGATCGGCCCGGCGACAGGATGGCGAAGCGTCTTGGTGCCTTCGCCCTGACCGCGAACGTCGTTGTCGCGCCACAGGGCCGCGAACTCGGGGCTTTCGCGCGAAAGCTCCTCGACCAGTGACTTGATCTCGTCCGTCGCCCCTGCGCGGGCGGCGTCTGCCCGGAACGCCCCCACCACGAAGCGAGTGACATCCTTCCAGTTGGTCTGAGCGGCGCGAACACGCGGGTCGAGGAACATGAGGCGCAGGATGTTGCGTTTGCCGGGCGGGAGTGCGGCGTAGTCGGTCATCACCGTCGCAAAGGCGCGGTTCCATGCCAGCACATCCCATGTCGGGGTCTTGATGATTGCCGGGCTGAATTCCAGCGCATCGAGGACGTGTTGAAGGCGCGGCGAGATGCCCTCCGGCGCGCGGTAACGCACCTCCGGCGGGCGGCCGAGACCGATGAGAAACAGATGCTCGCGCTCCACATCGGTCAGCATCAGAGCACGGGCGATGCGGTCGAGTACATCGTCCGAAGGCGCACCGCCTCTGCCCTGTTCCAGCCACGTGTACCAGGTGGCGCTAACATTGGCCCGCTGGGCGACTTCCTCGCGGCGCAGGCCGGGCGTCCGCCGTCGCGTCAGCGGCAGGCCGAAAGACGCCGGATCGAGTTTGGCCCGGCGGTCCTTGAGGTAGGTGCCGAGCCGGTTGTCGCTCTCGACGCCAGTGTTCATCCTGTTAGTCCTTATACCTGTATAAGATCACTTATTTAACAGGATAGATATAGGCCGATATGCGTCTCTATCCAAACCAGGATGGAGAAATCTCATGCGTGTTTTCGTTACCGGCGCGACCGGCTTCGTCGGCTCGGCCGTCGTTCAGGATCTGCTTTCCGCAGGCCATAGGGTTCTCGGCCTCGTCCGCTCCGATGCTTCTGCCGCCGCGCTCGAAAAGGCCGGCGGTGAGGTGCACCGCGGCTCGGTGGAAGACCTCGATAGTCTGAGGCGCGGTGCCGCCAATGCCGACGGCATCATCCACACCGCCTTCATCCACGATTTTTCCAAGTTCGTGGAGAACTGCGAGATCGATCGGCGCGCCATCACCGCGATGGGCGACGTGCTCGCCGGCTCGGAGCGGCCGCTGATCATCACGTCGGGCAGCGGCGCCGCGTCCGGCCGCGTGTCGTTGGAGAGCGACCGCTTCGCCACCGACCATCCCAATCCGCGCATCGCCTCCGAACAGGCGGCCGATGTGGTGGAGGCCAAGGGCGTAAAGGTGATGTCCGTGCGCCTGCCGCAGGTCCATGGGCCGCACGATCATGGTTTCGTGCCGATCCTCATCAACATCGCCCGCGACAAAGGCGCCGCCGCCTATGTCGGCGAAGGCAAGAACCGCTGGCCATCGGTCCACCGGCTGGATGCCGCCCGGCTCTACCGGCTGGCGCTTGAGAAAGGCACTGCCGGCGCGCGCTATAACGCTGTTGGCGAGGAAGGCGTGTCGTTGCGCGCGCTCGAAGAGGCGATCGGCCGCCACCTGAACATTCCGGTGACCAGCATAACGCCGGGGGAAGCGGCCGACTATTACGGCTGGTTCGCGGCCTTCGCGTCGATGGACATGCCGGCCTCGAGCGAATGGACCCGGAAGACCCTCGGCTGGGAGCCGACCGGCCCCGACCTGATGACCGACCTCGAGAACGAAGACTACTTCGCGACGTAAGAGGAGAGGCGGCGGCGGGCCATCTCGTCCGCGCCTAGTTCACCCAGCCCTGGAACATGCCGGAGCGAGCGGCCGCGTCGGCGACCCGATGGCCGCCTTCCCAGATCATCGAACACGCCACCACCGCAATCAGCGCGAGGCCGAAATACGAAATCCACGGATGCTTCTTGAGGATGCGCGCGATCAGCGATGCGGCCAGTCCCATGAGGGCGACCGACAGCGCGAGCCCGGCGACCAGGACCCAGAGGTGGTGGCGGGCGGTGCCGGCGACCGCCAGCACGTTGTCGAGCGACATCGATACGTCGGCAACGATGATCTGGGTGAGGGCCTGCTTGAACGTCTTGGCCGGCTTGATGCCGGCGGCGCAGTGGGCGGGCGAGTCGGCCTCCGGTCCCGAGTGCGCTTCATGCATGTCGGCCCTGATTTCGCGCCACAGCTTCCATGTCACCCACAAGAGCAGCAGCCCGCCGGCCAGAACCAGCCCGAGGATGCCCAGCAACTGGGTCGCGAACAGCGCGAAGACAATGCGCAGGATGGCGGCGGCGGCGATCCCGTAGAAGATCGCTTTCCGCCGTATTTCGGCGGGCAATCCCGCCGCTGCCATGCCGACAACGACCGCATTGTCGCCGGCCAGAACCAGGTCGATGACGATGACGGAGAAGAGGGCGGTGAGTTCGGATATCATGCGGTATGGGTTAGGTGGGGATGGGCGCCGCCGAATCCAATAGTCCCTCGCCCTTCAGGTCGCTCCAAAATGCGGCCGGAATCGGCAAATTCCACCACGCGAAGATTTGGTTCAGCTCTTCCGCCGAGCGCGGCCCGGGAATGACGCTGGCGACCACCGGGTGTGCGAGCGGAAACTGCAGGGCCGCCGCGGCGAGCGGCACGTTATGCGCGTCGGCGACGCGCCTCAGCCCGGCGACCCGCTCGACCACATCTGCTGGCGCGCGCTGATAGTTGAAGGTGTCGCGGCCGACGAGGACGCCGGAATTGAATGGCCCGCCGATGACGATCGACGCGCCGTGCTTCTGCACCGCGGGAAGAAATTCGTGCAGTGTCTGCTGCTCGAGCAGCGTATAGCGCCCGGCGAGCAGGAAGACGTCCCAGGTGCCGTGTTCGAGGGCATCGGCGATCGGCTTCGCCTCGTTGACACCAAGCCCGATTGCCTTGATGTCGCCGTTGCGGCGGAGTTCGTCGAGCGCCTTGTAACCGCTGTCCATCGCAGTCTTGAACATGGTTTGCTGGATCTCGACGGACTTGTGGGTCGAGACGTCGATGTCGTGGATATAGAGGATGTCGATGCGGTTCAGCCCGAGGCGCTGCAGGCTGTCCTCGTAAGAACGCATGATCCCATCGTAGGTGTAGTCGTAGACGACCTCGAACGGGAAGGGATCCTTCCAGCCTTCGTCTTTGGTTCGGGGCCCGCGCAGCGGCGCGAGCAGGCGGCCGGCCTTGGTGGACAGCACCCAGTCCTTGCGCGTGCGCAACTCGTCGCCGACCACATGCTCGGATCGGCCGTAGCCGTAGAACGGCGCGGTGTCGAAATAGCGCACACCGGTGTCATAGGCGTCGACGACGATCATGCGGGCGTTGGAGTCGATCACGTGCTCCATGTTGCCGCCGAGCGTGGCGCCGCCGAGTCCGAGGCAGGTCACTTCGAGCGATGTCCGACCGACCCGTCTTGTGTCCAGTTTCATCGAGTCTCCTCCCAGAGTGTCATGTACGCCTAACATGAAAAAGCCCACGCTCTTGCGAGCGTGGGCCAATGATCTTCCGGCCGCAAGGATACGGTCGGGTCCCGCAGTTCGGCCCGGGGAGACCCCGAACGGCTGCTAGTAGTAAGTCGTCGCGATCGCAGCGCCCGCCGCAGCGCCGAGGCCGGCGCCCACGAGGATGCCGCCCGCGTTGCCGCCGGTCGCCACGCCACCGACCACGCCGCCAACCACACCGCCGATGATGGCGCCCTTCACGAGCTTGTCGTGGGGCGTGTCATAACCGTACTGCGAGCAGCCAGCCAGCGAAACGCCGACAATCATCATTGCCGCGATCTTTTTCATTCGCCCGTCTCTCCTCCTGCGCCCGCGAATTCCTACGCGCGAACCTGATCAAAATCGCGGAACAAAACCGTGCCAAGTAGTGCGGTCGGCGAGGAGGCGTGTCAAGTTGCCCGCACGGTGCGCTGCTGGGGTCGCACTGCGCCCATCCGTTGGCGGATTTCCGCCACTATGGCGACGGCAACACCTGTTGCAAAAACCCACCACGCGGGGCGAATCGTGTAGCTGAAACTGAGATTGGCGAGAATCACCCTCCGCCACCCGACATTGGTCGCGATGCCGTACCAGGCCGCCTCCGCAACCGCCGTGAGAAGGCCGGCCGCGACGGCAAGCAGCAGGAGCGGGACGAGGCCCTTCTTGTAGCCGAAACGCGCCATGATCCGGTAGCCCATCAGCCAGAAGTAGAAGCCCGACATAAGCACCGGCTGGGTCACGTCGACCTTGGCCTGCATGTAGTAGTGCAGGATCGCGAGCGGGGCGATGAAGTAGATGAGGTTGTGCAGGGTGTTCCAGTCTCTTGGGCCCATGCGCTTGATGATGCCGTCGGTGGATGTGGCGGCGAGCGCGATCAGGCCGAGGATCGCCGTGAAGCCGATGGTCAGATAGACGCGGAAGACGATCTCGCGCCACACGAAGTTCAGGTCGAAATTCGAGTCGGTGACGTAGAGCGTGAAGTGGACGAGGATGTAGGCGAGTGCCGACAAGCCGAGAATGCGGCGAATGAGAATGAGCTTGTTCCAGTCGAACAGGCGGCGCGCCGGTGTTACCGCCAGCGTGATCAGCAGCAGGTAGACCGTCCAGTCGCCGACGCGGTGGATCGCCTCGGTGATCGGGCGCGGGCCGAGGCCCAGGAACAGCGTGCGGTAGAGCAGCCACCACGCGGGCAGGGTGACGAGGACCAGCGTCGTCGTCTTCAGAACCGAGAAACGGCCGGCCCGATCGTTCCACGGCATCCGCGAAGCAATGGATCTCTTCTGCGCCAAACCCAGGCTCCTTCGTTTCGCTGGTACGGTCGGGACGACCCCTCGTCTGCCAAGGCTTTACGGTACCGGGCGGCTCACTGTCATGTCACGTGTGCGTAAGGGGCAGGTGACGGATCGGTTGCGCGCCACGGGCGATGGCGCGTGGGCGAAACGGTAGGTCTCGGCCGCATCGGCCCCGAGAGACGCACTAAAACTGGCTGAATAGTGCCATTTCCCACTTTTCGCCCACCCGCCACGTGGGCTGGATTGTGGTTGACGAAGCTGCCACCCGGTCTAAATCGGATAGCCGGGAGGATGTCGATGGAAGCCAGCGACCTGCTGCGTGAGGTCGGTGAATACTGCCGCGAGGCCGGGCTCGCGGAATCGACCTTCGGGCGACTCGCCGTCAACGACGGCAAACTGATCGCACGCCTGCGCGACGGCGGTCGCATCACGGCGCGCACGCTCGAGCGGGTGCGTGCCTATGTGGCGTCCCATCCCGCCGAACCCGGCGGCGGTCGCCGCTCGGTCGTGCGCGGCCGGCTGACCGCGAACCAGCTCAACGGGTCGATCCTGCCGTCGCCCGGCATGCAGGATCAGCGCCGCAACTTCCGCTTCTTCGACAATCGCCAGAAATACCTGCTGTTCGTCACCACTTGCGGCGAGAAGCAGGTGGTCGCCAACCGCGTTGGCGAGGAACTGGCCAACGTGCGGCCGCGACCGCCTGCCTTCCGCCTGTTCGATGCCGGCGTCGGCGACGGCACGGTGTTGGCGCGGGTGATGCGCGCCATGCATGCGCGGTTTCCGACCATGCCGTTCCATGTCGTCGGCAAGGAGATCAGCCTCGAGGACATTCGCCTGACCCTCGACAAGCTGCCCGACCGCTTCTGCGAGCATCCCGCGACGGTCGTGGTGCTCACCAACATGTTCTATTCGGAGGCGCCGTGGCTGCGCGTGTCTTCGCCCGGCATGGCCGCCAGCATGGTCTGGCACGAGGTCGCGCTGAACGGCACCTCGTCGCACCATTTCGAGGAGCAGATCGCCGACCTGCAGCCGTTCCTGGCGCGCAACTGGAAGGCGACCGCCAGCGAGAAGACCGGCAACCCGATCTACGAGAAGCCGGTGGTGCTGGTGCTCTATCGCCAGGACCACCGCTTTCTGCTCGATTCGATCATACCGCGCCTCGGCCGCGCCGAGGCCGACTACGACCTCGTCATCGCTTCGCAGCCTTATCGCGCGCGCGTTCCCGCGGAGTTCAAGGCGCGAAGGGTGATCGCGCCACTGACGCGCGCGCTCGGTCCCGGCGGCCGGCTGATCGCCATCCATTCGCACGGCCACGATCCCGGCATGGAGATCATCAATCGCATCTGGCCGGACGAGGATCCGTTCCAGAGCGGGCGGCACGCCGTCCTCGACGCGGTCAAACACGAACTCGGCAATGCCCGCCACGACTTCAACTTCAACGCCTATTCCGATGCCCGTTCGATCTTCCGCTACGAGATGCACACGCTGCCGAACGAAGTGAACGGGCCGATCGGCACCTCGACGCTGTTCGCGGCGTGGAACGCGGCGATCTACGTCGCCCAGATCCCGGACGAGCGGCTGGAGGAAGTGGTCAAGTCGGGCGCCTATATCGAGGCGACGTCCGGGGTGCTGCATCGCCACGGCGGGCTGTGGTTCCTCGACGAATCCTTCGTCATCTCGCGCCGGCGCGACTGACGGGCGCGACGATGGCGATCGCCGGGTCTCCCTTCGCGCCGTTGCTCGTCGATCTGCTCGGCCATGCCTCCATCGAGATTGCGCCTGGCCGGCCGCACGCCATCGCGGCTTTGCACGATCAGTTCGATCCGGGCACCGAGGTCTTCGTCAACTTCTTGCCGAACGGCGACCATCGCATCGTGGCCGACACCGCGGCGCGTCTGCGCCGCACCGGCTTCGTGCCGGTGCCGCATGTCTCGGCGCGCAGCATCGCCGATCGCGCGATGCTCGCCGACTTCCTCCAGCGTGTGGTCGGAGAAGCGGGCGTCGGCCGAATTCTGGTTGTCGCCGGCGACAGGGCGAAGCCCGCCGGTCCGTTCACGTCGAGCCTCGACCTGCTCGCCACCGGGCTATTCGAGGCCGCCGGCATTGCCGGCATCGGCGTTGCCGGTCACCCGGAAGGTCATCCGCTGGTCGCCACTGCGGTGCTCGACGCAGCGCTCAACGACAAACGCGACTATGCGGCGAGGGCCGGCCTCGATTTCTTCATCGTCACGCAGTTTGCCTTCGAGGCTCAGCCGATCCTTGCCTGGCTCGCCCGCCAGCGCGCCGCGGGTATGACCGGCCCGGTCAGGATCGGCGTCGCCGGGCCGGCATCGCTTGCTGCGCTGATCAAGTTCGCGGTTCGCTGCGGCATCGGCAATTCGCTCCGTACACTGCGCCTGCGCACCAACATGGTCGGCCGGTTGATCGCGGACGCTCGCCCGGACGATATCCTGCATGACCTCGGATTAGGGCTGGCGTCGGAAGGAGCAGGGGCCGTCGGCCTGCACTTCTTCCCGTTCGGCGGCGTCGAGAAGACCGGCGCGTTCATCTCTGAGACGCTGTCGCGGCTCTACGGCGAGATTGCCCGCGCGGCCGGCTGAGGTGCTCAGCCCTCGCGGAGCTTCTCGATTGCCGTCAGGCGCCGGCGCGCCTCCGGTCCCAGTTCGCTCGCCACCGCCGACAGCACCGCCTCGACCAGCAGCAGGAGCCCGGCCGAGGAGTCCCAGACTGACGGCGCCACGACATGGGCGGGCAGAACGTGACGGGCGACCCGCGACACCGGCGACAGCCACTGGTCGGTGATCAGCACGACGGTGGCGCCGCGGCTCGCCGAAAGGCGGGCGAGTTCCGCCACCTCGTCGGAGTAGCGACGGATGTCGAAGACGACGAGCACGTCGCGGCGGCCGATATCGAGCAGCTGGTCGAGGCGGCTTTGCCGGTCGCCGCTCAAATGGCGCGCCAGCGGCCGCAGGACGCGCAGGTGCGCGACGAGATAGGCGGCGAGCGGATCGGTGAAGCGTCCGCCGAGCGCGTGGACACGATGCTTGCGGTCGGCGAGCAGCCGCACGACGGCATTGAACTCGTCGCGGGCGATGTTGGCGGCGGTGGCGTCGATGTTCGCGGTCGCGGTTTCCGCGAAGCGCGCCAGACGATCATTGCCGGCGATGCTGCCGCCCTTGGTCAGCGGCGTTTCGCGCTGGGCGGCCAGTTCGGCGCGCAGCGCATCCTGGAAGGCGCCGTAGCTGGCGAAGCCGAGCTTGGCGATCATCCTCAGCACTGTCGGCGCACTGACGCCTGCGGCCTCGCCGAAGCGGGCGACGGTCTCGAGGCCGGCGACCGGATAGTCGGCGAGCAGGCGATGGGCCGCGCGTTTTTCGTTCGGCGTCAGGTTGCCGAGATCGCGCCGGATGCGCTCGGCCACCGACAGCGTCGGATCGGAAACCGACTGCGCCCTCAATCGATTGGCTGAAGGGGTGATTCTGTCCACAGGCCGCCTGTGTCTGGCATTTCAGATTTGAAGATAATGCGATTGTCTGTAACATATATTCCAGCAGGGCCGGCGGGGCGAATCGGGGCCGGCGCGCTGCAGGGGGCGGTGATGGGCGATTTGCTCGCGCCTGACGAAATGCCAGCGGTCGAAGTGCGCCACGGCGGCGGTCCGTTTGTCGTCGCTTGCGAGCACGCTTCCAATCGCCTGCCGCGCTCGCTCGGCACCCTCGGTCTGACCGCCGCCGATCTCGACCGCCATATCGCGTGGGATCCGGGCGCCGCGGCGCTGGCCGTTGGCCTTGCGGCTGAAATCGGCGGTGATCTCATCCTTCAGCGCTATTCGCGGCTGGTGATCGACTGCAACCGCGAGCCGGGGCTCGCCGACGCCATCGCAACCGTCTCCGAAGACACGGAGGTGCCGGGCAACCAGCATTTGTCGATCGAGGCAAAGGCGAGTCGGATCGCGGCGTTATGGGTGCCTTTTCACGCGGCGCTCGAGCGGTTGCTTGAGCAGCGCCATACGGCCAGGCAGCCGACCGCGCTGGTCACCGTCCACTCATTTACGCCGATCTATCGGGGCGTCTCGCGGCCCTGGCATGTCGGGCTGATTTCGACGACCGAGCGCGGCTTCACTGACGCGCTGCTGGCAGTGCTGCGCCGCGACCGCAGTCTCGTGGTGGGCGACAACGAGCCGTATTCCGCGAAGGACAATGTTGACTACACCATTCGCCGGCATGGCCGCGACCGGCACTTGCCGCATGTGATGATCGAGGTCCGCAACGACCTCCTGCGCGCCGCCCGCGACGTGAGCGAATGGGTCGAGCGTCTCGCCGCCGCCATCCGGACAGGCAGCAGTGCGATTGGCCTGGTTCCTGCCGGGGCGGCGCCATGACGAGGATGCCAGTTGACGTGCGTTACGACCGGTCGGGGCAAGCCCGTTGGCGGGCGACCGGGCCGCATTCAAGCGAAGCAACCACCGAGGGAGTGGGCTGACATGGCTGACATGAAGAAGCACGAAGGCGGGGTTTCGTACCATATCCCCGGCGTTGAATATTTCGAGAAGCGCGTCCTGCGGCGCCACGCCGGCGTCTTCGCATTGTGGGCGCTCGGCGTCGGGGCGGTTATCTCCGGCGATTTTTCCGGCTGGAACCTCGGTTTCTCGGTCGGCGGCTGGGGCGGCATGTTCATCGGCACCATCATCATCGCCATCATGTATCTCGGCCTCACCTATTCGATCGCCGAGATGAGCCCGGCGCTGCCCCATACCGGCGGCGCCTATTCGTTCGCGCGCACGGCCTTCGGTCCGTGGGGCGGCTTCATCACCGGCATCGCGGAAAACATCGAGTACGTGCTGACGCCGGCGGTGGTGGTCTTCTTCATCGGCGCCTACCTCACCGGCATCTTCGAAACGCCGGACTGGTTCCAGCCGATCTGGTGGCTGATCGGCTACATCGTCTTCGTCGGGCTCAACGTGCGCGGCGTCGAGTTGTCGTTCAAGGTCACGGTGATCGTCACCCTGATCGCGCTGGCAATCCTGATCTTCTTCTTCGTGAGCGCGCTGTTCTCCGGCGAGTTCAACTTCGTCAAGAACGCGATGAACATCGGCGTCGATCCGACAAGCGGGGAGGCGGTAGCGCTGCCAGACGGCGGCGGGCCGTTCCTGCCGTTCGGCATCAGGGGCGTCTTCGCGGCGATGCCCTTCGCGGTGTGGCTGTTCCTGGCGATCGAGCAGTTGCCGCTCGCCTCGGAAGAGTCGGTGGATCCCAAGCGCGACATGCCGAAGGGCATCATGCTCGGCATGTTCACGCTGATCGCCACCGGCTTCCTGATCCTGATCATCAACCCGTCCCTGCCGGACGGCTCGTTTGCCTACGGCTCATCAGGCGAGCCGATCCTCGACGGCTTCCGGGCTATCTTCGGGACCGGCTGGGCGAAGATCCTGTCGTTGTTCGCCGTCGCCGGACTGGTCGCGAGTTTCCATGCGATCATTTTCGCCTACGGGCGGCAGATCTACTCGCTGTCGCGCGCCGGCTACTTCCCGCATTTCCTGTCGGTCACCGACGGCGAGCACAAGACGCCCAACAGGGCGCTGCTGGCCGGTTCGCTGGTCGGCTTCCTGGTCATGCTGGTGGTGTGGTTCACCCAGGGTGGCACCGAAGCGGGTGCGTTCATCGGCGGCACGTTGCTTAACATGGCCGTGTTTGGCGCCATGTTCTCCTACCTGCTGCAGGGCCTGACCTTCCTGCAACTGCGCCGCCGCTTCCCCAATATCGAGCGGCCTTACAAGAGCCCGTTCGGCACGCTGGGCGCTGCATTGACGGTGATCATCGCCATCGTGACCATCGGCTTCCAGCTCACCGACCCGCTCTATCGCGCCGGCATCATCGGCGTGGCAATCTGGTACATCATCGCGATCGTCTATTTCGCTGCCTACGGCCGCAGGACACTGGTCTTCTCGCCGGAGGAGGAGTTCGCGGTGAAGCATCGCGAGGGCGCCGCCTCGATGTAGGCGGGCCTTCGCTTCAAGATCGGCCGGTCCGCGCGTTGAGCGCGGGCCGGTCCAATGTGTTCCAGGAGAGGTAGTTCGCCATGGCCGGCATGTTGACGCTCGAGACCCTCAGGAAAGCCGTGGCGGCGGGGGAGATCGACACTGTCGTCATTGCCTTCTCCGACATGCAGGGGCGTCTGGTCGGCAAGCGCATGCAGGCCGAGTATTTCCTCGAAAGCGCGCACGAAGAGACGCACGGCTGCGACTATCTGCTCGCCAACGACATCGACATGGAGCCGGTGCCCGGCTACGCCGCCGCCAACTGGGAAAAAGGCTACGGCGATTTCGTCATGAAGCCCGACATGGCGACGCTCCGCCGTCTGCCGTGGCTGCCGGGGACGGCGCTGGTGCTCGCCGACATCCTCGACCACCACCATCACGAGGATGTGCCGCATTCTCCGCGGGCGATACTCAAGCGCCAGGTCGAGCGGCTCAAGGCCATGAAGATGTCGGCCTATTTCGCCTCGGAGCTTGAGTTCTATCTCTTCGACGAGACCTATGAGAGCGCCGCCGACAAGGGCTATGCCGGGCTAAAGACCGCCGGCCGCTACATCGAGGACTATCACATCCTCCAGACCACCAAGGAGGAGGGGGTGATGCGGGCCATCCGCACCGGCCTCCAGGGCGCTGGCATTCCGGTCGAGAATTCCAAGGGCGAGTGGGGTCCGGGTCAGGAAGAGATCAACGTCCGCTATGCCGACGCCATTTCCATGGCTGACCGCCACGTCATCATGAAGAATGCCTGCAAGGAGATCGCGCTGCTCAACGGCAAGGCGATCACTTTCATGGCCAAGTGGCGCTACGACCTCGCCGGCTCGTCCAGCCACGTCCACGCGTCGCTGTGGGACGTTGCCGGCAAGAAGCCGCTGTTTGCCGATCCGAAGGCCGAACACGGCATGTCGGATCTCATGCGCCACTATGTTGCCGGCCAACTCGCGCACGCGCGCGAGATTACCTGGTTCCTGGCGCCCTACATCAACTCATACAAGCGCTTCCAGGTCGGCACCTTCGCGCCGACCAAGGCGATCTGGTCGATGGACAACCGTACTGCCGGCTTCCGCCTGTGTGCAGCGAATTCCAAAGCCATTCGCATCGAATGCCGGATCGGCGGCGCCGACCTCAATCCGTATCTCGCCTTCGCCGCGCTGATCGCCGCCGGCATCGCCGGCATCGAGCAGAAGATGGAGCTGGAGCCGGCCTATGTCGGCGACGCCTATTTCGGCAAGCGTCTGCGTGAGGTTCCCAAGACCCTGCGCGAAGCCATGGCGGCGATGGACAAATCGAAGATGCTGCGCGCGGCTTTCGGCGACCCGGTCATCGACCACTATGTCCACACCGCCGAGTGGGAGCAGTTTGAGTACGACCGCCGCATCACCGACTGGGAGCTGAAGCGCGGCTTTGAGCGATATTGAGAGGCTAGCGCGGGCACATTTGTCCGCCTACGTGTAGAGTTATGAACGCCACCCTCCGCATCATCTCGCCCGTCGATGGATCGCTCTATGCCGAGCGGCCGCTTGCCGACGACAAGACGGTCCTCGCCACGCTGGAGCGCGCCCGCGCCGCGCAGCGCGACTGGCGCCATGTGCCGGTCGCGGAACGCTGTCGCATGGGTACGGCGTTCACCGATGCGATGGTCGCCGATACGCCGCGCGTGTCGGAGTTGCTCGCCTGGCAGATGGGCCGGCCGATCCGCTACGGGCCGGGCGAGATGCGCGGCTTCGAGGAGCGCGCCCGCTACATGATCGCGGTGGCGCCGGAGATGCTCGCCGACATCGACGTTGGGCCGAAGGAGGGCTTCAAGCGCTATATCCGCCGCGAGCCGCTCGGCGTCGTGCTCAATCTGCCGGCGTGGAACTTCCCCTATATGACGGCGCTCAACGCCGTGCTGCCCGCGATCCTCGCCGGCAACACCGTTGTGATGAAGCACTCCAGCCAGACGGCCCTGGTGGCGGAACACTTTGCCGACTGTTTCGAAAAAGCAAATCTCCCCAAGGACGTGTTTCAGGTCCTGCACATGTCGCATGAGGCGACCGAGCGGGCGATTCGTAGTGGCCTGGTCGATCAGGTCGGGTTCACCGGCTCGACCGCAGGCGGCCAAAAGATCATGGAAGCCGTCGCCCGCTCGGCGCTGAATTTCCCCGCGAGTTGTCTGGAACTCGGCGGCAAGGATCCGGCCTATGTGCGGCCCGACGCCAACATCGCGTTCGCCGCCGAGAACATCGTCGACGCCGGCTTCTTCAATTCCGGCCAGTCGTGCTGCGCCGCCGAACGCATCTACGTCCATGAGGCAGTGTACGACGCCTTCCTCGATGCGGCCGTCGCCGTCATCAACGGCTACACGCTGGGTTCGCCCGCCGACCCGGATACGACGCTCGGCCCCGTGGTGCGCACCAAGGCGGCGGAGTTCGTGCGTGGGCAGGTGGCGAGCGCCATCCGCCAGGGCGCCAGGCCGCTGATCGACGAGAGCCGGTTCGCGAAGGCCAAATCCGGCACGCCTTACCTTGCTCCGCAGCTCCTCGTCGGCGTCGATCATTCCATGGCGATCATGACCGAGGAGACCTTCGGGCCGGCGCATGGCGTCATGAAGGTGAAGTCGGACGACGAAGCCGTGCGCCTGATGAACGACTCGCCGTTCGGTCTGACGGCTTCGGTGTGGACCGAAGACGTCGACGCGGCCGAGCGCATCGGCGACCTCATCGAGACCGGCACGGTCTACATGAACCGCGCCGACTATCTTGATCCGGCGCTCGCCTGGGTGGGCGTCAAGCAGACCGGCCGCGGCGTCACGCTGTCCAAGGTCGGCTATGAGCACCTGACCCGCCCGAAGAGTTTTCATCTCAGAACGAAGACATCCTGACGCGTCGCCATCAGCGCCGCGTTGCCAGACACACCGGAGACCTATTTGGACCGCTACCCGTCGATTACCGCCAACTGGTCGTATCCCACGCCGATCCGCTTCGGCCCGGGCCGTATTTCCGAACTGGCGGAGGCGGTGAAGGCCGCCGGCATGGCGCGGCCACTGTTCGTCACCGATCCCGGCCTCGTCGATCTGCCGATCGTGGCCAAGGCGCGCGATGTCCTGACAAAGGCCAAGGTGCCCTTCGCGGTCTTCTCCAAGGTGGACGGCAATCCCACCCTCAAGAACCTCGAAGACGGCGTCGCCGCCTATAGGGCCGGTGGTCATGACGGCGTCATCGCCTTTGGCGGCGGCTCCGGCATGGATGTCGGCAAGCTGATCGCTTTCATGTCGGGCCAGACGCGCTCCGTATTCGATTTCGAGGACCGAGAAGACTGGTGGACGCGGGCGAACGCCGATGGCATTGCGCCGATCGTCGCCGTGCCGACGACCGCCGGTACCGGCTCCGAGGTCGGCCGTGCGGCTGTCATCACCGATCCCAGCAATCACACCAAGAAGATCATCTTCCACCCGAAGATGCTGCCGCGCGTGGTCATCGCCGATCCGGAGCTCACCCTCGACCTACCGCCGAAGATTACCGCGTGGACGGGCATGGACGCTCTGTCGCATTCGTTGGAAGCATGGTGCAGCCCGTACTTCCATCCGCTCGGCGAGGGCATCGCGCTGGAAGGGCTGCGCCTCTGCAAGGAGTGGCTGCCGGTGGCGGTCGAGGACGGCCACAGCGTCAAGGGGCGGGCCATGATGATGGCGGCCTCGTCGATGGGCGCTGTCGCCTTTCAGAAGGGTCTCGGCGCGATGCACGCGATGAGCCATCCGTGCTCTGGCTTGCGCGGCACGCATCACGGTCTCACCAACGCGGTGGTCATGCCCTATGTGCTGGCTCACAACATGCCGCAGATCGAGCCGCGGCTGGCGGCGCTGGCGCGCTATCTCGATCTGCCCGGCCAAACGCCGCAGAGTGTGGTCGAGTGGGTGCTGGCGCTGCGCACGCGCATCGGCATTCCGCACACGCTGAAGGAGATCGGCGTCGATACCGACATGATCGCGGAAGGGGCGCCGATGGCCGAGCACGATCCATCGAACGGTGGCAATCCCAAAGCGCTCACCGTCGAGGAATACGCGGCCCTCTACGGCAAGGCGATTTCCGGCAGTCTGTGATATTGCCTCTCCCGCCAACAGGGAGAAGCAGGCATGCCCGACATCGTTTCCATCGGCGAACCGCTCTATGAATTGAGCCAGGCGCGCGGCGAGACCGTGTTCCGGCCGGGCTATGGCGGCGACACGTCGAACTGCGCCATCGCCGCGGCGCGCCAGGGGGCTAGCGTCGCCTACGTCACCGCCATCGGCGGGGACCAGTTCGGCGATGCCTTCATGAAGCTGTGGGCGGAGGAGGGCGTCGACACGTCCGGCGTCAAGCGCAGCCCGGTCGCCCATACCGGCCTCTACTTCATCACCCACGGCGCCGAGGGGCACGTCTTCTCGTATATGCGCGCCGGCTCGGCGGCGAGCCGCATGACGGCCGACGACGTGCCCGTCGATCTCATCAAGGGCGCGAAGGTTCTGCACGCGTCGGGCATCAGCCAGGCGATCTCGTCGAGCGCGGCCGATACCGTGTTCAGCGCCATGCGCGTGGCGCGCTCGGCTGGCGTCACCGTCTCCTACGACACCAATCTTCGCCTGCGCCTTTGGCCGCTCGATCGCGCCCGCGCGGTCATTCACGCCGCCGCCGGCCTCACCGATATCCTGCGGCCGGGCATCGACGACGCCCGCCAACTCACTGGGCTCGCCGATCCCGACCACATCGTCGATTTCTACCTGTCGATCGGGCCGAAGGTCGTGGCGCTGACGCTGGGCGAAGAGGGCGCCATCGTCGCTACCAAGGAGCGGCGCATTCGCATGAAGGCGCGCAAGGCCAAGCTGGTCGATGCCACCGGCGCCGGCGACATGTTCGACGGCGCGTTCCTAGCCGAGTACCTGCGCACCGGCGATCCTTTCGACGCCGGGCGCTACGCCAACGTTGCGGCGGCGCTGTCGACCGAGGGCTACGGCGCGGTAGCGCCGATGCCACGCCGGGCGGCGGTCGAGGCGGCGATGAAGGAGGGTTAGCGAGCGGGACCGCGCATGATTTGCGATCCCGCCCACGCAACAGCGCTGCTCTACCAGTAGACCTTGGACGGGCGAATCTCGACCGCGCCACCCTGGCCGACAGCCGGAATTTGCGACGCCAGACGGACTGCTTCTTCGTCGGTCTCGGCTTCGAACTCGAGGAAGCCGCCCACTGTGCCGCCCGGTTGCGCGACATACGGACCGGGCGTGGCGACGGTCTGGCCGTTTTTCGCCTGAACGGTGATGGCGTCCTTGGGGAGCCCGAGGGGCGGGCCCGATTTGACATGCGGCGTGTTGTTGATCGCGGCGTAGCGCTCGGCGACGCCCTTGTATTCGTCGGCGCTCAGCGCCTTCGGATCGAAGTTGGTCGCCTGATAGACGAACATGATGTATTTCATGGCCTTAACCTCCAGGAGCTTCGGTTGAACGTGAGCCTTGGCGTGGATCCCAATCCGTCGGTCCACGCACTGGATGACGATGCGAAGGGTCGGAATGTGACCAGGGGGCGATCTCCATCGCCGGGCGGACCGACAGCCGTTCGTCTCGATGCGGAAAGCCCTGTCACAATTCCTCGCCGCAGACCGTCATACTCATGACGGAATGCACGCCGGGAATGTGACGATGGACGAGAACAAGATCCTGAAGGAGCAGTTCGACGGCAGCCGCCCACATCTCAGGGCGATCGCCTATCGCATGCTGGGTTCCGCGAGCGAGGCCGAGGATGCAATTCAGGAAGCCTGGCTCCGCCTCGTCCGCGGCGACCCGGCCGCCGTCGAAAATCGCGTCGCGTGGCTCACCACCGTCGTCGCCCGGATCTGCCTTGATATGCTTCGCGCCAGGAAATCGCGGCGCGAGGAGCCGATCGGCCGCGAGGCCGAGGCGTTGCCCGCCGCCGGAGATGCCGAACAGGAAAGGCAGGTCGCGGATTCCGTCGGCGTCGCCATGCTCGTCGTGCTCGAAACACTCCCGCCGGCCGAGCGGGTGGCCTTCGTGCTCCACGACATGTTCGATCTGTCCTTCAACGACATCGCGCCGGTTGTCGGCCGCTCGCCGGCCGCAGCCCGTCAACTCGCGAGCCGCGGACGCCGGCGCGTTCAGGGCGCGCCGGCGACGCCAGACGCCGATCGCGCGAGGCAGCGCGAGGTCGTCGATGCCTTTCTCGCCGCCTCGAGGCAGGGCGATTTTTCGGCCCTGCTGGCCGTGCTCGATCCCGACGTCGTGCTGCGTGCCGACGCGGCGGCGGTCGAGGCGAGTGTTGCCCGGGCGAGCCTTGGCGCGCCTCCGATCAGATCGGAAATCCATGGTCGCGAGGCCATCGCGAACGTTTTCAGTGGCCGTGCCGCGGCGGCGCAGCCAGCCATGGTGGATGGCGTGCCGGGACTTGTCTTCGCGCCGGATGGGCGGCCCTTCTCGGTCTTCGACTTTGTCGTCGAGAACGGCAAGATCGTCGAGATCAGCCTGATCGTCGACGCCCGCACCATGGCCGCGATGGACCTCGAATTTTAGGCTAGGTCATCGAAATCACGATGGCGTCGGTCGCATCCCGTAGCCGGGCCGGGCTGACCTCGAAAATTGCGTTGGGTGTCCCGGCCGCCGCCCACACCGTGTCAAATTGCAACAGATCGGCGTCGAGCCGCGTCACCAACTGGCTTGCGTGGCCAAATGGCGGAATTCCGCCAATAGCGAAGCCGGTCGCCTCGCGGACGAAAGCGGCGTCGGGCCGCACGATCGCCTCGCCGAGACGCTCCGCCATGGCCGCTTCGTTGACCCGGTTGGTGCCGGCAACCAGCAGCAGGAACGGGCTTCCCGATTCTTTTCCTCGAAAGATCAATGACTTGACAATCTGGCCGACGGTGCAGCCGCAGGCCGCCGCGGCTTCCTCGGCGGTGCGCGTCGCCTGTTCCATGATGCGGACGGTCACGTCCAGGCCGAGCGTATCGGCGGCGTCCTGAACTTTCTGCGCCGCCGCGGGAAGGCCATTCATTTCGGGTCATCTCCTCTGGTCCGGTCCGTGCACATTCCGCTGCGCGGCCTCTTGGTTTTTGCTAACACTTCATTAACCGTCGCGCACAGTGCTGGAGCCGTCCCTTGAGCGACACGCCTGACAATACCAATACCGGCAATGTCCGCAGCCTGCGCGATACCATCCGCAAGGTGCGCACCGCCGAGACCGAGCGATCCGACGTCGTGGTGGAACTCCGCGATGCCGAGCGGGCGCGCCTGGAGCTATTAGCCGAGGAACTGCGCAGCGTCTTCGCCGAAGTGCCGCCCGACGACGACCAGTTCATCTTCACCGTGGCGCCGGGCGCGCCGCCGCGCCTGTGGATCGACATGACCTCGTTCGTGACCATGGGGCGCGACAGGCGCACCTATCGCTTCCTCAAGGATACGCGCCTCGGCCGCACGGTGATCGTCGAGAGCGGCAGCCTCGCCGATGTCGCCGATACGGTCACGCATTACGTCGCCGAACGCATCATCGAGCGCGAACGCGCCATCGAGGGTGACTGGCTGATCAAACGGCTGGTGCGCGACGACACCACGCGCCGGCAGGAAGCCCACGAGGTGGCGGTGGCCGTCAGCGCCAAGGAGCCTTCCGCGCGACCGGCACGTTTCGACGGGCGCAATCTCGGCTGGGTGGTGGCCGCGTTTCTGGGCGGCATCCTGATCGGCGCCATCGTCCTGTTCGGCTACGCCTGGATGCGCGTCTAGCCGCCCGGCGGAATTTCCAGCACCTGCTCGGAATGGGTGGCGACCGTGCCGCCTCCCGTGGCGACTCGTTCGCGCATGGTGGCGCGCCATGCGCCCGGTTCGCCCTGAATGTCGAAGAGATTGTAGCCGCCGCCCGGATGACCGGCGTGCGGGCGAAGCGATGCGGCGGTCGCGCCGATCATCGGCACCGGGCCGCGCGGTCCCGGCACGCTCGATACGCTCGTTCTGTGATTGTGGCCGTGCAGCAGCAGTTCGGCGCCGTGCCGGGCGATTTCCACGCGAATCCGATCGGCGTCCACCAGTCGCCGGTGCCAAAGCGTCGAGCCTTTGGCGATCGGGTGATGGATCAGCACGACGCGAAACAGGCCGTCCTTGCCGGCCTCGTCGAGCAGGCGGCCGAGCGTGGCGGCCTGTTCGGCGCCGACGCGACCGGTGGCCATCAGCGGCGCGGTGGGAACGGCGGTCGATACGCCGATCAGGGCGAGGGGACCGCGCCGGCGCAGGAAGGGAAATGCTGGTTGCCCGGGACGGCCATCATCGCCGGAGGCGAAGTCGCGCCATTGGCTGGTGAAGTGCTCGACGGCGGTGCGCACATAGGCGTCGTGATTGCCCGGCACTACGGTCACGTCATGCGCGGGGCCGAGAGTTTTCAACCAGGCAAGCGCCGCGGGATACTCGGCCGGCAGGCCAAGGTTGACCAGGTCGCCAGTGACGACGATCTGATCGGGCCGCATCGTGCGCATGTCGGCAACCAGCGCCGCCAGGACGGTGTCGTCATGGTGCCGGACGCGGTTGCGTTGCCAGTTGGCGTAGCCCAGCACGCGCTTGGACGCGAGATCGGCAAGCCTCACAGGCGGCAGGGGGCCGAGGTGAACGTCCGAGAACTGGGCAAGCAGCGCCATTCCCGCCGCTTTAGCGAACGGGTCGGGCGGCGTAAAGCGTCAGCGGGTGCTTAGTGGCCGAACGTCATCAGCGCCGCGATGACGCCGCGGTTGCTGAAATCGACCGCAGGCGTCCACACGTAGCGGCGCTGTCTGCGGGGGCGAAAGAAGAAGGCAAACATATTGGCTCTTTTCAGGTATTCGAGGTGTACCTGTCATGTACGGTGCCCGGTATTGAATTGCCACTCCAGCTTGCGCCGGTCTCACCTGCGTGGCGCGCATGGCCGGTTTCCCAAGGCTTAACGATGGCCAGAATCCGCATCATTTCCCGCGCTTACCTGCTCCTGGCGCGCTTCCGCCGCGGCATGACGCTCGGCGTGCGCGCAGCGGTGCTCGATGGCGAGGGCCGCGTATTCCTGGTCAAGCACAGCTACACGCCGGGCTGGCACATGCCGGGCGGTGGCGTCGAGCCGGGCGAAACGATGCACGCCGCTTTGGAGCGCGAACTGAGAGAGGAGGGCGGTGTCCGCCTCGACGGGCCGTCGGAACTGTTCGGCCTCTACCTCAACATGGGCGGATGGGCGCGCGATCATGTCGCCCTTTACGTCTGCCGGGCGTGGAGCCAGCCGGAACCGCCGAAGGTGCCCAACATGGAGATCGTTGCCTGCGGCTTCTTTGCCCTCGACGCGCTGCCCGAGGGCGTCACCGACGCCACCCGCCGGCGGCTCGACGAAATCGCGGGGAGGAGCGCGCCATCGGCCGAGTGGTGACGCTGGACGGCCGCCCGGCCGCATGCTATCGGCGCGCTTCGGAGGAACTTGTGGTGACAATCCTGGCTGGCCTGCGACGACGAGCGGAGCGACGTGACCCTCGGTCACGCCTTGCCGCTGTCCGGCCGTCAGCGGGCGCCTAAGAGCGCCTCAAAAAGGGCCGGATCGTTCCGATCTCCTTGTCCGGGTCCTGTCATGACTTCCGAAACCTTCGCCTACCGGCTTGAACAGCCGGCTGACGTGCCGATCATCGAAGCCTTCTACGCGTCCCTCTTCGGGCCGGAGCGCTTCAAGCGCGCCGCCTATGTGTTGCGCGATGGCGTGCCGGCCGATCCGAACCTCTCGTTCGTGGCGCTCGCCGGCGGTCGGCTCGTCGCCTCCGTACGCATGACGCCGATTCTCATCGGCGGCCGGCCCGCGTTGATCCTCGGACCGCTGGTCGTCGATCCGGAATTCAAGGGGCGTGGGGCGGGGCGGGCCCTTGTGCGGACGACGTGCGCGGCGGCCCGCGACCGTGGCCACCGGGTCGTCATGCTGGTCGGCGATCTGCCCTATTACGGGCCGCTCGGCTTTACCTTTCTCGGCCGCGACGTCATCACGCTGCCGGCCTGGGTCGATCCCGACCGGGTGCTGGTTTCGGGGCTGGCAGAGGGCGCGCTGGACGGGTTGTCGGGGGCCGCGGAGCGGGCGCCACCGGACGACTGGCCGAAATAATTGTTGCAATGCAACAGGTTCTGGCTCATATCACCGCTGCACGGGCCGCGTTGCACGAATCCGTCAATCCGGTTTCTCGCCCGTTTCATCCACCAAGCATCGACAGCCCAGGCCACGCGGGGTGTCCAGATGGACCCCGCGATCGGCGCTCGTTAACGAGCCGCCGCCCGCTGCGTTTGTTTTGAAAGCACATACGTTCTCATGAACTTCGATTCTCTCGGCCTCGCCGAGCCCATTACCCGCGCTCTCATTGAGGAGCGCTATTCCGAGCCGACGCCGATCCAGGCCGCGGCCATCCCTGCAGTCCTTCTCGGACGCGACCTCGTCGGCATCGCGCAGACCGGCACCGGCAAAACGGCCGCCTTCGCCCTTCCGATCCTTCACCGCCTATACGGCAACGGCCGTGCGCTTCAGCCGAAGAGCTGCCGCGTGCTGGTGCTGGCGCCGACGCGCGAGCTTGGTGGTCAGATCGTCGACAGTTTCGCGACCTACGGCCGCCACCTGCGCGTCTCGTCGACGCTGGTCATCGGCGGCGTGCCGATCGGCAAGCAGATCCGCACCATGACGCGCGGCGTCGACGTGCTGGTCGCCACGCCCGGCCGCCTGCTCGATCTCTACAACAGCCGCGCCGTCCGCTTCGACGATGTCGAAGTGCTCGTGCTCGACGAAGCCGACCGCATGCTCGACATGGGCTTCATCCATGACATCCGGAAGATCGTCGCGCTGCTGCCGGCCAAGCGGCAGACGCTGTTCTTCTCCGCCACCATGGCGAACGAGACCGGCAAGCTCGCCAGCCACATGCTGACCGATCCGGTCACCGTTGAGGTGACGCCGCAGGCGACCACGGTCGAAAAGATCGACCAGCGCGCCGTTCGCGTCGAGAAGGCGGGCAAGCCGGACATGCTTGCCATGCTGCTCAAGCGTGAGCCGGTCGACCGGGCGCTGGTCTTCACGCGCACCAAGCACGGCGCCGACCGCGTCGTGCGCGAGCTGGTCAGGGCCGGCATCGCGGCCGAGGCGATCCACGGCAACAAGTCGCAGGGCCAGCGCGACCGCGTCATGGCGGCGTTCCGGTCAGGCCGCATCAAGACGCTGATCGCCACCGACATCGCGGCGCGCGGCATCGACGTCGACGGCGTCAGCCACGTCATCAACTATGACCTGCCCAACATCCCGGAGAGCTACGTCCACCGCATTGGCCGCACGGCGCGCGCCGGGGCGGAAGGCGTCGCCATCTCGCTGGTCAGCAGCGACGAAATCCCGTTCATGCGCGACATCGAAAAGTTGATCCGCCGGCAGATTGCCGGATCGGGCACGGAGGGGCATTCTCCCGCCGCCCGAAACGGGACGCCGCGGTCAGCCGGCGGGCCGTCGGGCAACGCACCGAAGAAGCAGCGGCAGCAGCAGCGTCGTCGCGGCAACAATCGTGGGCCGGAGAAGAAGCGGCCGGAGTTCAATGCGGCCGGCGCACCCGGGCGGCAGCACGCCAACGGCATTGCCGGGGCAAGCTTCCTTGAACCCGCGCGCCGCGGTCCCGCGATCCGGCCCGCTCAGTAGAGGGGAGAGCCAGTGGCAAAAGAAGAACTTCTGGAATTCGAGGGGACCGTCACCGAGGTGCTCCCTGACGGTAACTTCCGCGTCAAGCTGGACAACGATCACGTCATCCTCGCCTACGCGGCGGGGCGCATGCGCAAGAACCGCATCCGCACGCTCGCCGGCGACCGGGTGCGCGTGGAGATGACGCCGTACGATCTGGAAAAGGGGCGGATCAATTTCCGCCACAAGACCGAGGCGATGGCGCCGTCGAACGCGCCGCGCCGTCCAATGTTCAAGCGCCGGTAAAGGGACCGAAGGTCCTCACCTTGCGCCCGGCGTCTCCCGCCGGGCGACTAGCGCCCCTCGCGGATCCAGGTGGCGAAGGGCAGGCCGAGCAGGGCCAGCAGGCCGAACAGGCCGGCGATGCCGAACACCGCAATGAATCCCGAGAACAGCGGCACACGCGTGATGCCCTTGAGCACGCTCGCGTCCGTCATGTGCACGCCGATCCAGTCCGAACCGGCCATGCTGACCGTCGAACGCACCGGCACGATGCGCGGCAGCGTGAGATTGCCGGATGCGTCGGCCATGCGGGCGATGCGGCCGTGGGTTTCGCCGACCAGCGGTTTGAGCTTGTCCGGCGTCGATATGGCGTCGGCGAATTCGCGCGGGTTGGCGGCGCCGACATTGGCGAAGGCGCGCTTGTCGCCCTGCTCGAGCCGATAGAGACCGATTTCGTCGGCGGGGACGGTCGTTCGCCATAGTCCCGGCTCGGCCGCGCTCAGCGTCACCGTTTCCACCGCGCCCGACGGCTTGCGCACGATCACCGGCTGGCTGGTGTCGGCCATGGTCTGCTGCTCGATGGTCAGCTGACCGGCGCGCGCGCTGGCGCGCAGCGCCTCCTCTTCGAGGTCGGGCTCCTTCATCAGCCAGTGCGCCAGCCGGCGCAAAAGGTCGACATGCGGCCCGCCGCCCTCGTAGCCGCGCGCCCACAGCCAGGTGTTGTCGGAGAGCAGCAGGGCGACGCGGCCCTTGCCCTCGCGGTTCAGGATCAAGAGCGGCTTGTTCTCGGCGCCGTCCATGACGACGTTGCCCTGCGGCTTGTCGACGTCGATCAGGCGGAAGAAGCGGCCCCACTTTGGCGGATCGCTCTTCGAGCCTTCGAGATCGCGGGTGACCGGATGACGCTGCCCGAGATCAGTGACCTTGGCGTAGTACGGCTCCTCGATGATCTTGCCGGTCGGCGCGACCGGGAGCACCGGCGATAGCGGCGTCTCGTAGATGCTGCCGGCGGCGGCGTAATCGGGGCCGGCGGCGACAAGCAGCGCGCCGCCTTCGCGCACATAGCGGGCGATGTTGTCGAAGTAGAGCAGGGGCAGCACGCCGCGGTGCTGGTAGCGGTCGAAGATGATCAGGTCGAACTGATGGATCTTCTCCGAGAACAGCTCGCGCGTCGGGAAAGCGATCAGCGACAGCTGGTTGATCGGCGTGCCGTCCTGCTTCTCCGGCGGGCGCAGAATGGTGAAGTGAACGAGGTCCACGGACGCATCGGACTTCAAGAGGTTGCGCCACGTGCGCTCGCCGGCATGCGGTTCGCCGGAGACCAGCAGCACGCGCAGGTTCTCGCGAATGCCTTCGATGGAGACGACGGCGCGGTTGTTGATCGGCGTCAGCTCGCCGTCGAGCGGTGCGGCCTCGAACTCGATGATGTTCGGTCCACCGTGGGAGACATCGACGGTGAATTCGCTGGGCACGCCCGGCGTCACCTGTTCGACCGATAGCGGATTGCCGTCGACATTCACCGCGACGTTGACGCGACCCGTGTCGTTGGTCTGCCCCTCGTCGATCACGCGAAACTTGATCGTCTGCTTTTCGTTGACGATGCCGAAGCGCGGCGCGTTGTCGATGACGATGCGCCGGTCCTTCTCACCGTCGTGGCCCGAGAGAAGGACATGCAGTGGCGCGCTCGGCGGCAGCGCCGAGCGTTCGGCCGGGATGTCGTGCACCTGACCGTCAGTGAGCATGACGACCGCGCCGATGCGCTCGGGCGGCACGTCGGCAAGCGCCGTCGCCAGCGGTCCGAACAGTTCGGTGCCGTCGACCGGCTGGCCGCCGGTGGCGCCGCCGGCCTCGATGCGACGCACCTCGATACCACGGAATTCGGCGAGACGCGCGGCCAGTGCGTCGGCGGCTTCGGCGGTGGTCTTGTCGCGGGCGTCGAGGTTCTGGCTGGCGCTCTTGTCGACCACCATGGCGACGACGGTCGATAGTGGTTCGCGTTGTTCGTTGAGAAGCACCGGATTGGCCAGCGCGAGCAGCAGCGCGACCGCAGCGGCAACGCGGAACCAGGCGCCGCGCATGCGCCGCCAGACGCCGGGCGCAAGCAGCAATACGGCAACGACCGCGAAGCCGATCAGCCAGGGCCACGGCAGCAATGGTGAGAAGACGACGGACCAGTTCATGGGCGACTACCGGTGAGGCTTGCCCCCATCTCCCCCTTCAAGGGGCGAGATAGCGCCATGCCGCGTGCCAACGCCGCGCCGGAATGCAGCGTTCGCATCACTGCCCAAGCCTTTCGAGCAACGCGGGCACGTGCACCTGATCGGCCTTGTAGTTGCCTGTCAGCGTGTACATCACGATGTTGACGCCGGTGCGATAGGCCATTTCGCGCTGGAGCGGATCGTTGGGCACCGTCGGGAAGAGGAAGTCGCCGGCGGCGTTGCGCGCCCAGGCGCCGGCGAGGTCGTTCTCCGTGATCAGAATGGTCGAAACGCCGTCGCCGGCCTGCGCCGGCCGGTCGGCGCGGTCCTGGCTCTCGGTCGCCTGCACCCATAGCGGGCCGCCGGAATAGCGGCCGGGAAAGTCGTTGAGCAGGTAGAAAGCCTTGGTCAGCACGTGGTCGGCGGGCACGGGTTCGAGCGGCGGAATGTCGAGCGTGGCCAGCATGTCGCGCAGGCGCTCGACGGCGGGCGTGCCGCTGAAGGTGTTGAACGAGGTCGACCGTTCGAGCTGGTCGCGCGTGTCGAAGAGCACGGAGCCGCCTTGATGCATGTAGGCGTCGATGCGCGCCATCGCGGCCGAACTCGGCATCGCCGTGTCCGGGGCGATCGGCCAGTAGATGAGCGGGAAGAACGAGAGCTCGTCGCGCTCGGGATCAACGCCGATCGGATCGCCGGGCTCGAGCGCGGTGCGGTCGGCGAGGACGCCCGACAATCCGGCAAGTCCCGCGCGGCTGGTGGCGTCGATCTCGGCGTTGCCGGTGACGACATAGGCGAGGTGGGTCTGGCTGACCGCTTCCATCGCGAACTTGTCGCTGGCCTCGTCGGCGCTGGCGCGGCTGCCGGCAAACATCATCGCGCCGACGAAGGCGGCAACCAGGAGAGCCGCGGTCGCCGCCGTCCGGCGGCGGATGCGCAGCGCGCCGTTAAGCCACAGCACGGCGAGAGCGTCGAGGATCAGCAGCAGCACGGCGAGCGCCAGCAGCCACGGTGCGAGGTCGGTGGGCTTGGCGGTCGGATAGGCGCGCACGCTGGCATTGGTTACATCGGCAATGTCGAAGGCCGGCAGTTCCGCCTTGTCATCGAGCAGGTTGAGCGCGCGGAAGCCTTCCTCGGAGCCGTAGAGGCCGGGCGGATGCTCGATGCCCGGAACGATGTCGGCGGCGTCGCCGACGAGCGGCCGCGCCTCGGCGCCGGGAGTGACGAAGTGGCCGTAGCCGTCGAGGAGCCGGTAAGGAGCGACCGGCTGTGCGGCGCCGCCACTGTTGCCGCTGCCGCCGGTGCCAGTCGAGAAGGCGATGATTCGCCTGAGCATCTCAACGAAGGTGCCCGAAAGCGGCAGGTTCGACCAGCTTGTATCGGCGGTCACGTGGAAGAGGATCAGCCAGCCTTTGCCGCTCTGCGCCGCGGTGACGAGCGGCGTGCCGTCGGCGAGTGCGGCCCAGGTGCGATCGGCCAGCGCCCCGTCCGGTTCGGCCAGCACCTGGCGGTTGACCACCACGTCGTCGGGAACCTTGAGCCCGGCGAACGGGCTCTTGTCGGAGAAGCTCGCCAGCGGCTGCGGCGTCTGCCAGGTCAGGCTGCCGCCGAGCGTGCGGTCGCCGTGGCGCAGGTTCACCGGGATCAGCGAGTCGGTCGCCGCGGCGAGGCGGGGGCCGGCAAAGCGCACCAGGATGCCGCCGTTGCGCACCCACTTGGCGACCTCGTCCTCGACGTCGGCGGTGAGGTTGCCGATATCGGCCATCGCGATCACCGATGCGTTGCTCTCGATGAGGTCGGGCACGGCCACGGTGGCGTTGGCATCGCGCGGCTCGCGCACATCGGCGAAAGGCTGCACGGCGCGGGAGATATAGTAGAGCGGCGACAGCAGCGGCTGCGCCGCCTCGACCGAGGCGCCCGACAGCAGGCCGATGCGGCGGCGGCGGAAACGGTCGTCGAGCAGTTGCACGGCGCCGGCGGTCTGGGTGCCGGAGATTTCGAGGCGGGCGATTTCGTTGCGGATCTCGATCGGCAGGGTCAGCTTGGCCTGCGTCGCGGTTTCGTCCGCGGCGAAGGCGAACGATGCATCGCCGACCACACGGCCCTTGACGTCGCGCGCCGTGACCAACCCGCCGGCGGCCGCGCCCGAGGCGCGGCGGATTACCGGCACGGTCAGCGCGTCGGCGCCGCTTGCGGGCGGCTTCAGGCCCATCAGGTCGTTGCTGCCGTCGGCGTAGACGACCAGCGGCTCGCGGCTATTTTCGCCGAGGAAGCGGGCGAAGGTGTCGGCATCGGTGCCGCCGACGCCGTCGGAGAGCCAGACGATGCCGCCGAAAGGTGTTGCGGCGGCTGCCTCGGACAGTGCGGGGACGAAGTCGGCGCGCTTCGCCGCCCAGGGCTCGGGCGCCAGCGCTTCGAGGCGGTTGAGGATTTCGGTCGAATTGGTCGGCGCCAGCGACTGATTGGCCGGCTCGGCGGTGGCGAGCAGCGAGATCGGACGGCCGGCGTCTTCGGCAAGGCGCACGACGCGGTGGGCGGCGTCGGTCATGGCGGTCCAGTTCGGCGCCGAGGCCCAGCCATTGTCGATGACGATCAGCAGCGGGCCGCTGCCCGGCGCGACTTCGCTGGTCGGTTTGAACACGGGGCCGGCCAGCGCGAAGATGACGACCGCGGCGAGCAGCAGGCGAAGCGCGGTGAGCCACCACGGGCTGCGTGCCGGCTGCTCCTCCTTCTTGGCGATTTCGAGCAGAAGGCGGGTCGGCGGGAAGCGCTCCAGCCGCGGCTTTGGCGGCATGAGGCGGAGGAAGTACCAGATGACCGGCAGCGCCGCGAGCGCCACCAGCATGCCGATATTGGTGAAGGCGAGCGCGCTCATGCGGCGCGTCCCGCGAGGCCGATGCTGGCGTGGCTATGCCGGTCGGCCAGGCGCGCATGCAGCGCCAGCAGCGGCTGGGTCGCCGGCTGGTCGGTGCGGTGGATGATGAAGGTCCAGTCGAGCCGGCGGCAGAGCGTGTTCAGCCGTTCGCGCAGCGCCGCCAGCCGATTGTGGTAGTCGGTGCGATATTGTTCGGCGCGCGACACGACATGGCGGAGCCCGGTCTCCGGATCGTGGAACTCTGTGCGGCCGGCATAGGGGAACGTCTCCTCGATCGGGTCGATGACCTGAACGAGGTGAGCGTGCACACCGGCGCGCAGGATCGAATCGAGTGTTGCCTCGATCTGCTCGATCGGGTCGAGGAAATCGCCGATCAGCACGACATCGGCGAAACGCCTCAGGCCGCGGGTGTCGGGCGGCGTCGGCTTGGCGGCGACGCCGGGAATGAGCGCCGCGATGCGCTCGGCGGCGTTGCGCGCAAGGATCGCGTTGCTGGCGCCGAGCAGGCCGGTGCGTTCGCCGGCGGTGGCGAGCAGTTCGGCCAGCGCCAGCGTCAGCACCGTGGCGCGCGTGCGCTTGTCGACCGTCGACAGGCGTGAGCGGAAGTCCATTGAGGCGGAGAGGTCGGCCCAAAGCCAGACGGTGTGCGACGCCTCCCATTCCTTCTCGCGGACATAGAGGTGGTCGTCGTCGCGGGCCGAGCGCCGCCAGTCGATGGAATTCGCCGGCTCGCCGGTGGTGAAGGGCCGGAACTGCCAGAACGTCTCGCCGCGGCCGCTGACGCGGCGGCCGTGCCAGCCGGCAAGCACGGTCGCGGCAACGCGGCGCGCCTCGACCAGCATGTCGGGCATGCCGCCGGCGATCCCCTTCGCCTCGGTAAGCGCCCCCCGGACTGATGCAGGCCGGTCCATGCGCTTGTCGCTATCCAATTCGGGCTTTCAGTTCGGCGATCACATCGCGGATGGTGAGGCCATCGGCGCGGGCGGCGAAGCCGAGCGCCATGCGGTGTTGAAGGACAGGCTCGGCCAGCGCCACGACGTCGTCGAGCGATGGCGCATAGCGCCCGTCGATCAGCGCGCGGGCGCGCGAGGCAAGCATCAGCGCCTGGCTGGCGCGCGGTCCCGGACCCCAGGCGATGGCCTGTCCGATGCGCTCGCTGGTGGCGGTGCCGGGTCGTGCCGAGGAAACCAGCTCAAGGATGCCTTCGACCACCGATTCGCCAACCGGCATGCGCCGGACGAGTTGCTGGATGGAGCGCAGGCCTTCCGCGTCCATCACCGGCTTGGCGGTCGCCTCGTGGGAGCCGGTGGTCTCGAACAGCATGCGCCGTTCGGCGTCGCGGTCGGGATAGACCACGTCGATCTGGAGGAGGAAACGGTCGAGCTGCGCCTCGGGAAGGGGATAGGTGCCTTCCTGCTCAAGCGGGTTTTGTGTCGCCAGCACGTGGAACGGCGCCGGCAGGTCGTGACGGACGCCGGCGACGGTGACGTGATACTCCTGCATGGATTGCAGCAGCGCCGACTGCGTGCGCGGGCTGGCGCGGTTGATCTCGTCGGCCATCAGCAATTGCGCGAAGACCGGGCCGGGCAGGAAGCGGAAATTGCGTGAACCATCGGCGGCCTGGTCCATGACTTCCGAGCCGATGATGTCGGACGGCATCAAGTCCGGCGTGAACTGGATGCGGCGCGCCGACAGGCCGAGCACGGTGCCCAGCGTCTCGACCAGCTTGGTCTTGGCGAGGCCGGGCACGCCGATGAGGAGACCGTGGCCGCCGGCGAGGATGGTGATCAGCGCCCTGTCGATCACCGACTCCTGGCCGTAAATGACCTCGCCGATGGCCGAGCGGGCGGCGGCGATGGTGGCGACGGCGGCGTCGGTTTCGGCGATGATGCGTTCGGCGTCGGCCGGGGCGGGCTGGGTGATGGCGCTCATGGGATCAGGTCTCTGGCTCCTCGCCGTCAGGGGCACGACGCACCGCACGACGGTGCGCTGTCACGGGATTGTTGCACGAGGCATGCCACCGCAATAGGGGATTGTCGTCGCGGACGCGCCGCCGGGTGGGATCCTCCATCCGGTCAGCACAGAAGGAAAGCGAGGCAAAAGCATGGCCGACGCTTGGGTTTCAGAGTTCATCGATGGCAGCCACGCCCAAGGCGTCGTAACGCTTTCTGACGCGCTTCACCGGAAAGTGATCCGCGGCAATTGGACGAAGGCGCGGGACACGTGAACGAGGCCGCGATCGACCGCCGTCTCCTGGCACCGGCGGGATTCTTCGCGCGCGCCGCGCCCCGCCTGCACGCGTCGCCGCCGACCGGACCGGCGCTGGGAGACCATGTGCTGAACCCCGGTTTCTTCTCCGACGACGAGCGCGCCTTCCGCGACGCCGCGGTGCTCATCCCGATCGTGGCGCACGACACAGGCGTCACCGTCCTGTTAACCCTGCGCACGCCGCATTTGACCGATCACGGCGGCCAGATCGCCTTTCCGGGCGGCAAGATCGATCCGTCGGACGCCGGACCGGGTGCGGCGGCGCTGCGCGAGGCCCGCGAGGAGATCGGTCTCGATCCCGGCGCAGTGGACGATCGTCGGCTACCTCGACCGCTACCTGACCGGCACCGGCTTCCGAATCACCCCGGTCGTCGGCCGCGTCGCGCCGGGTCCGGCGCTGGCGCTGAACCCCCATGAGGTGCAAGAAGCCTTCGAAGTGCCGCTTGCCTTCCTGATGAGCCCCGAAAATCACCGGCGCGGCAGCCGGGAATACCAAGGGCGTACCCGGTATTTCTATGAGATGCCGTTCGAGGGGCGCTATATTTGGGGCATCACCGCGGGGATCATCCGGGGATTGTACGAACGGGTATTCGGCTGATGGCGCGGATCTTTGCCTTCGATGCGGTTTTCTTCCTCATTCCGTTCGCGGTCTATGCGCTGTGGCTGATGATCACGCGCGGCAGCCTGAACAATATTGCCGACTGGCAGGCGCGCACCATCGCGTGGCTGGCGGCCGGCGGCGCAGTGCTGATGGTCGCGGTCATCGTCATCTTCGTTCACCTCGGCGCCGGGCCGACGAACGGCACCTACGTTCCTGCCCACGTCGACGAGAACGGCAACATCGTCCCCGGCCATTTCGAGTGAACGGGCCCGCGCGATCGCCATGACCACTTCTCCGCCGAGCCTTGCCGGGGCCGACTGGCTCACTGCCGCGCCGGTCGGCCGCATCTTCGCCGCGCTTGAGGCGCGTGGTCATGAAGTGCGCATCGTCGGCGGTGCCGTGCGCAACGCGCTGATGGGCCGTCCGGTCGGCGAACTTGATTTCGCCACCACCGCGACGCCGGACGAGATCGCAGCGCTGGCTGTTGCGGCCGGCCTCAAGACGGTGCCAACCGGTATCGAGCACGGCACGCTGACAGTGCTTGTCGATGGGCACCCTTACGAGGTGACCACGCTGCGCGAAGACATCGAGACCGATGGCCGTCGTGCCGTGGTGCGCTTCGGCCATGACTGGACGGCGGACGCCATGCGGCGCGATTTCACCGTCAACGCGCTGTCGATCGATCGGGCAGGCGGGGTCCACGATCCGGTCGGCGGCTACGCCGACATCGTTGCACGGCGCATCCGCTTCATCGGCGATGCCGAACGCCGCATCGCCGAGGACCGCTTGCGCATCCTGCGCTTCTTCCGCTTCAGCGCCGAGTACGGCGTCGGCGCGTTCGATGCCGCCGGCCTGTCGGCGGCGATCCGCGCGCGCGAGGGCTTGCGCGAACTTTCGGGCGAGCGCGTCGGCAACGAGATGCGGCGGCTGGTGCTGGCGCCCCGTGCGGCAGAGGTGGCCGTTGCGATGCAGGACGCCGGCATCCTGCTCGTCGTGCTGGCCGGCGTCGGCTATGTGGCGGCGTTTGCCCGTCTGGTGCGATTCGAGGAGGTGGTCGGCGCCCTGCCGTCCGTGCCAGTACGATTGGCGGTGCTGGCGTGCCGAATCGCGGAGGACGTCGAGCGAATCACCAGGCGCCTGCGGCTGACCAATGCCGAGCGGGACCGCATGAATGCGGCGCTGGCCGCGCGGGCCGCGTTTCGGCCGTTGCCGGACGCGCGGGGCGCCCGGGCGTCGCTCTATCGGCTCGGCAAAACCGCCTGGCGCGATGGGTTGGCGCTGGCCTTTTCCGAGGATACCGCCCCGCCGGATGCGCCCGCCTGGCGGGATATCCACAGATTGGCGGAGCGCTGGCCGGTGCCGGAATTTCCGTTGAGCGGCCGGGACGTCGTCGGCCCGGGCATGCCCCCCGGCCCGACGGTCGGCGCGATGTTGCGGGCGGTTGAGGCGTGGTGGGTCGAGCAGGACTTTGCCCCCGACGCGGCGGCGTTGCGCGCCCGCCTCCAGCAGGTGATGGCGGCCGCACAGTAGAACGACTTGAAAAAGCGCGATTTTGCTGGCGATTCACCCCCGTCAGGGAATATGATGCGGCGCACTCGGAAGCATCCTGGAGAAACCGTCATGCGGTTGGGCAAGGTCGGTTACTACGGCGATTTCTTCGTCTATCCGGTGGTCATCACCGGTCTGGCGACCTACGCGATATGGCGCGGGCCGGAGGGTGCCTGGGCGACCTGGCTGGGCGCCTTCGTTTCGGGTCTGGCGGCCTGGACGCTGGTCGAATACGTGCTGCACCGCTTCGTGCTCCACCACGTCCCCTACATCAAGGATATGCACGACGCCCATCACGAGGACCAGCTGGCGCTGATCGGCACGCCGATCTGGATCAGCCTGGCGATCATGGTGGTCCTGGTGCTGACGCCGCTCAGCATGCTGACCGAGCCGCACATCGCCATCGGTCTTGCCTGCGGCCTCATGCTCGGCCACTTCTGGTACGGCGGCGTGCACCACATCCTGCACCACTGGACCATCCATCCAGGCACCTACCTCTATCGCCTGAAGCGCCGCCACATGCTCCACCACCATTTCGACGAGATGGGCAATTTCGGAGTCACCAGCGGGTTTTGGGATGTGGTCTTCGGAACCGACGTGAAGGTTCGGGTCGCCGGCTCGCCGCGCTTGCGCGAGAACGAGTAACCACTTCTTTCCGACTCGCGGCGCATTGTCGGGCCGTTAGAGGTCCGGTACCCGCGTGTCGTCATGGCTGTTGAAATTCCTCGCGCCGCCAGTTCGATCCAGAAGCTCCGCGAATCGGTCGCGACGATGCCCCAAACCCCCGCGGAGGCCGGCCCCGTGGTGAAAAGCCGACTGCGTGTCGTCGGCGCCTTTGTCATCGGCGCCATCGTCGGTTCGATTGTGGGCGGGGGCATCGTGTCGAATGCCAGGCACCCCGCCGCGACCCCGACGCCGGTCGCCACCGCCGAAGCGCCGCAGGCTGCACAGCCCGACCTCGTGGCCACCGGCACCTTCATCCAGCCCGACATCAACGATCCGCTTCGCCGCGGTGCCGGCAAGGTGTCGGTCTCCGCCGACAGTGTCATGCTCGATTCTGATTTCACGGTGACACCCGGTCCCGACTACCGGGTCATCCTCGTCCCCAAGCCTGCGATCCGCGCCACGGGCGATGTGACTAACACGATGTATGTCGACCTTGGACCGCTCAGCGCCTTCAAGGGCAGCCAGAGCTACGACGTGCCGGCTGGTGTCGATCTCGCCAACTACCCGAGCGTGGTGATCTGGTGCCGAACCTATTCGGCGCTGATCTCGAGCGCCGACCTCAGCTTCGCCAAGCCCGGGGCGTGAGCTTCACGGCCATTTCGCCAGCGGTGGCATCGACGACAGGATCGAGGCGACGTTGCCGCCGGTCTTGAGGCCGAAGACCGTGCCGCGGTCGTAGAGCAGGTTGAACTCGACGTAGCGGCCGCGGCGCACGAGCTGCTCCTCGCGCTCGGGCTCGGACCACGGCGTGAGGAAGTTCCGTCGGACGAGCTTCGGGTAGATGTCGAGGAATGCGAGCCCGACGTCGCGGGTGAAGGCGAAATCCGCCTCCCAGTCGCCCGAATTCAGCCAGTCGTAGAAGATGCCGCCGATGCCGCGCGACTCGTTGCGGTGCTTGAGGAAGAAATACTCGTCGCACCATTTCTTGTAGCGCGGGTAGTCGGCGACCGCGTGCGGCGTGCAGGCTGCTTCCATGGCGGCGTGGAAGTCGATCGTGTCGGGATCGTCCTGCGTCCGCCGCCGGTTGAGGACCGGCGTCAGATCGGCGCCGCCGCCGAACCACCGGCGGCTGGTCACCACCATGCGGGTGTTCATGTGAACCGCCGGCACGTGCGGGTTCTGCATGTGGGCGATCAGCGAGATGCCGCTCGCCCAGAAGCGCGGATCTTCCTCGGCACCGGGAATGTCCTTGCGGAACTCGGGTGAGAACTCGCCGTGGACGGTGGAGATATGCACGCCGACCTTCTCGAAGACGCGGCCGTTCATCTGCGCCATGACGCCGCCGCCGCCGGCAACGCCGCTGTGGTCGGTGCGTTGCCAGGGTGTACGCACGAAGCGGCCGGGCGCCTGGTCGCCGTGTTGGGCGGTCGCCGGCAGTTCGTCCTCGATCGCCTCGAAGGCGGTCGTGATGCGGTCGCGCAGATCGGCAAACCATGCCGAGGCGCGGGCCTTCTGGTCATCCAGTTCTGTCGTCATGGGGGAATTCACGGGAAGGTTCATGAGTCTGGCACGGGCGTCATACATCGGGGAAGCGCGCTCGTCTTGTGCGTAGGCGCGCGCAGCCACATTGATCAAGCGTAAATGCTGCGCCGAAGCAGGCCCCTAGCGGGCGAACGGGTTGTTGCGGTTGGTATCGAGAATGACGATCCGCACCGCGGCGATCCGGCGAAGCGTGTTCATGACGTCGCTGACCCGGACGCACGTATCCATGGTCGCCTTCGCATCTGTGCCGTCCGGCGTATCCGTCATGGCGAGGTATGTGTCTCCGTCTGCGGCGAAGCCGTTGCCCGAGAAATAGAGCACGAAGACCGAGTTGCGTGGTGGGGCTGCAGTGGCGGGAATATCGACCAATGGTGGCGGCGGCGCTACCGGATGCAGGCCCTTCAGTATGTCGGCGGCGGACTCGCCGGAACTTGGCGCGATGCTCAGTCCCACCCGGTGGAAGAGGGAAGGGGTGCTGTCTCGCCATGAGGTCGTTTGCGGGATGAGAGAGGCGGTCGCGCGGCCGAGCTGGTCGATGAACGCTGCCCGAGTGCAATCGATCACAGGCGAGGCGGCATAACCGAATTTCTCGAAGAGCGCCGCGATGTCGTTGGCGTCGTTGGCGCTATTCTTCAGGGTCGTCATGTGCTCGTATTCGTTGATACCGACCGGCAGGATGATCGTCCTGCGATCCGGCGGCGGGTCAGAGAGAAAAATGTCGCCGTTGAGGTTGCTGACGAGTTCCGGCCGCTGCGCGCCCTGGCTGGCGTCGAGCGTGTCCTGGACTGAGGCCATGAGGGCGCGCGTTACCGAGGAGGATGGGTCGGTCAGTCGTGGGAGCAGGGCGCCGGTGAAAGCGCCGTTGCGTCCGGCGCCGTCGAGGGCGTTTGCCCCCGGGCTGGTTGAATAGACAATCAGGTCGCCGGTCAGGTCGGTGCGGTTGCGCTCTTCCTCGCGGGCGCGCTGATAGGCGGCCAGTTCGCCGAGCGTGCGTGCTCCGACCGTGCCGGCGACGCCGACCGCGGCCGCGGCGCCGAGGCCGGCCAGTACCTGCCTGCGCCGAACGGTGCCGTGGCGGCGGATCGAGGCCGTTACGAAATCGGCGACGGGGGCCAGCCGCTCCGGCGTGTGGCGCTGCCAGTCGCGAGCGCGCGCGAGCAACAGACCGGAGAGCAGGGCCTTCGGCTTTTCCGCAGGCGGCGCTGCCTGCCACATGCGTTCCGCTTCCTCGATCTGCCGGCGCGCATGCAGGAAATCCTGCTCGTCGTCGAGCCAGGCTTTCAGTTGCGGCCACGCCGTAAACAACGCGTCGTGGGTGACCTCGACCATGCGGTCCGGGCCGTCGCCGGACATGGTGAGGAGGCGCGCTTCGGTGAGGCGGCTGAAGAGGGGGCCGGCCGCCTTGGGCAGATCGGCGATGCGTGCCGGGCGCTTCAGACGCGCGCCTTCGTCGCTGATGCGTGTGAGCGACCCGAGGAACGCCTCCTTGAGGGCGCGGGTTTCCTCTGCTGTCGGCGCCGCGGCGGCAAAGGCGTCCTCCGCCTTGCGGCGTATGGCGTTCTCCAGCGGGCTGAGGCCGGCGGCCGCGTCGCCGAGCGCCTCGTATTCGGCAATCCGAAGCCGCTTGTCCTGACCGAAGCGCTCGTTCAGCTCGCGCAGCGCGAAGGCGAGGAGGGGCAGCGCCTCCGGCGAGCCCGCGTCAGCGAGAATGCGCTGGACCAGTCCCGCCTCGAGGTGAACGTCGGCGACCCGCGCCGGCCCCTCGATGATCGCGGGCAGGCGGTCGGTCGGCAGCCGGCCGAGGGTGAAGACCTCGCGCGCGAAGTCGAGGCCGTCGATCTTGAGGATTTCGCCGAGCAGGTCGGAGCGGATGGTGCCCACGACCAGCGCCGGCAACGGCCTCGCCTTGCCGGTCAGCGCCTGGAAGATGGCGACAATGGCGCGCTGCTCGTCGGCGTCGGCGAGCGTGGCGATCTCTTCGAACTGGTCGACCGGGAAGAGGACCGTCGCTTCGCGGCCATCGCCGATGCGCAGTTCTTCGATCGTTTGCATGAGCATGGCGCGCGGATCGGCGCGCAATCCTTCGGCGATCGCCTGCCACGTGGCCGGTCGCCCGACTGCCTGCGCGAGCATCTTGGCGAGGCCGACCAGCGGCGATGCGCCCGGGCGAACGGGCGGCAACGCGATCCAGTGGTGCTTGTCACGGCCGATATAGGGCAGAAGCCCGGCGCGCAGCAGCGACGATTTCCCCGACCCCGATGCGCCGACGACCAGCACGACGCGCGCGCCGCCCTGTACCCGGCGTGCATCGAGCACCTCGACCAGCTTGCGGATTTCCGGATCGCGGCCGAAGAAGATCGCCGCGTCCTCTGCTTCGTAGGACAGAATACCCGGCCACGGCGCGCGCGCCCGGTCGAAGCGGTAGCCGCGTGCGATTTCCGCCGCGATCTCCTTCAGCCGGTCACCGAGATGCTTCTGGCCGTCGCCGTTCCAGATCTCGGCCTGGATGCTTTGTAGTTCGGGGCCGACCAGCCGCACGTCGTCCGGTGTGAAGACGATCGGGAAAACCGGCTTGCCCTGGCCACGGGCATTGGTGACTTCGGCGAAGCACCATTTCGACCCAAGCCACGCGGCGGTGACGATGGCGATTACCGCCTGGCAGCGTTCCAGCGCCTCGTAGAGTTCGCGCTCCCAGTCCTTGCCGGCGCCGATACCGCTCGATTTGTCGAAGTCGAGGAAGACCTGCTCGAAGCCAAGACCGGCGAGCCAATCCTTGATCTCGGCGGCGCGCGCATTGTCCTGGCTGGAGTGGCTGATGAAGATCGCGGGCATCGGTCTTTCGTCAGTTCATCGGGCTCCCATAGTAAGGGCGGCGAACTCTGCTGTCTTGTCCGCAACTTACCAAGGGCCGACCCCCGCTGCCCGGGCGGGGAGCCGTCACCGCTTCCATGGGCCGCGCAAAGTCGGCGGCAAGATGGCGGCGTTCGCCGTCAGCCGCTCGTCTTCTTGAACTTCGCGGCCTCTTCCGATCCGCCGGTTGCGTTGCCGGCGCTGTAAGAGTGGGCGCCCGCGCCGGCGAGCTTACCGCCGTCGACGATGAGGTACTCCTCGCGGATCGGCCGCTTCTCGAACCAGCACTCGAGGATCTCGCGCGTTCCCGCCGCGTAGCGCGCCTGCGCCGACAACGTCGTGCCGGAGGTATGCGGTGTCATGCCGTGATGCGGCATCGTGCGCCACGGGTGGTCCTGGGGCGCGGGCTGCGGAAACCAGACATCGCCCGCGTAGCCGGCGAGCTGACCGCTGGTCAGGGCGGCCGCGACCGCCTCGCGATTGGCGATCTTGCCGCGCGCGGTGTTGATCAGGTAGGCGCCGCGCTTCATGCGGCCGATCATTGCCGCGTTGAAGAGGTCCTCGGTCTCGGGGTGCAGCGGCGCGTTGATGGTCACCACGTCGCAATGCGGCACCATGTCGGCGGCGGTCTTGTGGTACGAGAGGCCAAGCTCCTTCTCGACCGATTCCGGCAGCCGGTAGCGGTCGGTGTAGTGGAGCTTGACGTCGAACGGCTTGAGGCGCCGCAGGACGGCGCTGCCGATGCGACCTGCGCCGACTGTGCCGACGTTCATGCCTTCCAGGTCGTAAGCGCGCTCGACGCAGTCGGCGATGTTCCAGCCGCCTTTCACCACCCACTGCCAGGACGGAATGTAATTGCGCACCAGTCCGAGGATCATCATCACCACGTGTTCGGCAACGCTGATCGAGTTGCAGTAGGTGACCTCGGTGACGGAGACGCCGTGTTTCATGGCGGCCGACAGGTCGACGTGGTCGGAGCCGATGCCTGCCGTGATCGCCATTTTCAGCTTGGGCGCCTTGGCGATGCGTTCGGCGGTCAGATAGGCCGGCCAGAACGGCTGCGAGATGACGATCTCGGCGTCGGGAAGTTCGCGCTCGAAGACCGAGTTCGGTCCGTCCTTGTCGGAGGTGACCACCAGCGTGTGGCCGTTCGATTCCAGATATTTGCGTAGGCCCAGTTCGCCGGACACGGAGCCCAGCAACGCGCCCGGCGTGAAGTCGATGGCCTTCGGCGTCGGCAGCGTCTGTCCGCCGGGATAGTGGTCCAGTTTCGGGATGCCGTCGCGGGCGTAGGTCTTCGGGTAACCCGTTATCGGATCGTCGTAGAGAACGCAGACCACCTTCGCCATGTCTTTCTCCCTGCCGGTTTTCTTGTGGGTCGGCTGCCGGGAGTTTACGGCCGGTCCGGCTTCCTGTCTTGTTGGATGGGAAAGGCGCGGCCCGGAGGCACGCCGGCGAGGGAGGCGACATGAGCAAGGATCTGAGAATCAAGCGCCTGACCGTTCATCAATACGCATGGACGGCGCGCGAGCTTGGCAAGGATTACAACGGCTTCAACGACGTCTACCTGAAGGGATCGACGTCGCGGCAGGGCGGCTATGTCTTCACCATCGAGACCGACGCCGGTATCACCGGCGAGTACGCCGGCGGCACCGGCGTTTCCTACGCGCAGGTCGCGATGGTCGCGCATTATCTGATCGGCAAGGACGCGCTCGAGCGCGAACTGATCTGGAACGATCTGAAACGCGCGCTGCGCAAGCAGGACCGTTTCGGCATGGCGCCGATCGACTGCGCGCTGTGGGACATCGCCGGCAAGGCCTATGGCGCATCGGTGTCGGAAATGCTCGGCGGCTACCGCAAGAGCCTGCCCGCTTATGCCTCGACCTATCATGGCGATGAGAATGGCGGTCTCGACAGTCCGGAAGCCTTCGGCGATTTCGCGGTCCAGTGCCGCGAGATGGGCTACCCCGCCTTCAAGATCCACGGCTGGGGCAATGGCCCGATCGCGCGCGAGGCCGCGGCGGTGATCGCCACGCGCAAGGCGGTCGGCGACGGCATGGACCTGATGATCGATCCCGCCTGCGAATACGACACCTGGGGCGAAGCGCTCAAGGTCGGCAAGGCGTGCGACGAGGCGAACTACTTCTGGTACGAGGACCCCTACAAGGATGGCGGCCTGTCCGCCTTCGCCCACAAGAAGCTCCGCCAGATCATCAAGACACCGATCCTGCTCGGCGAGCATGTGCGGGGCATGGAGCTGCGCGTTGACCAGATCGTTGCCGAGGGCACCGACTATGTGCGCGCCGATGTCGACTATGACGGCGGCATCACCGGCGTGATGAAGCTCGCCCACGTTGCCGAGGGCTTCGGTCTCGATTGCGAGGTTCATGCGCCGGGGCCGGCGCCGCGTCACTGCATGGCCTCCATGCGCAACACCAACTACTACGAGCTTGGCCTCGTGCACCCCAAGGTGCCCGGCAAAAAAACGCAATGCCCGGTCTTCGCCGACGACTATTCCGACGATCTCGACGCGGTCGATGCCAATGGTTGCGTGCCGGTGCCTGTTGGCCCGGGCCTCGGCGTCACCATCAACTGGGACTGGGTGAAGAAGAACGAGACCGGCAAGGTGGTGTACGAGTAGTCCGCCGCGATCGGCTTGCCTGCCAATCGGACGCACTAGCCGCGGGCGCGATCATCAGGCAGGCTTGCGCGAGGACGAGTGCGGAAGGGGCGGGGCATGCGGTCAATCCTTGAGCATTGCGCGGCAATCGATGCCCCGGAGCGGCGGGTCGATGCCGGTTCGGTTCTGCTCGATGAGGGCGAGACGACGGGCCGGCTCTATGTCCTGAAGCAGGGAACGATCGAGGTGGTGCGCGGCGACACCGTGGTGGCCGTGGTCAGCGCGCCCGGCGCCATCTTCGGCGAGATGTCGGTGCTGCTCGAAAAGCCCCACACGGCGACGGTGCGCGCAGCGACGGCGGCGACGGTCTATGCATTCGACGATGCCGCCGGCTTCCTTGCTGCGCATCCGGAGATCGCCTCCTGCGTCGCGCGGCTGCTCGCCCGTCGACTCAACGCCGCCACGACCTATCTCGTCGATCTCAAGCAGCAGTTCGAAGGCCACGCCAATCACTTCGGCATGGTCGACGCAGTGCTCGAAAGTCTGCTTCACCATCAGGACGAAATCTCGCCGGGCTCGGACCGCCAGCCCGACCCGCCGATGTAGCTAGCGCAGCCAGTCGGGCATCTCGGTGACCTTCTCGAGCGGTCGCTCCAGCGGCCGGTCGAGATGGACGATCTCGTTACCGGCGGCCGACACCCACAGCGCCCACTGCTCGTCCAGGTCGACGACGATAAAGGTCGGTGGAGCGCCGTATTGCCGCCCGGCGTTGAACACCCAAGCCGAACCGACATGGTCCACCCACGAGCCGCCGTGACTGAACGGGGCCTGATGCACGTGCCCGGAGAAGACGAAGTCCGGTCCGTGCGCGGCGATCCATTGTTCGAGTTCGAGGTCGCCGTAGTAGCGCTGGCCGTCCCAGCTGATCGGCGTCGTCTTCGGCGGGGCGTGATGGACCCAGATCCAGCGGTCGGGCCGCTTGGGCGCGTCGGCGGCAAGTTGCTTGTCGATCGCGGTCCGCACCATCGGTCCGTCCCACCACGGACAGATCGTGAAGAGCGTGTCGCCGACCACGATCGAATCGCCGTCCGATGCGACGCCGTCCTTGCGTGGATTGAGGATCCAGCGGGTGACCTTCTCGCCGGATTCGTTGCGCGAATCGAGGTCGTGGTTGCCGGAGCAGATAATGAGCCGCGCCTTCTCGCGCAGGCGACTAATATATTGTTGGACGACGACGCTCTGCGCGCCGAGATCGACAAGCGAATTCGTGTCGAGGTGATCGCCGGCCATGATGACGGTGTCGAACCGGTCGGCCACCTCCATCACCCAGTCGAATTGCGGCAACGCGTAGTGCAGATCGGCAACGACGAGCAGCCGCATGCGTCAGGCCCCCCACCCGTTGACGCGCATTTTGGGAGGCGCACGATAGCCGAGGGCACCGTCGCTGGCTACGAGTGTCACTCGTACGCACGAGCGTGGCGTCTTCCCCTGTTGACCCGTCCCGTGGGGCAGCCCCGATAAGGAGGCGGTCAACAACGCAGAGGTGATTCGTGACCCTTTCTTCAGCCGAATTCCTGAACCCGTCGGAAGCCGCCAGTCGTCTCGGGGTGTCAGCCAAGGCACTGCGGCTCTACGAGCAGCGCGGCCTGATCACGCCGACCCGCACCGGGGCCGGGTGGCGGACCTATGGTCCCGGCGAGATGGACCGCGCCGCCGAGATCGCGGCCTTGCGTGCACTCGGCTTCAGCCTTGCCCAGGTGGCGCGTGTGCTGAAAGGCGATCCGCAAGGCTTGGAGTTGGCGCTCGCCGAACACCAGAACGCGCTCGAAAGCCGGCTGGGCCAGCTTGCCGGTGTGATCGGCAAGGTCGGGCGCCTACGCGGCGATCTTGCCCGCGGTGCAACGCCCAGTGCGGGGGAGTTGACGCGACTGACGGCGGCCGACGAAGCGCAGCGGGTTGCTTTCGACCTGCCGTGGCCGTGGGGCGGCGAGCGGTTCGAACTGAGGCAAATGCGGCCGATCAACTACATCATCGGCCCGCTTGGCAGTGGCAAGACGCGGCTGGCGCAACGGCTCGCCGAGATGCTGCCTGATGCGTCCTTCCTCGGCCTCGATCGCCTCGTGGATGGTGCTGGAGATCTACGCGCCCGCGTCGACACCGATGCGGCGTTCCGCTCCCGGTTTGAGCGGACGCTCGCCTGGCTGGTCGAGGACGGCGCCACCGAGACCGACGCGCTGGCCGCGCTGGTGGCCGGGCTGGAGGCTGATGGCCCATCGATCATCGTCGTCGACATGATCGAGCAAGGGCTGGACGAACTTACCCAGCAAGCCGTCATCGCCCATCTGCGCCTCCGCGGGCCCGCAGGCCGGCCGCTTTTCCTGCTGACCCGCTCCAGCGCGATCCTCGACCTCGCCGCCGTCGGTCCGGACGAGGCAATCATCCTCTGCCCGGCCAATCACAGCCCGCCGACCTGGGTCATGCCCTATGCGGGTGCGCCCGGCTACGAGGCGGTTGCCACCTGCCTCGCGTCGCCCGAGGTGAGGGCGCGGACAGATGGCTCGGTCGCGGCGCGGCCGGCGGTGGCCTGACCTAGGGAAACCCGTCCGTCTGCCGCAATGCTTCGCCGAGGATCATGGCGGCGGCGGTCGCGACGTTGAGCGAGCGCAGGCCGGCGACCATCGGGATCGTCACCCGGGCGTCGGCGGCCTGGTGCACCGAATTGGGCACGCCGGCGCTCTCGCGGCCCATCAGGATCATGTCGCCGGCGCGGAACGCGAAATCGGCATAGGGCAGGGCGGCCTTGGTCGTCGCCAGCACCAACCGCCGGTCGGGCGTCTTCGCCCGCCAGGCGCAGAAAACCTCCCACGACAGGTGGCGGACGAGGGTCGCCTGCTCCAGATAATCCATGCCGGCGCGCCGCAAGGCGCGATCCGACAGGTCGAATCCGGCCGGCTCGATCACGTGGGCCTCCACCCCAAGGCAGGCGCAGAGCCGCAGGAGGGTGCCGGCGTTCTGCGGGATGTCGGGCTGGTAGAGGGCAAGCGAAACCATGGCAGCAACCTGTCGGAGGCCGTGGACTCGGCCCCCCGACAGGCCTACCTAACGGGCGGCATGCAGAAAAGCTGGTTTGAGAAACTGATCGATCCGTTCCCGGAAAACCCCGTGGAACGTCCTCCGGACCAGTTGCTGGCCTTTTATCGCTATTTCATCAAGCCGGTGCGCTGGCTGGTGGTGGTCGTGCTGCTCCTGTCGCTGGCCAGCACGGTCACCGAAATGGCGCTCTACGTCTTCCTCGGCAAGATCGTCGACTGGGCGAACACGACCGCACGCACGGATTTCTTCCCGACCTACGGGTGGGAGCTGGCCGGCATGGTGTTCGTCGTGCTGATCCTGCGCCCGCTGATCGCGCTCCTCCAGCGCGGCTTCAACAATCTCGCCCTCGTGCCGAGCCTGACGGCGATGGTGCGCTGGCAGAACTACCGCTACGTGCTGCGCCAGAGCCTGACCTTCTTCCAGAACGATTTCGCCGGGCGCATCGCGCAGAAGGTGATGCAGACCGGGCCGTCGCTGCGCGAGACGATCGGCAGCCTGATCGACGGTATCTGGACACTGCTGATCTATCTCGGCGGCACGCTGTGGCTGTTCCTCGGCCTCGACGCATGGCTGATCCTGCCGGTCGCGGTGTGGCTTGCCTTCTACATCGTCACCATCTGGAAGCTGGTGCCGCCGGTGCGGCAGCGCTCGGCCGCGGTGGCGGAAGCAAGCTCCGGTCTCTCGGGCCGGATTGTCGACAGCTACACCAACATCCAGTCGGTCAAGCTGTTCGCCCGCGCCGAGCGCGAGGATGGCTTCGTGCTGGAAGGGTTCCGCACGCACATCAACGCCTTCCTCGATTTCGCCCGCACCATGGCGACGCTGATGGTGACGCTGTCGACCATGAACAGCGCGCTGATCGTTTCGGTGTGCGGCCTCGGCGTCTATCTGTGGACGCAGGGCTCGATTTCCGTCGGGGCGATTGCCATCGCGACGTCGCTGGTGCTGCGCCTCAACCAGATGTCCAACATGATCCTCCGGCAGATCACGTCGCTGTTCGAGAATGTCGGCTCGGTGCAGAACGGCATGCAGACCATCGCCCGGCCGCATTCGCTGGTCGACACGGCGCAGGCGGCGCCGCTGATGGTCAGCCGCGGCGAAATCCGCTTCGAGGACGTCAGCTTCCACTACGGCCGCAAGTCCGGCGTCATCGACCACCTGACGCTCACCGTGAAGCCCGGCGAGAAGGTCGGCCTCGTCGGCCGCTCCGGCGCCGGCAAGTCGACGCTGGTCAACGTGCTCCTGCGCTTCTACGACCTCGAGGGCGGGCGCATCCTGATCGACGGACAGGACATCGCCGACGTCACGCAGGAGAGCCTGCGCTCGGCGATCGGCGTCGTCACGCAGGATACGTCGCTCCTCCATCGTTCGGTACGCGACAACATCAAGTATGGCCGGCCCGAAGCGACCGAGGAGCAGGTCATCGCCGCCGCGAAGCGGGCGCAGGCGCACGAGTTCATCATGGGCCTCCGGGATTTGCAGGGCCGCAGCGGCTACGACTCGCGGGTCGGCGAGCGCGGCGTCAAGCTCTCCGGCGGCCAGCGCCAGCGCGTCGCCATCGCGCGGCTGATCCTCAAGAACGCGCCGATCCTCGTCCTCGACGAGGCGACCAGCGCGCTCGATTCGGAAGCCGAGGCCGCGATCCAGGAGCAGCTCTACGGCCTCATGGAAGGACGCACCGTCATCGCCATCGCCCACCGCCTGTCGACCATCGCCATGCTCGACCGGCTGGTCGTCCTCGACGAGGGCCGCATCGTGGAAACCGGCACCCACGGCGAACTCCTGCGCAAGGACGGTCTCTACGCCGCGCTTTGGCAGCGCCAGTCGGGCGGGTTCCTCGGTGTGGACGAACCGGCGATCCCGACTGCCGCGGAATAGTGGCCTTCCGGCAACGGTTGCCTGATTTGTCAGCAGCCGCGGATTAGCCTCTGGAAAATCACGACGAACGGGTCTAGGAGGTGCACCGTCGCGTCCGCACGCCGCCAGTTTTCGCGTGCCTTGCCAACCAGAGGAGATGCCGAATGGAGCTGACTTGCACCATGGCCCCGGCCACCGTCGCCGTCCGCGTCTCCTTTAGGCTCTGCGCCTGACGCCTCGCTGACGACCTCACGACGGTCCGGAGCCTGAGTTCGGGCGCCCTTTGGGGCGCCGCAGCTCTTCATCCCTGCTTTTCCGCCGGGCGCCCAGCGCGCCGGCCATCCGGAGCACTCCCGTGTTCAAACGATTCGAGACCCTGGTCGATCCTTATCCGACCGACGACATAGGCACGCCGCCGAAAGGCTTGTGGCGCTTCCTCTGGCACTATTCGCGCCCGATGATGCCGTGGCTGGCGATCATGTCGGTGCTGACGGCTGCTCTGTCGATCATCGAGCTGGCGTTCTTCTCGTTCACCGGCACGCTGATCGATTGGCTGGGCGCGTCGACGCCGGCGACGCTCCTGTCCGAGCACGGACTGGAGCTTGCCGGCATGGCGGCGCTCATCCTCGTCGGCTTCCCGGCGATCGCGCTCGGCCAGTCGCTGCTCATGTTCCAGACGGCGTTCGGCAGCTATCCGATGCTGGTGCGCTGGCGCGCGCACATCCACATGCTCGGCCAGAGCCTCGGCTTCTTCCAGGACGAATTCGCCGGCCGCGTTTCGCAGAAAGTCATGCAGACGTCGCTCGCCGTGCGCGAGACGGTGATGAAGTTCATGGATGTCGGTGTCTACATCGTCACCATGTTCTTCGGCACGGCCTATCTCTTCCTGCAAAGCGACGCGTGGATGCTGGTCGCGCTGGCGATATGGCTCGTCGCCTATGTCGGGCTGTTGATGTGGTTCGTGCCGCGCCTCGGCAAGATCGGCGAGGCGCAGGCCGACGCACGCGCCCAGATGACCGGCCGCGTCGTCGACAGCTACACCAACATCCAGACGGTGAAGCTGTTCGCGCATTCCTCGCGCGAGCAGGACTACGCCCGCGGCGCCATGGACGAGTTCCTGGTCACCGTCCACAAGCAGATGCGACTGATCACCGGCATGACGTGGTTGGTCACGCTCATCAACGCAGTGCTGCTCGCGGCGGTCGGGGCCATTGCGATCTACGCGTGGCAGCGGTCGGCGATCTCGCTCGGCGCGATCACGGTGGCGCTCGGCCTGGTGCTGCGGATGCGTGGCATCTCGCAGTGGATCATGTGGGAGGTCGCCGGGCTGTTCGAGAACATCGGCACGGTGCAGGACGGTATTGGCATGCTCACCAAGCCGGTGGCGATCGTCGACCGCGACGATGCGCGCCAGCTCGCCGTCCCGCATGGCGAGATCCGCTTCGACCACGCGCGTTTTCACTATGGCCGCGCCAACAAGGTCATCGAGGACTTCTCGCTCACAATCCATCCGGGCGAGAAGGTCGGCCTCGTCGGCCGCTCGGGTGCCGGCAAGTCGACGCTGGTCAATCTGTTGCTGCGCTTCTACGACCTCGAGGGTGGGCGCATCCTGATCGATGGGCAGGACATCGCCCATGTCACCCAGGAGTCGCTCCGCCGCGAGATCGGCATGGTCACGCAGGATACCTCGCTGCTCCACCGGTCGGTGCGCGACAATATCCTTTATGGCCGGCCGGATGCCTCCGAGGACGAGGTGCTGGCGGCGGCGCGCCTGGCGCATGCCGACGAGTTCATCGGCGACCTCTCCGACCCGAAAGGGCGGACCGGCTACGACGCCCATGTCGGCGAGCGCGGCGTGAAACTGTCCGGCGGTCAGCGCCAGCGCATCGCGATCGCGCGCGTGTTCCTCAAGAACGCGCCGATCCTGGTGCTCGACGAGGCGACCAGCGCGCTCGATTCGGAAATCGAGGCGGCGATCCAGGAATTGCTCGACCGGCTGATGGCGGGCAAGACCGTGATCGCCATCGCCCACCGCCTGTCGACCATCGCGGCGATGGACCGGTTGGTCGTGCTCGACAAGGGACGCATCGTCGAGGCCGGGCCGCACGAGGAACTGCTCCGCAACGACGGCCTCTATGCCGCGCTGTGGAGCCGGCAGTCGGGTGGCTTCCTCGATCTGGAGCCGAACGCGGCGGAGGCGGCGGAGTAGGGCGGCCCCCGCGCGTTACGTCTGAACGAAATGGCCGTCCGGCGCGCTGCCGGGCGGCGATGCTCGAAACTTCCGCCGGCATGTGCCGGGTTTTGGTGGTGGCTCCCGATGTTCCGCTTCTTCGAGAACCTGATCGACGCGTTCCGGCCGCATGACGAAGGCATGCCGCCCTCGACGCTTTCCGGCTTCTACTGGCACTACACCAGACAGGTGTGGCCGGTGCTCGCCGTCCTGCTGGTCGTCGGCTTCTTCATTTCGCTGATCGAGGTGTCGATTTTCCGCTACATCGGCGCCATCGTCGATCTGCTCAAGAACACGACGCCCGACCGCGTGCTCGCCGACTACGGCTGGACGTTCCTGTGGATGGGTTTCGTCGTCGTCGTCGCGCGCCCGGTGGTCGTCATCCTGCACGATCTGCTCGTGCAGCAGTCGCTGGCGCCGTCGTTCACGAATCTCGTGCGCTGGCAGACGCATCGCTACGTGCTGCGCCAGACGGTGCGCTTCTTCACCGACGATTTCGCCGGCCGCATCGCCTCGAAGATCGTGCAAACCGGACCGGCGCTGCGTGAATCCGTGGTGCAGGTCTGCGATGCGCTGTGGTTTGTCACCATCTACGCGATCAGTTCGCTGCTGCTCTTCAACAGCCTCGACATCCGGCTGACCATTCCGCTGGCGATCTGGATCGCGGGCTTCGTCTATGTGCTGGTCTATTTCGTGCCGCGCATCCGCGAGCGCTCGGTCATCGTGTCGGAGGCGCGCTCGATGCTGACCGGCCGCATCGTCGACAGCTACACCAACATCCAGACGGTGAAGCTCTTCGCGCACACGTCGCGCGAGGACGACTACGCCCGCGACGCGGTCGACGACCATCTGCAGAAGTTCCGCCGTTCGACCCGGCTGATCACGGCGATGTCGACCACGGTCGTCATCATGAACGGCCTCTTGATTGCCGGCACGACGGCGCTGGCGGTGGTGCTGTGGGCGCGCGGCGACCTGACGCTCGGCGCGCTGACCATCGCCGCCGGCCTCGTCTTCCGCATCGCCACCATGTCTGGCTGGATCATGTGGACCTCGGTCGGCGTCTTCGACAATGTCGGCGCCGTGCAGGAGGGCATGGAGACCATCGCGCGGCCGCAGGAACTGATCGACGTACCCGATGCGACCGAGCTCAAGGTGCCGCGTGGCGAGATCCGCTTCGAGAACGTCACGTTCCACTACGGCCGCAAGAGCGGGATCATCGAGAACCTGTCGCTCACCATCGCGGCGGGCGAGAAGGTCGGTCTTGTCGGGCGCTCGGGCGCCGGCAAATCGACGATCGCCAACCTGCTTCTGCGTTTCTACGACGTCGAGGGCGGGCGCATCGTCATCGACGGGCAGGACATCGCCACGGTCTCGCAGGATTCGCTGCGCAAGCAGATCGGCCTGATCACGCAGGATACGTCCCTCATGCACCGGTCGATCCGCGACAACATTCTCTATGGCCGGCCCGAGGCCGGCGATGAGGCGATGGAGGACGCGGCCCGTCAGGCGCACGCGGAGGCCTTCATTCCTTCGCTGATGGACCATTACGGCCGCGCCGGCTTCGACGCGCATGTCGGCGAGCGCGGGGCGAAGCTGTCGGGCGGCCAGCGGCAGCGCGTGGCGATCGCCCGGGTGCTCCTCAAGGATGCTCCTGTGCTGGTTCTCGACGAAGCGACCAGTGCGCTCGATTCTGAGGTGGAAGCGGCCATTCAGGAGAGCCTCTATCGCCTGATGGAGGGCAAGACGGTCATCGCCATCGCCCACCGTCTGTCGACCATCGCGGCCATGGACCGGCTGGTGGTGCTCGACAAGGGCCAGATCGTCGAGACCGGTCGCCACGACGAATTGTTGCGGCACGGTGGGCTCTACGCCTCGCTGTGGAGCCGGCAATCCGGCGGCTTCCTCAATACCGACCGCTCGCCTGCCGCCGACCCGGTGATGGCCGCCGCGGTGGACTAGTCGTTGGTGCTCCTCGTCGCCGCCGGTGCGCGGGCCTCAGGGCCGTGCCCGGCTGGCGTAGGTGTTCGAGGTCTTGGTGGCTTCGAAGACGAAGTAGGAACCGGCCACATGCACGCGCACACCGCCGAAAATGGCGCGCAGTTTGTTGCGGTACCAGACGTCGCGTTTGGTGACCATCCAGAGTTGTCCGCCAAGCGCCAGCCGGTTGAAGCCCTTCTCGATGAAGTGCTTGGGCACCGAAAAGTCGGTGTGATACGGCGGGTTGCACAGAATTCTGGTGAAGTTCGTCTCGGTGAGGTCGCGAAATCCCTCGCTGAGAATGGCTTTGGCGTCGCCGACACCGTTGGCAATGAGATTGCGCGTGGCGATTTCTATGGCGAGGGGATCGTTGTCGACCAGGGTGACGAGATCGGGGCGGGTGATCTTCGCGGCATAGATGCCGACCACGCCGTAGCCACAACCGAGATCGAGCACCTTGTCTCCCGGCTGGAAGTCCACGAGGGCGAGCATCGCCAGCGTGCCCTCGTCCAGCTTGCGGGGCGAAAACAGGGCCGGCGCCGTGTGAAGCGCGACGGCGATGCCCTGAATTGAAGCGCGGATGGTCGGTTCAGAAATGGGCTGGTCCTCCGGCGGCGCGTTCGGTTCACCCGCGTCCGGGTTTCAGTGCCGTGCCATGTTAGCGCAGTCCGGCCGCCCGTCGGGCACCCCGGCGACCAGCGAAGGCGGGGCCCGGCGACCGCCAGAAGTCCGCCCGTCCGGCGGAATACCGGAAACCCCCGATCCCCGCGACAATGTGCGCAAAGGCGGCCGGGTGACTGGACAAGGCCCAAGCGCGATGGCTAAACAGACGCGGCCGACGAGGGGATTCTTTGGGTCCCGCCTCGCCGGAACGGGGGCGATTGGGGGTCCGATCTTGGCAAGTACCGATACGGCTGATCATCCGGAGCCGACGCGGCGCGATTTTCTCTACATCGCCACCGGCGCGGCCGGGGCGGTGGGCGCGGTGCTGACCGCCTGGCCGCTGATCGACCAGATGAACCCTGACTCCGCGGCGCTGGCCCTGGCGCAGGTCGAGGTCGACGTGTCGTCGGTCGACGTGGGCATGTCGCTGATCGTCAAGTGGCGCGGAAAGCCGGTGGTTGTCCGCCAGCGCACCCAGAAAGAAATCGACGAGGCGAAGGCGGTCAACGTTTCCGAATTGCGCGACGGGCTGGCGCGCAACGCCAATCTGCCCGCAAACGCACCGGCGACCGACGCCAACCGCGCGACGCCGGACAAGGAAGCCTGGTTCGTGATGATCCAGATCTGTACCCACCTCGGCTGCGTTCCGCTCGGCCAGGAAGGATCGTTTGGCGGCTGGTTCTGCCCCTGTCACGGGTCGGTCTACGACACGGCGGGACGCATCCGGCAGGGACCGGCGCCGGAGAACATGGCGATACCGGTGTACGAGTTCATTTCCGACACCACAGTCCGCATCGGCTGAACGGGGCAGGCGACAAAAACTATGGCCGGGCATTCCACATACGTTCCGAAGAGCGGCATCGCCAAGTGGCTGGAAAGCCGCCTGCCGGTGCTGAGCCTCGTCCACTCGTCGTTCATCGTGTATCCGACGCCGCGCAACCTGAACTACTGGTGGAACTTTGGCGCCATCCTGACCTTCATGCTGGCGGCGCAGATCGCGACCGGCGTCGTGCTTGCCATGCACTTCATTCCGGCCGACACGATGGCCTTCAACTCGGTCGAAAACATCATGCGCAGCGTCAACTACGGTTGGCTGCTGCGCTACCTGCACGCCAACGGCGCGTCGGTATTCTTCTTCGCGGTCTACATCCACATGCTGCGCGGCATGTATTACGGCTCGTACAAGGCGCCGCGCGAGGTGCTGTGGATCCTCGGCGTCATCATCTACCTGCTGATGATGGCCACCGCCTTCATGGGTTACGTGCTGCCGTGGGGACAGATGTCCTTCTGGGCCGCCAACGTCATCACCAACCTGTTCTCGGCGATCCCGCTGGTCGGCGGGGCGATCGTCACCTGGCTGTGGGGCGGCTTCGCGGTCGGCGGACCGACGCTCAATCGCTTCTATTCGCTGCACTACCTGCTGCCGTTCATGATTGCCGGCGTGGTCTTGCTGCATATCTGGGCGCTGCACGTGCCCGGCAACGGCAACCCGACCGGCGTCGACGTCAAGGACAAGCAGGACACGGTGCCCTTCCATCCCTACTACACGATCAAGGACTCGTTCGGCCTTGTCGTGTTCCTGCTCCTGTTCGCGTGGCTGGTGTTCTTCATCCCGAACTATCTCGGCCATCCGGACAACTACATCCCGGCTAATCCGCTGCAGACGCCGGCGGAGATCGTGCCCGAATGGTACTTCCTGCCGTTCTACGCGATCCTGCGCGCCATCCCGAACAAGCTGCTTGGCGTCATCGCGCTGTTCTCGTCGATCGCCATCCTGGTCTTCCTGCCGTGGCTCGATCGCTCGCGCGTGCGCTCGGCGACCTTCCGGCCGATCTACCGCCAGTTCTTCTGGATCTTTGTCGTGACCGGCCTCTGCCTCGGCTATCTCGGCTCGCAATCGCCGACCGGCTCCACGCTCCACATACCCAACGTCGTTCTGGCGCGCATCTTCACCTTCTACTACTTCGCGCATTTCCTCGTCGTGCTGCCGCTTCTGGGGCTGATCGAGCGGCCCAAGCCGTTGCCGGCCAGTATCACCGAGTCCGTGCTCGCCAAGTCCGGCGCTGCCGCGCAAGCCGGGTCGGGGAGTTAGGCCGATGAAACGCATTGCCGGTCTTCTCGCCGCCGCAGTCGCGATCGGCCTCTGCGCGGGCCTGCCCGCCGCCGCCCAGGAAGGCGAGGGGACGACGCCGTCCGAATTCCCGATCAAGAAGCCGCCGCTGCAGCGCTGGTCGTTCGCCGGTGTCTTCGGCAAGTACGACACCGCGCAGTTGCAGCGCGGCTATCAGGTCTACAAGGAAGTCTGCTCGGCCTGCCATTCGATGGACCTGGTGGCGTTCCGCAACCTCGCCGACGAGGGCGGCCCGCATTTCACCGAGGACGAAGTCAAGGCGCTGGCGGCGAGTTTCACGATCACCGATGGGCCTAACGACGCCGGCGACATGTTCCAGCGGCCGGGCAAGCCCTATGACCATTTCCCGGCTCCGTTCCCGAATGTCGAAGCCGCCGCCGCCGCCAATGGCGGCGCCGCGCCGCCCGACCTGTCGGTGATCGCCAAGGCGCGTGGCGTCAGCCGTGGCCTGCTGTGGGCGACGGTCGACTTCTTCACCGCCTACCAGGAGGGCGGGCCCGACTATATCCATGCCCTGCTGACCGGCTTCCAGGATCCGCCTCCCGGCATCACCGTTCCGGAGGGGACCTACTACAATCCCTACTATCGCGCCGCAGTGTCGCTGAAGATGCCGCCACCGCTCTCGGCCGATCAGGTGACCTACAGCGATGGCACACCGCAGACCGTCGATCAGTACGCCACCGACGTTTCGGCCTTCCTGATGTGGGCCGCCGAGCCGCATCTGGGCGAGCGCAAGCGCATCGGCTTCATGGTCGGGATCTTCCTGATCATCTTCACCGGCCTGATGTACCTCACCAAGAAGCGCGTCTGGTCGGGCGTCGCTCACTGACGAGCGGGCGCCGGACTGTTGGCGCTGCGGGCGGTCCTGTTTGATGTCGACGGAACGCTCTACAAGCGCGAAACGGCGTTGCGCGCGTTCCTGACCGCGCAATACGAGAAACGCGTCGACCTGCTCGGCGCCCTTCCGCTTCAGGCTTTCATCGACAAGTTCGTCGCCTACGACGCCAATGGCTCAGTCAGGCGGGATGTCGTGTACCCGCGGATTCTGTCGGAGATTGGCGGAGACGTCAGCGCCGCGCCAGTGCTCGTCGCCGACTATGTCGATGGCTACAACGCCTATTGCCGTGCGCCCGACGATCTCTTTCCGACGCTCGAGCGGCTGCGCGCCGACGGCCTGCGTCTCGGCATCGTCACCAACGGGCAGGTGCCGATCCAGGAGCATACGATCGCCGGACTGGGGCTGACACACGCTTTCGACGCGATCCTCATTTCGGACGCCGAAGGCATCCGCAAGCCCGATCCGGAGATATTCCGCCGGGCGCTCGCGCGCCTCGGCGTCACTGCGGCCGAGGCGGCCTATGTCGGCGACAATCCGGAGGCCGATATTGCCGGCGCCAGGTCCGCAGGCATGCGCACGATCTGGGTGGTAAACACCTACTATGAGCCACCGCGGGACGCCGATGCGGCGGTCCATCACCTCGCCGAGATTCCGGTGATCGTCGCGGCTTGGTAGCGGACTGGCGGAGAGCCGGGAGGCTTCGACCCGTGCGTGAATTGCATGGCCATCGCAGAGGTCCACGGATGATCATCGCGAGAGGGTGCCCGCACCGCAGTCCGCCAAACTCGCACCGGTCGTCAGCATAGCCGTCATGCAAGGCGTCTTTTTCCTTCATCACATGAAGCGAAGTGGCGGCCATGCCATCATCAACTGGCTGCTCGATAATTTTCCTGGCGCGGGATTTGTTAACAACGATCTACCGATCCAACCAATTTTGTCGGCGCGCAGGTCGTTGCCGACCTCGCTACCGCTTTTTGCGGACTGGCTGGAGTGGAAGCGGCAGCGCGATCAGCTTGCCGGAAATACGATCGACCCGTCGCCGCTGCTCGTCAGTCTCGAAGATCACCAACTCTGGGTGCGGCCGTTCACCCATCCGGAGGCGCGCCGGATAGTGATCGTCCGCGATCCGCGCAATCTTTTCGCCAGCCGTATCAGGCGGGCATCCGACTCGAATCTGCTTGCCTTTCGCCGGGACCATCCGCAAATGCGCGCACGCGCCATACGCATCTGGCAGGAGCACGCACGGGCAGCTCTATCCGGTGTCGATCGCGGGCAGCCGGTTACGGCGATCTACTACGACGCGTGGCTGATCGGGGATGGTTATCGTATGAGTGTAGCCGCTCAGCTTGGCATCGCTGATCCGCTGCCCCCATCGGGACGCGTCGCCTCGGAGGGCAGGGGAAGCTCGTTCGGGCAGATGCAGATCAACCCGGCCCATCTTCTTAACCGCGCCAACTTCTTGAACGATGCCGAAAAAGCTGCGCTGGTGGGTATCATGGCTGAGCCTGAGACTGCGGAGCTCGCGGATCAAATCGCTAGTGAGATCGCGCGTCTGTCGGTGCTTCCGTGACGCCGGAGGCCGATATTGCCGGCGCCAGGTCCGCAGGCATGCGCACGATCTGGGTGGTAAACACCTACTATGAGCCACCGCGGGACGCCGATGCGGCGGTCCATCACCTCGCCGAGATTCCGGTGATCGTCGCGGCTTGGTAGTGTTTGCCGTTGCATCGTGCCGCGCCTTGTCCCTGCGCCGGTGATCGTCTAGTGACTCCCGCAATACAACCATGGGCGCGCGATCTCGTATGCTGTCGCATGACTTCCGGACGATTTTTGTGCATGTGCCCAAGACCGGCGGACAGAGCATCGCGAGCGTCTTTCTCGACCAGCTTGGACTAACTTGGGAAGAGAGAGCTCCGCTGCTGATGCGCCCGAACGACGATCCTGCCAAGGGGCCCCCGCGGCTCGCGCATCTCTACGCCAGCGAATACGTCAAGTTTGGCTACCTCAGCCCGGCGGATTTCGCGGCATATTTTAAGTTCAGCGTCGTCCGTAACCCGTGGTCGCGGGCGGTGTCCGAGTACAAATTCCGCCACCAGCATTGGGGAATTCCGTTTCGAACCTTCGTCAGTCAGATCGTCCGCCCGGGCCTGGCCTTCGGCGAACTCCGCCACGTCGATCCGCAAAAGCGGTTTCTCTACAGCGAGACCGGTAGCCTTTTGGTCGACCGGGTGTTGCGCTTCGAGACGCTTGCGGATGATTTCGCCGACGTCAGCCGCGAGCTCTTCGGCCGGAGCAAGACGCTGCCCCAGCGCAACGCGACGGAGCCGACAGACTATCGGGCCTTCTACGATGAAGAGACCATGCGGATGATCGCCGTCGCCTACCACGACGACATCAAGGTGTTTGGCTACCGGTTCGACGATGGTGCGCCTGCGGCCGCTGCGAAGGGCTGACCGAAGACGTGGTGTTCTTGGCAGGGCAATGCTATGGGCGCGTGAGGCGCAAGAGCCGATCGGGTGAGGGAGGGCCGGCCGCAATGGCTGCCAGTCGTGGCGTCGATATCAAGTCGTTGATCCGCACGATCCCGGACTATCCCAAGCCCGGAATCCTCTTCCGCGACATCACCACGCTGATCGCCAATCCGGCCGGCTTGCGCGCCGCGATCGATGGGCTGGTGCTACCTTTTCTCGGCGCCGGCATTGATCATGTCGCTGGAATCGAGGCGCGCGGCTTCATTCTCGGCGGCGCCGTCGCCCATGAACTCGGCCGCGGCTTCGTGCCGATCCGCAAGAAGGGCAAGCTGCCCTGGCGCACGATCGGTCAGGAGTACAGCCTCGAATACGGCGTCGACACCATCGAGATACACGCCGACGCGATTCAGTCCGGCGACAGGGTTCTGCTCATCGACGACCTCATCGCCACCGGCGGCACGGCGGAAGCGGCGACCGAACTGATCCGCCGTTCGGGCGGCGAGATTGTCTCGGCGGCCTTCGTCATCGACCTTCCCGATCTCGGCGGCGCCAGGCGTCTCGCGGCGCGCGACGTCAAGGTCCACACTCTCGTCAGCTTCGAAGGACATTGAGCATGCCCGACTTCCACATCTACATCGGCTACCGCACTACATCGACGTGGTCGCTGCGCGGCTGGCTGCCAATGAAGAAGACCGGCGTGCCCTTCGACGAGACGCTGATCCGCTATCGCACGGGGGAGGGCAAGGCGACGCTGAACCGCCTGTCGCCGACCGGCAAGGTTCCTTTCCTCGTTCACAAGCGTCCCGACGGCGGCGAGGTGCGCGTATGGGATTCCATCGCGATAGCCGAGTATCTCGCCGAGACGGTGCCGGCCGCCAGGCTGTGGCCGGACGACGCCGTCGCCCGGGCGCATGCCCGCGCCATCTCGGCGGAGATGCATTCCGGCTTCCGGGCGCTGCGCGAACATCTCAACATGGCGCTGCTCGAACGTCACCCCAACCCTAACAATCCGCAGGCCAATAGCGAGATCGCCCGCGTCGAGGTGATGTGGCGCGAGTGCCGCGAGCGTTGGGGGAAGGCCGGTGGCGGACCGTTCCTGTTCGGGCGGTGGAGCATTGCCGACGCGATGTATGCGCCGGTGGTCACGCGCTTCCGGACGTACGGGGTCAAACTCGCGACGACCGGCGCCGCCTACATGGAAGCGGTGCTCACCGATCCCGATTTCCTGGCGTGGGAAGACCAGGCCAAGCGCGACCCGGTGCCGGAGCCGCCGACACCTTAGGTGCAGACCCTGGGTTCGAGGTAGCGGATCGCATCGCCGACGGTGATAATCGTCTCGGCCGCGTCGTCGGGAATCTCGACCCCGAACTCCTCCTCGAATGCCATCGCCAGTTCGACCGTGTCGAGGCTGTCGGCGCCCAGATCATCGATAAAAGCTGCGGTGTCGGTGACCTTGCCGGCGTCGACGCCAAGATGCTCGACGATGATCTGGACAACCCGTTCGCGCACGGCGCACTGTTGCGCGGCTCGGGCCGCCGCGCCGGACGCCGCCGCGACCACCGCGCCAAGCGCGGCGCTCATCACCTGGCGTCGGGTTCGTGTGCTCATGGCGCTCCCTCAATTCCAACGACGATGTCCGTCGGCGCAGCGAAGCTACATCAGACAATGTTCGCGGGCTACCGCGCGGACGGATCGGCCGACACCGTGACGCACACGGATTGTCGTGATCCCGATAAAGGAATGCGCTAGGTTCTGAGGCAATCCCGCCTGTCTTGTGTCCGACCGTGCTTCCGCAGCCGCCACGGACAGGCGTCGATCCAAAGCCGGCAAAGGATTCTTCGCCTGCGCCGGTCTTCCGTGCCAACAAGACTGGAGAGAGAGGCGAAATCCATGACTGGTATATCGCGTTCCAAGCTGTTCACGATCGTTGCCGCCGGGTGCCTGGCCATGCCGTTGACGGTCGGCGCGGCGCTTGCCGCCGATCCGGTGCCTCAGAACGATCTGCTCAATGCGACGCTCTGGGTGTCGAATTCCGTCGAGTACAAGGCCAACACATTGCAGACGTTCGATCTCGCCCAGATACGGCTCGACCAGGCGCTTGCCGACAAGAGCTGGAGCGCGCTCGACCAGACCGACGCCACCGACAAGCCGGTGGCGATCATCGCCGATATCGACGAGACGCTGTTCGACAATGGCGGCTACGAGGCGTGGCTGGTCAAGGCCGGCAAGGACTACTCGGGCAAGACCTACGATGCCTGGACCAAGGCGGAGGCCGCCAAGGCCGTTCCCGGCGCGGTCGACTTCCTGAAATACGCCGACTCCAAGGGCGTGAAGATCTTCTACGTGACCAATCGCGACGCCTCGCAGGAAGAGGCGACGCGCAAGAACGCGGAGGCGCTGGGCTTCCCGATGGGCGGCAACGTCGACACTTTCCTCATGAACAAGGAACAGCCAGACTGGACGTCCAAGAAGGGGTCGCGCCTCGCCTCCGTCGCCAAGGACTATCGCGTGCTTCTGCTGCTCGGCGACAACTACGGCGACTTCTCCGACGATGCCTCGGGCTCGGAGGCCGATCGGCTCGCTTCGCTCAACAAGAACATGGCCCATATCGGCCATGACTGGATCTTCTTCGCCAATCCCGAATACGGATCGTTCGAGTCGGCGCCGTTCATGTCGGACTACAAGAAGTCGCCCGACGAGCGCCGCCAGATGAAGATCGACGCGTTGCCCGCCTGGGCCGGCCCGCCCCAATAGTTGTGTGACCTGGCGCGCCGCGGCGGTCCGCGGCGCGCCGCATGCGATAATCTGCCCTCCGAGCTATCGTCGCCGTGGCGTCGATACTGCGGGCTCTCGCGATCAAACCTTTCGGCTGCCGGTCCGCGTTCGATATCGACGCCCGCCGGTTGTTGGCACTACAATTGCGGCCTCGATCGTTGTTGGCCGGGAGGGCGCAATGTTCGGCTCCGGAATTCTTGATGTCGCCGTTGGGTTGGTGCTGGCTTTTCTTTCGGTCAGCCTGATCGCCTCGGCGGTTCGAGAAATCATCGAGATGCTTCTCAAGTCGCGCGCCATGGATCTCGAGCGTGGCGTGCGGGAGCTGCTGAGCGATCCCGCGGTGACGCAAAAGGTGTTCGACCATCCGCTGATCAAAAGCCTTTACGGCGGGGTGTACAGTTTGGCCAATCTGAAACCGGCACGCGGATTCTTCGGAGGGGCAGGTCCAGGCAAATCGATGCCGGTGGGCGCGCGCAGGTCTTTGCCGTCTTATATTCCGGCGAACCAGTTCGCCGTGGCGTTGATCGATCTGGTGACGCAGGGCAAATTCGCCGAGCCGAATGTGGCGCCGGCAGAATTGCAGGCACCGCTGACTGTGGCTGATCTCAGAACCGCCGCTGCATCGATCCAGAATGACTACATCAAGCGGGCGCTGCTATCAGCCGTCGAGATGGCCGGCGATGACATCGAGAAGGTGAGGGCCAATCTGGAAAGTTGGTTCAACGGAACGATGGACCGCGTGTCGGGTTGGTATAAGCGGCGCACCCAGTTCATACTTTTTGCGATCGGCTTCGGTGCCGCCGTCGTCCTCAACGTCGATGCAGTCACAATTGCCCAGCGGCTCGGCAGTGATGAGGCGCTTCGTCGGGCGGTCGTCGCGTCCGCCGCGACCATCGTGCAAAGCGGCGAGGCGGCTGTCCAGGTCAAGTCAGCGACTGCCGCGCCCCCTGCAACCGCGGGAGAGGCTCCCGCCGCGCCGGGTCCAGCGGCGGGCGACGGTCAAGCCGCTGCGGCCGGTCAATCGACGAAAAGCGAAGCGCCCGACATTGCCGCGGAGTTGAAGTCCATCGCGGCGATCAAGATGAGCCTGGACTCGATCGGCGTACCGATCGGATGGCAATACTGGTTCGTACCGGTGCCTCAGGCGGAGAACAATTGCCGCCCGGCCGGCACGACATGCGCGTTGACCTACAATTGGGCGAGCTGGTCCACGCTGCGGATACTTCTCGGCTGGCTGATCACCGCTTTCGCGGTGACGCTCGGCGCGCCCTTCTGGTTCGATCTGCTCAACAAGTTCATGACGCTTCGTGGAACGGTCAAGCCAGAGGCGAAGGAGAAAGAGAAGGCGGCGCCGGCGAAATAGGACCGCTTACACCGCCACCAAGACGTGGCCGGTCATGGCGAAGACCGGCTCGCCTCTCTGGTTCTCACCCGTGAAGTCGATCGATACGATCGCCTGTCCTGGCCGCGAGCGCGACAGCCGCTTGGCGGCGACGGTGCCGGCATAGGCGACGCGGTCGCCGGCATAGACCGGCTTCAGCCATTTCAGATTGTCGAAGCCCGGCGACATTCCGAAGTGCGGCAGCGCTTCGCCCTGGTTCGCCAGTGCCGCGAAATAGTCGACCTGGAGGCGCATCAGGGCCGAGGCCGTGTGCCAACCGCTGGCACAGAGGGCGCCGAAGGCACTCTTCTCCGCCTCCGCTTCGTCGAGATGGAACAACTGCGGGTCGAACCGGCAGGCATAGTCCTTGATGCGTTCGGCCGTGAATTCGTACACGCCGAAATCGAAATGCCGGCCGATCGCGATCGCGTCGAAAGCGGCGCTCATGTCCGCCTGCCGAACATGATGGCGCTTTCCATCCACATGATGACGCCGCTATCCGTGCCAAGGACCTCGTGGCGAAAGCGGACCAGGCCCATCTCCGGGCGGCTCTTCGAGGGGCGCGATTGCAGCACGGTGGAGCGTCCGGCGATCGTGTCGCCCGGCCGGAGCGGCTTCGCCCATTTGAGGGCGTCGATGCCGGGCGAGCCCATGCAGGTCGACTCGCGCAGCATGGTGTCGACCATCAGCCGCATGAACAGACCGGTGATGTGCCAGCCGGACGCGGTCAGGCCGCCGGGCGCCTCTGCGTCCAGGTGAAAAGGCTGCGGATCGTATTCGCGCGCAAAGGTGACAATCTCGTCGGCCGTGACCGTGCGGCGGCCGTGGTCGATCGTTTCGCCGACAGTGAAGTCCTCGAAGGCACGCATGCCGTTCAGGCGCCGCCCTTGCCGGCGAGTCCGGCGGCGGCGATGCCGGCGAGCGCGCAGTCCTCGTCGCGGTCGCCACTGTCGCCGGAAATGCCGACCGCCCCGATCACCTTGCCATCGTCGAGGATCAGCACGCCGCCGGGCGAAGGCACCACGCGGCCACCGCTGGCCGCCGCCAGGGCCGTGAGAAATGCCGGGGCATTGGCCGCGCGGCCAGCCAGTTCCCGTGACCCGAATCCCATGCCCAGCGAGCCCCACGCCTTGCCATAGGCAATCTCAAAACGCAGGATTCCCGCGCCGTCCTCGCGCTTGACGGCAACGATGTGGCCGCCAGCATCGACGACCACGACGGTCAGCGGCGCGCAGCCGATTTCGCGACCCTTCTTCAGGGCGGCATCGACGATGACCGAGGCTTTGGCGAGCGTGATCGACACGGCGGGGCGTCCTTCTCTTCCTCGGCGATCTGGTCTGGTTAGCCGTCCGGGCGGCCGGGATCAATTGCAACGTTGCCGCGAGCCGACGGTTGCCAGATGGTTTGCAGCCGAGCGTGAAGCGGTTATAGGTCGCGGACATCCTTCTCGCATTCGCGGATTCCCTCCTTGTCGTATTTCGGCTTCGTCCGGAACAATATCCGGCCGCTCGCCTTTGGCGCGCTGCACTCGTTTTATTCGACGCCCGGGCAGACCTTCTGCATCGGGCTGTTCGTCGCTTCATTCTCCGCCGATCTCGGCATCACACCGGCGGCGATCGGCGCGCTCTATCTTGCCGGCACGATGTCGGCGGCGGCGACGCTCATCTTCGTCGGTCACCTGATCGACAGCATTCGCCTCGTCTATTTCAGTGCCGCCGTGATCGTCGGCCTTGCCATTGCCTGTTTCGTAACCGCGTCGGCGGTCGGGCCGGCAAGCCTCTTCCTCGCCTTCTATCTGCTGCGCCTCACCGGGCAGAGCCTGATGGTCCATGTCGAGGCGACGGCGACCGCGCGCGCCTTCGACCGGGAGCGGGGGAGGGCGCTGGGTGTCACCGCGCTCGGCATCCCGATGGCCGAGGTCATCTTTCCGCCCGCGGTCGTCGCCGGCATCGCACTGATCGGCTGGCGCCCGACCTATGCGATCATCGGCGGCATCGCGCTGATGGTCCTGCTGCCGCTGACCCAGTGGCTGCTGCGCGGCATCACGCGCGGGCCGCGCATCACCCGCAGCGGCAAGAGCCCACTCCGCCAGCTCGGCGACGGCCTCTCGGTTCTCCTGCACTCGCGCTACGTCTGGGCGATCCTGCCCGCGGCGGCCGTGATGCCGTTCTGTGGCACGGCGATCATGTTTCACATCACCACCATCGCCAAGGCGCGCGGCTGGCCGGTGGAAATCGTCGCGGCAAGTTTTCCCGCGGCGGCGATCTGCAACGTCATCGGCCTCTTTGTCTCCGGACAGGTCATCGATCGCCTGTCGGCGCGCAAGGTGTTCCTCGTCCAGGCGCTGCCGTTCGTCGTGGGCATGAGCGTGCTCGCCATCGTGCAGCAGCCGTGGGCGCTGCCGGTCGCCTTTGCCGGCCAGGGCTTCAGCGGCGGCATCTCCAAGACGACGCTGACGGCGGTGTGGGCGGAGATGTTCGGGATCGAGGTGCTTGGCACCATCCGCAGCGCGGTCACCATGTACATGGTCTTCGCGTCGGCGCTGGCGCCGTTTGCGTTCGGCGCGGCGCTCGACGCCGGCTGGGGCGTCTCCGGCGTGCTCGCCGCCTTCATCGCCTATGCCCTGATCGCGATGATCCCGCCGATCTTCGCCGAGCGGCGCGGGTTCGCCTGAGTAGGCCGACTACACGTTGAACTTGAACAGCATCACGTCGCCGTCCTTGACGACGTAGTCCTTGCCTTCGTCGCGCGCTTTGCCGGCGTCCTTGGCGGGTTGCTCGCCGCCAAGCCCGACATAGTCGTCATAGGCGATGGTCTGGGCGCGGATGAAGCCCTTCTCGAAATCGGTGTGGATGACGGCGGCGGCCTGCGGCGCCCTGGTGCCGGCTTCGATCGTCCAGGCGCGCACTTCCTTGGGGCCCGCGGTGAAATAGGTGATCAGCCCGAGCAGGTCGTAGCCGGCGCGGATCAACCGGTCGAGGCCCGGCTCCTTCAGCCCGAGCGTCTCCAGGAACTCGTGCTCCTCGTCGTCGGGCAGTTGCGCGATCTCCGCCTCGATCTCCGCCGAGATCACGACGCAGCCGGCGCCTTCATCCTTCGCCATCGCCTCGACGGCGCGCGACAGCGCGTTGCCGGTCGCCGCCGCTGCCTCCTCGACATTGGCGACGTAGAGCACCGGCTTCGCGGTCAGCAGGTTGAGCGCGCGGAAGGCCGGCTCGTCCTCCTTCGACACCTGCGCCAGACGCGCGGGCTTGCCGTCGGCGAGCAAGGTCAAGGCCGCGTCCATCAGGGCCACCTCCGCCTTCGCCTCCTTGTCACCGGATTGCGCCCGCTTGCGCAGCGGCGTCACGCGCCGCTCGAGGCTGGCAAGGTCCGAGAGCATCAGTTCGGTGTCGACGGTGGCGGCATCGGCGACGGGGTCGATCTTGCCTTCGACGTGGGTCACGTCGGTGCCCTCGAAGCAGCGCAGCACGTGCACGATGGCGTCGACCTCGCGGATGTTGGCGAGGAACTGGTTGCCGAGGCCCTCGCCCTTGGAGGCGCCGCGCACCAGCCCGGCGATGTCGACGAAGCTGATCCGGGTCGGCACGATCTGCTGCGGCTTGACGATGGCCGCCAGCGCATCGAGGCGCGGATCGGGCACCGCCACTTCGCCGGTGTTCGGCTCGATGGTGCAAAACGGATAGTTGGCGGCCTGCGCGGCGGCGGTGCGCGTCAACGCGTTGAAGAGCGTCGACTTGCCGACATTGGGCAGGCCGACGATGCCGCATCTGAAACCCATGGAAGCTGAAACCTGTGATTGTTCCCGGCCGAGGCGCCGGCCGGCTGCCTTCTCGCTTTCGGACGCGCCGCCGTCAAGTCATGGCTGGTCATCGGTGGTCGGGGTGTTAGTTTGAACCCCATCGGCCTGGGGCGTTACCCCCTGTCCGCCGTTCATTCAGGGAGGTTCTCGTAATGTTTCATGTGCCCAGCCGGCTGGCCTTGGCCGGCGCTCTCGCGGTTTCCACCGTCCTTGCCGGCACAGTCGCCAGCCGTGCGGCAGACCAGTTCATCAACGTGCTGACCGGGGGCACCAGCGGCGTCTACTACCCGCTCGGCGTCGCCCTCTCGACCATCTACGGCAACAACATACCCGGCGTCCGCTCCCAGGTTCAGTCGACCAAGGCTTCGGTCGAGAACCTCAATCTCATCCAGCAGGGCAAGGGCGAGATCGCCTTCGCGCTCGGCGATTCCGTCAAGCTGGCGTGGGAGGGGAACACCGAGGTCGGCTTCCCCGGCAAGCTCGACAAGCTGAGGGCCATCGCTGCGATCTATCCGAACTACGTCCAGGTGGTGGCGACCAAGGATTCGGGCATCAAGACGCTCGCCGACCTCAAGGGCCATAGCCTCTCGGTCGGTGCGCCGAAATCCGGCACCGAGCTCAATGCGCGCGCCATCTTCGCGGCGGCGGGGCTCAAATACGACGATCTCAGCCGGGCCGAATATCTGCCCTTCGGCGAGTCGGTCGAACTGATGAAGAACCGCCAGCTCGACGCCACGCTGCAATCCGCTGGCCTCGGCGTCGCCTCGATCCGTGATCTCGCCTCGTCGATCCCGATCACCATCGTTGCGGTTCCGGCCGACATCGTTGCCAAGATTGGCGCGCCGTACCTCTCCAAGATGATTCCGGCCGGCACCTATGAGGGCCAGACCGCGGACGTGGAGACTGCGGCGATCGGCAACATCCTGGTAACGCGTTCCGATCTCGACGACGAGACCGTCTACCAGATGACCAAGGCGCTGTTCGAACATCTCGACGACATGGTCGCCGCGCACGCGGCCGCCAAGGGCATCACGCTCGAAAACGCTACCAAGGGCCTGCCGATCCCGCTGCATCCCGGCGCCGAGCGCTACTACAAGGAAAAGGGCGTCATGTAGGCGGCGTTTGCCGCTTGCGACGTGTAGTCTGATCCGGGACCGGTCGCGACCAATGCTGCCGCCGGTCCCGGAGGTCAAACGATGACGGCCCGCCCAATCCGATGAGCGCACCCGACGCGCCTGCGGGCATCGAGCCCGATCATCAGGCGCCTGCCGCTGCGCCTGATCTTGGCATCCACGATCCGCTTGCCGAGAGTTTCCCAGGAACCGGCGAGGGCCGCCTGCTGTTCTGGCTGGCGGTTCTGTTCTCCGCGTTCCAGCTGGCTACGGCGCTGGGTCTCCTCATCATGCCGAGCCAGGTGGTGCGCGCCATCCATGTCGGCTTTCTGACGCTGCTGGTGTTTCCGCTGATCGGCGCAGCCAGGAACGATGCGCGCCCGTTGCGCATCGCCGGATGGGTGCTGGGGCTCGCCGGTGTCGGCGTCGCGCTCTACCAGTGGATTTTCTACCACGACCTGATCGTCCGTTCGGGCTATCCGACAATCGCTGACCTCACGGTTGGGGTGTTGCTCCTCGGCGTCGTGCTGCTTGCGGCGCTGCGCGCCATGGGGCCGGCGCTGCCGATCATCTCCGGCGCGTTCCTCGCCTATTGCTTCCTCGGTCAGTACCTGCCGGCGCCGCTCAATCATCGCGGTTACGATTTCTCGCAGGTCATCGACCACATGGCCTTCGGCACCGAGGGTGTCTACGGCATCCCGATCTACGTCTCCTCGACCTACATCTTCCTGTTCATCCTGTTCGGCTCGTTCATGGAGCGCGCCGGCATGATCCAGTTCTTCACTGACGTTGCGCTCGGCCTCGTCGGTCACGCGCGCGGCGGCGCCGCCAAGGTGGCGGTCATCTCGTCCGGCCTGATGGGGACCATCTCCGGCTCCGGCGTCGCTAATGTGGTGACCACCGGCCAGTTCACGATTCCGCTGATGAAGCGCTTCGGCTACCGCGCCGCCTTCGCTGGCGGCGTCGAGGCGACCTCGTCGATGGGCGGCCAGATCATGCCGCCGGTGATGGGCGCCGTCGCCTTCATCATGGCCGAAACGCTCGACGTCTCCTACGCCACCGTGGTCAAGGCGGCGCTGGTTCCGGCGCTGCTCTATTTCGGCTCGGTCTTCTGGATGGTGCATCTGGAAGCCGGCAAGCGCGGCCTGCTCGGCTTGCCGAAGGAGGATTGCCCGTCGGCGCTCGACGCGATCCGCCGGCGCTGGTTTCTCATCCTGCCGCTGGCCGTCCTCGTCTATCTGCTGTTCACCGGCTACACGCCGCTGTTCGCCGGGTCGATCGGCCTCGCGCTGACCGTGATGCTGATCCTCGGCACGACCATCGTCGCCGGGCTCCCGTCGATGGTCGTCCGCACCGTCTTCTGGATCGGGCTAGGCCTCGTCGCCGCATCGTTCCTCAAATACGGCATCTACGCGCTGGTCATCGGCATTGCCGCGTTGATCCTCTGGAACCTCGTCAGCGCCGGCGGCCGCGCCACGCTCTACCTCTGCCGCGACAGCCTCGCTGAAGGCGCCAAGACGGCGCTGCCGGTCGGCGTCGCCTGCGCCACGGTCGGCATCATCATCGGCACGATGACGCTGACCGGCCTTGCCACCACCTTCGGCCAGTTCATCGTCTCGGTCGGCGGCACCAGCCTGTTCCTGTCGCTGCTGCTCACCATGGTCACCTGCCTGATCCTCGGCATGGGCATCCCGACCATCCCGAACTACATCATCACGTCGTCGCTTGCCGGTCCGGCGCTCGCTCATCTCGGCGTGCCGCTGATCGTCACCCACATGTTCGTCTTCTATTTCGGCATCCTTGCCGACCTGACGCCGCCGGTGGCGCTCGCCGCCTTTGCCGCGGCGCCGATCGCCAAGGAGAGCGGGTTGAAGATCGGCCTTGAAGCCGTGCGCATCGCGCTTGCCGGCTTCGTCATCCCGTTCATGGCGGTCTATACGCCCGCCCTGATGCTCCAGGATGGTGGGCCGCTGGCCGCCGAGATCGGCTATCCGGCGGCGGTCGCCTACGTCCTGTTCAAGGCGTGCCTGGCCATCATGCTGTGGGGCGCGGCCGCCATCGGCCATCTTCGCCGCGATCTCGCGTGGTGGGAGCGCGGGTTCGCCACGCTTGCCGCCTTCTCGCTGGTGGCGGCGCTGCCGGCAACCGATGAAGCCGGCTTCGCGCTCGCCGCGGTCTTCCTCATCCAGCACTACTGGCGGGCGCGGCGGGCGGCTCCGGTCGCGCCGGCATGAGCCTGTGCATCCTCGCCGGCGGCAAGGTCGCGACGCTCGCCGTCGCCGCGTTCACGCTGTGGTGGACCCACTCCGTCGAGAAGATCGTCTGGACCGAGCACTGGCAGGTGACGCCGGCCGGGCTGGTCGTCACGCAAGCGCGTGTCGAAGGTTCGGGCGCCGGCATGGACCCGCCCGACGGCTCGGTTTTCGATGGCAGCGGCTGGGTCTATCACCCACACGTTCCGCCACAGAAACGCGTGCTGCTCGGCGATTCCGGTGCGGCTGGTGCGTGGCACCTCTGCGCCGATGGCGCCTGCCGCGACCTCGGCGGCAAGGGCGGCGATCCGATCGTGCTGGAAGCGTGCCCTTAGCCGCCGAACAGCTTCTTCAGGCCGCGGGCGAGGGCGCCTTCATGCGGCTTGCCGCTGTCTTCAGGCTTTGCTTGAGGTGCCTGCGGACTTGATTCCGCCTTCTCGCGCAAGTCCTTCACCGGCTTGGCTTTCTTGCCCGGCTTCTCGTCGTCACCCAGCGCCGCATGGAGCCGGTTGGCGAAGGTGGAATCCTTGTTCTCGGCGAGCAGGGCGGCGTTGTCGGCGATCGCGTCGAGGAGCGGCACCAGCCATTCCTTGTCGTCCTTGGCGAAGTCGTGAAGCACGTAGTGCGGCACGGCTTCCTTGACGCCGGGATGCCCGACGCCGACCCGCACGCGGCGGTAGCCGTCGCCGATCGCCCCGTCGATTGAGCGCAGGCCGTTGTGGCCGGCAGCGCCGCCGCCGGTCTTCACGCGCGTCTTGCCGGGCGGCAGGTCGACCTCGTCGTGGATGACGACGACATTCTCGGGCTGAAGCTTGTAGAAAGCGGTGGCGGTCTGAACCGAACGGCCGGACTCGTTCATGTAGGTCTGCGGCTTGACCAGCAAGACCTTTTCGCCGGCGAGCGTTCCTTCCGAAACCTCGCCCTGAAAACGACGCCGCCACGGCGAGAAGCCGTGGCGGATATGGATCGTGTCGACGGCCATGAAGCCGACATTGTGCCGGTGGCGCTGATATTCCGCGCCGGGATTGCCGAGGCCGACGATGAGGAGCATGTGCGGGCTCGCTCCGTTGACCGGGAGATCCCGGAGTTACTTCTTCGCGGCCTCCGGCTTGGCGGCGGCGGCCGGGGCGGAACCCGGCGCGGCCGGTGCACCCGTGGGCGCGGCGGCCTCGGGTCCGGCTTCGGCGGCCGCTTCCGCAGCAGCCTTGGCGGCGATTGCGGCTTCCGCGGCGGCGCGCATCTCTTCCTTGACGCCGGCAGGTGCTGCGACCGTCGCGATGGTGAAATCGCGCTTGATGGTCGGGCGCACGCCTTCCGGCAGGGTGACGGTGGAGATGTGCAGCGAGTCGTTGATGTCGAGACCGGTGAGATCGGCGACAATGCGCTCGGGGATCGAGTTGGCGCGGCAGATTACCGAGACGCGGTGGCGCACGACGTTGAGCACGCCGCCACGCTTGATGCCGGGCGCCTGGCTCTCGTTGATGAACTGCACCGGCACGTCGATGGTGATCGTCGAATCCGGCGTCACGCGCAGGAAGTCGACGTGCACCGGCTTGTCGCTCACCGGGTCGAGCTGGTAGTCGCGCGGGATGGCCTGGATCTTCTCGCCGTCGACCGCGATGGTCGCCAGCGTCGTATAGAAGCCGCCGCCGTGGATCTTCAGGAAAAGTTCCTGGCCGGGCAGGCTGATGGTAATCGGGGGTTTGTTGCCGCCGTAGATAACGGCGGGAATCATGCCTTGACGACGAACCGAGCGGGCGGCCCCCTTGCCCACCTTCTCGCGAACCGTCGCCGAGAGCTCGTAAGTGGCGCCCATCGGACAACTCCTTGAGTTTGCTTGCTGCCGCGTGCCTCCAGGGGTGTCGGCGCGGCAGGCGGGCTTATAGGGGAGGCGGGGGGAAAAGGCAAACCGGCGAGGCCGGCCAAAAAGGCTCTTTCCGGGCCACAGGGGCGGCCCGGAGGGCTCGGGCCTAGTCGAACAGGCTGGAGACCGACTTTTCGCTCGCCGTGCGCGCGATCGCCTCTCCAATCAAGGCGGCGATCGGGGTGACCCGGATATTAGGCGCCGCCAGCACCGCCTCGGTCGGCTGGATCGAGTCGGTGATCACCAGTTCCTCGAGGCGGGATGCGGTGACGCGGGCGACGGCGCCGCCGGAGAGTACGCCGTGCGTGATATAGGCGGCCACCGACGCAGCGCCGGCGTCCATCAGCGCCTCGGCGGCGTTGCACAGCGTTCCGCCGGAATCGACGATGTCGTCGAAGAGAATGCAGCGCCGGCCGGAGACGTCGCCGATGATATTCATCACCTCCGCCTCGCCGGGGCGCTCGCGGCGCTTGTCGACGATGGCGAGCGGCGCATCGATGCGCTTGGCGAGCGCGCGGGCGCGCACCACGCCGCCGACGTCCGGCGAGACCACCATGACGTTGCGGAGGTCATGGTGCGCCTTGATGTCCCGGCTCATCACCGGCACCGAGAAGAGATTGTCGGTCGGGATGTCGAAGAAGCCCTGGATCTGCCCGGCGTGAAGGTCGAGCGTCAGCACGCGGTGGGCGCCGGCTTCCGTGATCAGGTTGGCGACCAGTTTTGCCGAGATCGGCGTTCGGCCGGTGGCGCGCCGGTCCTGCCGGGCATAGCCGAAATAGGGCAGCACGGCGGTGATCCGGCGGGCAGACGAGCGCCGGGCGGCATCCATGATGATCAGCAGTTCCATCATGTTGTCGTTGACCGGGTAGCTCGTCGACTGGATGACGAACACATCCTCGCCGCGCACGTTTTCCTGGATTTCGACGAAGATTTCCTGGTCGGCAAAGCGCCTGACCGAGCATTTGGCGAGCGGTATCTCGAGATAAGCCGCGATCGCTTCGGCGAGGGGACGGTTGGAGTTCCCGGCGACGAGTTTCATGACGGCGTCCGTGGTGGGTGGCCGCGCCGGGGGGCCGAATCCGGCTAAGCGACAATTGGATGACGCCGCGGCCTTGTAGCAACGCCGGGGCCGGGCGGCAACGGGTCAACCTGCTTAAGGCGTGAGCACAATCGCTGAAAGCAGCCGCCCGTAGTCCGGTTCACCAAGATGTGTCGCGCGCCGGTAGGAGAAGAAGCGCTGCGGGTCGGCGTAGGTGCAGAGATTCATGCTGGCGGCGGTGACGCCCGCGGCGTTCAGTCGCGCCACGGTATAGCCGGGCAAATCGAACATGGAATGCCCTGGCCGCGCCGAAGGCCTGAAGTAGCGGTCGTTGGCCGGATCGTTAGCGACGAAGCGCGCGACGACCTCCGGTCCGACCTCGTAATTCGCCTGCGAGATCGAGGGACCGAGCACGGCGACGATGCGCTCGCGCCGCGCGCCCAGCGTCTCCATTGCGGCGATCGCCGATTCGCCGACACCGGCGAGCGATCCGCGCCACCCGGCGTGCGCCGCACCGATCACGCGCGCCTCAGCGTCAGCGAAGAGGATCGGTCCGCAGTCCGCGGCGCCGACGCCGAGCGCCACGCCCGGCCGGTCGGTGACCACCGCGTCGGCCCTCGGTCCATGACCCGGCTGCCACGCGGTCTCGACCACCACCGTGTCGGCGCTGTGCACCTGATGGGGCGTCGCCAAGTTCTCCGCGCCGACACCCAGCGCCTGCGCCACGCGCGCGCGATTCTCCAATACGCGGTCGCGTGGGTCATTCGATCCGACCCCGCAATTGAGGCTGGCATAGAGTCCGTCCGAAACGCCGCCTTGGCGCGTGAAGAACCCGTGCGCGATGCCGGGGAGGGCAAGGCTGTCGTGCTGGAGGCGACCTATCATTCGCCGCCATCCTCCTTGATCGCGTCGAAGATCGGCAGCTTCAGCCCGGTCGAGGATATCGCCAGCACCTTGAACAGTTCGCCCATTGCCTTCGGCCCCGCGAGCCGCTCGATGGCGCTGGCGATCGCGTCGCGCGTCTTGGTGTCCTTGTCGCGGCCGAGCACGTTGGCGCGCTCGACGATGCCGAGGCGGATGAGGAACTCGCCCTGGGTCATCACCGGCCGCGCGCTCGCTCCGGCTGCCTCGCTGGTGCGCACCAGCGCGGAGAAATCCACATGCGCGGTGACGTCGGCCTCGCCCGGCATGGCGAAGGGGCTTTCGTATTTGTGCTGGCGCACGGCCTGCAGCGTGTCGCCGATGCCCGGCGCGTCGCTGCCATAGTCGACGATCAGTGCGGCGCCGCCGTCCTCGGCGATGCGTTCGGCGATGCGGGCCATCACCGCCTTGCCGGTCGGCGAAGCCTCGACCACGGCGCCGTCGGGGAGTTCCACGCCCGCCGGCCGCTGCTCGACGGGGACGAGGCCGAAGGCCAGTTGCTCCGCTTCATTGAGGCCGACGACGCGCTCCGACCAGGTGCCGTCCTGCCACTGGAACTGGCGGACCGGCATGGCGTCGAAGAACTCGTTGGCGATGAAAATCGTCGGCCCGCGCGGAATGTCGTCGAGGCGGCCGTGCCACTGGACTGCATGGGCCGAGGGCGCCAACACCTTCTGCTGGACCTCCTTGAGGCGCGGGCTCATCTCGACCAGATGCACGCTCGCCGCCCTCAGGAAGGACGGCTTGACGGCTGCGGTGCGCAGCATGTCGGCCATCAGCGTGCCGCGCCCGGGGCCGAGTTCGGCGAGCACGAAGGGATCGGGCGAACCCATCATCTCCCACACGCCGACCGCCCACAGGCCAACCAACTCGCCGAAGATCTGGCTGATCTCCGGCGCGGTGATGAAGTCGCCGGCGCGGCCGAAGGGCTCGCGGCGCATGTAGTAGCCATGCACCGGGTCGGCGAGGCAGGCGGCCATGAAATCGGCGACGTTGATCGGGCCCGTGGCGCGGATCTGCTGGGCAAGCTTTTCGGCGAGCGGGGTCATGCCTTCTCCATCGCGCCGGGCGCCGCGCGGCGCGCCGACCAGATCATCGTGGCGATGCCGATGAGGATCATCGGCACCGACAGCAGCATGCCCATGGTGAGGCCGCCGGCGAGATAGCCGATCTGGATATCGGGCTGGCGAAAGAATTCGACGAAGGTGCGCGCGACGCCATAGCCGGCGACGAAGCCGCCCGACACGAAGCCGGGCGTCGCCAGCCGGTGATAGCGGTGCGTCAACAGCCGCAGGAAGAGGAACAGCACGATGCCTTCCAGGCCGGCCTCGTAGAGCTGGCTCGGATGGCGCGGCTGGCCATCGGCGTTCGGAAAGATCATCGCCCACGGTACGTCGGCCGGCCGGCCCCACAATTCGCCGTTCACGAAATTGGCGAGCCGCCCGAAGAAGAGACCGAAGGTCACCGACGGCGCGATCACGTCGAACAGAGACCAGATCGGGAAGCGGCGCGCGCGCGCGAACAGGATCATCGCCAGCGTCGTGCCGAGAAAGCCGCCGTGGAACGACATGCCGCCATGCCAGACCTCGAGGATCTGCATCGGGTTGGCCGCGAATAGCGGCAGGTCGTAGAAAAGCACATAGCCGACGCGGCCGCCGACGATGATGCCGACCGCCGCCCACACGACGAAATCGTCGATGTCGGAGGGCTTCATCGGCGCGCCGGCCGCACCCCACAGGCGCGGGTTGCCGACCAGCCGCTTGGCGTACCACCAGCCCAGGAAGATGCCGGCGATATAGGCGAGCGCGTACCAGCGGACGGCGAACGGCCCGATCTGGATGAGGATCGGATCGATGGTGGGGAAGGGCAGGGCGAACAGCGGCATCGGCGCTCCCGGATTTCGCGCGGCAAACTGCGCCGGGCGTCCGGCGGGGTCAAGGCGGGTCGGTCGTCAGTGATGCATCGGCTTGAACTCCGGCTCCGACCCCTAGCAGACGTATCATCTCGGCGATCGGTCGCGGTTCGTGTAAACTGCCACTGCCGCGCGGAGAGACGTGTTCACCAGCGGCGCTTGCGGCCGAACTGGAAACGGAAGCGATGATCGATCAAGCGACCCTGATCACCTATCTGGCGGTGCTCGCTGGTTTTGTGTTCATTCCTGGCCCGGCGGTGCTCATGACGCTGACCCGTTCAGCGAGTTCAGGCATACGGGTGGGCATGGCGACAGGTTTTGGCATTGCCGTTGGAGACCTCGTGCACACGACCATGACGGTGTTGGGCCTTTCGGCGATCCTGCTGACCTCGGCGGTGCTTTTCGACGTCGTCAAGTATCTCGGTGCTGCCTATCTGGTTTATCTGGGTATCAAGGCCATTCTCGCGCGCACGGAAAGCCCGGTGTTTGGGGGCGCAGTCCGCCTGTCGTTTGGGCGGGCATTTCGCCAGGCGATTGTCGCCGAGGTTCTCAATCCGAAATCTGCGCTGTTCTTCGTCGCGTTTCTTCCTCAGTTCGTGCAGCCTGACAACGGCTCGGTGCCTTTGCAGTTGACGATGCTCGGCATCCTCTTTGTGGGCATGGGCATGGTCAGCACCACTTTCTTTGCAATTGGCGCTGGAAGCATCGGCCGTTTCCTTCGCAAGAGCCCAGGGATTGTTCGCTGGCAGGGCAAGGTGGTCGGTGCGATCTATTGTGCGCTGGGGGTTCGCCTGGCGCTGCAACAGCGCTAGCCAGGGCCAACCGGAAGAGGTCGCTGGCAACCCGCCGCCTTGCAGGCGCCGCGCGCCGTCGCCATAGTAAAGAAGACGCTTGCCCCGGAGAACGACCCGATGACCCAGACATCCAACCGCATGTTCGATGAAATGGCGCGGCTGATGGGTGATGCCGCCAGTGTGGCGCAGGGCGTCAAGCGCGAGGCGGAAGGGGTGTTCCGCACGCAGATCGAGCGTTTCGTCAACGACCTCGATCTGGTCAAGCGCGAGGAGTTCGACGTGGTCCGCGAGATGGCCTCGAAAGCCGCCGCCGAGAACGAAAAGCTCAAGAAACGTGTAGCGGAACTTGAGGCAAAACTCGGCGTTGCAGGCGAGGCCGCGGCGAAGCCGAAACGCGCCAGCCGCCAGCCAAAATCTGCCACCGAATAGGGTCACACGCCTGACATCGAAGCGATTCACGTTGTCCACAAGCAATTGTGGCGCGTGAGAGTCAGGGGCCTATATACTGATTCTCAACAGAGATTCGTCGCGGGGCGCCATCCGGGCGCCGCAAAGCCGGTTCTGGTTGCTTTGGCAGTCCCTTCCGATCCCATGTCTAAGGTCGGCCCATGAGCCTCATAGACTTCGAACAGGAACGCATCTCCAACCCGGTCGACGTGATCGAGCAGATCGCGGCGTTGAATGACTGGGCGTTCGAGCGTTCCGGCGACGACGAGCTGAACATCTCCGTCGGCGGCAACTGGTGCGACTACCAGATCTCGTTCTCGTGGATGGAAGAGCGCGAGGCGATCCATCTCGCCTGCTCGTTCGACCTGAAAGTGCCCGAGGCGCGCAAGCTCGAGGTCATGCGGCTGCTGTCGGCAGTCAACGAGCAGATGTGGATCGGCCACTTCGACCTGTGGAATCAGGAAGGCGTCGTGATGTACCGGCAGGCGCTGCTTCTGTCGGGCGGCGTCGAGCCCTCCAACGCCCAGGTCGAGCGACTGCTTGTCACCGCGATCGAAGCCTGCGAGCGCTACTACCAGGCGTTCCAGTTCGTCGTGTGGGCGGGCAAGTCGGCGAGCGAGGCGCTCGAGACCGTCCTCTTCGAGACCGCCGGCGAGGCGTAAGGCGCGGCTGCCTCACGCCGTCTGCATGTAGAGCCGGTAGCTGCCGATTTCGGTGAAGCCCATCTTGGCATAGACCGGCCGCCCCATGCTTGATGCCTGGAGGATGCCGATGCGGTAGCCGAGTTCGGCGCGCGCCTCGATCAGCGGCAGCGTCGTCATAAGGCGGCCGATCCCGCGTCTTCGCGCATCGGGAATGGTGGCGACGGCGTAGATGCCGGCGACGCCGGCTTCCAGCACCAGCGCGGCGCTCGCCACAGGCACACCATCTAGGAAGCCGACATAGCGACGCTGGTGAGCGTATCCCGGGTCGCCGAGCGTTGCCTCCAGCCGTTCGAGCGCGTCAACGGCGTCCTCCGGGGCTTCCGTGCCGATACCCGCGGTGCGCGCCCAGAGCGCCTGCATGTCGGGGCCGCGCACTTTTTCGACCGTGAGCCCGGCGATCGGTTCGAGGGCCTCCGGGAGGGAGCGCAGATCGAGGGCCATGGCCGGCGTTTCGCCGATTGGCTGCATTCCCGATTGCTGGAGCGTTTCGCCGAGATTATCGGGCCTTGATTGCGGCCCCACCCACCAGAGCCCCGGCGCGCCGCGCCTGGCGATGTGACCGCTCAGAATATCGATGACCGGTTGGACCTGCTGTGGCTGGAGCCGTGCGCTCGCCACACCGTTGAACAGCGGGTAGGCGACGCCGGTGTAGAACCAGGCGGCGTTCGGGTCGGCGGACGCGCTGCATCCCGGGCCCCGGCCGTAGGCCAGCCAGAAGGCGGCCATGTTGGCTTCCTGCGCGGCGAACAAATCGTCCGCATGCACACCCTCAATGACCTTCGCCATTTCTGCAACCGCCGCATCGGAGATCGGGACAATATTCTCGTCCCCGGCAATGTCGCTGACAAGCGAAGCAGGCTTGTGTTTGTGCACCCCTGCCGACTAGGGTCGCGGCCTCGAAATATCGTGGCCGACGCGCGACATGTCCCTTGCTTCTTCCTTTTCCGCGAAAAGTCCGCTGGTGCTGGTCGGCGCCGGCAAGATGGGTGCGGCCCTGCTCAAGGGCTGGCTCGACAATGGCCTCGACCGCAAGGCCGTGGTGGTCATCGATCCGAAGCCGCCGGCCGACAGCGCGGCGTTCCTCGCCGCCGCGGGGGTGAAGGAGTTGCCGGCCGCGCCGAAGGCGATCAAGGCCAAGGTCATCGTCGTCGCGGTCAAGCCGCAGATCATCGGCGATGTGCTGCCCGGCCTGCGAGGTCTTGTCGGGCGCGGCACGATCATCCTTTCCATCGCAGCCGGCACGACGCTCGCCAATCTCGCCGCCGGCATCGGCGACGACAGCGCCATCGTCCGCTCGATCCCCAACACGCCGGCGCAGGTCGGTCGCGGCATCACCGCGGCGATCGCGAACGAGCACGTCGCGAAGTCGGGGAGGGCGCTGGTCACCCGTCTGCTCGAGGCGGTCGGCGAGGTCGTCTGGGTCGATGACGAGAGCCTCATCGACGCCGTCACCGCGGTCTCCGGTTCCGGGCCGGCCTACGTGTTCCTGCTTGCCGAGGCGCTCGCCGAGGCTGCGGTCGCCGCCGGCCTCGATCCGCACAGCGCCGCGAAGCTCGCGCGGGCGACCGTCACCGGCGCCGGCGAATTGCTCTACCAATCGGACCTCCCGGCCGAACACCTGCGCAAGAACGTCACCTCGCCCAAGGGCACCACCGAGGCGGCGTTGAAGGTGCTGATGGCGAAGAACGGGCTGACGCCGCTGATGAAGAAGGCGGTCGCCGCGGCAAAGAAGCGCTCGCGCCAGCTTTCCGGCTGATAGGCCTCGCTCCGGCCGCGATCCCGCCCTAGATTGGCTGGAGCAGAAGGACGGCAGCCATGGCACGGCAGACAAAGCGCACGCGCGGCACTTCCCGCACCGGACGGCGGACGGGAGCTGCCCGGCCGGCCGCCAATCCTCGCGATCGCATTATCGACGCGACGATGACGCTTACCGCCGAGCGCGGATACACGAGCGTCGGCCTCGCCGACATCGCCGAGGGCGCGAAAGTATCGCTGGCGGAATTGCGCGCCGAGTTCCCCGGCAAACTCGCCATCCTTGCCGCCTTCTCCAAGCGCATCGATCAGGCGGTGCTGGCCGGCGGGCCGGCGGAGGGCGAGGGCGCTCGCGACCGGCTCTTCGACATTCTCATGCGCCGCCTCGATGCGCTGTCGCCGTACAAGCCGGCGCTGAAGCGCCTCGCGAAAGCGGCGCGCTCTACGCCCGGCCTCGCCGCCGCGCTGCATTGCATCGCCCTGTCGTCGCAGAGATGGATGCACGCGGCTGCCGGCATCCAGCATGGCGGCCTCCCCGGCGCCGTCGCCCGCGAAGGCGGCCTGCTGGTATTCGCCGACACGCTGCGCGTCTGGCTCGACGATGACGATCCCGATCTCGCGCGGACCATGAAGCGGCTCGACGAGGGCCTGCGGCGCGGCGACCGCGCCATGCGCATGATGGGCGATGTCTGCGGCGTCGTCTGCCGGATCGCCGGCGCGGTCCGCGGCGGCGCGGCGGAGTCGCGTGCCGCCGGCTGAGCCGCCGGGCGACCGGTCGGCCGGAATCCCATCGCGCATCCCGCCGGCGACCGCGGCGATTGTTTCCATCGTCGTCTTCACCGTCGCGATCCAGGAGTTGCGACCTGACTGGCTGGCGATGGCCGGCCGCGATCCGGCGCGCTTCGCTGCCGGCGAATGGTGGCGACCGATCACGGCGCTCTTCGCCTATGACGACGGCCCGGTGCAGAAGCTCGGCATCGTGTTCGGGGCGCTGGCGCTCGGACTTCTCGCTGAGCGCAAGTTCGGTGCGGTCGAGTGGCTGCTCGTTGCCTTCGTGTCAGGTCTTGCCGGTCAGATCGTCGCTCTGTGGTGGCAGCCGGTCGGAGCCGGCTCGTCGGTCGCCATCGCCGGCCTTCTCGGCGCGACCGCCGCGTGGCTGGCCTGGCCGACAACTCCAGTCCCGTGGTTCGCGCGCATCGGCCCTGGCGTGATCGGCATCCTTGCCGTGGTCCTCATCGTCCAGCGCGACATTCATGGCCCGCCGATCGTGATGGGCGCCGCGCTGGCCGCAGTCTTCCTCTGGCGACGGCCGGGTTGAGCGCTTGATGCCCTCATGCTAACGCCGCCGTCCACGACAGACGGGGCGACCGATGGCCGGCACGGCGGAACGCATCACCTTCGACGATTTCCTCAAGGTCGACATTCGCGTCGGCACGGTGATCGAGGCGCGCACATTCCCTGAGGCGCGCAAGCCGGCCTATCAACTCGTCATCGATTTCGGTCCCGAGATTGGCCACCGCAAATCCTCGGCGCAGATCACCAGGCACTACACGCTGGAGAATCTGGTCGGCCGTCAGGTCGCGGCGGTGATCAATTTTCCGCCGCGCCAGATCGGGCCGTTCATGTCCGAGGTGCTGACGCTGGGATTCCCCGACGCCGATGGCGAGGTGGTGCTGCTCGAGCCGTCCCTGGAGGTGCCGAACGGCGGCCGGATGTTCTAGCCGGCCCACCGCCGACACAAACTGTTACAGAAACGCCGATTCGGGAAATACGCCGGTTGCCGGGGCCGCGTACGGTCCTCAGCCGAGCCACACTGCGCCGACATTGGCGGCGCCGGCCAGCTCGAAGCTACTTCTCGAAAAGGATTCCCTCCCATGTCGAAGTCCCGTTTCGTTGCCGCCGTCGCGGCCGCGACGATCTCCCTCGGAATGCTCGCCGCTCCGGCTTTCGCCACCACGATGGCCAAGCCCATGGCGCCGGTCACGATGAAACACAAACACCACTACGTCAGTGGGAAGGTCGTGCACGTCAGCTACAAGCACAGCACGATCACGCTCAAGGTCGGCAAGACCGACAAGACGTACAAGGTGGCCCACGTCCACGCCTACAAGGTCGGTCACTGGGCGCGCGTTCGTATCAGCTAACCCTCTGCCCGGCTGCAACACGCGGGCGTTTCCCTGACGCCTGCGTGTTGCTGTCAGCCTATTTCCAGCGGACGTAGGTCTCGTTGCCGTCCTTGATCAACTCGATGCGCGGCAGCGTGCGGACCAAATCGGTGATCGTCGAATAGCCATAGGTCTTGGCGGCGAAGCCGGGAATGGCGCGGGTCAGCTTGTTGCCGATGGTGCGCATGTGGGCGCGGCCGTCGTCGGTCATCGCCGCGTCGATGGCTTTCATCACCTCTTCCTGCGGCACTTCCGGCTTGCCGGCCTTCGTTGCGGGCTCAGCCGTCTTGGCGGGTGCCGCCGGCGCAGCCGCCTTCTTCCGCCGCGTGCGGCGGCGCGGCGCTGGCTTGTCCGGGGATGCGGGGGCGGTGGCCGGGGTGGCGGCGGCCGGAGTGGTCTTGGCGGTGGTGCCTTGCTTCTTCTCCGCCGCCAGCAGCGTGTCGCATTCGTAGAAGCGGTCGAACTGTTTCTTGTAGGCCGACGGCGCCTTCTTTGCGCCGAACCCGAATACCGACAACGCGCTGGCGCGGAAGCGCGCCGCGAGCGGCGTGAAGTCGCCGTCGCTGGAGGCGATGCACACGCCGTCGAGCTGGCGGCCGTGCAGCATGTCCATCGCCTCGATGACGAGCTTCATGTCGGTGGCGTTCTTGCCGCGGGTGAGCGGCGAGACATTGACCGGCGTCAGGTCGTATTGCTCGACGTACTTCATCCACGATTTCATCTTGCCGCTGTCGAACTGGCCGTAGATGCGGCGGATGGCGACGGCCCCGTGCGTCTCGGCCTCCAGCATGATGCGCGGCATGTAGCTGGCGCTGATGTTGTCGCCATCGATGAGGAGCGCCAGCTTGGTCGCCCCCGTGGTGTTTCTTGTGTTCATGGTGCCCTCGCCGGTGTAGCGCGGATCATAGGCCTGTCGGCGGCCGGTGACGTTAGTGAATCTCGTCCGCCTCGGCGAAGGCCTTGCGCAGCGCCGCGATGGAGAAGTCCGGCCGCTGGGCAGCGCCGATCAGCACGGCCTCGCGGCGTGCGATCAGGGCCGCTGCCTTTGGCACGTCGCGCGCCACCGCTTCGGGGACGACGACCGCGCCGTGGGCGTCGGCATGGATGAGATCGCCGGGCGCGACGTGCATGCCGGCGACGCTGACGGGCACGTCGAAGGCGACGAGGTCGGCCCAGACGTGCGACGGCATGATCGAGCCGGCGAGCACGAAGAAGCCGTCCGCCCATTGGTCGATGTCGCGCACCGAGCCGTCGGTGATAACACCGCCGCAGCCGAGGCCCTTGTGGACGTTGCTCTGCACTTCGCCCCAGAAGGCGCCGATGCCGGCATCGGTGCCCTCGATGTCCTGGATGACGACGAGGCTCGGATGCGGTCCCTTGGCGATGTAGTCGTAATAGGCGAGCCGCAGGGCGCGGGCCTCGGCGGGCGTGCGGTTCGGCTTTTCGCGGCAGCGGATGGTGGCGGTGCGGGCGTAGCCGACCACGGCCTTCTGGCGCAGCGGCGAGACGAGCGGCCGGCGATTGAAGCCATGGCCGCGCCGTTCGGGCGAAACGACTTCCAGCGCGTTGCATATCGTCGGGGTGTCGAGAGCGGCAAGTGCCGCCAGGTCTTCGGCGGTGAGCGTCATGGCGTTCTCCCTTGGGTGCGTTTGATTGACCGGCTCACGCCGGAATTGTCACGGTCGCGCGCAGCCCGCCAAGTGGACTGTCGGAGAGCGCGATGTCGCCGCCGTGATTGCGGGCAATGTCGCGGGCGATCGGCAGGCCGAGGCCGGTGCCGCTCTCGTCAATGTTGCGGGCGTGGTCGAGCCGGTAGAACGGTTTGAACACCGCCTCGTGCTCCTCGAACGGAACGCCCGGGCCATCGTCGTCGATCGTGACGGTGAGGTGGCCCTCGGCATGGCTTCCGGTCACTGCGATCTTGTCGGCGTAGCGCAGCGCGTTGCCGACGAGGTTGTCGATGCAGCGTTTGAAGGCTTGCGGGCGTACGCGCACCATCGGGTCGCCGGCGAAGGTCACTTCCGCCTCATGGCCGGTGAGGCGCGCCTGCCGGGCGATCTCGCCCAGCATCGTCTCGATATCGGTGGCGACCGTGTCCTCGTCGCTGTCGCCGCGGGCGAAGGCGAGATACCCGTCGAGCATCCGGTTCATGTCGTCGACGTCGGTCTTCAGCGCTTCGGCGTCGGGAGAGCCCTCGATCAGCGCCAGTTGCAGGCGAAAGCGGGTGAGGATGGTCCTGAGATCGTGGCTGACGCCTGCCAGCATCGCCGTGCGCTGGTCGATCTGCCGCTCGACCCGTTGGCGCATCTCGTGGAACGCGATGGTCGCCTGACGCACTTCGCGGGCGCCGCGCGGCGGGAAGTCGGCGACGGCGCGGCCCTTGCCGAAATTGTCGACGGCCGCCGTCAGTCGCAGGATCGGCCGGATCTGGTTGCGCAGGAAAACGATGGCGATGGCGAGCAGCACGACCGAGGTCGCGACCATCCACCAGATGAAGATGAGCGAGTTCGAGATATAGGCCTGGGCGCGCGGCGCGAAGACGCGCAGCACGTTATGGTCGAGCTGGATGCGGATTTCGATCAGGCTGGAGCGGCCGACGGTATCGAGCCAGAACGGCTTGCCGATCTGGGCGCTGATCTCCTGGCTGAGCACGCGGTCGAGCGGCGAGAAGAACGGCTTCGGGCCGATGGCTGGCAGCGGCTCGGGCGGCAGCACGGCGATGTTGAGGCCCATGCGCTGGCCGGCGATGCGCGTGATCGTCTCGATGTCGGCGCCTTGCGGATAGGCGTCGAGCAGATCGACGATCGCCGCGATCTCGCCGACCACCGTCGCCGACAGCTGCGCCGTCACCAATTGCCAGTGGCGCTCCATGAAGACGAAGGCGACCAGCGCCTGGAGCAGGACGACCGGCGCGATGATGATGATGAGCGCGCGGGCGAACAGGCCCTTGGGCAGGGCGCGGTTGATCGCCCGCGAGACATAGCGCAGGCGCGCCCGGATTCGCGACGTGGCCGTGGGGGCTGGGGCGTCCGCCGTGGTCGCCATCGCGCCGTGCTCCTAGCCGCCGACCGCCAGCCGGTAGCCGATGCCGCGCACCGTCTGCAGGTAGAGCGGATTGGCCGGGTCGGGCTCGATCTTGCGGCGCAGCCGGTTGATCTGCACGTCGACGGTGCGCTCGCCGGCCGGCCCGCCGGTGACCATCAGCTTTTCGCGGCGCACGGTCTCGCCCGGCGTGGCGGCGAAGATGGCCAGGATCTGCCGTTCGCGCTCGGTCAGGTGAACGACCTCGCCGGCGCGCTTCAGTTCCTTCTTTTCACGGTGGAAGGTGAAGGGGCCGAAGGTGAACTGCTCGATCAGCGGTCGCTCCGGCTGCGCGGCGCGCTTGAGGATGGCGTTGATCCTGAGCAGGAGCTCGCGCGGCTCGAACGGCTTGGCGAGATAGTCGTCGGCGCCGCTCTCCAGTCCGGCGATGCGGCTTTCGGCCTCGGAGCGCGCCGTCAGCATCAGCACCGGCACGTCGCTGTTCTCGCGCAGGCTCTTGACCAGCGCCATGCCGTCCTCGCCCGGCATCATCACGTCGACGATGAGGAGATCGAAGGCAAGGCCGGCCAGGTGCCGGCGCGCCTCGGCCGCGTTGCCGGCGCTGGTGACGCGGAAGCCGTGGTCGCCGAGATAGCGCGACAGCAGCGTGCGGATACGGTTGTCGTCATCGATGACGAGAAGGTGCGGCGCGGTGTCGGAAGGCGCGGCGTCGCTTGGCTGTGCCGCCATGGCTGGCAACCTCGCTGCCGTCACCGGTCGATCAGGCGGGTGACCTTGTCCCGCTCATCGGGATTGATCATCTGGCGCAGGAAACGCTCGGCGCCCTTGCGCTCGGCCGGCGACAGATCGGCGAGCGCCGCCGCGATGCGCTTCACCTGCGGATCGCGCAGGCGCATGGCGAGGCCGCGGCCGGCTTCAGTGGGATAGAGCAGGCGTTGGCGTCGGTCGACCGGGCCGGGGCGCTGGTCGATGAAGCCGGTATCGACGAGCTGCTTGAGGACGCGACCGAGGCTCTGCTTGGTGATGCGCAGGATGTCGAGCAGGTCGGCGACGCGGATGCCCGGGTGGCGGTTGACGAAATGAATGACGCGATGGTGGGCGCGGCCGAAGCTCAGCGTCAGCAGCGCCGCGTCAGGGTCGGAGATGAAATCGCGGTAGGCGAAGTAGAGCAGTTCGATGAAGGCGATCTCAGGCTGATCGGCGAGCGACAATGGCGTCATGATCGGGGCTCGCGCGGCGCCTTTTGGCCGTCGGGCCGGGGCGTCGTCGGACTTGAAATTTACGTCAGCCATGTTGACATATTTTCGCTTGGTGGTACAAATCGACTGTCGCGACGAAAGGATCGAACACCGCCTTCGCCAGCGATTCCGCGGGCGGCAGGACCGTTCGCGGCACCATACTGGCGATTCCGGTACGACGCAAAAAACGCTGGCGCCGCCCCGGCCCCGTCCGATCCAACAAGGTGAGCGCCGTTCAGGCGCCCCCGGGAGGAGTGAGAATCATGGCTGTGCAGCCCTTCGACAAACGCGATGGCGTCATCTGGATGGACGGCGAATTCGTGCCGTGGGCCGACGCCAAGGTGCACGTGCTGACCCATGCGCTGCACTATGGCAGCGCGGTGTTCGAAGGTGAGCGCGCCTATGGCGGTGTCATCTTCGAACTCGATGCGCACACCAGGCGACTGCACGAGTCGGCGCGGTTGCTCGGCTTCGAGATTCCGTGGTCGGTCGAGACGATCAACAAGGCCTGCAACGAGCTGCTGGTCCGCCAGGGGTTGAGCGATGCCTATGTCCGCCCGATCGCCTATCGCGGCAGCGAGATGATGGGCGTCGCCGCCCAGCTGACCAAGGTCCACCTCGCCATCGCGGTTTGGGATTGGCCGTCCTACTTCAAGCCGGAAGAGAAACTGAAGGGCATCCGTCTCGACATGGCGAAGTATCGCCGGCCCGATCCCGCGACCGCGCCATCAACAGCGAAGGCGACCGGCCTCTATATGATCTGCACCATCTCCAAGCACGAGGCGGAGCGGAAGGGCTATGCCGACGCGTTGATGCTCGACTGGCGCGGCCAGGTCGCAGAGGCGACCGGCGCCAACGTGTTCTTCGTCAAGGACGGCGTCATCCATACGCCGACCGCCGATTGCTTCCTCGACGGCATCACGCGCCAGTCGGTCATCAAGCTCGCCAAGAAGCGCGGCTACAAGGTGATCGAGCGCGCCATCATGCCCGAGGAGCTGGCCGATTTCGAACAGTGCTTCCTCACCGGCACCGCAGCCGAGGTCACGCCGGTCGCCGAGATCGGCCCGTACAAGTTCACGGTCGGCGAGATCGCCAGGACGCTGATGGAAGATTACAGCGCGCTGGTGCGGCCCAAGCAGCCGGCGATGGCGGCGAACGGGTAGGTCCGCTCACTGCCAGCAGAACCTGGCATCCATCTCGTTCTTGGCGCGCGTTGCCACGAAACTGGCGACGTTTTTCGGATCGGCGAAATAGGCCGTTTCCTTCGCGGCGTTCGCCCTGATTGCCGCGATCGAGCGGGCGAGGTTGGCGGCGCGGTCGCCGGGCTTCGCCGGCAGCCGCTCCATCATGATCGCGCCATAGGGGTTGGCCTCGAGCCAGTCGAGGGTCGTCGCCCGGATCGCCTGCTGGTTGGCGATATCGCAGAAGGCGTAACCGTTGATCGCCGGGCCGGCGAGGGTGGCGAAGGCGCCGATCGCGCTCTCGACGCCGGAAAGACCGGCGGCCCGCATGTCGGCCACATCGCTCAGGGTGATGAAGCGGTCCTTGGCGGCGTAGAACCAGAAGACGGCGTCGTCGCGGGCGGCCACATCATAGAGGCGGATCGCCAGCACCATCAGGGTCATCGGCGTCACGAGTTGTGGGGCGGCCCTGATCTTGTCCTGGGCGGCGAGGATGTCTTCGCGCCGGGTCGAGGCGAGGAGGGTATTGAAGCTCGCCCCGATGTTCACCCTCGGCGGCGCGTCGGCGGTGTCGGCGGCGGCGTAGTAGGGCTCGACATGGATGGCGATGTGGCGAACCGGTTCGGCGGCAAATGCCGGCAGGGCCAGCGAGGCGGCGATCAGGATGGCGGCGCTAAGCCTGCGAGGCGTCATGGAGTCTCCCGGGCAACGGTTCGGCATACAAAAAAGCCGCCGGTCTCCCGGCGGCCTGTCGAAGAGTTTCTCAACCGGCGCCTGCGTTCGCCGGTTGATGGATGTCAGCTTGCGGGCTGCAGGTCGACTGCCTTGGGCCCTTTGCCGCGCTCGTCCGGTTCGGTATCGAAGGAAACCTTCATCCCGTCAGTCAGCGTTCCCATGCCGGAGCGCTCGACCGCAGTGACGTGCACGAACACGTCCTTGCCGCCGCCGTCCGGCGTGATGAAGCCGTACCCCTTAGAGGCGTTGAAGAACTTCACGGTGCCATTCTGGCGCATCGCATGACCTTTTCAGTTCAGTCTCCCGGATGCGAGCGAAGCCCGGCCGACGGACGGCCCGCCGGGCCGAGCGCCGCCCGCGGCACAAACTATGATGCAGGTGCGGCAATATGACAACGGTCATGCGCCCGGCGGAGCCGCGGCGGAAAGCTAACCCTATGGATTTGCAGGGGCTTTTGAGGACGCCGGCAGACCGGTTCTTCGGCCGGTGCAAACCGGCCGAAGACTAACCGTGGCGCTTTACTTGCCAGGTTTCAGCTTGGCCACCGAGAGAAGCTGCATGACCACCTTCTCGTAGTAGGGCTCGGCAACGCCGCGTCTGACCTTGCGCATGAAGTACTTCTCGAAGGCCACCTTGGCGAGATGGACCCACTTGCCCTGTGCCGACCAGTTGACGTTGCGCGGCGGGGTTTGCGGCTGGGCGACGAAGACCACGCCGGTGTCGCCGAAGTCGGCGAGGCAGATGGCGTTCCAGGTCGCCTCGCTCGACGGCTCCTTGCCGGCGACCACGTCGCGGATGTTGAGGGCCGTTGCCGTCACCATGCTCTCGATCATGTAGCCGGTCTTGGGCACGCCGACCGGCACCGGAGTCGGCTCGTAGGGCGGGATGGCGATGCAAACCCCGACGCCGAAGACGTTTGGGTATTTCGGGTTGCGCTGATGCTTGTCGACGATGATGAAGCCGCGCGGGTTGACCAGCCCCTCGATGCCGCGCACCGCCGGGATGCCGCGGAACGCCGGCAGCATCATGGAGTACTTGAAGGGCAGCACGTGCCGCTTCTTCTCGCTGGCGTCCTCGTTGAGCTCGACCACCTGCATGCTGTCCGCCTCGATCTTCTCGACGCGGGCATTGGTGATCCACTTGATGGTGCGCTCGCGCATGGCGGCTTCGAGCAGGCCGCGCGTGTCGCCAACTCCGCCAAGGCCGAGGTGGCCGATGTAAGGCTCGGACGTGACGAAGGTCATCGGTACCTTGTCGCGCATCTTCCGCTGGCGCAGGTCCGTGTCCATGATCATGGCGAATTCATAGGCCGGCCCGAAGCACGACGCGCCCTGCACGGCGCCGACGACGATCGGCCCGGGGTCGGCGCAGAAGGCATCCCACTTCTCGGAGCCGGTGGCGGCGTGATCGACGTCGCAGATCGAGGCGGTGTTCTTGTCGGGTCCGAGCCCCTCGACCTCGTCGAAGGCGAGTTCGGGGCCGGTCGCCACGACCAGATAGTCGTAGTTCAGCGATGCACCGGTGGAGAGCTCGATGCGGTTTTCCGCCGGCACCAGCTTCTCGGCGCCGGCGTGGACGAAATCGACCTTGTGGCGGGGCAGCACGTCGGCGAGGTCGACGGTGGTCTGCGCCTTGGTCCGCCACTTCACTGCCACCCACGGGTTCGACGGGGTGAACTGGAAGAACGGCGACTTGGAGACGACCGTCACCTTGTGGGTCTGGTCGAGGTTGGCGCGCAGCTCGTAGGCGGCCGAAATGCCGCCGATGCCGCCGCCGAGCACAACAATATGAGCCATTGGATCGATCCTCCGTTGGGCACTTGCCGGTAACCATGCACTGCGTCGTCCATCGGCGGATTGCGATGGATCAACAGCCGCGCGCGCGGGAGCGGCGAACACATTGCCGTGAGCGGCCCGAAGGATTGTCCGGCGTCAGGCGTTAACCGCACTCGGGCGGTGGATCGCGCCGGCCGGGACGTGACCCAGCGGAGGAGAACGGATGAACCAGGCACCGAAGATCACCCAGGAGATGATCGATCTCTACGACGAGTACACGCACCTGACTCTCGACCGGCGCGGCTTCATGGCAAAGCTGACCGGGCTCGCCGGCAGCGCCGCGGCTGCGGCGGCAATCATGCCGCTGATCGCCAGCGACTACGCCCGGGCCGAAATCGTTCCGGCCAACGACACCCGCCTCGAGATCGCCGACGTCACCTATCCCGGCCCCGCCGGCGACGTGAAGGCTTACCTCGCGATGCCCAGGGACCGTCCGGCCAAGCTGCCCGGGGTGGTGGTGGTCCACGAGAACCGCGGCCTCAATCCGCATATCAAGGACGTGACGCGGAGACTGGCGCTGGAGGGCTATGTCGCGCTCGGCATCGACCTCCTGTCGCGCAAGGGCGGCACGCCGGCGACCGACGAGGAGGCCGCCAAGATGTTCCAGGGCATCGATCGCGGTGAGCTGGTCGCGGATGCCGTCGCGGCGATTCCCTATCTCGCCGGGCGTTCCGAGACCAACGGCAAGGTCGGCGCCGTCGGCTTCTGCTTCGGCGGCGGCATCGTCAACCAGATGGCGGTGAGCAGTCCAGACCTCGTCGCCGCCGTCGCCTATTACGGCGCGCAGCCGGCGGCGGAGGACGCTGCGAAGATCAAGGTGAAGCTGATGCTGCACTACGCCGGCCTTGACCAGCGCACCAATGCCGGCATTCCCGCTTACGAGGCAGCCCTCAAGGCGGCGGGCGCCGACTTTCAGATATTCATCTACGAGGGCGCCAATCACGCCTTCAACAACGATACGTCGGCCGCCCGCTACGACAAGGCGGCGGCCGACCTGGCATGGTCGCGGACGCTGGCGTTCTTCAAGCAGAACCTGGCGTCATAGGAACGCGACCGGAAGGGAGCTCACCGCCCCGCGGGCTCCCTTCCTTTTTGTTCTCTTTACTCTGCGTAACATCCCGCACTTGTCCGGTCACAATCAGACGCCATACTGAGGAAAGAGGGGGGTCGAACGCCCGGCTGGCGCCGGGCGCGGTCGGCTGGCTCAGTCACAATGCGTGACCCCGCTTGTTCCGACCGATCACGACAAAGGAAACGAGGATGAAGTTTCGTCCGTTAATGACCGCAGCGCTCGGCATGGGGCTCGCCTTGGCCGTGCCGGCGGTCGCCCAAGCCTACTCGGCTCACACCACAGGCGGCGTCAATCAGCGTACCGGTCCGGGCACCGGCTACCATGTGATGGGAACATTGGGCGCCGGCACGCCGGTGAATGTCACCGGGTGCCAGCCGGGCTGGTGCTCGGTGTCCAGCTATCTCGGTTGGGGCTGGGTGTCGTCGAGCTACCTGTCCGGCGGAGGACGCGTCTACGCGCCGCCCTATTACCCACGCGTCTATCCGCGCGTCTATCCGCGCCCGCCGGTCTATCCGTATCCGTATCGGTATCCGTACTATCGCTATCCGCGGCCGGCGCCCGGCCTCAACTTCTATTTCGGCTGGCGCTAGTCGACGCATCGAAGTCCGGATCGCACGCACATCGATCGAAGAGGAGCCGCAATTTGCGGCTCTCTTTTTTTGTCGCGATGCGATCGCAGGACGATGTGATTTCGTCACCAGCATGGTCGTCACGAGACGTGAATCGCGGACAACTCGCCTGATGAATCCGGTCCACTTCGGGTCGGCAAAATCCGTCGCGTGACAGATTTGACATCGCTTCGACGGCCGAGACCGCCCTTCGCGCACCTCGTCAACAAATTTTTTTTCGGTCCCTCGGAGCGCATCAAGCGGGCTCCGATCGCCGACGACGTGCGCCTTTTGACGTGAGCACGACGCCGCGCATGAGCGCTTCGTCTGATGCGTCGCGAAGAGGAGTGACTCTGCGGTCGGTCGCGCGCATGTCGCTTCAAGCGACGGTATGAACGCGATGCGATGACGACGCTGGCGCGATCCGACGGCGCCGTCGATCGTCGTCGAAAAATCGTCGTACCGCTGTCGCGGAATCGCGCGTCCCGCGCGGTTCCGGTCGCGCCGATGTCGGCAGTCAGCGTGGCTGACCTTACAGACGGCGGGCGCTCTTCGTGGCGATCGCACGCAGCGTTCCCTGCGGCCGGCCCGGCGCCAGTATCGTCCCGGAACTATTTGATTCATCGACGAAATTATCGGTGTCTCAGGACGCGCGAGTGCCGGGACACGGCTGGTCCGGCCGCGAAATTCGCGCCGTCCGCCGCCATTCGAATCAGTCGTCACGCGCCGCTTGGCAAAAGTGCCGTCGCGTGTTTTCCGCATCCTTGTTTTTACTGTCGTGCATCGCAGTAACCGACTCGACAATCATCGCTGTCTTGCCGCTCACGGTGGCTGCGCGCGCATAGCCGATGAAATGTGCGGCGACGATTCAGCGGCGATCGATGAAGCGACGATCGCTCGCGGGAAGGATGCCGGTCGAACAAATATCTTGACCAAGCAACGCGACGTAGACGCGGGTCGATGCACTCGATCGCGATGCAGTGGATGTGCGAATGATGCTCGCGTGATTTTCGGAGCTATGAGAATTAGCGCGTTGTTAACTCGTAACTTGCACTACAATGCATTGTGAGCCGATTCGGGGCTCAGCATGGAGAGGAGAAATCCATTGGCTAAGAAAGCAGCGAAGAAGGCTAAGAAGCCTGCGAAAAAGAAAGTCGCGAAAAAGAAGGTCGCGAAGAAGAAGTAGTTTGCGTGTCGCCGGTTCGTCCGGCGACGCCATGAGCGTCCGGCTCGCCGTCGTAATCACTCACGTGGTGCACGGCGGCCGGAAGGCTCCAGTAAAAAGGGGCGCCGCATGGTGCCCCTTTTTCGTTTCGGTTCGCGACATCGCGCGTTGAACGTCGACTGTGCATGCGGCGTCGCGTGAGTGTTGCGATGCATGCAGTCGTTGCGGGCGTGTGTGTCCGCGCGGACGCCGCCGATCTCTGATCGCCTCCCATATTTTTCGACGGACCGCCTTGCCGCCTTGCGCTATCGTCGTGCCGCTTGTCGAAGGGGGCTCCGACCATGGCCGATTTGCCGACCCGATCCGCGCTTGCCGAGGCGCTCAACGCCGCCGGCGCCGCCCATCACGATTTTGAGCGGGTGGCGCTCAAGGGCGTCCGTGACGAGCTGTGGCCAGGCTTCTACGCCGCCTTCGTTCTTGGCCGTTTCGGCGAGTTTGCGGCCGCCAGCCGGCTCGCCGCCCTGCTCGACGAAGTCGATGGCGGCGACGACTGGGCGCAGGCCGCGGCCGACCACGTGCTGACCAAACTGCGCTCCTGAGCGGAGAAGCCGGACCGCCTCACACCATGTGGCGCAGGTCGGCGGCGAACGTCGGGAAGGCGTAGACCATGTCGCCGAAGTCGGCGGTGGTGATGCCGTGCTTCATGGCAAGGGCGAAGATGTGGATCAGCTCCTCGCCGCCGTGGCCGACGAGGTGGGCGCCGACAATGCGTCCGCTGGCGCGCTCGCTGATCACCTTGGCCCAGGCGACCGGCTCGTTGAAGGTGCGTCCGGAGAGCCACTCGCGCATATCGCTGACGTTGACATGGATATCGAGGCCGCGGTCGCGTGCGTCCTCCTCGGTGAGACCGACGCTGGCGACGGTGGGGATGGTGTAGAGGCAGGCGGGGATCGCCGCGTAGTCCGGCTTGTGCTTGGCGCCGTCAGCGATGTTCTGGCCGACCATGCGCCCCTCGTAGGTGGCGAGCGGCGAGAGCTGCGCCGTGTCGGGCACGGCGTCGCCGACGATCCACACCGCCTTGTTCGAGGTCGAACGCAGGTAGTCGTCGTGCGACAGGCGGCCGTGGTCGATGGCCACTTGCCCTGACTCCAGGTCGAGCCCGTCGGTGTTGGCGATGCGGCCGGCTCCATTGACGACCCGGTCGGCCTCGACCGTCCGCTCGATGCCGTCTTCCTCGTAGACCACGCGCAGGCGATCGCCGGCCGGCTCGATGCGCTTGACGTCGATGCCGGCGCGCGCGTCGATGCCGAGGCGCCGGGTCTCCTCGAGGATGCGCGCCACCGCGTCGGCGTCATGGCGGTTGAGGAAGCGCCCGCCGGCCTGGAGCATGGTCACCTTGGTGCCGGCGCGAGCATAGACGTGGCTGAACTCGAAGGCGATCACGCCGCCGCCGACGAAGACCACGTCGCGCGGCTGCTGGCGGTCGCTGAGCACGTCGTCCGAGGTGATCATCAGCTCCGCGCCGGGGAAGGAGAGCGGCCGCGGCTTCGAGCCGGTGGCGATGACGATATGCTCGGCCTCGTAGATGTGGCCGCCGGCCTTGACCGCGTTGGGCGTGACGAAGTGGCCGTGGGCGCGCACCAGGTGGACGCCGCGGCGTTCCATCGCCGAAGCCAGCGAGCCGGGGATGTGGGCGATGAGGTGCTTCTCGCGGTCGATCAGCGCCGCCCAGTCGAGCTTTGCCGGCCCGACGCTGATGTGATGCGCGCCGGCGCGGGCGATCTCGTCAAGGGCGTGGGCGGCGGCGACCAGCACCTTCTTCGGCGTGCAGCCGCGGTTGGAGCAGGTGCCGCCGAGCTGCGCCGGTTCGAGCATGGCGACCTTCAGCCCGGCGTGGCGGGTCGGCACGGTGACCCCCATGCCGCCATTGCCGCCGCCGATGATCACCACGTCATAAGGTATGATTTGCCATGTCGCGCTCCCTGCTGCTGCCGGCGCAACATAGGGGAGGCGCCGCCGCGCGGCGAATGACGCGGCAGCCACTTTCGCGTTACTTCGCGTCGCTTTGCTTGCCGTCGAGCAACACAGGCAGCTTGCCCGAGCGGATGTGCAGGTCGCGTTGCGGAAACGGGATCTCGATGCCGTATTTCTTGAGCGCCGTTTCAATCGCCCAATTGTAGTCCGCATGCACTTTGGCCGGTCGTTTCACCGCCTCGGCGGTCAGCCAGACGACCAGCTCGAAATCCAGGCTGCTGTCGCCGAACCCGACCAGCCACACCTGCGGATCGCGGCCGGCGAGCCCGTGCAGCGTATGCGGGGAGTCCGCCGCCGCCTCGAGGCCCGCCTTGCGCACCAGTTCCTTGTCGGTGCCGTAAGCGACGCCGAAGGGAATGCGCACTCGGCGGAGGGCGTCGCGCAGTGTCCAGTTGGTTACGCGGTTGTTGACGAATTCGGAGTTGGGGACCGAGATATCGATGTTGTCGTTGGTGGTGATGAGGGTGCTGCGGATGTTGATCTCGCGCACCTCGCCGGTAATTCCCCCTTCGATCTCCACGAAATCGCCGACCTTCACGCTGCGCTCGAACAGCATGATGATGCCGGCGACCAGGTTGGAAAAGATCGACTGAAGGCCGAAGCCGATGCCGATGCCGATCGCGCCCGAAAACACGGCGAGTGCCGTCAGGTCGACGCCGATGGCGTTGAGTGCGATGGCGACGGCCAGGAACAGCAGCCCGAGCCTCACGCCCTGACCGATCAGGCCGCGGACCGAGGGCGTCAGCCGGGAGGTCCGCTGGATACGGACATTGATGGCCGTGGCGACGACGGAAGCGAGCCACAGCAGGATGGCGACCAGCATCAGGCCCTTGAGGACCGTGTAAAGCGACAGGCGCGTGGTGCCGAAGGTGATCGCGGCGCGGTCGAGCAGGTCGATCGTCGGGCCGAGCAGGGTGAGGATGTTCAGGGCTGCCACGGCCCAGGCGACGACCGCGAAGGACTTCGACCAGAATGGGTCCGAGACGAATGCCGAGAAGATGCTGATGACAAGCCATGCGGCGATCAGGTTGCCAACGATGCGCACGCCGTCGTTGCCAAGTTCCATCCGCCTCAGAGCGATGACGCCGATCCACAGGATCAGCGCCCACAGGGCCGGGAAGACCAGATTGTGCAAAACCCGGAAGCCGCGCGTCTCCTGGCTGACCAACCGGTCCGGCCATGCCCGGCTGACCGCGGCATGGGCCGGCCGTGACAGAGCCCAGGCGATCACCGCCGCGACGAGAATGGTGGCGACCTGAATCGCGGCACTCGCCGAGAAGAGTTGGCTGGCCATCCGGTCGAGGAGGTTGGTGAGATAGTCGATCACCTCCGTTACCGGCGTCGGCAGGTCGCCGAATGTCGTCTCCGGCGGAGGCTGGGCCGGGGCCTCCGTCACAGTGCTGGTCTGGGCGAGGGCCGTTCCGGCCACCTGGATGTTCAAAGCCACTTCATCCGCCGGAAAAGGGCGACCTCTCCGATGCCGAGGAGGACCAGCAGGGCGCAGGTGATCCAGAAGGCGCTGCCGCTGTCGACGCCCGGCATGCCGCCGACATTGATGCCGAGAAGGCCGGTGAGGAAACCAAGGGGCAGGAAAACGCCGGCCACCATAGAAAGCGCATACATGGTCCGGTTCATCGATTCTGACAGGCGATTGGCGATCTCGTCGCGGATGACCATGGCGCGCTCGCGCGCCGAGTCGAGATCCTCAATATAGCGCTGCAGCCGGTCGGCGGATTCGCGCAGTGAGATCTTGAGCTCGTTGGTCAGCCAACCGCGATGCTCCGTCTGCAGCCAGGCCAGGGCTTCGCGTTGCGGTCCGATGTAGCGTCGCAGGCGAACGCAGGTCTGGCGAAGCTCGGAAAGATCGCGCCGGCGCGCGCCGAGATCGCCGTCCTCAAGTCCCTCCTCGATCTCGTCGAGGTTCTCGTCCAGCGCCACGATGACCGAGTTCATCCGTTCGGTCAGCCGCTCGGCGAGACGGACGAAAAGTTCCGGCGCGCTTTTCGGCCCGGTGCGATGGTCAACCAGTTCAGACAGGATATCCCGCGGGGTCATCAGCCGGCGCTGGCGGACCGTGATCACGCGGTCGCCATCGACCCAGATGCGTAGCGCCACCATATCGTCGGTGTCGGCGCCGGCATTGAGATTGATGCCCCGCAGGATCGCGACAATCCCGGTCTCGACGGAAAAGACGCGCGGCCGTGTTTCTTCCGCCAGAAGTGCCTTGAGCGCGATCTCGGGAATGTAGTCGCGTTCGCCGATCCACCGTGCCGTTCGTGGCGATGCGCGGTCGAGATGAACCCAGAGAGGTCCGTCCGCGGGCGACCAGGCCTCGACGCCAGCCCAGTCGAGCGCGCGGCCGCCGCCCTTGCCGTCGAGCCCGCACGCGAAAGCGAGTCCGTCCTCGTCGTTCGTGCCTGCCGGTTGCGCGCTCGCGTCGCTCATCCTCACCTCCGCTCGAACCTGGCGGAAGTGTCGGCTATTTGCGGCGGTGCATCAATGACATACCGCCATCTCCGGCCCGACAGTGATGTGGAGGCGCCGCGGCGCAGCGATCACGCCCACGCCAACTTGTCGTGTTGATCCAGATCAGTGTGGCGGCGGCCGGGTCGGCCCAGCGTGGATTGGGCGACTTCGTCCTAAGGGACAAAATCAGATGAACAATCTCATTCGGGCTGCCGCGCTCGCCACGTTCGCGGTTCTCGGCGCCGCGACCGTCGCCGCGGCTGCGAGCCCGTCCACGGTGACGGTGGCGCTCTTCGACATGACGGCGGCCGGTCAGGGCATGATGGGGCAGGGCGCCGGCGGTTTCGGCATGATGGGCCGTGGCGGATTTGGCCAGGGCATGATGGGCCAGAGCTTCGGTCAGGGCTTCGGCGGCATGATGGGCCCGGGCATGATGTCGGTGCGCACCGACAAATCGTCGGTGAAAGCCGGTGAAGTGACCTTCGAGGTCACAAACTGGTCGCGCAGCCTCGTGCACGAGATGCTGGTCATTGCGGTCGATAATGCCGATGCCGCGCTGCCCTATGACTACCAGAAGCAGCAGGTCATCGAAGATCAGGTCAAGTCGCTCGGCGAGACCAACGAGTTGCAGCCGAACGGATCGAAGTCCCTCAGCCTCAATTTGGCCGCTGGGACGTATCTCCTGATCTGCAATGTGCCCGGCCACTATGGAGCCGGCATGCAGGCCGTGCTCACGGTCACCGAGTAAGCGAAGGCCGCTCAGGCGATCAGCCCGTCCAGCGGCTTCACGCCGATGCTGTCGGGGAACACCGTCGTCGCGAGCGCCTGCTCGGATACGCCGAGGTGGTCGCGCAGCACGCCCTTCAGCACGGCGCGGAGATCGGTCGTGGGGGCGAGATCGCGCTGCTGGTAGAGCTGCGCCGGCTTGAGGCCCGGCCAGTCGCTGACGACACGCCCGCCACGCACCGCGCCGCCGAGCAAGAGCGCGGCCGTTGCGGTGCCGTGGTCCGTGCCGTCGGTGCCGTTGATATGCGCCGTGCGACCGAACTCGGTCATCAGCACCACGGCGGTATCCTTCCAGACCGGCTGCATGGCGTCCTTCAGCGCCGCCAGCGCGCCGTCGAGCGCGCCGAGCAGGTTGGCGAGACGGCCTTCGCCGGCGCCTTCGCGTGCGTGGGTGTCCCAGCCGTCGTAGCTGATCGCCGCCAGCCGCGGCCCCGCATCGTCGGCGAGCAGACGACCGGCGCCTTCGGCGAGCGCCACGAACGATGCCGCCACGCCGTTGCCTTTCGCCGATTGCGGCGCGGCCATGCTGTCGCCGGCGGCGAGCTTGTCGACGCCGACGCCTTCGGCGAGCACGCGCGCCAGCTGCGGATCGTTCTCGGCATAGAGGTCCATGAGGCGCTGGAGCGTGTCCGAGCCGGCGGGGCGGAAGCCGGGCGGCGTCCAGGTGAGGATCGGCGCCGGGCCGCGCAGCACCAGCGGCACGGTGGCGCTGGCCGCGAGCCCGTTTGCCGGCCGTACGCGGTCGCCGGCGGGGAGAACCTGCGCGACACGGTTCAGCCAGCCGCTTGTGGCGGCGCGCGGTCCGGTCATGCCGCTTTCGAGCACATCCTGCCCGTCGAAATGCGAACGCTCGCGATAGGGCGTCGCGGCGGCGTGGATCACCAGCGCCTCGCCGCGGGCATAGAAGTCATGGAACCTTGGCATCGCCTGGTTGAGGGCGAAAAAGCCGTCGAGCGGCAGCGTCGGTTCCAGTCCGGCGGTGCCGATGGCGAGGTCGCCGCGCAGCGCCGGGTAATCGGCATCGCCGACCGGCGGCACGACCGCCAGGCCGTCCATGGCGCCGCGCAGGATGATGGCGACGAGGCGCGGATCGCGCGCGCCGGCCGCGGACGCGATCCTCGGCATGTTGGCCCAGGCGACGAATGCGCCGGCCGAGGCGAGGAAGACGCGCCGGCTCGGGCACAGCAGGGCTTCGTTGATCGGGTTCATCGGCGTCACGTCCTCTGGAATTCGGGGCTCATCAGCAGCAGCGTCAGCGCCTGCCGACGGGATTCCGCGCGCGTCACGGCCTGTCGCGTGTCCGGCGAAGCGTCGGCGAGAACCTCATTGACGAGTTCTGTCGGATGGAGATCGCTGGCGGCCTGGTCGGCCATCAGTTCGGCGGCGTCGACACGATTGGTCATCGCGTCGGGGGCGAGCCAGGTCGGGCCCGGTGTCGTCGTAGCCGGCGGGCGAGGGGGGATTCCACGGCAATTGGCCGAGCGTGCGCAGCGCACTCAGCGCCTGTCGCGGCCGCGGGCGCAGATCGAGGGCGCGCAATGACGACCACAGGAATTGCTGCGGCGTCTTGAACTTGCCGGGTCCCGTCCAGGCTTCGTCGGACTCGACCAGCGTGCGCGACAGGCTGAGAAGATTGCCGCCGGTGGTGCGGAAGTCGGCGGCAAGCCGCTCGACCAGCGCGGGCGGCGGATCGTCGGCGACGAAGCTGCGCGCCAGTTTGGTGGCGATGTGGCGCGCCGTCGCCGGGCTGGCCGCGAGATCGGCGATCACGGCGCGGCCTTGTGCCTCGCCAGGCTGGTCGTAGACCTTGCCCATGATCGTTTGCGGGCCGGGCTCGTGCGCCGCCGCGCGGAACATGAATGCACCGAGCGGCAGGCCGTCCTTGTCGCCGCGCGAAATGCTCCAGCCGGTGAGCACATTGGCGAGCGCGGTGACGTCGGCCTGGGTGTAGCCGCCATCGACGCCGATGGTGTGCAGTTCCATGATCTCGCGGGCGTGGTTCTCGTTGAGGCCGCGCGACGAACGGCGTCCGGCGCGCGAGTTGGGGCCGACCGAGACGGCGTTGTTGAGATAGGTGAGCATCGCGGCGTGGCGGGTTGCCGCGAAGAGCATGTCCGGGAACGTGCCAAGCACGTGCGGGCGGATCGCCTCGCGTTCATAGGCCCCGACGAGAATGCGCTCGGTCTGCCCGGTGGCGGCCGATACGGTGAAGTGGTTCGCCCAGAAAGCCACCAGGCGTTCGACATAGCCGATCTCGGCGGAGGCGATACGGTCGAGGCGGGCGGCGAATTCGGCGAGGTAGATCCTGGCGGGCGCGTTCATGCCGCCCGCAGGGTCCGCCGATGGGTTCTGCTCCATCGGCGGACCGGCCCGGGTGCTCACCTTTTGGGGTGGCTGCTCGCGGGCCTGCTTGCGCGCCATTTGCAGGTCGCGAAGCGCGGTCAGCGCCTCGGCGGTCGTCGGAAGGTCCGGGCCGTCGAGAAGGGCGCGCTTGGGCTCGAGTTCAGCAAGCAGCGGTTCGCGAGGATCGGCCGCGACCTCTGGGGCGGCGGCACCCGGACGGGGGCCAAGACCGAAGCGGGAAAGGGCCGTCGCAACGCGATCTGGCGGCATGGTGGCCTGTCAGGTTCGTACGTCGCCCCGACGTCATCACGTGCCGAAAGCCGACCGCCTACGCGGTCCTGTTGCTTTTTCTGTTCTGAATACCTCAGGCGCCGGCGGTGTGCCGAGGCTCACGGGCGGGGGCAGACCCGGATCGCGCTACAGCGGCTTCTCTTCCCCGGCCTCGTGGGCGATGACTTCGCGGCCCAGCGTGCCGCCGGCCGCCGCGATCGCCTCGCGATAGGGGCCCATGTGCGGCGCCTTGCCGTGGGCATCGAGCGCGCTCCAGTCGCGCCAGCGCTCCACGATCCGGATCGTGCCCGGCTCAAGCACGTCCTCGCCGAAGGCGTAAAGCAGGCAGCCGTCTTCCTTCCGCGTCGCCTCGAGCGCGGCGCGCATGGCGGGCTTCAGCTTGTGCAGGGCTTCCGGGGTGAGCTGAAGGTGGCCGGTAACGATGATCACGACTGTTTCTCCCTTTGTGCCGGTGCGCCCCGTCTCCATGCCCCGCGTCGGGCACCAAAGGCAAGCCCGCCACCCTTCTGCTGGCTTGCAGTTGCGGCCGAGGCGGGCCACCCTGCGCACCGGGGCGTAAAAGGACCGCGATCATGAGAGTAGCCCTGTCCATCTGTGTTTCCGCCGCCTTCCTCGCCGCGGCCGCATCCGCTGCGTCTGCCGCGGGTGTCGTCGCCAAGGTCAGGTACGCCTGCGCCGACGACAAGACGATCGACGCCACCTACTTTTCCAATAGCGTCGACATTGTTCTCAGCGACGGCCGCTCGATGAGCCTGCCGCAAACCATGTCCGGGTCGGGCACCCGCTACGCCAACGCCGACGAATCCTTCGTTTTCTGGAGCAAGGGCAACACCGCCTTCGCTACCGAAGGTGACCCCGACAAGCCGACTTACGCCGATTGCGTCGGCGAAACCAAGTAGGACCATTCGGGCGGCGGCGATTTTCTTCGGGCGTTGCGTAGGGCGTCGGCCGCCGGTACGTAAGACTGATATCGCGGGCTCCCGAGCCCTTGATCCGCACACTCAATTACACGGGGATTTGCCATGCGACGTATTCCGTTTTTTGCCGTTTTTTCGCTCCTGCTTGTGATTGCCGCGCCGGCCATGGCCGCCAACGGGTTCACGACCGCAAACGTCAACCTGCGCGCCGGGCCGAGCACCGGCTATCCGGTGGTCACCACAGTGCCGGCCAACTCACCGGTTCAGATCTTCGGCTGCGTCAAGGCGTCGTCATGGTGCGACACGCAATGGCTCGGCCAGCGCGGATGGGTCTCCAGCGCCTATCTCAGCGCCGCCTGGCGGCAGGCTCCGTATGTCGTCTACGACCAGAACGCCTACTACAACCGCTACTATGTCGGCCGGCCGTGGTATGCGCCGCGGGTGTTCATCGGGCCTAACCGCCAGTGCTACCGCGGCCGGTTCGTCGTCGCCTGCCGCTAGCCTGACTTGATTCCCCCTCGTCCGGTCGCGCCTTGCTGCGGGACCGGACGTGCGGTGATGCCGTAGCAGACCGGCTCGTTTCGTCAGCCCTGGCCGGCCAGGCCCCCGAACGCCCAGGCGATGGCGAGGCCAGCGGCCAGCACCAGGAACGAGACAACCGCCATCGTCGCCAGCGGCGGGTGCGGTTGTCCCGCTTCGCTGCCGGCGTTTTCGGGCTGATGCTCCATCTTCATGCCGGCCATGTCGCCCCCTGATGCGGCCGGCATGGGCCGCACGGTCATCATGCCGTGCTTGAGGTGGTTGGCGACCAGCCACCAGTTCATCGGATAGGCGACGGCCGCGCCGGTCATCAGCGCCAGCGACATGCGGAACCAGAAGAGCGGCTGCAGCGGATCGTGTGCCGACGCCGTGTCCGCCCAGGCCAGCGTGGCGACCGGGATCATTCCGCCCATGAGGCAATTCATCGAAAGCAGTTCGGAGGTGAACGTGCCCTTCAGCGAGCGCGCATACGAGCCGAACATGCCGCCCATGAATAGCGCCTGAAAGATCGTCCAGCCGAAACCGAAGCCGAGCACGTATTCCAGGCCGAGGTCGATGAGTTTGGGGAGGGCGACCGCGGCGCCGATCGTCGCCCCGGCGAGGATGCCGATGCCATCGCCGGCGACGCAGTGCATGGTCGAACCGAGCACCTGCCGCCAGCGCGCCGCCACGTAGCGCTCATGCAGGCCGGGCAGCGGCTCGCGGCAGCCGAGCACGTAGAGGAAGGCGCCGAACGGGCCGGAGTAGAGACAGAAGAGCACGAAGGCCCATTTCATCACCGGGTGCTCGGGCGTCGTCCGGATATCGATCGCCACGAACCCAACCGACAGCGCGGTCAGCGCGAACCAGAGAAGCATGACGCCGTCGATGAGCATGGCGGATTCCGCTGTCCGGGTGCAGTCGGCGTGTCGATGATAGGGGATTCGGTGCGGCGTGGGGCGACGCCGCTCCTACTTCGCCTCCTCCGCCCGGTCTGTCGCGATCGGCGGGGTGCGTGACAGCGCGCTGATTTCTGCTCTCAGCTCCGCCGTCATCTCCACATCCACCGCTTCGAGCGACGGCTTGAGCTGCTCCACATTGCGCGCGCCGATGATCGGGCAGGTCACCCCCGGATGGGCGCCGGCCCAGGCAATAGCGGTGCTCACCGGATTGAGTCCTCTGGCCTTGCAGAAGGCGGTGTAGTTCGCCGCCGTCTCGTGCACCCAGTCCTCGCCATAGCGCTTGGCATACGCCGCCATCGTCACAAGCCGCGTATCCGCCGGCTTCTGTTCGCCGGCATATTTGCCGGTCAGGAGTCCGCCGCCCAGCGGGCTGTATGGCATCACGGCGAGATTCTCGGCCATCGCCAGCGGCAGGATTTCGGTTTCCACCTGCCGCTTGACGAGATTGTACATCGGCTGAAGCACCTCGAAGCGCGGCCAGCCGCGCTTGTCGGAGACGCCCAGGGCCTTGGCGATCTGCCAGGCCGCGAAATTGGATGCGCCGAGATAAAGCACCTTGCCGTCGGCGACGAGCCTTTCGAGGGCCCTCAGCGTTTCCTCGATCCGCGTGGCCGGATCCCACGAATGCAGGAAATAGACGTCGAGCCGGTCCGTGCCGAGCCGCCGGAGGCTCGCCTCCACCGCCAGCGCGATATTGCGGCGGTTCGTACCGCGATCGTTGACGTCCTCGCTCATCGTGCCGAAGACCTTGGTCGAGATGACCAGTCGGTCGCGCTCGCCCTTGATCAGCCGCCCGAGAATCTCCTCTGATTTTCCGCGCGAATAGACATTGGCGGTGTCGAAGAAATTGATGCCCGCGTCCCGGCAGGCCGCGTACATCCGGCCGGCCTCCGCCTCGTCCGCGTCGCCGCCGAAAGACATGGTGCCAAAACACAATTGCGACACGCGTATGCCGGTACCGCCGAAAGGAACGTAATCCACAAGCGCCTCCGTGAGCTGATGGGCCCAATTGGACGGATGGCGTCGAATTGTAAAGGCCGAAGCCGCCAACGGTTTCCAGCGCCTATCTGAGCGCTGCATGGCAGCAGGCTCCGTCCGACGGCCTTTCCGTTCGCCAATGGTTTGCCTCCCGCCTGAGCCATGTTATTCGAACAGGCTCGGGGGGAGGATGACCAGCACCGAGCGAGGGCCGGCGGGAATGTGGAATTTCGCGACGCTCCTCGTCCAGGGCGTCGCCCGGCGCATCGGCAACGAACTCTCCAGCGAGAAGCTGGTCCTCCCGTTCCTCTACACGGCTCTTGGCGGCCCGGTTCTCTTTTCGGGCGTCTTCGCGCCCGTCGTGGTGGTGGCGCGCTTGCTCGCCCAGTTGCTCGGCGCGCGGTTGGTCGAGCTGACGTCGCAGACCCGCTTCTATCTTGCCCTTTCGACGGCGCTCGTCGCGGTGACGCTTGTGTCGGTCGCGGTTCTGTCGCCGGTTGCGCCGGTGGCCTGGCTGCCGATGACCTTCATTCTGGCGTCGGCGGTGATGGGCGTCTGCAACGGGTTTGGGGCGCTCACCTTTCAGGACATGATCGGCCGGGTGCTCGGCGCCCAGCCCCGGACCAATCTGCTCTTTGCCATTGGCGGGTTGAGCGGCGCCGGCGTCATCGTCACGACGTTCCTCTCTCAGTGGCTGGCGGGCACCGCGGCGGGCGAAACCGACAAAACCCTTTTGATCTGGGTCGGCGCCGGCATGCTGCTTCTCTCCTCGCTTGGCGCCCTTGCCGTTCGCGAGGGTGGGCGCGCGCTGTCGCCGTCCGCCATGGCGGCGGCGGGCAAGGGTTATGTCGCATCGCTGGTCGATAGTGTCGGAATCGTTTGGCGGCTCCCGTGGTTTCGCCGGTTCACGATCGAGCGCATGCTCTTGCTGTCGGTCGAGATGGTCACGCCGTTCTTCGCCGTGCACGCGGCAACCTTCCATCCCGCCACCGCACCGAACCTCAGCCTGTTCGTGATCGCCTTCAGTGCGGGCATGATCGGCGGCGGGTTGGCCTGGCCGTTCGTCAGCCGCAGGTCGATCCAGCTTGTGCTCTCAGCATCGGCGGCGATGGCGGGCTGCGCCGCGCTGTTGGCGCTTGCCAATCACCTCGTCGTCGCAATCCAGGCGCCGATCACCCACGCGGCAATGATCTTCCTGCTCGGCTTCGCTACGCAGGGAGCGCTCGACGGCAGCACCGCCTATGTCGTCGGCTCTTCCAGCGATGAAGAGCGCCCCTACTGCATCGCGGTGTCGAATCTGGCTGCGGGGATCGCCGGCGTCGGCATGGCGTTTGCGGCCGGCCTCGTCGCCGAGCGGAACGGTGTCATTGTCGCAATTCTGGCCATGGGCGTCCTGAACGTGGCCGCCGCCTATGTCGCGATGACCCTGCCGGCGGTGCGGCCGCTCGCCTGACATGACGCCGAAGTCCCCCCGCCAAGGCTCGCTCGACTTGCCCCATCTTCCGGGGAATTCGCCCCCGAAACACTGCTGACATTGCGCTGTCATCAGCAATGATCGCCGACACGGCGGCAGCCCTCGCCTTTGCCGCGTCGATCCCCCATATTCGGGCCATGCCACCACCCCGGAATTGCGGTTTCGCGGAAGCGCCGCAGGCCAATTTCAAGACCAGCCGCGGCACGTCGATGGGCGGGCGCGGCTCGGCCAAGGAGCGTTCGGCCGCCGGCCTCAATCCGGTGCCCGGCGTCGACGTCAATCTCGAGGACGTCGCGGCGATGCCGGCGTCGGCGGTCACCGCGACCGTCGAGGCGCTGTCGGCGCTGATCGAGACCGGCCGGCCGGAATTCCGCGACCACACCTGGGTGCCGCATCGTCCGCCGCGTCCGGAGAAGTCCGAGGGCGGCGTCCCGCTGAAGATCGTCTCGGAGATGACGCCGAAGGGCGACCAGCCGACGGCGATCAAGGAACTTGTCTCCGGCGTGGAGGCGCAGGAGCGCGATCAGGTGCTGCTCGGCGTCACCGGCTCGGGCAAGACCTACACCATGGCCAAGGTCATCGAGGCGACCCAGCGGCCGGCCCTCATCCTCGCGCCCAACAAGACGCTCGCCGCGCAGCTCTACGGCGAGTTCAAGTCGTTCTTCCCGGAAAACGCGGTCGAGTATTTCGTCTCCTACTACGACTACTATCAGCCGGAGGCCTACGTCCCGCGCACCGACACCTACATCGAGAAGGAATCCTCGATCAATGAGCAGATCGACCGCATGCGCCATTCGGCGACGCGCTCGCTGCTCGAACGCGACGACGTCATCATCGTCGCCTCGGTGTCGTGCATCTACGGCATCGGCTCGGTCGAGACCTACACGGCGATGACCTTCGCCATCACCGCCGGCGAACGCATCGACCAGCGCCAGCTCCTCGCCGATCTGGTGGCCCTGCAATACAAGCGCGCCGACATGGATTTCCGCCGCGGCACCTTCCGGGTGCGCGGCGACACCATCGACCTGTTCCCGGCCCACCTGGAAGACCGCGCCTGGCGCATCGCGCTGTTCGGCGACGAGATCGAATCGATCACCGAGTTCGATCCGCTCACCGGGCAGAAGGCCGGCAACCTCAAGCAGGTGAAGGTCTACGCCAATTCGCACTACGTCACGCCGCGCCCGACCCTGGCGCAGGCGATCAAGGGCATCAAGGAAGAGCTCAAGTTCCGCCTCGACGAGCTGACCGCCGCCGGCCGCCTGCTGGAAGCGCAGCGGCTGGAGCAGCGCTGCCGCTTCGACGTCGAGATGATCGAGGCGACCGGCTCGTGCGCCGGCATCGAGAACTATTCGCGCTATCTGACCGGCCGCAAGCCGGGCGAGCCGCCGCCGACGCTGTTCGAATACCTGCCCGACAACGCGCTGGTCTTCGTCGACGAGAGCCACGTCACCATCCCGCAGATCGGCGGCATGTATCGCGGCGACTTCCGCCGCAAGGCGACGCTTGCCGAATACGGCTTCCGCCTGCCGTCCTGCATGGACAACCGGCCGCTGCGCTTCGAGGAATGGGATCTCATGCGCCCGCAGTCGATGTACGTGTCGGCGACCCCGGGTTCGTGGGAGATGAACCGCACCGGCGGCGTCTTCGCCGAACAGGTCATCCGCCCGACCGGCCTCATCGATCCGCCCGTCGAGATCCGTCCCGCCAAGACCCAGGTCGACGACCTTGTCGGCGAGGTGCGCGACGTGGCCGCCAAGGGCTACCGCTCGCTGATCACCGTGCTCACCAAGCGCATGGCCGAGGACCTCACCGAATATCTGCACGAGCAGGGTATCCGCGTGCGCTACATGCATTCCGACGTCGAGACCATGGAGCGCATCGAGATCATCCGCGATCTGCGCCTCGGCGCCTTCGATGCGCTGGTCGGCATCAACCTGCTGCGCGAGGGCCTCGACATTCCGGAATGCGCGCTGGTCGCCATCCTCGATGCTGACAAGGAAGGCTTCCTGCGTTCGGAGACATCGCTCATCCAGACCATCGGCCGCGCCGCGCGCAACGTCGACGGCAAGGTCATCCTCTACGCCGACAACATCACCGGCTCGATGGAGCGCGCCATGGCCGAGACCGGCCGGCGGCGCGAGAAGCAGGTCGAGTACAACACCGCCCACGGCATCACGCCGGAGAGCATCAAGAAGTCGATCGGCGACATCATGGCGTCGGCCTACGAGCGCGACCACGTCATCGTGCCGACCGGGCTTGCCGAAGAGGGCGCGCTCATCGGCCACAATTTCAAGGCGACGCTCGCCGATCTCGAGAAGCGCATGCGCGACGCCGCCGCCGATCTCGAATTCGAGGAGGCGGCGCGCCTGCGCGACGAGATCAAGCGGCTCGAGACGCTGGAACTCGCCGTCTCCGACGATCCGCTCGCCCGCAATCCGGGCGAGGGGAGTTCGGGCACCAACAGCGGCCAGCCGGCCGCCGGGCGGTCAGCCCGCCCCCGCGGAGGCGGCGAGCGAAGCTCGCCGGCCGTGAGCGACAAGAATTGTCCAAGGAAGAATACCCTCGACGAAATGACCGTGCGGCGGACCGAAATCCCGGTGCAGGGTCCACGCCCGCAAAAGCCCTCGCTCGATTCCATGGGCCCCGGCACCGACCGCGAGACGCCGATCCCGAAATCGCGGCCGCACAAGCCGTCCCTCAAGGAAACTCATACCGGCCCGGAGATTCCGTTTTCGCCGGAAGACCGCGCGCGTCCGCGCTCCTTTGGCGGCAAGCCGGGCAGCCATGCCGGCAAGAAGGGGCGCCGGTAGCAACCTGTCCGACATCGGGCCGATCCTGAACTCGCCGGCGGAGTGGGCGTTGGTCATCCTCGTGCTGGGATGGCCGGTGCTATGCATCTGCGGTGTCGCCGGACTGGCCGTCGGCTGGCTGGTCACGCGCAAGACGCGGCCGTGGCTCGGCTCCATCGTTGGCATGCTGGTCGGCCTGGCCATCGCAGTGATCGGTTTCGTCGCCGCCGCCTAGCGCCGGCCGCGGTGGACGACGCGCTCCACATCGCTGCGGCTGATGCCAAGATCCCTGAGAATCGCGGTATCGGCCTCGGTCAGGGTCTGGATGGCCTGACGGTTCCGCCACCAACGGCCGATTGCGGCGCCCATTCGGCGCAGGAACCGGGCGGGAAGTGACCGGACGCGGCCACCGGCCTTGCGGTTTGCGGGGATCGGGCCAACATTCCTGCGGTCGACGGTGATTTCTGACATGGCATGGCACTCCGGATCGTGTTGAGACGAAGCGATCCTGGCGGTGCATCGTGGGCGCGATCGTGAGCCCTCCCGTTTTCATGCATGGGTTCCGTCACACGGTAGCGCACACGGTCGCGGTTCTCAGTACGCGCTGACGTTCACGCGCGAACAGGCGGTTCATGGGCCTGAAGATCCAGCTTCTCGGAAGGCCCGCGGTCGTCGGCGATGACGGCGCGTCGCGCGTTGTGCGCGGTCATCAGGCGTGGGCGGTGCTCGCCCGCGTCCTGCTATCGGAGCGGCCGGTCGGCCGGCGGGAACTCGCGTCCCAGCTTTTCCCCGACGCCGTCGATCCGCTCGGGTCGCTGCGGTGGTGTCTGGCAACGCTGAGGCGCGCCGTCGGCTCCGAGGCGTTCCACGACGACCCGATCCAGCCGAACCTGCCACCGGACACCGACGTGGACGTCTGGAACATCGTGAATGGCAAATACGATGCCGCAACGGCTGGCGACCTCCTCGAGGGCGTCGACCCGAGGGCAGGCGCCGAATTCGATACGTGGCTGCTGATCGAACGCGAGCGCATGGCGAGCCTGATCGATTCCGGCATCCGGCAGGAGACGATGGCGGCGCTGTCCTCGGGCGATTTCGGCCGGGCCACGCGTGTCGCCGAGCTTGGTGCGCGCCGCCGGCCACTGGATGAGAGCGCGCACGTCCTGCTCGTCAGGAGCCTGGTCATGGACGGCCGGCATGAGGCGGCGCTCAAGCATGTCGAGGCGACCGAGCGGTTCTTCCGGGCGGAGTTGGGGGAAGACCCGACGCCGGCCCTGCGCAGCGCGGCGCGGATGACCATCGCGTCGGCGCCGGTCGGCGTCTCGCCGCGCGCCGTCGTTTCGTCGCTGATCGACTCCGGCGTCGCCGCGCTTGCTGCTGGTGCGGTCGAAGCCGGTCTCGATTGCCTGCGCCGCGCGGCGACGGATGCGGAGCGTGCCAACGACAGCCACTTGCGCGCCAGATCGCTGTGCGAACTCGGTTCGGCGCTCGTGCACTCGGTGCGCGGCTATGACGACGAGGGCGCCGTCTATCTTCGGCAGGCGGTCGCCTGCGCGCGACAATGCGGCGCTGCGGCAATCGCCGCGGCCGCCCTGCGTGAGCTTGGCTACCTCGAAGCGCTTGCCGGCCGGCGGCCGGCGGCGGCGCGCATCCTCGATGAGGCGCTCGAAGCCAGCGGCGACGATCGCGACAGCCTTGCCGGTGTTCACGGCACCATCGCCTACAACCTGGTGGATTGGGGAAAGCATGATGACGGGCTTGCGCATCACGAGCGTGCGCTCGATTACGCGCGCAGCGTTGGCAATCGGCGGCGCGAAATTTGGGCGCTCGGGCTTGGCGGTTGGGGACACCTTGCCGCCGGCCAAGCGGAGTCGGCGCGCCTGTGGGCTCGGGACTGCGTCGCGGTTTGCGATGAAATCCGCTGGCGCGCGTTTCGTCCGTTTCCGGTCTGCGTCCTGTCGGAGGCGCAGTTGCGGCTTCAGGGCGAGCCGGCAGCGCTGCGCCAGGAACTGGAGGACGCCTTCGCGCTCAGTTGCCAGCTCAACGATCCCTGCTGGGAGGCGGCGGCCGCCCGCGTGGTCGGGCTCACCTACGCCGCCGATGACGATCACGAAGCCGCCATGGAGTGGCTGGTCAGGGCGCGCGCAAGCTGCACGCGCGTGACGGACCCTTACGCGGCACTTCTGGTCCAGATTCTCGCCGACCAGGTGGCGGTCAGCCAGAAGGCCGGCAACGACGATCTCGCACGGTCGATCGCGCGCGAATATCTGTCGGCCGCGGCTCGCACCCATGCCGACGCACACCTGCGCCAGGCGGTCGCGCTCGTGGGTAAAGGCTAGCCGGTCGCGGCCGATCGCTGAGCGGGGATAGCTTGGTCTGGTATGTCGGCTCTCAGCAAGTTCGCGAACTCATGCGCTGGCACGGGCCGACTGAAATAATAGCCCTGCACCTCATCGCACTGATGCGCGCCGAGAAATGCGAGTTCCTCGGCGGTTTCCACGCCCTCCGCGACCACGCGCAGCCTGAGGCTGCGCGCCAGCGCGATGATCGCGATCACGATGATCGTGTCGTCGCCGCCGGTGCTGATCTGGCGCACGAATGACTGGTCGATCTTCAGCGTGTCGACGGGGAACTTGCGCAGATAGCTCAGGCTGGAATAGCCGGTGCCGAAATCGTCGAGCGCCACCCGCACGCCTTTTTCTCTGAGCGCCTGGAGGACGGAAGCCGCGGACTCGGCCCGCTTCACAAGCACGCTTTCGGTGAGTTCCAGCTCGAGCCGGTGCGGGTCGAGCCCGGTGTCGCCGAGGATTGCAAAAATATTGTCGAGGAAGGTGTCCTCGCGAAACTCCATCGCCGAGACGTTGACGGCCATGGTCAGGGCCGGCAGACCGGCCTCCGTCCAGGCGCGCGCCTGTTTGCAGGCTTCGCGCATCACCCAGGCGCCGATCGGCCGGATCAATCCGCATTCCTCGGCGACCGAGATGAACTGCGCCGGAGGGACGAGGCCGCGGGTTGGATGATTCCAGCGGATCAGCGCTTCGGCGCCGGTGATCTTTCGGCTGCTCAGTTCGATCTTCGGCTGGTAGTGCAGAACCAGTTCCCGCCGCTCCAGCGCGCGGCGCAGGCCCTCCTCGATGGATTGCCGCTCGACGGCGCGCACGTTCATGGCCGGCTTGAAGAACTGATAGCTCTGGCGACCCTTTTCCTTCGCCTGGTACATCGCGGTGTCGGCGTTCTTGATGAGCGTTTCGGCGTTCTTGCCGTCATCGGGGTAGATGCTGGCACCGATGCTGGCCGTGATGTGCAGCTCCTTGTGGTTGATGGTGTGCTGCCGCGTCACTTGCTTGAGCATCCTGCGCGCAAGGATCGCCGTATCCTCTTCCTGTTCGACCTCGGAGAGCAGAACGACGAATTCGTCGCCGCCCTGCCGGCTCACGGTGTCGGAAGCGCGAACGCAGCCGAGCAGGCGTTTCGCGATGGATTGAAGCAGCCTGTCGCCGATCGGATGTCCGAGCGAATCGTTGATGTTCTTGAATCCGTCGACATCGAGGAACAGGATCGCGACCTTGTGGTTGTGGCGCCTGGCGAGTTCGATCGCCTGGCCGATGCGATCGTTGAGGAGCAGCCGGTTGGGCAAGCCGGTGAGGAAATCGTGCTCGGCCGAATGGGCCATCTGCCGGGTCATCGCAAGGGCAGCAGCCTCGGCCGCCTTGCGCACGCTGATGTCGCGGATTGCCGCCGTCACCAGGATGCCGTCGTCATTCTCCAGCGGGCTCAGCATCAGTTCGATCGGAAATGCGCTGCCGTCCTTGCGCACTGCCGTCAACTCGATGCCGGTGCCGATCTGCTGCGCCAGCGCCTCGGCCGCGGTGCGCGTGCTGTCCGCGATCAGCCGCTCGGCGAAGCCGACGGGGATGATGTTGGTGACCTTCTGTCCAAGCAGTTCGTCGCGGGGGTAGCCGAACTGCTTCTCGGCCTGAAGATTGAGAATGACGATCTCGCCGCCCTCGTTGACCACCACCATGGCGTCCGGCGCCGCTTCGAGCAGCCCGCGGTAACGGCCCTCCATCTGCGCGAGATGCTCCTCGGCCGCCTTGCGCACGCTGATGTCGCGGATCGCCGCGGTCACCAGGATGCCTTCCGGACTCTCCAGCGGGCTCAGCATGATCTCGATGGGAAACGCGCTGCCATCCTTGCGGCGCGCGGTCAGCTCGATGCCCGTTCCGATCTGCTGCGCCAGGGCTTCGGTCGCGGAGCGCGTGCTGTCCGCGACCAGCCGCTCGGCGAAGCCGACCGGGATGATGTCGGTGACCTTTTGTCCGAGCAGTTCGTCGCGGCGGTAGCCGAACTGCTTTTCGGCCTGGAGATTGACGAGGACGATCTCGCCGTCCTCGTTGACCACCACCATGGCGTCCGGCGCCGCTTCGAGCAGCCCGCGATAGCGGCCTTCCATCTGCGCCAGATCGGCTTCCACCGTCTTGCGCACGCGGGCGTCGCGGATCGTGTCCGCCGGCTTCGGCATGTGGTATGGCACGCGGCTTCCCTTGGGACGCATGAATCGGGTTCCCGCGGCTGGGTGGCCGGGACACACAACCCAGAGCTATGCTCAATAGATTAACGGCTCGTGCCGGATTGCCGGGGAAGCCGATGGCGATTTCCGAGGCTTTCCGCCGTTTTGCGCTCGCCGCGCCGTCAGCCGTGCGCGCGGTGGCGATGCATCGCGCCCGCGATGTGCGCCTTGTCCACCTTGCCGCCGACGAACAGCACCACGACCACGAGCGCGGCGATGGCGAAGCAGCCGTCGACGAAGAACGCCGTCGAGATGCCGTCGGCGAGCGCCGTATTGCTCACCACGATCGCCGTCGACAGGCCGAGGCCGATCGAGCCGCCGGCGATCTGCGCCATGTAGACGATGGCCCCGGCGAGGCTCGACTTGGATTTGTCGAGCGCGGTGATGCCCGCCGTGGTGATCGACGAATAGAACAGCCCGACGCCGAGACCCATCACCGCCATGCCGGGGATCAGCGCCGGGTAGGGCGTGTCGGTCGCGATCGCCGACAGCATGAAGATGCCGGCGGCCAGCGCCGCCGCGCCGGCGCTCACCACGATCTTCGGGCCCAGCCGGTTGTAGACCGGCCCGGCGACGAACGAGGTCGCGGCGAACACGCCCATCAGCGGCAGCAGCCCGGCGCCGGCCTGCACGGCGGAATATTGCAGCTGCTTCATCATGAACTGCGGCAGGTAGAGCAACACCGTGAAGAACAGCCCGGACATCAGCAGCGTCGCGACGCAGGCGGCCAGGAACGGGCGGTTGGCGATCACGTCGTTGGGCACCAGCGCGCGCTCGCCGATCCGTCGCTCCAGAACGGTGAAGCCGGCGAGCGCCAGCACGCCCACCACAAACAGGCCGATGATGCGCACGTCGAACCAGCCGACGTCGGTGCCCTCGTCGAGCGCCAGCAAGAGCGCCAGCAGAGCGGCGGAGAGCACCATGATGCCGCCATAGTCCATCTGCCGCTCGCCGTCGTTCGCCTTGTCCTGCGGGATGACGGCCAGCGTGACGGCGATGCCGAACGCCGCGATCGGCAGGTTCAGGAAGAAGATCCATTGCCAGCCGATCGAGTCGGTCAGCCCGCCGCCGATCAGCGGGCCGACGGCGTTGCCGAAGCCGGCGGCGCCGAGGATGATGCCGCCCGCCAGTCCCTCCTTGCCGTCGGGCAGCAGCGCGTAGGTCATGCCGAGCACCGCCGGCCACATCATCGCGCCGCCGACGCCCATCAGCGCGCGCGCCGCGAGCAGCACCCAGATGTTGGGCGCGAAGCCGCCGGCGAATGACGCCACGGCGAAGATCGCCGAGCCGATGAAGAAGATGCGCCGCCGGCCGAAGAGGTCGGCGAGCCGGCCGCCGGTGACGATCAGCACGCCGAAGACCATGGCGTAGCCGTTGATCACCCACTGCGCCTCGGTCAGGTCGACGCCGTATTGCGTCTCGATGGAGGGCACCGCGACCGAGAGCGCGGTGAAGTCGTTGGCGATCACGAACACGCCGACCGCCATTGCCGCCAGGCCCAGCACCGTGGCCTTGCTCAGCCCGGCCTCCGCCGCCGCCACACCTTGGGATTCCCTGGCCATCGCCCGCCTCCGCCGCCGCCGAGTCAGGCGCGGAGGGTATCGCAAGGCGGGAAGATGAGGAACTATTCGGATTCGGGGACGTCTGGGTAGGGCGCTCCCGCCTCTTTCAGAGCGCGGGCGAGCTTGCCAAACAGGTTCGGATGGCCCCGCTTGCTCTTCGGATCGTCGGTAACTGTGGTATGAAACCAACGGGAGTGAGGTAGCGTCATGTGTATGTGCCTCTGGTCGGCGTCGTACCAAATGCCGACATTCAGATATGCGGTGTTGCCACCTTTCTCGCTCTTGGTGATATCGCTTCGCATTTTTTTCCGCCCTCCCTTGCTTTGGCTCTGCGGTCGCTGCGTTCTCGCGAGCCGGAGTACTATGGACTGACAGTTGCCGCCGGATAATTGTCCCAGGTTCGGCCGTCTAGAGTCCGCCCAGTTTTCTTCTTTCGTGAGCCACCCCATTGCTTGAAAAAGAAAGCGACTGCCTGCTCGTCGCAGGTGCGACGAATATCCTCGACCCAGCGCGGTTCCATGGGGCGAGCATTCGGGCCTGACTCACCTCCCACAATCGCCCAATGAATTCCTGTTAGGGTTGGATTGACGATCGGTCCCAGCAGCGGCTCGAAAGATACGAAACGGATGTTCGCCGGCACATTTCTCAGCACTGCAATGCGATCGATAAATTTCATGCTCTCAATCGATGCGCCCAACCAAACATTCGAGAGAACTGGGAATTCCGGCGTAGAGAGCATCGCAAGCATTAGGTCTGGCCGCTTCGTCAGCACTTGGAAGGTGTGCCAGTGAGCTCGCCCCATAACGCTCCAAATCTTTGATACAGTTTCTTTGCCAACTTGCTCTTGGAACAGATCAGACATCGAGTTCACGAACACGCGCCTTGGCTTTTTCCACGTCAGCGGTGCCTCAAGAGCGTGAGGATCGAAGTTGACCCGTCCCGTCCAAACATGTCGCCGCCCGGACCTGCGGGTAGTGCCCGCGTATTTCTCCTGTCCCATTGCCTGCAGGCGCGCCGCCATCCGCTGGGCGTAGCAGTTGGTGCAGCCAGGAGAGACTGCCTTACAGCCGGCAATCGGATTCCAGGTCGCTTCCGTCCACTCGATGTGGCTTCCCGATGCCATTGGTATTCCTTAGTGCTCTACAGCAGCCTCTGTTGGCCGGAAACGTTGCTTATGTCGCTCCAGAGGCGCTTCGCGAAGTCGCTTCTGCTGACGAACATTAGCCAATATAGCCTCTGATTTTTAGTAGTGCCCGAAACGAGTTCAGTGTGGTTTGCACGAGGTAGCCCGAGTAGCTCAAGCCGTTCGGACCAATGTTGAAGGATGCCGGCACGGATTGCGCCCTGCGACCGTTGCAGGTCAACGGCTTTGCGCCAGCCGGGTGCAAATTTATCAAGGGGACCTCCTTCGTCGGCGGCGTAGCGGCCAAGGTTACGCTGCAAGTCTTGAGCGCTGACGTGGATCAGAAGATCGATCCGCTTCAGTCGAGCAAACGCCTCGATGATTGAGAATGGCAGGTCCGATAAATTGTAAGGATCCAAAAAGGCGAAGTGCAAGCCGTAAGGATTTAGGCCTTTAACGACCTTCGCGACGGTCTCAGTCGCACTTCCGATGTAGGTCGACGCGTCTCCACCGACACGTTGCAATCGGCGAAGCGCTGCATTGCATTTTGTCGCGTCCGCGTCCGCGATGTGAACTTCCGAAAATGGCACCTTGCCTTCTTTTGCGGATTTGAACGCCACCAAGGGGCTTCCGTCTATTCTTTCATTCGTATCGCGAATGACTGCACGACCAGCACCGCAGAAAAGATCGATGTAAGTCGCGCCTCCAGAGCCTTCGGTGAACATGCGTCGAGCGGCCCGCGAGGCATCAACGTATTTCCGCAATCGCTCGTGTTTTTCCTTCGCCCACAATCCGACTTCGTCGACGGGCAGTCCGTCGTCCTCCATCGTCGCCTCCGTTTGTTCATGTTATGTTCTCATAGAACTAGTAAGTCTTCAATAGCAAAATGCCAGTATTCGCATAGCACGAGGACAACGGCTCTGCCGTCACTCCCCCACATGCACCGCCAGCCACACGGTCGGCTTGTCCGCATCCGTCCACGTGACGCGGTGGCGCTTGTGCGCCGGCAGGAAGACGTAGTCGCCGGGCGCGAGCCGCATCTCCGCTTCGCCGTCGATGGCGAGGCCGGCGCTTCCCTGTAGCAGGATCACCCATTCGTCGTGCGCCTGGTCGTACCAGAAGCCGGGCGGCGAGGCCTGGCCGGTGGAGACGATCCGCTCGATGCGCAGGCCCGGCCGGGCGAAGAGGTCGGTGAGTTGCTCCTCGGCGGAGGCGGCGGGCAGGTCGGCGAAGATGTTGGGCATGGCGCTTCCTATCGTGTCCCGGGCGCGGCGCAGCACGACGGTGATGCGTCGCAGAACCGGGACCTGTGACAATGATTGGCCCCCGGATCAGCGGTGCACCGTTTCACGCGGCACCCTCGTCCGGGGAACACTGGTGGCGACACGATAGCAGGGCTAACATCTGCCAGCCCGCATCCGGGCGTCCGGAAAAGAACTCCCATGTCCTGGCGGTCCGCCCTCGTGGCCTTTCCCCTGGCGCTCGCGCCGGGCCTCGCCGATGCGGCCGAGGGCGATGCCGCCTGCGCTGTCGATCTCGGCGCCCTCAATGCCAGCTTCGAGGAAACCATCGCGCGGCTCACCGCCGCCGGTGACGCCGATCAGGTCGAGAAGTGCGCCGCGCTGCGCCACCACATCGACGTCATGACCAGCGCGCGCGAAATCTTCCAGCGCTGCCTCACCGGCCTCGCCCAGCGCGAGAATGTCGGCCAGATGATCGACTCGATCGAGGACTTCAATACCATCCTCGCGCAGCAGAAGTGCGAATAGGTTTGGCCCTCTCAACTCGCCTTTCCGTCATGGCCGGGCTTGTCCCGGCCATCCACGTCTTCATTCCGATCCTCAGACCAGTGCGTCGTAGAGGTCGTCCCAATCGGGATTGGTCGCCAGGATCAGGCGCACCTTCCATGCCCGCGACCAATGCTTCATGGTCTTTTCGCGCTGGATGGCCGCTGTGATCGTGTCATGCGGTTCGGCATAGACGAGCCGCTTGAGCCCATACCGTCTCGTGAATCCGTCCGCGAGGCCTTCGCGATGCTCGTACGCGCGGCGCGCGATGTCGCTGGTTACCCCGACATAGAGAATGCCGTTTGGCTTGTTGGTCATGATGTAAACGAAGCCACCGCGCATGCGGCACTGTCGCTTTCGTGGATGGCCGGGACAAGCCCGGCCATGACGAAAGTGGAACTGCCACGGCAGGGGATCGAACAGTTCGGTTAAGTGAAGTCCGGGCGGATGCCGCTCCCTCGCAATGCAACGGCACCTGCTGCCTGTCGTCATGGCCGGGCTTGTCCCGGCCATCCACGTCTTTCTTGTTCTGCACCCGCGTCCGGGGAACGAACCAAAGCGCGCGCAAGGGCCCACCCCATTCTAGCCCCGCTCCGGCAACCGGGGATAAGATAAAAGTTATCCCCGCTCTCCAAACCCATGAGACGATGCGCCCATCTTCTTCCGCGAGGGGTCGTGTCGCGACCGAACCGTCACGGGGAGAGGAGCGGCGCCTGCTCCGTCGACGATGTCGGATCGTCGGTGGACCGGGAGGCGCCCGCAAAGCTCGTCCGCCGGCATTACGACCGGCTGTGGCCATAGCCCACCTTAAGCCGGGCGGGTTCAAAACCTCGCCGTGAGGCGAGGGGCCAGGCAGCGGGCCGGTGATGAGCCGGCAGCGCACCGTTCGCCCGGTGGAGCGCGAGCGCGGGTTGCGAGAAAAACGCCGCGGCGGGCGTCTGGTTGACGCCCCTTCGGACTACCCGGACGAGCGTCCACCAGGCGCCCGCCACCCCTCATGTCCGCGTCGGATGTGAGGCAAAGGAGACCAGGGACGGTTCATCCATCCGGCGCGGGAAGCGCGCGCGGAAACGAAGGAGTGTGCCCGATGTCCCGATCGCGAAAGTCCCGCGTGACGCCGCAAGAGGTCCCCGAGCCCTCCGACGAGGAGGCCCGCCGCCTCTTGTCGAAAGATCTCCACGACAATCCGCGGTCGCTCGCCTGGGCCAAGGCCGAATTGAAGAGCCGGGCCTACCGGCGCGAGTTTCGCCACGTGGTCATGGACTTCTACTCCGCCCACACGATGTGTCCGCGCACCGCCTGTCGCCGTGCCCGGCGTTGCGTTCCGTTGGAAGCGCCCTGCTACGACGAGGCTCTTCCGTCCCTGGAGAAATATGTCTTCCCGGGTCTCCGCAAAGCGATCAAGGCGGACTGGGAGCGGCGGCGTGCGGCCGGGGAATCAGTGCCGGACGCGTGACCTGAGAGCCGGCCGGTTACAAAAACGTGCCTCCTTGCGACGCGGACCGGGTGCTCCACATCCACTGATCGCGGCGCTCGTTCCCCGCGCCGCCGACGTGGCGGTCATGGTCAGCGCCGGGTACAGTTCCCTGCCGCTGTATCCCTGGATGCGACCATGACCGCCTACGTTGCCCTGCTGCGCGCCGTCAATGTCGGCGGCCGCTCGATCAAGATGGCCGACCTCGTCGCGCTGTTCGCCGAACTCGGCTTCGCCGGCGCCCGCACCTACGTCCAGACCGGCAACGTGATCTTCGCGGCCAAGGGCGGGCGCGCCGGCCTCGCGAAGAGAATCGAGCAGGCGATCGAGGATCGCTACGGCTTCAAGTCCGAGGCGATCCTGCGCACCGCCGCCGAGCTCAAGTCGCTGGTCGCCGCCAATCCATTTCCGGAAATGGCCGCTGCCGACCCCAGCCACCTGGTCGTGCTCTTCCTCGCCGCGACCCCCACCGCCGCCGACAAGGCCGCGCTCGAGATGGCATGGGACGGGCCGGAGACCTGGCGTCTGGTCGGCTCCGACCTGTTCATCTGCTATCCCGCCGGCATCGGAAAATCGAAGCTCAAGCTGAAACTGAAGACGCCGGGCACGGCGCGCAACTGGAATGTGGTCGGCGCGCTGGCGAGCCTTGCCGCCGAGGCCGCCGACTGACCAGGGGCCAATTCACAGCGGCGGTCGGCTCGCGTAGAATTCAAACCAACGCGGCAACGCACGCCGCGTCGCCACAAGGAGATCATCATGTCCAAGGGACGCGACCGGCCCGGCAAGGAAAAGAAGAAGCCGAAATCGGACAAGAACAAGAAGGACAAGCATCAGCCGTTCGGCGGCAAGACGCCGCCCAGCGTCACGGCGAACATGCAGTCCACCAAAAAGTAGTCGGCTGCGGGACGCGGGCGGCGGCTTTGTCCGCCCGCGCCAGCCCGGGGAGAGAACCACAATCATGATCCGGGTTGGTATCGGCGGTTGGACCTACGCGCCGTGGCGGGGTGCGTTCTATCCGGAAGGCTTGAAGCACGCCGACGAATTGAAATACGCGGCGAGCAAGCTCACCTCGATCGAGATCAACGGCACGTTCTATCGCACGCAGGGTCCGGCGAGCTTCGCCAAGTGGCGTGACGAGACGCCCGATGATTTCGTCTTCGCCGTGAAGGGCCATCGCGCCGTGGTCAACAAGAAGGTGCTCGCCGAAGCCGGCGAGCCGCTCGACTGGTTCTTCAAGTCGGGCATCACGGAACTCGGCGACAAGCTCGGGCCGGTGCTCTGGCAGTTCGCGCCGTTCAAGAAATTCGACGCCGACGATTTCGGCGCCTTCCTCGCCCTCCTGCCCAAGGAAGCGGGCGGGCTCAAGCTCCGCCATGTCGTCGAGGTGCGCTCCAGCACCTTTCTCGTGCCGGAATTCGTGGCGCTGGTCCGCAAGCACAACGTCGCGGTGGTCTATGCCCACTCCGACGACTATCCGGCGATCGCCGATGTCACCGCAGACTTCGTCTATGCCCGCCTGCAGAAATCCGACGAGAAGCAGGCGACCGGCTATCAGCCCGCCGATCTCGATCGCTGGGCCGCCCGGGCCAAGACATGGGCCGCCGGGGGCGACGTGGACGATCTGCCGCACTTCGCCGCCAAGCCGGCCGCGAAGAAGAAACGGGACGTTTTCGTCTACATGATCGCCGGCGACAAAGTCCGCGCTCCGGCTGCCGCAATGGCCCTGATCGAGCGTCTCTGACCTCCAGAATCCCGCGCTTTTGCTGCGTCACTTTGGTTTACCAAACGTGACGGAAGGTGATGAACGAGCCGTAATCGTGCCGTATTTGACCCGGCTAGTCGCCCGCGGGCGCTGCCGGATTTCGCAGTGTCTTCAATGGACTGGGAGGGACAAGCAAACGATGTGGCTTAACAAGAGACGGATATCAACGAGTGACATTCAGCAAGTATCGCGTTTTCGCGTTCGGGGCAGCTTTCGTGGCGTTGTGCACGGTGGCAAGCCTCCAATCGAGTGAAGCATCTGCCTCGCAATGCGGCAGGGCATCCTGGTACAGCATGGGCAGCAAGACGGCGAATGGCGAGAAGATGAATGCCGGTGCCCTTGCCGCCGCCCATCGCACGCTTCCCTTCGGAACCATGGTCAAAGTCGACAATCTCGCCAACGGCCGCTCGGTCGTGGTGCGGATCAATGACCGCGGTCCTTACATCGGCGGTCGGGTGATCGACCTCACGCGCGGCGCTGCGGAACGGATCGGCATGATCCATTCGGGCACGGCGAAGGTCCGGATCACCGTCATCGACGGCAGCCGCAAGCTCAACGGCTGCACCTAATCCTCAACCAAAATCGTCCAGCCGGTCGAATGCCGCTGACTTGATCAGCGCCACGACCGGCTGGTCGACTGCGATCTCCAGTGCGCGGGCGGCGTCGCGCGTGATGCGGGCAACCAGCGGCTGACCGCCGACGTCGAGCTGCACCTCGACCGCGGCGCCGGGGCCGACGGCGATCTGGGTGACCACCGCCTCCAGGCGGTTGCGGATCGAGATCAGTCCTGGCTCACCGACCGCCAGCGCAACGTCGCGGGCGCGCACGCGCAGGCGCACCTCGCTTCCCGGTGGCCGGTCGAGCATCGCCACCCACATGCGTCCCGCCGGATGATCGAGCGTTGTGGTGCCGCTCTTCGGATCGTGCGCGACGACGATCGCGGTGAGCACCGTGCTCGCCTCGAAGCGCCCGGTATATTGGCGAAGGTCGAGGCGGCCGAAGACTTCGTTCACGGTGCCGCTGGCAACGGTCCGGCCGTCGGCGAGCAGTACCAGCGTATCGGCGAGACGCGTCACTTCCTCGACGCTGTGGCTCACGTAGACGATGGGCAGTTTCATCTCGTCGCGCAGCCGTTCGATGTAGGGCAGGATCTCGTCTTTGCGCGCCGGGTCGAGCGAGGCCAGCGGCTCGTCCATGAGCAGCAGGCGCGGGCTTGCCAGCAACGCGCGGCCGATGGCGACGCGCTGCTTCTCGCCACCGGACAGGCTCGCCGGCCGCCGGTCGAGCAGCGGCTCGATGCCGAGCAGATCGACGACCTGATCGAACGATCCCCAGCGGTGCTTTGGCCGCGTTCGCCTGCGCCCGTACATCAGGTTGCCGCGCACGGAATAGTGCGGAAACAGGCGTCCCTCCTGAAAGACGTAGCCGATGCGTCGGCGGCGAACCGATATGTTGATGCGCCGGTCGGAGTCGAACAACGCGGTGTCGTCGAGACGGATGCTGCCGCGGTCGGGCCGTACGAGGCCGGCGATGGCGTTGATCAGCGTGCTCTTGCCGGCGCCGGAGCGGCCGAACAGGGCGGTGACGCCGCCGCCGCTGGTGAAGTTCGCGGTCAGCGTGAAGCCGCCCAGCGTCTTCTCGATGTCGACCGCCAGCGTCGTCACGCGGCCGTCCGGCGGGCGACGCGGCGGGCGAGTGTCTCTGAGATCAGCAGCGCCGTGAAGGCGACGACGACCGCGATCGCGGTCAGGCGCAGCGCCGGCAGCTCGCCGCCCGGCACTTGCGTGTAGGTGTAGATCGCGGTGGGCACGGTCTGGGTGACGCCGGGGATATTGCCGACGAAGGTGATGGTGGCGCCGAACTCGCCGAGCGCGCGGGCGAAAGAGAGAACGACACCGGCCAGGATGCCGGGGAGGGCGAGCGGCAGGGTGACCGTCATCAGGATGCCGAGACGGCGGGCGCCGAGGGTCGCTGCCGCCGGCGCCAGACGCGGATCGATGGCGTCAATCGACAGGCGGATGGCGCGTACCATCAGGGGAAACCCCATGATCGCCGCGGCCAGCGCCGCGCCGGTCCAGCGAAAGGCCAGCACGATGCCGAAGGTCTGTTCAAGGAATGCGCCAACCGGTCCCTTGCGGCCGAAGGCAAGCAGCAGCAGGTAGCCGGTGACCACCGGCGGCATGACCAGCGGCAGATAGACGATGCCGTCGAGCAGCGAGCGGCCGGGAAATCGGCCGCGGGCCAGCAGCCATGCGACCAGAACGCCGAAGGGCAGGCTTGCCAGTGCGGCAACGCTCGCCACGCGCAGGCTGAGCCCGATGGCGCTCCATTCTTGCGAGGTCAGGGGCTCGAGCATGCCGTTCTCTACGAACCCGGCGCGACGACGGTAAAGCCCTGCTTGCGATAAGCGGGAGCAGCGGCGTCGGATTGCAGAAAATCGAAGAACGCGCGGGCGTCGGGATTGACCGAATTGGCGGTCATGGCGATGGGGTAGAGGATCGGCGGGTGGCTATCGGCGGGGAAGACGCCGAGGACGCGCACGCTGGGCTCGGCCGCGGCGTCGGTCGCGTAAACGATGCCGGCCGGTGCTTCGCCGCGGGCGACGAACGCCAGCGCCAGTCGCACGTTCTCCGACTGCACGATATGCTCGGCGACGCTGTCCCAGACACCGAGCGTTTCCAGCGCGGCCTTGCCGTACTTGCCGGCCGGGACTGAATCGACATTGGCCATGGCGAGCCGGCCGTCGGCGCCGAGCAGCGCGGCAAGGTCCATCTTGGGGCCGATAGCGATCGTGGCGGTCGAATCCTTCGGCGCGACCAGCACGATCTCGTTGCCGAGCAACGTGCGGCGCGTTTGCGGCTGGATCAGGTTGCGATCGGCGACATAGTCCATCCATGCGACGTCGGCCGGAAAGAAGATATCTGCGGGCGCGCCCTGTTCGATCTGCTTGGCAAGCGTTGCAGTGCCGGCATAGCTGATCGTGACGGTCTTGCCGCTCTTGGCTGTGTAGAGCGTGGCCACGTCGTCGAGGGCGTTCTTCAGGCTTGCCGCGGCGAAGACGACCGGATCATCGGCGAGCGCCGGCGAGGCGACGGCAGCAGCGGCAAGGACGAGCGCGGCGACCAGTGAGCGATGGGGCAACACGGCGGAATCTCGATATGTTCAATAGGACATATCGAGCATGTCACCACGAAGCCGCGGCGGAATCAATCGCGGGGGGCGCGGGTCTTGCGGCGGGCAGGGGCTTTGGCGGGCGGAGACGGCTTCAGATGTCGCTGGAGATCGGCGACGCCGGCCGCGACCGCCTTGCCGGCGTCAGCCTCCATCTGGCGGTAGCGCCTGAGAATGCGTTTGCCAAGGCGCGTGAGCTGCGCGCCGCCACCGCCGCCGGAACCGCCCTTTTCGGTCTCGACCAGGGGCTTGGCAAAGGCGCCGTTCATCTCCTGCACCAATGTCCAGCCGCGTTTGTAGCTCATGCCGAAACGTTTGGCGGCAGCCGTCAGCGACGCCGTCTCATCGATGGCCTGGAGGAGATCGGCCTTGCCAGGTCCGAGGGCGACGCCTGGACCCAGCACGACGCGGAAACGCAGACCCTGGGTGATGTTGCCAAATTGGGGCACAAGCGGACTCCGGCGCGAGCGAACGACGCGCCCCCGATTGTGGCGGGAAATGTCGCGGCGGTGAAGGGCGCTTCAGTCGCCCGAGCGCAGATTGCGCAGCCGGTCGAACAGCACGGCAAGCAGGATCGCGCAACCGATGAACGTGCCCTGCCAGAAAGCGCTGACGCCGAGCAGGCCAAGACTGTTGCGGATGATTTCGATCAGCGCCGCGCCGATCAGGGCACCGAAGGCGGTGCCGACGCCGCCGGCGAGATTGGCGCCGCCGATGACCGCCGCGGCAATCACCTGCAGTTCGAGCCCGGTGCCGATGTTGGTGGTGACGGCGCCCAGCCAGCCGGTCTCAACTATGGCGGCGATGCCGGCCGACAGTGACGAGATGATGTAGACGGCAACCTTGATCTGCTTGACCGGCACGCCGGTGAGCACCGCCGCCTGTTCGTTGCCGCCGATGGCGAAGACATGCCGGCCGAAGCGGGTCCAGCGCAGGATGAAGCCGGTGATCAGGGCGAGCACGATAGTGTAGAGGACAGGATTGGCGATGCCGAAGGTCGCGCCGCCGCCGAGCGCCAGCAGTTTGTCGTGATCGGGGCCGAACTGGAACACGACCGTATTGCCGGAGGCGACCATCGCCAGGCTGCGCGCCACGGAAAGCATACCGAGCGTCACCACGAAGGGCGGCATGCCGACATAGGCAACGAGGACGCCGTTGAACGCGCCCACGGCGACGGCGGTAGCCAGCGCCGCGCCAATGCCAAGGTAGATGCTGAAACCGGCGTGCATCACCACGCCGAGGATCATGCTGCACAGCGCGAGCACCGAGCCGACAGACAGATCGATGCCGCCGGTGATGATGACGATCGTCATGCCGAGCGCAACGATTGCGGTGAAGGTGAAATTACGGGTGATGTTGAAGAGGTTGTTGGGCGTGGCGAACGTATCCGTCCACAGGCTTAGGAACAGGCACGCGGCGATGATCGCGATGAACACCCAGAACGACTGCCGCGAGGTCACCCAGCTCATCCAGGTGTGCTGGCGGCGGTCGATGGTTTCTTCAAGCGTCGAGGCCATGTTAGCCCACCCTCTCGTCGTCGCGCGGCCGCTTCAGGCGCGCTCGATAGCCCCGGTAATCAGGCCGGTCACTTCTTCCGGCGAACTCTCCGCGATCGGCTTGTCGGCGACCTTGGTGCCGCGCCGCATGACCACGATGCGGTCTGCCACTGTGAAGACGTCGGGCATGCGGTGACTGATCAGGACCACGGCGATGCCGCGATCGCGCAGCGTGCGGATGAGGTGCAGCACTTCCGCGACCTGGCGCACGGAGATCGCCGCTGTCGGCTCGTCCATGAGCACGATCTTGGCTTCCGACAGCATGGTGCGCGCGATTGCGACAGCCTGGCGCTGTCCGCCCGACATTTTCTCGACGAGATCGCGCGGCCGCGTCTCCGACTTCAACTCCTTGAAGAGTTCCGCTGCGCGCCGGTACATGGCAGCGTAGTCGAGAATCTTGAACGGGCCGGCTCCCTTCCGCATTTCGCGGCCCAGAAACACGTTACCGGCGGCGGTGAGATTTCCGCACAGGGCGAGATCCTGATACACGATCTCAATACCGTGCTCGCGCGCTTCGATCGGGCGATGGAAGGAGACGGACTTTCCCTCCAGGCGCATCGCGCCGTGGCTGGCGGGAAAGTTGCCGGCGATGATCTTCACCAGCGTCGACTTGCCGGCGCCATTGTCGCCCATCAGCCCGATGACCTGCCCGGGCTCGAGAGAAAGCGAAACATCGTTGAGCGCGGTGATGGCGCCGAAGTGCTTCGAAATATTGGCGAGCTCGAGAACCGCCATCCCGCTTATGACCTCCCGTCCACCGACCGCATCCGCGGTCGCCCCAGCGCGCCTGTTATTGTCGTCGTTAGGGCGCGCGCCCCACCTTATCGGAAAAAGGCCGTTGCTGTTAACGCAGTGGCTGGTGAGACGTCAATCGATAGTCGGACGAAAAGGATAAATCGGCCGCCCGATAGTCGACTTGGTCCGGGATCAATCTGGCGCGCGATGCACCAGAAATAGTCATTTTGGGTCGCCCAGCACGTGCGCCGCCGCCGCGGTCCTGCGACATTCGGACAAGGCCACCGGCGCTTTCATACGACAAAAGCATTGACGGCCTGATTTCATCCATATTACCTAACTCTCGGGAGGAATGCTGATCCTGACGGATGCTCGGCCGGTCGCGTGCGACCCGGCCGGCAGGCGTTCAGGGTGCGCGCACTTATCCTCCCGTTCAGGGCAGTCCGGCTGGCCGCGATATCGCGGCATGCGGCTGCTCGTGTCTGGTTTCAGGCGGGCGCCCGTTCGGCTCCGCCGCACCTGGGAGGAAGAGAATGAAGAAGGCACTACTGCTGCTCGCCGCGGCCGGCTTTGTCGCCGCTGCCGCTGGTTCGGCTTCGGCCGCCGACAAGCAACTGGTCATCGTGGTCAAGGGACTCGACAACCCGTTCTTCGAAGCAATCCATCAGGGCTGCGAGAAGTGGAACAAGGAAAACGCCGGCAGCGGCTATCACTGCTTCTACACCGGCCCGGCATCGACCTCTGACGAAGCCGGCGAAGCGCAGATCGTCGGCGACATGCTGGCGAAGGCCGATACGGCCGCGATGGCCATCTCGCCCTCGAACGCGCCGTTGATCGCCAACGTGATCAAATCCGCCAACCCGAAGATTCCGATCATGACGGTCGACGCCGACCTCAAGAAGGAAGACGCGGGCCTGCGCAAGACCTATCTGGGCACCGACAACTACCTGATGGGCTTCAAGCTTGGCGAGTATACCAAGAAGGCCAAGCCGAATGGCGGTACGGTGTGTCTGATCGAAGGTAACGCCGCGGCCGACAACATCCTGCGCCGCGCGCAGGGCTTCCGCGATGCGGTTACCGGCCAGAAGGATCTGCCGGCGCTGAAGGGTGAGGGCGGGTGGACGGAAGTCGCCGGCTGCCCGGTGTTCACCAACGACGATGGTGCCAAGGGCGTGCAGGCGATGACGGATATTCTTGCCGCCAATCCGAAGCTCGGCGCTTTCGCGATCATGGGCGGCTGGCCGCTGTTTGGCGCGCCGCAGCCCTACCGTCAGCTCTTCGGACCGCTGAAGGACCGTATCGCTAGCAACGACTTCTACATCGCGGCCGCCGACACCATCGGCGACGAAGTGGCGATCGCGGGTGAGGGACTGGTGAGCGTGCTCGTCGGCCAGCGGCCGTTCGAGATGGGCTACAAGGCCCCAAGCGTGATGCTGGACCTGATCAACGGCAAGAAGGTCGACGATCCGGTGTTCACCGGCCTCGACGAGTGCACCAAGGATACTGTCGACACCTGCATTCAGAAGTAGGCTGAGGCGACAGCTCGCTCCTCCTGCGAGCCGATGCCGTCACTGAAGGGAGGCGCTCCGGCGTCTCCCTTTTTTTTCGTGGCGCCGGGGGCAGGGGGCGAGGTGTACAATTGCGCCATGACCGCCGATTCCGGCTCCACCGCTGAAACGACCCCGGCCGATCCGAATCCAGCCGCTCCCGTCGATCTTGCCTTCTGGCTCAAGTCCGCTGGGGCTGCCGCTGGGGCGCTTGCTCTCGTTGGCCTTCTGGGCGCCTATGCGACGCCGCGCGAGCCGGAAGTCACCCGGTCAGCGGAAGTCGCCGCGCCGGCCGCAGCCGTTTTTCCGCTGGTCGCGGATCTCCGCCATCTCCCGGAATGGTCGCCGTTCTTTGCCGCCGACCCGAACGTGGCCATCGTCTTCACCGGCCCGCTCGATGGCGTCGGCCAGGCTATGACCTGGGAAAGCAAACTGCCGCAGGTCGGTTCGGGCACCGAGACGATCACGGCCAGCCAACCGGACAGCGCCGTCGAGATGACGGTCGCGCGCGCCGGTCGGGCGCCGGATACGGCGTGGTTCAAGCTGGAGGCGAAGGGGGAAACGACGGCCGTCACTTGGGGCTATCGGACCGATCTGGGGCTGAACCCGGTCAATCGGTATATGGGCCTCGGCATCGATAAGGTCGTCGGGCCGGAATACGAGCGCGGCCTCGCCCGGCTGAAGGCCCTGGCCGAAACGCCGGCCAAGGCGCAATAGCTAGCGCGCGGCCGCGAGGGCCGGCCAGTCCATCTGGTGGTAGCTGAAGAGGTCGGTGCCGCCGTTGAGCACGATCAGCCCGAGCATGAAGGCGGCGTAGACGGCGATCCACAAGACAAACCCGCTGGCGCCGGAGTCGCGGGCCGTCTTCGTGGGGTGGTGGGTTGTGCTGTGCATCGGATCCTCCTGTCGATGATGCCAACATCGGCGGCGATGGCGGCGGCCATCCGACCGCATTGCGGCCGGCTCGGACAGTTGTGCGGGCTGAATTGTGGCAGAGCGGGCGGTGACCCGCGTGCTGGTATCGGCTACGGGCGCCAGTCGAGAGGGACGTGGCGCGGCTCGGCGGCGACCCGTTTCAACCACGCGCCGATTGCCGGATAGGCGGCGAGGTCGAATCCGCCCTCGTCGGCGACGTGGGTATAGGCGTAGAGCGCGATGTCGGCGATCGAGTAGGCACCGCCGACCAGATAGTCGTGGCCGGCGAGCGCCTTCTCCATCACGGCGAGCGCCTTGTTGCCCTTCTGGTGCCAGCCGGCGAGCTGTTCGGGCGTCGCCTTGCCGATGCGATCCGGGTAGATCGTCAGCCACGATCGCGCGACGGCCACCGTCGGCTCATGGTCGTACTGCTCGAAAAACAGCCACTGGTTGACCAGCGCCCGCTCGTATCTGTCGGCGGGCAGATATCGGGTGCCTTCCGCGAGATAGAGCAGCATGGCGTTCGATTCCGCCAGCCGGCGCCCGTCGGGCAGCACGAGCAGCGGCACCTTGCCGTTGGGGTTGAGGGCCAGGTATTGCGGCGCGCGCGTATCGCCTTTCGACGGATCCGTCTCGATCAGTTGGAACGGCAGGCCGAGCTGATGCATGAGCAAGCGCGGCTTGTAGCAATTCCCGGAGGATTGCATCGAATAGAGCGTGTAGCTGTCGGTCATGGCGAACCTCTCCGAGCGAGCCATAGCCGGCGCCGGCGCACCGGTCCAATTCGAAACGGTGAGGATGACATCAACGATGTCGATGCGCGACAGCGGCAGAGCGCGTCTGTCAGTCCTTGTGCGCCACCGACTGCAGGTCGAGGTAGCGCATGCGTTTGGCCTCCCGCCGGGCTCGGGCGAGCGAGTCGAGGATCAACCCGCAGGCGAAGCTGAGGAAGGCGAGTTGCATGATCGTGGCGGCGAGGATTGCGGTCGGGAAGCGCGGCACCAGTCCGGTCGCGAGGTAAGTCGGAAGCAGCGGCAGTCCGATCCCGAGAGCGATCAGCGCCAGCACACCGGCGATCGTGCCGAAGAAGCGGAAAGGCTGCAGTTCCTTCACGAGCATGAGGATGGTCATCAGGATGCGCCAGCCGTCCCGGTAGGTACGCAGCTTGCTCGCCGAACCTTCCGGACGCTTGCTGTAGGGCAGGGGCACCTCGCGGGTCGCAATCTTCAGGTCGAGCGCGTGCACCGACAGTTCGGTCTCGATCTCGAAACCGGTGGCGGTCACCGGGAAGGACTTGGCGAAGCGCCGCGACAGCACGCGGTAGCCCGAAAGGATGTCGCTGAAACCGGGTCCGAATAGTTCAGCGACTATCCGGTTGAAGATACGGTTGCCGGCGCGGTGGCCGCGCCGATAGGCCTCCTCGCCGCCGCCGACACGGGTGCCGACGATCATGTCGAGGTTCTCCTTGACCAGGGTCTCGATGAGCATGCCGGCGGCGGTCGGGTCGTATGTGCCGTCGCCGTCGGCAAGCACGTAGATGTCGGCGTCGATGTCGGCGAGCATGCGGCGCACGACGTTGCCCTTGCCCTGATACGGTTCGGCGCGAACGATGGCGCCGGCCTTGGCCGCTTCGTCGAGGGTGCCGTCGGTCGAATTGTTGTCGTAGACGTATATGCGTGCCTCGGGCAGCGCGGCGCTGAAGCTGCGCACGACCGAACCGATGGCGACCGCCTCGTTGTAGCAAGGCAGTAGCACCGCCACCGACCGCTTCGCGACCCAGGAATGATGCGGGAAGAGATCGTCGACTTCCTCGCGGATCCGATCAGGCTTCGACAAGGTGCTGTCTCCCGTTGGCTTCTGCGAGGTCGACCGCGGCGCGCCGCAGCGTCAGGCCGTAGAGCGCCAGCATGGCGATGAGGCCGAGCGGCACGCCGGTGTAGAGCGCGATCGAACGTGTCACCATCGGCGCCGCCCAGGCGAAGGCGAGCGCGGTGATTTCGAAATCGCGGAAGCCATGGGCCAGACCGTGGCGCGCGAGGAAGGCGCCGGCGATCGCGAGCACTACGAGGTCGTAGTCGAGCACGTAAGGCGTGGCGAGCAGGCTGGCGATGACGAGGGCCGCTGCTTTCAGCTCGAAGCGCGCCTGGCTGCGCCAGAGCCACACGACGCTGGCGGCAAGCGCGAGTCCGAGCGCGATCTGCGCTCCGTAAGCCACGTCGACGCTGCCGCCCCACATACGCACGGTGGAGAACAGGCTCTGGATCTTCTGCCACCCGGTCTGGCCTTCCTCGAGGACGACCGTCCGCGTGAACTCGGCCGAGCCGGCGAAAGCCGTCCAGATGTCGCGCCCGAAAAGAACGGTGGCGAGGCCGGCGGTCGCGATCACAGTCGCGGAAGCCGCGGCGAAGGTCCGCCAGCGCAATGTTGCGATCAGCACCAGCGGGACCAGGACGCCGAATTGCGGCTTGTAGGCGAGGAGGCCAATCAGGATGCCGGCCACCACCGGCCGACGGTCGATCACGAACAGCGCACCACCGATGAGGGCCGCGGTCAGGAATCCATTCTGCCCATGACCGAGATTGACGAAGACTGCCGGGAAGGCAGCGGCAACCAGCGGCGTTTCCGGCCGCGGCACGATTGCGCGCAGCATTGCGAGATAGGCGGCGAAGGTGGTCGCCATATAGATGAGAAGTGCCCAGCCGTAAGGCAGAAGCGCGAGCAGCGCCGCCACCATCAGGAACATCGGCGGGTAGTGCCAGCCGTAGAAGGGCACGTCGCGTCCGCCAAACGCGGCGATCTCGGCCTGATGCTGGCTTTGGGGATCGTAGACGGCGTCGACCTGGCCGGACCAGACCTGCGCGCCGGCTGCATAAACGTTGGAGTAGTCGGTGCCGATCGGGCGCCCGAACCGATCAATCAGGTGGTCTGACGTAAGCACCCAGAAGAGGCTCACCACGACGGTCAGGGCGAGCACGATCAGCGGATAAATCCGCCGCCGTTCCGCCGTCAGCCAGTCGCCGCTCCGGATTTGCTGCCAGAAGGCCGTCATGTTGCCCGCGCATGTCCTTGAAAACGCGGGCGATCCTAGCGCGTCAGCTTTAACGCATTCTTAGTGGCCGACCGCCTTCAGGCAACCAGCCCTTCCGCCTCGCGCCGAAGGCTTACCGCCTCGTTGTCACCGACCGTCACGTCGCTCCAGCGCAGCACCTCGCCCTGCCTGATGTCGCGGGCGAGGGGGACCTTGTGGGCGAGCCCGATGGGCAGGGCGCCGTGCGCGACGCTCTTCTTTGCCGGCCAGGCCTTGCCCCACACCGTGTAGCCGCCTTCGCCATCGAGCGTTTCGCCGGCCTTGAGGTCGCGCTTGGCGACCGCCACCGCATCGCCACGGAAGGCCGCGGTCGATCCCGTCGGCTCGCCACGCAGCGCGGCGGACAACACCGACACGCCGAGTTCCAGCCCGATCAGGTGATAGGGACGGTAGAGCGAGGCGAACCGGCCGGAGGAGTTGGTCTTCAATCCGTATTGCTCGAAGCAGGCGGCGGTGTAGTCGGAGAGCGCCTCGAAGACGACATAGACGCCCCAACGCAGGTCGCGCGGCACCTCGCTGCCGTCACGGTTCAGCGACGAGACCACCTCGACCATGCCGCGCCGCTCGAGCAGCCCGCCATGCTCGGCCGGCTTCAACTGCTCGGCGAGATCTTCGGCGCCGATCGGGGGAAACGTCAGCCCGTCGGAGGGAACCGACAGATTGCAGGCATTGGCGATCGCCGCCATCTCGATCGCCGACTTGGTGCCGTCGACGAAGGAGTTGAACATCTGCGGGTTCATGCCTGCCGCCTTGGCGCGTTCCGGCGCGATGCCGAAGTGGTGCCACACCTCGTCCGGCGTCACCGCATGATAGTCGGGCAGGTACTTGGTGCCCTTGCCGGCGGCGGTGACGGCGAAGCCGCAGGCGCGGGCCCAGTCGACCATCTCGGCGACCAGCGCCGGCTGATCGCCATAGGCCATGGAATAGACCGTGCCGGCCGAGCGGGCGCGTTTCGCCAGCGCTGCGCCGGCGAGCACATCCGCTTCGACGTTGACCATGACGATATGCTTGCCGTGCGCGATGGCGGCCAGGGCATGACGAATGCCGGCAGCCGGATTGCCGGTCGCCTCGACCACCACCTCGACGTCGTCGCGAGCGATCGCCGCGGCGCCGTCGTCGGTAAACGTGCAGGCACGGATCATGTCCGCGTCCCAACCGACATGGCCGACGGCCCGCTTTGCCCGGTCGACATCGAGGTCGGCGACGGCAACGATGCGGATGCCGGGCGAGGAGGGCGCCTGGGCCAGGAACATGGAGCCGAACTTGCCGGCCCCGACGACGGCCACGCCGACCGGTCCCTTGTTGGCGATGCGGTCGAGCGCAAGGCGATGCAGGTTCATGGGATGGATTTCCGAGTCTGGGGCATGATCCATGGCTATAGAGCCGAACCCAACCGGTCCCGGCAAGCAGTCGCTTGTGATTCCGCTGTGGCGGCACTAGGGTCCGCGCCGTTTCAAACCCAGCTGGAGCCCGGTCCGATGGCCTTCCTTGCCGACTCGCTCGCCCGCATCAAGCCGTCCGCGACCATCGCGGTCACGGACAAGGCGCGCGAACTGAAAGCGGCCGGCCGCAACATCATTGCGCTCGGCGCCGGCGAGCCCGACTTCGACACGCCCGACAACATCAAGGAGGCGGCGATCCGCGCCATCCGCGAGGGCAAGACGAAGTACACCGCCATCGACGGTATTCCGGAACTCAAGGCGGCGATCGCCGCCAAGTTCAAGCGCGAGAACGGTCTCGACTACAAGCTGGAGGAGATCAGCGTCGGCACCGGCGGCAAGCAGGTGCTGTTCAACGCGTTGATGGCGACGCTCAACCCAGGCGACGAGGTGATCATCCCGGCGCCCTATTGGGTGAGCTATCCCGAGATCGTGGCGCTGGCCGGCGCAACCCCGGTGACGGTGGCGACGTCGCTCGCATCCGGATTCAAGCTGACCGCGCAAGCCCTTGAAAAGGCAATCACGCCGAAGACCAAGTGGCTGATCCTGAACTCGCCGTCGAACCCGTCGGGTGCCACCTACAGCGAGGCCGAACTGAAGGCGCTCACCGCCGTTCTGATGAAGCACGAGCACGTCTGGGTGCTCACCGACGATATGTACGAGCACATCGTCTATGACGGCTTCCGCTTCACGACGCCGGCGCAGGTGGAGCCGGCGCTGAAGGCGCGCACGCTGACGCTGAACGGCGTCTCCAAGGCCTATGCCATGACCGGCTGGCGCATCGGCTATGGCGCCGGGCCGACCATGCTCATCAAGGCGATGGCCAAGCTGCAATCGCAGTCGACCACCAACCCCTCGTCCATTTCACAATGGGCGGCGGTCGAAGCCTTGAACGGTCCGCAAGATTTCATTCCGAAGAACATCGAGACCTTCCGTCAGCGCCGCGACCTGATCCTGTCCCTGCTTAACCAGGCGAAGGGCATCTCCTGTTCGCGCCCCGAGGGCGCGTTCTACGTGTTCCCGTCCTGCGAGGGGACGATCGGCAGGACCACCGCCGGCGGCAAGACGATCGGCAGCGACCAGGAATTCGTCACGGCTCTTCTCGAGGAAGAGGGCGTTGCCGTGGTGCAGGGTTCGGCCTTCGGCCTCGCGCCGTTTTTTCGTATATCCTATGCCACGTCCAACGAGGCGCTGGAGGAAGCCGGCACCCGCATTCAGAGGTTCTGCGCCGGGCTGCGATAATCTGTCAGGGGAGGAAGTACCAATGACCATGACCATGGAAACCGGTGCGGCCCGGAAGGCCGATTTGTCCGCCCTCCCGTTCGACGCCGCCAAGCTCGACCGCCTCATGGACGAGGAGGGGATTGATGTCATCGTCGCCTCGTCCAAGGCCAATATCCAATATCTGCTCGGCGGTTACCGCTTCTTCTTCTTTGACCATTTCGACGCCGTCGGCCCCAGCCGCTACCTGCCGCTGCTCGTCTATCAGAAGGGCCATCCGGAACGTGCTGCCTATGTCGGCAACCCGATGGAGGCCTATGAGCGCGACAACGGCCGCTTCTGGGTGAAGAACCTCGCCCTTCAGACGCGCGGCTCGACCGACGCGATGGAGCTCGCCGCGGCGCATGTGAAGTCGCTCGGCAAGATCGGTCGCATCGGGGTGGAACGTTCCTTCCTGCCGGCCGATGCCGAGGCCACGCTCCGCAAGGCCGTGGCTGGTGTCGAGATTGTCGAGGCGTGGTCGCCGCTGGAGCGGTTGCGGTCGGTCAAGACGCCGGAGGAGCTGGTGCTCATTCGCGAGGCTTCGGAGCGGGTCATCGCTTCCATGCTTGCCGTGATGACCGGTCACGGTCCGGGCTCGACCAAAAACGAGCTGGTGCAGGCGCTGAAGGAAGAAGAGGTGAAGCGCGGCCTCGCTTTCGAATACTGCCTGATCACGGCCGGCACGAGCCTCAACCGGGCGCCGTCCGACCAGGTCTGGGGCGAGGGCGATATCCTGTCGCTCGATTCGGGCGGCAACTATCACGGTTACATCGGCGACCTGTGCCGCATGGCCATCCAGGGCGAGCCCGATTCCGAACTCGTCGACATGCTGGCCGAGGTCGACGCCATCCAGCAGGCGTTCCGCAAACCGGTCCGTCATGGCGCGACCGGCACCGAAACCTATGCGGCTGCCGAGGACGTTCTGCGGGCGTCGCCGCATGCCAACTCCATCGAATTCGTGGCGCATGGCATGGGCCTCGTCACGCACGAGGCGCCGCGCCTGACCTACACGCGTCAGGACATGGACAAGCCGCTCGAGGCGGGCATGATCCTCTCGGTGGAGACCACGCTGCACCATCCGCAGCGCGGCTTCATCAAGCTGGAGGACACCCTCGCCGTGACCAGGGACGGCTGGGAGGCCTTCGGCGATATCGGCCGCGGCTGGAATCGCGGCGGCAGCGCCTGAGGCGTCACGCGGCCGGACGGAACAGGGGCGCGAACTCGGCCATCAGCAGGCGGAGTTCGACGTCGCGGAAGCCGACGAAGGATGCGCCGATCCAGTCGTGCAGCAGCGTGCGGCGCCCGGCCTGCCGTTCCAGATAGTGGCTCAGCGAATAACCCGGCCGCATCACCACGCCCTGCAGCATCGGCGACAGCGCCCCGATCCGGATCGGCGGAGGACTGCCGTCGGGCAGCGGCGCGCCGGCCTCGCCGGGCGCGTGCAGATAAGCGTTGCTCACCGGTATCACACTCATGCGCGGCAGCCGGGAAACGATCTGGCGGTGCGCTGAGACGGCGCGCGGATGGCGCTCGGTGACGAACAGGGCGGCCGTCTGGATGCCGATCGCGCGGCCGTCGTCGACGAAGCCGGTCTTCTCGGTGACCTCGAAGAAGCGGTCGAAGAGATCGGGCGCCAGGTCGATGACCTTCGCAACGCCATCGTTTGCAATCAGGCGATCGAACAGCGCCATCTCGCCGCGGGTGCTGCTGAGGTTGGCCGGCTCGGTCTGCGTCGGCAGGTAAACGCTCAGCATCGGGTCGTGAGGATTGGCGTCGAAGGCGAGCACGTCGCGGCCGTCGCTGTTGAAATATTCCACCAGCAGCCGCGCGATCAGTGTGCGCCCGACGCGCGGGCGTGGTGAACAGACGACGATCACCGGCGTGCGCGCAGGCGCCGCCCGGCCGGTCCGGTCGGGCGGTCTTTCGGTTGTGATTTCGTCGGCGAATGCGAGCATTGCCCTGCGTCAGGCGGCCTTCTGTTTCTGGCGCACGAGGTCGGTCAGGCCGACGCGGTCGTACTCGCGCCAGACGTTTTGCAGCCAGTGGCGCACGTAGCCTCTGAGAACGAACGAGTAGGAGGCCGGGCTGCCGTCCGATGCCTGGTTGGCGACGAAGGTCGAGAACGGGATCGAGGTCAGTTCAACCCGCTCGCAGGCCATCTCGTTCAGCCTCGGCACAGAGATCTCGCGCAGGCCTTTGATTTTCTTGAAGTATCCGTTGTAGGTCACCGGGTCCCATTCGAAGAACGTCGTGTTGTTGATGAAGTTCTTCACCAGGAAATGGTGGGCGCCGGCGAGGTAGCCCGCCGTGTCGCTGATCTCTTCCAGCGACGAGATCGACGGTCCGAGAATATGGAAGACGGCGAAGTTGAAGTCGCCCTGTTGCGCCGCATAAAGGAAGCCGATGTCGTCGAGAGCCGACAGCGTTTGCGACAGCAGGCCGGCACGCACGTCAATGACGGTTACTTCGGCCGCGTTGATGGTGTCGAAGATCTTCATCTGGTCGGCGGCCGAGGTCACGTCGACGATGTCGGTGATCTCGGGAAAGAAGCGCTTGAGCGTGCCCTTCGGCGCTTCGGTGTCAAAGGCGCGGCGCGGAATCTGCTGCGCGTCGAGGTAGTCGAGCAGCGTGCGCGTCACCGTCGTCTTGCCGACGCCGCCCTTGTCGGCGCCGACCAGAATGACGGTCGGCATTGCCGTCGGCCTGTCTCCCGTCGCCTTCACCGACTGCGGGTTCTTGGGTGGCGCCTTTTCTGCCGGCTGGTCCTTGGCTGTCGTCTTGTCTGGAGTATTGAGCATGCCCCGTCCTCGGCTGTGCCCCCAGCCGGCCCGGAAAAGGATCATCCGTCGCAATCGTGGCAGAACCTTAGCGCTCGACCGAATGCGGTGGAAAAAGCGCCCCGATCCCATCCAGGGTGTGGTTGGGCGCAGGAGTTCCCGAAGGGGATGGCCGTCTCTTGAGGATGCCGCCCGGAAATTGGCGGCCGTGCCCACAGGCGCGGCCTCGGGAGACAGCGACATTTGGTTTTTGCCGCTACCCTGAGTCACAATATCATCATCGCGATCATCTCGTCCGCGCGGTCCCCGAGGAGACATGGCCCGGCTTGGTTTTCTGTCGCTTTTTCTGGCCGTTGCGCTGGGTGCCAGTGCGGCATCCGCCGCCGAACCGGTCATCGGCAGCGTGACACACGCCATCGGCGCTTCCACCGGTGTCAGCGAGGGCGTCAGCCGGTCTCTGGCGGGCGGCGCGCTGGTGCATCTGAACGAGTCGGTGTCGACCGGGGAGAAGTCGCGGGTCGAAATCACGTTCGAGGACGAAACGCGCCTGATCGTCGGTTCGAATTCGCGCGTCGTGCTCGACGAGTTCGTCTTCCGGCCAGCCGGCGAGAGCCGGTTCCACGCGACGATCAGCGGTCCGTTCCGCTACATTTCCGGCAAGCTCGCCGCCGGCGGCGCGCGTCAGGCCTCCATCGAAACGCCATTTGCGGTGCTGGGCGTGCGCGGCACCGATTTCTGGGGCGGACCGATCGATGGCGTCAGCGGCGTGATCGTGTTCGAGGGTGCCGTGTCGGTCACGACCGCCGCCGGCACGGTCGTCCTATCTCGAGCCGGCGAGGGGACCGACGTGACGGGGCCGAATGCGCCACCGGGCGATGTCACGAACTGGTCGAAGGAAAAGATCGCCAGTGCGCTGGCGACGGTCGCGATCCCGTAGGTCTGGCTAGAGCCAGCCGCGTCGCTTGAAATACAGGTACGGCACCAAGGCCGAGATCACCATCAGGATGATCGCCAGCGGGTAGCCAAACACCCAGTTGAGTTCCGGCATGTCCTTGAAGTTCATGCCGTAGATCGTACCGATCAACGTTGGCGGAAAGAAGAACGTGGCCGCCACGGTCAGCACGCGGATCACCTCGTTCTGCTCGACCGAGATCAGGCCGAGCGTGGCGTCGAGCAGGAAGTTGATCTTGTTCGACACGAAGGTGACGTGATCCTCCAGCGAACGAATGTCGCGGGCGGCGAGCTTCATGCGGGCGCGGTTGCTGCCCTTGGCGTTGATGCTGGGCGCGGCAAGGCCGGCGTACTGCACCAGCCGCTCCAGCGAGGCGAGACTCTCGCGCGCCTTGGCGGCAAGGTCGCCCTGCGTGCCGATCGCCCCGATCAGTTCGGAGAGCTCGCGGCCGTCGTGCGACGGGCCGTGGCGGCGGGCGAAGACCTCCCGGTTGATGCCGTCGACGTCGCTGCTGATGCGCTCGAGAACGTCGGCGGTGCGGTCGACGATCGCCTCGATCAGGCCCAGAAAGACGCCGGGCGGCGTGGAGCACCCACCGGCGGCCTTCATGGCGCGGCCGATGAAATGGCGCATGGCGCGCAGTTCGTCATAGCGCACGGTGACGATGTGCTGGTCGGAAATGGCCAAGGTGAAAGGCGCCAGCACGGGGTTGCCGCTGTCGACGCCGGTCAGGATCGACGCGGTCATGAATGCGGCGCCGTTCTCCGTGTAGAAACGGCTGGAGAACTCGATCTCCTGCGATTCTTCCTGAGTCGGCACGGACGCGCCCAGGAAGTGCTCGGTCGCGCGGTCCTCCTCCGGGGTCGGCCGGTAGAGGTCGACCCATCCCGCCGACGCAGGCACGTCGCCCGCGTCCGTCGCCGGAAGCGACTCAAGGCCCTTTTCGCTGAGACCGTAAGCACTAAGCATCGACACCTCTCCGGGCGAGGACATGCACTGTTGCCGCGCGACGATCAAGCACCGCGCCGCCCGGCGGTAGCTTTTCCTTAACGGTTGACCGTGTCACGATGCCGCGTGGCGTCAGCTCCGCGGCAAGTGCCGGCGGGCTGGCCCTTTTTTGCGGGATCTGGAGGCAAGGATGATTTCAGGACTTTCGTCAGCGGCAAAGGCTCTGGCCGCGTGCGTGGTGCTGGCCGTGGGCATGATGGTGGCCGCGGCGCCAGCCAACGCCGCCTATGTTCGGGCCGGGCTGCTCACATGCCGGGTGGCGCCCGGCGTTGGCCTCATTGTCGGCTCGTCGAAGGAGATGGGCTGCACGTTCAAACCCGATCAGCGCGGGCCGGAAAACTACGGTGGGCGCATCAACAAGCTCGGCCTCGACGTCGGCTTCACTGGCGAGACGGTCATCGTGTGGGTCGTGCTCGCCTCGCAGACCGGCTACCCGGTGGGTGCGCTCGCCGGCACCTATGTCGGCGCATCGGCCGAGATATCAGTGGTAGTCGGCGCTGGCGCCAACGTGCTCGTTGGCGGGTCGAACCGCTCATTTGCCCTGCAACCGCTGTCGGTCCAGGGCCAGCTCGGCCTCGATTTCGCAGTCACCATCAGCTCGCTCGATCTCTGGGCGCAATAGCCCGCGACAACAGGGGCGGACCCGGATGCCGGGTTCGCCCTTGTCAGCAGACCGGTTCCCTGATTGCATTGGCTAGCGGGCCCCGCGCGGGCGGCCACTGCGCGACCCGAAGAACAATGAACAACGGGGAGGCGCGGTCATGGGAAGCAGCAGAGTGGCAGGGCCCCGGTGCATTGCACTCGTGGGCCCGTTCGCAAGCGGCAAGACGACCTTGCTCGAGGCGATCCTGGCGCGAACCGGCGCCGTAACGCGCCAGGGCACCATCGCGGAAAAGAACACCGTCGGAGACGCCTCGCCCGAAGCGCGCGCCCATCAGATGAGCGTCGAGGTCAACGTCGCCGAAGCCGGGTTCATGGATGACGAGCTGACTTTCCTCGATTGCCCGGGCTCGATCGAGTTCGCGTTCGAGGCCGAAGGGGTGCTCGCCGGCGTCGATCTTGCCGTCGTAGTGGCGGAGGCCGACGAGAAGAAGATACCGGCGCTCCAGGTCATCATGAAGACGCTCGAGGACCGCGGCATTCCGCGTATCCTCTTCCTCAACAAGGTCGACAAGGCCGATGCCAGCGTGCGCCAGACGCTGCAGACCTTGCAGCCGGCGAGCGCCGTGCCTTTGGTTCTGCGCCATATCCCGATCTGGCAGAACGATGTGGTCGCCGGTTTCATCGATCTGGCGCTGGAGCGCGCCTTCGTTTACCGCGAGCACGCACCGAGCGAACTCATTCCGATCGGTGACGACGACAAGGCGCGTGAGGTCGAGGCGCGTTTCCATATGCTGGAGACGCTCGCCGACTATGACGACAAGCTGATGGAGCAGTTGCTCGAGGAGATCGAGCCGCCGCGCGACAAGATCTTCGACGATCTCGTCACGGAGATGCGGGAGGGGCTGATCTGCCCGGTGCTGATCGGCGCGGCCGAACACGGTAACGGCGTCGGCCGCCTGCTCAAGGCGATCCGTCACGAGGCGCCCGATGTAACCGATACGCGGGCGCGGCGCGGCATCGCCGAGAACGGCGAAACGGTGGTGCAGATTCTCAAGACGCTGCACACCACCCACGGCGGCAAGCTGTCGATCGCGCGCGTGCTGTCCGGTTCGGTCGGCGACGGCGCCGAGCTGATCGGTCCCGACGGCCCCGCCGGCCGGGTTTCCGGCGTCTTCCGGATCATGGGCCAGCAGACGACCAAGCGCGACGCGGCAAAAGTCGGCGAGACCGTCGGCCTCGGCAAGCTCGATGGCGCCCGCACCGGCACCACGCTCGGTACTGGCAAGGCGGCCCCGGCGCAGGTGGTCACACTGGTCGCGCCTGAACCGGTGCTGGGCACAGCCGTCGCCGCAGCCGAACGCAAGGACGACGTGAAACTATCGTCCGCGATCGCCAAGGTGCTGGAAGAGGATCCGTCGCTGCGCGTCACCCACACCCAGGACACCGGCGAGACACTGGTCGAGGGGCAGGGGGAGATGCATCTGCGCGTCGCGCTGGAGCGCTTGACCGCCAAATACGGCATCGCCGTACGCACCCACGACCCGGCTGTGCCCTACAAGGAGACCATCCGCGGTGCGGTCACCGTGCGCGGCCGCCACAAGAAACAGTCCGGCGGCCACGGACAGTTCGGCGACGTGGTGCTCGACATCAGGCCGCTGCCGCGCGGGTCTGGTTTCCAGTTCGCCGAAACGGTCACCGGCGGCTCCGTGCCGCGCAACTATTTCGGGTCGGTGGAGGAGGGCGTTGCCGAGTATCTCGGGCGCGGCCCGCTCGGCTTCAAGGTCGTCGACGTGTCGGTGACGCTGACCGACGGCTCGTATCACGCCGTCGATTCTTCCGACATGGCGTTCCGCACGGCCGCCCAGATCGGCATGCGCGAGGGCATGCCACAGTGCAAGCCGGTCCTGCTCGAGCCGATCCTCAAGGTCGAGATCGCGGTGCCGTCGGAGGCGACGCCGCGGGTCAATGGCATCGTCTCACAGCGGCGCGGCCAAATCCTGGGCTTCGACGCCCGCCCAGGCTGGCCGGGCTGGGACGTGGTCGAGGCGCAGATTCCGCAGGCCGAGATTCGCGACCTGATCGTGGAGTTGCGGTCGGCGACGGCCGGCGTCGGCACGTTCAAGGCGGGCTTCGACCATCTCGCCGAACTGAGCGGCAAGCTCGCCGATCAGATCATCGAGAAGGCGGGCGCCAAGGCGGCCTGACCGTGCGGGGACGGTTTCCCCGCGGGCAGCGGCGAAAGTCGCACGCCTTCGTGAATTGATCGTGTCGGCGTCGTGGCTTAGCTGTCATGCTACGAGCCCCACAGGGAGACTGTCATGCATGTGATCCGCAGGAAGGGTTGGGAGATTCCGGAGCGTCTGGCGACGCCGGAGGATGTCTATCTCAACCGCCGTGAGGTGCTGGCGGCGAGCGGCTTTACGCTGCTGGGCGGGCTGGCCGCGACGGCGATGCCGACCGCTGCCAGGGCGCAGGCCGATCCGACCATCGATCTCTACCCGGCGCCGCGCAACAGCAAGTACACCATCGAGCGCGCGGTAACGCCCGAGGCGATCAGCACCAACTACAACAATTTCTACGAATTCGGCACGCAGAAGGACGTTTCGTCCGCCGCGACGGCGCTGCAGCCGCGGCCGTGGGAGGTCAAGTTCGACGGCATGGTGGAGAAGGAGTTCACCATCGGCATCGACGACCTTATCCGCAAGATGCCGCTCGAGGAGCGGCTCTATCGTCACCGCTGCGTCGAGGCATGGTCGATGGCGGTGCCGTGGAGCGGCTTCCCGCTCGCCAAGCTGGTCGAGTTCGCCAAGCCGACCGGCTCGGCCAAGTACCTGCGCATGGAGACCTTCAACGACCCCGACATGGCGAGCGGCCAGAAGCAGTTCTGGTATCCGTGGCCCTATATCGAGGGGCTGACCATGGCCGAGGCGACCAACGATCTCGCTTTCATGGTGACCGGAGCCTACGGCAAGCCGGTGCCGAAGGTCATGGGGGCGCCGCTGCGCGTCCATCTGCCGTGGAAATACGGATTCAAGTCCATCAAGTCGATCGTCAAGTTCACCTTCACCGACGAGCGGCCGATGACCTTCTGGGAGGCGATCCAGTCGAACGAATATGGCTTCTGGGCGAACGTCAATCCGGAGGTGCCGCATCCGCGCTGGAGCCAGGCGATGGAGCGTGACATCGGCACGCAGGAATCGGTGCCGACGCAGCTCTACAACGGCTACGGCGAGTATGTCGCGGCCATGTATTCGGGCCTCACCAGCGAGCCGCTGTTCATGTGAATTGCTGGCGGCGGGCGATGCCCGCCGACTAAAAAGCCGGGCCGTCGTCGTCGGCCCGGCAGTTTTTGCCGTCGGCATGGCCGGGCGGCATACGCTCCAGAAGGGAACAGTTGGTGCAGATCGTGGCCCGCAGGGAGGAGAACGGGCGAATCACCACGCCAACGTCTGTGATTTTAGGAATATTCGTTCGTCGGCAAAGCGCTACAGTGAACACCCTGGCGCTTATTTATTGTCTGTGACATCGAACACACACAGACGAAAACACGTCGTCTTTCAATTCAGTACGACCAGTTCTGTGCCTTGCTTAGCAGGAAGTCCCTGAAAACGTGGACCCGGGCGGAATTCTTCAGTTCGGCCGGGTAAACGAAGTAGGACGCGAAGCTCGGCACCTGCACATCGGGCAGCAATTGCACCAGCCCCGAATCCGGCTCGACCATGTAGCTGGGCAAAACGGCGATACCGGTGCCGTTCATCACCGCGTTCTTGATTGCAAACAGGTTGTTGATCTTGAGCACCGGCTCGCGTGGGTGTTCGGACGAGCGGCCGGCCGACTCCAGCCAGTTGAGATCGCGCAGATAGGCCGGCACCGGGACGCCGAAGGTGACGATGCGGTGTGAGTCGAGCTCGTCGACGGACTTCGGATTGCCAAAGCGCTTCAGATAACCAGGCGTCGCATAGACGTTCATATGCACCGTGAACAGCTTCCGCTGGATGAGGTCGGGCTGGACGGGCTGGCGCAGGCGGATGGCAACGTCGGCCTGGCGCATGGCGAGGTCGAGTTCCTGGTCGTCGAGGATCAGGTGCAGGTTGATCGACGGATGCAGGTCGACGAATTCGTGCACACGCGCCGTCAGCCACGTGGAGCCGAGGCCGACGGTGGTCTGGATCCTGAGGGTGCCGGACGGTTTCTCGGCGGACTCGCTCAGCCGCGAGGTCGCAGCGTCGAGCTTGATCAGCACCTCGTTGGCGGTGCGGAACAGTTCCTCGCCCTGCTCGGTGAGGATCAGGCCGCGGGCGTGGCGGTGGAAAAGGGGAACGCCGAGATCCTGTTCGAGCGCGCTGACCTGCCGGCTCACCGCCGACTGGCTCATGGCGAGGCTCTCGCCGGCATGGGTGAACGAGCCGGCCTGCGCCGCCGCGTGGAATATGCGCAGTTTATCCCAGTCCATCGTCGCCCCCTCGCGCCGCCGCCGTCAGCTGCGGGCTATTCCGCTGCTTCGACCTCGGTCTCCGCCGCGGTTTCCGCCAGGAACCGCTGCGCCTCGAGCGCGGCCATGCAGCCCTGACCGGCTGCCGTCACTGCCTGGCGGAAGGTGTCATCGGTCACGTCGCCGGCGGCGAAAACGCCGGGCACATTGGTCGCCGTCGAATCGGGGGCGGTCCACACATAGCCGTTCGGCTTCAGCTTGACCTGTCCGCCGAGCAGTTCCGTCGACGGGGCGTGGCCGATGGCGACGAATACACCATCCGTCTTGATCTCGGTGGTCGCCCCGGTCTTGACGTTCTTGATGCGCACGCCGGTCACCGCCGGCGGCATGCTGCCGGTGCCCAGTACGTCGTCGAGTACCGAATCCCAGATCACGTTGATCTTCGGATTGGCGAACAGCCGGTTCTGGAGAATCTTCTCGGCCCGGAACGCATCGCGCCGGTGGACCAGCGTCACTTTCGAAGCGAAGTTGGTGAGGAACAGCGCTTCCTCGACGGCGGTGTTGCCCCCGCCGATCACGACCACTTCGCGGTTGCGATAGAAGAAGCCGTCGCAGGTCGCGCAGGCCGATACGCCGAAGCCGCGGAACTTCTGCTCCGAGGGCAGGTTCAGCCACATCGCCTCGGCGCCGGTCGCCAGCACCAGTGCATCGCAGGTGTAGGTTTCGCCGCCATCGCCGTGGAGGCGGAACGGCCGGTGCGAAAGGTCGACCGACGTGATGTGGTCGGTGACCATGCGCGTGCCGACATGCTCGGCCTGCGCCTTCATCTGCTCCATCAGCCACGGCCCCTGAACCATCTCGGCGAAGCCCGGATAGTTCTCGACGTCGGTGGTGGTGGTGAGCTGGCCGCCAACCGTGATGCCGGAGATCAATACCGGCTCCAGCATGGCGCGGGCGGCATAGATCGCGGCCGTGTATCCGGCCGGTCCCGAACCGACAATGATGACTTTGGCGTGCATGAAACCCTCAGGATTCGCAGGGCGGGGGCAGTCTATGCTGACCGCGCAGCCATGCAAGGCGTGCAATGCTCAGGTGGCGGGCCTTCGCACCGTTTTCTTCCAGAACCGCGGGGAAATCGCTCGAACGCTTCCGCGTTCGGCCTTTCGAGCCCCGCCCGCGATGCATAAATAGGGACGGCGGGCGCTCTTTGGAAGGCCGCGTTCTGCCCCGCCTGGGTGGCGCATGGACCCGGTTTCCACCGCCGCCTATTGTCCCGCCGGTCAACGGACCGGCCGAATCCGTGCCGGTGGAAGGCAAAGGGCGCCAAGCGGTGGATTGGCCGATCTACGTCATCAATCTCGACCGGGCGGGCGACCGGCTGGCCCATGCCGAGCGCGAACTGGCCGGGCAGGGCCTGTCTTTTCGGCGCGTTCCGGCCGTCGATGGCGGCGCGCTGGGCCCGGCCGACCTCGCCCGGGCCTTCGACGCCACATTGTCGCGGCGCACCTATCACGTGCCGATGCAGCCGGGCGAGATCGCCTGTTTCCTCAGCCATCGCCGGGCCTGGATGACGTTTCTTGCCGAAAGCGCGGCGCCGTTTACCGTCATCCTTGAGGACGACTTTGCCTTTCGCGGCGACCTGGCGCCGATGCTGGCGTCGCTCGCCGAGGCGCCGGTCGGCCCATGGGACATGGTCAAGCTGTGGGGCAAGCCGCGGCGCATCGCGCGAACCGTCGCGCCGCTTGCCGGGATTTTCCGCCTCACTCGCGAACCGGTTCTGTCAAAGCGCACCGTCGGCCAGATCGTCAGTCGGGCCGGCGCGGAAAAGCTGCTCGCCGGCACGCTCCCCATCCATCGGCCGATCGACGTTCAGTTGCAGTATCCGTGGGAACTCGATCTCGAGATCCTGACCGTCGCACCGTCGCTGGTCGTCGACGTCAGCATCGAGCTGCTCGACGGCAGCACCACAAAGGGAACCGTCGATCGTTTCGATGCCGCCAAACTGGAGCGCGAAGTCCGCCGCACGCTCTTGCGCGCCGATCTCGTCGCGCGATCGCTGGCCCGCTACGCCGCCGGTCGCTAGATCGCCGGAAACTGGGCGCACACCGCGTCGAGTTCGGCCTGGTTCGGCGGCGCGCTCTTCAGTCGCCGCCAGCGATCGGCCGTCAGCCGTGCCTTCTCGGGAATCATCCAGCCGGGTAGGGCGGCCTTCGGCGCGCGCTCTGCCAGTTCGGCCAGCGTGATGACGCCGCGCCGCGCAACGATCGCGTCGCGCTTGCGGGCGAAGCGCGGGTTGCCGCCGCCATCCACTTCGCGATTGCCAAAGCCGAGATCGGGCTTCAGGTATTTCAGATGCCAATAGGCGAGGTCGGCGAAGACGCGCGGCTTGCCTGCATGGTCGAAATCCTCGAAGCGCCTGTCGTGAATGAAGCGGGTGCGCTCACTGACCTCGAAGAAGAAGTGGTCGCCCGCGCCGGCCAGCGGCTCGGCTGCCAGCACGCCGCAACGGCCACCTTCGTCGCGACCGAGGTTGATGCCAGAGAAACAGACGACGCGGTCAAGGCGGTAGCTGGCATCGCGAATGTCGCGCGCTATGGCGCCCATCCGCTCCGGCATCGCCAGATGGTCGTCGTCGAGCTTCATGGCGACGCGCCGGCGTGTCCGCGTCAGGGCGAAGTTCGACATGCTGACGAAGCTGGCCGGCGAGTCCGCAGGCTCGATGGCGTGGCCGGTGCTCCCGGGCGGGAAAACCCGCGTGGCGTAGTGGAAGACGCGGATCTTGTCCGGCCCGAACTCGGCCTGGAGCCGGGCAAGGATATCGGGCGTCGCGTCGGTGCATTGGTTATGCACCGCGACGATCTCGTCGACGAAAGGGATATGCGAGCGGATCGTCGCTTCTAGAAAGGCGGCGCCGTTGCGGATGCGCATGAAGGCGCTGATGCCCGGCGTGCGCTGGGCGATGGCGAGATCGGCCGGGCGAAAGACGTAGTCGGTGACTGCCGCCGCGTCGGCCGGATCGGTCATGATCCGGCCGTCACAAGGCCGGCTTGCCGGGGCGACAAGCGCGCCGCCCGGTCAACCGAATTTGACGTCGAGGATCTCGTACGAACGGCTGCCGCCCGGCGCCGACACCTCGACGGAATCGCCCTTGGACTTGCCGATGAGGGCACGCGCGATCGGCGAGGAGATCGAGATCTTGCCGTCCTTCACGTCGGCCTCGACGTCGCCGACGATCTGGTACTTCTTCTTCTCGTCGGTGTCCTCGTCAACCAGCGTCACCACCGCGCCGAACTTCACCGTCTTGCCGGAGAGCTTCGACACGTCGATGATCTCGGCGCGCGAAAGCTGGTCCTCGATTTCGACGATGCGGCCCTCGTTGTGACCGTGCGCTTCTTTGGCGGCGTGATACTCCGCGTTCTCCGACAGATCGCCGTGGCCGCGCGCCTCGGCGATCAGCTGAATGATGCGCGGACGCTCCTCGGAGGTGCGCCGCTTCAGCTCGGATTCCAGCGCCGCATGGCCGCCCGCGGTCATCGGAATCTTTTCCATCGGACCTTCACCCTTTCCAAAGACGGCCGGGCGGACCCGGCTACTCGTTCAATGCTCAACACTTGGGGAGCCGAATGGCTCCCTTACAACTCGAATGACAAACTCTACGCCCATCCGGCCCGTTCCCGGGCCCGATGGCCGTTCGGTCGATACAGAATGCCGGCTTTCCGGCTGAGCGGCCCCGCTATCCCGCCGATGCGAAATAAGATTGCAGCGGGCGGACTTCAAGCGTGCCGGACCGGTAAGCCTCGATCCCGAGCGACACCGCGATCGCTCCCGCGATGGTGGTGTAGTACGGGACCTTGTGCAACAAGGCGGCCCGCCGGAGTGACCGGCTGTCGGAAAGTGCCCCTGCGCCTTCGGTTGTATTGAAGACCAGTTGAACTTCCCCGTTCTTGATAGCATCGACGATGTGCGGCCGACCTTCAAGTACCTTGTTGATATGGCCGCATTCTATGCCCTGGGCCTTAAGAAATCGCTGCGTTCCCGAGGTGGCGATGATCTTGAAACCGAGCTTTTCCAGCCGCCGGACCGGGTCCACGACCCGTTCCTTGTCGGCGTCGCGGACCGAGACGAAGACGGTTCCGGAGGTCGGCACCAGGCTGCCGGCGCCGAGCTGGCTCTTGGCGAAGGCGATGGCGAAGGAGTGGTCGAGCCCCATCACCTCGCCGGTCGAGCGCATTTCCGGCCCAAGCAGGGTGTCGACGTTGGGGAAGCGGGCGAACGGGAAGACGGCTTCCTTGACCGCGACGTGGCCGTCGCGCTTCGCGGTCAGGTCGAAGTCGGAGAGCGCCTCGCCGGCCATGACCCGCGCCGCAATCTTGGCAACGGGCAGGCCAATGGTCTTGGCGACGAAAGGCACCGTGCGCGAAGCGCGCGGGTTGACCTCGAGCACGTAGATGTCGCCGTCCTTGATCGCGTATTGCACGTTCATCAGGCCGCGCACTTCGAGCGCCAGCGCCAGTCGGCGGGTTTGCTGTTCCAGTGCCGCAATCGCTTCCGGTGACAGCGAGTAGGGCGGCAGCGAGCAGGCGGAGTCGCCGGAGTGAATTCCGGCTTCCTCGATGTGTTCCATGATGCCGGCGATGAATACGGCGCTGCCGTCGGCGAGTGCATCGACGTCGATCTCGATCGCGTCCGACAGGTAACGGTCGAAGAGCAGCGGGTTCTTGCCGAGGACAGTGTTGATCTGCCCGGTCTTGTCGTTGGGGTAGCGCGCCTTGACGTCCGAGGGCACCAGTTCGGGCAGGGTGCCGAGCAGATAGTTGGAGAGCTGCTCCTCGTCGCGAATGATCTGCATGGCGCGCCCGCCGAGCACGTAGGACGGCCGAACGACCAGCGGCAGGCCGAGCTCGCCGGCGATCAGCCGCGCCTGCTCGACGGAATAGGCGATGCCGTTCTTGGCCTGGCGCAGGCCGAGCTTGGTCAGCAGCCGGGCGAAGCGGTCGCGGTCCTCGGCGAGGTCGATCATGTCCGGCGACGTGCCGAGGATCGGCACCTTGGCTTCCTGCAAGGCGCTGGCGAGCTTCAGCGGCGTCTGCCCGCCGAACTGGACGATGACCCCGGCCAGCGTGCCCGCCGACTGCTCGACGCGCACGATCTCGAGCACGTCCTCCGCCGTCAACGGCTCGAAATAGAGCCGGTCGGAGGTGTCGTAGTCGGTCGACACGGTCTCCGGGTTGCAGTTGATCATGATCGACTCGTAGCCGGCGTCGGCGAGCGCGAAGCAGGCGTGGCAGCAGCAATAGTCGAACTCGATGCCCTGGCCGATGCGGTTGGGGCCGCCGCCGAGGATGATCACCTTCTTGCGGTTGCTGGGCTCGGCCTCGCTTACCGCGGCGCTGGCGAAGGGCACCTCGTAGGTCGAGTAGAGATAGGCCGTTGGCGAGGCGAATTCGGCGGCGCAGGTGTCGATGCGTTTGTAGGATGGATGCACGCCGAGCCGGGCGCGCAGCGCCGCGACGTCCGCTTCCGCCTTGCCGGCCAGCGACGCCAGCCGCGCATCGGAAAAGCCCTGCGCCTTCAGCCGCCGCAGCGGCCCCGCGGCGTCGGGCAGGCCGCGGTCGCCCACCTGCGATTCCGATTCCACGATCTGCGCCAACTGTCTGAGGAACCACGGATCTATGTGGCAGACGGCAGTGATCTCCTCGATCGTCAGGCCGAGCCGCAGCGCCTGGGCGCAGACCAGCAGCCGGTCAGGCGTCGGCCGGCCGAGCGCGGCGCGGATGGCGTTCTTGTCGTCGCCCTGGCCGAGGCCGGGGATCAGCACCTCGTCGACGCCGTCGAGCCCGGTTTCGAGGCCGCGCAGCGCCTTTTGCAGCGACTCGGCGAAGGTCCGGCCGATCGCCATGACCTCGCCGACGGACTTCATCGATGTGGTCAGGAGCGGCTCGGCGCCCGGGAACTTCTCGAAGGCGAAGCGCGGGATCTTGGTGACGACGTAATCGATGGTCGGCTCGAAGCTTGCCGGGGTGGCGCCGCCGGTGATGTCGTTGTCGAGCTCGTCGAGCGTGTAGCCGACGGCGAGCTTGGCGGCGACCTTGGCGATCGGGAAGCCGGTCGCTTTCGACGCCAGCGCCGAGGAGCGCGATACGCGCGGGTTCATCTCGATGATGACCAGCCGCCCGTCGGCCGGGTTGACCGCGAACTGAACGTTGGAGCCGCCGGTCTCGACGCCGATTTCGCGCAGCACCGCGATGGATGCGTCGCGCATGATCTGGAATTCCTTGTCGGTCAGCGTCAGGGCAGGGGCGACGGTGATCGAGTCGCCGGTATGGATGCCCATCGGATCGACGTTCTCGATCGAGCAGACGATGATGCAGTTGTCCTTGCGATCGCGGACGACCTCCATCTCGAACTCTTTCCAGCCGAGCACCGATTCCTCGATCAGCACTTCGGTGGTCGGCGAGGCGTCGAGGCCGCGTTCGACGATGTCGAGAAATTCCTCGCGGTTGTAGGCGATGCCGCCGCCAGTGCCGCCGAGCGTGAAGGACGGCCGGATGATCGCCGGCAGGCCGATGATCTCCATGGCGCGCAGCGCGTCGACCAGCGAGTGCGCCAGTTCCGAGCGCGGCGTTTCCAGGCCAATCCGCCCCATCGCCTCGCGGAACAGTTCGCGGTCCTCGGCCTTGTCGATGGCTTCCGCCGTGGCGCCGATCATCTCGACGTCGTGCTTCTCGAGCGTGCCCATCCGGCGCAGCGACAGCGCCGTGTTGAGCGCCGTCTGGCCGCCCATGGTCGGCAGAAGCACCAATTTGTCGTCCGGCCGGAGCGTGCGCTCCTGCTCGATGATCTTGGCGACGATCTCCGGCGTGATCGGCTCGATATAGGTCGAGTCGGCCAGTTCCGGGTCGGTCATGATCGTCGCCGGATTGGAATTGACGAGGATGACGCGGTAGCCCTCGTCCTTCAGCGCCTTCACGGCCTGGGTGCCGGAATAGTCGAACTCGCAGGCCTGGCCGATGACGATCGGGCCGGCGCCGATGACGAGGATCGAGTCGATATCTGTGCGCTTCGGCATGGCTCTGGCGTACGAAACCCCGGCGCGGCGGCCGCTCCGGGGCGAATCCCAAGGGTTTCAGGCTAGGCGGGGCTTATAGGGCAAAGCGGCGGAGGGCGGAACCCCCGCCCTTCGCGTCATCCCGGCCGTTCCACGCCCGCCGCCGGTCCGGCTCAGTCGAAGAAATCGGCGTCGGCTTCCGACAGGTACTTCTTCGCCGCCTCGGGGATGAACTCGACCCCCATGCCGGGTCGATCCGGCACGTCGATCAGTCCATCGCGAACCGGCATGCCGTCAAAGCCCTCGGTGATCTCGTACCAGAACGGCTCGAACCGGGCGGGGTATTCGAACGCGATGAGGTTGTCGGGGAGCGCCGAGCACACCTGGATGAGGGCCGCCAGCCCGAAGATGCCGTTTGCCGTCCCGTGTGGCGCGATGGCGATGCCGTGGAGGTCGGCGTACTCGGCGATCCACTTGAGTTCCGCGATGCCGCCGACGTCGCAGGGGTCGGGACCGACGACGTTGACCGCGTGGCTCTCGATCAGCGCCTTGTAGTTCTGCCGCAGGTAGATCTGTTCGCCGGTATGGATCGGCGTCGTCGTGTAGGGCGTTACCTCGCGATAGACGTCCGGGTTCACGAACGGCGAATAATCGCCCGTGATCATGTCCTCGATCCAAAGCAGGTGCAGCGGCTCCAGTTCTTTCGCAAAGCGCAAGGCGTCCTGGGGCATGTAGCCGGGGCCGGCATCGACGGCGAGACCGCAACTCTTGCCCAGCGTTTCCTTGGCCGCGGTCACGCAGGCGACGAGATGGTCGAAACCCTCCTCGGTCATCACGCCCTTGTGCGGGTAGGGGAAGGGAGCGTCGTGCTGGACTTCGCCATAGAAGAAATTCGGCACGTCGCGAACCATGGAGGAATGGAACGACGTCGGCAGCTTGAACATGGTGAAGCCGCCTTCGAGCGACTTTCCATAGTTCGCCCACTTCACGTAGTCCTCCGGCGTGTGCCCGACCTTGGCCTCATGGTGGTAGAGGGTGCGATAGGTGCGCACCTGGTCGCGCACCTTGCCGCCAAGCAGGCGGTAGACCGGCACGCCTGCCGCCTTGCCGGCGATGTCCCAGAGCGCCATCTCGATGGCGCTCACCGCCGCGCCCCACGGCTTGAATCCGCCACGCACGCGGATGCGCCTCATGATCCGCTCGACGTTGACCGGGTTCTGCCCCACGATCCACGGCTTGAGCTGCAATACGATCGGCTGGAGGTACGGCTTGGGCGTCTCGATCTGACCCCAGCCGGTGATGCCCTCGTCCGTCGTGATGCGGATCACCGGTGCGCTGGCGATGACAGCGCATTTCATGTCCGTGATCTTCAAGGCTTCTTCCTCCGTCTATCGTATTCCAGGCGAACAAACCCCCGGCACGACGGCCGCTTCGGCGTGAATCCCAAGGGTTCAGGCTGGGCGGGCCTTATAGGGCAAAGCGGGAAGGGGCGGAACCTCCGTTGCGACGCGAGGCCTTAGACCCCCGTTAACTGCCCCCGTGGCACAAAACGGCCCATTCTGCCGTGGAGGGCAGCATGGCCACGATCACGCTCACGGATGGTGACTTCGGCAGCGACGCGACGGTCGTAGTCGGCGACGAAGCGCTCTACCTCCCCGACCCGAGGCGGCCGGGGCTGAAGGAGCTCGTGCCGTTCACCGCGATCGACAGCGTCGAGCCGGTCTCCAGCGATCGCTCGGGGCAGGCCAAGCATGCGCTCAAGCTCGGATTTCGCGGCTTCGGCGCGCTCGGTCCGCTTGGCCTTGCTGCCGGTGCGCTCGCGGTGCGCAAGGTCAAGGACGTTGTGTTCGAGGCCCGCCTCAGCGACGGCCGGCGCTTCGCCGCCAAGACTGACGCCGTCACCTACGCCAATCTCCGCGCGGCCTGTACCAGTCGGAGCATGCTTGCGCCGGACGCCGATGAATCTGCGTCGCGCGCCGACGAAGTGATCGCGAAATATCTGAAAGAGAGCGGCAAGCCGGTGCCCGCAGTCCCGGTCCCCGCCGGCGAGCCGGTCCCGGTTGCGTCTCCCGTTCCAACACCGGCCGTGCGTTCAGGCACTGCGCCGGTCGCATTCCCGGACGATGGTTCCGAGCCGATGGCCCGGCGCGAGCGGCGGACCTTTGGTCGCCGCGGGCTCTGACGCGTTAGCCACTTCTGCTCTCTTGCCGCAGACCCCATCTGTCATGTGAAGCGTGACCGCGCCGGAGGAACGCTCCGGACAATGGGGAAACGGCAAGATGACCTACTATTTCACCAAAAGCCTGAAGCTGCCCTTCGCAGAGGCGATTGAGCGGGTAACCGCGGCGCTCAAGGAGCGCGGCTTCGGTATTCTGACGACGATCGACGTCAAGGCCACCATGAAGGCCAAGCTCGACGTCGATCTCCGCGCCTACACCATTCTCGGCGCCTGCAACCCGGCCTTCGCCTACAAGGCGCTGACCGCCGAAGACAAGATCGGCACCATGCTGCCCTGCAACGTCATCGTTCAGGAAACGAAGCCGGGCGAGGTCGAGGTTTCGGCCGTCGATCCGGTCGCGTCGATGCAAGCGGTCGAAAACGAGCGGCTGGTTCCGATCGCCGGCGAAGTCCGCGAGCTCTTGCGACAGGCCATCGCGAGCCTGTAGCGCCGATCGCGGCTACAGACTCAGGATCTTGTCGGCGATGGCGTTGCCGAGTTTGGCGTGGGCGGGCGCCTCGAAGTGGACGCCGTCGATCGGGCTTGGTTCGATGACTGTCGCCGCATCGAGGAACGGAATACCGTACGTGTTGGCCATCTCGGCGAAGAGCTCGCCGAAGCGGGCAGACTTTGCCGCCGCGCCGGCGCGTATCTCTGCCTGCTGGCCGACCTCGACCACCTTCGGCGGCGCGACGAGGAGCACGTTCGGTGCCTTGTCGCCGGGGCCATCCACCGAGGCGAGGATGCGCCCGATCAGGGTGGCGTTGGCGCGTGCGATGTCGGTCGCGGTCATGGCGAAGCGGACCTTGAGATCGTTGGTGCCGAGCATGAGGACGACGAGATCGATCGGCCGGTGGGTTTCGAGCGCGATCGGCAGCCCGCGAAGACCGTTCTTGTGCACGCCATCGATCGGATCGTCGAGCACGGTGGTGCGTCCGCCGAGCCCTTCCTCGATCACCATCCAGTCGGCGCCCAGCCGCTTGCGCACGACGCCGGGCCAGCGCTCCTCCGGCTTGAGCCGCCGCCGGATGCCGGGCTTGGGCGCCGGCAGCGAGCCGTGGGTGTTGGAATCTCCGTAGCAAAGAAGCGTCTTCATGGCGCGCGGCCCCCTCATTTCTCGGCGTCGGCTTATAGGCGGGATGCGCCCGCGGGTGAAGCGCCCGTCATGCGTGTCCCGCGCGGCGCGAAACCGGCGTAGAATGGTGGGTGGCCCTGCAAAAAGGGCCCCAACCAAGGGAGGTATGCCATGCTTCAGAAACATCGTGCATTCGCAACCATTCCCGTATCCGACATAGTGCGCGCCAAGCGCTGGTATGAGGACAAGCTCGGACTGAAGCCGACCCAGGAGACGCCTGCCGGCAGCATGTATCAGCTCGGTGGGGGAACCGGCTTCCTGCTCTATCCGACCGAGTTTGCCGGCAAAGCGCCCAACACGCTGATGGGCTTCGAATCGATGGACGTGAAGGCGGACGTGGCGGCTCTCAAGAAGAAGGGCGTGAAGTTCGAGGACTACGACATGCCCGGGCTCAAGACGGTCGATTCCATCGCAATGTTCGGTGACCTGATGGGCGCCTGGTTCAAGGATTCCGAGGGCAATATCCTGTCGATCGCCAACCCGCCGAAATAGGCGGCGCGGGGGGCGGCCGACAGCCGCCGAAAATCCCTGTCACAGTCCCGCCGCAACCGGGCTTAAATGGTATCCTGAGGCGACGGAGACAAAGACATGCGTTGGCAGGGACGGCGGCAGTCCAGCAATATCGAGGACCGGCGCGGCGATGGCGGCGGTACGGGCGGCTTCGGCGGCGCCGGCCCTCGCATCGGCATGGGCTTTCCCGGCGGCCGGCGGGGTGGCGGCGGCCTCGGCATCGGCGCCGTGGTCGTCATCCTGCTGGTCAGCTGGTTCCTTGGCATCAACCCAATGACGCTGCTCGGCGGCCTGGAGGGCGGCGATACCGGCAGCAGTCCATTCACCACCGGGCAGCAGACCACCCAGACCGGCACGCCCGACGACGAAGGCGGCCAGTTTGTCGCCACCGTGCTCGCCGATACCGAGGACACCTGGACCCAGATCTTCGCCGATGGTGGCGGGCGCTATCAGGTGCCGACGCTGGTGCTGTTCACCGGCCAGACGCAGTCGGCGTGCGGTTTCGCCAGCGCCGCCAGCGGCCCGTTCTATTGTCCGGGCGACCGGAAGGTTTACATCGACCTCGCCTTCTATCGCGAACTGCGCGACCGCTTCCATGCGCCCGGCGATTTCGCTCAGGCCTACGTCATCGCGCATGAGGTCGGCCACCACGTGCAGAACCTGCTCGGCATCCTGCCCAAGGTGACCGACCAGCAACAGCAGGTCAGCAAGACCGCGGCCAACCAGCTTCAGGTGCGGGTCGAACTGCAGGCCGATTGCTTCGCCGGCATCTGGGCGCATGAGGCCGACCAGAAGGGCATTCTGGATGTTGGCGATATCGACGAGGCGCTCAATGCCGCCGCGCAGATCGGCGACGACACGCTCCAGAAGCAGAGCCAGGGTTATGTCGTGCCGGACAGCTTCACCCACGGCAGCGCCGCCCAGCGCAGCCGATGGTTCAAGCAGGGTTATGCGGCCGGCGACCTCGACTCCTGCGACACCTTCTCGGCGGCCAATCTTTAGCCCTCAGCGGAGCCGTCGGCGCGCTCGACCAGCGCCCGGGATGTGCGCAGCGTCCACACCATGCCGGTCGGCTCGAAAGTGCGGTGCGCCTCTCCGGACAGTTCGTACGGTGCGACCCGGTCGATGATCAGTGTGCCGAAGCCCTGGCGCTCCGAGGGGGTCACCCCCTGCAACCCGCTTTCGCGCCAGGTGATGCTGAAACCGCCGCCTGTGACGAGTTCCCACGTCACCGACAGTTTCGCGGCTCGGCGCGAGAGCGCGCCATATTTGGCCGCGTTCGTGGCCAGTTCGTGGAGTGCCATCGACATCGCCTGCGCGTCGCGTGGCGGCAGGAAGACCGGCGGCCCTTCAACCAGAATGCCCTTGGATTCGCCGGCCCCATAGGCCGCCAGTTCCTGCTCGATCAGCCCCTTGAGTTCGGCGCCTTCCCAATCCGCATTGGCGAGCACCGAGTGGGTCCGTGCGATGGCTTCCAGACGGGCGTTGAAAGCCTCCAGGAAGGCCTCCATCGACATGGAATTCTTGGCGGTCAGGCGGCCGATGCTGCCGATCACGGCGAGCAGGTTCTTGACACGATGGTCGAGTTCCCGGGCGATGATCTGGTTGCGTTGCTGAGCCTTGTATTCGACGGTGATGTCGACGGCGTTCTGCACCAAGTGGGTGACCGCGCCGTTTGCGTCGCGAATGGGACTGTGCGTACAGCGCCAGACGACCTCGCGCATGCCGCCATTTTCGTCGGGAATCGAAAACGGCTCGCGCTCGAGCATGTTCTCTTCGCCGGCCAGCGCTCGCTGGAAGGCGTCCCTGAAGATCGCCTCCCGCTCCGGGCTCTCCGGGAAAGCGTCGAAGACATACGTGCCGATCAGGTCGTCGCGTTCCCGCCCGGTTACCTCGAGGTAGCGCGGGTTCATCTCCACGAACCGAAGATTCGTATCCAGGACCATGAAGGGGCTGGGGAGGGCCTCGAAAAGCGTGCGGAAATCCATACCCATCAACCGGCGAAACCGTACCAACTCCCCGTGCCAACACCCCTGTACAAGTCCAGCCATCCGGTCAAGTTCCCGCGTGGCGGGTGCGCCGGCGCCGCCGGGGCGATTCTCACACCTCGAATCGGCCTCAATGGCGGTAAATTGCAGGCCTGCGGCGCAGGCGCGCATACGGAGGAACATCGATGAGCATGGATTCGGCTATGGCGGCGGCAACCGAGAGCGCTGCAGTTGTGAATGCCACGAAGAGCAGGGACGCGATCGCCGTGCTGGCGCGGCAGCTCCTCGATCTCGATGATGGCGAACTGCATCCGCGCGAGAAAGCCGTCATCGAACGGGCGGCGAAGCGCCTTGCCGTGTCGCGCAACGTCAACGTCGAGGTTCAGAACGCTTCGACATTCGGCGAGCGCCTTGCCGACCGTGTCGCCGAGGTTGGCGGCTCGTGGGGCTTCATCATCGGCTTCGGCATCTTCATTTTCTTTTGGGCTTCAGTGAACACATGGGCGGTGATCATCGGCGCGTTCGACGCCTACCCGTTCATCTTCCTCAACCTGATGCTGTCGATGCTGGCCGCGGTGCAGGCGCCGCTTATCCTCATGTCGCAGAACCGGCAGGCCGCCCGCGACCGGCTCGTCGCGGCCCACGACTACGAGGTCAACCTCAAGGCCGAGATCGAGATTGCGGCGCTGCATGAGAAGCTCGACCAGATCCGCGCCAACGAGCTGGCGTTGTTGTGCCACGATCTGGCGGCGGGCGGGCGGGCTGGCGGGCTGGCGCCCAAAACCTGACGGACAGTTCCACTTGAACAGGGAGAGATGAGATGCGGAGGATGACGGGCATTGCGCTACTGGCATGGGCCGGACTGGCGTCGCCGGCTCTCGCCCAATCGCTGCCGAACCTCGTTGGCGCCTGGGCGTGCGATCCCGCGCCGATGGTGATCCGCGATAAGTGGACGACCTTGACCTACACGTTCGAGATCGGCGATCAGCGGGATGCGCTCTTCACCGGCGAAATGCACTGGTCGCTGCCCGAGGATAAAGGCGCGACCGGCAATCAGGGCGGCAAATCCTCGTACAGCGGGACGATCAAGGTGCTGGGCGTGATCGACTGGGACGGGGTCAGCGTCGACATGGTCGCCTTTGGCGACGGGCATCGGCACCACGGCACGCTGGTCGATGCCGACACGATCCGCTTCGTCCACAGCGAGACCGGCGCTGACGCGTGGGTCAGCCGGACGATCTGCCGGCGCCAGCACGGCTGAGCCGACGATTGCTATTCGGCCGCGGTTGCCGCTTCTTCCTCGGGCAGGCCGGTAGGCAGGCCGTCGAGGCTGACCTGGTTCTTCTGCTGGCGATAGGCGACGAGTTCCGCCTCGCTCTTGGCGGTCGCCCAATTGTCCAGCGAAGGACGCTCGCGCTTGTACTCGAAGAACGGCACGCCGTACCCGCACGAGGTGACCACCAGGTCGGCGTCGAGCACGACGATCTGCCGGGCGCCCGGCGGCTCCGTGCCATCGAAGCTGTCGGCCAGCATGCGCGCATAGTCCGGCGAGCCGCGGTGCAGGATGCGCCCCTTGCCGTGGAGACGCAGGATCATCGGCGGCCCCTCCAAGGCGCAGAACATGATGGTCATGCGGCCGCCTGCCTTCACATGCGCGGAGGTTTCGTTGCCGCTGCCGGTGCGATCCAGGTAGGCGACGCTGTTCGGCCCGAGAATGCGGAGCGTGTCGGTCGAGCGCGGCGAGACGTTGACGCGCGTGTCCGGTGCGGCCGATGCAGTGAAGAAGATGTGCTGACGCGCGATGAAGTCCCGGTGCTTGTCGTCGAGTTGCTCGAATTTTGTCGCCATGCCGTCCCTGTCTTTCGTGCCGTTAGCTCGGGGCGCATGATGCGACCTGTCGGGGCGCGCCGCAAATCCGGAGTGGGCTCGGCCTATCCCGTTGCGATCTTGCCGGGCGCGGCCGTTGTGGAGGCGAGGAAGTCCCGCAGCGTGGAGTCGTTGGCGATCGCCTGCTCGAAGGTGAGGGCGCTGATGCGTCCCTGATCGTCGAGCGTCACGTGGGCGGGAATGTTAGCCCGCGCAAGCCCGACGACGAGATCGTTCCCGCTTCCGGCGATGTCTTGCAATTTGCCGTAGCTGCTGGTGAGCCGGGAGACGGTCGCGGCGATATCGCCCGCCGGCATGCTGCCAAGAAAGGCCGGGGCGAACCATTGCCGCTCGATCGGCTGATCGAACAACCGTTCGAGCGCCGCTTTCGGGGTTGTCGCCGACGCGTCGGCCCAGGCGGGTGACAGAGGAATTGTCGCGGCGAGCAGCAGGCCGCCCGCCATGATGGCGCGGATATTCAGCATGGGAATGCCTCCGATCGACGCCGCCCTAGTCGCAAGAATATGGTCAGGCGCCTGTCGCTCACAAGGTCGGATTTAGGTCGGCCCCGCTTGCCTATGCTGCGGCGCTCTGCCGCGTGGCGCTATCGGCCTAGCCCCCGCTTCGCGTCCATCATCCCGACGAAGCGCTGGAAGAGGTAGCGCGAGTCCCGCGGGCCGGGCGATGCCTCCGGATGGTACTGCACGGAGAACACCGGCTTGTCCTTCAGCCGCAGGCCGCAGTTCGATCCGTCGAACAGGGAAACGTGAGTCTCCTCAACGCCCTTGGGCAGCGACTTCGAGTCGACCGCGAAGCCGTGGTTCATCGAGGTGATCTCGACCTTGCCGGTGGTCAGGTCCTTGACCGGGTGGTTGGCGCCGTGGTGGCCCTGATGCATCTTCTGCGTCTTGCCGCCGAGCGCGATACCCAGCATCTGGTGGCCGAGGCAGATGCCGAAGGTCGGCACGCCGGCGTCGATCACGCCCTTGATCGCCGGCACCGCATAGACGCCGGTTGCTTCCGGGTCGCCGGGGCCGTTCGACAGAAACACGCCGTCCGGCTTGTGGGCGAGGATGTCGTCGGCGCTCGCGCTCGCCGGCAGCACCGTCACGCGGCAGCCGTGGTCGGCGAGCAGGCGCAGGATATTGCGCTTGATGCCGTAGTCGATGGCGACGACGTGGTGACGCGGGTTCTCCAGCCGGCCGTAGCCCTGGCCCCACACCCATGACGTCTCGTCCCAAGTGTAGGTCTGCCCGGTGGTGACGTCCTTGGCGAGGTCCATGCCGATCAGGCCCGGCCATGCCTTCGCTTCCGCCGTGAGCGCCGTCCGGTCGAAGACGCCGCTGCGGTTGTGGGCGATGACGGCGTTGGGGCTGCCGTTGGTGCGGATCAGGCCGGTCAGCGCGCGCGTATCGACACCGGCCAGCCCAATGATGCCGCGCGCCTTCAGCCAGGCGTCAAGGTTGCGGGTGGCGCGATAGTTCGATGGGTCGGTGATGTCGGTCTTGAGCACGCAGCCGCGCACGCCGGAGGCGGCGGCCATGTTGACGGTCTCGATGTCCTCGTCGTTGACGCCGACATTGCCGATATGGGGGAAGGTGAAGGTGATGATCTGGCCGGCATAGGAGGGGTCGGTCAGGATCTCCTGATAGCCGGTCATGGCGGTGTTGAAGCAGACTTCGCCCACGGCCATGCCTTCCGCGCCGATGCCGTGACCCTCGATCACGGTACCGTCGGCGAGGACGAGGAGGGCGGTCGGCTCGGGGTCCGGCCACTTGGCGCTGGATTCGGGTTCGGTCATGGGCAGATCGCATAGCCGCAACCGCGGCCGGGATCAATCAGGCAGGGGCTACTGCACCCGGCGGCGTTCATGCCGCCTTGCGCCCATGCCGGCAGCGCACTTGCCGCCGTTAACATGAATCCCAATATGATCGTCGCGCGCATGTGCTGCGGCCCCCCGGATGCGCCGGCCCGAAGCGCCGCGTTTGCTATCTGTCCGCTTGGGTAGGGAGGCGGCCGTGCAACCAATTGTGGTGCGCTGGCGTTGTCAGCCAATGCATGTCAGGGCCGCGCTGGGCTCGGGGCTGTTGGCTTGATTTATCAGACAAGTCGAGCCATATAGCCGCCGCCATCAGCAAAGGGCGATGCCCGCCGGCGTGAATCACCGGCCGAATTGGCAAGACGTTCCGCGGTGGTCAAAAAGTGGACGAACCTAATAGTCCTTGAGAATCAACAACTTAGAAAACTAACAAAGGTTGCGCGCCGATTCCGGCAGGATTATCCTGCCGTGGGCGCGGCAATTGGGGACCATAAATGCGAGACCAGATTAACGCGGCTCTCAAAGCAGCCATGCTTGCCCAGGATAAGCGGCGCATCTCGACGCTTCGTCTGGTCAGCGCCGCGATCAAAGACCGGGAAATCGCCGCGCGCACTGCCGGCCGCGACCCGATCCAGGACGACGACGTCACCGAAATCCTCGTGAAGATGATCAAGCAGCGGCTCGAGTCCGCGCGCCTCTACGAGGACGGCAACCGCCTCGACCTCGCCGAGCAGGAGCGCGAGGAAATCGCGATCATCAAAGGCTTCCTGCCCGAACAGATGAACGAAGAGCAGGTCCGCTCGGTATGCGCCGAGACGGTCAAGACCACAGGCGCTGCTGGCTTGCGCGACATGGGCAAGTGCATGCAGGCGCTGAAGACGCGCTACGCCGGCCGTATGGATTTCGGCAAGGCGAGCACGGTGGTGAAGAGCCTGCTGACCTAGGCACGTCGGCAGGCCGCCGCTTGCGCGGCCTGCGCTTCAATTCAGCGCTAGCATCTTGATCAGGTTCGGAAGACCCGCGCCCTGGGCATACGGGTCGCGACTCAGGTCGACGCAGCCGTCGAGCAGCATCTGCTTCACTCGCTCCGGATAGCCGATGAACTCGCGCCGCAGCGACAGATACGCCGCCAGCACGCCTGAGACGTGCGGTGTCGCCATGCTGGTGCCGCTCATCTCCACATAATGCGTGCCGACCGTCACCTGGGTGCCCTTGGCCTTCGTCTTCCAGTCGTGGGCGGCAGAGACGATCTTCTCACCTGGCGCCACCACGTCGGGCTTGCGGCGGCCGTCGGCGGTCGGCCCACGCGAGGAAAAGTACGAGATGCCGTAGGTGTGCGGGTTGGTCTTGTGGACCGAGCCGACCGCGATCGCCTCCTCGAGATTGGCGGGGTCGCCGATCGACAGGTCGAGATTGGCCTGGATCTCGCCGCCGTCACCGGCGAGCAGGGCATAGCCCTCGTTGCCGGCCGCCAGGCATACCAGCACGCCCTGACGGCAGAGCCGCCTGAGTTCCTGGCAGAGCGGCGTGTGACCGCACCCGAACGCGCTCGGATCGAAGCCGCCGCCGAGGCTGAGATTGACGCCGTGGATGACGAGTTGTCCGGCCGCTTCGTTGATCTCGGTGATCTTGTCGAGCGCCTTGATGATCCAACTGTCCTGGCCGCTGCCGCTGTCGGCCAGCACCTTGAAGCCGTAGAGCGAGCAGCGCGGCGCCATGCCCGTCATGTCGACTGGAATGCCCTTGGCGTCCGGAATCTGGAACACGCCGCCTGCGATGGTGCCGGCGACGTGGGTGCCATGGCCGTTGCCGTCGAGTGTGGCGGACTTCGCCGCCGACACCGGCTGCGTCAGCGGACCGGGCTGCGTGCAGTCCCATTGCTCGACGACGTTCTTGTACTCCTTGAAATGCGGATGGTCGGCGCGAATGCCGGTGTCGAGCACGGCCCACACGATGTTCCTGCCGTCGGCGCCGTAGCCGAGATTGGCGGGCCGCGCCTGAACGGTGTGGGTCGATTCCGAAATGAGCGCGCGCTTGGAAGCGTTGCGCCAGATGCCGGCGATCTTGAGATCCTTGTAGGATGAGCGGAGAGACTCGACTTCCATGCGCGTCAGTTGTGCGGACACGAAATGCCTGAGCGTCTCCGTCTTGGCGTCGTGAAGCGTGCAGCCGTAGCTGGTGACGATGTCGTGGATCTTGCCGACCACGCCATCGGCGATCTGCTTCGTCTGGTTTGTCGCCACGCCCTTGCCACTACCGGTGTCGGCAAGCTGGATGAGGACCTCATGGCGTTGTTCGCGGTGTCCGTCCTCGATCTGCGCAACGAGATCCTTGGCGATGGCGAACGGCGCGATCGCCTGCGGGAAGGCGGTGCCCACCGCTTCGCGCACCGGCCCGCGCACATGCTCCGTGCTGAGATAGCCTGACGACGAGTGGGGGTCGCCGAACCAGTTTGGATTGAGCCCGAAGCCGTTGATGTCCTCGATCTTGCCCTCGTACTCGTCGGCAAGGGTCGGGTCGGCGGCTACCGGGTCGAAGCGCTCCGCCACGTTGACCCAGCGATCGACGCATTTCGGGAACGGCAACTTGCCGGTCGGCTTGCCGATCCATTTGCGCAGGCCGTCCTGCACCTCCTGCATGCCGAGCGGTGAGCCGACGGTGACAAACAGCGGCACCTTGATCTTCGCCGCATCCATCCGGCGCAACACGTCATACGCAATCATCGTTCCCTGACTGTGCGCCACCACCACGAACGGGCCGCCGCCGGGCTCGAGCCGGTCGATCAGCGCCTGCTCCATGGCGTCGCGACGGGTGGCGTCGAAGAGAAAGTCGTGAACGTCGGCGAGAAACGCCTTGGTCAGCTGGTCGGCGATCAGGCGGCGCGCCCATTCGGGCAGCGGGAAGATTTTGGCGTGTACGTCCTGCACCGAGACGCCGCCGGCCGGCTGGGCGGCCACTGCCTGCATCTTCAGAGCGATCGCCTCGAGGAAGGCCTGACGTGCCGGATCCGAAGTCAGGTTCTTGATGCTTGCTTCGATGGTGGTTCCGTCACCCGCCGCCATGGCGGACGGTATGCCGGAGATGCTGGCGATACCTTTGGTCGACATCGCGTCGGGCGACCCGCAGGTCTCATCCGATGGAGCAGGGTAGCGCTCGCGATTGACCCAATAGGCCATGCGCGTGCGATCGCCGAGGCGGGTGCCGAATAGCGCCGTGTCCCACTGGCACTTGAGCACCGACGCCGGCGGCTTGTTGGCGATGCCGTGGATATAGACGACCGTGTTGGCCATGCCGGTGCCGCCGACCGAGGTCGGCAATGCGTTGGCCGTGTTCAGGTTCTTGACGCTCAGTTTCGATGCCGGCGCAATGTCCGGCAGCGCCACTCGTGCGGCCGGGCGCCGCCGGCTGCCGGCGGAGGCCTTCTTCGCCGTCTTGCCGCGCGATCGTTTGGTCGTGGTCCGCTTCGCCATGACAGCCTCCCTGCTGGGCGACAGGGAGCGGTACGCATCAGACTTGCGTGTTCACATTGCGAAAGGGGTGCGCCGCTCCCAACCGGTCCTCGCACCGGTTTTCACGTCAAGGATGCTCGCCGCGGCGGCACAGGTCAATCTTGCGGCGCAAAACATCCTCAACCATCGGTGATGGAAATCAATCAAACCGCGCAAACACGCCGAAGTGAACAAAAGGCGGATTCGCTTGGCCGCCGAATCGTCATATTCTCCAAGAAGCTGGGGGCGGTCCTTGGAGGGGACCCCCGATGGGCGGACACAGCCAGGAGCCTCGCCGCGCGGGCCAGACGCAGGGCGCGGTCGATTTTGAAATTCTGATCAACGAGCTCGCCGCCGATCAGGCCGCGATGCGCGTTGTGTTGCAGAGCTTCCTGCTGCGCTTGTTCGCGGTTCGTCGCGAGACCGCGCCGACGGCTCTGGCGGAGTTGCGTGAGCACGTCCTGAAGTCGGTTGCGGCAATTCCGGTCGCGCCGGACGACCTCGAGGGTGGTGGACGCTGGAAGAAGCTGGTCGGCGAACGGGCCGAGCTGCTCTTCGCCGAGATCGGCGACGCCTTGGACCTGCCCCTCAGGAACGCCGGCCCCCCTAACTAGCCGCCGCTAACCGTCCAGTTCCGGATAACGGCGGAAGATGCCGTCCTCGTTGAAGGGAATCCGCCGCCCGCTCGCGAGGTAGGCCTTGATGCGCGGCCGTTCCGCCACGCGCTGGCAAAGCGCGGTCACTTTCGGCGCGTCGTTTGCGAACGCCGCCGTCGATTTCGGGAAAGCGTAGCGCAGTCCTTCGATTGCCTGGAACAGCGACAGGTCGGCGTAGGTCAGCCGCGCGCCGACCAGGTGGCGGTCGCCCTTCGGGTTCAGCGTCAGGATCGTCTCGAACCACTCGAGGAACCGCGGCATGCGGCTTTCGCGGAACATCTTCGCGCGCCGTTTCGATTCCGGCTTCTGGTCCTCGTAGTAGAAGTCGCCGCCGACGGGGTGATGGGTGTCGTGTGCCTCGACGACGAGGTCGGCGATGGTCAGCTGGATCTGGTGAGTCCACAGCTTCGCCGCTTCCGCCTTGGGGGCCAGCCGCAAGCGCTCGCCGAGATAGAGCAGGATGTTGGCGCTCTGACCGATGACGACCTTGCCGTGACGCAGAAAGGGCGGCGCGAAAGAGGGCGTCGCGATGCCCTTGCCATCCCACTGGCGCATCAGTTCGCCGGTGCCGCGCTCGCGCGCCACGTCGACGTAATCGGCGCCGGCTTCCTCCAGCGCCAGCCGGATGAATTCGCCGCGACCCTGGATGCCGGGCCAGTAGAAGAGTTCGTAGACCATCGCGTGTTCAGCACCTGGCTCAGTTGTCCAGTCCCGGCAGATAGGGGTCGGCATAGAGCTTGCGGGCTTCCTCGCCGACGAGGCAATCGACCGGTACTCTGGCCGCCACCGGAATGATAGCCGGCGCCGCCGGTCGCGCCGCCACTTCCTGGATCAGCTTCCGCCGGAGACGGCCAGCGCCAGGACGATCCGCCTTTTTCGGGCCATCATCCGTGCCTGTCCTCCCAGGCGGCAACAGCCGGGACAGCTTAGCGCAGTCGCGGGCAGGGCGTTCGGTGGAAATCGGTGGATAAGGGAGAACCAGGGCCGCCAGTCCTGGTTGCCCTACAGATGTCTGGGTTGTGCCATCGAAACTCCGCAATACACTGGTTCGTTGGCGGCTGGCAGGGGCATGGAATAATGAGATTTCGCTTGCGCAGGGATCGCGATGCCGATCCGGCGGCCGACGCCGCCATCGTCACCTACTCGCGTCTGCCTCCGCGGTCCGACCGCTGGGCGGATCCGGATCAGGCGTGAGCCGGTGCTGGAGGCCGAGGAAGTGCCGCTGGCGCGCGGCGATTTCCGCGTCGATCGCTCCCACCGCGCCGTGCCGGCTTTCGATAACGACGACACGCCCGAGCGTCCGCGCCGCCGCCGTACCGGGCGCGGCGTCGCCATTCTCGGCGCGCTGGCCTTCGCGGTCGGCGTGATGATTCTCGCCTATGCCTATGGCTTGGCCACGCGTCTCGACGGTCCGGCGGCCCCGGCCTCGGCAAGCCTTGGCACCCCGGTGACGCCTGACGCGACCCTGACCAGCGGCTCCGCCGTGGTCGATACGGGTGACGGCGTCCGCCGCATTTCGCCGGACAGCGGATCGCCAGCTGCCGCCGAGCCGGCCGCGACCACGACCGCCGCGTTGCCGCCGTCGGGGGCTGTCGTGCAGCCATCGTCGGCATCGCCGCCGGCGCCGCGCGAGCGTCCCGCGCCGGCAACCGAGCAGGCCAACGCGCCCCAGCCGTCCAGTGAAAACGGATTGCCGATGGACGGCGAATTTGCGGCGCCGGCGGGCGGCCAACCGGCCATCGTTGCGCCGGTGCCGGCCACCACCACGCCGCCCGCGCCTGCCGCCGCCGCGGCGGCTCCTACGACCGCTGCCACGCCGAAATCGGACGCGGGCACCGGCGACCTCATGTCGAACATCGAATTGCTTCTGAAACGCGATGGGGCGACCGCGGGCGCGCCGGGTCAGCCGGCGGGCGGGGGCGCCGCGCCGGCCGGTCCGGCGCCACTCGGTACGCTCGCCGATGCGCCGCCGCTGCCCGATCCGAATGCACCGGCGACCGACCTGACGGCGCCGCCCGCCGATATCGGCCCGCAGCGGCCCGGCCTGCTGTTGCCGCCGGCCGATATCCCCAACGTGCCGCCGTCGAACGGCGCGCAGTAGCCAGCCGGCTCAGCCGCCCGTCGCCAGGGCGAGCAGCTTCAGCATCATCGGTATGAGTTTGTCTTCCGGGCCGGCGGGCTGGCTGTTGGCGCTCGCCGCGATCAGCACGTTCGTCTCCGGCGAGAAGACGAACGCCGTGCGGTAGCCGAGCGTCTCGCCCTCGTAGAACCACACCGGTCGGCCGCCGTCGGGCGGCTGGACGCGCACCAGACCGAGGCTGAACCCGCGCGGGTCGTCGGGCGTCACCTCGGCGATCGGCTCGCCGGTCTTGGTCGAGACCAGCGACAGGAATTCCTCGAGTTGCTTCGGCGGCAGAACCTTGCCGGCGAAGACGGCGCGGATCCAGCGCGAAAGCTCGCGTGGCGTGGCGATGATGCCGCCGGCCGGTCCCGCCCAGCTGATGTCCGCCGTGCGCATGTCCTTGCCCATCAACGGCGCCAGAACCGATTCCTTGCAGTCCGGCTCGTAGAGGCCGCAATCCGGATTGAAGAAATAGCCGCTCGCGGCACGGTCGAGGATGGCGGGCGGATAGGCCATCGGCTCGTAGTGGGTGTCGCTGAGCAGCGCCGGCCTGAACAGCTTCTCCTCGATCGCCTGCTTGTAGGACATGCCGGAGGCCTTCTCGGCGATCATGCCGGCGAGGATGTAGTTGGTGTTGGAATAGAACCAGCCGCTGTTCGGCGGCAGGTTCACGCTCTGCGACGGGTAGGCGAAGTCGATCAGGTCTTCGAGCGTGTAGTGGCGCCCCGGGTCGGTCCCCCACAGGCGGCCGAGGACGAGGCTCTCCGAATAGTTCGGAAGGCCGCTCGTCATGTGCAGCAGCTGGCGAATGGTGACGTCCTTCCAGGCTGGGTAGAGCGGCAGCCAGTCGCCGACCGTCTGGTCGATGGTCAGCTTGCCCTCGGCTTCGAGGGCCAGGATCAGCGCGCCGGTAAAGCCCTTGGTGTTGCTGCCCATCTGGAAGAGCGTATCGCCGGACATCGGCACCTTGCCGCCCAGCGACGTGGTGCCCGCGAAGATCTCGATGCCGGGGCCGGGATCGCCGAGACTTATATAGGCCGAGACGCCGCTGATGTTCTCGGCCGTGGCGCGATCGGCGAGATAGGCGTCGACAATCTTGGCGTAGGCGTCCGGCCCGGCCGCCTGGGCCGTGGTGCCGCAGGCTACGGTCAGTGCGGCAGCCACACCGGCGGCTGCCGCTGTCTGCCGCATGCGCCGAAGCGATGTGCCATTCCCGCCCTGGTGCCGGCTCATGGGGCTTCTCCTTGCTGTGTCGTCCGCCGCGTTGCCGCCATCCTAGGCTGAAGGCCGCCGGTGGCGAGCACCTAGAGTCGGCGAGGGTGAACAGGAGCCTAGCGACGCGGACTCATGGAAGAACTGTCAAACAAAAACCGACGTGAGAAATCCCGCGCCAGAAGCCGTTGAGCGGGCGCAAATCTGGACAAGCCTCTGGCGGGCGGGCATAGCGTGACGCTCCCTGCCAGCGACAGAGCCCATATGCCACAATTTCTTCCCGGCGCCGTGTTCAGCGGCATCATTGCGGTCGTGTTCGTGATCGTGCAGCGCGCGCGTGCCGGCAAGCCGCGCCTGGCGGTCTGGAAGCTGGGTCTGATCGGCATCGGGGCGGCCTTCGCCGTCCCGTGGGCGCTCGTCCTCGCGGCCATGGCATGGCGCGCCACGCCGGCCCTGCCTGCACTGCCTGTCGTCACCTTCGATCAGGTGTTCATCGGAGCATGGGTAGCGCTCGCCGTGCTCGCTATCAGCCATCGTCCGGGCAAGCGGCCGCTCGTGCCCCTCTGGGCCGGGCTTCTGACCGGCGCGGCGTTCGCCGTCCTGCTGCCGCCATTCCTTTACCTGGTGACGGGCAGCTATCAGCGGGCTTCGCTGCGCGCAGACGTCAATCATTGCACGCGCGGCATGACGGGGCAGTCCCAGCCCCGCGAAGTCGCCAACATTTGCGACGAACCGATCGCCGTGGGCCTTTGCCTGCCCGGCGAAACCAACCCCGCGCCCTGTGCGCAGACCGAGATCATCCCGCCCGGCGAGAGCGCACGGTTCGATCCGGGTGATGCGACCCTGTCATCGCTGCCGTCCAATCTCGACGGCCTCACAGTCGTCGCCTGCCGCCCGCCCGCGCGACCTTCGCGCATGCAAACCACCATGGGCCGCGGATATGAGGGCGTGTGCCTGCCGCCCGCTTGACCGGGGTCCAAGCGGTGCCGATAGAGCTTGCCTCATCGCTTCCTCAGGACGAGCGTCATGACCTGATGGTCGAAGGCGTGACGCCCGGGCTCGGCGGCGAAGAGGTCCTGTAGCCGGCGGAAGAATGCGTCGGCCAGTTCATCGACTTTGCCGGCGTCGGATGCCGAGCCCTCGAACAGCCCGCTGCGAAACGTCGACTCGGCGAATGCACGCGCGAAGCCGGCGTAGCCGGCAGCATAGGCCGCGACGTCGCCGGTCCTGGCGAGCTCATCTTCGTAAGGCATGGGCAGAAGCGCGTTCGCCAGTTCGACGATTTCGAAGGCCGCCTTCAGGTCCGTCTCGCGCTCGAGCGGCGCGCGGACTTCTTCCGACAGTCGGCAGTAGATCGGGAAGACGAACGTCTCGAGCAGGGCGGGGTCGATGCGTCCTTCGCCGGCCAGCGCCGCGGCCACCTGCCAGAACGCCCGGTAGAGGCCGCGTCCGCCCGCGCGCAACCCGCTCGGGTCTCCGGAATCGGGAACCGAGGACAATCCATCGACGACGAGCCAGCCGCCCGGCTTCAGCTCGTCGGCGCGCCGCCTGAGGAAGTCCGTCCAGTCGCGGGCGCCCAGCGCGGCGACCGCGCTGCGCGCGGGTTCGGGCAAGTCGCAAAAGAAAAGGCTGCCCGGCGAGGCGATCCGAACGCTGCCGCTCAGCCAATGGGAGGCCGCGAAGGAGACGCCGAGATCGACGGAGCCGGTGGCGGCGACGGGTTCGAAGAAGCTGCCGATCGAGGCTTCGACGCGGATGTGCCTCATCTCGTGCAGGTAGCCGTCGGGTCCGGCGATGTTGGCGAAGAGGCCGTTCCAGTCGTTGCCGATCTGGTCGTTGTGGACGGTGACGACCGGAATGTCGGCGTCGCGCCGCCGCAGCTCGGCCAGGATCGTATGAAACGCCGCCATCGATGTGCGGCCCGGTCCGCAGCCATAGTCCATGATGCGCAGCGCCGGACCCGTCAGGTCGAGATGGCGGACCGCGTTGCGGAGCCTCGCCACCTGGCCCTCCATCGCCTGACGCTGGGCTTCGGAGTGGCGATCGTAGTCGCCCTTGCCTCCCATGCCGGCGGTGGCTTCGTTGCGGTCGTCAACAGCCATGGTCGTGTGTCCTGCTGCGCGAAATGGCCCAATACCTCTGCGAGCAAATGTGTGAGGGCGTGAAACCAGCCCCAGTCGCATTCGTCATGGCTATGCCAACCGAGGATGCCCGGCAGACTCCTCGGGTCAAGCCCAGGAGCAGGGGAGAACGGCGAAGCCCCGATTTCGCGAAAAGCGAAATCGCTGGCGCAGCCAGGAGGGGGTGGGGCGGCCGGAATGACGAGTCGGCGGCGGCGCTTGGGCGCGTTTCTTCTTGTGTTGCTCGACTTGGATACGCCACACCGCGCCCGCCCTGTGGATAACTAGGAGAACTCCGCCTTAGTTCGCCCTCCGGCCCCTTCGCCCACCGCAGTTCCCCGCCACCCTTCCGCCATGGAGTATGGTCACGCACCGCCGCGACCAAAACGAATCACTTGCCCCCATGCGCTTTGCCGATTCCTTCCTCGACGAAATCCGCGCCCGCCTGCCGGCGTCGGCGGTCGTGGGCAAGCGCGTGAAGCTCCGCAAGCAGGGCAGGGAGTTCGCCGGCCTGTCGCCCTTCAATGCCGAGAAGACGCCGTCCTTCTTCGTCAATGACACCAAGGGCAAGTGGTTCGATTTCTCGGCCGGCAAGAACGGCGACATCTTCACCTTCCTCATGGAGACCGAGGGGCTGACCTTCCCCGAGGCGGTCGAGCGGCTCGCCGGTGAGGCCGGCGTGCCGATGCCGGCGCGCGATCCGCAGGCAGAGCAGCGCGAGAAGGAACGCGCGACGCTCTACGATGTCATGGAACTCGCCACCCAGTTCTTCGAGTCCGCGCTGCAGAGCCGCGCCGGCGCGACGGCGCGCGGCTATCTCAACGGACGCGAGATCGGACCCGACCTCCAGCGCAAGTTCCGCATCGGCTACGCGCCGCCGGATCGTTCCGCGCTCAAGGAATATCTCGCCGGCAAGAACATCCCGCAGGAGCAGATGATCGCGGCCGGGCTGCTGGTTTCGGAGAATGTCCCGGTCTCCTTCGATCGCTTCCGCGATCGCGTCATCTTTCCGATCACCGATTTTCGCGGGCGCATCGTCGCCTTCGGCGGCCGGGCGCTGTCGGCCGATGTGCCGGCCAAGTACCTCAACTCGCCGGAGACCGAGCTCTTCCACAAGGGAGCGCTCCTCTACAACGGCGCTACCGCGCGTCACGCCGCCCACGACGCTGGCACCGTCGTCGCGGTCGAAGGCTATGTCGACGTCGTGCGCATGGTGGCGGCCGGCTTCGCCCACACCGTCGCGCCGCTCGGCACCGCGCTCACCGAGCGCCAGCTTCAGATCCTGTGGCGCATGGCCGACGAGCCGATCCTGTGCTTCGACGGCGATTCCGCCGGACTGCGCGCTGCCAACCGCGCCGCCGATCTGGCGATGCCGTTGTTGCTGCCGGGCAAGAGCCTGCGCTTCGCGCTGCTGCCGCCGGGCCTCGACCCCGACGATCTGATCCGCGCCAGCGGCGCCGACGCCATGCAGGCGATCCTCGCCGCCGCCCGTCCGCTGGTCGATCTGGTCTGGGGCCGCGAGACGGATTCCGGCGTTTTCGACACGCCCGAGCGCCGCGCCGCGCTGGAAGCGCGCCTGCGCGAGATCGCGCGGTCCGTCGCAGACGAGAGTGTGCGCCGTCATTACAGCCAAGCCTTCGCTGATCGCATCGCGGCCTTCTTCGGCCCGCGCGAGCGGGACGCACGGTCCGGTACGTCGCCGAACTACCGCCGTCCACGCAGTGAATACCGCGGTCGCGACCCGCGTTTTCCATCGCCCGTGCGACCGCTCGCCTCCGGCATCCCGGTTTCGGACCGTCTGCGGCGCAGCCAGATGCTCGCCGGCCGCGCCACGCTGCCCTTCCGCGAGATCGTGCTGGTGATGACCATGGTGAACCACCCGGCGCTGCTCGCCCGCCATCTCGACGATTTCGCCCACCTCGAATTCAGCCACGGCGACCTCGACCGGCTGCGCGACGGGGTGCTGGAGATCGTCGCCCATGGCGAGGCGGAGGATGCCGGCGAACTCGCCAAGGCGCTCGCCGCGCGGGGCCTCGCGCCCCTGGTCGAGCGCCTGTCCGCCCAGCTTCAGACCATGGGCCAGTGGAACGCGCTTGCCGCGGCCACCGACGCCGATGCGGAGGAGGGCTGGCACCAGGCTTTGACCTTGCACCGGCGCAAGCGGACGTTACATAGAGACCTAAAGGAAGCCGAGGCGGCGCTGGCAAACGAGCCCAGCGACGCCAACTTGGCGCGTCTGGTCGATATCCAGAACCAGCTGGCGAACGGCGAGGGGACCGAGGCTTTGATCGACGGGTTCGGGGCGTCCTCCGGCAGGCAGGCGAGGGTCTTGTAAACGGGGTCGGCGACGGCCGCCGGGTGTTGCCCGTTACGGTTAAGCGTGGCTTAAGACGGTATAATTAGGTTCGGCGCCGCGGCGCCCTGCCGGGAACAGGGCCCGGCGCGACGGATTTGGGAAGGTTTTCAGGGGTTTCGGGCGGACACCGGAGGCAGGCCGGCGTTTCTGCCCCGTTCGGAGAAGTGCATGGCCACCAAGGTGCAGGAAAACGAAGAGGCGACGGAAACCGCGACGGAGGCCCCCGACGGGCCGCTGCTCGACCTTTCCGATGCCGGCGTCAAGAAGATGATCAAGACCGCGAAAAAGCGCGGCTATGTGACCATCGACGAGCTCAACCAGGTTCTCCCCTCGGACACCACCTCGCCCGAGCAGATCGAGGACATCATGTCGATGCTCAACGAGATGGGCATCAACGTCATCGAGACCGACGAGGTGGAAGAGTCCGACGACGCGGAGGAAGAGGAGAAGGAGGAGGGGACCGAGGTCGCCGAGCGCCCGGCCACCTCCGTCGCCACCAAGACCGCCAAGGAGCCGACCGACCGCACCGACGATCCGGTGCGCATGTATCTGCGCGAGATGGGTTCGGTCGAGCTGTTGTCGCGCGAGGGCGAAATCGCCATCGCCAAGCGCATCGAGGCCGGCCGCGAGACCATGATCGCGGGCCTCTGCGAATCCCCGCTGACCTTCCAGGCGATCATCATCTGGCGCGGCGAGCTCGACGAGGGCAAGATTCTGCTGCGCGACATCATCGACCTCGAGGCCACCTATGCCGGCCCCGAAGCCAAGAACGCGCCGATCCAGGTGCATGGCCCGCCCGGTCCCGACGGCCGCCCGACGCCGATCCCGCAGCCCGGCCAGCCGACCAACGGCAGCGCCGCCCGCAAGGCCGCCGCGCCGCCGCTCGCCCCCAAGGCCGGCGATGGCGACGACGAGGAAGACGAGGTCGCCCGCGAGCGCGCCCGCATCGCGCAGGAGGAAGAGGACGACGACGATTTCGAGAACGCGATTTCGCTCGCCGCCATGGAAGCCGAGCTGAAGCCGGCGGTCGTCGAAACCTTCGACAAGGTCGCCGATCTCTACAAGAAGCTCCGCCGCCTGCAGGACCAGGACGTCGAGAACAAGCTCAAGAACGACACGCTCTCGCCAAGCCAGGAGCGCCGCTACAAGAAGCTCACCGAGGAACTGGTGACGGCGGTCAAGTCGCTGTCGCTCAACCAGCACCGCATCGATTCCCTGGTCGAGCAGCTTTACGACATCAACAAGCGCCTCATCGGCTACGAGGGCCGCCTGCTTGCGCCTTGCCGAGTCGCACCGCGTCAAGCGCGACGACTTCCTCAAGGAGTATCAGGGCGCCGAGCTCGATCCCAACTGGATCCGGCGCATCTCCAACCTGTCCGCCAAGGGCTGGAAGGAGTTCGTCGCCAAGGAGAAGGACCGCATCAAGGAGCTGCGCAAGGAGATCCAGGCGCTGGCCACCGAGACCGGGCTCGAGATCACCGAGTATCGCCGCATCGTCCACATGGTGCAGAAGGGCGAGCGCGAGGCGCGTCAGGCGAAGAAGGAGATGGTCGAGGCGAACCTGCGCCTGGTCATCTCGATCGCCAAGAAATACACCAACCGCGGCCTGCAATTCCTCGATCTCATTCAGGAAGGCAACATCGGCCTGATGAAGGCCGTGGACAAGTTCGAGTATCGCCGCGGCTACAAGTTCTCCACCTACGCCACGTGGTGGATCCGGCAGGCGATCACCCGCTCGATCGCCGATCAGGCGCGCACCATCCGCATCCCGGTGCACATGATCGAGACGATCAACAAGATCGTGCGCACCTCGCGCCAGATGCTCCACGAGATCGGCCGCGAGCCGACGCCGGAGGAGCTGGCCGAGAAGCTCGCCATGCCGCTGGAGAAGGTGCGCAAGGTGCTCAAGATCGCCAAGGAGCCGATCAGCCTCGAGACGCCGATCGGCGACGAGGAGGATTCCCACCTCGGCGATTTCATCGAGGACAAGAACGCCATCCTGCCGATCGACGCGGCGATCCAGTCGAACCTGCGCGAGACGACGACGCGCGTGCTCGCCTCGCTCACCCCGCGCGAGGAGCGCGTGCTGCGCATGCGCTTCGGCATCGGCATGAACACCGACCACACGCTGGAAGAGGTCGGCCAGCAGTTCTCGGTCACCCGCGAACGTATCCGCCAGATCGAGGCCAAGGCGCTGCGCAAGCTGAAGCATCCGAGCCGGTCACGGAAGCTGCGGAGCTTCTTGGATAACTAGAAGCCGGAAGCCTCCTGGATAACTAACGCTTGCTCCCAACCTCCCCCTTGAGGGGAGGTCGAAATCGCAAGCGATTTCGGGAGGGGGGTAACCTCTCCCTTGCGGGAGAGACTGCCCGGCTTGACCGGGAACCTGAGCCGCTCACGGAAGCCGCGAAGTAGTCGGTGGATTGTGGCTAGGCCAACTCCGCCTGGCGCAACCGAAAGCTGAAACGACTCGGCTTATGCCTAATTAGGCGCAAATCACATCATCGCGGTGGAGTCAATATATTGGGGCCAAAATTTTTCTTGCCCCTACCGCTTGTGTGACAGGCCGCCGCCCCCATCTGCTTTGCGTTCATATCTTTTTGGAGGCGCCGATGCGGCCTTCGACGACTACTGACTTTGTTCGTTCGCGGCGGCGGGCGTCCGACCAGAAGGGCATTCACGACGTCCGCACGCTCCCGGACCCGGAATTCGACGGTGTGTGGGAGTCCATCATTCTGCCTCCCGGTCTTAAGGATCGGGTGCTGGCGCAGGCGGTGTTGAATTTCACCGCGCGGCCCCGCCTTCAGCAGGTGCATTTGCCGCTGCACGGAATCATACTGCTCGTCGGCCCGCCGGGCACCGGGAAGACCTCGCTTGCGCGCGGCCTTGCGTCCCGCACGGCCGCGTCGCTGTCCAGTTCCTTCACCTTCGTCGAGGTTGATCCTCACGGGCTCGCAAGCGCCGCGCACGGCAAGACGCAGCAGGCCGTCTCGCATCTGCTCGGTACCGTGCTGGCGGAAGAGTCGTCAAACGGACCGTGCATCGTTTTGCTCGATGAGGTCGAGACGCTGGCCGCCGACCGGCGCAAGATGAGCATGGAAGCGAATCCAGTGGACGTGCACCGGGCAACCGACGCGGTGCTCACGCAGCTCGACCAACTCGCCGCCGAGTATCCACAGCTTCTCTTCATCGCCACCAGCAACTTCGCGGGCGCGATTGACGAGGCCTTTTCCTCGCGCGCCGACCTGGTTGTCACCATCGACCTGCCGACGCCCGAAGCGTGCAAGGCTATCCTACTCGACACGCTCGACCGGCTTATCCAGGTCTACCCAAAGCTCGCGCCTTTGCGGACTGCTCCGCTGGTCGCCAAGGCAGCGGCGCTGGCCGTGGGGCTCGATGCCCGGCGCATCCGCAAGACTGTGTTGTCGGCGCTTGCGCACAACAAGCAGATCGCCAGCCACCCCGAAGGCCTGACCGCCGAGGCCGTGCTGACGGCGGTGCAACAAGCGCAAGCCGAGCGCGTGACCATGGAGAAGACCCGATGAGCACAGTCGTCGCTCGGCGCGTGGCTTCGACTCCCGTGCGCACAGCAACTGAGACCTGGGCCAAGATTGTCGAACTGGTCGCGTCCGATCCCGACGGCCCCGCCCGCAAGGAGCTTGCACTGGCGGCCGGGGTGGCTTGTTCGTCCATCGCTTCCGAGGCAACCAAGGATGCCGCAATCGTCGTCTGGGGCGGCGGACCGCGCGTGCGCGTCTACTGCCTGTTCGACGAAGACGCGATCACCCAGGAAGACGCGAACGAAGATCAGTTGCCCAAGTCGCCCACCGAAGGCGATTGGAAGATGTCCATCCCGTGCCTGCCCGAGGATGTCGCGTGGAGCAAGGCGAAGCTTGCCAGCGCCACCAGCCGGATCACGGTGCGCGCGATGGATGAGGACGTGGCTGACGGGGAACCGAAGGCTGCGGCTGCTTCATCGATGAGCATCAACTCGGCGGAGTTCATGAAGTCATGAGCACGTCTACCTTCGTCATTTCTTACGCCTACACGGTGACCTACGTCACCGCGAAACTGTTGCTAACCCTGAAGGAGATCATTCGCGACATCGGGCTCGACCCCGCCAAGCTGACGAACGACTGGGCAAGCTACGAGAACGCAATCTCCACGTGGTTGGGGAACCACGAACTTGAGCGCGTCACCTTGGAGGTTTACGACCCGACGACCGGCGATTTCGTGACACGTTGGGATCTCGAAATCCAGTACGCTTCCGTCGGCGACGGCTCGTCGTTGTGGGTCGATACCGCCGCGGTCCGCTACGCTATCACCAAGCACGGTTTGGTCCCATCAGCTTGTCTCTACGATATCAAGGTGAAGAACAAGCCAGGCTACACCGCTGTCGATGGCTGGGGGCCGTGCGGTTTTCGCTCGACCGAAGGCTTCAAGCGGTACGCCGTCGGTGCGACGGTTGGCGGCAACGGGCTTTCCGCGCAAACCGCGTATTGGAGTCGCTGATGCTCACGCCGAACGAAGCCTTCCGCAAATTCCGGAGCAATCTTGAACTCACGCAGAAGGAACAGGACGACGCTTCGCGCCGCCAAAAGGAAATCCGGGCGCTGATGGACGAATCTTTCAAGATCGACGACGATTTCCTTACGGGCTCGTACCGGCGCTGGACCAAGACTAAGCCGCTCAAGGACGTGGACATTTTCTGTGTGTTTCATGACGACGAGCGGCCCAAATACCGCAACGATAAGCACCCCTCGATCGTGCTGAACGATGTGGAGAAGGTGTTGGCCCAGAAATACAGCAGCGCCAATGTGAGCAAGCAGCGCCGCTCGGTCACCGTCGGATTTCCCGACGGCGAGGACGAAGAGCGCGTCATGAGTTTCGATGTAGTTCCTGCCTTTAGTAAGTCAGACCACTACGAAATTCCCGACACAGCGACCGCCGAGGGCTGGACCAAAACCAATCCCAAGATTCATGCCGAGAAGGCGACCGCTGCCAATGAGGCGTTCAGCGGTGAGTGGAAGGGCATGGTGCGCATGGCGAAGAGCTGGAACCGCGCCGAGGACAAGATCGTCAAGCCGTCGTTCCTGATCGAGGTCATGGCGCTAGAGGTCTTGCATCCTCCATTCGGCGGCGATTTCCCTTACGAATTCATGTCGTTCTTCGCGACGATGGCCGACCGCATCGACGACAATTGGCCTGATCCTGCCGGGCTAGGCCCGCCTGTCAGCGATGCCATGAACGCCTCCGAGTGTGCGGCGGCCCGGCAGGCGTTGACCCGAGCTCACCACATGATCCGCGAAGCTATCCAACTTTCTCGCGGGGGCAGCAACGGTGATGCGTTGCGGAAATACCGCGAGCTTTTCGGCGATCGTTTTCCCCTTTCGTGAAAGTTCTGGAGTGGTCGACATGACACAGTGGTCACTCTCAAAACTTTTGGCCGGACTACATGACGACATCCAAAATCGACTTGAAATTTCACGCAGAACGCTCAGCCATCCGGGCACCAAGGGCGACGCAAGTGAAAATGTTTGGCTTGAGTTGCTTCAGTCGTACCTGCCGCAGCGGTATCAGGCTGCCTCTGCGCATGTTGTTGACAGCAACGGAGCATTCAGCGAACAGATCGACGTTGTAGTGTTTGATCGCCAGTATTCGCCCTTTATCTTCAAATACGAGGGTCAAAACATACTTCCCGCAGAGAGCGTTTACGCCGTGTTCGAGGCGAAGCAAACAATCAATGCAGGGCTAGTACATTACGCGCAAAAGAAAGTTGCAAGCGTTCGGCGGCTGCATCGAACTAGCTTGCCTATTCCGCATGCTGGGGGCACTTTTCCCCCGAAGTCTCTCATTCCGATCCTCGGCGGCGTCTTGGCCTTTGAAAGCGATTGGAGCCCACCCTTTGGTGATCCTTTGGATGCTGCGCTCGCTGTTGACCTGGGCGACGGCCGGCTAGATTTTGGTTGCGTCGCCGCCCAAGGGCATTTTCACTACGAACTAGGCAACGAGAAGTACAGCTTTACTCGCGGCGGACGGCCGGCAACTGCATTTCTATTTAACCTTATTTCGCAACTGCAATTTAGCGGCACTGTGCCGATGATTGATATTCAAGCCTACGCTCGCTGGTTGGGATCATAGTTCCGTCTGAGAACTTATCCCCGCCCCCTTCACCCATGAGACCATGCGTGTTTCGCCGCCATTCCGGCGGCCTGGAGAACACGCGCATGACCTCTGACGACTACCCACCCCGCCGCCGCCCGCCAAAGCCGCCGCTGAAACCGGAGGAGGAGCTTTTCGTGCCGAAGCTCGCGGCGGAGCCGCTCGACTGGCCGAAACCGCCGCCGGTCGATCGCGTGCTCGCCGCGCGGCGGGCGAAGGCCGAGCACCTGTGCCTGTGGATGGGGTGCAGCCGCGCGCTCTGCCGCCGCGCCCGCCATTGCCTCGGGCCGCACGCGGCCTGCGTCTTCGAGATGCCGGAGGTCCGGTCGCCGATCCTCGGGTGACGGGGCCGACAGGGGACATTCTCGCCGCGCCCAAGCTTGTGTAACAATCCCCTGGGGCACGTGAGCTTGGGTATTCCCGGGGAATTGAAACGGAGACAGCAATGAAGGGCATCGGACAGGTCTTCGCGTTGGCGCTGAGCGCATCCGCTCTGTTAACGGCAATGGGCGTGACGGCATTCGCCTCGGATTCGTGCAGCGACGAGGGAGACAACTGGCGCAATGCCTGGAGCTTTGCGTCGGAAGCGCGCGTGGGCGCGAGCGGCGACCCCGCCGTGACGGCAACCGCAAATGGCGACACCAAGACGCTGGACACCAGCTACAAGCAAGTCGGCGGAAACCAGGGCGTACCCGGCAGAAACAAAGACGAGGAATACACGACGACGTTCAGCATATCCGGTGTTTCCGGCAGCATAACCTGCACGGCGAAACTCAAATCGAATAGCGACCACGACGTAAAATACGTGTCCAATACGTGCACTTCCGTGAGCGGCTATAGCGTCGCTTGCCAACGGAATTACGAGAGCACCGACCAGGAATTCGTCGTCAAGTATACGGTGAACAAGCAGTAGCCCGACCGCAAAGCCGTCTCCTCACATCCGGCCGGTCAACGACCCCTGCGTCATGGCCGGGCTCGTCCCGGCCATCCACGTCTTCTCTTGTTGCAGCGCAGCCAGTCGTGGATCACCGGGACAAGCCCGGTGATGACGGGAGTGCAAGAGGCGAGGGGCGGTCAGCCTCGCTTATTTCGGTGTCCGAGCGGGCAGGGGTTGCCCGTTTCGGAAAGGCAGGGGATAAGGCTATGGCAGCGCTGTCAACGGCTGAAGTCGGGGGCCTTCGCCCCTCCAGATAAACCGTTGGTCGCGCGGTCGAAATATGATGTAGTCAATAAATTCGGAGTCTGGAGAAAAGGGAGAGACGTGATTTAGAGGGACCATTTCGGTCCCAGACTTGCCAGTTACAGGGCAACCAATCTCAGGGAGGAGAAACAGGTATGAGCTCTAGGAAACCAAGCCGCCGCGACGTACTGCGCGCGACCGCCGCCACCGGTGCGTTGTTTGCCACGGGAGGCGCCTTTGCCGAGGACAAGCCGGCCCCCGTCGATCTGCCGAAGGGCGCACAGGGCACGCTGACCGTCATCCAGCGCAAGGAATATTTCGAAGCCGCGCAAACCGCTTTCCGCGACGTCGTCACGGATTTCAGCAAGGCCAATAACGTTGGCCTCGACATTTCGACCACAAACGCCGAATCCTTCGGCGATTTCCTCGGCAAGATGACCGCCGCGGTGAAGGCCGGCAATCCGCCCGACCTCGCCTATACCTCGAACGTCTCGATATCGCAGATGAACCTGCTCGGCCTGACCGAGGACGTCACCGACGTCGTCGACGAGGCCATCAGCAAGTACGGCGATATCATGCAGGGCATCAACGCGCCGCAGAACGCCAAGTTCAACGGCCGCTGGATGGCCGTGCCGTTCATCGCCGCCACCACCGGCTTCTTCATCCGCGGCGACAAGCTGAAGGAACAGGGCATCGATCCGAAGTCGCTGAAGACCTTCGAGGATCGCCGCGCGGCCGCGCTGAAGATGTCGGACCCGGACAAGAAGTTCTGGGGCTGGGGCCTCACGCCCAACCAGAGCGGCGACGGCTACGGCTTCCTCGTCCTCGCCATCCAGGCCTTCGGCGGTCACTTCACCGACGAGACCGGCATGATCGTCCAGTTCAACTCGCCGGAGACGGTGGCCGCGGTCACGTGGCTTGCCGAGACCTATGATCGCAAGGGCAAGTATGGCCCCATGCTGCCGCCCGGCGTCGAGAGCTGGGGCGACATCTCCAACAACGAGGCCTATCTCGCCGGCAGCATCGGCTACACGCACAACGCCTTCAGCGTCTATGCCCAGGCCAAGCGCGACAAGAACCCGGTGTTCCCGGATACCGTGCTTCTGCCGGCGCCGACCGCCAACAACGGCGATAGCCGCGATGGCGGCAACGTCGGCGGCTGGCTGACCATCTCGAAGAACGCGCCGAACGTCGACCTCGCCAAGAAGCTGGCGCTGGCGCTGCTTGCTCCGGAGAACTTCAACAAGATGTCCTCCGTCGCCGGCGGCCTGTTCATGCCGGCCTACGAGAACCTGTGGACGCCGGAACTGCTCGCCGCCGATCCGAACTTCGCGATCATCAAGGAGCAGGTCAGCGTGAAGGATCCGTTCATCGGCTCCTCATGGCCGGCGCAGCCCAATGCCGCCATCGACGCGATCCGCGCGCAGGGCGTCGTCGAGCAGATGGTCGGCAACGTCATCGCCGGCCGCATGAACCCGGCCGATGCCGTCGCGGACGCCCAAAAGAAGATTGTGAACATCTTCGAAGAAGGCGGCATCATGCAGCCGAAGTAGGACAAGTGTCGGAGCGGGAGGGCGGCCTTGGTCGCCCTCCCGGTCTTCGGGGACACGCGAATGTCCGGCTGCATCGACCATTCTGACGGCGCATACCGCGGACGGGTTCCGCGGCGTTCAGGCCTTGAGTCACATCGGCAGTTCTATTGTCCGCCCGGAAAGCCAGTCTCCGGGGCGGGCCACGGCACCATCAATCCTCAACTCGTGAGAGAGACGGCTCATGGCTAACCAACTCCAGATGGAAGCAACCGCCATCCGACCCGCGCCGTTCTTCAGTACGCGCCGGCTTCAGGACATTCTCGGGCGCGACTGGAAGGTGGCGCTGCCGTTCGTCCTGCCGATGCTGGTGATCATGGTCGGGCTGATCCTGTGGCCGTTCATCAACGCCATCCTGATGAGCACCACCTCGCTCAATTTCATCACCGGCAAGACCGTGCAGGTCGGCCTGAAGAACTACGAGCGGCTCCTGTCGAGCAGCGACTACATCCTGTCGATGAAGAACACGATCACCTTCACGCTGTGGTCGCTCGGCATCAAGATGGTCACCGGAATGACCATCGCGCTGATCCTCAACAGCCGCCTGCCGTTCCGCACCGTGCTCACCGGCATCATGCTCCTTCCCTGGATCGTGCCGGAAATCGTCACCGCGCTCGCCTGGAAGAGCATCTACGATCCGATCTTCGGCGGCCTCAACCCGATCCTGCTCGGCACCGGCATCATCAGCCAGCCGCAGGGCTGGCTGTCCGATCCGAACCTCGCGATGCCCAGCGTCATCGCGGTCAACGTGTGGAAGGGGATACCCTTCTACGTCCTCCTGCTGCTCGCCGGCCTGAAGGCCATCGACCACGAGCAGCTCGAAGCCGCCGAAGTCGACGGCGCCAACATCGTCCAGCGCTTCCGCCACGTCACGCTGCCGGGCCTGCGCTACGTCATCATCGTCGTGCTGCTGTTGTCGTTCATCTCGACGTTCAACCAGTTCGGCCTCATCTTCCTGATGACCGGCGGCGGCCCGAGCGGCGCCACCAAGCTCTATTCGATCCTCGCCTACGAGAAGGCCATCGGCTCGCTGCAATACGGGCCGGGCACGGCGATCGCCTTTTCCGTCGCGCCGCTGATGGCGGTGCTGATCTGGCTGCTTGCCAAATTCATGCGCAAGGACGATCGCCGCGTCTCGGTCAATCGCAAGCCCAATCTCGGCGACCGCTTCCTCGGCCGCGCGGTCGACGCCTTCAACTGGCTCATCGATCTGTTCTTCCTGCCCTTCGAGCTCGCCTTCGAGGGCCTGGAAAAGCTCGCCAGCATGTTCCGCCGCGCGTTCACCAGCAAAGCGGTGGACGAACCGATGCTCAAGGCGGCCGCGCGACGGCGCATGGGGCTCGGCGTGCGGCTGCTCATCCTGCTGCCTTTCATGGTGTTCGTGCTCTTCCCGTTCTACTGGGTCATCATCACCTCGTTCAAAACCACGCCGCAGATCAGCGAGCGCGTGTCGATCTTCTGGCCGTCGCCGGCGACGCTGGAGCAATTCCACAACCTGTTGACCGCGACGCCGTTCCTCATATGGCTGCGCAACTCGGTCATCGTGGCGACGGCGAGCACGGTCATCTCGGTGGTCTTCGCGGCGCTTGCCGCCTACGCGCTGTCGCGGCTGAAATTCGTCGGCGCGGGGCTGCTCACCACCTTCCTGATGATCACCTACCTGCTGCCGCCGACGCTGCTGTTCATCCCGCTCTACCAGACGCTGACCGATCTCGGCCTGATCAACTCCTACGGCGCGCTGATCTCCACCTACCCGACCTTCCTGCTGCCCTTCGCGACCTGGGTGATGATCGGCTACTTCCGCTCGATCCCGGTCGAGCTGGAGGAGGCGGCGATGATCGATGGCGCCAGCCGGCTCTATGCCTTCTGGCACATCATCCTGCCGCTCGCCGCCCCGGCGCTGCTGGCGGTGGCGCTCTTCGCCTTCACCAATGCGTGGAACGAGTTCCTGTTCGCCTTCGTCTTCATCACGTCGGAGTCGATCCGCACGCTGCCGATCGGCCTCCAGTCGCTGGTCGTCGGCGATATCCTGCCGTGGGGCGAGTTGATGGCGGCTTCGCTGCTGACGGCGATCCCGGTCGCCATCCTCTACATGTACGCGCAGCGCTTCCTGGCGGATGGCCTGACCGTCGGCGCCGTGAAGGGCTGACCGGGGAGGCGGGAGCGATGCCACTCGCTCCCATCTCCGCATTTGCCACCTGCTCCCATCTCCCCCCTTGAGGGGGAGAACGGTGGAGCTTACGGCGCGCGAAGCGCGACGTTAGCGGAGCCAAGAGGGGGGTAATCGCACCGCAGTGCCACGACCCCCCTCTTAGCTGCGCCAGCGATTTCTCGCTTCGCGAAAATCGGGCTTCGCTGTTCTCCCCCTCAAGGGGGGAGATGACCGCAAGCCGCCGCCGCCCCCATTTCCATCCACGCTTATTCGCTGCCATGGACAAAGTCGGGGATGCCCGGCATGAACACCGGGCACAACGAATAAAGAAAAGTTCGGAATGGAAAGAGACTCATGCTGATCGATCTCACCGGCAAGGTGGCCATCGTGACCGGCGCCGGGCGCGGCATCGGCCGCGAGATCGCCCGCACGCTCGCGGGCGAGGGCGTCGTCACCGTCGCCGCCGATTTCCGGCAGGACCTGCTCGACGAGATCGCCGCCGAGTGGACCGAGAACCGCTGGCCGGGCGCGCAGCTTCTCTGCGACGTGCGCGAGAAGGCCGATTGCGAGCGCGTCGTGGGCCAAGTCGCGGAGCGCTTCGGCCGCATCGACGTGCTGGTCAACAATGCCGGCGTTGCCGGCGGCGGCCCGGTCGATGCGCTCGCCGAGGAGATGTGGGACGCCAACCTCGATACCAACCTCAAGGGCACCTTCCTGATGTGCCAGGCGGTCGCCCCGGTCATGAAGCGCCAGCGCGCCGGGCGCATCGTCAACGCCTCGTCCTTCGCCGCGATCGTGCCCTCGCTCGGCGGCGTCGCCTATGGCGCGTCGAAGGCGGGCGTCATCTCGCTCACCCGCGTGCTCGCCGGCGAGCTCGGGCCGTTCGAGATCACGGTCAATTGCTATGCGCCGGGCATGATCCCGACGCAGATGAACCGCTTCGCCGAGGCGAGCCCGGAGCGCAAGGAGGCGCTGCTCGATACGCTGTCGCTCCGGCGCTGGGGCAGCCCGGTCGATATCGCCAGCCTCGTCTGCTTCCTGTCGTCGGATCTCGCCGGCTACATCACCGGCTCGCTGATCGATATCTCCGGCGGCAAGCTGGCGACGCAGATGCCCTGGGCCGCGTACCGGGAGAAGCGGTGATTCACCTCTCCCCTCGTGGGAGAGAGCCCGCCCCCGGCTCGATCGGGGGTCTGCGCGCAGCGCCGGGTGAGGGCCTTAACCTCCCCCTTGAGGGGAGGTCGAAACTGCGTAGCAGTTTCGGGAGGGGGCTACGTCATGGCCGGGCTCGTCCCGGCCATCCACGCCTTTTCCGCTTTCCCGGACCGCGTGCGGCGAAGCCGCATCGCGTGATCCGGGACCCAGCGCAAGACTTGTCGCGTCGCGACGCTTTGGCTTTTCTCGCGTGCAGCGCGGCGGGTGCGGGGTGTCATGGCCGGGCTCGGCCCAGCCATCCACGTCTTGCCTCAATACTACCGTATGAGGCAGCTCCTACCGCTGACCCCACAGCTCCACGGTCGCCGGACCGCGGATGTTCGTCGGCCGGCGATAGAAGAAGGTCACGCGGCGGATATTGCGATCCCCTCCGCGCAGGTTGATGACCCGCGACGAACCTCCCTGCGCTATGTGATAGCGCAGCGGAATGTGGTCGGGAACACCGTTGCTGTAGGTCACGTCGAGGTCGTCGATGAAGATGGCATTGCCTTTTGCCTTGATCAGGATGTGATCGTAACGGCCATCGGCGATGCCGACGTGGATGACGTCGAAGTCGCCGAGCCAGCGCACCACGCGCGAGCCGAGGAAGACCCAGGCACCTCCTGCCTGTGCTTCGGCGAAACGGCCGGCTGCGGCAAACGTCGCCAATCCCAGAATCAGATCACGCCTGCGCATTTCGAGCCCCACTTGCCGACATTGGGAGATGCAGACGGCCGAAGGCCGGTCGCCTCCGGCGCCGTCCTAATGGGCGTCTTGGAACTTCTTCCAAAGCGCGATCGTCGCCGCCCGCGGATCATCCATCAGCTTGATGCCGTCATTGGTGAAGTTAAGGACCTGCTGGGAACCGGCCTTGTGCTGCGGCCATTGCGGCAGTCCCTCTCCATTCGGATCGCCTGTTTTGGCGAAGTTCACCCAGTAGGCGCTGGTCGACGCCCCCATGGCGAGGTCGTCGTCACTCACGTTGGCCGCTCCGACGATGGCCGCCGGGACGTCGAGCGCATAGGGAATCTCCATGCCATGCAACGTGCCCGGCATGGTTGGCCGCTGCGCCGTCGGCACATAGGAGAAGCGGTAGAGCCAGGTCGGCTGGCCGGACGCGGCGACGAGGTCGGCCGCGTGCTGCGCGGGCTCCAGCATCGTCATGTCCATGTAGACCTGAACCTTGAGTTCATCGAGGCTCAACGTGCCGTCTGGATCGTAGGCAGCCTTCGCCTGGTTGGCATAGGGACCCAACTGGGCGAACACAGCTTCCTTCGAGGGGTCGGCGCCCAGACCGAGATCACGGCTGTTGGCGCCGACGATGAAGGGCACCTTGGCCCAGTTGCCATCTTTGAGGGCCAATTCCACCGTCTCGGTCAGGAACTGGCCATCAATGATCGACATCGCCATGCCGGGCACCACAGTCCTGTGGGCCAGCGCATCGAGGGCCTCCGGTCCGCTTGCGCCAGACACCAGCGTTTCCAAGGAGAGGGCGCGTAGCTTCTTGGCCGCGTCCGCGTCTGTTCCGTCTATGCCGAGGAGGTTGGCGTAGTCGACGGCAATCTTCTCCGCCTGCACGAGCGTCGAACTTGGAATCTCGGTCGGCCGGCCCCCCGGCGTGCCGGGCGACTCCGCAATGGCGCGCTTGAAGAGGCCCCGCGACATTGGTGAAATCATCTGCGCGAATACCGAACCGCCGCCGGCGGATTCGCCGAAGATCGTCACGTTGCCCGGGTCGCCGCCGAAGGCCGCGATGTTTGCCTGCACCCATTTGAGAGCGGCAAGCTGGTCGAGGTAGCCGTAGTTGCCGCGTGGCTCGCCTTCGGTGGCCAGTGCCGGATGAGCGAAAAAGCCGAGCCGGCCGAGTCGGTAGTTGATGCTGACGCCGACGACGCCCTGCGCCGCGACAGCCTGCAACGGATAGAGGCTAGCGCCACCGCGCACCATGGCGCCGCCATGGATCCAGACCATCACCGGTAAGGGACCGGTGGCGTCCTTCGGACGGAAGACGTTGAGGGTCAGGCAATCTTCCGACACGAATTCGACATCCGGCTGGAAGCAGGAGGGTCCGTAGGTATCGGCGACCAACGTCCGCCGCCATGGCTTCACCGGCTGCGGCGCTCGCCAGCGCAGATTGCCGACCGGCGGGGCAGCGTAGGGGATGCCGAGCCAGGCATCGACTTTGCCCTGGGTTACGCCCTGAAGCGCGCCGCCGTCTACCTTGACGGGGGCCGGATCGGCAGCGGCGAGACCAGTCGATGCGCCCACGAGAATGCCTGTCGCTAGAATAGCGATGATCCTGAGCATGGCAGTTTCCTCCTCCAACACCGCTTTGCGAATTCGAGAGGTCTGTCCTACCCGGCATTCGGTTTGTTGGCGCTTCGTCCGGCGATGGTGCCGGGTCGCTTGTCCTGACCAGCGCCTTGACGATGTGCCGACGGCTAAACCCTTTGGTCGCAATGTTGCCAACATAGGATTGTCGGTTGTGCGCGGGCTATGCAAAATGCGCCAAGTTGAAACGCTACCCTTCGGTGCACATAACGGCCGAAGCGAGGAAGTCGAAGCGAACTCGCCTAAAATCGTCCAGAGGTTCATTGCGTGCCGGTTCGAGCGAGTCGCTGTCGCTCAGGGAGGCATTGAATGGAGACTCAGATTTCGAGGTTCAGCAACGCGCTGACCAATTTCGAGGATTTGCAATCCCAGATACGTGGTGTCGGACTCGAGATCATACCCTTGCGCTCGGGCTCGTTCTCGTGCCGCACAGATGCTTTGATCGGCGACGACTTCAGCTTCACGGCTGGTGAGTTTCAGTCGGACCATCGATATCGCGGCACCGCTCACGAAAATCAGGTTCTGTTGGGAATCCATTTCAGCAAGCGTGGCACGGCCCATTTCGGATCGAACGAAGCACTGCCGGGAGACTTCTCCCTCTTGCAGCCGCGCGCGGAGCATTTCGGCAGCATGGGGGGCACCTTCGAGTACGCCGCCCTTTCGATGGATCGCGCCGCGTTGGAACAGACCGGGGTTGCCGATGGATTAACGCGCACCGACACGTTGATCGAACGGAATGATCACATCCGTCCTTCGCCGGAAATTGCAGCGTTCGTGTGCGATGCAATGAGGAGGCTGAGCAGGGTGGCATTCCAAGCCGACAACATCCTCAGCCCAACACGTGTCCAGTTGCTCAAACGGTCGTTGCTCTATCCTTACCTGCTCGTTGCCGCATATGGTGAGAGCTCACCGGATGGCCTTGCGGTCGAACCCAAGAGCGCCACGGTCCGTCGCGCCGAGGATTGGCTGGACGGCGCACAACCGCAGCGGTTGCACGTGATTGATTTGTGCATGGGTCTGGGCCTGCCGCTGCGGACGGTCCAGCGTGCCTTTCAGGACACGGTGGGCATGGGCCCGGCCCACTATCTGATGTACTACCGGCTCCACAAGGTTCGCGAGGCGCTCCTGCACTGCGATCCAACTACCGCCCGTGTTACCGATGTGGCGCTGGATCACGGATTTTGGGAACTTGGCCGGTTCGCAGGTTTCTATCGGCGAACCTATGGCGAGCGTCCTTCGGAAACGCTAAGACGCCGAATGGGTGCGGGGCAGCCGTCATGACGGCGAACCCCGTCGATGGGTGGCCGCTTCGCTTTCCTGCTCCGCGGGTATCACCATCGCTTCGCCTAAAAAAACTTATCCCCGCTCTCTGAGCTGCCCCCATATTGGTTCGCATCCCTGCCCGCGAAGGGGCGCGCTCGAGGCGTTCGTTGCGTGGGGCGGACTCAAGTCTTGAGGTGGCCGATACCGGAACGTCTCCGGCGTCGGCTGGTGCGGCGCCTGCGGCTGCCTCGCAAGAGGCGCCGGCGAGGGCAACCTTGCCGGCCGGGTTCGCAACCCGGTGCCCCGGGACGCCTCCGCGTAAGCTCGTCCGCCGGCACTACGACCGGCTGTGGCACATGAGCCCACCTTAAGCCGGGCGGGTTCAAAACCTCGCTTTCCAAGGCGAGGGGCCAGGCAGCGATCCGGTGATGAGCCGGCAGCGCACCGTTCGCCCGGTGGAGCGCGAGTAGCGGAGGTGAAAAGTCGTCGCGGCGGGCGCTCGGATGAGCGTCCCTACGGACTACCGGATTGGCGTTCTTCGAGCGCCCGCCACCCCTTCGTCTCGTCTGCGGACGCGAAGCGAAACTGGAAGAGGCGAGGACGGCCGAAGGCCGGACAGGGAAGGGACGGAGAAGGATCATGATCCAGGCCGCACGCGGTCGTGGAAACGAGGAGGTGTGCCCATACCCCCCTCTCTGTCTCTCCCCCGCAAGGGGGGAGAGGACGTCAGCAACGGGATCTGGCGCATGTGTCACGCACCGATTTTCCGCGGGCTTCCCTCCACCCTTGCGGGGGAGGGCTTTGCGCCTTGGCGAGCGGAGCGAGGTTAGGCGCGAAGGGAGGGGGGTGTGGCTCAGGCGTAGCCCCTCGGATCGCTATTTCGGCGCGATCTCCCACGTGATCGAGGCGTTGGCCGAGACCGGACGCTCGCCCGGCATCACCGGCGCCGGCGCCGCCTTCATGTCCATGCGCGCGAACACCGGGACGCCGCCGCCGCCGTTCTCATTGGCGTTGATCGACAGGATGCGCACCAGGCGCACGCCCGCCGCTTCCGCCATCAGCTCGGCCTTGGCGCGCGCGTCGGCGATCGCCGCCTTGATCGCGCCCTCGGCCGCCGCCTTGCGGTCGGCGATGTCGAAGGCGATGCCATACACCTGGTTGGCGCCGGCCTTGACCACCGCGTCGAGGATGCCGCCCGAGCTCTTCACGTCGCGGATGGTCACCCGCACCTGGTTCGACACCTCGTAGCCGATGATCGCCGGCGGCTGGTCGCTCGGCTGGTCGGTCTGCCGGTAAACCGGGTTGATGTTGAAGCCCGAGGTGCCGATGTCCTTCTCGGCGACGCCGGCCGCCTTGATCGCGTCGATCACCTTGGTGAGATCGGCCGAGTTGGCGGCGAGTGCCGCGGCCGCGTCGGTGGCGCGCGAGGTCACGCCGATATTGACGATGGCGATGTCGGGCGTCACCAGCACCTCGCCGTCGCCGTTCGCCTGAAGCTGGGGGACGGGCGGCGCGTCCGCCTGCGCCAGCGCCGGGGTCAGCGCCAGCGTCGCGGTCGCGGCCAGCGCGGCAAGCCATGATTTCATGTTGGGTCTCCTTGGGGTCCGATGTCGCTTGGGGCGGGACGCTGGCCGCCAAAAGCGACCGCAATACGGCCGCTTTGCCGTCCGCAGCCAGTATTGTATACCGGCCCTCAAGCTTTCCGGGCCTGTAGCTCAATGGTTAGAGCCGGTCGCTCATAACGATCTGGTTGCAGGTTCGAGTCCTGCCGGGCCCACCACACCCTTCAACGATTTAGTTGTTGTCTGATAGTGCTGGCGGTCGTTCAACCAACGGAATAACCAACGTTTCAACTGACCGTGGACGATAGCTAATCGCCCGGGCAGCGCTCCGCAAATGGTCGGGGTGGTGATGTCCATAGACCCGATCGAGCATTTCGACGCTCATCCCGAGAAACCCCGCGGCCTCCCACTTGTCGACCCCAGCATGCATTAGCCAGGTCGCCGCGGTGTGCCGGAGGGTGTGTGGGGTGACCCGACCAGACAGTCGCGCTCTTTTGACCGCCGTTGCAAAACCGGTCTTGATCGACCTGACGGGCTGGCCTTGCCACTCGACCAAGTGGTCTCGTAAGACGCCCCGGCTGCGCCATCGACGGAGGTGGGCAAGGAGACGGGGTGGGATCGGAACGGGCGGCTGTCGCTTGTTCGTTTCCCGATGGCCCTCGGCCAGCCGATAGAAAATGCCCCCTTCGAGGTCGACAAAGGAGCGGCTCATCCCGCGATTGAATGAGGCGGCCAGGATCGCGCTGGCCCGAGTGCCGGTATAGAGACCAAACAGCAGGAACGGGATCAAGTGACGGAGTGGGCGCTTGTCGGTCGGGACGGCCAGTTGAGTAAGGCCTGCGGTCTGGTGAACCTGAACTTCGCGGGTCCGCCAGCAGGTCCAAAGCAAGCTCGCCGCCTCCTGCCTGGTAAGCCACCGATCTCGCGGCTTTCCTTTTGGTGGCAGGGGTACCCCGACAATCCCGCGATGGTATCCTTCATTGGCGTGGTGGTTAATCGCCGCCCGAAGGTCTTCGAGGTCACGACGGGCGCCGGCCACCGACTTTCGCCAGGCTATGTATTCGCGACAGGTCGCGCCGTTGACCTCGGCTAGGACCTTTCCACCCCAAAACTCGTTGAGCCGCGCCAGCCGCTGATCTGCCTTGGTTCGGTCCGCGAGCCGAGGCCCACGATCGTCATCGTAAATTGACAGGACATCCGCGACGTCGATGGTGTCGATGTCGCGCTCGCGCCGCAGAGGGCGGTACTTCGCGGCGATGTGAGCGGCTAGTCGCTCTTCCGCCGCGCGAGCTTGGCTCGCAGGGCATCCCGTGGCGAACTGCTTGCCACCGTCGAGGATGACCCAGGTTGACCGAGCGATGAGTTGGCCTGACTGGTCGCGGCGTTCCGGCCGAAGCCAGAGCCGAGCTCCTTTGGTTCTACGCGGCATAGTTCCCTCATCCGTTCGATGCTGGCCAAGGTCGTGAAGTCCTTTCCGGCTATCCGCTCGATCAACAGCCGACCGCGCAGACCTTCCCGGCGCAGGCCCGAAGCCGAAATCGATCCGTCGGGGAAAGCCACCACTGCGGCCACCGACAGGCGCAAAGGGGTGTCGGGGCCGATCTGATCGCGGGACGGAATTGTTTGAGCCATGGTATGAAAGCCGAGGGACTTGACTACGCAAATTTTATCAGTTTTATCTATTTTGTCATAGGCAAACAAGTCAAGGCTATTCGGTCACGAAGAGCCCGAGGATATCGATCGATGCCCCGCACTCGAAGCCGCGCCTACCCGGCCATCTCCCTCCCAGAGGCGATCGGCCGGGTTGAGAAGCTCTACGAAGTCGCCGCTCAAAAACCGGTCAGCCGTGATCAAGCCTTTCACGGCCTGGGTTTCGCAGGCGCCAATGGGGTCTCGGTCGGGGTCGTGTCGGCCGTCCGGAAATATGGGTTGGTCGAGAAGACCGGTCAGGTCTATCGAGTCTCCCGGCTGGCCGTCCGGCTGATCGACGGCAAGTCGGCCAGCGACCGTCAGACCGCCCTGGAGGAAGCCGTCAAGCGGCCAAACATCTTCGCAGAGCTTTGGGGGGCTTTTCGAGGTCAAGATCCTAGCCCCGACGATTTGGCAGCTTACCTAGCCGGGTCGGGGTTTTCGCCGACTGCAATTCCGAAAGTCGTCAGCGGCTTTCGGAGCTCGATCGATTTTGTTCGCCACGGTGGGAGGCTGTCGGCCGGGGAGAAGACTGGATCAGGGCAGGGGGGGCCGATTGGGACTGAGCCATTTCGGGTCTCGATCACTGGCGATCGGGTTGAGGTTGCGGGGACGCTGGTGGAAGTTGGTGAGGTCGATCGATTGGTCGCGGCTTTGGAGGCTGCCAAGCGGGCCCTGCCTCGAAGCCCCAAGGCCCGCGCGGCTAGCCGCGGATCGAAAGGTTGAGGTCCGCTTGCGGCAAAGTCGGTTGTGCCACATGCCACGATCAGTCGCAGAGACTAGGGCATTCACGCGAAAGAGCGGTGAGCAGGCGAGAGGTGTTCGAATGGGGTGGAAGCCCAACCTCACGCCGCGTCAGCGAAAAGAGGCACTTGCCCGTCGCGACGCGGGTGAGCCACTAGTCGACATTGGCCGGTCTTGCGACGTATCGCACTCGACGATTTCAAGGCTACGGCGAGGTTGGCGAAAGGCATCAAAATCGCCATGCTGAGCCTCATGAAAGGCCATCCTGATCTTCCATTGATTTGCTTTCTGGGATCTGCAGTGCTCTCCTGGGTCATTGACAAACGGGTCCCACTCGCCGTGCTTGATCTGCCTGGCTGGCTGGGATTGAAGCGAATTGACAGTCCGGGAGAAAACCGCGACTCACATGGCTATGCGTCGATTGACTGAGGATGCGGTCGCTGAGACGTAGCACCGATCTGCGTCGTCCGGAGATTCATGGCGGCCGAAGGAGATCCCGTGAGAGTATTCGTCGGGTCAAATCTGCGCAATTATCTCAGGCGCCTAGTCGCCGCTACCACAAAGACACTAAAGCTTTGTAGAGAGCACTTTTTGCTCGCCGATGCGGTGCCGATCGAAACCATCCGGGAGTCCTTCGCTTTAGACCCGCGCAAGAAAGATCAAAGCGCGAGTGGTCAGTAGGAAGTAGCCTGGTTGTAGCGGAGCAATCCCCTCCTGCGATACGACGCGGCGGCGGGCGAACGATACTCTCGGCGACGTCCGCCATCCGCGGGCACTCTTCAGATCAGTAGTGAACAAACAGCCCCGTCCAAAGTCCGGTGCTCGACGCGCTGGGCCTGCTCTGCGTGATCGAAGTCGCGGATTCGGGAAAGCAAGTTTTCGCCCGGCGTGGCCCTGGCAGTCCGTCACCACCAAAGACAGATCACGGACCTTGCCGTCTGGGTCGACGATCGTGTTGCGCCGTTGCGCCGGTCGAGATCGATAAGCTCAGATGCGATAGAGACGCGCCGCCGTGCCGTACAGGATCGCGTTCTTGTCCTCGTCCGACAGATCCTTGATCGCCGCACGGAATGTGCTGTAGAGCGTTGGGTAGTCGGTCCACAGCTTCTCGATCGGGAAGTTCGATCCGTACATGCAGCGGTCGGGACCGAAGATCGCGACCGTCTCGCGAATGATCGGCTCCATTACATCTGCGCGGCACGCATGAACGAACGTTCCAAGTCCTGAGAGCTTCACGTTCATATTTGGCTCGGCCGCGAGCGTTTTCATGCCCTCGCCCCACGCCGCCCAGCCGAGCTCCGACATGTCTTCCAGCATGCCGGCGTGCTCCAGCACGAAGGTCGTATCTGGAAAGGCTCGGGCCAGTGCGGCGCCGTCATGCATCTGCTGAGTGAACAGCTGGATCTCGAAAAGCAGCCCCCGGTCGGCGAGATGGGCCAAACCGCGCCGCCAGTCGGGATCGTTCATAACCTTGGCGTGCGGCGCAAAGCGGTATTGCGGGTTTTCATGCCAGTGGATCTGCTGGCGGATACCGCGAACTGCTGGCAGCTTCGCGAGCCGCGCAATCAGGGTTCCAACGTCTGGATCGGATAGATCGGCGTGCGCGACATTGGCATGCGGCCAGCCCGTCGTGTCGGCAACCGACTGGAGCCATTTCGCTTCGGCGTAGCTGTGTCCGACGGGCCAATTCGTTTGGACGTAGATCGACTTGACCACGTCGCATCCGGTGATGTCAGAGCGGAATTCATCGATCGTGTAGTCGCGGCGAATTGCCTCGTAAGGGCCGAAGATCCGGGGCAGCGGCGTTCCCGACAGCCAAGCAAGGTCGTTCAGCCGCCAGATATGATGATGTCCGTCGATGGTCGGTATGCTCTCCACGCCGCTTCCCCTCCGTCCCTAGGAACGCTCTATGGCTTCTTGCGGGTGAGCCCGGCCATCGACTCGATGACCGCTGCCACGGCCGCGGTGTCTTGATCGCCCAGACCAGAAGCGACCGCGGCATTGAACAGCGGGCCCGCCGCCGAAAACATCGGAGTCGGGCAATCCAGCGAATTGGCAAAATCAGCTATGATGCGCATGTCCTTGCGCCAGAGCTCCAGCGGCATCGTCTTGATAGTTCGATAGTCATCGGCAACCAGCAGGGAACCCCGTACGTCAAGCACGCGTGAGCCCGCGGCCCCGTCGCTGACGACGTCGAACACCTGCTGGGGATCAACTCCCGCCCTGCGTGCCAGTGCGAAAGCCTCGCCGGCCACGGCCGTGTGCACGGCCACGATCAAATTGGCGACGTATTTCATCTTGGAGCCGTTACCGAATACTCCGAGATAGTGCGGCGCGCGCGAGAACCCCTGGAAGACCGGCAGACAGCGGTCATAAGCCGCCCTGTCGCCGCTGCCGTAGACTACCACGTCGCGCTCAAGCGCCTGTGTGCCCGATCCCGACAGGGGGCAGTCGAGCATGATCATGCCGACCTCAGCCAACCTGAGCCGCGCGGTTTCTTTGTCCTCCAAAGTGAATGTGCTGGTCTCCACCACGACGCGATCGGCGGCCGGCAACTTCTCGAGTTCGGCGACGACCTCAGCGAGGGCGGAAGGCGCCGGCAGCGAGATAATTCTGATATTTGCGGCGAGTCCAACCTCAGCGGCCGACCTGACGGGCTGCCCGCCCAGAGTCGACAAGGTCTCCATGGCCGCAGGCCGCACGTCGTGACCGACCACGGTGAAACCAGCGGCGACGAGGTTCTTGCCCATCGCCGAGCCCATAATGCCGAGGCCGATCAGGCCAACCGTGCTGCCAGTGGTGTCGGGCAATGGACTACCTCCGCTTCCCGGCCGCTTCGTTGTGGCTGAACCAGTAAGCGGGCAATTCGGTGCAGTCCTTGCCGCCCCAACCTTCGGCGCTCGCCTGATCGTAGATCGAAAGCGTGCGCTCCGCGACCGGCAGGGTAATACCGAGATCCTTTCCTTCGGCCACCATGGTGCGCAAATCCTTGCGGATCGAATCGCAGTCGAAGGTGGCCGAGCCGGGAGTTCCTTTGACTGCAGGGCCATTGACACCGCCGAACCGCGCGCTTTCAGGACGTTGGTGCCGCCGGACGTGTCAGCGAACAATTCGGTGAGGAAAGTGGTGTCAAGGCCAAGATGGCGGCAGAGCGAAAATAGGCTTCGCCGAGCGCCTGCCAATAGACGGCGAGCGGCAGGTTGATAGCGAGCTTCATGCTAGCACCGCCGCCGACTGGGCCGACGCGGTCGACACGACGGCACAACTGTTCGAGCACCGGCTTCGCGCGCTCGTAGTCGGCCGGCTCGGCGCCCGCGAGACCGAGCAGCTTGCCGGAAAGCGCCGGTCCGACCGTCCCACCGACCGGGCATTCCACGAAGTCGGCGCCCTTGGCTCTGACCGCATTGGCCAGTGTCACCTCGGTCTGCGGTTGCACCGTGCTCATCTCGATGATGAGCTTGCCGGAGACGTCGCCAGACAGGAGCCCGTTTTGGCCGTGATAGACGCTGTCAATCGCCTCAGCGTCGGTCAGGATGGTAATAACGGTTTCCACGGAGGATGCGAGCGCAGAGGGCGAGGCGGCGACCTTTGCGCCGGCCTCGGAAAGGAGGCGGGTCCTTTCGCGATTGCGGTTCCAGACCG
>CAWAHE010000027.1:0-60643 GCA_963781775.1 uncultured Alphaproteobacteria bacterium | reverse complement strand
TTTAGCTTGATCCCGTCGAACACAGCGTTGGTTCGGGTTTTGCGTTTGCTGAAGCCCTTGTCCTCCAAGGTTTCGGAGAACGCCTTTTGCGATCCTGCCCCGCCGACCTTGCCGGTGCGGGCGCACCACGCTTTCCATGAGCATAGAGTTCGGATGAACCGGCATAATATTCGGGGCCTTCAACACAACGGTCCTCACGCCATGAAACAAGGTCGTCCTCGCCGGCCAGATAGTCGTTGGTGGCTTTGACGACGGTTCGGGCGGGCGCAGCCGCCCTTTGTTGCCATTCGACAGCCCCTCGATTGCCCATTGCAGGATGCCGCCCACTCGGCCTTTAGCTTTTCGGCCAGGTCCAGATCGCGTTCTTCGGACGGGATGGTGACGGTAAACGGGATCAGGTGAAGGCGACGCCTGATCGCTTCGTCAACATGCCGCAGGGCCGGGCGATGGTTGCCTGAAAACATCAACTTGAAGGTCGGCCGATACTCGAAAAAATCGCCGCGCATGAACCTTGCCGCGACCGGCTCGCCGCCAGTGATGTTTTTGATGCGGGCTTCGTTCCAATGGCGTCCGGCCTCTGTCTCCGATGCCGTCACCAGTCTTGCCCCGCGCAGTCCGGCCAGCTCGGTCGGATGCCGTGGCATTCGAATTCGAGGAACGTCTCCATTGGGGCCGTGACGGCGTAGTCGCCCATCATGCCGGCGATGGTGCTGGTAAAGACCGACTTGCCGTTAGCGCCGCTGCCGTACAGGAAAAACAACACATGCTCGCTAACGTGTCCGGTCAGGCAGTAGCCGACTACCCGCCGCAAGTAGGTTTGCAGGTCAGTGTCGTTGTTCGTGACGCGGCCGAGGAACGATAGCCACAAGGGACAATCCCCTCCGGGGGCGACCGCCGCCATCTTGGTCAGATAGTCGTCGGCCCTCGCCGGGTAGTGATTGCCGGTTACAAGATTGACGGTCATGGCGTCGGCTCCGGTGTGTTGAATATGTCGGGGTCGGTGTCCCATTGCTCGGCGTTGCCGGCGAGGCGGCGGTCGTCGTTGGCGAGCGTCACCACGGCCGCCCGCGTCTTGGCGCTGGCAAGCTGCTTGGCGTCCTTATCGCGCTTGTGGTTGCTTTCGTGCGCTTCAAACTCGGCCGCCGCCTCACGGCAAATGTTGCGGGCGAGATTGAATGCCAGCCGGGTATCGTCGCGCGCCCATCGCGCTTCGTTCCAGACCATCCACGTTTTCCATGTGTCCACGTAGCGCAGCCGGTCGGCGTATCGCTCGGCAAGGTCACCGCCAATGCCTCGTCGGAAAATTCCGGCGGCAAGGCGGCGGCATCCTGTTCGACGATATCAGGTCGAGGGCGGCATTCTCGGCAGGGGTCATGTCGGCCCCCGCTTGTCGAATACCCAATCGCAACCGTTTTCGCGCAACCATGCCATCGCGCCCGGCGTCGAGATGCGGTCGGCCGACAGCATCAACGCGACTTCTTCGACGTCGAATTTCGAGATTGAGTTTGGCAATGGCAACTCAAATTCCGCCACGGCAGGCCGGCAGGCGGCTAACAGTTGCCGCTTGTCGGTCGGGTCGAGGATTCTGCGGCGGGGGTCATGTCCTTGGCTTCAAACTTTGAAGGGGCGGCGATTTGCCTGCCTCCCGCGTGACGGTCAGGCATTGCAGCTTGAAATGCCGCAGGGCGGTTTTCAGGAAGGCGCGCAGCGCCCGCGTGCCATCGACGCGCGGCAGGGGCCGAACCTCACAACGAAGACCGGACGGTTGACGGGCTTGCCCATGTCAGGTGCCCCCGTCGATCATGTCGAGCGCCGCGCCCAGCGGCGTTGTCGGCTTGCCGTTGGCGTCGCGCGTCAGGGCGTGACGGATCGTCTCCGGGGCGACGCCCGCCTGTAGTGCGAGCGATGGCGACGATAGCGGCGTCCCGCGCCAAGCTTTCGACGGCCGTTCCGGTCTTGATGTGCTGAAAAACATTTCGGCCAACCGGCCATCGGCAAACCGGCCGACGCCGACGACGAAATGGAACCCGCCGTGATCCAGTTCGACGGTTTCATGGTCGCGGCGATTGGGCAGTCGCTCGCGGCCGGTCATGCCGCCCATCCCAGCCGCGCGCGGATCAGCGTGGCTTCGTGTTCGGCGACGCTGCGAAGTGCAACGGCGACTTGAGGGCGGAACCGCCCGCCGCGTTGAAGGCCGATGCCCCAGCCGACATTGGCGGGCGCGACGGCAACGGCGATGGCAGGCAATTGAATTATGCTCGCCGTGGTCATTGTTGGTGCAGATCAGCCCGCCAGAGCGAACAGCATTTCGGAGCCGCCCCACTGCATCCGCAGGCGGCGGTTCGTCCGTTTGTGGAAGGCCATCCGATCACGCCGCCCCCGCTGGCGGGCGGCGAGCCATGCGGCGGCTGTGTCGCGATGGTAGAATATACGCCGCGCAATACGGGTATGGGGCGGGGCTTCGTTCAACCGGCGCCACCGAATGATTGTCCGCGTACTGATGCCCAACTCGGTCGCCAGTTCGGCCTCGCTCATAAACTTGCGAAGCAACTCGCCCTCGGGCTGTCGGCGAGGACGGCGAACGCGTGTCTCGTTGTCGCTGTGATCTTCCATCTCGGTCTCCATTGGCGGTCGTGTAAGACCAATGGCGACGAAAATGCGTCGGCTTTCATCGCGCGTCGTGTAGCATGTAGGCGGGCAAATTCCCGCTTTCCCGCTACACTTTCAGCGCACGGACGACACGCGCTGCCATCGTCCTCCGTCAACCGACGACGCTATGTGTCTGTGGAGGCGATCGACAAACCTTTGGAATGGGGATGGCTTCTTGTCCGTTTCATAGACCGCGCCAGTGCGGGTGGTGCGGATGCCGGCGGCTTCCAACACATCGCGGAGATCACCGACCCAACAGTCAAAAGGCGCTGGCCCCGGCTTGATGGCGGTGCCGGAGAGTCTTTCACATAGGCGCCCAGGCGAGAGGCCGTTGCCTCGATTTCTGACTGCAATTTTTGAAGGTCGATGCCACCGCGAACGGAAACTTCCGCTCCAAGCTCGGCCAAAGCCATCGCACTTGCCTCGTCTGCGTCTGCCTTCCGCCAAGCAGCCGCGCAATCGGCCATCACATGCTGCAGGACGGACAGCGGAGACGATTTGCGGCGACCACGCCCGGGCAGCTTTGCTTTCTTGCGCGCTGATTCCCGCAGGGCCGTCGCAACAACATAGGCCTCGCTCTTGCCTATGATGGCCCTTCGGGTTGGTTCGCCCAGATCAGCCCTCAGCGTCAATTCAAGTTCGTGCCATTGAGCTTCTGACAAGGGTGGCACTAGCGGTCCCGTCAAAAGCGCATTGGCGCTGGCGGCGATCTTGCGAGGCGCTGCCAACGTCATGCCCTCCGGGGTGGCAGCGTCACCACGTCAGCCGCTTTGCCGCCCGTCACGATGGCACCGACGCGCTCGGTCGCCGCCCTCAGCGGATCGTCAAACAGGTGGCTGTAGCGTGCCGTGGTCGCCGGCTGGGTATGCCCCAGCAACGCCCCGATGACCGGCAGGGACAGGCCGGCACTGGCAAGCACGCTGGCATAGGTGTGGCGAAGATCATGGACGCGCGCCCCGGTGATCTTCGCGGCCTCGCAAAGCGCCGCCCAATCGGCTTTCACGTCCTCGCGATGCCCGCGACCGCCGCGACCGGGGAACACGTATTCGCCATCATGCGACAGGCCGGCAAGCAACTGGCGGGCAGGGGCGGACAGCGGAACACGATGTTCCGTCTTTTGCTTCGTGGTCGCGCCCGGCTTCGTCCACACGCCCGCCTCAAGGTCGAGATGTTCCCAGCGCATTGCCAGAACCTCGCCCTTGCGCGCCCCGGTCAACAGTAACAGGCGGATGATGTTCGCCCCTTGCTGGTCCTTGTGATCGGCCAGCGCCAGCGTCAGCCGTCCGAGTTCGTCGCCGGACAGGTAGCGATGCCGCTTGTCCTCTTGGTTGCGCTCGATGCCCTTGGCGGGGTTGTCGGAACGCCAGCCCCACTTGATCGCCAGCGAGAACATTTTGGACAGCACCGCAGCTGCCCGGTTGGCGCGATAGGGCGCGGCCTTGGACAGTTTGCGATGCAGTCCGTCAATGTCGGAAAAGGTCACGTCGGCAACCTTCATGTGCCGGAGGGCCGGCAGGATCTTGGTTTCGATGATGGACGTATATTCGCGCCGGGTCGCGGGGCGTTTCTTGGCGACGTGTTCCTCCAAGAACCGCTCGCACATTTCGGCAACCGTGGGGGCCGTGCGGGCCTCGACGCGCTCGGCCATCGGATCGTCGCCCCGCGCGATCATGCGGCGCAACTCGCCGGCCCGCTTGCGAGCGGCAAGCACCGTCCACTGGTCGGTGCCATAGGGGCCGATCGTGTAACGGCGTTCGCGTCCGTTGATGCGGTAATTCAACACCCAGGACCGCACGCCCGCCGATGTGATGCGGATGCCGAACCCGGCAACTTCGTCGTCATAGGTGATGCGGTTGCCGGCCGCTGGCGGCACCAGTTCCTTGACCAGTTTGTCGGTGATGCGTTGGGCCATGTCCGTCTCCGTGTCCGTATGGTGTCCGCACTCGAATAGGCTTCGCGTGTGTCTCCAATGTCGGCTCGGCGACTGATAATGTCAACGAGAATGTAGGGATACACTGGCGTCATGGCACGGACACGGCCAAAACCCGAGTCTTTCTGCCATTTTCAAAAGGGCGGAAATTCTAACTTTTAATCAGCAGGTCTCGGGTTCGAGCCCCGACGCGCTCACCAAGGAAGTCAAATAGTTAGAAACGAATCGGTCGCCGGCAGCAGTCCGAATTGGCTGTGGGGTAGCGTCTGGGGTAACGCGCAGACAAAAACCCGGCCCCTCCACCACGATTCTTCATCCTGACCGCGGCTTGGGCGTAAGGTGATGACTTGGGAGGGCCGTCGCCATGTGGAAGCAGCTCGTCGTGGGTGTCGTAGTGGCTATAGGCACATTGGGCCAGGTATCGGCGGCGTCGATTATCACCGGCGGCGGAGCAGGATCGGTAAGCTGCCCCGACTTCCTAAATGCAATGCAGACCGCTCGGCAGGCCGGCGGGCTGGGCATGCCTGATGGTGTCAGAGCAACAATTTCGTATGTGATGTACGTCCTCGGATTTCAGACTGGCTTCAATTGGGGATCAAATACATACGACATCTTCGGAGCATTGGGCGCAGATCCCGAGCACGGTAATCGAGTTCTTTTTGCATTGGAGCCATATTGCGCCAATCACCCAGAGAAACACTTCGATGACGCACTGTTCGACCTGGTGAAAAAGCTTCAGGGTTGAGGGGAGCGGCACGATGTGAAACGTGGCCTTGCCCTGATTAAATTCCTAGCGCAGCATCGGCCCCATGGCCGACGCGCGACTGCCGCTGAAGATCAAACCGCTGCCGGGCGGGTTCGCGATCCAGTTCGCGGACGGCAGCAAGCCGATCATCATCTACGGCCGTGAGCCCTACGTGGCGCGGGCTGCGAACACGCTGACGCTCGACGAGGCGAAGGCGCTGGCGCAGGATGTCGCGAAGGCCTTGACCATGGTTTGGAGCCGCGATGGGCACGCGATGATATCGCAAAGATGCGTGGCTTAGCCGCCGAACTCGGCTATCGACTCGAACCACTGCCTGTCAAACAATGCTGGCAGTTGGTTGACGAGGAAACCGGGGAAGTCGCCAAGCGACCCGACCCGAGTGCAACCGCATTCAACGTATGCCTCGTCCGCCTGAATGTGGCCTTGCGGACTTGGAAGCCATCGGCCTTAGCGATCAGCTACCTGATCTGGATCCCCAGCGCATAGCGGCAAAACGCTGAAGCATGACCAAATGAGGCATCTCAAATTCTTATTCATCGAATCCGGGCACCGTTGTTGCTTCCTAACAGACAGAGCCCTTGCCGCACGCCGAAATGACGACCGGGCTGGAGTCATAGTAGCTGACCGCCAAAAAGCTGCCACCGGCTGCGACAGCGTACGAGTGGACACTCTTCACTCGTGGCCAGTAGCTTTCCGTTTGTAGCTTTAAGTTTACCCCGTAGGTGCAGCTGTTCGCTATCCTGTAGTAGCCGCCGCGACCGGGCGTAACTTTAATGCAGTGGCTAGCGTTTCTGACGCCTGTCGTGCGGGTCGCTTCTGCAGAACCTGGCCCAGCGGTTACTGAAGAAAACACGCCGATTAGCGTCAACGTTGCGAATCTATGTAGCCTCTGCATTGGCCGCACCCCCTGCTTATAATCGGCCGCTTTTGGTGGTCTCTTGACCGACATCAGCGAACGGTCCTCTGCCAGAAGATTCTCTCACGACTGGTCTCATTGAAACGCCGTCCTACCACTGAGAAAGAGGAAGGCCAAGCCAGCTGACGTGGCGCGGGGAATGGAAAGCACCGCTGCTCGGGTTGTGGGCGCCCGGGTTAAATCCCGAAAGATGGATAGTGCGGGCTGAATGGCGCACGAAGCAGAAGCCAACTGCGCAATCTCGAATCCGAGATCGGCACGGTGCTCGCCTTTTGTGGCATGATCCCAATGTACTGGCCGCGCCGATAGTTCGTCAGGTTTCGAGCATGGGCTCAAGCGCCGCCGCGATTTGATCGGCCACGCTCGTTCCTGCCAGCGGACACCACATGGTCTTGCCGTTCTCGAGCATCAACCCGAGTTGGTGGACCTGCTGCCCACGCGCCAATCTGAGAGCCGATCATGGTCCGATCGCTCGCCGCGCCGGTCCGATGGCGCATGACGGGACGACATCGGCAAGCCCAGCAACAAAGCTGTGCAAGACGGCGAATTAGTCGTCGGTGCGAATCGGCGGCGAGCGTTAGCATCCAACCGGGCGATGCCGCAAAGGCACTCACCCGCGGACCTAGAGCCGGCACAGCCATCGCTTTTTTTGCGCTGGATACGACAAAGCCGGATATGGCGGACCAGGGAGGCGGTCGGACGGGCTTGCCCGCCGGTCGCCTTTCGTTCTCGCGGCTCGCCTGACGGCTAGCAGGCGCATATCCGATTTGCGCCGCTGAGCGGGGGGCTACTTCGTCCCCGCCGCACGAATGGCCGCGCCCTGGAGGGGGCCGCCGAAGAGTGCCGATATCACGCACACGTCGAACAGCCCGGCAAGCAGCGGCACCAGCCCGATGACGATCAGGACAACGCCGGCGATCGACGGCAGGAGCGTATAGCCCCACGCGATGAGCACGATGCCCGCTATAACGCGCGTAACGCGCCCCGCGCTGGTGGCGAAGAACTGTCCCAATGCACTGCGGTAGAAATCCATGGCGTGAGTCCCTTATTGTCTTCGGCGCGATAATGATCGGGTCAGTGCATCTATACGCGCCATGGACTGTGCACCGTTTGCGCTGGGTCAATACTTCATGTTGATCAGGCCGCAACAATTACTGACATCTGCTTTCTGCGCTTTCGAACAAGGGACGAAGGGCGGCGCGGAGAGCGATCCAAGTCTTGCGCCTGGTTTGTCAGAGGCGTAGTCCAAATCCGGATTAATGCCGGGCGTGTGGGATGTGCCCGTTGGAAGGAGTGAACTGAAATGGCCTTGGAAAGCACCGGGGGGGCGAAGGATTTCCGCGGGGAATTCAGGGAAATGGGCGCCAAGCAGGTGCGCTCGGATTTGATGATGGGGCGTTTCATTCCAGAGAAGCGCGCCGCCGCCCGTCTCTGGCTGGAACAGCAGGACGCCGCCGACTGGCAGGCGCAGCACGCCACGCCCGTCGTTCGGACATCCTGGTTGCGCAGCGATTTCGTCAAGAAATGGGGACCGCTCCTCGCCGGCATCGCCATTGCGGGGTTTATGCTGGCGCGGCGCTTCTGAGGCGTTGTGTCCCGAGGCTCGGCGCGACCCGAGCCGTTTCCTGACGACGGAGTGATGAGCCTTGCTTTCGCCACTCGACAAGCGCGTGGCGATCGCCCTCATCTTTGCCATCCATGGCGCGACCGTCGGCAGCCTGTTCTCCCGCATTGCCGAATTGCGCCTCGCGCTGGCGATGAACGAAGCCGAGCTCGGCTTTGCTCTGGTCGGCATTCCGGCAGGCGTTCTCACCGGGTCGCTGCTGGTCAGCCGCGTCATTGAATATCAGGGCACGCGCCGCACGTTGCTGCTGGCATTGCCGTTCTTCGCATTGGGACCCGTCCTGGCGTCGCTGGCCGTCGGCACCGCGACGCTGTTCGCGGCGCTGTTTCTGTTCGGCCTTGGTCTGACGACCTGCAACATCACCATGAACGTCGAGGCCGACCGGGTCGAAGCGGCCACGGGCCGCCGCCTCATCAACCGGTGTCACGGTACGTGGGGGCTCGGATTTCTGCTGGCGTCGCTGGTCGGAACCGGCGCGGTCGCGGCAGGCATCGCGCCGCAGGTTCATTTCGTTGTGATGTTTATTCTCCTCGCCGCGGGCACGGTCGCGATCGCGGGGCCGATGGTGGAGAGCCCGCCGCGGGCGCATATCGGCGGACCGCCGAAGCGTCTCGCATTGCCGACGCTCGGCGTGTTGCTGGTCATGGGCTTCGCCTGTTCCGGCATCGTGCTCGAGGGCAGCACACGCAACTGGTCGGTCATCTACCTCCGCGACGACTTCACCGCGGCCGCCTGGGTGGCGACCCTGGCCCTGCCGGCGATCGTCATCGCGCAGACGGCCGGGCGGTTCATGGCCGATCCGCTGATCGATAAATACGGCCCGGTGCGGGTCGCCATGGCGCTGACCGCGGTGTCGTTCGCCGGGCTGTCGCTGGTGGTGGCGGCGTGGTCGGTGACAGCCGCGCTGATCGGCTTTGCCCTGATCGGGCTCGGCATCAGCACCACGCATCCGCAGGCACTATCGGCGGTGGCGCGCATCGGGGACCGGCCGTCGTCGCAGAACGTGGCGTCGTTCTCGACCCTCCAGACGGCGCTGGGCTTCCTGGCACCGCCAATCTTCGGCCTGATCGCCGCGCGCTATGGCATCCGCGTGTCGTTCGCCGTGTTCCTGCCGATGCCGCTCGTCGCGCTGGCTTTCGCGCGCTTCCTGGAGCCGCAACCTGTGGCGAAGCCGGCGTGACGCCAGTGCGTCGTCGCGTGGGAATTGCCCCGCATCCGGCAATATGGCATGGCGGGGATGCGGCCGGTCCCGGCTGCGCGCCCCAGGGGAGCCACCTGCAATGAACGTCCAGACGAGCGGACCGCGCTACGCTGTCGAGCCGGCGCCGCAAGCCGCGCTGCCGGTCGACGGCAGCAACCTCCTGTTCCCGGTCCACCGCATCTACTGCGTCGGGCGCAACTATGCCGCCCATACCGTCGAGATGGGCGGCGACCCCAATCGCGAGCCGCCATTCTTCTTCCAGAAGAACCCCGATTGCCTCGTGCTCGACGGCCGCTTTCCCTATCCGTCGGCCTCCAGCGACGTGCACCACGAGATCGAGATGGTGGTGGCACTGGCGAAGGGCGGCACCGACATCCCGGCAAGCGCCGCGTTGGACTGCGTCTTCGGCTATGCGGTTGGCATCGACATGACCCGCCGCGATCTGCAGGACAAGGCCAAGGAAGGGCGGCGGCCGTGGGAGGTCGCCAAGGCCTTCGAGGCGTCGGCGCCGTGCGGCGTGCTGCGGCCGGCAAGCGCCGTCGGGCATCCGTCGTCGGGGGCCATCACGCTCGACGTCAATGGCGAGCGCAAGCAGACGGGCGACCTCGACCAGATGATCTGGAAAGTGCCGGAGATGATCGCTTACCTGTCCGGGCTGTTCACGCTGCGCCCCGGCGACGTGATCTACTCGGGTACGCCGTCCGGCGTCGGCGCGGTCAAGCGCGGCGACACGATGCACGGCCATATCGACGGCGTTGGAGACATCGAGGTGCGCGTTGTCTGATGCTGCTTCGATCGTAGAGCGGATCGCGGGCGGAGCCGACGGCGCGCCGGCGATTTCCGCGCCCGACCGGCCGACGCTGACCCATGGCGGCCTGCGGCGGCACATGCGCGCCGTCGCCGCCAAGCTGAACGCCCTCGGCCTTGGCCGCAACGACCGCATCGCCATCATCCTGCCGAACGGGCCGGAGATGGCGTCGGCCTTCGTCTCGGTCGCAGCCTGCGCGACCACCGCGCCGCTCAACCCGGCCTATCGCGCCGAGGAGTTGGAGTTTTATCTCGGCGATATCGGCGCCAGGGCCATCGTCGTGGGCAAGGACGAGAGCGGTCCGGCGATCGCGGTAGCCGAGAAACTGGGCATCGCGGTCCTGCGCCTGACCTTCGACGGGGGCGACCCGGCCGGGACATTCACCCTCGACGGGCCGGCCGTCGGACCGGCGGTGGCGACCGGCGCGGCCGAGGACGGTGACATCGCTCTGTTTCTCCATACGTCCGGGACGACCTCGCGCCCGAAGCTGGTGCCCCTCAGCCACGCCAACCTCGCGGCATCGGCCCGCCATATCGGTGTAGCCATAGCGCTGACGCCCGGCGACCGGTGCCTCAACATCATGCCGCTGTTCCACATCCACGGACTGATCGCGGCGGTTCTGTCGTCGCTCGCCGCGGGCGCCAGCGTGTTCTGCACGCCGGGCTTCAATGCGCTGCGCTTCTTCGCCTGGATGAGCGAGGCGCAACCCACCTGGTACACGGCGGTGCCGACCATGCATCAGGCGATCCTCGCGCGGGCGGCCCGCAATGCCGATGCGCTTGCCGCGAGCAAGCTGCGGCTGATCCGCTCGTCGTCGGCATCGCTGCCGGCGCAAGTGATGGCCGAACTGGAGGCGACCTTCGGCTGTCCGGTGATCGAGTCCTACGGGATGACCGAGGCGGCGCATCAGATGACATCGAACCCGTTGCCACCGGCCGAGCGCAAGCCCGGCAGCGTCGGACGCGCCGCCGGCCCCGAGGTCGGCATCATGGCGACCGACGGTTCGTTCCTGCCGGCGGGTGGCGAGGGCGAGATCGTCATCCGCGGACCAAACGTCACGGCCGGCTACGAGAAGAACCCCGAAGCCACCAAGACGGCGTTCGCCCACGGCTGGTTCCACACCGGCGATCAGGGAACGATGGATGCGGGCGGCTATGTGCGCGTCACCGGGCGCCTGAAGGAGATCATCAATCGCGGCGGCGAGAAGATTTCGCCGCTCGAGGTCGATGAGGTGTTGATGGATCATCCGGCGGTGGCGCAAGTCGTCACCTTCGCCATGCCGCACGACAAGCTCGGCGAGGACGTGGCGGCGGCGGTCGTGTTGCGCGAGGGCATGTCGGCGGCCGAAAGCGACATCCGCAGCTTTGCCGCGACCCGCCTGGCAGACTTCAAAGTGCCGCGCAAGATATTGATTTTGGAAGAGATTCCGAAAGGGGCGACCGGCAAGCTGCAGCGCATCGGGCTCGCCGCCAAGCTGGGGCTCTAGGTCGATGCGCGTCTGCGTCTTCGGGGCAGGCGCGATCGGCGGCTACGTCGCCGCCCATCTCGCGGCGGCAGGGCGCGTGACGCCGTCGCTGGTTGCGCGCGGCGCGCACCTCGATGCAATCCGCGCCAGAGGCCTGAGGCTGATCGAGGGCGGCCGCGAAACCACGCAGGCGGTCGAGGCCAGCGCCGATGGCGCCGATTTCGGCCCGCAGGATTACGTGCTGCTGGCGCTGAAGGCACACTCCGTCGGGCCGGCGCTGGACGCCATCGCGCCGCTGCTCGGGCCAGACACGGCGGTGGTGACGATGCAGAACGGCGTGCCGTGGTGGTACTTCCACCGCCATGGCGGCGCGCTCGAAGGCACGAACATCGCCGCGGTCGATCCCGGCGGGCGCATCTGGCAACGCATCGGACCGGAGCGCGCCATTGGTTCGGTGGTCTATGTCGCGGCGGAGGTCGAGGCGCCGGGCGTTATCCGCCATGTCGACGGAACGCGCTTCTCACTCGGCGAGCCGTCGGCGGAGAGATCCGAGCGGGTGACGGCGCTTGCCGCCGAACTGGTGGCCGCCGGCCTTCAGGCGCCGGTGCGCGCCGACATCCGCAACGAGATGTGGGTGAAGCTCTGGGGCAACCTGTCGTTCAATCCGATCTCGGCGCTCACCGGCTACACGCTCGAACAGATCGCCACCGATCCGGATTCGCGGACTGTTGCGCGCGCGATGATGGTGGAAGCGACCGCGATCGCCGAGAAGCTGGGCATTCGTTTCCCGATCGACGTGGACGCCCGGATCGAAGGCGCGCGTAAAGTCGGGGCTCACAAGACATCGATGCTGCAGGACCTCGAGCGGGGCCGGGCGATGGAGATCGACGCGCTGGTGACGGCCGTGCAGGAACTTGGCCGGCTGGTCGAGGTCGAGACGCTCGCGATCGATACCGTTCTGGCGCTGGTCCGCCGGCTTGCCATCGGGCGTGGCTGCTATTCCGGCGGCGCTGGACCTTGATCCGGCTGGTTTCCGTGCACGGGAGGACGTGCCAGATTGGCGGCAGCCGTTGCAGGGCTGCCGAAGAGGGCGTTACCGCATGCGCATTCTGGTGACCGGAGGGGCGGGCTTCATCGGCTCGGCGGTCGTGCGCCACCTGATCGGCCGGACGGCGCACGAGGCCGTGGTGGTCGACAAGCTGACCTACGCCGGCAATCTGGAATCGCTTGCGCCGGCCGCCGGCAGCGACCGCTACCGCTTCGTTCGGGCCGACATCGCCGACGGGGCGCGCATGCGCGACCTGATCGACACGACAGCGCCCGACGTCATCATGCACCTTGCCGCCGAGACCCACGTCGACCGCTCGATCGACGGGGCAGGGGCCTTCATCCAGACCAATGTGGTCGGCACGTCCGTGCTGCTCGACGCGGCGCTCGCCTTTTGGCGGCGTCTACCCGCCGAACGTCGCGAGCGTTTCCGCTTCCATCACATCTCGACCGACGAGGTGTTCGGGTCGCTCGACGCCGACGGCAGTTTCAACGAGGAGACCGCGTACCGGCCGAACTCGCCCTATGCTGCTTCCAAGGCCGGCTCCGACCATCTCGTGCGCGCCTGGCACCGCACCTACGGCTTGCCGGTCGTGCTGTCGAACTGCTCCAACAATTACGGCCCGTATCAATTTCCGGAAAAGCTGATCCCGCTGATGATCCTCAACGCGCTGGAAGGCAAGCCGCTGCCGGTCTATGGCCGCGGCGAGAACGTCCGCGACTGGCTGTTCGTGGAGGACCACGTGCGCGCGCTGGTTCTGATCGCCGAGCAGGGGGAGGTGGGCGAGAGCTACAATGTCGGCGGCAATTGCGAGCGCGCCAACATCGATGTGGTGAAGACCATTTGCGACCTGATGGACGATCTCGCGCCGGACTCTGCGATTGGGTCTCGCCACGAGCTGATCACCCATGTCGCCGACCGGCCCGGCCACGACCTGCGCTACGCGATCGACGCGACGAAGATCCGCGACCGGCTCGGCTGGACGCCGGCGGAATCCTTCGAGACAGGGATCGAAAAGACTGTCCGCTGGTATCTTAACAACCGGCCCTGGTGGAGGCGCTTGCGGGAATTGTCCTATCGCGGCGAGCGGTTGGGATTGGCACTTTGATCCTGGTGTTCGGAGGAGAAGGTCAGTTGGGCCGCGAGCTGGTCGCACATGCCGAAGCCGCGCACGTGCCGCTCACGGCCTTGAATCATGGCGATGGCGACATCACAGACCCGGCCGCAGTCGCGCGCGCCGTCGCCGCAGCGGCGCCGTCTTTGATCGTCAACGCGGCGGCCTACAACAACGTCGATGACGCCGAGGCGGACGAGGCTGCGGCCCTGCGCGCCAACGCCGAGGGGCCGGCGGTTCTCGCCGAGGCTGCCATGCGGGCCGACGTGCCGCTGGTTCACCTTTCCACCGACTATGTGTTCGATGGCGAGAAGGGCGCGGCCTATGTCGAGACAGACCGCGTCAATCCGCTCAACGCCTATGGACGGAGCAAGGCAGCCGGCGAGGATGCCGTCCGCCGGATCGCGCCACGGCATTTCATCCTGCGCACGGCCTGGCTGTTCAGCACCCACGGCGCCAATTTCGTGAAGACCATGGTGCGCGCAGCGGCCGATCGGGCCGAGCTGGAAGCGGTTGCCGATCAGATCGGTTCGCCGACGGGAGTCGGAGACCTCGCCGACGCGATCCTGACACTCGCGCGAGGCGGGCAGCGGCCTTGGGGAACGTATCACGTCGCCGGAGCGCCGGCCTCGCGGCACGAATGGGCGGCAGCAGTGGTCGCGGCGCAGGCGCGCTTCACCGGACGTAACCCGCCAGTCCGCGCCGTCAGCGCGTCGGCGTTTCCGGCGGCAGCGCGGCGGCCACGCAATTCGTCGCTCGATTCGTCGAAGTTCGCGAAGACATTCGACTTCGAGGTCACCGATTGGCGCGATGCGGTCAACCGTACCGTCGCCGCACTGTTTGCGGAGCGCGTCGAACCATGAACCGCAAAGGCATCATCCTTGCCGGCGGCGCCGGAACTCGGCTCCACCCACTGACGCTGGTGACGTCGAAGCAACTGTTGCCGGTCTTCGACAAGCCGATGATCTACTATCCCCTGTCGACGCTGATGCTGGCCGGTATCCGCGACATCCTCATCATCACCACGCCGGAGCAGGAGGCGGCATTTCGCGGTCTGCTCGGCGACGGATCTCGGTGGGGCATCGCGCTGTCCTACGCTGCGCAGCCGAAACCCGAAGGGATTGCCCAGGCATTCGTTATTGGGGCGGACTTCATCGGCACCGACCCGTCCTGCCTGGTGCTCGGCGACAACATCATCTACGGCCACGGGCTGACCGAGATGTTGCGCGAGGCCAACCAGCGCGAGGAATGCGCCACGATCTTCGCCTGCCATGTCGACGATCCTAAACGGTATGGCGTCGTCGCTTTCGACAAGAAGTGGAAAGCGACGTCCATCGAGGAGAAGCCGACGAAGCCGAAATCCGATTGGGCGGTGATCGGTCTCTATTTCTACGATGGCAGCGTGGTGGAGCGTGCCCGGGCCTTGAAGCCATCGGCGCGCGGCGAATACGAGGTCACCGATCTCAACATGTCGTACCTCGCGGATGGCACGCTGTCGGTGGAGCCGTTCGGGCGCGGCTTCGCCTGGTTCGATGCCGGTACCCATGCCTCTCTGCTCGAGGCGGCGGAGTTCGTCCACCTGGTTCAGCGCCGCCAGCGCCAACTGATCGCCTCGCCGGAGGAGATCGCGTTTTCGGCCGGCTGGATCAGCGCCGATGACCTCGCCCGGCTGGCGAGCGAACTCGGCAAGACCGAATATGGCCGTGCCCTCAGCGAGGTCCTCAAGGGCCATCACTATTAGGCCTCGCGCCGGCCGGGCTTGCGCGGCGGCCGAGCGATATGTTCAAACGGATTGATCGAGGGGCCGGTGGCGCTACATAATGGCGGTAGCCGACCGGGAGCGTTCATGGACATGCCTGCCACATTCGAGCCGCGCCCGCCTCTGGTCGACCCGTTCGGCCGGGAAATCACCTATTTGCGGGTGTCGGTGACGGATCGCTGCGATTTCCGCTGCGTCTACTGCATGGCCGAGGACATGACCTTCCTGCCCAAGAAGGACGTGCTCAGCCTGGAGGAACTCGACCGCCTGTGTTCGGCCTTCGTCGAGCGCGGCGTGCGCAAGCTGCGGCTGACCGGCGGCGAGCCGCTGGTCCGCCGCAACATCATGTCGCTGGTGCGCTCGCTCTCGCGGCATATCGATGCCGGCACGCTCGACGAGCTGACGCTGACCACCAACGGTTCGCAGCTTGCCCGCTTCGCCGGCGAACTGGTCGATGTGGGCGTCCGGCGCATCAACGTTTCCATCGACACGCTCGATCCGGTCAAGTTCAAGGCGATCACGCGCTGGGGCGATCTCGCCAAGGTGCTCGACGGGGTCGAGGCGGCGCGCGCCGCCGGTCTCCACGTCAAGATCAACGCAGTGGCGCTCAAGGGCGTCAACGAGGACGAGTTCGACGATCTCATCCGCTGGACGCACGGCGCCGGTATGGACCTGACGCTGATCGAGACGATGCCGCTCGGCGAGATCGACGCCGACCGCACCGACCAGTACCTGCCGCTCAGTCAGGTGCGCGCCGATCTGTCGCGACGGTGGACGCTGGACGATATCCCGTACAAGACCGGCGGACCCGCACGCTACGTGAAGATCGCGGAGACTGGCGGCCGGCTCGGCTTCATCACGCCGCTGACGCACAATTTCTGCGAGGGCTGCAACCGCGTGCGGGTCACTTGCACGGGGACGCTGTTCATGTGCCTTGGCCAGGAGGACGCCGCCGATCTGCGCGCGCCGCTGCGCGCATCCGAGGGCGACGAACTGCTGCAAACCGCTATCGACGAGGCGATTTCCCGCAAGCCCAAGGGGCACGACTTCGTCATCGATCGGGCCCACAGCAAGCCGGCGGTCTCCCGCCACATGAGCATGACCGGGGGTTGAGCCACCTGCTCGGCGCATAATAGAACGGTAACCGCGATCGCCGTACCTTCAGAGTGCCGTAGGTCAGGCAGCGCGCGCCCGCGCCGGGGGAAGCTCATCTCAAATGTTCGTCAAACTTCTCATCAGCCTGCCGACCTGGGCGATGGCGATATTCGTCTGTGCGATAGCGCTCGGACTCACGACGCTTGTTCAGACCATCCTGCACCAGCGATGGCATTCAGAATCGCGCACGCGGCTCAACGAGGTGGCGGGCTTCCTGATCGCCGTCGTTGGCGTGATCTATGCGGTGCTGCTTGCCTCGATCGCGATCCTCGTCCTCGAGAGGCATCAACGGGCTGAGCTCGCCGTAGAGATCGAGGCAGGTCAGCTCTCCGACCTGTTCGTTACGGCGAATGGTTTGCCGAACGCGGCCACGTCGCAACTGCGTGAGTTGATCAGGGACTACGCCAACACGGTTGTCGACGAGGAGTGGCCGAAAATGGTCCAGAGCGCTCCCGAGGGTGCATGGCAGGACAAGGGGTGGGAGCTGACAGATTCGATCGACAAGCTCCTCACATCGATCGAGCCGACCACGGAAAGTCAGAAGGTCGTCCTGGGGGCGGCGCTCAGTCAGTTCGACGACGTTTCCGACGCGCGGCGTGAACGGCTCTTTACAACCGGGTCCGGGATTGCAGCAGTGGTGTGGGCCGTGGTGATTGCCGGCGGGGTTGTAACGGTCAGCCTGGCGCTGTTCTTCGGTTTGCCGAGCTGGCGCGGGCATCTTCTCATGGCGAACATGCTGGCGCTGTCGATTGCACTGGTGTTTGTCCTCATCATCGCGATGAATCGGCCGTTTGTTGGCGACTCGGGCGTGACGCCAGAGCCCTTCCAGCGCGCAATGGCGCGCATGGCGGGGGTCGACGAGCCGTAGCTGCGGCGATCTCTCGCAAAGGTGACTGTGGCGTAATGCCGGCTAGTCCTATAACCCGGCCCGGCGACAGAACAAGCAAGGACCGCCGCGCCCCGATGGCCATTGACGTTACGCATACAGGCGCGGCCGTTGCCGGGCTGGTTTCCTTTCTGTCGCCCTGCGTTCTGCCCCTGGTGCCGCCCTACCTCTGCTACATGGCCGGCATCAGCCTGGACCAGCTCACCGGCACCGCCGACGTGCAGGTGGCGCGGCGGACGGTCCTGATGTCGGCTGTCGCCTTCGTGCTCGGCTTTTCGACCATCTTCGTGGCCTTGGGCGCCGCCGCCTCGGCGATCGGCCAGCTCGTGCGCACCCACATCGATATCCTGTCAGTGGTTGGCGGCGTCATCATCATCCTCATGGGCCTGCATTTCCTCGGCGTATTCCGCATCGCGTTCCTGAGCCGCGAGGCGCGCGTGCAGGTGCGTAACCAAGCGGCCGGTCCAATCGGCGCCTATGTCATGGGTCTCGCCTTCGCGTTCGGCTGGACGCCGTGCATTGGCCCGGTGCTGGCGGCGATCCTGGCGGTGGCCGGCAGCGAGCAGAGCGTCGGGCGGGGCGCCGGCTTGCTCGCCGCCTATTCCCTAGGATTGGGCATTCCGTTCCTCGTCGCCGCCTTGTTTTCCGGGCCGTTCATCCGGTTCATGCGACGCTTCCGCGCCCACCTCGGGACCGTCGAGAAGGTCATGGGCGGGCTGCTGGTGGTGACGGGGGTGCTGTTTATCACCGGTGGCATTGCCGACGTGTCGTACTGGCTCCTGGAGACCTTCCCGGCGCTCGGCCAGATCGGCTAGGACCGGCGAATCTGCGATAAGGTGGGTGGACCGGCGGGGCCGCCATGTTTCGGCCACACGCCGCTGCCGAAACCGTCCGCCGATCAGCCGGATTCCCCGGGGGAAACATGCCGAAACGGTCCTGCCTCGCCATCGTCCTCGCCGCCGGCGACGGCACGCGGATGAAATCGGCAAAGCCCAAGGTGCTGCACGAAATCGGCGGGCTGCCCATGCTGGGCCACGTCCTCAAGACGGCTTCAGCGAGCGGCGCCGACCGTATCGTGGTCGTGGCACGCAAGGGCGCCGGCGGCGATGCTGTCGCTGCCGCCGCCAGCAAAATGGGCGCCGCCGCCGTTTATCGACAGGATGTCGACAGCCCGAAGCAGAAGGGGACCGCAAAGGCGGTTCTCGCCGCAGCCGCCGAATTTGCCGGCGGGTTCGACGACATTCTGGTCCTCTATGGCGACACGCCGATGGTGACGACGGCGACGCTGAAAGCGCTCCGCAAGGCGATCTCCGGCGGCGCTGCCGTCGCGGTTCTCGGCTTCAAACCGGCTGACCCGCGCCGCTATGGCCGCCTGATCCTCGACGGCAAGCAGCTTGTGGCGATCCGCGAATTCAAGGAGGCCAGCGACGCGGAGAAGGCGATCGGCTTCTGCAACGCGGGCCTGATGGGTTTCGCAGGGCCGAGCCTCGGTGCGCTGTTGAAGCGGATCGGCAACAAAAATCAGAGCGGCGAGCACTACCTCACGGAGGTCGTCGCGCTTGCCAACAGGGACAAGCAGAAAGTTGTCGCGCTGACCGCCGATGCCGACGAGGTTGCTGGCGCCGACGACCGGCAGCAGCTTGCCCATGTCGAAGGGCTCTTCCAGCGCCGGATGCGGGAAGCGGCGATGGCGGCGGGCGTCACCATGATCGCGCCGAGCACGGTCTGGTTCAGCCACGACACCCGCCTTGGGCGCGACGTGACGATCGAGCCGAATGTCTTCTTCGGGCCGGAGGTCACGGTCGCCGACAACGTCATCATCCGCGCCAACTGCCACATCGCTGGCGCGCGCATCGCCAGCGGCGCGACCATCGGGCCCTTCGCGCGGCTTCGGCCCAGCACCGATATCGGACCCAACGTCCACATCGGCGATTTCGTCGAGGTCAAGAACGCCCGCCTCGGCGATGGCGCCAAGGCCAATCACCTTGCCTATATCGGCGACGCCGACGTCGGCGCCGGCACCAATATCGGCGCCGGCACCATCACCGCGAACTATGATGGCTTCGACAAGTACCGCACGGTGATCGGGGCAAATGTGTCGATCGGCTCGAATGCGGTGCTGGTCGCGCCGGTGAAGATCGGCGACGGGGCGAGCGTGGCGGCGGGAAGCGTCATCAACCGGGACGTCGAGCCGGATGCCCTGGCCGTGGCGCGCGGCCAGCAGGTGAACAAGCCCGATTGGGCGCGCAAATTCCGCGAGAAGAAGCGCGGTTCTGGAAACCGGACCGAAAGAAAGTCCCGCTAAACTCCGCGACCGGGATTAACCACGCTTCGGCGGAAATCGGCCGTCGCGGCGCCTGCTGACGTATGACAGCGGCGAAACAGCTTGTGATTTCCAACACATGCGCGGGAACCGCTAGATGGTCCGGAGCAGCGCGGGAATCGGGGAGTTCGGTGGATGTGCGGCATTGTAGGCATCCTCGGCCAGGAGCCGGTAGCGCCGTTGCTGGTCGATGCGCTCAAGCGGCTTGAGTACCGCGGATACGATTCGGCCGGCGTGGCGACGCTGGAGCGGGGCCACCTGACCCGTCGGCGCGCGGAGGGCAAGCTCCGCAATCTCGAGGAGAAGCTCGCCGGCAAACCGTTGACCGGCCAAATCGGCATCGGCCACACGCGCTGGGCGACGCACGGCGCGCCGACCGAGGGCAATGCCCACCCGCACGCGACCGCGAAGGTCGCCCTTGTTCACAACGGCATCATCGAAAACTTCCGCGAGCTGCGCGACGAACTGGAAGCGGCGGGCGCCAAGTTCCAGACTGAAACCGACACTGAGGTCGTCGCCCACCTGATCACCCGGAATATCGACACGGGCCTGTCGCCGACCGAGGCCGTGCGCGCGGCCCTTGGCCGCCTGCGCGGCGCATTTGCGCTGGCCATCATCTTCGAGGGCGAGGACAACCTGATGATCGGCGCGCGGCGCGGCAGCCCGCTCGCCATCGGCTATGGCGACGACGAGATGTATTTCGGCTCGGACGCGATCGCGCTGGCGCCGTTCACCAACCGCGTTGCCTATCTGGAGGACGGCGACTGGGCGGTGCTGACCCGCTCCGGCGCCACGATCTACGACGAGAACGGCGCCACGGTCGAACGGCCGGAGGTGCGGACGGTCGCCTCAAGCCTGCTGGTCGATCGCGGCAACTATCGCCACTTCATGGCGAAGGAGATCCACGAACAGCCGGAGGTCGTCGGCCACACGCTTGCCCACTATCTCGACCTGACGGCCAGCCGCTGCGCCCTGCCGACCGAATTCAACGTCAGCTTCGGCGCCCTCGACCGCCTGTCGATCACCGCCTGCGGCACGGCCTACTACGCCGGCCTGGTCGCCAAATACTGGTTCGAGCGGTTCGCGCGGCTGCCGGTCGATATCGATATCGCCTCGGAATTCCGCTACCGCGAGCAGCCGCTGCCGCCGAAGGGGCTGTCGATCGTCATCTCCCAGTCGGGCGAAACGGCCGACACGCTGGCATCGCTGCGCTATGCCAAGGAGCAGGGCCAGAAGATCGCCGCCGTCGTCAACGTGAAGGAGTTGACGATCGCGCGCGAGGCGGACTTCATCCTGCCGACACTCGCCGGACCGGAAATCGGCGTGGCCTCGACCAAGGCGTTCACCTGTCAGTTGGCGGTGCTGGCCGTGCTGGCGGTCGCCGCCGGCAAGGCGCGCGGCGTGCTGTCGGACGAGGACGAGGAAAAGCTGGTCGCGGGCTTCAGCGAGGTGCCGCGTCTGATGAGCATGGCGCTGCGTCTGGAGCCGAAGATCGAAGCGCTTGCCCGCGAGTTCTCGCATGTCGACCACGTGCTCTATCTCGGCCGCGGCACCAGCTACCCGCTGGCGCTGGAAGGTGCGCTGAAGCTCAAGGAGATTTCCTACATTCACGCCGAGGGCTATGCTGCGGGCGAACTGAAGCACGGGCCCATCGCGCTGATCGATGAAAACATGCCGGTGGTGGTGATCGCCCCCTACGACCGCATCTTCGACAAGACGCTGTCCAACATGCAGGAGGTCGCGGCGCGCGGCGGCCGCATGATCCTGATTACCGACGAGAAGGGGCGGGAGGCGGCATCGCTGGCCTCGGTTGAAACCCTGATTCTTCCCGAGATGCCGGCGAGCGTGACGCCACTCGTTTACGCGCTCCCCGTGCAACTGCTCGCCTATCACACTGCCGTCATCTTAGGCACCGATGTTGACCAGCCGCGGAATCTGGCGAAGTCGGTCACGGTCGAGTGAAGGTGTCGCGCCCCGGCGCGATCTCTGCCATGATGACCGCAGCCGGCAACGGCATCGCCACCAGCCCGGGAAGGAATGATGAGTCAGGCGGGTGAGCCATTCGACCCGAACCACCCCGATCCGTCGCGTCGCGGCGGTAGCGCGATGCATCGCCTGCGGAATTACTTTCTGACGGGCCTCATCATCGCGGCGCCGGTGATCCTGACCGTGTACATCACCTGGACCTTCGTGAAGTGGGTCGACAGCTGGGTGACGCCGTTCATCCCGTGGGACTATCGCCCCGACAAGTATCTGCCGTTCGCGATTCCGGGATTCGGCCTCGTCGTTGCGCTGATCGTCATCACCCTGCTCGGGTTCCTGACGGCCAATTTCGTCGGCCGGCAGACCATCCTGCTCGGCGAGTCGCTGCTCGGCCGCATGCCGATCGTGCGCAACCTGTATCGCGGGCTGAAGCAGATTTTCGAGACGGTGCTGTCGCGGCGGGCGGGCGCCTTCCAGACGGTCGCTTTGATCGAGTATCCGCGCCAGGGACTGTGGTCGCTGGTCTTCGTGTCGTCGGACACGAAGGGCGAGATCGCGCACCGGCTTGACGAGACGGTGGCCGTCTTCCTGCCGACCACACCGAATCCAACCTCGGGCTTCCTGCTCTTCGTGAAGCGGGCCGACATGATCGTCCTCAACATGTCGGTGGAAGACGCCGCCAAGATGGTGATCTCCGCCGGACTGGTGACGCCGGAGTTTGTCGCCGAGCACTCCACGGAATTGACGTCTGAGGACATCGAGAAGCGGTTCAACCCGCCCTCAGCAGCCTGATCGCATCGTCCCTGCCGAACAGATAAAGCAGCACCCGCAACGCTTCGCCGCGCGGCGTCATCAGGTTGGGATCGGTTTCCACGACCAGGCGAGCGTCGTCGCGGGCGATCTCCATGAGATCGGCGTGATGCTCGGCGCTGGCGATGCGGAAGCCGGGCATGCCCGACTGTCGCGTGCCGAGGACCTCGCCGCCGCCGCGCAGGCGCAGATCTTCCTCGGCGATACGGAAACCGTCCTCGGTCTCGCGCATGATGGCAAGCCGCTCGCGGGCGACGGCCCCGAGCGGATTGCGATAGAGCAGCAGACAGGTCGACGGACGGTCACTGCGCCCGACGCGGCCGCGCAACTGATGAAGCTGGGCGAGGCCGAACCGCTCCGCATGTTCGATCACCATGATGGTGGCGTCGGGCACGTCGACGCCGACCTCGACCACGGTGGTGGCGACCAGCACCTTGATGTCGCCGGCGAGGAAGCGCGCCATCACCACGTCGCGCTCGGCGGCCTTCATGCGGCCGTGGACCATGCCGACGACCGGGCCGAGGGCCTCAGTCAGCGAGGCGTGACGTTGTTCGGCAGCGGCGACGTCATCGAGCACGTCGGACTCCTCGACGAGCGGGCAAACCCAGTACGCCTTGGCGCCTTCGGCGATGGCGGCGCGGATGCGCTCGACCACCTCATCCAGACGATCGAGCGGGACGACACGCGTATCGATCGGCCGCCGGCCTGCCGGTTTTTCGGTGAGGCGCGAGACATCCATGTCGCCGTAATAGGTCAGCACCAGCGTGCGCGGGATCGGCGTGGCGGTCATCACCAACACGTCGGTGGCGCCGCCTTTGGCGGTCAGTGCGAGGCGCTGATGGACGCCGAAACGGTGTTGCTCGTCCACGACCACCAGGGCGAGATCGTCGAAATTGACGCCGGCCTGAAACAACGCGTGGGTGCCGATGAGCAGGTGGATCGAGCCATCGGCGAGCCCCGCGAGGATCGCTTCGCGCTCGCGGCCTTTTTCGCGGCCGGTGAGGACGGCGAAGCGGATCCCGGCGGCCTCGGCGAGCGGCGCGATGGTGCGGGCATGCTGGCGGACAAGGAGTTCGGTCGGCGCCATCAGGGCAGCCTGGCCACCAGCCTCGATGACATTGGCGGCGGCAAGCAAGGCAACCACGGTCTTTCCGGAGCCGACGTCGCCTTGCAGCAGGCGCAGCATGCGCTCCGGCGCGGCGAGATCCGCTTCGATGTCAGCGAGCGCGGCCTGCTGGCTGCCGGTCAACGTGAAGGGCAGGGCGGCGATCAGCTTGGCGCGCAGCTGGCCGTCGCCGCTGCGCGAGCGGCCGGTGCTGCGCCGCTGATGTTCCCGCATGAGGGCGAGCGCCAGTTGGCTCGCCAGCAGTTCGTCATAGGCGAGCCGCGAGAGATGCGGCGATGTCGGCTCGATGTCGGCCGCCGTCTCGGGGTGATGGGCCTTGGCCAGCGACGGGGCGAAGCCATCCCAGTGGCGCGTCGACAGCAGAGACGGCATCTGCCACTCGGGCAGCACGGGAAGGTCGGCGACGGCTTCGCCGATGGCGCGGGCCAGCGTCTTGCGGGCGATGCCGGCGGTCATCGGATAGACCGGCTCGATCAGCGGCAGGCTGTCGAAATCGGCCTCGCCGACGATGTGGTCGGGGTGGACCATGGTCGGGCGGCCGTTGAACCATTCGACCCGCCCGCTGACGAAGAGCGTTGCGCCAACCGGCAGCGTCTTCTCCAGATAGTCGCCATGCGCGTGGAAGAAGGTCAGCCCGATCTCGCCAGTGTCGTCGTGGGCGAAGACCCGCCACGGGATACGCCGGTTGCCGCGCGGCGGCTTCTGGTGGCGGTCGATGCGCACCTTGAGCGTGACGATGGCGCCTTCCGGCGCCAACGCGATTCCCGGCTGGTTGCGCCGGTCGATGACGCCGACCGGCAGGTGAAACAGGAGATCGACGACGCGCGGCGCGTCGTCCTCGTCGGCGCCGCCGACCAGACGGGCGAGCGTCACGCCCAGCTTCGGCCCGATGCCGGCAAGGCTGGTGACCGGACGGAAGAGGGGATTGAGGATGTCGGGCCGCATGGTATGGGATTCATACCATGGCTAACCGACGGGTTCGCACGTCGCCAATGTCTCTGGCTTGCTCGGAAGGTCGATGGGATAGTCGCACGGTCAAACTGTCTTCCGGGGGTACGGGATGATTCTTCGTTTTGTTGCTGTCGCGGCGTTGTTGCTTGTGGCAACCGCCAGCGCCGGGCTCGCAGAGCCGTTCGGGAAATTCAAGGATGAGCCTATCAACGCCAAAGGCAGCTACAAGCTGATCCCCGATCCGACCGGCGCGGCGCCATCGGCAAAGGTCGACAGCTTCACGATCCTCCCGGGGCCGTGCAACAAGAAGGACAAGTACTACAACGGCAACAGCGACTGCACGTTCAAGTCGGTTCGTTCGCAGCGCTATCAGCCGAAGCCGCAGACCCAGCCAAAGGAATCCTGGTACGCTTGGAGCATGTATCTCCCGCCTGATTTTCCAGGCGGCTTTCAGCAGACCTCCGGACTCTACTCATTCGCGTACTGGCACAACGGCGACTGCCCGCACGTCGCCATTGTCAACGACCCAGGGCGGTCGAAGATGCTTCGCTTGCAAACCAATATCGTTCCGAAGAACGGCGCGTACGACTGTTTCCCGGATATGCAGATCGAATTCGCTGATTTGTCGAAGCTGGTCGGACAGTGGCACCGCTTCGAGGCGCACATCAAATGGAGCACCAAGGAAGACGGCTTGGCCCAAATCTTCCTGGATGGCACCCAGGTCGTCGATTTCACCGGGCGTACCCTTTCAATTGAGAAGCCGAAGCCCAACTACTTCAAATACGGCGTCTACCTTTGCTGCACCGGGGGCACGGAGCTCGTCAAACCGGCGACCGTGCTTTACGCGGGGATCAGCCGAGCGGACACGCGTGAGGGATTGAAGTAGCCGGCAGGCGGCGGAAGCCGACACCGCTGACAAAGGGGCATTTGATCGCTATATCTCCAGGCGAGCGACGAGCCCCGAATCCGGCCCGGCGCCGATTTTCTATTGGGGAACCGGGATCAGATGAGCGGCGGGCCGGCAAACGATGACGATGCTATGCGGCGGCGGCGGCTGAAATTCCGGTGCTGGCACCGAGGCTTGCGCGAAGTCGATCTGCTGCTCGGCCGCTTCGCCGACGCTCATCTCGACGAACTGGACAACGCCAGCCTGACCCAGTTCGAGGCGCTTCTCGATATCCCAGACCAATTCATCCTGGCGTGGATCATCGGTGAGGCGCCAGTTCCCGACGATATTCGCTCGCCGGTGTTCAACCGCATCCTCGCCTTCCACGGCGCATAGACCAAGACCCGATGGATCAGAAAACACCTTCCTTCGCCGTGACCAGCCGTCGCCTCAACGAACTGTTCGCGCGTCCCGGCGAGGCGACGCTGGCCGCCGTGCCGGATGGCATGGCCGGCAAGACGCTCGCCGACGTCGTCGCCGCCACGCAGGCCAGCCGGCTGTTGTTCATCGCCCGCGACGGCCAGCGGCTGGCCGAAGTCGAGCGCGGGGTGCGCTTCTTCGCGCCGGGCGTCGATGTGGTCGAGTTCCCGGCGTGGGATTGCCTGCCTTACGACCGTGTGTCGCCGCACGCGGCCATCGTCGCGCGGCGCATGGCGGCGCTGGCGCGCCTCGTTGAAAAGTCGGAGCGGCCGACGATCGTGCTGACCACGGTCAACGCCGTGCTTCAGCGGGTTCCGGTGCGCGATCTCGTCGCCGATGGCTCGCTGTCGGCGGTGGCCGGCAGCCGCATGCCGATGGCCGACCTGATCCGCTGGCTCGAGGGGAACGGCTTCCTGCGCACCGCGACCGTGCGCGAGCCCGGCGAGTACGCCGTGCGCGGCGGCATCCTCGATCTCTACGCCGCGGGCACGCCGGAGCCGGTGCGGCTCGATTTCTTCGGCGACACGCTGGAGACGATCCGCAACTTCGATGCGGAGTTGCAGCGCACCACCAGCCGCCAGACGCGCATCGATCTCGTGCCGGTGAGCGAGATGGCGTTGACGGCGGACAGCATCGCCCGCTTCCGCGAGCGCTACGTGGCGCTCTTCGGCGCCGCCGATCGCGCCGACCTGCTTTATCACTCGGTGAGCGAGGGCCGCCGGCACGTCGGCATGGAGCACTGGCTGCCGCTGTTCAACGAGGGTCTCGACACGCTGTTCGATCACGTCGGCGAGGCGCCGGTTGTCCTCGACCATCTTGTCGATGAGGCGGTCAGCGAACGCCTCGATCAGATCGACGACCACTACAAGGCCCGCCGGTCGGCGATGGACGCAGGCGACGCCGGGGGTGGCGCGCCCTACAAGCCGCTGCCGCCCGATCGCCTGTATCTCGACAAGCATGCCTGGATGGACCTTCTGAAAGCGCGCGCCGTGGCGCATCTGTCGCCGTTCGCGCACCCCGAGGCGGCGAACATCGTCGACATGGGCGGCCGCGCCGGGCGCGGCTTCGCGGCCGAACGCAGCGCCGGCGACGTGAACATCTTCGACGCGGTCATCGGCCATGTCGGCGCCACCATCAAGGCCGGCCACCGCGTGGTGATCGCCTGCTGGAGCGAGGGCGCGCGCGACCGCATGGGGCAGGTGCTGGTCGATCACGGGCTGACCCGGCTGAAACCGGTGGCAAGCTGGCCGGAAGCCGAGGCCCTCGACCGCGACATGACGGCGCTCGCTGTGCTCGGCCTGGAGGCCGGGTTCGACACCGCGACCCTCGCCGTCATCGGCGAGCAGGACATTCTCGGCGACCGTCTGGTGCGCCCGCACGCGCGCCGCCGACCGGCCGACTTCCTCAGCGACGTCACCAGCCTCGCCGAGGGCGATCTCGTCGTCCACATCGACCACGGCATCGGCCGCTTCGCCGGGCTGAAGACGATCGAGGCGGCCGGCGCCCCGCACGATTGCCTCGAGATTCTCTATGCCGGCAACGACCGGGTCTATCTGCCGGTTGAGAACATCGAGCTGCTGTCGCGCTACGGCTCGGAAGAGGCCGAGGTGCCGCTCGACAAGCTCGGCGGCGTCGCCTGGCAGTCGCGCAAGGCGCGGATGAAGAAGCGCATCCGCGACATGGCCGAGGCGCTGATCAAGGTCGCCGCGGCGCGGGCCATGCGCAAGGCCCCGGCGATGACGCCGCCGGACGGGCTCTACGATGAATTCGCGGCGCGCTTTCCCTATGAGGAGACCGAGGACCAGCAGACGGCGATCGACGCCGTGCTCGGCGATCTCGCCGCCGGCACGCCGATGGACCGGCTGATCTGCGGCGACGTCGGTTTCGGCAAGACCGAGGTGGCGCTGCGCGCCGCGTTCATCACGGCGCTGACCGGTCGGCAGGTCGCGGTCGTGGTGCCGACGACGCTGCTGGCGCGCCAGCACTTCAAGACGTTCAGCGAGCGCTTCGCCGGCCTGCCGGTGAAAGTCGCTCAGGCCTCGCGGCTGGTCGGCACCAAGGAGCTCGCCGCCGTGAAGGCCGGCATCGCCGATGGCGGCATCGATATCGTCGTCGGGACGCACGCGCTGCTCAGCAAGGGCATCAGTTTCCGCGATCTTGGCCTGCTGATCGTCGACGAGGAGCAGCACTTCGGGGTCAAGCACAAGGAGCGGCTGAAGGAGATCAAGGCCGAGGTGCACGTGCTGACGCTGTCGGCAACACCGATCCCGCGCACCCTGCAACTAGCGCTGACCGGCGTGCGCGAACTGTCGCTGATCACGACGCCGCCGATCGACCGTCTGGCGGTGCGCACGTTCATCTCGCCGTTCGATCCGCTGGTCGTGCGCGAGGCGTTGTTGCGCGAACGCTATCGCGGCGGCCAGAGCTTCTATGTCTGCCCGCGCATCGCCGACCTTGCCGAACGTCACGCCTTCCTCAGCGAAGCGGTGCCAGAGGTGAAGGTCGGGGTCGCCAACGGCCAGATGGGCTCCGGCGAACTGGAAGACGTGATGACCGCCTTCTACGACGGCGCGTATGACGTGCTGCTGTCCACGTCGATCGTCGAATCCGGGCTCGATATTCCGACCGCGAACACGCTCATCGTCCACCGCGCCGACATGTTCGGGCTGGCGCAGCTCTACCAATTGCGCGGCCGTGTCGGCCGCTCCAAGCAACGCGCCTATGCCCTGTTCACCGTGCCGATCGACCGGACACTGACCGCGACCGCCGACCGACGGCTCAAGGTGCTGCAATCGCTGGATACGCTCGGCGCCGGATTCCAGTTGGCCAGCCACGACCTGGATCTCCGCGGCGCCGGCAACCTGCTCGGCGAAGAGCAGTCTGGACACATCCGTGAGGTTGGCTACGAGCTCTACCAGCAGATGCTGGAGGAGGCGGTGGCCTCACTGAAGGCCGGCGGCGAGGTGGCCGACGAGGGCCGCTGGGCACCGCAGATCACCATCGGCATGGCGGTCATGATTCCGGAGAGCTACGTCGCCGACCTGCAATTGCGGCTGAACCTCTACAAGCGTCTCGCCGACCTCGAGGACCAGCCGTCGATCGAGGCGTTCGGCGCCGAGCTGATCGACCGTTTCGGGTCGCTGCCGGAGGAGGTCGAGCACCTGCTCAAGATCGTCGCCATCAAGGCACTCTGCCGCCGCGCCAACATCGACAAGGTCGATGTCGGCCCGAAGGGCGCCGTGATCGGTTTCCGCGACAACAGCTTCTCCGATCCCGCGGGGCTCATCCGCTGGATCGCGCAGCAAGGCTCGATTGCACGTGTTCGTCCCGATCAGAAGATCGTGCTGATGCGCGACTGGGCGGACATCGGCGGCCGGCTCAAGGGGATCGAAGGCGTCATCGCCACGTTGGCGCGCCTGGCGGGCGCTGGAGACAAACAGGCCGCCTGACGACCGCCGCATCCCCGCGATTAATGTTTCAATAACCAACAAAGATGAGCGGCGGTTCGAAAACCCTTCTTAATGAAGCTGGTCCACTATGCTGGCCCCATGAGAGCGGCACAGTCGGACTCCGGCGGCACAACATTTCGCTTCAGGCACAGCGAGGCGCTGCTTCGCAGCGTGCTTGAAAACGCGGCCGTGGCGACTTTTCTGATCGGCCCGAAGGCACATCTGCTCTACGCCAACCGTGCATTCTACGACCTGCTTGGCTACGGCCAAGGCGAGCCTGTTTCGGTTGCCATCGACGACCTGATTCATCCGGACGATATCGATCGTGCGCGCGCGCAGATGCAGTCACTCGATAACGGCTCGACCGACAATTACCGTGGCGAGCGCCGCTATCTGCGCAAGGACGGGTCTCCGATCTGGGTCCTCGTCTCGGCGTCGGCGCTGCGCGACGAAAAGACCGGCGAGCCGGCCTACACGATCGTGCAGGCGAACAACATCGACCGCCAGAAGCGCGCCGAAGCAGCGCTGGCCGAAAGCGAGAGCCGTTGGAATTTCGCGCTCGAAAGCGCCGGGCAGGGGGTGTGGGACATCAACCTCAACGCCGGGACGGCTTTCTATTCGCGGATGTGGCGGCTGATGCGGGGCATCGGCCCCGACGAGGAGGTCGACCCGTCCCAGGAGAAGTGGCTCGCGCGGATGCATCCCGACGATCGCGAGCGCATACGACAGATCGCCGAACGCCAGGACGCCGGCATCCTCAAGTACAACGAGTTCGAATATCGCGAGCAGCATCGTGACGGCCGCTGGATCTGGATCTTGAGCCGCGGCAAGCCGGTCTCGTGGAATCCGGACGGAACGCCGGCCCGTATGCTTGGCACCGACACCGATATCAGCAACCTGAAGCTGGTCGAGGCGCAACTCGCGCTCGAGAAGGAACGCCTCAAGGTCACGCTTGAATCGATCGCCGACGCGGTCATCTCGACCGACGCAGGCGGGCGCATCACGTTCATGAATCCGGCCGCGGAACAGATGACCGATTGGCCCCAGGAGAGGGCGGTCGGCCGGCCGGTCGAGGAGATCTTCAACGTCATTGACGGCCAAACGGGCGCGCCTACGGCGAGCCCGGTCGCCGAGTGCCTCGCCAAGGGGCGAATGCACTATGTCGATGGCGATGCGGTTCTCGTCAGACGCAAGGGCGATCATCGCGACGTGCGCACCTCGGCCGCGCCGGTGCGCACGCCCCAGGGCATCGTGATTGGAGTCGTGCTGGTGTTCCAGGACGTCACCAGCAGCCGCGCCCTACAACGCAAGCTCGCACACACGGCGATGCACGACAGTCTCACGGGCCTGCCCAACCGGGCGACGTTCGAACGCGCCCTCGATGAGGCCGTCGAGCAGGCGCGGAGCGACAGGCGCGAATATACGTTGTGTTTCGTCGACCTCGACCGCTTCAAGTTCGTGAATGACAACGCCGGTCACGGCGCCGGGGACATGCTGCTTCAGAAGATCGCCGGCGCGATTCGCAGCAGTTGCCGCGCCCACGATCTGGCGGCGCGCATCGGTGGCGATGAATTTGCTCTTCTGCTGCCGGACTGCCCGATCGAGGCCGGCATCGTCGTGGCGCAGAAGGTCGTCGACGCGATATCCGCGCTCCGGTTCGTGTCGGGTGGCACCACCTACGAAATCGGCGCCAGCGTCGGCGTGACCGGTGTCTCCAGCCGCTGCCGCGATGCCGCGGAAGTCATGAACCAGGCGGATGCCGCGTGTTACGTCGCCAAGGCACGCGGCCGCAACTGTGTCTCGGTCTATGACGGCAGACGGTCCGGCCTCGCGCAGCTTCAGAATACCGCCTGAGCTGCTAGTTGGTGGCGGCCTTCGGCGTTTCCCGCTCGGCGGCCACCTGCTGGATCGCCTGCACCAGAATCTCGGATGGATGGGCGCCGGTGACCGCCAGACGGCGATCGACAATGAAGCAAGGCACGCCGGTCACGCCGATCCGATAGGCGTTTTCGATTTCCCCGACGATCATGTCGCGATCCTCGTCGCTCGCCAGACGGTCGGCGACGGTGTCGAGGTCGAAGCCGACCTCGGCCGCGAGGCTTGCCAGCACCGCCTGATCGCCGATGTCGAGGCCCTCACTGAAATAGGCGGCGAACAGCCGCTCGACCATGTCGTTCTGGATTCCCTCGGCGGCCGACCAATGGATCAACCGGTGGGCGTCGACGGTATTCGGCGAACGCGTGATGCGTTCGAAATTGTAGTTGATGCCTTCCTCCCGGCCGCGCTCTTCGAGATGCCGATGGCCGTCATCGACGGCCTCGACGCTACCGAATTTGGCGATCAGGTATTCGCTGCGCTCGATGCCCTCCGGCGGGATGGTCGGATCGAGCCGAAACGGCCGCCAGCGGACAACGAGGTCGACCTCGGGGATCAGATCGATGGCGCGGGCCAGTCGGCGCTTGCCGAGGTAGCACCACGGGCAGACGACATCGGAGATGACGTCAAGGGTGATGGGGCTGTTGTTCATGGCCGCCAAAATAGGGTGTCGAACCGCGATTGCCAGCGCAAAAGCGCGACCAGCCGTCAGCTCCCGGGCTTCCGCCACCATGTCGGCAGCACATAGCCCGTGAGCGCCGACGTTTCGGGGTGCTCGATATGGCTCCAGCGGGCAACCCACTGGTCGGGCAGGTAGAACAGCGGCACGACGTAGTAGCCCGACACCAGGACGCGATCCAGCGCGCGAACCGCGGCGACGAAATCCTCGCGCGTGCGCGCCGCCAGCATGGCGTCGATCATGGCGTCGATCGCGGGCTGCTTGGCCCCGGCATAGTTGAACGAACTGGGCCGGTCGGCGGCGGCCTGGCTCCACCGGCCGAGCTGCTCGTTGCCCGGCGACAGCGACGCGCTCCAGCCGCGGCGCACCATGTCGTAGTCGAACTGTTGCAGCCGAGGCTGGAACTGGGCGTCCTCGACGTTGCGGATCGTCACCTTGATGCCGATGCGCTCGACGACCCGCTGGTAGGCGAGCGCCAGGCGCTCGTCCTCCTTGTTGACGACCAGGATTTCGAAGGCTAGCGGCTGGCCGCTCGCGGTGTTGACGAGCTGGTTGTCGCGCAGCTCGTAGCCCGCCGCCTGCAACTCGCCGAGGACTTCGCGCAGGACCGCGCGGCCGCCGTCGGCGCCGCCGGCCGAGATCGGCTGGTAGGTGCCGTTCATCACGTCGTCATCGACGACGCCAGGGAAGGGCGCGAGCAGGGCCTTCTCCCGGTCGCTTGCCGGCTTGCCGATCGACGAAAGCTCGGAATCGTTGAAGTAGCCAGCCGCGCGAACGAAGGCGTCGTAGTAGAGGTTCTTGTTGACCCAATCGAAGTCGAGGAGCTTGGCCAGTGCCTTGCGCACACGGACATCGGCGAAGACGGGCCGGCGCGTATTGAAGACGAAGCCCGACATGCCCTTGGGCAGGCCGGTCTTGAACGTCTCCTTGACGACGCGTCCGTCGCTGACCGCGGGGAAGTCGTACGCCGTGTTCCACTGCGACGGGTCGCCTTCCGGATTGACGTCGTAGAGGCCCTTCTTGAAAGCCTCGAACATCGTGTTGGCGTCGCGGTAATATTCGATGCGGATCTCGTCGTAGTTGTCGACACCGCGCTTGATCGGCAGATCCTTGCCCCAATAGTTCGGATTGCGCTTGTAGACGATGTTGTTGGGCGCGTTCACCGCGCTCACGAGATAGGGGCCAGAGCCGATCGGCGGCGTCAGCGTCGACTTGTCGAATTTGTCCGGGTCGATGGCGTGCTTGGGCAGCACCGGCATCAGGCCGAGAATGAGCGGCAACTCGCGGTCGTTGGCGCCGGCGATGTTGAAGCGGATGCCGTGCTCACCGACCTTCTCGTAGCTGTCGATCTTGGAATAGTAGGCCTTGTAGTTCGGCCGGCCCTTGTCGCGCAGGATCTCCATCGAAAAGATCACGTCGTCGACGGTCACAGGCACGCCGTCGGAAAATTTGGCATTGGGATTGAGCGTGAACTCCACCCAGGAACGATCGGGCGGCGTCTCCACCTTCTCGGCGATCAGACCGTAGAGGGTGAACGGCTCGTCGGCGCTGCGATCAAGCAGCGACTCGAAGACAAGCTTGCCGAAGACCGGATCCGACAGGCCGCGGGCCGACGTGAAACCGCCCTGCACGATCATCGGATTGAGGCTGTCGAAGGTGCCGACCACGCCGTAGGTGATCTTGCCGCCCTTGGGCGCGTCCGGATTGGCATAGGGCAGGTGATCGAAGTCGGCCGGCAGCGCGGGATCGCCAATCATCGCGATGCCGTGCATCGGCTGGGCGGCGGCAAGCTGCGGGGTAAGACCGAGGCCGAAGGTGGCGGCGATTGCCGCGGCGATTGGGCGCTTCAGGGAGATGGACAGGATAATCGCGGACATGGGCATTGCCTGAGATTGGGGGACAGGGCTTGCGCGGATTCGCGCAGGCGCTCGCGGAAGACTAGCATATCCGATGGGGCGCGCAGGCGGGAGCGGAGCGGCCTTCGCCGCCCGGTCGAATGCCGAGTATATGGCTGGAAATCCGCCCGGGACCGGGCTATTGATGCGGGCCGCCGGGCCACCGTCTCGCCTCATTTGACGGTCATCCAGCCGCAGGCTTCGCGCCTGCCCTCATGGCTTGCGCGCCCAGGACACGAAACATGGAACGGGGAACATCCCTGATGTCGTATCGGACTATCGAATTCGCGAATTTCGCCCGGAAAGCCTCATGCGCCGCGCTCATGCTGGCATGGGCAACCGGTACCGCTTCGGCGCAGACTGCCCCGGCACCGGCGCCCGCCCCCGCGCCGGCAAGCGCTCCTGCCCCGGCGACCGGAGACGTCTCGCAGTGGCTTAAGGTCTGCAATCCGAAGCAGCCCGAGATTTGCGCGATCAGCAAGGACTATGTCGCCGAGTCCGGCCCCAATGCGCTGGCGCGCTTCGCCATCCAGACAACGCCCGACGCCAAGAAGTTTGCGATCGGCATTACCGTGCCGCTCGGCTTCGTCTTCCCGCCCGGCATCCCGATCTCGGTCGACGGCGACAAGAAGATCACCGCTCAATACGTGATTTGTCTGCCCGAGTTGCCGCAGGCCAAGTCCTCGGTCGTCTGCGTTGCCCAGGCTCCGGTCGCCGATGACTTCGTTGGCGCGTTGAAGAAGGGGCAGAAGCTGCAGTTGCAGCTCACCAGCGGCGACTCGAAACAGATCAACCTCGAATTTTCGCTGGCCGGCTTCTCCAAGTCGTTTGACGGACCCGACATGGGGGAGGCATCTGTCGCCAAGCAGCGCGAGGAAGCGGCGAAGATCTTCCAGCAGAAGGCGCAGCAGCGCGGACAAGAGCTGATCGATGCACAGCGCAAGCAGAAGGCGGGTGGCGGCTAGTCCGCTTTCCGACTGACGAGCTTTCCGGGCAGCGCGGGCCAACAGCCCGCGCTTTTCGATTCAGTGGAGATCGCTGCGGTCGCGCGCGACGTAGATATCGCCGTCACGCTTGCCGAAGAACTCGCTGATCTGCGGATGGCGCAGCGGCTCGCCGGAATTGTCGGGCAGCAGGTTCTGCTCCGAAACGTACGCAACGTATTCGCTTTCGGCATTTTCGGCGAACAGGTGGTAGTAGGGCTGGTCCTTCGCGGGACGCACGTCCTCCGGGATCGCCAGCCACCATTCCTCGGTGTTGTCGAAGACGGGATCGACGTCGAAAACGACGCCGCGGAACGGAAAGATCCGGTGCCTAACCACCTGTCCGATGGCGAACTTTGCGGATCTGGCCTTGTTCATCATGCTCATGCTCCGGCCGTGTCGGCCCTCCTGTTGGCCTAAACACACGCAGCCGGGCGACTTGTCAAATGGCGCGCCTCGACGTGCCAGCGCGCAATTGACCGGCATTGTCGAAACCGATAGGCAGCCGAGGCAGGCGTAGCGGCAAGCGAACCGGCGTCGGACCGTTTCGCACAGGGGGCCTGCCGATGCTGCAGCGGTCATGAGCGATATTCTCGGGCTCATTCTGCCATTTTTCGGCGTTCTCTTGCTTGGATATGGCGCCGGCCGGTTTCGCCAGGTCGCGGACGGCAGCCTTCCGGGCCTGAGCTTCTTTGTCACATACCTGGCGCTGCCCGCGCTGTTCTTTCGCCTGGTGGCGGAGACGCCATTTCCGGACGCGGCAAGCTGGTCGTTCGTGCTGACCACGACGTTCTCGACCTACTGTGCCTTCGCCATCGCGTTTTCCGTCGGCGCGCTCGCCAATGGCGGCCAGGTGCCCGAGGCGACGATCCAGGGGCTGGTCGGCTCCTACTCGAACATCGCGATGATGGCGCCGGCGATTGTGCTGGCGGCGTTCGGCGCGCGCGCGGCCTTGCCGATGGCGCTTGTCTTCAGCTTCGACAACGCGCTGGTGGTGACGACGCTGCCGCTGATGATGATCCTTGGTGGAACGGTGCGCGTCGACGGCGCGCAACTGGCGCAGACCATCGCCCGTCGGGTGTTTCTCAATCCGCTGGTGATTGCGACCGTCCTCGGCCTGATCGTGTCGGCAACCGGTCTGCCCGTGCCGATGCCGGCGAACGCTCTGCTCACGATGCTCGGGCAGGCCGCCGCGCCGGCGGCGTTGTTCGCGGTCGGCGTCGGCCTCTCGGCGCCAACACGGAATCGGGTCTCACCGGAACTGCCGATCCTGATCGGCATCAAGCTGATTGCCCATCCGCTCATCGTCTATCTGCTGCTGAGCTGGGTGGGCGACTTCGATCCCATCTGGGTGCACGCTGCCGTGCTGATGGCGGCCCTGCCGCCGGCAAGCGGGCTGGTCGGACTGGCGCGGGACTACAAGGCCTATGCCGACCGGGCCTCGACGGCCGTCGCCTTCGGCACGGTCATCTCGATCGCCACGGTGACCGTCGTGCTCATCCTGCTGGTCAGGAATGTCCTGCCGGTCGATCCGTTCCACTGAGCGCGAGGCCCTGGCGCATGGCGAGGCGGCGGAGCGGCGGCAGGCGATCGAGCAGGAACAGGCCGGCGCCGCGCAACGCCTGCACCGGCAGAAAATCAGACAACAGCGTGCGATTGAGTGCATCGACGGCGGTTGTGCGCGCGAACACGTCGCCGCGTCGGGCGCGGTCGTATTCGGCGAGCACGGCCGGTTCGCCGGGGTCGTCGCGTGGTCCGGCCAGCACGTCGGCGAGCGCGGCGACGTCGCGATAGCCGAGATTGAGGCCCTGCGCCCCGATCGGTGGGAACATGTGAGCGGCTTCCCCGGCCAGCATGACGCGATTGGTGGCGAAGTGGCGGGCGGTCATGCCCGACAGCGGGAAGACCTGACGTTTCCCATCGATCTCCACGGCGCCAAGGATCGACGCGGAGCGTTCCTCGATCTCGGCAGCCAGCGCATCGTCGTCGAGGGACAGGCGCCGTTGCGACTCTGCCGGCCGGTCGACCCAGACGAGGCTGGAGCGATTATCGCCGGGGAGGGGCACCAGTGTGAACGGTCCGCCTTCGGTGTGGAATTCGGTCGAGCTGTCGTGGTGTGACAGGCTGTGGCGCAGATTGCAGACCAGCGCCGCCTGATCGTAGCGCCAGTCGTCGACGGCGATGCCGGCGCCCTCGCGGACTTTCGAGCGGCGGCCGTCGGCGGCGATGACAAGCTGCGCGTTGAGCGTGACGCCATCCGGCAGGCTGAGCGTGACCGCGTCATCGCCGGGCGCAACCCGCTCGACGAAGGCGGAGACCCGGTCAATGGTGCGTGCGGCGACCGCGGTTTCGAGCGCGGCGACGAGAGCCGTGTTGGGGATATTTTGGCCGAAGGCGTCGAGACCGACTTCGGAAGCGTCGAAGGCAACTTCGGGCGCCCGGATCAGCCGGCGCGTGCCGTCGACGATGCGCATGGTCCGCAGCGGCGCCGACTGCGCCGCCAGCCCCTGCCACACGCCGAGGCGCTCGAGGAGTTCGACCGAGCCGGCGAGCAGCGCCGACGTGCGCTGGTCGGTGGGCGCGTGGTCGGGTGCAACAAGAGCGACGCGGTACCCGGCCGCACTGACAACGAGCGCGGCGGCGAGACCGACCGGACCGGCGCCCACGACTGCGACGGATGTCTGCAGGTGAGGCCGCCGCGCGGTCATGCGGTGCTGGCGCCGGTCGCGAGCCGGCGCCGTGGCCGGGCGTCGAGTGCGAAGCCGACAATCCACGAACCAACGAACATCGCGATCACGAAGAGCACCACATCGGCGGGCATCAGTCCGAGATCGGCGATTGCGGGGCCCGGGCAAAAGCCGGAGAGGCCCCAGCCAATGCCGAACAGCGATGCGCCGACAACGAGCGGCGCATCGATGCGCGTGCGGTCGGGCCGCGACCAGGCGAGCGCCGCGACGGGCCGCCGCAGCAAGCGATCGATCCGGTAGCCGAAGAAGAAGACCAGCACGCCGCCGCCCATGACGAAGGCGAGGCTCGGGTCCCAGCCGCCTGAGGGGATGGCGGCGAGATCGAGGAAATCCTTGATCTTGGCGGGATCGGTCATCTGCGCGATGGCGAGACCGACGCCGAAGACGATGCCGCTGGCGAGTGCGGCGACGAGCGCGAGAGGGGTCTTGTTCATCCGACCACGTGCCTCACGATGAAGACGGTGATGATAGCCGTCGCCATGAAGGTGCCAACGGCGACGAATGAGCGCGGCGACAGGCGCGACAGGCCGCAGATGCCGTGGCCCGAGGTGCAGCCGTTACCGAGGCGGGTGCCGACGCCAACCAGCAGGCCAGCCGCGACAAGGCCGAGCGGACCGAGGCCGATGGTCGGGAGCACGGACGGAATCTCGGAAAACAGCCGGGGACCGTAAACGAAGCCGAGCCAGGCGCCGATCGGCAGGCCGAGCAGGAAGACAACCCGCCACAATTCGTCGCCGCGGCGGATCGGGAAGGCATTGCCGGCGATCGTCGAAATGCCAGCGAGGCGGCCATTGAACGCCCACAGGATGGTCGTGGCGAGCCCGATCAGCACCCCGCCGATTGTCGCGGTGAGCGGTGTGAAATGTTCCATCGTACTGAATCCCTTATGGATTTCACCGCGAACATAAGTTTGGCGCGAAACCCGGGCAAGAAATGTCAGCCCAAGATTTGCGCCTGGCGAGGCAAGCCTTGCCACGTGACGACGGATCGGCCAAGCATGGAGCGCGCCCGGCCGTGCGGGCGGGGCAGGGTAACAGCGGCGAAATGACCAACAATATCAGCGTCTGGGCGGTGCATGTGTTCACCGCGAGCGGAGCAGCGATCGCTCTGGTGGCGGCGGTCGCCGCCGGCAGTGGCGCCTGGCAGGTGGTCTTCCTGTGCCTTGGCATCGCCATGATCGTCGACGGCATCGACGGCCCGATCGCGCGCAAGCTCGGCGTGACCGAACGCCTGCCGTGGTTCGACGGCGCCATGCTCGATCTGGTCGTCGATTACACGACCTACGTGCTCATCCCGGCGCTGGTGCTCGCCATGAGCGACCTGCTGACGCAGCCCTTCGCGACGGCGGCGGGCATCGTCATCGCGATCGTCGGCGCGCTTTATTTCGCCGATACGCGCATGAAGACGCCCGACCAGTCGTTTCGCGGCTTTCCGGCGGTGTGGAACGTCGTCGTCTACCAGCTCATGATCTACAAGCTGCCCGAGCCGGTGACGCTGCTCATCGTCGCCGCCTTCGCGGTGCTGACCTTCCTGCCGGTCGAATTCGTGCATCCGCTGCGGGTCAAGCGCTTTCGTCCGTTGACGGTGACGATGGCGGTCGCCTGGGGTGTGCTTGCGGTCATCTGCCTGATCGACAATCTCAGCCCCGGTCCGCTGGTGCTCACGCTGTTCTCCCTCGTCAATCTGTACTTCGCCTTCATTGGCGTGTTCCTCCAGGTCACGCGCGGCCGCATGGCCGGCTAGCGGAGCCCTCGATGTCGCTTCTCGAATGGATCGCCGATCCCGCGATCCTCGCCAGCTTCGTGACGCTGACGGCGATGGAGATCGTCCTCGGCATCGACAACATCATCTTCATCTCGGTGATCGTCGGGCGCCTGCCGCCCGAGCAGGCGAAGCGCGCGCGGCAAATCGGGCTGGCGCTCGCCCTGGTGTTCCGCATTGCATTGCTGTCGGCGCTGTTCTTTCTGATCGGCCTCACCGCGCCGCTGTTCGAACTGGCCGGCCACGCCTTCTCGTGGCGTGATCTCGTGCTGCTCGGCGGCGGCCTGTTCCTGCTGGTCAAGGCGACACGCGAGATCCACAAGGACGTCGAAGCGAACGACGAGGATCATGACGATTCCGGCAAGGCGAAGGCCGGCTTCGGCGTGATCGTCTCGCAGATCATCGTCATCGACATCGTGTTCTCGGTCGACTCGATCGTCACCGCCATCGGCATGGCCGAGCATGTCGGCGTGATGATTGCGGCCGTCGTGGTCGCCGTCGGCATCATGTATGTTGCCTCCGGCGCCGTTGCGGCCTTCATCGACCGCCATCCGACGACACGCATGCTGGCGCTCGCCTTCCTGCTGATGATCGGCTTCGCCCTGGTCGCCGATGGTGCCGGCTTCCACATTCCGCGCGCCTATCTCTATACCGCCATGGCATTCTCCGCGGCGGTCGAGACGCTGAACGTGATTGCCCGGCGCAATCGACGGAAAGGCAAGCCGTGAATGCCGGTGTTCCGGCGCCGGCGCTGCCCGCATGGGTCACGCCGACCCGTGTGATGATGGCGGTGTTTCTCGTGCAGGCGATGGCCCTGACGAACTGGTATCCGCGCATACCCGACGTGCAGCAGCGTCTCGGCCTCAGCCCGGGCGAATTGTCGATCTGCCTCGTTGGCAGTTCGCTGGGCGGCCTCGCCGTGACCCTGTTCAACGGACCTCTGATCGCCCGCTTTTCACCGCGCATCGTGATGATGGTCGGGATGTGCATTTTCTATACGCTGCTGACGCTGCCCGGCTGGACGTGGAACGGTCCGTCGCTTTTCGTGGTGCTGACCTTGCTCGGCGCCGGCTACGTGACGGTCGACGTGGCGATGAATGTCGAGGCGGCGCGCATCCAGGACGCCGTCGGCCGCCGCATCATGAGCACCTGCCACGGCTTCTGGAGCATCGGAGCGGTACTCGGTTCGGTCATGGGCGCGCAGTTCGCCGAGGCCTCCGTCCGCACATGGCTACATCTCCTGGTCATTGCGGTCCTCGGCCTGCCGATCGGGCTTGGCCTCGTCGGTGCGCTGCCGCCTTTGCAGCAGGCAGCCCCGCGGACCGGCGTGCGCGGGCCGGTTCTGGCGCTGCCGACGGCGGCGTTGCTCGGGCTCTGCATCTATGCGTTCGGCGCCATCCTCGGTGAGCTCAGCGTGCGCAATTGGGGCGCGGTGTACCTCCGCGACACCATCGGCACGTCGGCCGCCGCGACCGGCTGGGCGCTGGGTGCGTTCTCGCTGATGATGGCGGCCGGGCGCCTTGGCGGCGATCGCCTCGCCGATGTCTTCGGGCCGGTGGCGCTCGGCCGCTTCTGCGCTGCAACGGCGCTGGTCGGCGTCGTCGCGCTGGTGGCAGCCAACGGCCTGCCGCTGGCGCTTTTTGGCTTTGCAGCGATCGGCTTCGGTGTCTCGGTTGGCTTCCCGTTGTCGATCAGCGCCGCCGCCCAACGCGGCGATCGGGCGCCGGCGCTCAATGTGGCGTCGCTGTCGCTGATCGCCTATAGCGGGTCGCTGATCGGGCCGCCGCTGGTCGGTTTCGTCGCCAACAACGCCGGGCTGCGTGTCGGGCTGGCGACGCTGCTGCCGCTGATGGTGCTGAGCGCGCTCTTTGCCGGCTCGCTCAGGCGGCCTATGTCGAACACGATCGAACAAGAAGAAGGAAGCTAGTCATGCCGCACGCCATCAGGGTCGAAGAACTCGGCGGACCGGAAGTCATGAAGTGGGTGGACGTGCCGATGCCGGAGCCCGGCCAGGGTCAGGCGCGGGTACGCCACACCGCCGTCGGCGTGAATTTCGTCGACGTCTACAACCGGGCCGGCATCTACAAGCCCGCGAGCCTTCCCTATACGCCGGGCGCGGAAGCCGCCGGTGTGGTGGATGCAGTCGGCGCGGGCGTGACGGACCTGAAGGTCGGCGACCGGGTCGTCTATCAGGCCGGCAGCAGCGGCTCTTATGCCGAGTACTGCGTGATCAACGCCGACAAACTGATCAAGCTGCCCAATTCGGTCGACGACAAGACGGCCGCGGCCGTGTTCCTCAAGGGCGTCACGGTCGAATATCTGATCCTGCGCACCTTCAAGGTTCAGAAGGGACATACGGTTCTGTTTCACGCGGCGGCCGGCGGCGTCGGCTCCATTGCCGGACCGTGGCTGAAGTCGCTTGGCGCAACCACGATCGGCACGGTCGGCTCCGAGGAGAAGGCGAAGCTCGCCCGCGCCCGCGGCTACGATCATGTCATCAACTACAAGACCGAGAACTTCGTCGAGCGCGTGCGCGAAATCACCAAGGGCGGGCTCTGCGACGTGGTCTATGACTCGGTCGGCAAGGATACCTTTCCGGGGTCGCTGGACTGCATCAAGCCGCTCGGCATGTGGGTGTCCTTCGGACAATCATCGGGCCTGGTGCCGGAATTCCAGATCGGCCTGCTCCAGCGCAAGGGTTCGCTATTCGCGACAAGGCCGACCACAGCCCATTACTTCGCCAAGCGGCCGGATTTCGAGGTCGGGGCGGCAAACCTCTTCAAGGTCGTGGCGGACGGAACGGTGAAGGTCGAGATCGGGCAGACGTTTGCCCTGAAGGACGCCGCCGACGCCCACCGCGCTCTCGAAGGGCGCAAAACCACCGGCGCGACCCTGCTGATCCCCTGAACGTGGCCGAATGCCGCAATTCCGGGCAGGCCTGCGTAAATTAGGGGTTTGATCGAGATTTGGGCATAATCCATTGTAGAGGCTTGGAATTTGCCGGGAAACCGGCAGATTGGGGGCGGGTGCGGCGATGCGGCCAGCTTTGGCCGCTGTGCGTTTGCGTAGAAGCGGTGTCACGATGGGACGCCTCACGACACATGTGCTGGATACCGCCGCCGGCGCGCCGGCGGCTGGTCTGACTATCGAGCTATTCCGTATGGATGCTGGCGAGACGCGGGTGAAGGTCGCCCGGACCAATAGCGACGGCCGCGTCGATACGCCGTTGCTGGAAGGCGACGCACTGACCGCCGGCGTCTACGAACTGCGCTTTCATGCCGGAGATTATCTGCGCGCCAGGCACGAACTGCCGACCCCGTCGTTCCTCGACGTGGTGCCGATACGCTTCGGCATCGCGGCGCCTGACGAGCACTACCATGTGCCGCTGCTGTTATCGCCTTACGGCTATTCCACCTACCGGGGCAGTTGATGCGTCCGACGATCCGTTTCATCCGCAAGAGCCGGCTGGTCGAGTTGCTCGACGTCAGCCCGACGGCGTTGCTGCTCGACTATCTGCGCGATACGGAAGGGGCGACCGGCACCAAGGAAGGCTGCGGCGAGGGCGACTGCGGTGCCTGCACGGTGGCGCTCGGACGGATGCGGGACGGCAAGCTGGTCTACGAGCCGGTCAACGCCTGCATCCAGCTTCTCGGGCAGGTGGATGGCGCCGAGGTGGTGACGGTCGAGGATCTGGCCGCCGCCGACGGGACGCTGCATCCGATCCAGCAGGCGATGGTCGAGAAGCACGCCTCGCAGTGCGGCTTCTGCACGCCAGGCTTCGTCATGGCGCTCTTCGCCATGTACCAGTGCACCCACGGACCGGTGACCCGCGACCAGGTCAATGACTGGATCGCTGGCAACCTCTGCCGCTGCACGGGTTATCGCCCCATCGTCGATGCCGCGATCGAGGCCTGCGCCGGAAAACGGGCAGACCGTTTCCACACCGGCGCCGACGACATGACCGGCGTGCTCACCTTCCTGGCCGACAGCGAGGACGTCTTCGTCGGCGACGAGACCCGCTTCTTTGCCGCTCCGGCCAATCTCGACAGCCTTGCCGACCTCTACCAGCGGCATCCGGAGGCCGTCATCGTCGCTGGGGCGACCGATGTCGGCCTGTGGATCACCAAGCAGCTTCGCGACATCGCCAAGATCATCCATGTCGGCAAGGTGCAGGATTTCGACCAGATCGAGGACACCGGCCACGAACTCGTCATCGGGGCCGGCGCCACCTATGCACAGGCCGAGCCGCATCTCTCGGCGATCGATCCGGACATCGGCGAATTGTTGCGCCGCCTCGGTTCCAAGCAGGTGCGCGCCAGTGGAACGATTGGCGGCAACGTCGCCAACGGCTCGCCGATCGGCGATACGCCGCCGCTGCTGATTGCGCTCGGCGCAACCGTCTCGCTGCGCAAGGGCCGGCAGGTGCGCACGATTCCGATCGAGGATTTCTTCATCTCGTACGGCAAGCAGGCGCGCGCGCCGGGCGAACTGGTCACGGCGATCAGCGTGCCGCACCTGAGCGACCGCGACGTCTTCCGCTGCTTCAAGATCACCAAGCGCTTCGATCAGGACATTTCGTCGGTGATGGCGGCGTTCCGCTTCACGGTCAATGCGGAAGGCGTGGTCAGCGAGGCGCGGCTGGCCTATGGCGGCATGGCGGAGACGCCGAAGCGCGCGCCCGGCGCCGAAGGGGCGCTGGTCGGCAGTCCGCTGCGCGACTCGCGGGCATGGAGCCGGGCCTTCGCGGCGCTACGCGAGGATTTCAAGCCGATCGACGATCATCGCGCCAGCAGCCGCTATCGCATCGAGACGGCGCACGCGCTGCTCGGCAAGGCATTGATCGAAGCGTCCGGCACCGCCAGCAGCCGCATGCGTGTGGTTGGCCATCGCGAAGAGGAAGCGCATGGAGCCGCTTGATATCCTCTCACGCACCGACGGGCCCGCGTCCGGTGAGAAGCCGGCGGCAGACCGGCCGACGGCACGCGGAGAGAATTACACGGTTGTCCGCCAGCCGCTGGCCCACGACAGCGCCATCAAGCACGTCACCGGGCAGGCGCAATATATCGACGACCTGCGCGTGCCCGCCGGTACGCTGCATCTCGCGCCCGGCTATGCGCCGATAGCCGCCGGCCGGGTCACGACCCTCGACCTGGAGCCGGTCAAGACGGCGCCGGGTGTGGTGACGGTGCTGGTCGCCGACGACATTCCCGGCAAGAACGACATCAGCCCGAAGGACATCGGCGACGACGCGCTGCTCGCCGAGAGCCAGATCATGTTCTTCGGGCAGGTGCTGTTCGTGGTGGTCGCGGAAACCCGCGACCAGGCCCGCCGCGCGGCGCGACTGGCGCGTATCGCGACCGCGCCGACGATGCCGGCGATCGACGTCGACGACGCCATGGTGGCCGGCACCACCGTGCTCGACGACTACACTTTCGAGCGTGGCGAGACCTCGGAGGAACTGGAACGCGCGCCGAAGCGCGTGACCGGCGAGTTCCGCATCGGCGGACAGGAGCACTTCTATCTTGAGGGCCAGGTGGCGCTCGCCATTCCCGGCGAGGACGGCGACATGTTCGTCCACTCGTCCACCCAGCACCCGTCCGAAGTCCAGCACGTCGTGGCGCACGTGCTCGGCCTCCACGACAATGCGGTGACCGTCGAGGTGCGGCGCATGGGCGGCGGCTTCGGCGGCAAGGAAAGCCAGGCGACGCAATGGGCGGCGCTGGCGGCGCTGGCGGCCTGGAAGACCGGACGCCCGTGCAAGATGCGTCTCGACCGAGACGACGACATGACCATGACCGGCAAGCGCCACGATTTTCGCGTGGACTACACCGCCGGATTCTCGCGCGAGGGCAGCCTGCGCTCGGTCGATGTCACGTTGGCGGCGCGCTGCGGCTACTCGGAAGACCTGTCGCTCGGCGTCGTCGACCGCACCATGTTCCATGCCGACAACGCCTACTACTATCCGTCCTGCCGCATCGTCACGCGGCGCCTGCGCACCAACACCGTCTCCAACACCGCCTTTCGCGGCTTTGGCGGCCCGCAGGGCATGCTGTTCGCCGAGCGCATGATGGACCAGATCGCCTACGTCACCGGGCGCGATCCGCTCGATGTGCGCAAGGCCAATTTCTATTCGGGGGTCGGCCGCGACCGGACGCCATACGGGATGCGGGTCGAGGACAATATCCTGCCCGAGTTGGTCGGCGAGCTGGAGAAGACCAGCGACTACCGCGCCCGCCGCGCGGCCATCGCCGAGTTCAACGCAACCAGTCCGGTGCTCAAGAAGGGCATCGCGCTGACTCCGGTGAAGTTCGGCATCTCCTTCACGCTCATCCATCTCAATCAGGCCGGCGCGCTGGTCCATCTGTACCGTGACGGCTCGATCAGCCTCAATCACGGCGGCACGGAGATGGGGCAGGGGCTGTACGTCAAGGTGGCCCAGGTGGTCGCCGAGGAGTTCGGCGTCGGCCTCGACAGGGTAAAGATCACCGCGACCAACACCAGCAAGGTGCCCAATACCTCGCCGACCGCGGCCTCGGCGGGCACCGACCTGAACGCCCAGGCGGCACTGATCGCCTGCCGGCAGATCAAGGAGCGCCTCTACAACTTCATCGAGGAGAAGTGGAACGTCCCGCGCGACCGCGTCGAGTTCCGCGACAGCCAGGTGCTCGTCGGCAACCGGACCATGCCGCTCGGGGAACTGGCGCAAGCGGCCTATGTGGCGCGGGTCCACCTGTCCTCCGCCGCTTTCTACAAGACACCGCTGATCAATTGGGACCGCGCAAAGGTCAGCGGCCGGCCGTTCTACTATTTCGCCTATGGCGCCGCGTGCTCGGAAGTTGTGATCGACACCATGACCGGCGAGATGCGCGTCGAGCGCGTCGACATCCTCCACGACGTCGGCAAGTCGCTTAATCCGGCGATCGACATCGGCCAGATCGAGGGCGGCTTCGTGCAGGGCATGGGCTGGCTGACGACCGAGGAGCTGGTGTGGGACTCGGCCGGGCGCCTCCGCACCCATGCGCCCTCGACCTATAAGATCCCGACCGCGTCCGACGTGCCCGCTGATTTCCGCGTGGCGCTGTTCGAGTCCGGGGGAAACCGCGAGGACGCGATCTTCCGCTCCAAGGCGGTGGGCGAGCCGCCGCTGATGCTGGCGATCTCGGTCTTTTCGGCGATCACCGACGCCATCCTCAGTCTCAAGCCGGCGGTCTTCCCGCGCCTCGATGCACCGACGACGCCGGAGGCGATCATGCGCGCCGTGCGCGCCACCGGGGGAGCCGACGGATGATGCCGGTCTGGCCGCGCGTGCTCGACGGACTCGACCGGCATGGCCGCGTCGCCATGGTCACCGTCGCGGCGACGCGCGGCTCGGCGCCGCGCGAGGCCGGCGCGCGGCTGATCGTTCATCCCGACGGCGGCTTCACCGGCACCATTGGCGGTGGCACGCTGGAGTGGCAGGCGATCGCCATTGCGCAAAGCGCTCTCGCCAGACCCTCGGCGTCCAAGGCAGAGATCCGCAATTTTGCCCTCGGGCCTCAGCTCGGCCAGTGCTGCGGCGGCAATGTCGATCTGGTCGTCGAGATCATCGCCGCCGATCGGCGGGATGCGATCGCCGAGTTGGCGCGCCGCGAGACGGCAGATAGGCTCGTCACCCGGGGCACGATTTCTGCAAGCGGCATTGACCGGCAGATCGTGGAAGGGGATGCGATGACGCCGGGGAGCGCCACGCTGGACGGAAATTCCTTGACCGAGGCGTTCGGCGACGACCGCCGGCCTCTGGTGTTGTTTGGCGCGGGCCATGTCGGCCGCGCGCTCGCGCTGGCGCTGGCACCGCTGCCGTTCGCGGTCACCTGGGTCGATCCTCGACCCGATGCGTTTCCGGCCTACGTTCCCGCCAATGTCAGCCTGCGCCAGATCGACGAGCCCGCTGACGCGCTCGCCGGCATGCCGGCCGGCACCTTCGTGCTGGTGATGACCCACAGCCACGCGCTCGACCTGGCGCTGGTTCACGCCGCGCTCGCCGACGATCGCTTCGCCTATGTCGGCCTGATTGGCTCGAAGACCAAGCGCGCGCGTTTCGAGAAGCGTCTGGCGGAAGCCGGCGTGGCGCACGAGCGCATCGCATCGCTGGTCTGCCCGATCGGCGTCGCCGGTGTGCATTCCAAGGCGCCGGCGGTGATCGCCGCGGCGACAGTCGCGGAATTGCTGATCCGCGACGAGGCGCTGCGCGCGGCCGCCGCGACATCCGGAACCGACAGGGGGCGCAATCGCCGCAGCGCATGACCGAAACGGGGGTGGGGATGGACAGTGCCACGAACTTCCGACGGCCGGCCGGGCAGCCGACGCTGGAGGCCATCGGCATCACCAAGGATTTCGGCGTGCTGCGCGCCAACGACAACGTCGATTTCTCCATCAAGCCGGGCGAAATCCACGCGCTCCTCGGCGAGAACGGCGCCGGCAAGTCGACGCTGGTCAAGATTCTTTATGGCGCGTTGCAGCCGACCGACGGACAGATCCACTGGAAGGGCAAGCCGGTCACCATCGCCAGCCCGGCCGCCGCCCGCGATCTCGGCATCGGCATGGTGTTCCAGCACTTCTCGCTGTTCGAGGCGCTGACGGTTGCCGAGAACATCGCGCTCGCTCTGCCGAAAGACCGACGCAAGGGACTGGCGTCGACCATCGAGAAGGTCTCGAACGACTACGGCCTGCCGCTCCGTCCGAACGTGATCGTCGCCGACCTCTCGGTCGGAGAACGCCAGCGCATCGAGATCGTGCGCTGTCTGCTGCAATCGCCGCAGCTTCTGATCATGGACGAGCCGACCTCCGTGCTCACGCCGCAGGAGGCGGACCATCTCTTCGTCACGCTCCAGCGCCTGGCCGGCGAAGGCTGCGCCGTCCTCTACATCAGCCATCGGCTGGAGGAGGTGCAGCGCATCTGCCACCACGCGACGATCATGCGGCGCGGCAAGGTCGTGGCCGAGACCGACCCGGCGGGAGAGACCGCCGGCACCCTGGCTCGGTTGATGGTTGGCGCGGACGTTATGGAAGTCGGTCGGCCGCCGGCCGCGCCCGGTCCGGTTCGCCTCTCGCTGGGTTCGCTGGAACTGCCGTCAGACGATCCCTTCGGCGTCAGCCTGAAGGGCGTCAGCCTGGACGTGCGGGGCGGAGAGGTGGTCGCGATTGCCGGCATTGCCGGCAACGGGCAGAGCGAACTGTTCGCGGCCCTCTCGGGCGAAATGACGGCGGACCGGCCGGACGCCGTCGTCATCGACGGCACCAACGCCGGGAATATCGGCATCACCGGCCGCCGCAATCTCGGCGCGGCCTTCGTGCCGGAGGAGCGCCTTGGCCATTCCGCTGTTCCCGGCCTCCGGCTCAGTGACAACGTCATCCTGACCCGGCACCGCACCGGCGACGAGCTGGTCGTGACCGGCGTGGTGCGTCCGCAGAAGGCGATGAAGATCGTCGATGTGGTGACCACCGACTACGACGTGCGCAAGGGCAGCCCAGATCCCGAGGCGCGGTCGCTCTCCGGCGGCAACCTCCAGAAGTTCGTCGTCGGCCGCGAGATCGATCGCCGCCCGATCGTCCTTGTGGTATCGCAGCCGACATGGGGCGTTGACGCCGGCGCGGCGGCGATGATCCGTCAGGCGCTGATCGATCTTGCGCGATCCGGTTCGGCCGTCTTGGTCATCAGCCAGGATCTCGACGAGATATTCGAGATCGCCGACCGCATCGCGGTCATCTCGCGCGGCCATCTTTCGCCGGCCGAGCCCGCCGCTGGCGCGACGCGTGAATCCATCGGCCTTCTGATGGGCGGTATCGGCGAGGGCGAGCCGCACGGAGTGGGGGAGGCGGTCGATGCAGCTTAGGCTCGAGCGCAGGCCGCAGCACAGCCGTCTGATGACGGTGCTGTCGCCGATCCTCGCCATCGTGCTGGCGCTGGTGACGTTCTTCATCATCTTCGCCGTGATGGAGATCGACCCGTTCAAGGCGCTGTACCTCTACTTCATCGATCCACTGACCGCGTTCTGGTCCTTCGAGAACGTGATCATCAAGGCCGCTCCAATCGTTCTCATCGCGGTCGGTCTGTCGTTCTGCTATCGATCGAACGTGTGGAACATCGGGGCCGAGGGGCAATATGCGCTCGGCGCCATATTCGGATCGATCATCCCGATCTACCTGCCGGACTGGGGCGGGTTCGTGCCGCTCACCCTGATGCTTCTTCTGGGTATCGTCGGCGGAATGTTCTACGCGGCCATTCCGGCCTGGCTCAAAAACCGCTTCAACGCCAACGAGACGCTGACCACGCTGATGCTGGTCTACGTGGCCAATCTGCTGGTCGACTACCTCGCGCGCACGCCGTGGCGCGATCCGGCCGGACACAACTTTCCCAACAGCCATCCGTTCATAGACGGGCAGATGCTGCCGGTGATCATCGGTGACAGCGTCCGCCTCAACGTGGTGTTCGTTCTGGTGGTCGTGGCCGTCGCCTGGTTCCTCAGCGAGCGCACCATGACCGGGTTCAAGATCCGCGTGCTCGGCCAATCGCCGCGTGCCGGCGCGTTCGGTGGTTTCGACCGCAAGCGTATGGTCATGTTGACGATGCTGATTTCCGGCGGGCTGGCGGGCCTGGCCGGCATCTGTGAAGTGGCTGGCTCCATCGGCCAGTTCCGCACGACAATTTCGCCGGGCTACGGTTTCACTGCCATCATCGTCGCGTTCCTGGGCCGCCTGCATCCCGTCGGCATCCTTTTCGCAGGGCTGCTGTTGGCACTGTCCTACATGGGCGGGGAGGGGGCACAGATTTCGCTGGGTATCTCCGATCAGACCACGCAGGTCTTCCAGGGGATGCTCCTCTTCTACGTGCTCGCCTGCGATACGCTGATCTACTACCGCCTGCGGATCGTGCGCGCGGTTCCATCCAAAGTCCTGAAGACAGCGAGTTGACGTCATGACGATGGTCGAAGGAATCCTGCTGACGATTGTCACGGCGGCGACGCCGCTGCTGTTCGCCGCGCTTGGCGAGTTGATCGCGGAGCGCTCGGGCGTGCTCAACCTCGGCGTCGAGGGCATGATGGCGGTCGGCGCCGTCATGGGCTTCGCCGGCGGCCACATTACCGGCATGCCGGTGGTTGGCGTCTTCAGCGGTATCGTCGGCGGCGCTGCAATGGGCGCGCTCTTCGCCGTCATCACGCTCATCTTCGCCGCCAATCAGAACGCCTCCGGCATTGCACTGACGCTTTTCGGTCTCGGGCTGTCGGGACTGATCGGCAACGCGTACACCGGCATGCCCGGCCTGAGCGTGCCGCGCGTCCATATCCCGCTGCTCAGCGATATTCCGCTGATCGGAGCGCCGATTTTCGGCGAAGATCCGCTGGTCTATCTCGCTGTCGCGCTGACGATCGCGGTGTGGCTGTTTTTATTCCGCACCAACGGCGGACTGATCGTGCGCGCCGTGGGCGACAATCACGCCTCGGCCCATGCACTCGGCTACCCGGTGATCCGCGTACGCTTCCTCGCCGTGATGTTCGGCGGCGCCTGCGCCGGCCTCGGCGGCGCCTATCTGTCGCTGGTCTATACGCCGCAATGGACACAGGCGATGACGGCAGGGCGGGGCTGGATCGCCATCGCGCTCGTCGTCTTCGGCACCTGGCTGCCGATACGCGTCGCGGTCGGTGCCTTGCTTTTCGGCGGTATCAGCATTCTGCAGCTGAACGCCCAGGCATTCGGCCTGGGGATTCCGTCCCAATTTCTGTCCGCGCTGCCGTATCTGATCACGGTGATCGTGCTGGTCCTGATTTCGCGAAATCAGGCGCTTCTCAGAATCAATACGCCAGCGTCGCTGGCGCGGACTTTCGTGCCTGACAATTGAGCAAACGAACTCAAAATGGCATGATTCCTGTATGACTTAGGCACCAAGACGTCCAAGGTGAAAACGGGCGTCAGACAGAGGAGTAAGGGAATGCGAAGAATTCTGGTGGCGGTAGGGGCGGCAGCGCTTCTGGCCGCAGCTCTGGGAGGCGCCCAGGCGGCCGACAAGTTGAAGGTCTGCTGGATCTACCCCGGCCCGCACAACGACGGCGGCTTCAGCGAACAGCACGACCTCGGCCGTCAGGCCGTCGTGAAGGAGTTCGGCGACAAGGTCGACGCGAGCACCTATGTCGAGAACGTCCAGGACCCCGACGCCGAGCGCGTCGTCGAACGCCTGGCGCGCTCCGGCTGCGGGCTGGTCTTCACCACGTCGTTCGGGTTCATGGACGGCACGCTCGCCAACGCCAAGAAATTCCCGGACGTGAAGTTCGAGCACATGTCCGGCTACAAGACCAACGACAACATGTCGGTCTATAACCTGCGCTGGTATCAGGGCCGCTACGTTCAAGGCCAGATCGCGGCGAAGGTGTCCAAGTCGGGCATCGCCGGCTACATCGTCTCCTTCCCGATTCCGGAGGTGATCATGGGCATCGACGCCTTCATGCTCGGCGCCCAGTCGGTCAACCCCGATTTCAAGTTGAAGATCGTGTGGGTCAACTCGTGGTTCGATCCGGGCAAGGAAGCCGATGCCGCCAAGACGCTGGTTGACCAGGGCGCCGACGTCCTCGTCCAGCACACCGACTCGCCGGCTGCCATGCAGGTCGCCGAGAAGGCCGGCATCCATGCCTTCGGCCAGTCGGCCGACATGCAGAAATTTGGCCCCAAGGCACAGCTCGCCTCCCTGATCGACGAGTGGGGCCCGTACTACATCAAGGAAGTGCAGGCGGCCCTCGACGGCACATGGAAGACGCATGAGACCTGGGCCGGCATGGCCGAGGGCGACGTCGTGCTGGCGCCGCTCGCCAACATGCCCGACGACGTGAAAGCGATGGCCGAGAAGTCCATCGAGGACATCAAATCCGGCAAGTTGGTCGTGTTCTCGGGCCCGGTCACCAAGCAGGACGGGACCGTGGTCGTGAAGGCCGGCGAAGTGATGGCTGACGCCGACATCAACAGCATGAACTACTACGTGAAGGGCATCGACGCGCAGATGCCGCAGCAATAGCTGCGGTGACTATCGATTGACTGACGGGCGCGCTCCGCCAGAGCGCGCCCGTTCCATGAAGAGGCCGCTCAAGCGTACGCCATGTCCGCATTCATCGTCGATTGGCTGAACCTGCTGGTTCGCTGGGCCCACCTGGTGGTGGGCATCGGCTGGATCGGCACGTCGTTTTATTTCATCGCGCTCGACCTCAGCCTGCGCAAGCGCGAGCACATGCCAGAAGGCGTCTACGGGACGGCGTGGGAAGTGCACGGCGGCGGCTTCTACCACGTCGAAAAATACCTGGTAGCGCCAAAGGAGCTGCCGCCCGATCTCGTCTGGTACAAATGGGAAGCCTACCTGACCTGGGTGACCGGCTTCGTGCTGCTCATCCTGCAATATTACTGGCAGGCCGACGTCTTTCTCATCAGCCCGAACGTGCTGCCGATGCTGCCGTCGCAGGCCATCGTCATTTCGGTGGCCAGCCTGGCCGGCGGCTGGCTGATCTACGACCGCCTGTGCAAGTCGCCGATCGGGAAGAACACGCCGCTGCTCGCGGTGATCCTGTTCGCCATGATCGTTACGGCCGGGTGGTTCTACAGCCACGTCTTCTCCGGGCGCGGCGCGCTCATTCATGTCGGCGCCTTCATCGGCACGATCATGGCCGTCAACGTGTTCGGCGTCATCGTCCCGAACCAGAAGAAGATCACGGCATCGCTGCTGGCCGGGCAGGCGCCCGATCCGGCGCTCGGCGCCATCGGCAAGCAGCGTTCGGTGCACAACAACTATCTGACGCTGCCTGTTCTGCTGATGATGGTCAGCAACCACTACCCGATGCTCTCCAGCCACCCGCAGACATGGCTGGTGGTCGCGCTGATCGTCGTCGTCGGCGGTTCTGTGCGCCATTTCATCAATCGCCATGATGCCGGCGATCATTTCGACAAGATCGGCTGGGCGCTGCCGGTCGCCGCGATCGCGCTCGCTGGTGCGGTCTATCTCACCGCGCCCCGCACCAATTTCAGCGGCGAGGGCATGACCGTCAGCGAAGGCGAGGTGCTGGCGATCGTCGGCAAGCACTGCATCATGTGCCACTCGACCCATCCCAGTCATGAAGGATTCGACGAACCGCCGAAGGGCGTGGTGCTGACCAGCATCGCCGACATCGTGCTGCATAAGGATCAAATCATGGCGCAGGCGGTGAACGGCGACGCCATGCCGCTCGGAAACGAGACCGGCATCACCGAGGCGGAACGCCAGAAGCTTGGCGCGTTCCTCGCCAGCCGCTAGACAGGCGCATGGTTGATTTCCCCGTAACGCTTGAAGCCGTCAACGCCATGGATATGCCCGCCTTCGGCGCTGCCTTCGGCGACGTCGCCGAGCACTCGCCCTGGGTGGCCGAACGGGCGGCGGCGGCGCGGCCGTTCGCCAGCCGGGCAGCGATGATCGACGCTTTCGGCGATGAGGTGCGTGAGGCTGCGCCGGGTGAGAAGCTGGCGCTGCTGCGTGCCCATCCCGACCTCGCCGGCCGGGCGGCGATCGCCGGCGAGATTGCCGAGGACTCGCGCCGCGAGCAATCGGGCGCCGGTCTCGACAGCCTCACACCCGAGGAGTTCAGCCGCTTCACCGAACTGAATGACGCCTATCGCGCCAAGTTCGGCTTTCCCTTCATTCTCGCGGTCAAGGGCGCCGACAAGACAACGATCCTCGAGTCGTTCGCGGCGCGCGTCGATCGCGACCCGGCCGCGGAACTCGCCATGGCGATCTCACAGGTCGCGCGCATCATCGCGTTTCGCATCGAGGATCGGGTCAAATCGTGACGGAGAACAACACCGGCGCTCTCGGCGAACGGGCGCAGGCCATGATCGACGCGCTGGCGTCGATCAGCGCCGACCCGGATCGGCTGACCCGCCTGTTCCTCTCGCCGGAGCACAAGCGCGCGGCCAATCTGGTCGGTGAGTGGATGCGCCGCGCCGGCATGTCCGTGCGAATGGATGCGGCCGGCACGATGCACGGCTTGCTGCCGGCCGGTCTCGACGGTCCGCGCTCCGGCAAACGGCTGCTGGTCGGTTCGCATCTGGATACCGTCGTGGACGGCGGCCGTTTCGACGGCAATCTCGGCGTCGTCGCCGGCATCGTCGCGGTCGAGGAATTGCGCGACCGCGGCATCAAGCTGCCGTTTGCCGTTGAGATCCTCGCCTTCGGCGACGAGGAGGGCGTGCGCTACCCGAAGACCCTGATCTCGTCATCGGCGATTGCCGGCACGGTCGATCCGGCGGTCCTCGAACTCGTCGACGCGAACGGCATGACCATGCGCTCGGCCATCGCCGAATTCGGCGCCGACCCGGAGCATCTCGGCGCCGAGTCGTATCATCGCGCCGACGTGCTCGGCTATCTCGAGGTGCATATCGAGCAGGGGCCGGTGCTGGAACAGGCCGGCGAACCGCTGGGCGTCGTCAGCGCGATCGCCAGCCAGGGACGCTACCGCCTGCACGTGCGCGGCGAAGCGGGCCACGCCGGCACGGTGCCGATGGACGTGCGCCACGATGCGCTCGCGGCGGCCGCCGAGATCATGACGCTGATCGAGGAGGTGGCGAAGAAGGGCAGCAAGGCGTCGCTGGTCGGCACGGTCGGCGAGATGCGTGTGTCGCCGGGTGCCAGCAACGTCATTCCCGGCGTGGCGGAGTTCTCGCTCGACCTGCGCGCCGCCGATGATGAAACGCGGGTCGCCGCGGCTGCCGAGATCCGGACCGCCGTCAGGCAGATCGGCGCCCGCCGCGGCGTCGTGGTCGGGATCGAGACGGTTCACGAAAAGCCGGTGGCGGTCGCCGCGCCATGGCTCCGTCGCGCGATCGCGACGGCGATCGAAAGCACGACCGGCGACACGCCGCGCGAGATGATGTCCGGGGCAGGGCACGACGGGCAGGCGATGGTCCACCTCACCGACATCGGCATGATCTTCGTGCGCTGTCGCGCCGGGATCAGTCACAATCCGCTCGAGTTCGTTACCATCGCCGACGTTGGCCTCTCGGTCGAAGCGTTGATCCGCACGATCGTCGCCATCGCCGGGGAGGAATAGCGACGCACCAAATTGCGCGGTCGTTGCCACACGGACGATTGTAGCTAAGATGCCCTCGTTGTTTCCCGCGACACTTGATCGATTCAGCGGGGTGATGGAATTTTTGCTGATCCGCTCGGTGCGGAGCCGACGCCGTTCAGATTGCGTTCAGTGACTGCGCGGGAAGTTGCGCGGTATTGCGTCTTCTTCTTCGCCTCGCCCTTGGGCGCGAATATTCTTGGCGAGGCCATTTTTTCGGATCGGGAGGATCCAATGCACGGGGATCAGGCGTCGCTTTCGCCGGCGAATATTCCGTCGACTTTTCGACGCGGCTTGACGCGGCTGGCGCGCGCCGCCGGCATCGGCCTGGCAGCGTTGCTCGCGACGGGCGGCGCACGCGCGCAGGACGGGATCGTCCAGCCCGGCTACGCTGTCGTCACCGGGTTCTCCGGCGTTGCCGCCACGCAGGCACCGCCAGGCGCCGATCCGTTCGACTATGTCGGCATCGACCTCGGCGGCGCCTCCGCGCGCGTCGTCGATCTGACCTCGCTCGGTCCCCAGGGCGAGAGCAATGCTCCCAAAGTCTACACGCTGACGCCCGGTCAGGTCGGCCAGGTCTTCGGCGTCGCCATCGACGACGCCAGCCCGCCGAACATCTATCTCGCCGCCACCTCTGTTTACGGCCTGTCGATTTCCGTGCCCGACTCCAACGGGCAGATGAAACGGGTGCGCCGCGGTCAGGCCGGCGCCCAGTTCGTGCCGGGCCAGTTCGGCCCGCCCGAGCTCGGCGGCAATCCGGGTTCGATCTGGCGCGTCGATGGGACGACCGGCGAGGTGTCGCCTTTTGCCACAGTCGGGACCGCCGGCTACGGCGCCGCTTCGCTAGGCGGCTTGGCATACGATCCCGCGACCCGCCAGATTTTCGCCGTCGAACGGTCGACCGGCATCGTCTATCGGTTCGGCCTCGATGGCGCCCAGCGCGGCACCTACGATCACGGCGTAGAGGGCCGGCCGGGCGCCGGCCTTCCGGCTATCGCGCAACCGCCGACGGCGCCGATCGACATCACCAGCCCTGCCTTCGATTCAACCAGCCCGACGACGTGGGGACTGGCTTCGCCGGCGCGCCGCGTCTTCGCCCTCGCGGTGCATGATAATCGCCTGTTCTACACGGTCGAGCAGGGCCCGCAGGTGTGGTCGGTCGGGATCAGCCCGAGCGGCGCGGTTGCCGCAAGCCCGCGCGTCGAGGTCGAGGTGCCGTCCCTCCAGGACGGTGTCGAGATCACGTCGATCACGTTCGACAGCCAGGGCCGCATGTACCTCGCCGAGCGTGGCGCCACGACCGGCGACTATTTCCTCTATCAACTCGCCAATGGCGGCGAGAGCCGCGTGCTGCGCTTCGTGCCCAAACTGCCCGGCGATCCGTCGCCAGGCCGCTGGCAGCCTGACGCCGAGCAGTATTCGATCGGCATGGCGCCAAACTACACCAACGCCAATGGTGGCGTTGCGCTCGGCTATGGCTACGTGCCGGGTAGCGGCGGCATCATGAATCCCAATGCCTGCGGCGGCACCGTGTGGTCGACCGGCGAGCGCCTGCTCGATCCGGGCGACCCGGCCGCGGCGCCAGGCTCGTTCCCCTTCATCGACGGGTTGCAGGGCAATTCCATCAACCTCGTTCAGCCGCAGAACATCCCGCCGGCGGCGAGCTGGTTCATCGATTTCGACGACAAGGCCGGCCATCCGGATTTCCGCGGCTACATGGGCGCGGTCGCGACGCTGCCCTGCGCCGCGCAACCCGTGCAGCCGCCGGTCGTGACCTGTCCACCGGGCACCTACTACAACGGCAGCCAGTGCATCATCATCCCGACCTGTCCGTCGGGCACCACCTACCAGAACGGCCAGTGCGTCTATCCGACGTGCCCGCCGGGCTACTATCTGCAGAACGGCCAATGCGTGCCGCCGCCGGTGAGCTGCCCGCCAGGCACGTTCTACTATCAGGGCCAGTGCTACCCGATCAGTTGTCCGCCGGGTCTGGTCAAGCAGCCCAATGGACAGTGCACTTGCCCGCCGGGCGATGTCTTCTTCAACGGCAAATGCGTGCCGCCGCAGGCGTGCCCGCCCGGCATGATCACGCTGCCCGGTGGCATCTGCTGGTGTCCGCTCGGCATGATCTTCGGCAACGGTGTCTGCAACCCGCCGCAGGCGTGCCCGCCGGGCCAGGTGCTGAACATCCAGGGCCAGTGCGTCCCCGTCGGCTGTCCGCCGAACCAGGAGAATTTCAACGGCCAGTGCGTGCCCAAGTGCCCGCCCGGTCAGGTCCACAAGATGCCGAACGGTGTGTGCGGCCCGCCAATCGTGCTGTGCCTGCCGCCGAACGAACTGTTCAACGGCAAGTGCGTGCCGAAGTGTCCGCCGTTGCAGGTCCACCAGATGCCGAACGGCGCCTGCGGCCCGCCGATGATATTCTGCCTGCCGCCGAACGAGCTCTTCAACGGCAAGTGCGTGCCCAAGTGCCCGCCCTTCCAGCAGCACACCCCGCCGAACGGCGTGTGCAAGCCTGTCATTCCGCCGGTGCTGTGCCTGCCGCCGAAGGAGATGTGGAACGGCCAGTGCGTCAATCAGTGCCCGCCCGGTCAGGTCCACAAGTTGCCCAACGGCGCTTGCGCACCGATCTTCCAGCCGCCGGTGCTCTGCCTGCCGCCGAAGGAGATGTGGAACGGCCAGTGCGTCAACCAGTGCCCGCCGTTCCAGTTCCACACGCCGCCGAACGGCCAGTGCAAGCCGTTGGGCGTGCTCTGCCCGGCGCCGAAGGAACTGTGGAACGGGCAGTGCCTGAACCAGTGTCCGCCGGGCCAGGTGCATCAGCCGCCGAACGGCGCCTGCTCGCCGATCCTCATTCTCTGCCTGCCGCCGCAGGAATTGTGGAACGGGCAGTGCGTCAACAAATGCCCGCCGGGCCAGGTGCACACGCCGCCCAACGGCCAGTGCAAGCTGCAGATTGTGGTTTGCCAGCCACCGAAGGAATTGTGGAATGGGCAGTGCGTGAACCAGTGCCCGCCGGGCCTGGTGCATACGCCGCCCAACGGCCAGTGCAAGCCGCTGTTCGTTCCGTGTCTGCCGCCCAAGGAGATCTGGAACGGCCAGTGTGTGAATAAGTGTCCGCCGGTCCAACAACACACGCCACCCAACGGGCAGTGCAAGCCGATCTTCCAGCCGCCGGTCGTCTGTCTGCCGCCCAAGGAGATGTGGAACGGTCAATGTGTGAATAAGTGTCCGGCCGGCCAACAACACACGCCACCCAACGGGCAGTGCAAGCCGATCTTCCAGCCGCCGGTCGTTTGTCTGCCGCCCAAGGAGATGTGGAACGGTCAATGTGTGAATAAGTGTCCGGCCGGCCAGCAGCACACGCCACCGAACGGGCAGTGCAAGCCGCTCATCATCCAGCCCGTACAGCCAATTCAGCCGGTGCTCTGCGCACCGCCCAAGGAGATGTGGAACGGCAAGTGCCTCAACAAGTGCCCTGCCGGTCAGCAGCACACGCCACCCAACGGGCAGTGCAAGCCGATCATCATTCAGCCAGTACAGCCGGTGCAGCCCGTTCAGCCGGTGCTTTGCGCCCCGCCCAAGGAGATGTGGAACGGTCAGTGCCTCGACAAATGCGCGGCCGGCCAGGTCCACACGCCGCCGGACGGCCAGTGCAAGGCCGCGGCAGTGAAATGCCGCCAGAGGGAGGAGGTGTGGAACGGCATCTGCGTGCGGAAGTGTCGAAATGGCAATTTTGTCCACTCGTTGCCGGACGGAGAGTGCGTGCGGCGGCAATAGCCGCACAGCACCACGGCGCCGTGCGCATCTCAAGCGATGGTGTGACCGGTCTGTCGGCGCCACCGCCGTGGCGGTCCGTCGAATTGGGCGCCGCCCTGCGTCAACCACGATCAATCGGGAAGACCTGCCATGCTGGAATTCAAGCCGCTCGACGAAACGATCCGCTGCGACCTTGGCGAATGTCCGAGCTATGACGATCGTCTGGACGCCATCCTGTTCGAGGACATCGTCAATCGCGCGATCCACAGCGTCGACCTAAAGACCGGCGCCGCCCGCAAATGGACGTTCCCGAGCGAAGTCGGCTCGTTCGGGCTGACCGAGACTGGAAAACTGGTCGTCGCGCTCCGCCACGTCGTTGGCTTGTTCGACCGCGACAGTGGCGGCTTCGCGGAACTCGCAACGATCGAGGGCGACAATCCCGGTACCCGCCTCAATGACGGCAAGGTCGGCCCCGACGGCGCGTTCTGGGTCGGTTCGATGGACAACCGCGGCCTGCCGTCCGCCGAAGCGAAACCGATCGGCGCTCTCTATCGCGTCGATGCCTCGGGCAAGGTCGAGAAGAAGGTCGACCAGATCTACACCAGTAATGGCCTCGCATGGACCCCGGACGGCCGCACCATGATCCACACCGATTCACGCGGGCGCTGGATCGATCGCTGGACGTTCGATCCAGCGACCGGCGCGATAACGGATCGCCGGCGGATCGTCGCCGACATCGAAGAGGCCGCCGGGCGCCCCGACGGGGGCGCGACCGATGCGGAGGGCTGCTACTGGAGCGCCGGCGTTTCGGCCGGGCGGCTCAACCGCTACGATCTCGACGGCAAGCTGCTCGCCCATTATCCGGTGCCGGTCGCGGCGCCGACCATGCCGTGCTTCGGCGGCCCAGATCTCAAGACGCTGTTCGTGACCAGCCTGAGGACAGGGCGCAGCCCCGAGGCGCTGGCCAAATTTCCCCTGACCGGCGTGACCATCGTCGGGCGAAGCCCGGTCGCCGGTTCGCCGGTCTCGCGGTTTCGCGAGGTCTGAGCGTCGTGACGACCGTCAACGTATGATCAAGATTGGCGACTAGGCTGATGCGGCCACAACGGAGGAGGCCGTATCATGAAAGAGCTGCGCGTGACCTTTGCGTCCGACCGTTTCAACGCGGTTTCGCAGGTCCTGATCGACATGGGCATCAGCTTTAGCGTCGAGCCGGTGGACGATGCGCCGCCGGAATTGGTTGCGGCTCATGCCGCGCCAGCGCCGGCAACCAGGCGCCGGAAGACGGCAAAAGCAACCGCCAAAACCGCGGTTGCAGCGAAAAGGCGGGCAGCCCGCACGACGGCCGATGCGCCTGCTCCAGGCGCCCATCGGCTGCGCGAGGCGATCGCACGCCGGCAAACCACGTTCCAGTCGCCGTTCGAGCCAAATGAGCCGGCCGCAGACACCAGCGGCGTCTCGCCACCCTCGCACGCCGGCGACCCCGGCGATCGGTAGGGCTGGCCG
>CAWAHE010000026.1:0-239290 GCA_963781775.1 uncultured Alphaproteobacteria bacterium | reverse complement strand
AGAAGCGCGAGAAATATCAGGGATGCAGCAGAGACGATCGGAACGACAGATAGCCGGTCGGAGAACACCAGACGGCCAACAAGGGCATGGCCGCGCCGACCGAAAAAGTCGCCGCCGACGAAACGCCGCCTGGATTGGTCTGGCCGTCGTGATCTCGGATATGCCTAGTTCATCGCGCGCGTGCGCCCCCAGGCTCCTTGGACATAGGAGTTCCGCGACCTGACGCGCAAGGCGGGTTCAACCACGCTGCACATAGATGTCTGCGAGTTCCGCGTGCTCGGCCGCGTCGTCCGTGCTCAGCTCCTTCGTTTCCCGAGCAAGATCGGCGTGCTCGGTATCGGCCTGCGAACTGACCGACACATACTCGCCGGCGGCCATCGACATCGCGCCGGCGACAAGTCCTGCGACCCCAGCGATCAGGACATCGCTCGGCTTCGCCGCGGCAGCCGCCACCCCAACGATCAGGCTCGCGGTCGAGACGATGCCGTCGTTGGCGCCGAGCACCGCGGCTCTGAGCCAGCCTATGCGCGCGACGAGATGGTTCTCAGGGTGGACGCGAAGGCGGGTCATCCGACGTTCGGCCGGTCAGACTAAAGCCGTCCCATGAGAAGCAGCACAACGAGAATGATAAGGACGACGCCGAGGACGCCGATGCCACCGTGACCAAAGCCGTAGCCGTAACCGCCAAAGCGGCCACTGAAGCCGCCGAGCAAGGCGATGACGAGGATGATAATAAGGATGAGTTCGATTGACATAGTCGATCTCCCGTTGCTGGCTAACCGAAGCTAGAGCATCTTGGTGCTCCGCCTGTGGTTCGCTTGATGGACATTCTCCGCGTAGCCCACCATCGGGGGGCGTCATCCGGAAGATGCCAACTATTTCGTCTGGATCGAAACGCCGCCGTTGCCGACGTTGATGTCGATGCCCGTGGTCTTCTGGCGCTCCTGGTAGAACAGATAGCCGACGACTGCGGTCGCTACGATTAGCGCGGCGATGACGAGATAGAGAACGTTACGGTTCATGGTTCGGCGGGCCTCAGTCGGCTATCACTAACGTGCACTCCAAATGATGCGCTTTCCTGCCCGCAGGGGATCACCGGAAAACGGAACCCCGGCCAGTAATTCCAACCGGGGCCCCTGGACCGGACGTCGAGGGGGGGCGGGAAGACGCCCGGCTTTCGCAAACTGGATAGGAGGGGCCGCGGCGAGCGTGGGTCGTTTGACAAGAATGGAACACCCTCGCCGACCCACGCATGAACCGCAGCATCCCTCGGCAGCCTACCTATTTCCCTCGCAGCGTGTCTTTGAGGCTACCGACGGCATTCTGAACCTTGCCCTCGATCTTGTCGGCATTGCCCTGCGCCTCCAGCTTGGCATCGCCGACCGCCTTGCCGACTGCCTCCTTAACCTTGCCTTTGACGACCTTCGCTGATCCGGCGATCCGATCCTTGTCCATGATTTTCTTTCTCCTTGCGGTCTCACAGACCACTCGCTTCTCTCTAGCGCCAGACGGGCGCCTACGACTTCCGGCTGGCCGCCTTCTGTTTGACAGCGGCTCGCTTCTTCGACTGCGATGCGCTCGTTTTTGTGGTTCGCTTGGTTTTGGCTTTGCCTTTGGCTTTGCCTTCAACCTTCTTGGAAGTTCTCGCGTGCTTGACGTGAATTCGCTCAACGCTGCGCTTGGGCGCTTCTTCTTGCGCTCGGGTCACGGCCTCTTCGAATGGCACCGGCGCGACAAGCACAAGCTCGTGGAGAATCATCCCGGTGGTATCGTCGAGCCAGAAATATGTGACCGAACTTTCCGGTTCATCATCGACATACCAAGTGTAGACCACGAGGGAGGGAAGCACTGGTGCAAAAACATCGAGGTCGCCGATCTCGACCGTAGTCCAGGGCATCAACGTTGGCATTGGTCGGCCTCCAACCTGTTGCCCCCTCACGGGATCGATTGGCCCAAGGAGGCATATTTGAAAAATAGCGATGAACGGGAGTCAGAACCTTGACTTGGGTCAACTTCCCGGGGGCCGCGAAGTTACCCAGCGTCGCACTTCATACCGTTGGGTATTCCCGGCCCAGTCCGCCGCGATGCCGGTGATCGCCTCACCACCCAATCGTTGCGAAGAACATGGCAAATACGCCATCCAGCACGATTGCCATGAAACGGACTTGACCACGGAGGAGGTCGTGCACCACCCAAGCGACTCGGCGTTGCGGACAGGCCCCCTCGATTGCGCCAGATCAATGTGCCGCGGTGATGATCGAAACCGCCGAGGACTGCCCATGGTCACGACACCGGAAAATGACTTCCAGCAGGATTTGAAGGCAATCCGCGCCGATATCGCTGCACTGACAGAAACGGTCGGGGCGCTTGCGACGCAGGCCTCCAAGGTGGAGGCCGCCATCGCCAAGGACGTCAAGAAGGCGACAAAGAGCGTCGCCGGCGCGGGTGAGGACTTGTGGGATGAGGGCGTCCAGCTCGGTCACGACGCCGCAAGGGCGGCGAGCGATGGCGGACGTGCCGGGGTAGCGACACTGGAAAAGCAGATACGGGAGAACCCGGTGAACGCTGTGCTGATCGCCCTCGGCCGTCGCTCGCTCGCCTCGCGCGGCAAAACGACGGCGGACCGGAATTTCCCGCCTATGAAAGAGCCGCCGCCCTGCGCAGAACGTTCCGCACATTCGACACATGCCAGCGCCCGCCGCGGGCGGTCGGGACACCGCGGGCGTTCAAAACCTTCGCAAGACCACGCAGATCCGTGACGCCGGTTGCTTGCAGCGCGGCGATGATCGGCCGGACGCTGTCCGCGAAGTCGTCAGCTTCCTTCCTCGATGCGGCGTTGCCGAGGTGTGCCGCTTTCCTGGCATTGGTTCGATTGCCGAGCGCGACGCCCTGAGCTTTCCGAGCCGCCAACGCCGCCCTTGTCCGCTCCGAGATCAGCCGCCGCTCCTTTTCCGCCAGTGCAGCGTAGAGGTGCAGCATGAAGGGATCAGCATCTCTTCCCAGTTCGGCGACGATGAAAGGCACACGCTGGGCCATCAGGCCCGATATGAAGGCCACGTCGCGGGAGAGCCGGTCCAGCTTGGCCACGATGACCGGGCACTTCTTCTGCCGCCCTGTGGCCAACGCTGCGGCCAGTTGGGGCCTCCGGTCGAGGGCATCATTCCCCTTCCCCGTCTCGACCTCCACGAACTCGCCGACCAGATCGAAGCCCTCGGCCGCCGCGAAACGGGTCACCGTATCGCGCTGGGCCTCGATGCCAAGGCCAGATCGGCCCTGCCTGGCGGTCGAAACCCGGTAGTAGGCAATGGCTTGTTGCACTGCGACAAACTCGCTGGCCGTTTGTACAAAACGCATACCACCGTTTGCGTCTTGTACGTAGCCAAGTCTCTGGCAATGTTTAGCAATTTCGTTCCGGGAAGGTGGCGGCGGAGCGGAGGTCACCGGGCCGAGGTTGCTCCCCGCCGCCCACCAGGGCCAGCTGATGGCCGCACGGCGCTCAAAAGAATGGCCCCTCTATAAGGACGGCTCTGGTTGGGCAGCGTTGAGGTGAATCCTGCCAGAACCGTCATCGGACATCGACAGGTAGAGCACTGTCGAACCGATCATTCGCATCCTGGGTTGCGCTAGTTCTTGGCCTCTGCTCGGAATGAAGGCCGGCGGATCGTTCAACTGTTCCTTGGAGGCTTTCCCGCCGGTTGATATTCGAGCAGTAGGATTTGGCGGTCCAGCACGATGTTCGAAGACAGTTTCAGCCCCAAATCGGCCATTCCATCGAAAATCGGCTCAACACCTGACTGCGGGACGGCTAACGGGCAAACCATGAGCCGCAGGGTATCGAGAATGTTGGCAGCAACCAGCTGGCGCATGATCGAGAGGCTGCCAAGAACCCGCAGCTCCGTACCGCCGTCTTGTTTGAGTTTTCTCAGGAACTCCACCGCGTCGCTGCTCACTAGACGGAGCCCCGGCCACGCGGGCTCCTGGAGTGTCCTTGAGAATAGAAAGCCCGGTTGCTGAGTGGTCTTTTGCCACCCTTCATCTTTGGCTTGATCGGGCAATGAGTTCATCAACTCATAGGTTCGGCGCCCCATGATCTTGCGATGTGGTTTAGTATTGTTGTTGTCTAGCCATGCCTGAAATTCTGGGCCCATGTAGCCGTAATACCCGGGCGAATTAAGCCCGCGTGCCTTCATATCTAGCGAGACAATCAGCTCGGAGACGAGCTTGGGCATCGCGATCTCCCTCGACGGAGCATCGTGAAGGCTTCGGCGTCGCCCATTGCTCCAGTCATTGAGAAACGCGCAGACCCGCGAAAGGTTCTAGGTCCGCTTTGCCCCCTCGGCCCATGCACCGAAAACCGTGCAGACGGAGGCTTTTCGGCAGCAGCCGGTGAATGGATTGATCATATGCAAAATCGGTGCGGAGCGGATACTGGACACCCTAGTGATCGAGAGTTGGCGCCTGTGACTTGGACTTTCCGTTTTCGCTCGCATTTGGAATATATCTTTTCACCAGTCCAGGCCTCAATTCGAGGCGCGTAGGTAGGCGGACATAGCGCGGTTTGTGCATGCTGGGCCGAACCGGATGTCTCGGGCCTAGCTTGCTTGGCGACGGCCGTCATCGGTCGAGAACTGAGGACCACGCCGCAACCGCAACCTCATGAGCGTCGCGAGCGATAAGATCGCCATGGGAGATTACGATTTGCTGAAAATCCCAAGCCAGAATCCGCCGCAGCGATTGTGCTGCTGCCTGACGGTCGGCCGAGCGGATCCGATATTCCGGCGCCGGACGAGGATTGTTCCACATGCGGAGTACATATTTGAACCAGAATTTCAGCGCCCCTCCAATATGGGGCGTCGCGTCCGTGAAGTTCTCGATGAGGTCAACAAGAATTAGCGTGCGGCTGGCGCGGTGAAACATTGCCACCTCGCGCATGATGCGCGAGCCTTGCACGAGCACCTGGTCAATTTCGCCGACCCACTCAACGGGTGCCACGTCACCGAGCACGCCGTCGTATTTCAGGCTGGGGCTCCGCTTCTCGACGCCCGGACAGATCCATGTCTTTGCCTCTGGAAATGCCGCCTGCGCGCTGGCTGTGTTCAGGTGGTGAAAATTCCCAGGCGCGACTATGTGGGCTACTGCACCGAGCGCCGAGATCTGTTTGCCGATCGCTGCAGTGATGTGGCAGGGCGAATGCAGCATAAGGTGGCCAGAGGCAAGGCGGATCACCGTCATTCGCGCCTCGAACCGGGTGCCCGCTAATCGAACGGGATATGTGCAAAGCCACATATGATCTGCAAACTTGGAGAGCATCAGGGCCTTTCCGGGGTCGATTTGTCCGCGCCGGCGCGAACGACCTTTACTCCCGCAGGATCTAGCAAAAACCTAGACCTGCCACGGCGAAATCACCTCATCCTCTGTCCGAGGATTACGTCCGCTTCGGGTCGGAATCAGATATCCGGGTGCCGGAAACAAATGCCGGTCTGAGAGCGACTGAGGAGTCACGGGTTGCATCTGACTCCGCCGCTTGTGCGGCTGTAGGCGCCACCCGAGAACGCGATCCAGTCGCACGCCTGCCCCGCACTCACCATCTCGGCCGCCAGATCGCGTCCACGGACGAAGCATTGGGCGACAATGCGGTCGTAGCTCGTGGGTCGAGACCGACCATCACAGACAGTGCCCTCGCCTACGGGCACGCAATTGATGACGTTGCCGCCCACAAGAGTTTGCAATGTGCGCCTGGCCGCCGGCCCGCGTGGGTCGCTCAGTTCCGGGGCGTCAATTCCGCAGAGCCTGATCTTGTGGCAGGCCGTTTGGTCGCACACCCAAAAGGTGTCGCCGTCGACGATCTTGCCGGGCGTTCCGGTGATGTCTGCCGCGTTGGCCGAACCTGCCAACAGGCACGCAGCCAGGAGTGCGAGCGCCTTGGAGAGGCGATCCTTCTTGGACCGGCGTCGAACCGTCATCCTATTCGTCGCCCGCTGAACGAACTGTGGCTACCTTGCCGGGAGCGTAGCCATTCAATATCAGGAACAACTCGACCATCCGCTCCTCAACTGGTCCGGGCCCGAGGTTGTCATTGAGACTACGGCTGGTTTCGCGTTCGAAGCGTTCTGCGGCAGCTCGGACATCAGCGGAAAGAGCGGCGAGGTTCATTTCTTCTGCGCAGGCTTCTTCCGGGTCACTTGCTTCAGGACCTCGGCGTCCAGCATGCCTTCTGCATCGACCTTGGAATAACAGGTCCGGCAACGGTTGGGCGTCGCCGCGGCAAACGGCGAGAGTTCGGTCACGGCCAGTCTGCCGCATAGAGTACTTAGCTCGCCTTGTCTCAGACGACCGAGATGGGCCGGCGCCAGATGAACCCGTGAATCGTCCATGGCGTGAACCGGGATTGTCCTGATGCGGCGAGGTGGCATATCTGGAGCGAGTCCCCAACGACCAGTGTCTGACCATGTGCGGCCGCTACGATAACCTGATTGCGCGAGAAGCCTACAAGCGACTGTTCAGGATCGAACGGCTGCCCGCGTCCAACTTCCCGCCACGCTACAACGTGGCACCCACTGACCAGATACCGATCGTTCGCATCGACCCACGGGACGGCACGCGCGAACTGGCCCTGGCGCGCTGGGGCCTGGTGCCGTTCTGGATGAAGGCCTTGCCGAAGGTCCCGCACATCAATGCCCGCATGGAGACGGTAGCCAAGCTGCCCCTGTTTCGGGAGGCATTTGCCAAGCGACGCTGCCTGATTCCGGCGACGGGCTTCTTCGAGTGGGAGAAGCGCGCGGACGGCCGCCAGCCGTACCGGTTCGTCATGAAGGACCTCGAACCCTTCGCTTTTGCCGGATTATGGGAGTTTGCCCGGATCAATGGCGAGGACCTGGTATCGGCAACCATCATCGTCGGGCCGCCCAATCCCCTGACGGCGGCCATCCACGACCGGATGCCGATGATCCTCAAAACGGAGACGTATGACCTGTGGCTCGAGGCCGGAAGTTCGGCTGAGGAACTTCTTGGCCTGCTCAAACCTTATGACGAAGCCGACATGAAGGCCTATGAGGTGAGCCGCGCGGTCAACAGCGTGAAGAACGACAACGAGGAATGCATCACGCCCCTGGCCGAAGCCGGCCACGAATGTTGAGGCGCGAACCGCCGGAGATCGGCGGTGATGCCCCCCGCTGTCCAATTGTGGCCACGATAACGCTGTCATTTTGGGTGTTGGCGAGACGAGGAACAGGAGCATCGGGGGCGTACCTGCCTTTATCAGGAGAACCACCAAGGTGCCTGCCGATATTGCGATCAGTGCCTGGGTGTTTTCGATCATGGAATTCGTGTCTCCGGTCGCCGCGCAGCCGTCCGAAATGGCAGCAGCATCACCCTTAGGCCACTCGCTGCCAGCGGCGCGGAGACCCGTCTATCCGCTGCACGATCCGCCGCTGTCGTTGCTCTCGGAGGTGGATCAGGCCGGGGCAAGCCTCGCCGGCGGTTCAAGTGAGCCCCGCATGACAATCACTGTTCCCGCTGGCGTTACAGGGCCCGAACAGGAGTTCGCATTCAAGCCACACAGATGACGCCTGAATTAACCCAACTGGTGGGCACTTGGTCGGAGTGTGAGATGCGCGTCGAGATGCTACGTCAATTCACATTAGCTCGCCTCGCCAGGGTGGATGTTGAGGCGACGGTGAAAACAGCGGCACTAGCCTTTTCCAATCGCCATATCGGGCTCTTGGTGGTTTGCAAGAGCAACGGGGAGGCCACAGGTGTGGTGAGCAAATCAGACCTGGTGCGTCACCTGGCTCGCACGGGAGCAGCCGACGAGCCCGTCGCCGACCTAATGAGCCACCCGATTATTTCCTGCGATCCGAATGATGATCTCTATTTTACCTGGCAGACTATGACGGAACGCGGCATTCAGAACATGCCTGTGCTCACTGCCCAGAAGTACAGCCCCCTCGGCATCCTTGATGTACGCGACGCTTTGAAGGTGCTCCTTGAGCAAGAGGAGTATCAAGAAACCCTCTTGACGAACTACATCGCCGGCGTTGGCTACCAGTGACGGCCAACCCTAGCCGGAGCCGGACATGGCCGATGAGGTGCGACGGGCTGGAGATTGCCCATGTTGTCCAATGAAGCCCGCTATGCGCTGGTGACGATCATCAGAGAAAGCGAGCGTCTGATGGCGATGGCCAGGCGTTCCGGCAATGAGACGGTGGCGCACCGGCTTGAAGACGTGCTTCACGAAGCGAGGGCGGTTCTCATCGGAGCGGGTCACGCGCCGCCAATTCCAGAGCCCGCTGTCGAAGCACGATCCGACTCCGTGGTCGTGCCGCTAAGGCCGCCCAATAAGCCGCGTAGGCCACACTGAGACTGCCGGCGCGGGCCAAGACCTCGATAATGCGGGAGTCGTCGGTCGTCCACTCCTCTACCGTGTATTGCAGGTCTTCATGGGCACGACTCATGCCCACAGGATGGAATGGGAATAAATTCAGGGCAAGCGGCGAAGGGCGCCATCGAGGTCCGCAGGTTGCCGCGAGATGGCGTTCGCGGTGCTTCCATCTCAGGGCTTCGTACTGGTCGATGAACAGAATGAACTCCTCGTCGCTGGCGGAGTTGATGTCGCGAGTGGGCTGGGGCGACTGTGCACGCGCCGCGCGGCCCGCGCCAATCACGCGGGTCTGCAATCACGGCCCGCCACTCGGCGGTTGCCTCGCGACCGAATGTTGCGACACGGTTGCGATAGTGGGCAGCGCGCCAGTGCTGTTTCCGTTAACTCATTGAACTTGCCCTCGAAAGGCAATCTGAGCCTAGTGATGTACTAGCCCTTGAACACGAGAACGCCCGGCGGCGCGCCGCCCGGGGCACTTCCGATTTTTCGCTTGGCATTCAGGAAAGCCCCGAAACCCGTTCCCGGCAAACGTTCAGCGTCTGCTGCGCTTTGCCACCGACCTCCGCGTCAAGGCCCGGCAATGCCGGAACCGCGATCGGCCCAGGGGCTTGGCTGAACCAACGCAGCGTCTCGGCATTCGCGCCGACGGCGGCAATGGCTACGGTCCCCATGAACTTGAGGAAGTCGGCGCGCCTGACGCCGGGCGCCCTCACTGAGGAGACGCGAACGGTGATGCCGAGCGACTCGCTAGGTCGTGATAAGTCTGATTTATCGCGAGTTGGAAGGTCGGCAGCAAAGACATGCGCTCAGCTTGTCGATTCCTATCAGGTCCTCGGGCTGTAGTTGCCATGAACCTCGGGCGGAGCCATGTACATAACGATATCCAGCAAGCAAGGCCGATTTGGAGTTCGTCATGCCGCGGATTGACCACTAAGGATCGCATCGAGCGCCTCGAGGCCCCTTTTGCCCGCACAGACCGTTCTTTCTGGCTCGCCGACTTACGAGCTCCAATCGCTTGGATGGAAAGCCTTCCAGCAACTCTGTCTTTCGGTGACCTCGGAACTGTGGGGCCAAACTGTTCAAGGCTTCTTCGATTCGCACGACGGGGGGCGAGACGGCGCCTTTTATGGCACTTGGACATCCGGCAAAGGCGAGACCTTCGAGGGCAGTTTCACCGTCCAATGTAAGTTCTCACAAAAGGCTGGCCGGAACATAAATCTTAGCGCAATAGCCGACGAGCTAGACAAAGCCGCGCGCCTTGCATCGCGCGGCCTCGCCGACAACTACTTTCTACTTACAAACATGCAGCTCACGGGGCTGGCGGATGAGTCCATCCGTGCAGCGTTTGAAGCGATTCCCAATCTCAAGAATTGCCGGGTGTACGGTGTCGAGCAGATTTCACAATTCATCAGAGAATCACCACGCCTCCGCATGCTTGTCCCGCGCGTTTATGGACTAGGCGATCTCGGCCACATTCTCGACCAGCGCGCCTACGACCAGGCACAGGATATTCTCAGCTCGCTTGGCGACGACATGAATAAGTTCGTTATGACCGACGCGTTCCGGGCCGGCGCACGCGCGATCGTCGATCACGGCTTCGTCCTTCTGCTCGGTGAGCCCGCATGCGGCAAGTCCGCGATCGCGGCGGCGCTCGCGCTTGGGGCACTCGACGAGTGGAACTGCTTCACAGTCAAGGTGCGCGACCCTTCGGAGTTCGTCGCAGCTTCGAACCCGCACGAAAAGCAGTTCTTCTGGGTAGACGATGCCTTCGGTGCAACACAACTCGATTGGCAGATGACCGCGCATTGGAACGCCTCTTTTCCGCATGTACGCGCTGCCATACGTCGAGGGGCCAAGTTTGTCTTCACGTCGCGCGACTACATCTACCGAAACGCCCGGAATCTCCTGAAGGAATCTGCGCTACCGGTAATCCAGGATTCTCAAGTTATCATCCACGTGGAGCAGCTCTCGAAGGACGAACGGGAGCAGATTCTCTACAACCACATCCGACTTGGCACTCAGCCCGCGTCCTTTAAGCGTCAACTAAAGCCCTATCTCGACAGAGTCGCACTCCACCAGCGCTTCAGCCCGGAGATCGCACGGCGGCTAGGCAATCCGGCCTTTACCAGAAACTTGTCGGTCTCGGCAGCCTCGCTGGACGACTTTGTCGAACGTCCTATCCCGCTACTGCAGGAAGTCATCCGCACCCTCGATCCAGCCAGCCGCGCCGCTATTTCGCTCGTCTTCATGCGTGGCGGCTGGCTTCCCAGTCCGGTCAGCCTGCTGCCCGAAGAAGAAACTGCCATCGGGCTGCTCGGCGCCACCGCGGCGGACATGCGCACCGCGCTGGAGCCACTCGATGGCAGCCTCCTTATCCACATCCAGCAGAAGGGCCAACATGGATGGCGCGCCAAGCACCCGACGGTGCTCGATGCGTTTGCCTCGCTCGTCGCGGAGAGCCGAGAGCTGATGGACATCTACCTAGCAGGGACGCCGGTGCGCCAGCTTCTCTCCGAGGTGACATGTGGCGACGGCAACTTCGGAGGTGTCAAAGTTGATGTGCCGGCAGACCGGTACGACGGACTAATTGGACGTATCGAAGCCTTCTTCTCCGAGCGGCGCGAGAACCGCGATGCCGTCAATACCTTCCTTGCCCATCGCTGCGGTTCCGCATTTCTAAAGCGCTTTCTTGAGCGGAACCCAGACTTCGTCGGCCAGCTTGATGTGATGTCGTACTTCTACGCCGTAACGTCAATCGACGTGCTCAACAAGCTACACGCGATCGGCCTTCTGCCAGAAAGCGAACGCGTGAAGCACGTCGCGACGGTGCGCGTTCTCGCCGTGCGGACGCCAGATGCGGGATTCCTCGATCGACACACTGTGTCATTCCTGACCGTGCACGATATCGAAGAAATCCTCGGCGATGTCCGCAGGGAATTGCTTCCGTTCATCGACACCGAGATCGACACCTGGACGGCCAACTACTCCCCCAGTGAGGCCCCGGGCGACTACTTCGGGCCTCTGAAGAGTGCCTTGTCCGAGTTCGCGACGGCGTTGGCCGATGACGCCGAGGCCGTCGCCTTGATCGAGAAGGGGATCGTCGCGGTCAATCAGGCAATCGTGGAACTCGAGTTCACAAGACTTCCGACGAACCGGATCGCGGCGACTACTATAGTCGGGGCAGCAGCCGGCCTTCCGAACCCTCTTCGCGATCCATATTCGACGACGTAGATGATTGATCAGACCAGCGCGAAGTACGTCCTCAATCCGTTCATACTCGGGACCACGCCGGCCGAAGGTCGTCGAGGGTGACAAGACCGGAAACCCCATTTATGCCTGTCCCTTCAAACACGTCTCAGGAATGCCGGACTCAAGACACTTAGCCAGAGAGAGCGATTTGTAGAGCTCATTGCCTACACATGTCTGAGGCGAGGCTAGAAGGCACGGCCATGCCTGAATTGGACTTTAATATTGGGCCCATTGCGCACGAGCTAAACGCCCGGGCACGAGGTCATCCTATCGGGGCGCTTCAATCCATGCGGGCGGAACTCAAGGGCATGTCCCGCCCCCCAGGCACCAAGATTTTCAGTAGTCAGACCATACACCCTCATTGGGCCTTCCATCATGGCGGCCGAACCGAGCTTCAATTCAATATCGGCCTTGAAAATATCGGCGGACGCGACGAGTTGCGGCACGGCGTGGCCTTCTCGTTCGAACTTAGCCAAACCCTGCCGGATATCCAGGTTCTGGTTCCGAAGGTGCGGTTATTCAACGACTACATGCAGCTCTATCCCGACTTCTATGGCGACATGCGGATGTGGCGTTTTCAAAACGGGCAGCGCGAAGGCGACTACGCACCCAGTCCCATCATGCCCGAGTTGGTCGTACCCGAGACTTTCGTGTTTCTCGGCAAGCGGCAGCCGCTCGATGCCATCGACCACGAAACCATCTTAGGCGACTTCGATCGGCTCCTGCCTCTGTACCGCTATGTCGAAGGACACGGGCGCGAGCGAACTGATGAGACGGCCGACCAGCGCGGTTTCAGCTTCCGCCCCGGCGTCGCGCCCAGAGTAGCCTCGACCAAGACCTCCCTCGCCGAGCGGGAACTGAACATCACCCTCAAGCACAATCTCTTGCAGGCCGCTTTGTGCCGACGGCTGATTGCCGAATATGGCGCTGAGAATGTTCGCAGCGAGCAGCCAAGCGGGCTTGGAACCATGATCGACGTCGTCCTTAGGCAAAGGCCCGACGAATACTGGTACTATGAAATAAAGACTGCGCTCTCACCTCGCGCCTGCGTGCGCGAGGCGCTTGGCCAGCTTCTGGAATACGCCTATTGGCCCGGCGCGCACCAAGCCAGCCGTCTTGTCATTTGCGGAGAAAGCTCGCTCGATGCCGACGGACAGACCTACATCGATGAACTGAGGCGTCGGTTTCAGCTTCCGATTTCATACGAGCAGATTGCTCTCTAGAGCCGTTCAGATCGGTGGTACATCACATCTGAGCGTCGGCAGATGGACCCGGCGAATTTAGGAGACAATTTTGCCAACTCTCAGTGCACTCACCAGCCCGACTGCCGTGAAGGCCGCCGTCGAGGAGTGCGATAGACTTACGCGTGATGTCTTCCTGGAGCTGCATGGGTTCAGGCACGCTCGAGAGTACGAGCTCCTGCTGAACGACTTGGCTTATGATTCCAAGGCCATTGCAGCGGTGGCGTTTGGCTACCAACACGGCACTCGCCCTCTTCTGAGCGGAGAATGCCATGGCGGAAGAGACACCGGAAATGCCGGCTGGGCGTTGGATCGCCTCGGCTTTCGCGTCAAAGGCATGAGGCACATCGGTTGGTGGCTTGAAGAGGTTGAGGCGACTGTCGAAGCGTATCTTGAAATGATGTCGCTGCAAGAGAGCGGTAGACCATTTGTAAAGAAAAGCTTCCTGGGCAGGCTGCACGAGCATAACCCGCGGCGTTCGGTAAAGGCATTCGAGTACAAGTTTCAGAACATCAGCGCGGTCCTTAAGGACATGGCTAAGCCGTGGGTATCGGGCTACGCGCCAATGTCGCGATACCAGCGACTCGTGAGATTTGTCATTGAAGATCATATCGGGGCGAAGGCTGGCCTGACCACAGCCATTTCGCTTCCCGATGAACTACCGCAAGAACAGCGAAAGCGATTGGCCAAGATCGACTGGGCAAAACGAGATGCTGACAACCGCGCGCTCGGACGCAAGGGAGAGGAATATGTTGTACAGCTCGAAAGGGAACGGCTTACCAACGCGGGATGTGCTGACTTGGCCGATCAGGTTGCATGGGTGTCCGAAGAGGCGTCTGGCCACGGCTACGACATAGCCTCGTTCGAGACAGATGGTCGTGCTCGCTGGATCGAAGTAAAGACAACTTCTCGCGATGACAAAACGCCGTTCTACGTGTCGTCAAACGAACTGAGAGAATCGCAACAGAGCAGCGCACGCTATTACCTTTATCGCGTTTTCAACTTTTTTACGTCAAGGGATGTTGTTGTTTACCGGGGCGCTCTCCAAGATCGCATGGAGCTTTCACCCGTTTCGTATCGCGCAACGCTCAAATGAGTCAGAACCGGTAGGCTCGGCGATTATGCGGCGGTGACAATGTGATCGATGCTCGTTGTCTCTTTGGCAATGGCATGGACGAGGGCATTAGGCTAGCAGCTCTCCTTCAGCGAACCGGAAGCACGGTTGCGGTTCTTCGCGGTACGCTTTGCGCCAGTTCGTGCGCGATCGCTTTCGTCGGGGGCACGCAGCGGCTAATCCAGCGGGGTGGCCAACTCGGCCTCCATGCACCGTATCTTCCTGGCCGTGACACCAATCCATTTGGGGGAGGTTCTCCCGACTTCGGTCAGAGTCTTGCGCAACGCACTGCTCAAAATCTCCGAACCCGAGTTGAAATCACTCGGATCGCCAAAGCCAATGGAATCTCGCAAGAAGCGATCGATTTGATGTTCAGGCAGCTTTCCGTTTCGACCGTTAAGTTCATTGACCCCGAGCCCGGCGTAAGACTCGGTCTCTATACGCGGGTTCTCGATTGAGCTGTGGCATAGGCCACCCTGTGTGTATCTCCGTGAGTGCTATTTCGTTGGACCGAAGTCGATGCGGATGGATTCTTAGGTCGTGATAATTGGATATTATCGCGAGTAACCCCGCAATGCCGGCACAAAACGTCGTCAGCATCCTGTGGTGTCTATCTCGTCAGGCCGGCTTAGGTGTATGAACTCGTCCGTTCAGTCGGCGCCGCCCCTCCCTTCCTACAAATCCCGCACCAGAAAGAAGCCCAATGACGTTCTCGATCTATCAAGCGTCCGTGCCGGTCTACGCCCGGCGGCTCAAGGCCCTGTCGGCAATTCTCGACAAGGCTGCCACGTACGCTGCCAATCGCAAGATCGATCCTGCTGCCCTCATCCAGGCCCGCCTCTATCCGGACATGCTGCCACTGGCGCGGCAGGTCCAGATTTCCTGCAGTCACGCCCTTCGTGGTGCGGCGCGTCTCTCCGGCGCAGAGCCCATCACCCTCGACGACAATGCTGCTTCATTCGACGAACTCAAGGGCCTGATCGCCAAGGCGCTTGATTACCTGAAGGGCGTCGATGCGAAGAAAATGGAAGGGGCAGCGGATCGTGACATCACCTTCCCCGTCGGGGATCGCAAGCAGACGATGAAAGGCGGCGACTACCTCGCCCACTTCTCGATGCCGAACTTCTATTTTCACGTCACCACCGCCTACGACATCCTGCGCAACAACGGTTTGGAGATCGGCAAGTCGGATTTCATGGGCGACGAATAGACAAGCCTTTCATACACGGAGACAATCGTGGCACCGAAGAAGCTCGCGAGTCATCGCGTCGATTACAGCAAGGACGACATCCGGCAGCTAAAGGCGCTGATCAAGGCCAAGACACCGATGACCGAGATCGGCAAGGCCATGGGCCGCACAGCGGCGGGCGTGCGCATGAAGGCGGTCAAGCTCGGTATTCTGCCTAGGCGGAAGAACAAGACAGCGGCCGTGAGGCGCGTAAAACGCTAGAGCAGACGCTCGGACTTCGCGAGGACAAAGGTCGATGGAAACTCCCGTGCCGAACCTCAGTCGATCCGAGCGCCTCATGCTCAACGCTCTGGCACAAAGACACGAGCACGAAATAGCTTTCGACTGGCTGGCCCTGCAACGGCTGAAATCCTTCGGCTTCGTCGAGGATACGCCGCAGGGGCAAAAGATCACCGAAGCGGGCACGCTGGCTATTGTGAACGCTGATCCGCAGCATTAGCCCACGCGCCAAAGAACCGATGCAAGGGCGTTGGGACTGCGCTCTCACGTCTGCGGCGTCGAATTAACTCTCCGTGCGATGCCCTGGCTGCCTGGGCTTGTGGTCAAGGCGTCAAGCGCGCGACCATAGCCCGCTATTGATGTCGAACTTCACCAGACCCTCGGCGCGCATCTTCATGAGGATGATCTGGGCCTCGTCTATTGAGCCACCGGGATTCACGACTGCCAACAGGGCGTGGATTTTGCGCGGCTTGGCATAAGAAAACGAGCTCAACTCGTATCCGGCAAGCGGATTTCCGACCGCAGTTACGCGACATTGACCTCGATCGACGCGATTTGATTGATGTGTACGTCTTCGGGCTGTGTGTTTCCGATGCAGTCTGTTGCGCGAACCGAGATGATATATCGGCCGCTGCGTGAAACAGTCCATGGGGCCACAAAGGCCTGCCAAGCCGATTCGATCCTCGAATCGACCTTAGCATCGAACCACGGCTTCTCGTCGATGCGCAGTTGCACACGTTCGATTTCGTAGGCGCCCCAAGCCCAGCCGGCCAGCCGATGAGTTCCGGTCGGAATCACGTCGCCGTTACGGAGGCTGTTGAGCAGGCTGTTGACGTGCATCTCGGCGACTTGTCGGCGCTCGACCGCGCCGTCGACGGTCTCGGCCGTATTGTAGAGCGTCGCCGAGAACAGAGTGTAGGGCCGGCCATGCGCGATGATCAGGTTGTTCACCCACTTAACTGAGTTGGTGCCGTAGAAGCCCGGCACGATCATGCGCAACGGGTAGCCATGCTCAGGCGGCAGCGGCGCGTCGTTCATCTCGTAGGCGAGCAACACGTCGCCGCGACGCGCTCTTTCGAGCGGCAAGTCCTTGCGATATTCGTTGACGCGCTCGGCATATTTGGTGCCCGGGCGATAGACGCCCCAATCTGCGCCGTCAATCCACACGTGGGTCGCATCCGTGAGTGGTTCGGCCAACGCGAGCACGTGCTCAAGCGGCACGCCGCGCCATTTTGCCGTGCTCACGCGCCGCTTCGGCTTGTCGGGCGCATGAGGATCGCCGGCGCATTCGAGGGTGACAGTCAGCGTGCGTGACGGCAGCGCCCGCAGCGCTTCAAGGCTCAGAACCTGGCGTCGCGCCACGGCGCCGCCAACCGTTACCGACCATTCGCCTGGCCCGGGGCGCGGAATGCCGAGCGCCGCCAGCACGAAATGCTGCGACGTCGGCGTTAGGAACGATCGCAACGCCTCCGGCGGCGCCTCGCGCAGGACCGTGCGGTCCGCTGGGTCCATCGGGATTCTTTCCATGCGCCCGCCTCTATCGCCGAGGGGCGCGTCCACGACGCCATGCCCTTCGCACAGCCGCAAGCGTACAAAATGGCAAGAGTTTTAGATACAAACTTGGAATGCCCGATAACTGCTAAGGGTCAAAAGCAGAAGTTCGCGAGCTTCAGCTCGAGGTCCGCTTTGCGCCAACACCGGACATCGCCGTTTGTTGCATGATAGCGTCCCGGTCGGGCCAACCGATTGATGACGGATAGCCGAGGGGGGGGCGTGCCCCCTTCCGGAGGGGTGGCGCGATGACAATGAACCGCTGGCTGATCTTGACCGTCTTGTTCTTCGCAAGATTCACGATGGCGTTTCAGTTTCAGTCGATCGGGGCGCTATCCCCGCTGATTATCAAGGATTATTCGGTAGGGCTCGCGGATATCGGGTTGCTGATTGGGCTTTACTTGGCGCCGGGCGTGGTTATCGCCATTCCGGGTGGCGCCGTCGCCGCTCGGTTCGGCGACAAGCGCATCGTCGCGCTCGGGATGGCGATGATGCTGATCGGCGGGGCCATGGCGAGCTTGGTACCCGAATGGAACATGCTGCTGGCCTCTCGGCTGCTGGCGGGCGCCGGCGGGGTCATCCTCAACGTCGTGATGACCAAGATGTTGTTCGACTGGTTCGTCGGGCGCGAGATTTCGACGGCCATGGCCATTTTCGTGAACTCGTGGCCGGTCGGAATCGCAATAGCCCTGCTCACCCTTCCCCTGATTGCGGAGGCGGGCGGGCTGGCGCCGGCCTGGTGGACCGTAACATGGACAATCCTGGCGGGGCTGGTGCTGCTCCTGCTGTTTTACCGTGCTCCAAAGGGGGCCGCCGACGCGATCCCAGACATCCGACCCTCGCGTCTCCCCATCTATCCACTGGTGCTCGCCAGCATGATCTGGGCGCTCTACAACGCCGCGCTGGCGATGGTGGTCAGCTTCGGACCTGCGCACCTGAGCGAGCAGGGATGGACGCTTGCGGCCGCAGGCTCGGCCATCAGCGTTTTCATGGTCGTCTTCTCGGTGGCGGTGCCACTCGGCGGCGTGCTCGCGGACCGAACCGGACGCCGCGACGAGATCATTCTCGTCAGTCTCACAAGCTTCGCCGTGCTGATGCCACTCGTGCCCCACCTGCCGCCATCGGCAATCACTTTCGTCTTTTTGGTTGTCGGGGGCCTGTTCGCGCTGGCGGGGGGGCCGATCATGACCCTGCCTTCCACGATATTGTCGCCGGAGAGCCGAACGTTCGGCATGGGAGTGTTCTTCTCCGTCTACTACGGGACAATGATGATTGCCCCGCGACTCGTAGGAGGCATGGCCGATCAGTGCGGGAAGCGCCGGTGTGGCCTTCGTCGCTGGAGCGGCGATGTCGGTTGCCAGCATTGCCGCCTTCGTTCTGTTCCGCCGAGCGAGCGTCGTGGGCGCGCCCGCGGAATAGTCCTGGAAACCGGCGAAGGTCAGCCACCGGCCAGGCTCGGACTCAAAAGCGCGTCGCGATGGTGTCCACTTTGACCCGACACCGGAAGTGGGGATTCGGACTCTCCAACTATCGCAGCTTTGAATTGCGCGGGACCAAAACAGACCTGCATGCACCGCGAGGTGGGAGGCGACGAAACGGCCGGTAGCCAAGACGGCCCTCGCAAATGGAGGAAATGCTTTCGGAGGGGCTGTGCTGGGTGAGCCAGGACCGCCGCGAGGGCGTAGTTATTCTTAGGTCGTGATAAGCCGATGTTATCGCGATTTAGCTACCCAGGAACTTCTCGCTGCCCTATTGGCTGAAATGCGACTTTCGAGCTATAGCAGCGGCGGAGCACACATGGCGCGAATGAATTGGCAGCGGCCGCCTAAAGACAAGACCGGAACCTCCTGGCAGCCTTCAGACCTAGATGCTGACGTATCCACGCTCAACCAGCGAATGGGCCGTTGGAGCTCTGAGAAGGCGAGTTCGTCAAAGGTTGACCGGCCGACGAGATTGAGCGGTGTGGAGGCTGCCTTCATCAGGCACTGCGCTCTCTTTCAATTAAGAGGGCAACTGTCCGCGACCCTTCCGTACTCGCCCAAAATAATGCGGGAAAGCGTCACCGCGGTCGGTGGCCCCATCAAGTGGGTTGCAAAAAACCGCCTGAGACGTAAGGCCTTCTTAGCGGCGCTGGACTATCAACGTGCGAGAGCCGAACGAAAAAAAATGGCGGATGCAACGACAACAAGACACGCATGACTTGTTGAGACGCGCATCTCATTCTCCTCGCTACCGCTTTTGGCGGTTGCCGGCGCGCTGCCGAGCCTGCAAGTATCGCCTTCTTTAATTACGGAACGTTTCGAGTCTTCTGATCTTGGCGGGAATATGATGATCGAATATCGGATCGGCCGCCGAACCGAAGATGTTCCACACCTAACGAAGATCGACGACGAATTTTTTGAGGAAGTTTAGCGCTATGGCGAGCATCGATACCTATCCAGATGGAGCGGCGCAATTCGACGCAAAAGAGCTGGGCATCAACCCGGAAGAGTTGTGGCAGACAGCGGACAGACTGCGTGGCTCGATCGACGCCGCCGAATACAAGCATGTCGTCCTTGGGCTCATCTTCCTGAAATACATCTCCGACGCCTTCGAGACGCGGCGGGACGAGCTGAAAGCAGAACTGGCGGGTGACGGCATCAAGGGGCAGGAAGCTGAGCGCCTTCTGGAAAGCCGCGACGAATACGCGGCGGAGAGCGTCTTCTGGGTGCCGCCGGAGGCGCGATGGGACGAGATTCAGGCCAAGGGCAAGACACCCAACATCGGCAAGCTGATCGACGATGCAATGTACGCCATCGAGAAAGACAACCCCAAGCTTAAGGGCAAGCTGCCACGCGATTATGCCCGACGTGGAATTTCGCCAGAACGGCTTGGTGGGTTGATCGACCAGATTGGTTCAATCGCCGTCGGTACCAAGGAGTCCCAGAAGAAGGACATCCTTGGCCGCGTCTATGAGTATTTCCTTGGCAAGTTCGCCGCCGCCGAGGGCAAGCTGGGCGGCGAGTTCTTTACGCCCAGCTCGCGTTGTGCGGCTGATGGTGGAGATGATCGAGCCCTACGAGGGCCGCGTATATGATCCTGCCTGCGGCTCAGGTGGCATGTTCGTTCAGTCCGAGCGCTTCACGGAAGCGCATGGAGGAACGAAGCGCGATCTTTCTGTTTTCGGGCAGGAATCAAATCCGACGACATGGCGGTTGGCGCACATGAACCTCGCCATCCGGGGTATCGAGGCGAACCTTGGCGAGCAACCAGCCGACAGTTTCATGCGCGATCTGCACCCGGACCTCAAGGCCGACTACATCCTCGCCAATCCGCCGTTTAACATTTCGGATTGGTCAGGCGAGCTACTGCGCAACGACGTCCGCTGGAAATACGGAACGCCGCCGGTTGGCAACGCCAACTATGCGTGGATACAGCATTTCATTCACCACCTCGCCCCGCCGAACGGCAAGGGCGGCGGTATTGCCGGCGTTCGTCATGGCGAACGGTTCGCTGTCCACCAGGCGGGCGGCGAAGGCGAAATCCGCAAGGCAATCATCGAAGCGGACTTAGTGGATTGCATAATCGCTATGCCACCGCAGCTCTTCCTGACGACCGGCATTCCCGTCTGCCTTTGGTTTGTCACGCGCGATAAGTCGGGCAAGTACCTCGACAAGGGGCGAGGCGGACGCAATCGCGCAGGCGAAACACTGTTCATCGATGCGCGCGAGATGGGTCAGATGGAAACGCGTACGCTGCGTTTCCTCACAGGGCGAAATTATCCCTCTTCGCCGCCGCCGGCCGACACAGATATCGGAAGGATTGTGGGCACGTACCACGCTTGGCGCGGAGAGAAGAACGCGGGCGATTATGCGGACCTCAAAGGCTTCTGCAAGGCAGCGAAATTGGAGGACATTCGCAAATACAATCACATACTGACGCCCCGCACTTATGCAGGAAGAGCAGCACGGAAAGCCGACAACGAGCCATTCGATGAAAAAATGGAACGGTTGGTAGGTGAGCTCAGCGATCAGCTCGCGGCTTCGGACACGCTAGCAGTAGAGATCAGAAAGAACCTCGGAGTACTCGGCTATGGGCTCTGATCGTCCGAGCTATGGTTTGGATGAGGTTTTTGAATTCCGCTCCGGACTATCGAAACCACGAACAGCATTCGGAAGAGGCTATCCATTTCTCACATTCAAGGATGTTTTTTACAACATCTTCGTACCCAGGGAGCTAGGCGATCTAGTTGAGTCATCTGAGGCGGAACGAGCGATTGGCGATGTCAGGCGAGGTGACGTGTTCCTGACGCGGACCAGCGAAACTCAGCATGAACTGGGTATGAGCTGTGTGGCGCTGGCGGACATTCCTAACGCCACTTTTAATGGATTTACGAAACGACTTCGACCTAAGCCAAATAGGATGATCGTCCCGGAATATGCTGGATACTTCTTCCGGTCTCCGGATTTCAGAGAGAGCGTCACCTCGATTTCCACGCTATCAACGCGAGCGAGTCTCAACGAAGCGATGCTAGCTCAGCTTCAAATAGTTTTGCCCGACGTCGATGTTCAAACCTCTATTGGCGCAATCCTCAAGCCATTGGACGACAAGATCGACCTGATACGAGAAACGAACCGGACGCTGGAGGCCATTGCGCGGGCGGTGTTCCGGGCGTGGTTCGTCGATTTCGAGCCCATCCGGGCCAAAGCCGCCGGGGCCACCAGCTTTCGTGGAATGCCGCAGGATTTGTTCGACAAGCTCCCGATTGAGTTTGAAGATTCGGCGGTCGGCGCCGTTCCACGGGGGTGGAGCGCTGAGAATTTGGGCAGTCTCGTGGAACTCCGGAATGAGCGGGTGAAGACTGGCCCCGAGACGGAGGCGTTGCCCTACGTTCCAATCGAATCAATCGACGCAAAGTCAATCTTCCTCATGCGGGAAAAGTCTGGCTCAGAAGCGCAAAGCAGCCTCACTCGTATTTATCCGAATGATATTCTTTTCGGTGCGATGCGCCCTTACTTTCACAAAGTCTGCATTTCACCATTTGAAGCGACCACGCGCACGACTGTATTCGTTCTGAAGCCCAGAGCCGCTTCGGATTTGCATTATGCCTTGATGTTGTTGAGCGAAGACAAGACTGTCGAATTTGCCACAACATCTTCTGTTGGAAGCACAATTCCGTATGCAAAATGGGAAGGCGTGCTTGCGGGTATGGAGATTGCGCTTCCGCCTATCACCATTCGAGCGGCGTTTGGGGAATATGTCAGCCCTATTATCGGACGCGGTATGCGTACGAAGGACGAAGCCGAAACACTCACCGTCTTGCGCGACACGCTGCTCCCGAAGCTGATCTCCGGCGAGTTGGAGGCACCCAGCTTGGAGGCCCTTGGCCTGAAGGCGGTGCGCAATGGCGGATGAGGTCTACCAATTCCGTCTCGTAGCCTGCCGGGAGCTGATGGAAAGTCACCCTGAGTCGCTGGTCATTCGACAGCAAGTCGAAGCGCTGGAGGATGCGCTTCCGGACAAACCCGGCGTCGCGGTTTCATTCTGCCGAACGCTGATCGAGACCACATGCAAGACGATCCTAATTGACCGGGGGCAAACCCCGGATCAGGCTTGGGAAGCCCCGAAGCTGATCGCCGAAACGACGAAGTTTTTGCATCTCGGCATCCACGATGACGGCCGCACGGATGCGGACCTGCGTGAAGGTGCCGAAAAGCTGGTGCGCGGGGTCAACAGCATCATCGACGGAGTGATGCAAATCCGAAACGCCCACGGTGCGGCGGCGCACGGCGCAGACGCTTATGCACCCACGCTAGACGCACGCTATGCCGAAATTCTAGCGCGGGCGACAGATGCGGTCGTCGGCTTGTTGTTCAAGACGCACCTGAACGGCTCGGGCAAGGCGCCGCTGACGCGCTTGCGCTATGGCGATCATAAGGATTTCGACGAATGGATAGATACTGACTACGGACCATTCGACGTACTGGAGGCGCGGCTGGTCGCCAGCGAAGCACTCTTTAAAACCGATCCCATAGGGTATCGGGGAGCTTTGGTTGCCTACAGGCAGGAACAGGAGGCCGCAAAAGCAGCAAACGCAGAGGCACAAGGGGGTGGGGTATGAATGAAACCATTGTCGAGAAAGCCGCCCTCGGCTGGTTTGAATCGCTTGGCTATCACACCGCGCGCGGTGCGGACATTTCCCCTGGCGGCGAGAACCCCCTGCGCGAACGTTATGAGGATGTGGTGCTGGTCCCGCGCCTCAATGCGGCGTTGCGCAGGCTCAATCCGAGCATGCCCGAGGAAGCCATCATTCAGGCCGTGACATTCGTTTCCCGACCGCCGGAACCGACGCTGGAGCAAAATAATCGCTGGTTCCACACGCTCCTGGCAGATGGCGTCCCTGTCGAATATCGCATGCCGGATGGAGAAACGCGCGGCGATATGGCCAAGCTGATGGACCGCCATAGCTTATCGGCAAATGATTTGTTGGTTGTCCGGCAACTGACCATAAAGAATGGCGAGAAGACACGCCGCCCCGATCTTGTGGTCTTTCTGAACGGGCTGCCGGTCGCCGTGCTTGAGCTGAAGGACCCAGCCAACGAGGACGCGACGCTGTGGACCGCTTACGATCAAATACAAGACTACAAAGCCACCATTCCGGCGCTGTTCGCATTCAACGAAATCATCGTGATCAGCGATGGCGACCAGTCGCGGGTTGGCTCGCTTACCGCGGATCAAGACCGCTTCACGCCCTGGCGGTCGATCAAAGATGACCGCTTTCCCGGTGAACCGACGCTGGAGAACGTGATTACAGGGCTCTTCCGCCTCGATACGCTGATTGACTATCTGGCGCACTGCATCGCTTTCGAGGAAGACGAGCGTACCGGAGGCATCGTCAAGAAGATCGGCGGCTATCATCAATTCCGAGCCATTCGTCGTGCGCGCGAGCGCGTGAAACTCGCGTTGAAGCCTGATGGTGACGCGCGCGGCGGCGTCGTCTGGCACACGCAAGGCTCGGGCAAGAGCCTCACGATGCTTATGCTCTCCGGCGCGCTCATCGGCGACGAGCAACTTCAAAATCCCACTATCGTTGTGGTGACTGACCGTAACGATCTCGACGGCCAGCTCTTCGGAACTTTCGCCGATGGACGAGCACTTCTGCGGCAAACTCCAGAACAGGCCGAAAGCCGTGAAGACCTTGCGGCCAAGCTGAACCGCGCTTCGGGGGGCGTGATTTTCACCACAATTCAAAAATTCGCGGAGCGCGCCGAACCTGTAAGTCAGCGGTCGAATATCGTTGTTCTGGCTGATGAGGCGCATCGGAGCCAGTACGGCTTCCTCAAAGGCGGTGCGCGCTGGATGCGCGAGAACCTGCCGAACGCGACGTTTGTCGGCTTCACGGGCACGCCTGTTGAAGGCGATGATCGCTCGACGCGCGGCGTATTCGGCGAGGATGTTGATATCTACGACATCAAGCAGGCCATCGACGACGACGCCACCGTTCCGATTTTCTATGAGATGCAGCTCATTAAACTTCTGACCGACGAAGCGGGAATAACAGAAGCCGAACGGCTGATCGCTGAAGCCGCCGAAGCAGACGAAGACGGTTTGAAGGAAGAGCCTGACATTACGGTCCCGCTGGAAGAGCTCGCGGGCTCGAAAGAGCGGTTGGAGACACTTGCTAACCAGATCGTGACCCATTTCGACGCTAGGTCCGAAGTCATCGACGGCAAGGCTATGATCGTTTGCATGAGCCGCAACATCTGCATGGACCTGTACGACGCGATTGTTGCGCTTCGTCCTGACTGGCACGCCGACGAGGACGAGAAAGGCGCAATCAAGGTCGTGATGGATGCGAATGTCAGCAAGAAGCGCCCCGGAGAGGGCGATCAAGCCTATGCCGCGCGCAGCGAGCGAACCAAGAAGCACGGCCGGACCAAAGCGCGCCGCGAAAAACTGGCTGGCCGCCTCAAAGACAACGCAGACGCTCTGAAACTCGCTATTGTCTGCGACATGTGGCTGACCGGCTTCGATTGCCCCCCGCTGCATACCATGTATCTCGACAAGCCGCTGGCGGGGCACAACCTCATGCAGGCCATTGCACGGGTAAACAGGGTGTTTGGCGACAAGCCGGGTGGTGTTGTCGTTGACTTCTTGGGAATCGCTGACCAACTCCGCGACGCCATTCAGACATACACGCAGGCCGGCGGCGAAGGAAAACCCGTCGAGCGCATTCAAGAAGAAGCCGTACCCGTCATGCAGCGCCACGCGGAAGAACTGGCTACGTTCTTCAGCGGCTTTGACTACTTTCCCCTCTTGCGCGGCTCCGAGGCAGATCAGCTTTCGGCTATCATCGAAGGCGCGAACTACGTCCTTGGACAGGAGAACGGCAAGAAGCGCTTCATGAATATGGTCGCGCTTCTCTCCAGGGCTTTTGCCTTAGCTGTCCCGCGCCCAGAGACTCACGCGGTTCGGAACCATCTCGTATTCTATCAGAATGTGCGGGCGTCCATCCGCAAGCGACTAGACGACGGACCGATCAAAAAAGTCGGCGCGGGCGCGTCGGCGATCCGCCAAGTAATTTCCGGCGCCGTGCACGCGGATGGTCTCATAGACCTGTTCGCAGTCGCCGGACTGCCTGACGCGAATGTCGGCATTCTATCCGACGAGTTTCTGGACCGACTCGCTGCGTTACCTCAGAAGAACCTGGCGCTTGAGACGTTGAAGAAGCTGTTGAGCGATCAAATTAAGAGCCGCGAGCGCGTCAACATCGTGCAGTCGCGCACGTTCCGCGAGTCTCTTGAAACTGTGCTGACGCGGTACTCAAACCGAGCGATTTCAACGGCGCAGGTAATCGAAGAGCTCATAGGGCTTGCCAAGACGTTCACGATCGCGATTGAGGAAGGACGTGAAACCGGGCTTAGCGAGGAAGAAGTCGCATTCTACCAAGCCCTCTCGGATAACGAGTCTGCATGCGAGGTCTTGAAGGACGACACACTTCGCTTGATCGCCCGCGAGTTGGCGGAGAGCATCAAACGCAAGGCCACGCTCGACTGGACTCAAAGAGATGCCGTTCGCGCGGACATGAGAAGGACTATTCGGCGTCTGCTTACGAAGTACGGCTATCCGCCTGACGCGCAGGAGGCCGCTACGCAGCTTGTTATTCAGCAAGCCGAACTAATGGCTGAGAATCAAATCGCCTAGAGCGCCCGCAGGCGGGGTGATGCGGTCTCTAGAAGGAGTTCCTCGTATCGAATATAGCGGTCAAGCATCGCCACGGACTTGTGACCGGTCTGCCGTTGAATCTTCCAGGTTGGTTCGCCCGCCAGTGCGGCTGAGGTCACGAAGCCGGATCGCAGACTATGTCCGGAATAGCCGGTCGGATCGATTCTAGCACCAGCCAGTCGCTCCTTCACGACCAGCGACACCGCTTCGCCCGACATTCGGACGGCCAACACGTTTCCGTGACGATCCACCCTACGGAAGACAGCGCCGTCAGTCGCACGCGAGCGAGCCAGCCATCGATCCAGAGAGCACCACGGGACACCGACCGCCGCGGCGCCCGAACGGTATTCCGATCTTGCGCCCGGCTCCGACCTGGTCGGTCTTCGAGCGACGGATGTGAACGATGATGCCGTTCTTGTGGCGTTCGATGTCGGAGACATTCAGGGCGACCAGTTCCGAGCGACGAAACCCTCCCGCGAAGCCGATCAGCAACAACGCGCGATCGCGGAGTTCTTTCGGGCGGGGCCCCATTCGGCCGACGATGCGAGCGATGTCTTTGGCAAGCAGGGGCTTGGCCTGCTTCTGCGCGATACCAAAGGTCCGCCTGATGCCCTGCAGGGTCGCGCGGACAAGTGGCGAGCGTGCCGGGTTGGGAAGGCCCCGCGCCTGATGCGCCCTCGACATAGACACCAGGCGGCGGCCCAAAGTGGCAACACTCAGCTCTTCCGCATGGACGGCGAGGTAGGACGCGACGAGACGATCCGTGGCCGGGATGCGCCCACCCCAGGCGAGGAAGTGTGCGAGATCGGATCGATAGGCCCGGCGGGTGTTTTCGGAGAGGCTGTTGCGGAGGAAGCGGACGATGGCCTCGTCATGGTCTGTGCAATCAATTGCACGGGAGCGTTGGGGGGCTGGGACTGGGGCGAGTGCGTGGGCGTTCTTGGGTCGTGATAATGGGGGATTATCGCGAGTTACGATTTAGCGCGAATACGATCATCACTTAGGTCCTTCGGATCCGACAATGTCGGCTAGGCATCGCCTGGCTGTTGCGATGCCGTTGCGACAGTGGGCTACTACGCTAACGAATTATGACGCAACCAATTGATTATTAAGGGATATTCACCCCACTTGACAGGGCGCATCCAGCCTTTGAACCAACGTGTGCGCTGTCGTATCCACGGCCGCAGCGAGACCGGCGCCTCCTCCAAGGTCGGCAGGCCGATGGTTGCCGACCGATACCCGAACCGCGCCAGGCGCAAGCCGAGGTCGGCGTCTTCGGTGACGTTGAACGGATCCCATCCGCCGACGTCCTCGAGGGCCGCGCGCCGAAAATGATTGGATGTTCCGCCAAGGGGCAACGGCATGCCGAGAGCCGCCAGCGTCGGCAGCAAGCCATCGAACAGGGCGGAATATTCGATGGCGAACAGATGCGCGAGCGGGCTGGCGTTGCTGTTGTCGATCGACAGGGCGGACTGCAGGCACGCGAGTTCCGGCGGGGAGCGCGCGAACGTCGCGTAGGCTTCCCGCAATTGAAGGGGATGCGGTTCGTCCTCGCCGTCGTAGACGGCCACGAACTCGCCACGCGCAAAGGGCAGCGCGAAGGACAGCGCTTTTGGCTTGGTGCGCGGCAAGGCGACGGGGACGAGGATCACTTCGTATTCGGGGCCGTGCGCCCACGTCCTGGCCGCGACGATGGTGTCGGCGTCGTCGGCTTCGACGATGAATTTGATGTCGAGGCGATCGCGCGGCCAGTCGATGCGGTCAAGCGCCGCCACGAGATCGGGAACGAGATGCGCTTCGCGCAGCAGAGGAACGAGGATCGTGTAGATGGGGAGTTGGTCGTCGCCGCCCTCGGCAATGTCGTCGTCTTCGGAGACCTCCTGCCGCGACACGAAGCCGGCCGCAACGAAGCGCAGGACCGAAACGCCGAAGAAGAAAAACGCGCCGGTCAGGTTGACGGTGATGATCGTCACCAATGGCCAGGCGTAGAGTGCAAATCCCACCATGGCCGCGAGGAGAATCCCGGCGCCGATTTGCCCGGCGGTCGCCACCCGGCGTGCCGACAAATCGGGACGAAGCGTCGCCAGCCGGTTGACGGCGTTGGTGACGAACCGGCGCCCGCCGGCCTGGATCAGGGCGGTGCGGATCGCTGACGGCGTCGTCACCACGAGGCGCTGACGCGCGGCCGGATGGCGAGCGAGCCAATGAGCGACTTCGCCGAGCGTATCCTCGCCGGGGGCAGTGAAGGCAACGCCGTCGGGGCCGGCGGACTTGACGAACGTGCCGGTGCGGATCGCGTCGATCTCAACGACCGTCCCGGGATCAAGCATCACCTCGGGTGCGAAAGGCAGACCGAGACGGCGCGCGCGGTCGGCATAGGCCGCGTCCAGGCTGCGTCCCTCGCGGCCCGATACGAGCGCCCGACGGGTCGCGTCGTAACCCTCCATCTTTCCCCCCTTGCGTAGCGCCTCCCCCGGGTGCCGCGCTTTCGCCGTGCTATTGTCAGCAGGAATCGAGCAATTCGTGAAGTCTCAATCTGCCGTTGAAGCCGCCGAGAACCATGTTTCTTCAAGTGATTTCGCGTCGAATCGCCCTGGTTGTGGCGGTTTTGCACGCGGTGGTTGTTATGACCTATGCCTCCGCCGGGGCGCAGGAGCAACTCCCCGCGACCGAGTCAGCGCGCGCCTCAGCCCCCGGCCGAGCAACCAGCGACCCCGCCGCTTGCCGAACCGCCGGCGGTGGCGCCTGCCGCGGAGGCGCCCGCACCGCCGTCGGTCGCGCCGCCGCCACCGGCCTCCTTCGCCGGCCCGGACTCGGCGGTTCCCGATTTCTGGGATCCGAAACGCCGCATCGAGCGTCCGACAACCGGTGCGATCCAGGCGATCCGCTTCGTCACGACGGACGACTTTCCGCCGTTCAATTTCCTCGACGCCAATGGTCACCTAACCGGTTTCAACGTCGATCTCGCCCGCGCCATCTGCGCCGAGCTGGCCGTCCCGTGCACGATCCAGGCGCGCCAGTGGGACGATCTGGTCAACCGCGTGGCCACCAAGAGCGCCGACGCAGTGATCGCCGGCATTGCGATCACCGCCGAGAGCCGCGCCACGCTCGACTTCTCCGACGTGTATCTGCGCTCGCCGGCGCGTTTTGTCGTTCGCCGCAAGGACGCCAGCATGGACATCTCGCCCGAAGGGCTGCGCGGCCACACGCTTGCGGTCGTCACCAGCACGGCGCACGAGGCATACCTCGCCTCGATGTTTCCGGAGATCGGGCGCAAGCTGTATCCAACGGCAGACGACGCGCGCCGAGCGCTCCAGTCGGGCGCCGCGGACGCCCATTTTGGCGACGGACTACAGCTCAGTTTCTGGCTGGCGAGCGAGGCGGCCGCAAACTGCTGTGTCTTCGCAGGCGGGCCCTATCTCGACTCACGTTTCTACGGCCAGGGATACGCGATCGCCTTCGCCAAGGGATCGACGGATCTCAAGCATGCGGTCAACGCCGCCCTTCAGGCGATCTACGAGAAGGGCGTCTACGCGGAACTCTATCTCCGCTATTTCCCGGTCGGTTTCTTCTAGGCTAGGGCGTGCGATAGCGGGCGCGGGCGCCACGTTCGATCGCGGCGACCGTCAGGCTGTCGAGATTGAGCGTGTCGCGCAGCATCTGGAGGAAGCGCAATTCCTCCTGCTCGACGTGCAGATCGGCCGCGGCGACTTCGACCGCAAGTGCGTAGGCGGTGTCATGCAGGCGCGGCGGCAGCGAATTGGAGATGACGGCAAGAACGGAATCGAGCCCGTCGTCCTCCTGCAGGAGGGCGCCAACCTGCTCCGCGATCCCGACCAGCCTGTCCTGATCGAAGTCGTTGAAAACCGGCAGCGTCTTGACGATGTCGCCGATCTTCAGCAGTTCGAGATCGGTCATGGTGCGATCGGCCGCCGACAGGGTCACCATGACGTAGATCAGCGCCTCGTGGTGGGAAACCGGCTTTACCATCTTGTTCATTGCCTTCTGATCCTCTTTTGCGGGCGACCCTATGGCCTCGGTCGCCTGGCTGCAAGCCGCCAATCGCGGGGCGGTTGTTGACGGGCCGGCGGCGCCTTTCTAGGGTCCGCGCGCCGCTATCCAAGGACCACGCCGGTGCCCAACAGCTTGCCGCCGCTCGATATTTCCGCCGACCTCGTCGCTGCCGCGCGCCGGTCCAAGGCGTGGCCGTTCGAGGAAGCGCAGAAGATCGTTCAGCGGGCCGCGCGACGCGGTAGGTCACCGGCCGAAGTGATCTTCGAGACGGGATACGGGCCGTCCGGGCTGCCCCACATCGGGACGTTCGGTGAGGTCGCCCGCACGACCATGGTGCGCACGGCGTTTCGCCTGCTGACCGAAGACAAGGTGCCGACCCGCCTGATCTGCTTTTCGGACGACATGGATGGGCTGCGCAAGGTGCCGGACAACGTCCCCAACAAGGAGATGATGACGGCCAATCTCGGCAAGCCGCTCTCCGCTGTTCCGGATCCCTTCTCAAACGAATATCCGAGCTTCGGCGCCGCCAACAATGCGCGGCTGAGGGCATTCCTCGACCGCTTCGGCTTCGAGTACGAGTTCGCCAGCTCGACCGATTACTACAGGGCCGGCCGTTTCGACGCGACGCTGCTGAAGATGCTGCAAGCCTACGACGAAGTGATGGCGATCATGCTGCCGTCGCTGCGCGAGGAACGGCAGCAATCCTACTCTCCGTTCCTGCCGATCTCGCCGAGGAGCGGCCACGTACTGCAGGTGCCGATCGTCGAGCGCAACGTCGATGCCGGCACCATCGTCTATCGCGACCCCGATACCGGCGCGCTTGTCGAGACGCCGGTGACCGGCGGCGCGGTCAAGTGCCAGTGGAAGGCCGATTGGGCGATGCGCTGGGCGGCGCTCGGCATCGACTACGAGATGTCGGGCAAGGACCTGATCGACTCGGTCAAGTTGTCGACGCGCATCTGCACCGTGCTCGGCGGCACGCCGCCCGAGACGCTCAATTACGAGCTGTTCCTCGACGAGAACGGACAGAAGATCTCCAAGTCGAAGGGCAACGGCCTGACCATCGACGATTGGCTTGCCTATGCCTCGCCGGAGAGCCTGTCGCTCTACATGTTCCAGAAGCCGCGCGCGGCCAAGAAGCTCTATTTCGACGTCATCCCCAAGGCGGTCGACGAATACTTCACGTTCCTCGATGCCTATCCGCGGCAGGCGGACGACCAGCGGCTCGGCAATCCGGTCTGGCACGTCCATTCCGGCAACCCGCCGACGATCGACATGCCGATCACCTTCACGATGCTGCTCAATCTCGCCAGCGCATCGAACGCGACCGACAAGGACGTGCTGTGGGGATTCATCCTTCGCCACGTCGTCGGCGTCACGCCGAAGACCCATCCGAAGCTCGACGAACTGGTCGGCTACGCGGTGCGCTACTACAACGATTTCGTGGCGCCGAAGAAGGTCTTCCGTCATCCCGACGCGGTGGAGCGCGATGCGCTTGCCGAACTCGACGCGAAGCTGGCGACGCTGCCGGCGGACGCGGAAGCCGAGACCGTTCAGCACGCCGTGCTCGACGTCGCCCGCGCCATACCGCGCTATCAGGACGCCGACCGCAAGGGACCCGATGGCGGGCCGGGCGTGTCTGTCGCCTGGTTCTCGACGCTCTATCAGATCCTGCTCGGCCAGGAGCGCGGGCCGCGCTTCGGCTCGTTCGTCGCCATCTACGGCATCGCGGAGACGCGCGACCTCATTGCACGCGCGCTCGCCGGCGAACTCGTCGCCTAGCCGGAACTCGGCGGCGGCTGTTTCGGGCAGTCCGCGCCCGGTTTCTGCCCCCGCCAGATTCCGCGCCGCGCGCAAACCGCCTCGCTGGCGGCACTCCGGTATTCATCCGTCGCGAGATCGTTCGGCCGAGCCCATCCCTGGGCAAGGAGCCAAAGGCCGATATCGGACTGCCCGACACGACAGGGCGCGGTGATGTCGACGGCGCCGTCTTCGCGCGGGAAGTAGCACTCGATGGCGCGCCCATGCAGGAACCGGCGAAGCGCGTAGAGCGCGGTCCTACCGCATGGCCACGGCTCGCCGCCCGCAGTCGGACATTTCGCATCGACCGGCGGCGACTCAACTCCGGCCACGCGGATGGTCTTGTCGTTGACCTTGAAGGTCACGGCATCGGTGGTGACCGGCAGGAAGAAGCGCCACCAGCGCGGCTGTGCCGGCGGACGCGGCGGCGCCGGCTCGCGCACCAGCGGCCCGTCGACCCGCGGGCCCGGTGTCATATTTCCCGGCGTCACATTGCGATCGGGCGGCGGCACGATTTCCTGCGCGCCGGCCGACATGCCGGCCAGGCAAAGCGCTACGACGAGAATGAGATGCTTCACTGGCTCGCCCACACGATCCGCGCGATCCACTCCACCTCACGCATGTTGAAGCTGCGATCGGGATGGTCGGGATTGAGCGAGGCGAGATCGATCGACCGCGCCGTGCGCTTGCGAAGGATCTTCGCCATCACTTCGCCGTCGGTGGTCTTGACCACGACGCGGTCGCCCTTGCGGCAGGCGGAGTCGCGGGCGACGATGAGGCGGTCGCCGTCGCGATAAAGCGGCATCATCGAATCGCCGCTCACCTGGAGCGCAAAGACATTGTCGCGTTCGTTGGCGGGAAACTCGACCTCGTCCCAGCCACGACCGACCGGAAAGCCGGCGTCGTCGAAGAACCCGCCGGCGCCGGCTTGCGCGAAACCGAGGAGCGGCACCGGTCGGCCGGCATAGGCGCGGCCGGACGCGCTGGCCCGGTTGAGGCCGAGGAAGCCGGCAATATCGGTACGCGTCGCCTCCAGAATCTTGGCGATGCTTTCGGTCGATGGCCAGCGCGGGCGGCCGTCGGGGGCGGTCCGCTTCGACTTGTTGAACGTCGTCGCATCGAGGCCCGCGAGGCGCGCGAGGCCGGACGCGGTCAGTTCATGGCGTTCGGCGAGACGATCGATCGCCGACCAGATACGGGCATGGGAAAGCATCGGGAGCCCTCCGCGCCGCCGGGTCCCCGGTGAGCCAGTCGGGGAAAGGAATAAATACCTGTCTTTCTTAACGGCTGCCGGTGGCGCCGTCCAGACCTCCCGGGAACATTTTTGCCGGATATCCCCGCTTCTTCAGGCGGCATCCCGGGTGGCCGGTGCGAAACGGCCATAGAAGGTCTCGCCCTTCTTCGCCATCTCGCGCAACAGCCGATTCGGCCGGAAGCGAGGCCCACGCCTGCGCGCCAGCCCCTCGCAAATTTTGACGAAGGCGGCGAGACCGATTCCGTCGATATAGGAGAGCGTGCCGCCGGAGAACGGCGCAAAGCCGAAGCCGAGGATGGAGCCGACATCGGCCTCGCGCACGTCGGTGACCACGCCCTCGGCAAAGCAGCGCGCTGCCTCCAGCGCCTGGATGACCAGCAGGCGCTGCTTGAGTTCGGCGAAATCGAGCGCGTCGGCATCCGGCACCGGCGGAAACAGATCCGCAAGCCCCGGCCATAGTCTCTTCTTCTCGCGTGGATTGTCCGGATAGTCGTAAAAGCCCTTGCCGTTCTTGCGTCCGAGGCGGCCACGCTTGCCGACCATCTCGTCGATCAACCGGTACTGCTCATCGGGCACCGCGTCTGCGCCGAGGTCGGCGCGCGTCGCATTCATGATCTTCAGCGACAGGTCGAGCGCTACCTCGTCGTTCAGCGACAGCGGCCCGACCGGCATGCCAGCCATGACGCCGGCATTCTCGATCATCGCCGCCGGCACGCCCTCGATCAGCATGCGGTGGCCCTCGCCGATGTAGGTCTCGACGACGCGCGAGGTGTAGAAGCCGCGCGCATCGTTGACGACGATCGGCGTCTTGCGGATGGCGCGCACGAAATCGAGCGCCCTCGCCAACGCGGCATGGCCGGTCTTCTTGCCGACAATCACCTCGACCAGCATCATACGGTCGACCGGCGAGAAGAAATGGATGCCGACGAAATTCTTCGGACGCGACGACGCGGCGGCCAGCGATGAGATCGGCAGCGTCGAGGTGTTGGAACCGAAAATGGCGTCCTTCGGCAGCACCGCCTCGGCACGGCGGATGACGTCTTCCTTGATGGTGCGATCCTCGAATACCGCCTCGATAACCAGATCGGCGTCGGCCATCGCTGCGAAATCCGCATCGGCGCGAATACGAGCTAGCGCGGCATCCGCCTCAGCGACCTTCATGCGGCCACGCGAGACGTTGCGGGCATAGGCCGTCTCGACGGTCGCCATGCCCTTCTCGGCGCTTTCCCGGTCGCGATCGAGCAGCACGACCGCGATGCCGGCGCGGGCGGCGACCTGCGCGATGCCGGCGCCCATGAAGCCCGCGCCGATGACGGCGATCTTGCGGATCGGCGCCTGCGGCACCGCCGCTGGACGGCGCGCCAGCTTGCCGAGTTCCTGCATCGAGGTGAACAGCGAACGGGTCATGGCCGCGGCCTCGCGCGTCTGCATGATGTGCACGAAATAACGCGCCTCGATGCGCAGCCCGGCGTCGAACGGCACCTGCAAACCTTCGACGAAGGCTTTTAGCGTGCAGCGGATCGCGGGGTAGTTGTCGTGAGTCTCGCGCCGATAGAGCGCGCTTGCCGCCGGAAAAAGATTGTAGCCGGCCGGCGAATAGACGTTGCCGCCGGGCAGCCGGAAGCCGTCCTCGTCCCACGGCTGAACCTTGCGCGGCGTCTCCCGGATCCAGCGCTTGGCCGCGTCGATCAGGTCGGCTGCCGGCACGACCGCATCGACCAGCTTCAGGGCCTTGGCGCGGGCGGGCGCAAGCTGCTCGCCCTTGAGCAGCATCTGTAACGCCTCCTGCGGATTGGCGAGGCGGCCGACGCGCTGCGACCCGCCGGCACCAGGCATCAGGCCGACCCGCACCTCGGGCAGGCCGAGCTTGATCCGATCGTTGTCGGCGACGAAACGGGCGTGACAGGCGAGCGCCAGTTCGAAGGCGCCGCCGACGCAGGTGCCGTTGATGGCCGCGACGACCGGCTTGCCGACCTTTTCGAGCTGACGATAAAGCCGGCCGAGACGGCCGGCCTCGTCAAACAGCCGCGCGGTGGCAGCCTCCCGGCCCACCTCTTTCACATATTGGGGAAACGCGGCGAGCAGCGACTGAAGCATGGCGAGGTCGGCGCCGCCGGAAAACGCCTCCTTGCCCGAGGCGATGACGACGCCCTTGATCGCCTCGTCGGTCGCGATCTCCCCGATCATCGCCTCCATCTCGTCCATGACCGAGACGTCGATGACGTTCATCGTCTTGCCGACCATGTCCCAAGTGAAGGTGACGATGCCGTCAGCGTCGATGTCGCGCGTGAAGTTGGTGTAGGTCATGGCTGTGTCGCCTGCTCGCTCGCTGTTCCTCCCCCTGCAGCGCACCCCACCCACCATGCTTCGCATGGTCCCCCCTCCCCGCTCCGGGGAGGGATGGGAGTGGGTTCGATTCCTCGCCTCACATCACACCCGCTCGATGATGGTGGCGGTGCCCATGCCGGCGCCGATGCAGAGCGTTATCAGCGCGGTGTTGAGGTCGCGCCGTTCGAGTTCGTCGAGAACGGTTCCCAGGATCATCGCGCCGGTGGCGCCGAGCGGATGACCCATGGCGATAGCGCCACCATTGACGTTGACCTTGGCCGGGTCGAGGTCGAAGGCCTGAAGGTAGCGCAGCACCACGGATGCGAAGGCTTCGTTGATCTCGATGAGATCGATATCGGCGAAGCTCATGCCGGTACGCTTGAACAGCTTCCGGGTCACGTCGACCGGGCCGGTCAGCATGATCGCCGGCTCGGAGCCGATATTGGCAAAGGCGCGAATGCGCGCGCGCGGCGTCAGGCCGGCCTTCCTGCCGGCCCGCTTCGACGCCATGAGAACGGCAGCGGCGCCATCGACGACGCCCGACGAGTTGCCGGCGTGGTGGACGTGGTCGATGGTCTCGACCTCCGGGTGGGCAGCGATGCCGACGGCATCGAAGCCGCCCAGCTCGCCGAGAAGCGCGAAGGAGGGCGTCAGCGCGGCGAGGCCCTGCATCGAGGTGCCGGGGCGGATGTGCTCGTCGCGCTCGAGAATCGCGATGCCGTTGATATCCCTGACCGGCGCGATGGATTTCGCGAAGCGGCCATCCTCCCACGCCGCCACCGCGCGTTTCTGGCTCTCGACCGCATAGGCATCGACATCGGCGCGGCTGAAGCCATATTTCGTCGCGATCAGGTCGGCGGAGACGCCCTGCGGCACGAAATAGCCGGGCAGCGCCACCTGTGGATCGACCGCCCAGGCGTTGCCGGCCGCGCCGAGACCAACCCGGCTCATCGACTCGACGCCGCCCGCGACGATCATGTCGTGCTGGCCGGCGGTGATCGCGGCATGGGCGAGATTGACCGCATCGAGGCCGGAGGCGCAGTAGCGGTTCACCTGCATGCCCGGCACGGTGTGCGGGAAGCCGGCGGCGAAGATCGCGTTGCGTGCAATATCGCCGCCCGCCTCGCCGACCGGATCGACGCAGCCGAGGATCACGTCGTCGATGGTGGCCGGGTCGAGGCCGTTGCGGTCGCGGATCGCGGTCAACGTGCCGGCGGCGAGCACCGCGGTCGAAACCTCATGCAGCGCGCCATCCTTCTTGCCGCGGCCGCGCGGCGTGCGCACGTGATCGTAGATGAAGGCTTCGGGCACCGACTGCTTCTCCTCAGAACGCGCCTTCCGGGATGGCCATCAGCGTATCGGCTCCCGCCGTGATGCGCGCGAGCCGCATGCCGGTTTCGGGCATGGCGCGCTCCATGAACGCGCGCCCGAGCAACAGGTCGGCTTTCAGCACCTCGGCGTTTGCGTCGCCAGCAGCGATGCGCTCGTGCGATGCGACGGCGATGCGCGCCCACATCCAGCCGAGCGCGACCAGCCCGAACAGGTGCAGATAGTCGGTGGCGCCGGCGCCGGCATTGTCGGGCTTGGCCATCGCGTTCTGCATGAACCACATGGTGGCCGCCTGGAGATCGTCCAGACCTTTCTTCAGCGGCTTGACGAACGGCGCCAGTGCCTCGTCGCCGTGTTCCTTGGTGAAATCGCCGACCTCCTTGAAGAACGCCGTGACGGCGCGGCCACCATCGCGCGGTAGCTTTCGGCCGACGAGATCGAGACCCTGGATGCCGTTGGCACCCTCGTAGATCATGGCGATGCGCGCGTCGCGAACGAACTGCTCGACGCCCGTCTCGGAGATATAGCCGTGGCCGCCGAAGACCTGCTGCGCGGCGACGACATTGTCGAAGCCGCGATCGGTGAGCACGCCCTTGACGACCGGCGTCAGCAGGCTCAGCCGATCCTCGGCCATGCGCCGCGCCTTTTCATCCGGCGAGCGGGCGGCGATGTCGCCCATCAGCGCGGTCTCCAGCGCCAGCGCCCGGGCGGCGATGTTGAAGCCGCGCATGGCGGCGAGCATGCGGCGAATATCGGGGTGGACGACGATCGTGTCGGCCGGGGCATTCTTATCGGCAGCGCCGGTCAGCGCGCGCCCCTGTCGGCGGTCGCGGGCATAGGCCGCGGCGTTCTGCGTGGCGACCTCGGACAACGCCAGCCCCTGGATGCCGACGCCGATGCGCGCCTCGTTCATCATCGTGAACATGGCGCGCAAGCCCTTGTCGGGTTCGCCGACCAGCCAGCCGGTGGCGCCTTCGTAGCTCATCGTGCAGGTGGCGCTGCCATGAATGCCCATCTTCTCCTCGATGCCAACGCACGTGACCGCGTTGCGCTCGCCGGGGGCGCCGGACATCGTCGGCAGGAACTTCGGCACCACGAACAGGGAGATCCCCTTCGTGCCTTCGGGTGCGCCTTCGATGCGGGCCAGAACCAGATGAACGATGTTTTCGGCGAGATCGTGCTCGCCACCCGAGATGAAGATCTTCGATCCGGTGATGGCGTAACTGCCGTCGGCGTTCGGCGCTGCGCGCGTTCGCAGCAGGCCGAGATCGGTGCCCGCCTGCGGCTCGGTGAGGTTCATCGTTCCCGCCCACGCGCCGGAGAGCAGCTTCGGCAGATAGAGCCGCTTCTGCTCGTCAGTGCCGTGCAGCGTGATCGCCGCGACCGCGCCCTGGATCAATCCGGGATAGAGGCCGAAGGCCACGTTGGCCGAACAGACGAATTCGTTGATCGCGGCGGCGAGGACATAGGGCAGGCCCTGCCCGCCATATTCGGGATCGCCGGAGAGGCCAATCCAGCCGCCAGCGGCGTAATCGCGATAGGCGTCCTTGAACCCCCGCGGCGTGGTGACGCTGCCGTCGGCGTGGCGGACGCAGCCCTCGACGTCGCCGATCCGGTTGAGCGGCGCCAGGACCGCCTCGCAGAACTTCGCGCCCTCGCCCAGCACGGCGGCAATCACGTCGGGCGACGCATCCGCGAAACCGGGCAGATTGGCGTAGCGCCCGACACCCAGCACGTGGTCGAGCAGGAACAGGGTGTTGTCGACCGGGGCCTTGTAGATCGTCATTGCCGCATTCCGTACCTCAGGTTGCCGAAGCCGGTCATAGGGAGAATTCGTTAAGCCTTGTTACCAAAGTTTTCCGGCCCGGCGCTTTGGTTAACGGCTTGTTTACCATGTTCGACGAACTCTCGGTTGTGGCACGGGCGCGCGCCGATTCACTTCTGGCGAGCCCCCGTGCGCGGCGGAATCCCGCTGGATTTCGCCAGCCGTGGCATCGCGGCGAGGGGTCGAGCGATGAAATCGGGAATGCCGTGGGGTCTCAAGGGAGTCGACGAGGAAACGCGCGAGGCCGTCTATGAGGCTGCCCGGCGCGCCGGCATGTCGGTCAGTGAGTGGCTGAATGCCACCGTCGGCGACTACGACAGCGCTCATGACGAGGACGATCCGTCGACCATCGCCGCCGCTCTCGGCCGGCTGACCAAGCGCCTGCGATCCATGAGCGAAAGCGCGCGCGCGGCCGTGCCCGACCTCGTTCGCCGCCTCGACGAAATCGAACGATCCCTCGGCGGCCCCTCAGGCGCAGTCCAACCCTCCGGCTCGTTGAAGAGAATCTCGGCCATGGTCGAAAAGCTCGCCCGCGACATCGAGGATGCCGACGAGAACGCCCGCACCATGATCGAAGGACAGCGCGCCGGAGCCAACACGGCCCGCGTGACCGAGGCGATCCGCGATCTCGATCGTCGCATCGCGCGCCTGGGCGAGCGGGCCACGACGCCGCGCGAAGAAGCGCCAGCGCCCCTCGACGACATCCGGACTCGTCTGAATTCGCTGCTTGCCGAGCGGCCCAAGGCCAGCGAACCGAAGACGCCGGTGCGCACCGCCACAATCGATGCCGCTTTGCGCGGTCTCGAGGCGCGTATCGACGAAGCCAAGGCACGTCTCATCGCGCCCTACGAGCAACCTGTCAGCAACCCCCAAGAGGCAGAACAGATCGCACGCATCGAGAAGCGCCTCAGCGACATCGGCAACCGGTTGGCCGACCGCGGGCGGGCATCCGCTCCGCCGGCGCCGGATCCCGCGCCCGCCAAGGCCACCGACCTTGCCGCAGCAATCGCCGAGATTTCGGCGCACCAGCGCTTGCTCGACGAACAGGCCGAAGCGCTATCGCGAAATCGCGACCAGGATGCGCTCGCCGCGACGATGGCGGCTCTGCGCGCCGACATCGCCGGGCTGACAGAACAGGTGGCCAACATCGGCCGCTTCGGCGCCGAGGACAAGGGCGTCACCTTCGATCTCGCCCGCCGCATCGAGGCCCTTTCCACCGACCGGCCGCTGGATCGCTCGCTGCTCAACAGCATCCGCGCGGATGTCGAGGCATTGCGCAATGCGATCGAGGCCAATAGCGGCGAAAGCGCCCTTCACCAGATCGAAACGCGCTTCGCTGCGATGGGCGAACGGCTCGACGCGCTTGGCCGTGGACCCGACCGCACCCGCCTCGACGCACTCGGCTCGGAAGTTTCGGCGATCCGGCGCGCACTTGAATCCGACGATTCGCCCCGCGCTATCCAGCGGCTCGAGATGCGCATGGCGGAGCTCGCCCGCAGCGTCGAGGTCGCGCTCGCCGGCAACAATGGCGGCCCCGACATCGACCAGGCTGTCCAGCAATTCGAGCGCCGGCTCGAGGCAATGACCGATGACATCGCCGCCAGGCTCAGCACACCGGCCACGCCGGTTGCGTCGGTTGAGATCGAGCGGCTCGAGCAGCGTCTGGATTCGCTCAGCCGCAGCATCGTGGCCACGCTGGCCGAGCGCAACGCACCCGTCGCTCCCGCGGTCGCCCAACGGCTGGAAGACCGGCTGGACGAGATCGCGGCCCGGGTCGACGATCTGCTCGACCGGGCGCCGGCGATCGCGTCAATGGTCACCATGCAGGCCCGTGTCCAGAGCCTCGTCGAGGCGATCGAGGGACTGACCGCGTCGCAACGCGAGCCGACCGGCGCGCTCGACGAGATCAAGTCGGAGATCGCCGCCATCCGGCGCGACATGGCCGAGCGCGGTGCGCCCGATACCGACCATCTGGAGCGGCAAATTCGAGACCTCGCCGAACGGCTGGACGCATCGACCCGCGTCGATGACGGCGGGGCCGGATTGGCCGAACTCGAGGCGCAAGTCGCGCATCTTGCCAGCCAGATCGATGGCGACCAGCCGCGCGGGGCGGCCCTCCATCACGTCGAGGAAAGCCTCGACCGCCTGCAGACGCTCTTCTCCAGCAACCACCGTGAGTCGATCGAGGCAGCGCGGGCCGAGGCCCGTGCGGCGGTGCAGGAGCTTTCGGGGACGCTGGAACCGCGCGGCGTCGACTCGGACCTAATCCAGGCTCTCCGCCAGGACCTCAACACCCTGCGCACGGCCGTGGCGGGAGGTTCCGCCGCTGCAGCGGCCGAGCCGACCGCCAAGACGCTGTCGCAGGTTGCCAGCCGACTGGACGAACTGGAACGCGTGACCGCGGCCGATGACCGCGCCACAGGCACCCACGGCGCTGCGGTTGTCGCCGACGCCGGCGCCCCGGCAAAGAAGCCGGCCACCGATCGCCGCGCCGATTTCATCGCCGCCGCGCGCCGGGCGGCGCAAGCCGCGGCCGCGGAGGCGTCGCGCGTCGAAGCGCCGGCCGCTGAGCCAGTGGCCGAAGCCGGCGAATCCAAAACCGGCGCCTTCGCCCGCATCAGCCAGGCGATCCGAAGCCGCAAGCGTCCGCTGCTGCTGGCCGCCGCCGCGATCGTGCTCGCGATCGGCGCGATGCAAGTCTATGACACCTTCGTCGGCGGCAACGCCAAGACGAGCTCGATCGTCAAGACGCCAACGGCCACGGCCGCGGCCAAAACACCCGGCATTGCCGATATCCTAGCTTCCGCCGATGCATCGCACACCGGCGCCGGCAACGCCGCTCTAGTCGCACCGGCAACGCCGGACGCAAAAGTCACCTTCGCCGCGCCGGAGGCGTTTGACAGCCGGTTCGGGAACGCGACCTCCGCGCCTCAAGCCAACGCGTTCAGCGGCGATGCGAAAGCGCCGGTGGACACGCTGCCCCAACCGGCGCCGACCTCGGTAGCCCTCACCTCCGCCGCTTCGGCGCCACCGCTCGCGCAAGACAGCCAGGGACCGGCGCTCGACCCCGCCATCGGTTCCGACAAGCTGGTTCAGGCGGCAAGATCGGGCGATGCGGCCGCCGCCTTCGAGGTGGCCGCCCGCTACGCCGATGGCGACCGGATCGCCAAGGACCTCGGCAAGGCGGCCGAATGGTACCAGCGCGCCGCCGAGGGCGGCGTGGCGGTTGCCCAGTACCGGCTCGGCAGCCTCTACGAGCGCGGTCAGGGCGTCGCCAAGGATCTGACCAAGGCGGTCGACTGGTATCAGCGCGCCGCCGACCAGGGCAACGTCAACGCCATGCATAACCTCGCGGTCATGATGAGCGAGGGCGTCGACGGATCGCCCGACCAGGACAAGGCCCTGCAATGGTTCCTGGCCGCCGCCGACTACGGGGTGCGCGACAGCCAGTACAACCTCGGCGTCATCTTCGCCCGCGGCCTCGGCACACCGCAGGATCTCATTGCCTCGTACAAGTGGTTCGCGATCGCCGCCGCCCAGGGCGACAGCGACTCCACCGCCCGCCGCGACGAGGTCGCCAAACTGCTTTCCGGCGACGATCTCGCCAAGGCGCGGGCAGCGGTTCAGGCGTGGCACGCGAAACCGCCGCTTGCCGAGGCGAATGGCGTCAGCGCGCCCGACGGCGGCTGGGACGGCCCCGGCAGCACTCTCGGCGAGACCGACCGGCAGGCCCTGGTCAAGAAGATCCAGACGCTGCTGGCCGAACAGGGCTTCGATCCCGGTCCGGCGGACGGCGTCGCCGGCGCCAAAACCCGCGATGCGGTGAAGGCCTACCAGCGCCAGAACGGCATCGCCGAAACCGGTCAGATCGACACCAGCCTGATGACCGCCCTGGCCGACCAGGGCACCTGATCCGGAGGGGCGCGGACCCAAGTCCACCCTCACGCCGTTTCGCTAGCCATTTCTTAGCGAGTTTCGTTGACACTGGCCTACGACCGGCGCTTTATCCGGCGCAATTCGTGCGGCCGGCTTGTCCGCGCTTCCCTTCCCGACCGACCCGCTGTCGCCGTGCTGATTTACCTTCCGATAGCCGAACTCTCGGTGAACATGCTGGTCGTTCTCGGCATGGGCGGCGCGGTCGGGTTTCTGTCCGGCCTGTTCGGCGTCGGCGGCGGCTTCCTGCTGACGCCCCTGCTCATCTTCTCGGGCATTCCGCCGGTCGTTTCGGTGGCCACCGTCGCCCCGCAGATCGTCGCTTCGTCGGCCTCGGCGGCGCTGAGCTACTGGCGTCGCCAGCTCATCGACATGAAGCTTGCCACCGTGCTCCTGCTTGCGGGAATCGTCGGCAGCAGCTTCGGCGTGGTGGTCTTCAACGCGCTCAGGGCCTCCGGCCAGCTCGACCTGATCGTTTCGCTCGCCTACGTGACGTTCCTCGGCCTCGTCGGCGGCCTGATGCTGAGCGAGTCGGTGCGCGCCATGATCAACGCCCGGCGCGGCCGGCCGGCGCCGCTGCGCCGCCCCGGCCAGCACAACTGGGTGCATGGCCTGCCCTTCAAGATGCGCTTCAAGAAATCGCGCCTCTATGTCAGCGTCATTCCGGTCATCGCGCTGGGCATCGGCATCGGGTTTCTGGGCGCCCTGCTCGGCATCGGCGGCGGCTTCATCATGGTGCCGGCGCTGATCTATCTGCTGCGCGTGCCGACCAACGTCGTCATCGGCACCTCGCTGGTGCAGATCGTCGCGACCATGGCGGTGGCGACCATCCTGCACGCCACCTCCAGCCAGTCGGTCGATCTGGTGCTGGCGGGCATCCTGATGATCGGCGGGGTCATCGGCGCGCAGTTCGGCGCGCGCATCGGTCAGAACATCCGCGGCGACCAGCTGCGCGCGCTCCTCGGTCTGCTGGTCATCGCGGTTGCGATCCGCTTCCTGACCGGGCTGGTGGCGACACCGGTGGAACCCTACTCGCTGGCGCAGGCTATGGGAGCGGCGCCGTGAATCGGCTCGTCGGGATGACGGCCGCGCTGCTGGTCGCGGCGCTTGGGCCGGCCCGCGCCGAACGCCTGACGATCGCGCTTTCGACCCCCGACATCATCATCAATTCGAATTTCACCGGGACCACGGTGACCGTGTTCGGCGTCATCGACCGCGACGCGGAATCCGTCTCCGGCGTCGGCGGCTACGATGTCGCCATCCTCCTCATCGGACCGCAGGAGACGGTGGTCGCCCGGCGCAAGGACCGGATCCTCGGCATCTGGGCCAATGCCGCGTCGGAGACGTTCGAGGCGGCGCCGTCGTTCTATTCGCTGAGCACGTCGGTAGACGTCAACCAGCTCGCCACGCCAGTGGTCCTCGGCCGGCTTCAGCTTGGCTTCGACAACGTCTCCCTGCGCCTGGCGGACGAGCCAAATGCGCAAAGTGCGGCCGCAACAGACTTCCGCAAGGCATTCGTCCGGCTCAAGGATCGTGCCGGCCTCTACCACCAGCAGGTCGGCGTCAATTTCATCGGGGGCCTGATCTTTCGGACCACTTTCTTCCTGCCGGCGAATATTCCGGTCGGCGCCTACACGGCGGAGGCTTACCTTTTTTCGGACAGGTCGCTGATCGCCCGCGCGGACGACAAGCTGCGCGTGTCGAAGAGCGGCATCGAAGAGAGCGTGTCCACCTTCGCCCATAGCCAGGGGTTGGCATACGGGCTGATCTGCGTTGCCCTGGCGTTGTTGGTCGGCTGGCTCGGCGGTGTGATCTTCCGCCGCGACTAGGTCGCGCGCGCGGCTCTGCGGCCAAGATCGGTGAAGAAACGAAGCAGGTAACCGTCCGGGTCCGCCACGATGAACTGGCGGTTTCCAACCTCCTCCCGATCGCGTCGGTACCAGCGCTCCTCCAGCGCAAGAACGATCCGCGCGGATGTCGCGCCGACGCGCCGATGCAGCGCATCGACGTCGGCCACCTCAATCTGGAGATTCATGCCGCGGCCGAACGGACGTTCGAGCGGACCAATGACAAAGCTCCGCTCGCCGTCCGTGATCTGCTCGAGCATCAATTCGGCGCCGTCGAGGTCGAGATATGCGAAGGCGTCCTCCGGCCGCGCGTAACGGACGCGGAAACCGCATGTGCCTACGTAGAATGCAAGACTGGCCGAGAGATCGCTGCATAGAAGCTCGGGAACGATCTTCGGCGAGGCCACCTCATTCGGCCCGCAGCGCGCGCGGCCCCACCGGATAGACCGCATCCTCGCCCAGCACGAACGCCCGGAAGCTCTCCTTGCGGAACAGGCCGGCGAACGACCGGTCGAGCACATCGAGCCCACCGGCGTAGGCGCCGATGGCGGGAAGGATCAGGCGGTAGCCATCGCCGGCGAAACAGCGGCGGCGCACGGACTTGCCGCGACCGATGACGCGGGCCGCCGGGTGAAGGTGTCCAGCGATCTCGCCCTCGGTCTGCCCAGGTGCCGGCTCGTGGCGAAATGTGAGGCGGCCGATCGCAAGCGCATCGGCGCGCATGCCGGCGAGGCTCGCCGGCAGATCCGGATCGTGGTTGCCGGAGATCCATATCCAGTCGCGGCCCGCCTGCAGCCCGTCCAGCGTGGTGCGATCCCGGACGGTGAGCCGCGTGGCGCCGTCGTCGTCGTGGAAGCTGTCGCCGAGGGCGATGACGACCTTCGGCTGGAGCCTCTCGACCAGTCGCGCAAGCCGGGCCAGCGTCTCCCCGGTGTCGTAGGGCGGCAGCATCCGGCCGCGCCGGGCGAACGACGAACCTTTTTCGAGATGCAGGTCGGCGACCGCCAGCAGCCGTTCATCGGCCCACCACAGCCCGCCTTCGACGAAGGCTTCGAGCACGACGCCCATCACGCCGACGAGGGCCGGCGCGCCCGATGCGCCCTCGTCAGCCCGCAGCGCCGCCTCAGCCATCGCCCATCGCCTCTCTCACCAGATCGTCCGCCGCCTCGCGCAACACGTGCTCGTCCGCCTCGCCGCCGGCCACGGCCTCCTTGCCGATCTCGAGCATCACCGGCACGGCGAGCGGCGAGATGCGGTCGAGGCGCTTGTGGAGGATGTGCCCCTTGATTCGCTTGAGCATATCGCCGAGGCGGCCGATGTCGAGGAGGCCCGAACTGGCGTCGGCCCAAGTCGCCTGCATGAGGATATGGTCGGGCTCGTGCTTCAAAAGCACGTCATAGACGAGGTCGGTGGAGATAGTCACCTGCCGGCCGGTCTTCTCCTTGCCCGGGTGGCGCTTCTCGATCAGCCCCGAGATCAGCGCGCAATTGCGGAACATGCGCTTGAGGAGGTAGCTCTCTGCCATCCAGGCTTCGAGGTCGTCGCCGAGCATGTCCTCGTCGAAGAGCTCGGCAAGGCTGGGCTTGCCGCGCGAGAAGGCGAGGCCGAGATCGCCGAGCCCCCATACGGCAATCGAATAGTCGGTGGCGACGAAGCCGGTCGGCCTCAGCTTCGCCCGTTCCAGCCGGCGGGTCAGCAGCATGCCGAGCGTCTGGTGGGCGAGCCGGCCCTCGAAGGGGTAGGCGACGAGATAGAACCGGCTGCCGCGCGGAAAGGTCTCGACCAGAAGCTGGTCCGTGCGCGGCAGCACCGAGCGAAGTTTCTGGATGCGCAGCCAGTCGGAAACCTGAGCCGGCAACATCGTCCATCGTTTGGGATCGGCGAGGATCGCGCGCACGCCGGCAGCGAGATAGGTCGAGAGCGGAAACTTGCCGCCGGAGTAGATCGGAATTTTGGGCGTGTCGTCGGCGGTGCGGGTCGCCACCACTTCGTTCTCGTGGATGCCCTCGAAGCGCAGGATCAGCCCGCCGAAGAGAAAGGTGTCGCCGGGCGACAGCGTCTCGATGAAATACTCCTCGATCTTGCCGAGCACGCGGCCGCCGCGTCCGGCGAAACCGGCGCCGCGATTGCGCGACACGCGCACATTGAGGAGCGCGGTCTCGATGATGGTGCCGACGTTCAGCCTGTATTGCTGCGCGATGCGCGGATGCGTGATGCGCCAGAGCCCGTCGGGCCCTTGTCTGATCTTGGCAAAACGCTCGTAGGTTTTCAGTGCGTAGCCGCCGGTCGCGACGAATTCGATGACGCGATCGAACGTCTTGCGATCAAGATCGCGATAGGGATAGGCCGAAACGACCTCGGCATGGAGCGCGGCGGCATCGAAGGGCGCCGCGCAGGCCATGCCGAGCACGTGCTGAGCGAGGACGTCCAGGGCGCCGGCGCGGATCGGGGGCGTGTCCTGCGCGCCGAGATAGTTGGCGTCGAGGGCGGCGCGGCACTCCATCACCTCGAAGCGGTTGGCGGGCACCAGCAGAGCCTCCGACGGCTCGTCGAGACGATGGTTGGCGCGACCGATGCGCTGCGCAAGCCGGCTCGCGCCCTTGGGCGCGCCGATATGGACGACCAGATCGACGTCGCCCCAGTCGATGCCGAGATCGAGGGTCGAGGTGCACACCACCGCGCGGAGCTTGCCGGCGGCCATCGCCGCCTCGACCTTGCGCCGCTGGCCAGCGTCGAGCGAGCCGTGATGAAGCGCGATCGGCAGGCCCTCCGTGTTGATGCGCCAGAGCTCCTGAAAGATCAGTTCGGCCTGGCTGCGCGTGTTGACGAAGAGCAGCGCCATCTTGTGCGCGGCGACGGCCTTGTACATGTCGGCAAGCGCATAGCGCGCCGAGTGACCGGACCAGGGCACCCGCTCATCGGACTCCAAAATGGTGATGTCGGGCTTGGCGCCGCCGGCGACCGTGACGAGGTCGGCGCGGCGGGGCCTCGCGCCGCCCTCCCCGCCCTCCCCGCCCTGCCCGACCAACCAGCCGCAGAGCCCGTCCGGATCAGCCACGGTTGCGGACAGGCCGATCGTCTTGTGGCGCGGAGCGAGCGTGCGCAGGCGGGCCAGTCCCAGCGACAGCAGATCGCCGCGCTTGTTGGTGACCAGCGCATGCAGCTCGTCCAGAATGACGGTGTCGAGATCGGCGAAGAACCGGTCGGCGTCGGTCGCCGACAGCAGCAGCGCCGCCTGCTCGGGCGTCGTCAGCAGAATGTCGGGCGGGTTCAGCTTCTGGCGCTGGCGCTTGTGCAGCGAGGTGTCGCCAGTGCGCGTCTCCAGGCGCACGTCGAGCCCGATGCCGGCGACCGGCTGTTCGAGATTGCGGGCGATATCGACGGCAAGCGCCTTTAGCGGTGAGATGTAGAGCGTGTGGACGCCACGCCCGGCTGGCGCATTCGAGGGCGGGCGCTGGCTGAGCGAGACGAGGCTCGGCAGGAAACCGGCCAGCGTCTTGCCGGCGCCGGTCGGCGCGATGAGCAAGGTGGAGCGCCCGGCGCTTGCCTTGGCGAGCAGTTCGAGTTGATGCGGGCGTGGGGTCCAGCCGCGCGCGGCGAACCAGGCGGCAAAGGGTGCGGGCAAAAGCCCGTCCGGTTCCTTGACGAGGGCGCGCGCGGTCACGCGCTCAGAGGTAGCGTTCCTGTGGAGGCGCGTCCATCAGGCCGCGCGGGGCATGCTGCCATTGCCTTGCGGCCGCGGGGTAAGCGGCACGACGTCAGCCGGCCGCACCAGAAGGCCGATCAGGCCCGGAACCGGCTCGCCGGCCTCCCGGCGCAACGACGCCGGATCGAGCTGCAGCACGGTCAGGCCGGCAGCCTCGCCGGCGTCGGCGATGGCGCCGGCGGAATGACGATAGCGCACAGTTTCACTGAGGATGAAGCCGTCGCCGTCGTGGCGCTCGGCCGAAAAGGCAAAGGCGCCACCGGGCGCGAGCGCCCGGGCGACCGCGCCGAAGAGCGGTCCGAGTACGCCGACATAGGGCAGAAGATCGGCGGCGAGGACCAGGTCATAAGCAGCCGGCGGTTCGGCGGAGAGCAGGTCGACCACGTCGCCGGCAACCAGGCGGTCATAGATGGCGCGGCTTGCGGCCAGCTTGAGCATCCCGGCCGAAAGATCGAACCCGGTCAGTTGCTCTGTCCGGCCGCGCGCCGCAAGCCCCATGAGACCGGTGCCACAGCCGAGATCGAGCGCGTGGGCGAAGCGCCGTTCGCCGAAGGTCGCGAGGGCCGCAGCGAGACGCTCGGGCGCGCTGTAACCGAGGCGACCGACCAGTTCGCGGTCGAAACGTGGAGCGTAGTCGTCGAAGAGCGTCGCCACATAGGCGGGGGCCATGGAATCGGGCGCTGGCGCGGCTGCGAGCGCAGCCAGCCTCAACTCGGCGCCCAGCCGCCGCGACGGATCGAGGGCGTCGGCCCGACGGTAGGCCAAGATTGCCGCGTCGCGGGCGCCCGACCGTTGACGCCATTCTCCGAGCATCAGCCACCCTTCCGCCCAGCCTTCTGCGCGTTCCAGCGCCTGCTCCAGCACTTCGCACGCGGCGGCAAGCTCGCCGGCCGCGGCCAGCGCCGCCGCGTGGTTGAAACGGCGGTCGGCGATCAGGTCGCCGGAGGATGTGGATACGGGAAACGACACGCTTTGATCGCACGCGCCGGAGGGAAAAGCCGGCGAGCAGATATCCGGTCCAGCGGCAAAAGCAAGTGGCAGCCGGGAACCCGAACGCGGCATCGACGGTTGACGGGACGGCGACAGCGGAGTGCACCCCATGGAATCGATCGACAAACGCAACAGCACCAAGGCGGACGACAAGAAGAAGCGTCCGGATGCCGCCTATTCCGACACCTCCAAGCCCAACCGGAAGGACAAGGCGCCTGTGCGCCCTGCCGGTCCGGACGCCATGCGCGACCCGCCGAAACATTGGGACGAGGCCGACGAGACCTCGGACGAGTCGTTCCCGGCGAGCGATCCTCCTGCCAAATACTGAACCGCCGCGGCTGACGGGCGGACGCCACACGCCTATCTTCAGGCCATGCGACCCGAGGATCTTTTGGCGCCCGCCGCCGCCGGGCTCTATTGCCCGCCCGGCGATTTTCACATCGACCCGACACGGCCGGTGGCGCGCGCGCTGATCACGCACGGCCATTCGGACCATGCCCGCGCCGGCCACGACCACGTGCTCGCGACCGTCGAGACGCTGCGCATCATGGAGGCGCGCTACGGACCGGGCTTCGCTGGAACCACGCAGGCCATCCGCTATGGCGAGAGCCTTGCCATTGGCGGCGTCACGGCATCGTTTCACCCGGCCGGGCATGTGCTGGGCTCGGCGCAGATCGCGGTCGAGAAGGACGGCCTCAGGATCGTCGCGTCAGGCGACTACAAACGCCGGGCGGATCCGACCTGCGCGCCCTTCGAGCCGGTGCCGTGCGACATCTTCATCACCGAGGCGACGTTTGCGCTGCCGGTCTTCCGCCATCCCGAACCCGAGGCGGAGATCGCCAAGCTCCTCGCTTCGGTCAGCCAGTTCCCCGAGCGCGCCCATCTCGTCGGCGCCTATTCGCTCGGCAAGGCGCAGCGCGTCATCCGCATGCTGCGCGACGCCGGCTACGATCGGGCCATCTATCTGCACGGCGCCATGGAGAAGCTTTGCCGGCTCTATGAGGAGCTCGGCGTCGCCCTTGGTCCCCTCGCCCCGGCGACGGTCGCGACCGGCAAGAAGGGCGACTTCGCCGGAGCCATCGTGATCTGCCCACCGAGCGAAATCGCGGAGCGCTGGGCGCGGCGCTTTCCCGACCCGGTCGCCTGTTTCGCGTCAGGCTGGATGCGCATCCGCCAGCGCGCAAAGCAATCCGGCGTCGAACTGCCACTGGTTCTGTCCGATCACGCCGATTGGGATGAACTGACCGCCACCATTGCCGAACTCGATCCGGCGGAAGTGTGGGTCACCCACGGACGCGAGGAGGCGCTGGTAAGATGGTGCGCCCTCAGGGGCACGCCGGCCCGTCCGCTCCACATGGTCGGATACGAGGAAGAGGCGGAATAGCCGGCTTCACAGGCGTTGCCGCCGCGACTGCCAGTTTCAGAGGCGCGCCGGGCTTGCGCGCCGTCGGGCCGCTGGGGTCGAAGTTCACCTGGAGATTGGCGGGCGAATCCGCCACGTCGGCGGGCGCGGCGACCGGCACCGGAATGCTCGCGACGGCGGCCGGCTTCTTCGGCGCGGCCGGCATCGCCGAGGCGGTTGTCACCGGGGCCATGATCTTGTCCGCCGGCGGTTCGGCCGCATGCGCACTGGGTATGATCGCCTCGGCCGCGGCCTCCATCGGGCCACGCTGCGAGACGGTGGAATTCCCGATGGCCGCCGGCGTGGCATCGGCGGGAGGACTTGCCGCGAGCGGAAGCTGCGGCGCGGGCGCGAAGGTGTCCGGATCGAAACTCACATTGCGCGAGACCGACGTGGGCTCGGCGGGCATCTCCGGCTCGATCGCAGCCGTGTCGACGACGGGCGCAGTCTTTACCGGATGCGCAACAATCGACTTGGGCTGGGCCACATGCGCGGCTGCGACGACGGGCTTGGCCGGCTTCGGCGCGGTGTATCTTTGTGTCGCGTACAAGGCCGTCGTCGCCAAGACGGCGACGAAGACACCGGCAGTCAGAGGCGTCAGGAATGGCGTCGGGCGATATTTGGGGCCGAGGGCCGAGACTGTCGCCGCCAAGGCCGCGACCAGGAGGATGGCTCCGCCGGCGCCGGCAACATGAACGGCGCGAGGATGCAGCGCGCCCGCGAATACGAGTGTCGTTACGCAAAACGCGGCGACCGCCACCAGCAAAAGCGCGAGCAGCAGAATTCGCACCGAGAGACTCAGGTTACGCATGGCGACAGCGGCCTTCCACTTCAGGCCATCATACGCCGATCCCGGCCAAAGGTTAACAGGTCATGCCGACTTTTCGGCGCAAGCCCCGGACATGTCTAGCGAACCGCTCTTCTGCAGCAGTCCAGGGTTGTTAAGCATTGCGAACAAAGAGTGAATCATATCTCCTCGGATTTTGGCGCAACCGATTGATTCGCAAAGCATGTCCGCTGCCTATCTTGACCAGCTCAATCCGGATCAGCGGCGCGCGGTCGAGCATGGCGTCGGAGCCGGCGTCGCCGCGTCGCCGCTTCTGGTTATCGCTGGCGCCGGCTCGGGAAAGACCAACACGCTGGCGCATCGGGTGGCCCATCTGGTGGTCAACGGAGCCGATCCCGGGCGCATCCTGCTGATGACATTCTCGCGGCGTGCGGCGGCCGAGATGGCGCGGCGCGTCGAGCGCATCGTGGCGCGGGCGCTGCCGGCGACGAGCGCGCCGGCGGTGTTGCCGTGGTCGGGCACCTTCCACGGGATCGGCGCCCGGCTCATCCGCGAATATTCCCGCGAAGTCGGCCTCGATGCGTCCTTCACGATCCATGACCGCGAAGACTCCGCCGACCTCATGAACCTCGTCCGCCACGAGCTCGGCTTCTCGCACACCGAGAAACGCTTCCCGACGAAGGGCACGTGCCTCGCGATCTATTCGCGCACGGTCAACCAGGAGGCGGAACTCGAAGAAATCCTGATGCAGGCGTTTCCGTGGTGTGCCGGTTGGCACGAAGAGCTGAAGCGTCTGTTCAAGGCCTATACGGAGACCAAGCAAGGGCAGAACGTCCTCGACTACGACGATCTGCTGCTCTACTGGGCGGCGATGCTCGCCGAACCGGCGATCGCGGCCGACATCGGCGGGCGCTTCGACCATGTGCTGGTCGACGAATACCAGGACACCAACCGGCTGCAGGCCTCGATCCTTCTCGGCCTGAAGCCGGACGGGCGGGGGCTGGCAGTGGTCGGCGACGACGCCCAGTCGATCTACTCGTTCCGGGCGGCGACCGTCCGCAACATCCTCGACTTTCCGGGCACCTTCAGCCCGCCGGCGGCGATCGTCACGCTCGCGCGCAACTATCGCTCGACCCAGGCAATCCTGGCCGCGTCCAACGCCGTCATTGGTCTTGCCGCGGAGCGTTTCACCAAGGACCTGTGGTCTGATCGCGCCTCCGGCGACAAGCCGGCGCTGGTCGTCGTCGCCGACGACGCCAATCAGGCGCGCTACATCGTCGAGCGGATCCTCGCCAATCGCGAGGTCGGCGTTGCGCTCAAGCAGCAGGCGGTGCTGTTCCGCGCCTCGCACCACAGCGGTCAACTCGAAATCGAGTTGACGCGCCGCAACATTCCCTTCGTCAAGTTCGGCGGGCTCAAGTTTCTCGATGCCGCCCACGTCAAGGACGTGCTGGCGCTCCTGCGCTTTGCCGAGAACCCGCGCGACCGCGTCTCCGGCTTCCGCGTTCTTCAGATTCTCCCGGGCATCGGGCCGGCGACGGCCGCTGGCATTCTCGAGCGGCTGGAAGCCTCGCCGGAATCTGCCGAAGTGCTTGCCAGATACGAGCCGCCGACGCGCACCGGCGTGGACTGGCCGGCGTTTGCCGCGCTTGCCTCGGCGCTTCGCGCGGGCGGGGCCGGCTGGCCCTCGCAGATGGAGCAGGTGCGTCTGTGGTACGAACCGCATCTGGAGCGCATCCATGAGGACGCCATCGTGCGCCGCAACGATCTCCTGCAACTCGAACAGATCGCCGCCGGCTATCCGAGCCGCGAGCGCTTCCTCACCGAACTCACGCTCGACCCGCCGGACGCCACAAGCGACCAGGCAGGACCGCCGCATCTCGACGAGGACTATCTGATCCTGTCGACCATCCATTCGGCCAAGGGCCAGGAATGGAAGTCGGTTTATGTGCTCAACGGGATCGACGGCAGCATCCCGGCCGATCTCGCCACCGGCACGCCGGAGGAGATCGAGGAGGAGCGGCGGCTGCTCTATGTCGCCATGACGCGGGCCAAGGACGAACTCGACATCATGGTGCCGCAGCGCTGCTACGTGCTGCAGCAGCGGCGGAACGGCGACCGGCATCTCCTGACACAACGCACGCGGTTCATTCCCGAGGCAATCCTGCCGCACTTCCGCACGCGGCTGTGGCCGCCGGTTGCGGCGGATGCACCGCGCGCGCGGCCCGCGGGCCCGCGCGTCGACATCGGCCAGCGTATGCGTCAGCGCTGGGGCTGAGCGGCCGGAGCCGTCTTCACGGCCTTGCGGCGGATGAAGCCGGCCGACAGGTAGATCGCGACGGCGGCGATCATCAGGACCGGCGTCATGTTCTGGGCGAAGCGCAGGCCCGCGGCGTCCGCCAGGGCGCCGAGCAGCGGCGGGCTCAGAAGGATGGCCAGCGCCGGCGCCAGCACCACGCGCGAACTTGCCTTGTCGACGGCATGGCCGACCGAACCCAGGGCGGCGCTCATGACCAGCGGGAAGAGCAGTGCGATGCCGAGGCCGAGCACGAACAAGCCGACCACGGCCAATGTTGGTCCGGCGGCCGCGGCATAGATGGCGTAACCCATGAGCGTCGTCGCGGCGGCACCGAAGAACAAGAGCCGAGACGCCACGACACGCAGCAGCCAGATGCCGGCGATGCGTCCGCTCAACATGGCCACGAAAAAGGCCGCCGCGCCGATGGCAGCATGGGCGGCGGGCATGCCGACCGCCTTCTCGAGGAATGCCGGCGCCCACAGCAGGACGGAAAACTCCACCGCGACGACGAAACCCAGCGTCAGCCAGTAGAGCCAGAAGCAGATCGGCAGATGCGCGGCGGCAGCGGCGGTGTCCTCTTCGGGACTGTTGGGCACGATCAGGTGCGCATGCGCGGCGAGGATCGCGGCGCCGGCCGCCGCGCCTGTCAGCGGGATCAGCCGCCAGTTCCAGCCGAGCGTGACCAAGATCCCGGCAAGGATCGGCACCATGATGGCAAAGGCATAGGAAACGGCGTTGGCCTTGGCGAAGGTGACCCCGCGGTTGCCGGGGTTGAGGTCGGTCAGCACGGCATAGGCGGTGGACGGAACCAGCGCGCCAAACAGGCCGAGCAGCGCGCAACTGGCGATGCTCGCCCAGGCGGCCGGCGCGAGGCAGAGCAGGATGGCGGCACCGCCCGCGCCGAGAATGCCCAGCCGCAAGGTGTCAGCGCGGCCGAAACGGCGGCCGACGCGGTCCCCGAACAGGCCAACGACCAGCATGCCGCCCGCCATTGCGCTGATGTGCAGGCTCACCATGCCGTAGCCGAGGCCGAGGTCGGCGCGCAGGAACGGCAAGATGTTGCCCTGCATGCTGACGAGGTAGGTGAACGTGCCGACCAACAGGTACGCGTACCAGGACACAGCCCCGGTTCCGGACGGCTTCATGGCGACGGGGGCTTCGGCGATGGCGTTCAGGGACATGTTCCGTGCTCTTCGGTGTTTGCGGCCTTCGGGCTACGCCAAGGCGCCACGGATGGCAGTGGCGTAGGTCACAGAGGATGACGCGGCGGCCCGCCGCGCCTAACTATGGCCGTCATGCGTGCTTTCGCCGCCCTCCTCGACCGGCTCGTCCTGACGCCCCAGCGGAACGCCAAGCTGCGGCTGATGACCGACTACTTCCGCGCCACGCCGGACCCCGACCGCGGCTATGCGCTGGCGGCGCTCACCGGCGACCTCGACATCCCCAGCGTCAAGCCGGCGATGTTGCGCGCCGTCGTGGCGGAACGCGTCGACGAGGTGCTCTTCGCATACTCCTACGACTATGTCGGCGACCTCGCCGAGACGATCTCGCTGATCTGGCCGGCGAAGGACGCGGGCAATGCTACCCTCGCGCCGCCGCCCGGCACTGCGCCTCTCTCCCCCTTTGCGGGGGAGGCGGTTTCGCTCGGGATCGCCGGAGGCGGGCCCATAGCGAAACCAGAGGGGGGTTTGAGCAATTCGCTGGCACCGGGGGATACCCCCCTCCCCAACCCTCCCCCGCAAGGGGGGAGGGAGAGCGCCGCGGCAGATGATGGTGGACCCCGCCTCTCCACAATCGTCGAGCGGCTGCAATCGGCCTCGCGCTCGGAAGGCCCGCGACTGGTCGAAGGCTGGCTCGATCAACTCGACGCCAGCGGCCGCTGGGCGCTGATCAAGCTTGTCTTCGGCGGCATGCGCATCGGCGTGTCGGCGCGGCTGGCGAAACAGGCGGTCGCCGACATCGCGGACAAGCCGGTCAACGACATCGAGGAAGTGTGGCACGGGCTGTCCCCGCCCTACCGCGACCTGTTCGCGTGGCTGGAAGGGCGCGGGGCGCGGCCGGAGTCGACGGTGAAGGCGCCCTTCCGGCCCGTCATGCTGTCGCACGCAATCGCGGACGACGAACTTTCCGGAATCACGCCAGAGGCTTACGCGGCGGAGTGGAAGTGGGACGGCATCCGCATTCAGGCGGTGCGTGAAGATGGCGTCGTCCGGCTCTATACCCGCACCGGCGACGATATCTCGCACACCTTCCCGGACATCGTCGGCGGCTTCGACGTGGAGGCGGCGCTCGACGGCGAGTTGCTGGTCGGCCACAGCGAGGAGAGCGGCTTCGTCGTCCGCAGCTTCTCCGATCTCCAACAACGATTGAACCGCAAGACCGTGACGCAGAAGCTCCTCGCGAGCCATCCGGCATTCCTGCGCGTCTATGACTGTCTGGTCGATGGCGGCGAGGACATCCGCGCCCTGCCCTTCCGCGAGCGGCGCCTGCGGCTGGAGGCGGTCGTCGCGCGCACGCTCGCCGGCCGCATGGATCTCTCCCCGCTGCTCACCTACGCCAATGGCGCGGAACTCGCGGCGCTGCGCGCGGCGCCGCCCGATGCGGTGATCGAAGGGCTGATGCTGAAGCGCTGGGACTCGATCTACGAGCCCGGCCGGCCGAAGGGACCGTGGTTCAAGTGGAAGCGCGATCCGCATACCGTCGACGCCGTGCTGATGTACGCGCAGCGCGGCCACGGCAAGCGCTCATCCTACTATTCGGACTACACGTTCGGCGTCTGGCATCCGGGGGAAGACGGCGACGAGTTGGTGCCGGTCGGCAAGGCCTATTTCGGTTTCACCGACGAGGAACTTACCGAGATCGACCGCTTCGTGCGCAGCAACACGATCAACCGCTTCGGCCCGGTGCGCGAAGTGGTGCACGAACCGGCGAAGGGGCTGGTGCTGGAAGTCGCCTTCGAAGGGCTGCAACGCTCGACGCGCCACCGATCGGGCGTCGCCATGCGTTTTCCCCGCATTTCACGTCCGCGCTGGGACAAGCCGCCATCCGAGGCCGATCGTCTGGAGACGCTGGAAAAGATGATCGGGGAATGAGCGGAACCAAACCGCTGCCGGCCCCGTTCACTGCCTAGAGCAAGGAGAGCGGTGTCATGAGGTTTCTCTCGATCTGCGGCAGTTGCGGCGCGGGTCCTATAATGCGGCCGTGGAACGGGCCCTGCCCTTGATCTCGCGCCACAAGACGTGGCGATCAGCGCGGCACCCTCGCTATCGGCTGATGTGATCGCGTCCGCTGCTACAACTGTGGACGTCATCAGGTCATGATGACTTTTCCGGATATGGTCGCCACCGGTGCGGCGCATGTTATCGGCCATGCATCGTGGTTGAGGCGCCGGACCACGCACCCGTCTTTGCGCTGCTGAGGTCCAAAAGGAACGCTGGGCTGGGACGCACAAATCCCTTTCGACATGTTTCGGGACTCGTTCCCGAAGGGAAGCACGCTGAGGGAGCACGTGCGCACGCTCGCGCGTTCGCAGGCCAAGGCCGAAGTGCCACCGGATCGGTACCCGACGATGGTCGCCTTCCGCGATCTCGACCGCCCGGCGACGCTGACGGGGTCTATCCCAACGATTCGTCACCGCCGCTTGATCCTCCTACTCGGATTGCCGGGCATGCGATCAAGATGACCGCCATCCGTGACGGTGTCGCGTGTGCACGACCAGCCGTTCAATAACAAGCTCGGTTCTCTGCGATGGGAGCAATCGATGCTTCCCACCAGCACTGCTCGGTGGCATACGGGCCTCATCAGAACAGCGCACCTGACGGCCAGGTGATGTCGTGTTCGTCGACGCATTCGTCTTCAACAAGCCCGAGGTGCTTGTCGCGAAGGCCGCCGATCGCATCGACGACACCACCGGCGAACTCATCGACGATGCGACGCGCGATCTGATCCGCAAACAGCTCGCGGCTTTTGCCGAGTTCGCGCGGCGGGTGGCGAAGGCGCCTGCCGAAACCGCATAGGCCTCATACTGCCTTGAAATGCTTCGACAGCTTCAGGCCCTGGGCCTGGTAGTTGGATGCCATGTCGGTGCCATAGAGCTTCTGCGGGCGTTCGGTTACCGGCTCGTACACCAGCCGCCCGACCGTCTGGCCGTGTTCGAGGATGAACGGCACCTCGTGGCTCCTGACCTCCAGCACCGCGCGGCTGCCGGTGCCACCGGCCTCGCTGTGGCCGAAGCCCGGATCGAAGAAGCCGGCATAGTGGACGCGGAACTCGCCAACCAGCGGGTCGAAGGGGACCATCTCGGCGGCGTAGTCGGGTGGCACATGCACCGCCTCACGCGACACGAGGATGTAGAACTGGTCGGGGTCGAGGATCAGTTCCGAAGACCAGTGACGCGGGATCGGCTCCCAGAATTCGACCGGGTCGTAGAGGGCGCGCTTGTCGACATCGATGACGCTGGTGTGGCGCTTGGCGCGGTAGCCGATAATGCCCTCGTCCGTCCCGCCAAGATCGATGGTCACCGTCAGGCCGTGGTCGACATGCGGCACGCCGTCGACCAGCGTCTCCTTGCGATGGAGCGCGATGAGTGCCTTGTCGTCGAGGGTAGCGTCGCCGGTGCGGAAGCGCATCTGCGACAGGCGCGAGCCCGAACGCACCAGGATGGGGAAGGTGCGCGGGCTGACCTCGACATAAAGCGGGCCGACATAGCCCGCCGGCACCTTGTCGAACTCGCGCGCGCGGTCGGTGATGATGCGGGTGAAGATGTCGAGCCGGCCGGTCGAGGACTTCGGGTTCGCTGCGGCGCTGACGTCGCCCGGCAGCTTCAGGCTCTCCATCAGCGGCACGATATAGACGCAGCCGGTTTCCAGCACCGCGCCGGTGGACAGGCTGATCTCGTGCAGCTTCAGCTTCTCCAGCCGGCCGGCGACGTCGGCCTGCGGCCCGGGCAGGAAGCTCGCGCGCACACGGTAGGCGACGTCGCCAAGCCGCAGATCGAGGCTCGCCGGCTGGATCTGGTCGGGATCGAGGCGCCTGGCGGTCTCGATCGCGCCCGCCTCGACCATCTTCTCGATCACTTGCGCCGGCAGGATTCCGACGGGTATCTCCTCGGTCATGTCACCCCACACCAGACCCGCCACGCCAAGCGGCCCCCTGCCTTAGCCGATGTCGCGATTGACGCCAAGTTCACATGGCCGTATGAGAATTCCGTTCGTGGTCATTTGAGCCGGCCGGCTTGCAGCCACGTTAAACAAGTCGCTAAAAGGTCGGATGGGAATGGAAACCCGGTCCGATTTTCGCGGCCGGGTTTTTTGTTGGAAAGGACACCGAGATGGCAAAGGGCAACACGGCGACACGGCACCTCAGGCCAGCGACCCAATTGGTCCACGGCGGCACGCTTCGTTCGCAGTTCGGCGAGAATTCCGAGGCGATGTTCCTCACCCAGAGCTACGTCTATGACACCGCCGAGCAGGCCGAGCGCCGCTTCAAGGGCGACGAGCCCGGTTTCATCTATTCGCGCTACGCCAATCCGACGGTTGCCATGTTCGAGGAGCGCATGCGCCTGCTGGAAGGCGCCGGCGCGGCGCGGGCGACGGCCAGCGGCATGGCGGCGGTCACCTCGGTGTTCCTGTCGTGGCTGAAGGCCGGCGACCATGTCGTCGCCGCCAAGGCGCTGTTCGGCTCGTGCCGCTACGTGATCGAGGACCTGCTGCCGCGCTACGGCATCAAGTCGACGCTGATCGACGGAAACGACCTCAAGCAGTGGAAGCGGGCAGCGCGCAAGAACACCAAGGCGTTCTTCCTGGAGAGCCCGACCAACCCGACGCTCGACATCATCGACATCGCGGCGGTGGCCGAGATCGCGCACGCCGCCGGCGCCAAGCTGGTGGTCGACAACGTCTTCGCGACGCCCCTCTTCCAGAAGCCGCTGCAACTCGGCGCCGACGTCGTCGTCTATTCGGCGACCAAGCATATCGACGGTCAGGGCCGGGTGCTCGGCGGCATCATCCTGTCGGACCAGAAGTTCATTGCCGATAACCTGCATACCTTCCTGCGCCAGACCGGACCGTCGATCAGCCCGTTCAATGCATGGGTGCTGCTCAAGGGGCTGGAGACGCTGCCCGTGCGTGTCGAGCGCCAGTCGGCGACGGCGGCCGAACTTGCCGACCGGCTCGCGGCCCACAAGCGCGTCGGCCGGGTGCTCTACCCCGGACGCGCCGACCATCCGCAGGCGGACATCGTCAAGCGGCAGATGACCGGCGGATCGACCATGATCGCCTTCGAGGTGAAGGGTGGGCGGAAGGCGGCCTTCGCCATGTCGAACGCGCTGAAGATCATCCGCATCTCCAACAACCTCGGCGACGCCAAGAGCCTCGTCACGCACCCCTCGACCACCACCCACCAACGCCTGTCGGAAGACGCGCGCCTGGAACTCGGCATCACCCAGGGGTTGCTGCGCCTTTCGGTCGGTCTGGAGGATGTGGAGGATCTGGCGGACGACCTGATCGGCGCGCTCGACGGACTGGGCCGGTAAGCGGAACGCGGATAGAAATTGACGACTCTGGCGCACGTCGCATAATTCCGCGTGGTGGCGAGATTGGAGCCGTTCATGTACCGCGAGACCACGCGCGCCATTCAGGTGACGGTCGAGCCGAGTTTCGTCGAGGCGGAGTCGTCCCCCGACGATGGCCGCTATTTCTGGGCCTACCGCATCGAGATTTCCAACCTCGGCGAGGAGGTGGTGCGGCTGCGCTCGCGCCACTGGCGGATCACCGACGCCAATGGCCGCACGGAGGAAGTGCGCGGCGCCGGCGTCATCGGCAAGCAACCGGTTCTGAAGCCGGGCGAGACGTTTGCCTATACCAGCGGCTGCCCACTCGGCACGTCCTCCGGCATCATGGTCGGGACCTACCAAATGCAGAACGACAAGGGCGAGCTGTTCTCGATCGCCATTCCGGCGTTCTCGCTCGACCTACCCAATGCCGACCGGGTGGTGAACTAGCGCTCACCGACGGCTGATCGCGTCTTCAGATTCTGATTCAACCAGCGACGATTCATCAATGCATTGAATCGCTTGTTCCGCTTTCCTGAGCGAAATCCGCCGGGTCGAAGTCGTATTTCGTGCCGCAGAACTCGCAGGTCACCGAGATGGCGCCGTCCTTGGTGCTCTCGGCGATTTCCTCGGCCGAAAAGCTGGCAAGCAGGCCCGCGACCCGCTCGCGCGAGCAGGAACATTCGTCGTGGACTTCGGCGGCGCGGTAAACCCGCACCCCGCGCTCATGGAACAGGCGGAAGAGCAGCGTTTCGACCGGAACCGACGGATCGGTCAGTTCGTCGTCCTGGACGGTTGCGACCAGCGCCTGGGCCTCGGTCCAGGCGTCGTCCTCCTCGAAATCGGCGAGTGCCGCGCCGGTCGGCGCGTCGCCGCCGGGAAGGTCCGGCTGGCGCATGCGTTCGGGCGCGTCGGGCAGAAACTGGACGAGCAGACCGCCGGCGCGCCATCCGTGCCGCAACCGGTCGCCTTCGCGCACGTGCATCTCGGCGACCGCCAGGCGCAGGCGCGTGGGTATCTGCTCCGACTGGCGGAAATAGGTGTGAGCCACTTCCTCAAGGCTCTCGCCTTCCAGCGGTACGACGCCCTGATAGCGGTTCATGTGGACGCCCTGGTCGATGGTCATGGCCAGGGTGCCGCTGCCGAGCAGTTCGCCCGGCCGGGCGGCGCCGGCCGCCTGGGCGGCGGTCACGGCGGCCCCATCGAAACGGGCGTAGGCGCGGATGCCGCCATTGGTGCGGTAGTCGACGACCAGCATGTCGACCGGGCCGTCGGTCTCGGTCTGCAGGATGAACTTGCCGTCGAATTTCAGCGACGAGCCGAGCAGCACGGCCAGCACGGTCGCCTCGGCCAACAGCCGCGCGACCGCCGTGGGATAGTCGTGCCGGGCGAGGATCACGTCGAGAACCGGCCCCATCTGGATCACCCGGCCGCGCACGTCGATCGCCGCGACCTCGAACGGGCGCACGGCGTCGTCGCCCGCCGGCCCGATCGGCTCACCGGCCCGTTCGAACGTCACCGTCACGACCGCGGTCCACCCATGCACCAGGCGAGGATTCCCTTCTGCGCGTGCAGCCGGTTCTCAGCCTCGTCGAAGACGACCGAAGCCGGGCCGTCGATCACCTCGTCGGTGACCTCCTCGCCGCGGTGGGCGGGCAGGCAGTGCATGAAGATCGCGTCCGGCTTGGCATCGGCCATCAGCCGGGCGTTCACCTGATACGGCTTGAGCAGATTGTGGCGGCGCTCGCGCTCGTCGTCGCCCATGGACACCCAGGTATCGGTGACGATGCAATCGGCACCAGCCGCCGCCGCATGAGGGTCGCTAGTCGTGCTCACCGCCGCACCGTTGGCTTTCGCCCAATCCATCAGTGCGGGCTTCGGCGCCAGTTCCGGCGGCGAGGCGACGTTGAGCTTGAAATCAAAGCGCGACGCGGCGTGGACCCAGGAGGCCAGCACGTTGTTGGCGTCACCCATCCAGGCGATCGTGCGGCCGGCGATCGGGCCTTTCTTCTCCTCGAACGTCATCACATCGGCCATCACCTGGCAGGGATGCGACAGGCGGGTCAGTCCGTTAATCACCGGAATCGACGCATTCGCGGCGAGATCCCTGACCAGTTCGTGGTCGAGGATGCGGATCATGATGCCATCGACGTAGCGCGACAGCACGCGCGCCGTATCGGCGACCGTCTCCTCGCGGCTCAGCTGCATCTCCTTGCCGGTCAGCATGATCGGCTCGCCACCGAGCTCGCGCATGCCGACGTCGAACGACACGCGGGTGCGCGTCGATTGCTTGTCGAAGATCATGGCGAGGGTCTTGCCGGCGAGCGGCTTCGGCGCCGCGGGCGTGCGGCGGACGCGCTTCAGCTCCCGGCTCTCGTCGAGAATGGCTCTTAGCGTGGCCGAATCGAGGTCGGCGATATCGAGGAAGTGGTGAACCATCGGCGCACCCCCTACTCCGCCGTTGCCGTGGCCGGCGAAAGCGCCGTCAGCGCTCCATCGAGGCGGGAAATCGCCTCGTCGATCTCGGCCTCGCTGACATTGAGCGGCGGCAACAACCGGACGACGTTCTCGCCGGCGCCGGCCGCAAGCAGCCCGTTGTCGCGAAGCGCCGTGACGACTTCGGCCACCGGCTTGATGCAGCGTATGCCGACCAGCAGGCCCTCGCCGCGAATCTCGGCGACGACATCGGGATGAGCGTCGACCACTGCGGCCAGCCGCTGCTTGAGATAGAGCCCGCGCTTGCGGACGGTCTCGAGGAAGCCGGGATCGGAGATGATGTCGACAGTCGCCTTGCCGACCGCCATGGCCAGCGGATTGCCGCCGAAGGTCGAGCCGTGGGTGCCCGGCGTCATGCCCTTGGCCGCCTCGGCGGTGGCGAGACAGGCGCCCAGCGGGAAGCCGCCGGCGATGCCCTTGGCAAGCGACATGATGTCCGGCTTCACGCCCGACCATTCATAGGCGAAGAACTTGCCGGTGCGGCCGACGCCGGTCTGCACCTCGTCGAACACGAGCAGCAGCCCGTTCTTGTCGCAGAGCGCCCTGAGTTCACGCAGGAACTGACTGGCGACGAGGCGGATGCCGCCCTCACCCTGAATCGGTTCGACCATGATCGCCGCGGTCTCGGGCCCGATTGCGGCCTCGACGGCCTTGAGGTCGCCGAGCGGCACCTGAACGAAGCCCTGCGGCGCCGGTCCGAAGCCTTCCTGATACTTTGGATTGCCGGTGGCGGCGAGCGTCGCCAGCGTCCGCCCATGGAAGGCGCCCGCGAACGTGATGATGTTCGTGCGCTCCGGATGGCCGCTGACGAATTGATAGCGGCGTGCCGTCTTGATGGCGCACTCGACGGCTTCCGCGCCGGAATTGCAGAAGAAGACCTTGTCCGCGAAGCTGTCGCCCACGAACTTGGCGGCGAGCGCCTCCTGTTCGGGAATGCGGTACAGATTGGAGACATGCCAGAGCTTGCCGGCCTGCTCAGTCAGTGCCTTGACCAGAGCCGGATGGGCGTGACCCAGCGAATTGACGGCGACGCCACCCGAGAAATCGAGCAGCTTGCGACCGTCGGTGGTCTCCACCCACGCGCCTTCGCCGCGCACGAAGGCGATCGGCGCGCGCGCAAAGGTGTCGAAGAGGGGCGAATTGTCCTTGTTCATCGCCTGCGGCCCCGAGGCCGATCCGTTTTCAAAGCCCAAAACTAAAAAGTGCCGCCGGAGGGCAGCACCTGATCCTCGGCCCTATATCGTCCCAAGCCGTTGAAGTGTCAATGAATGGCGGGTCAAACGCCTGGTCCTGCGGGACACCGCGGCGTGGCAGCGGCGCTACGATCTGGGGAAAACGAACGTTATCCCAGCCTCGACTCGTGCGGACTCTTGTCAGCGAGTCAACGCCTATTGTAGCGTGCGCCGGTCGAGTACGACGAAGTTATTGCGGCGGACCATCCTGTATCCATCGTTATGCGTTCGGCGTCGCCCTGCGGAGCGGGCAGCGCGCGGAGAGGGATTCTGAGTCTGCCGCCGGCAATAGGATTGGTGCGGCATGAGCTGGACAGACGAACGCGTGGAATTGCTCAAGAAATTATGGAGCGAAGGTCTGAGCGCGAGCCAGATCGCAGCGCAACTCGGCGGAGTGACGCGCAACGCCGTGATCGGCAAGGTGCATCGCCTGAGCCTCTCGGGGCGGGCAAAGCCGGCATCGAGCGGCCCGCGCCAGCGCAAGGCGCGCAGCGCCTCGCCGCACCGCCCGTCGACACGGCACTACGTGTCGGGCAACACGGCGTTGAAGACGCACGCCCATCCGGCGCCGCGACGCCTACCGGCGCAGGTGCCGCTCGAGGACATCGTCGTGCCGATCAGCCTCAACGTGTCGCTGCTCGCGCTGAACGACACCATGTGCAAATGGCCCGAGGGCGACCCGGGCACGGAAAACTTCCACTTTTGCGGCCATCGCAACTGGAACAGCATGCCCTATTGCGAATATCACAGCCGCATCGCCTACCAGCCGGTCGATCGGCGGCGGGACCGCCGTAACGCCTACTAGCGCGTCCGCCCGCGCCGACGCCCTATTTGGTGCCGGCGCTGATGCTTTGTGCCTCGATCAGCGACCAGACTGAATCCAGCGACAGGAATTCCTGGCGGCCACCGGTTGCCTGCCCGGGCAGCAGAAACGCGTCCGGCTGGGGCACGCCATTGTAACTGACCACCTGCCCGTCGGGCAGCGTATTGACGATCGGCAGGCGCATCGCCTCGGGCGGCCCCGCGGGATGGGCCTTGTTGTCCGGTCCGAACCCGAACCTTGCAGCGTCGTTGCGGTTCGGGCCAATCGTCGATCGCACGTGGCACGACATGCAAGAGGCCGATTGCTGGAGGCCCGTCTCGATCTCGGAATTGGCAAGGATCACCGGATTGCCGGCGGCGTCGACGTAGTCGATCTGGGAACCGCGCAGCCGATAGTTCTCCCAGCGCGTGCCCTGCAATCCGATACCTTCCGGCGCTTTGTTGCAGTCGAGTTCGGTCTTGGGACAGGCGACGCTGTCGCGCGACGGGTTGAGCCAGCCCTCGTCATGGTCCCCGGTGCGATAGGGGTTGTCGACATGCTCGAAGGTGGCCCAGAACCAATGCGGCAGCACCTTTGAGGCGACGTGAAGCGACGTGAGGCCATAGGTGCGCGTACGGCCGGACTTCGCCTCCTTCATCGCCTCCCATTGATAGCGCGCCTTGTCTTCTTCCTCGATCGGCCGCCAGATCGCCTTGACCTCGACAGCGCCGACCGGGAAAGCAACCGGCGTCCGCGCGTAGTAGAAGGCCTGTTGGCCCTCGATCGAGTAGAGCCCGTTGTCACGGATGTAGTCGAAGGTGTCGCGGTTGAGTCGCACCTCTTCCTGCATGTGGCTCTTGGTGCCGGGCGCGATCGGGGCTTCAGTGCGGAACTGAGCGATCTGCCGCGGGACTGCCCGCGTATCCAGGGTGCGGGTGCCCGCCCAGGGGATATCATCCCACTGCGGCGGCTCGGCGCCCTTGGCGAGGTAGACCTGGTCGGACAGCGCCCAGGTCTCGAACATGACCGGGCCCGGATCGCCATAGGGACGATCGGTCGCCGGCAAACGGCTGCCGACGTCGGCGGGCCAGGTGAGCGCGACGAACATCTGCCACGCAAAACGGTCGGGATCGCGGGCGGCCAGCGCCGCGTCGCTCGGCACCACCCACGGATCCGCAGCAAGGGCCGACCCGCAAGTTCCGGCAAGCGCAAGCGCCGCCAGTACGCTGAACTGAACGAATTTCATTCGCCTCCTCCGCCTCGTACCACGATGAGTGGTGGCACCAACAATCGGCGGATTAATGGCAGCTTGGCAAGACGCCGCGATCAGCGCACGGGTTCGGCGGCGAAGCTTTCGTCGAAAGAGTAGCCGGAACCGCGAACCGTGCGGATCGGATCGCGGCCACGGCCGAGCGCTTTTCTGAGGCGGCCGACGTGCACATCCACCGTGCGCTCGTCGACGAACACGTCGCGGCCCCAGACGCTGTCGAGAAGCTGTGCGCGCGAGAACACGCGGCCCGGGCTCTGCATGAGAAACTCAAGCAGGCGGAATTCGGTCGGCCCAAGATGCAGCTCGTGACCGTTGCGACGGACGCGATGGGTATCGCGGTCGAGCTCGATATCGCCACCGCGCAGGACCGCAGCGACCAGTTCCGGTTTCGACCGGCGCAGGATCGCGCGCACCCGCGCCATCAGCTCCGGCACCGAGAAGGGCTTCACGACGTAGTCGTCGGCGCCCGTCGCCAGCCCGCGGACCCGCTCCGACTCCTCACCGCGCGCGGTCAGCATGATGATCGGCAGCGCCCGCGTGGCGTCGCGCGCACGCAGCCGGCGGCAAAGCTCTATCCCCGAGATGCCGGGCAACATCCAGTCGAGCAGCAGCAGATCGGGGACGGTCTCGCGCAGCCTCGTCTCGGCGTCGTCGCCGCGTTCGACAGTGTCGACCGCGTAGCCTTCCGCCTCGAGGTTGTAGCGAAGCATCAGCGACAGCGGCTCCTCATCCTCGACGATCATCACTTTCGGGGTCACGGCGGGGGCTCCAGATCAGGCGTCGCGGAGGCTCACGCCTCCTTGTACTCGACCGACGTCAGGCTCGAATTGTCCTTCTTCGGCCGCTCATCGACCAGCACGCTGCCGGTGATGAGGTAGTGCAGCGTCTCGGCGATGTTGGTGGCATGATCGCCGATGCGCTCCAGATTCTTCGCGCAGAACAGAAGATGCGTACACATGGTGATGTTGCGCGGATCCTCCATCATGTAGGTGAGGAGCTCGCGAAACAGCGACGTGTACATTGCGTCGATTTCGTCGTCGCGCTCCCACACCGCGAGAGCGGCGGAGAGGTCGCGGGCGGCGAAAGCGTCAAGGACCGCCTTGAGCTGGGCAAGCGCCAGTTCCGCGATATGCTCGACGCCGGCAACGAGGCGCTGCTGGCCGAAATTGCTCTCGATGGCGATGACCCGCTTGGCGGTATTCTTGGCAAGATCGCCGACCCGTTCCAGGTCGTTGGCAATGTGGATCGCCGCCATGATTTCGCGGAGATCGCGGGCCATCGGTTGACGCCGAGCGATCATGTGGATCGCGCTCTCCTCGACCTGCTGCTGCAGCTTGTCGATGCGCTGATCGCCGGAGATCACACGTTGGGCGAGCGCCGCGTCGCGCCCGACCAGGGCGGCAACCGAATCGGCGACATATTGTTCGGCCAGACCGCCCATCTCGGCGAGCTTGCGGGAGAGGTCCCCCAGCTCCTCGTCGAAGGAGGCTACAGTGTGTTCCGCCATGATCGCTTCCTTCTCGCGGCAGGTCAGCCGAACCGGCCAGTGATGTAGTCCTGCGTACGCCGGTCGGTCGGCGCCGTGAAGATTTTGTTGGTTTCGTCGAACTCGACCAGTTCACCCAGATACATGAACGCCGTGCGATCGGAGACGCGCGCCGCCTGCTGCATGTTGTGGGTGACGATGGCGATCGTGTACTCGTTCTTCAGTTCGTCGATCAGTTCCTCGATCTTGGCGGTCGAAATCGGGTCGAGGGCCGACGCCGGCTCATCGAGGAGCACCACCTCGGGCTGAACGGCGACCGTGCGGGCGATGCACAGGCGCTGCTGCTGTCCGCCGGACAGGCTGAGCCCGCTGGCGCGCAGCTTGTCTTTGACTTCACCCCACAGCGCCGCCTTGGTCAGCGCCGCCTCGACGCGGTCGGCGAGCTCCGAGCGCGACGGGCGCTCGTAAAGCTGAATGCCGAAGGCGATGTTGTCGAAGATGGTCATCGGGAACGGCGTCGGCTTCTGGAACACCATGCCGACCTTCGAGCGCAGAAGGTTGACGTCCTGCGAAGGCGACAGAATGTTCTCTCCGTCGAGCAGGACTTCTCCCTCGGCCCTCTGGTTCGGATAGAGGTCGTACATGCGGTTGAGCACGCGCAGAAGCGTGGACTTCCCGCAACCGGACGGTCCGATGAACGCGGTCACCTTGTTGGTGTAGAGCGGCAAGCTGATCGATTTCAGGGCGATGGAGTCGCCATAGAAGAACTTGAGGTCACGGACGATCATCTTCTCCGCCAGGGCCTTGCCTGGCTGATCGACGGCGCCCGGACGGGCCACCATGGTCGGGGCGGCCGTCGGACCGTTGGTCATCGTGTTTGCGTCACTCATGTCCGGCTCCCAAGGCTTCCGAGGTAGCGCGCGACGATATTCAGCGTCAGCACGGCAAAGGTCACGATCAACGCGCCGGTCCATGCCAGTTGCTGCCAGTCGGAATACGGCGAAAGCGCGAACTGGAATATCGTCACCGGCAGGTTGGCTATCGGGGCGTTTGGATCGAGACTCCAGAACTGATTGTTGAGCACGGTGAAGAGCAGCGGCGCCGTCTCACCCGTGATACGCGCGATGGCCAGCAGGACACCGGTGATGATGCCGGCGCGCGCCGCGCGATAGGAAACGTCGGCGATGATCTTCCAGCGCGGCGAGCCGAGACCGGCAGCCGCTTCGCGCAACGGATCTGGCACCAGCAACAGCATGTCCTCGGTCGTTCGGATGACCACCGGAATCATCAGGATCGCCAGGGCAACACCGCCGGCCCAGCCGGAGAAGTGACCCATGCGCACGACCATGATCTCGTAGACGAACAGGCCGATGACGATCGAGGGCGCCGAGAGCAGGATGTCATTGACGAAACGCACCACGGTGGTCAGGCGCGAATAGCGGCCGTACTCGGCCATGTAGGTGCCGGCAAGGATCCCGATCGGCGTGCCGATGACGATGCCGAACGCGGTCAGGAAGAGGCTGCCGGCGATGGCGTTGGCAAGGCCGCCGCTGCCGCCGGGCGGCGGCGTGTTTTCGGTAAATACCGCCAGCGACAGCCCGGAAAAGCCGTTCCACAACAGGGTGGCGAGGATCGCGACGAGCCAGGCCGCACCGAAAACAGTCGCCGCAACCGACAACGACATGATGATCGCGCTTGTCCGCCGGCGACGATCGTATCGCGCCATCGATTTCATGTTCCGAGTTTCCTCTCGATCCGCATCAGCATCAGCCGCGCGGCTGCGAGCACGATGAACGTGATCACGAACAGGATGAGCCCGAGAGCGATCAATGACGACGTGTAGAGGTCGCCCACCGCTTCGTTGAATTCGTTGGCGATGCTTGCCGATATGGTGGTGCCTGGCGCGAGGATCGAAGCGGAGATGCGGTGCGCGTTGCCGATGACGAAGGTCACGGCCATCGTCTCGCCGAGCGCACGGCCGAGGCCGAGCATCACACCGCCGATCACGCCGACGCGGGTATAGGGCAGCACGACCTTGCGGACGACTTCCCAGGTCGTGCAGCCGACACCGTAGGCAGCCTCCTTGAGGACCGGCGGGACGGTGAGGAAGACGTCCCGGGTGATCGCCGTGATGAACGGCAGCACCATGATGGCAAGGATCAGGCCGGCGGTGAAAATGCCGATGCCATAGGGCGGGCCGGCGAACAGAGAACTGAGCCCCGGAAACGGCGAGAACACTTCGATCAGGAAGGGCTGCACCGTGGCCTGCAGGAACGGCGCGAAGACGAACAGCCCCCAGATGCCGTAGATGATCGATGGGATGCCGGCGAGGAGTTCGATCGCCGTGCCGATCGGCCGGCGCAGCGGATAGGGGCAGAGTTCCGTCAGGAAAATCGCGATGCCAATTCCGACGGGGACGCCGATCAGCATGGCGATCAGCGAGGTGACGACGGTGCCATAGATCGGAGCGATCGCGCCGAATTTCTCGGTTACCGGGTTCCAGCTCTGGGTGGTGAGGAAGCCAAAACCGAACTGTCGGAACGCCGGCAGCGACCCGAGGATCAGCGAAAGGATGACGCCGCCGAGAATAACCAGGACGAGGATTGCAGCAGCGAGAGTGGCCGTGCGGAACGTGCCTTCGGCCCACATGAAGCGGCGGAGCGCCTGGGACCGGCCCTTGTCGCCGCTGACTTGGCTGTTGGCGCCCAACACAACCTCGGTCATCCGAATCTCCGGCCGGTTCATAGTCTATGCGCGGGAAATCGCAATCGGGGGAAAACCACGCCGCGGGGAAACCGCCTCCGGCAAACGTGCGCGCCTCTCCTGGGAGGCGCGCACGCGCCGATCACGATTTACGTCGTGTGACTACATTCCGGCGTAGACGGGCTTGCCGTCCGGCCCAACGATATCGCTGGCCCACATCGCCTCGACGTCCTTCACAACGCTGTCGGGCATCGGGATGTAGATGAGCTCGGCCGCCATGTCGTCGCCCTTGGCATAAGCCCAAGAGAAGAACTTCAGGGCTTCGCCCGAAGCAGCCACATCATCCGGCTTCTTGTACATGAGGATGAACGTGGCAGCCGTCATCGGCCAGGTCTCGGCACCCGGCTCGTTGGCGAGGATCACCGCGTAGCCCGGCGTTCCCTTCCAATCGGCATTGGCCGCGGCGGCGGCAAACGCGTCCGAGGTCGGCTGAACCGTCTTGCCGTCCTTGTTGACCATGCCGGCGTAGGTCATGTTGTTCTGCTTGGCATAGGCGTACTCGACGTAGCCGATCGAGCCCTTGGTGTTCTGGACGTTGTTGGCAACGCCTTCGTTGCCCTTGGCGCCGATGCCGACCGGCCACTCGACCGCGGTGTTGACGCCGATGTCCGACTTCCACGACGGGCTGACGTCGGCCAGGTAGTAGGTGAAGTTGAACGTGGTGCCCGATCCGTCCGAACGGTGCACGACCGCGATCGCTGCCGACGGCAACTTGACCGACGGGTTCAGCTTCTTGAGCGCGGCATCATCCCACTTGGTGATCTTGCCGGCGAAGATATCGGCGAGAGTCGGGCCGTCGATGACCAGTTCGCCCGGCTTGATGCCTTCGAGATTGACGACCGGAACGATGCCGCCCATGACCATCGGCCACTGAGCCATTCCGAATTTGTCGAGCTCTGCGGCGTCGAGCGGCTTGTCGGTCGCGCCGAAGGTAACGGTCTTGGCTTCGATCTGCTTGATACCGCCACCGGAACCGATCGACTGATAGTTCAGGCCGATTCCGGTCTCGGTCTTATAAGCGTCCGCCCACTTGGCGTAGATCGGGAACGGGAAGGTGGCACCGGCGCCCGAAATGTCCGCGGCGCTGGCGGCGGAAACTGAAAAAGCGGCGGCAAAGCCGGCCGCAATGGCGAGGTTGATGATTTTCATCTGGCCTCTCTCCTTGCTGGAGGTTTGGGGGATATTCATTGGCATGGGCCGTTGCTCGCCCATGTCCGCGACCGTAGAGGCGCCCGACGAACGTCCTATGACAACCGTGTAACGGTTTTGCGACAGTCCAAGCGCTTGTTTGGACTGCTGTTTTAGGACTCGTCCGAATCGGCCGTGGGTTCTGCCTGTGGAAAAGTGACGGTGAAGGTCGCGCCCTGCCCGAGCACGCTCTCGACCGTCATGCGGGCGTGATGGCGCGCCAGGATGTGCTTGACGATGGCCAGCCCAAGTCCGGTGCCGCGATGGCGCCGGCTGTCCTCCACGTCGACGCGATAGAACCGTTCCGTGAGGCGCGGCAGGTGCTCTTCGGGGATGCCCGGACCGAAATCGCGCACCGAAACGCTCGGCCCGTTGGTGCCGGCCGGCAGCGATACGGTGACCACCACGCGTTTTCCCGATTGGCCGTATTTGCAGGCGTTCTCGATGAGATTTTCGAACACCTGGATCAGTTCATCGCGATCGCCCGTCAATCCGACCGGCCGCGAAGGCAGATCGGTTTCGATGGCTACGCCCAGTTCACGGGCAAGCGGTTCGAGCGAATCGGCGACGTGACGCACGATCGGCACGAGATCGACGCTGGCATCCGGCGTGACATGCGCCTTCATCTCGATCCGGCTGAGCGACAGGAGATCATCGACCAGGCGGCTCATGCGATTGGCCTGCTCATGCATGATGTCGAGAAACCGGCCGCGGGCCGCCTGGTCGTCGCGGGCCGGCCCTTGCAAGGTCTCGATGAAGCCGGCAAGCGAGGCCAGCGGCGTCCTCAGTTCGTGGCTGGCATTGGCGACGAAGTCGACGCGTATGCGGTCGGTGCGCCGGCGCTCGCTCAGATCATCGAGAATGAGGACGATGAACTCGCCGGCCGGATATCTGGGCGAAGCGAGGTCCGAGAACCAGGCGGCGAACCAGCGCTCGGTCGGAATGCGTTCGGCGAACTCGACGCGCTCGGGCGCGCCACCGCGGGCGACGCGATCGAACGCGGCGAGGAGATCCGGATTGCGAAGGCGGAATGTCAGCGAATCGCCCGGGCGGATCGAGAAGACCGCGATGGCGCGCTGGTTGGCGTGGCGCACGATGCCGCGCCGGTCGAGAACGAAGCACGGATCGGGCAGCGCATTGGCGAAGGCCTGGACACCGGTCTCCGGCGCCGAAGTCGCCGCCGGTGCGGCGGCGGTCGGCAGGCGCTGGAGCGATCGCGCCCGTGGCAGAAACGCGATCAGGGCGACGAGGGTAACGAACGCGGCACCGCCCGCCGCTGGCGGAACGACGCCGGCCACGACGACCGTCAGCAGGGCAATCGCCACCGCCAGGACAAGCCAACGACCCTCGGACAGCCTGACGGCGACGCCGCCGGCAACCAGATCCGTGGTCCTGCCTTCCGGATTGGTGGCAACCATCCCCGGCTGCTCCGGTTCAACTGGGCCGGCGATGCCCCGGCGCCCAACAAATGCACGATTCGTGGCCTTGGCATGCGGCCGACGCAGGGGGATATAAGGTCGGCCCGGCGGTGGCGGCAAGCGCAGGGCGAACAATCGAGGTCAATCAGCGATGGCAAAACACGGCAAGGCCGGCAAAGGCAAGACCAAGAAGAAGTCCGGCAAGCACCAGCATCAGGTGCCGTCGGTCATCGCGCCGATGGAGGACGCCGAGGTCCTCGTAACCAGCCACGGCAGCTTCGATCTGGAGGATCCGGTTCTTCCCGATTGGGTGGAAAAGGAGGCCCTGGCTTCGGGCGGCTACCCTTATGACGACACAATCAAGGATAAGCTCTACGAGGAAGAATTAACCCTGCTTCAAATCGAATTGGTCAAGCTGCAAAGATACATAGGCGAATCCGGCGCCCGTCTGGTGGCCTTGTTCGAGGGCCGGGACGCCGCTGGAAAGGGCGGCTGCATCTTCGCGATGCGCCAGTACATGAACCCGCGCACGGCGCGCGACGTGGCCCTGCCCAAACCCACGGAAAAAGAGCGTGGCCAGTGGTATTTCCAGCGCTATACCGAGCAATTGCCCACGGCCGGGGAATTGGTGCTGTTTGACCGGTCTTGGTACAACCGGGCGGGTGTCGAAAAGGTGATGGGATTCTGCACGGCCGCTGAGGCCGACGAATTCATGCGGCAGGCGCCCGGATTCGAGAAGATGCTGGTCGACGGAGGCACCGTACTATTCAAATTCTGGCTCAATATTGGTCGTGCGATGCAGCTGAAGCGCTTCCACGAGCGGCGCCACAATCCGCTGAAGATATGGAAGCTGTCGCCCATCGACTACGCGGCGCTCGGCAAATGGGATGCCTATACCGAGGCGCGCGACGCGATGCTGACGGCTACCCACCGCGACAAGACGCCGTGGACGGTGGTGCGCGCCAACGACAAGCGCCGGGCCCGGCTCAACGTTATCCGGCACGTGCTGGCCGCATTCGAGTATCCGGGCAGGGACAACAAGATCGTTCGCCCCACCGATCCGCTGATCCTCGGCGGCCCCGAATTGATCGTCGACTGAGCCTCCGGCCACGATGACCGACTTCTACGCTCTCCTGAAAAAGTCGATTCTCGACCGCGGCATTACCGACAGCAACGAGCGCGACGAGATCTACGCGCAGGCGCGGCGGGCAATGGTGCGCCGCCTTTGGGCGTTCGACCCGCCGCTCGAAGAAGATGAAATCGAGAGCCGCATCGGTGCGTTCGACATGGCGGTCAGCGACATCGAAGTCGATGTCATGGCCGAGTTCGGCCGCGAGGCCGCCGAAGCGCCCCCCGACGACGGGGACGACTACGACTACGACGACCCCGAGCCCCGGGACGACTACCAACCCTCCGACGACTATGCTCCGCAGGAAGCGCCGCCACGCAACGCACGCCAGTTACCAGCTCTTGCCCCGCAACCCAGAGAGCTTGCCCAGAGGGTCCGCGACGCGGCCCTGGTTCGCTACCATGAGGAAGCGCGGCAGGTGCCGGTGGATGAGCCGGAACCCTATTCAGACCCATATGACGACGCGGACATGTACGCGCCGCCGCCGGCGACCAGGAGCCGTTCCCTGGCACCCGCGGGGCGGCAAAGACGACGCCCGGAACCGGCAGACCCCTACGCCGTTCCGGAGCAGGCCGATCGCGAGGACAGGCGGAGCGCGCCGCCGCCGCCCCGGCGGCCGGCGAGCGAACGCTGGGTGGAGCTTCCGGAACCGCGCCGCAAGCCGGCCGAGAAACAACGCCGGACGCCGCAGGACGATCTGCCCCGCAAGCGCCGGCGCGCAAGGCAACTGCCGCCTCCGCGTCCGCGCCGCCGGCTGACCGACGGCGAAAAGATCCGCATCCTGCTCGGCGCCATCGGGCTTTGCGTTGCGGTGTTGATCGGGATCGGCGTGTACCTCCTGCTGCCGCGCAACGACGGGGTGACCGTCGATGTCGGCGACCATCGCGAAGTGAGCGACGCGGCAACCGCCGTGCGGATCGCCCAGGCCGATCTGCCCGTCGACCAGACGTTCATGCTCTTCGACGGCCGCGACCCAACCGTCTTCGAGACGTCGCCGGACAACCCGGTCCGCTTCGATGCCAACAGCGGCGCAGTAGAGATTTCGTCCTCGACCGGATCGCCGGGCGTCAAGGCGCTGATCGGGCCCGGCCTGGCGACGCGACTGGCCGGCCACGACGTGCGGATCACGATTGTCGCGCGCTCGTCGCCCGAGGCGGGTGCGGCCACCATGCGTTTCGCCTACCAGAGCGGCGTCGCCATCAGTCACTGGCAGACGGCCAACCTCGGCGCTGACTACCAGGCGGTCGCGATGACCTGGCGGGTGCCGGGCCTGCGGACCGACCGGGGCGGAGACCTGCTGGTGATCCAGCCGGGCGTCCCCGGCGATGGCAACGGCGCCGACATCAAGTCGATCAAGATCGACCTGCTGCAGGCGCAGAGCTAGGCCGTCGGCAGAGTTCCACCGTCGATCGCGTCGTCGGTGCCGGTGATCGCGCCGGCGTGCGGCGATGCGAGAAGGCCGATCAGCTCCGAGGCCTCCGCTCAGTGGCGACCGAGATACCCGTCAGCGGTCAGCTTGGCGACGATCTGATCAGCCAGTTCCTCGGAACTTGCCGACGTGGTGTCGAGATGCAGGTCCGGGTTGGTCGGCGCCTCATAGGGCGAGTCGATGCCGGTGAAGTGCTTGATCTCTCCGGCCCGTGCCTTTTTGTAGAGGCCCTTCACGTCGCGCGCCTCGGCAACCGCCAACGGCGCATCTACGAAGATCTCGAGGAACTCGCCGGCGGCGAGCATGTCGCGCGCCATGTCGCGCTCGGAGCGGAACGGCGAGATGAACGATACCAGCACGATCACGCCGGCATCGACGAACAGCTTCGCCGTCTCGGCGACGCGGCGGATGTTCTCGACGCGGTCGGCATCGGTGAAGCCGAGGTCGCGATTGAGGCCGTGGCGCACATTGTCGCCGTCGAGAAGGTAGGTGTGGCGGCCGAGCACCGTCAGCTTCTTCTCGACGAGATTGGCGATGGTGGACTTGCCGGCGCCGGACAGGCCGGTGAACCACAGAACCACCGGGCGCTGACCCTTGGCATCGGCGCGCACCTGCTTGTTCACGTCGAGCGCCTGCCAATGAATGTTCGTGGCCCGGCGCAGACCGAAGCGGATCATGCCGGCGGCGACGGTGGCATTGGAGAAGCGGTCGATGAGAATGAAAGAGCCGGTGGTGCGGTTGTCGTCGTAGAGGTCGAAGGCGATCGGCTCGGCGAGCGACAGATTGCAGAGGCCAATGTCGTTGAGCGCAAGCGTCTTGGCGGCGAGTTCCATGAACGTATCGACATCGACGCGATGCTTGAGTTCGCTGACCGTGGCCGCGACGGTGCGGGCGCCCGTCTTCAGGAGGTAGGAGCGGCCGGGCAACAGTGGCTCTTCGGCCATCCAGATCAGGTGCGCGGCGATCTGATCGGCGACCTCGGGTCGCTGGTCGGGCGTCGACAATATGTCGCCACGGCTAATGTCGATCTCGACGTCGGTTGTGACCGTAACGGCATCGCCGGCCGCTGCCAGCGGCATGTCACCGTCCATCGCGACCAGCCGCGCGACATTGGCGACCTGGCCCGTGCGGGCGACAATGATCGCATCGCCCGGCTTGACCGAACCGGAAGCGATCGTGCCGGCATATCCGCGGAACGACGCGTTCGGCCGGTTGACCCATTGCACGGGCAGGCGAAAGGCGCCGTCCACGGACTCGGCCGCGACGCTGACCTGCTCGAGATGATCGAGAAGCGTCGGACCGCCATACCAAGGCGTCCGCGCGCTGCGCTCGATGATGTTGTCGCCGTGGCGGGCGGCGAGCGGGATCGTCACCAGCGTGGCGAAGCCCAGCGGCGCGGCAAACTCGGCGAAGGCGTTGCGGATGTCGATGAACGTCTCCTCGTCGAACCCGATGAGGTCCATCTTGTTCACCGCCAGCACGACGTGGCGGATGCCGAGCAGGGAGACGATGTAGGCGTGGCGGCGCGTCTGGGTAACGATGCCGTTCTGGGCGTCGACCAGCAGGACGGCGAGATCGGAGGTCGACGCGCCGGTCGCCATGTTGCGCGTGTACTGGATATGGCCGGGCGTATCCGCGACGATGAAACGGCGGCGCTCGGTGGCGAAGTAGCGATAGGCGACGTCGATGGTGATGCCCTGCTCGCGCTCGGCGGCGAGGCCATCGACGAGCAAGGCGAAGTCGATGTCGTCGCCGGTGGTGCCGAAGCGCGCCGAATCGGCGCGCAGGGTCGCCATCTGGTCCTCGAACAGACGCTTGGAATCGTGCAGCAGGCGGCCGATCAGCGTGGACTTGCCGTCGTCGACGCTGCCGCAGGTGAGAAAGCGCAGCAGCCCCTTGTCTTCGGTCGAGGCGAGGAAGGCAGCGAGCCCATCGGCTTCGGCGAGGCGATGCGCCATCAGAAATAGCCCTCGCGCTTCTTGGTCTCCATCGACGCCGCTTCGTCGTGGTCGATAAGGCGTCCCTGGCGTTCGGAGGTGCGCGCCACGAACATCTCGGCGACGATCTCCGTGAGATCGGACGCATCCGACTCGAACGCAGCCGTGAGGGGATAGCAACCAAGCGTGCGGAAGCGGACGCGACGCTTCTGCGGAACTTCTCCCGGCAGCAGGCGCATGCGCTCGTCATCGACCATGATCAGCTGGCCGGAGCGCTCGACCACCGGCCGCTCGGCGGCGAAGTAGAGCGGCACGATGTCGATGCCTTCGGCGAGGATGTATTGCCAGATGTCGAGCTCGGTCCAGTTCGACAGCGGGAACACCCGGATCGACTCGCCGGGTTTCACGCGCGTGTTGAAGATCGACCAAAGCTCCGGCCGCTGGTTCTTGGGATCCCAGCCATGGCTCGCCGAGCGAAACGAGAAGATGCGCTCCTTGGCGCGGCTCTTCTCTTCGTCGCGGCGGGCGCCGCCGAAGGCGGCGTCGAAGCGGCCGGTCTCGAGCGCCTGCTTCAGCGCGTCGGTCTTCATGATCTGGGTGTAGTTCTGGGAGCCGTGATCGAACGGATTGATGCCGCGCGCGACGCCATCCTGATTGGTATGGACGCGAAGATCGAGATTGTACTTCTTCGCGACAGCATCGCGAAAAGCGATCATCTCGCGGAATTTCCATGTCGTGTCGATGTGGAGCAGCGGAAATGGCGGCGGCGCCGGATAGAACGCCTTCAACGCCAGATGCAGCATCACCGAGGAGTCCTTGCCGATCGAATAGAGCATGACCGGCCGCTCGAAGGTGGCGGCCACCTCGCGCATGATGAAGATCGCCTCGGCCTCGAGACGCTTGAGATGGGATTGGCGCGCGACGGACATCAGGGCCCCGGTCTTCGGTTACTCCGGCGGGCGGACCCTATCCAGCGGCCGCGCCCCAGCCAAGCATGAACCGGCCAATCTTAGCGCCTCATGCTGGGCGATTTCGCGGCAAACCGGCCATTGGCGGAACAGGTTTTTGCGGACGCGGGAGGCGACGCTAGCGGCCTTCCGGCAAGGGGTCGAGGCCGCCGGCGGCAATAAACCAGGGATTCCGGTAGCCGTCGGCGCCGGCCTCGCCATTTGGACCATAGCGAAAGGGCTGGCCGTCGAGGGTCACGACCTTGCCGCCCGCGGCCCGCAGGATGGCGTCGCCGGCGGCCGTGTCCCACTGCATGGTGGTGCCCATGCGCGGATAGAGATCGGCCTTGCCGCTGGCGACGACGCAGAATTTCATCGACGAGCCAGCCGAAACGAGATCGCCGACCTCGTAGCGCTTGATATAGGCGTCGGTCTCAGGTGTGCGGTGCGACCGGCTGGCGACGACCGCGATGGGACCATCCGGCGCGGGGCGCACACGGATCGGCCGGCGTTCGCCGACCACGCCACCGGCGACTTCGCCGCGCCAGGCACCCTTGCCGGCAATGCCCCAGAAGATCTTTCCGGTCTCGGGCACAAGGATGACGCCCAGCGCCGGCGCGCCGGCGCGGACCAGACCGATGTTCACGGTGAAATCGTTGCCGCCGCGGACGAACTCGCGGGTGCCGTCGAGCGGATCGACGAGGAAGAACTCGGCCCCGGTCGCGGGCACCTGGCCCGCCGAGGCCGCCTCCTCGGCAATCACGGGAACGCCGGGCGCAACTTTAGCCAGATGCGCCATGATCACCGCCTCGGCGGCGCGGTCAGCCTCGGTGACCGGACTGGAGTTGGCTTTCCATTCGACGCCATGGCCGCCCCGGCGGACCGCAAGAATGGCGTCGCCGGCCTCGATTGCGGCGGCAATCAGGGCTTCGACAAGCTCGGCGTCGGCGGGAAGAGAGGCGGCGGCGTTCACCCGCGTGTGTCTATCGGAATATCCGGCGAGAGCAAGCATCCACGGCGACGCACACGGCACGGAAAAACAAAAAGGCCCGCCTCGGAGGGCGGGCCCAGGGCAGTCTTCCGGTGTGGCGGTTCAGGCCGCCATCATTCCTTCCGGATCGGCGAAATCGACCGCGAGGCTGTCGGCGACCGCCTGGTGGGTGAAGCGGCCGCGATGGACGTTGAGGCCGTTCCTGAGGTGCGGATCGCGGGCCAGCGCCGCAATGCCGTGGTCGGCGAGCGCGAGCCCAAAGGGCAGCGTCGCGTGGTTGAGCGCGTGGCTGGAGGTCAGCGGCACGGCGCCCGGCATGTTGGCGACGCAATAGTGCACGACGCCATCGACGACGAAGGTCGGATTCTCGTGGGTGGTCGGGTGCGAGGTCTCGAAGCAGCCGCCCTGATCGATGGCGACATCGACCAGCACGGAACCCGGCTTCATGGTCGGCAGCATCCTGCGGCTGACCAGCTTCGGCGCGGTGGCGCCGGGGACCAGCACCGCGCCAATCACGGCGTCGGCGGAGGCGACTTCCTCGGCCAGCGCCTCGCGCGTGGAGTAGCGGGTGACCGCACGGCCGGCAAACAAATCGTCCAGTTCACGCAGGCGCGGTAACGAACGATCGATGACGGTGACGCTGGCGCCGAGGCCGATCGCCATGCGCGCGGCATGGGTGCCGACAACGCCGCCGCCGATGACGACGACCTTGGCCGGCTGCACGCCCGGCACGCCGCCGAGCAGAACCCCGCGGCCGCCGTTCGGCTTCTGCAGCGCCGTCGCCGCGGCCTGGATCGAGAGCCGGCCCGCGACTTCGCTCATCGGGGCAAGCAGAGGCAGGTGGCCCTTGGCGTCGGTGACCGTTTCATAGGCGACGGCGGTGACGCCCGAGGCGGCCAGGCCCTGTGCCTGTGCCGGGTCGGCGGCGAGGTGGAGATAGGTGAAGAGAATCTGGCCGGGGCGGAATTGAACCCACTCGGACGGCTGCGGTTCCTTGACCTTGACGATCATGTCGGCCTTGGCGAACACGAACGCCGCATCGGGCGCGATGCCGGCGCCGGCCGCCTTGTAGTCGGCGTCGCTCGCGCCGATCCCCTGCCCCGCACCGGTCTCGACCAGCACCTTGTGGCCGTGGGCGATATATTCGCCGACCGCACCGGGCGTCAGGCCGACGCGGAACTCGCTCGGCTTGATTTCCTTCGGAACGCCAACCAGCATGATGAGATCCTCCTCGAATTCGATGATCACCAGACATAGTGCAATTTCCGGGCGTTTTCCGTGCAAATGTGGTTGCCAACGCTGGCCGATTGACGCTATTCGTGCGCGATCGACCCCTTACGCGGTGAAATCATGCAAATGGATGCTTTCGATCGCAAGATCGTTTCCGCGCTCGCCGTCGCCGGCCGCATGACGACCGTCGATCTCGCCGGCCAGGTCGGCCTGTCGCCATCGGCCTGCACGCGTCGGCTCCAGGCTCTTGAAGCCGAGGGGGTGATCCGCGGCTACCGCGCCATGGCGGACGCGAATGCCATCGGTCTCGGCATCACGGCCTTTGTCGAGATCACACTGGACCGTCAGAACGACGACTCGCTGCGCGCCTTCGAGCAGGCGCTAGCGGCGTGCCCGAACGTGCTCTCCTGTCACCTGATGTCGGGCGCGAGCGACTATCTGATCCGCGTGGCGGCCCACGACTTGCCGGATTTCGAGCGGCTTCATGCCAATGTTTTCGGTCACTTGCCCGGTGTTGCTCGCATCGAGTCAAAGTTCGCGCTGCGCGAAGCGATTGACCGGCCGCTGGTGCCGATCGGGTAGCGCATGACCGCTTCCTATGACGTGCTCATCGTCGGCGGCGCCGTGCATGGGGCGTCGGTCGCCTATCATCTGGCGGCCGATCCCGCGTTCGATGGGCGGGTTCTGCTGATCGAGAAGGACCCGACGTTCCAGTTCGCGGCGACCTCGCTATCGGCCGGCTCCATCCGCCAGCAATTCTCCACGCCAACCAATATCGCCATCTCGCTCTTCGGCATCGACTTCCTGCGCGCGGTCGGCGAACGGCTGGAGGTGGACGGCGAGCGGCCGGATATCAGTCTCCGCGAAGGCGGCTATCTGTTCCTCGCCACCGACGAGGGGGCAAGGACGCTTGCCCGCAATCACGCGCTGCAGACCGACATGGGCGCCGACATTCTGCATCTCGATCCGGCTGGACTCCTCACCCGCTTTCCCTATCTCGCCACGGACGGGATCGCTGCCGGCGCGTGGGGACGGAGCGGCGAAGGCTGGTTCGACGGCTACACGTTGATGCAGGCGCTGCGGCGCAAGGCGCGGACGCTTGGCGTCGAGGTGCTTGCCGGCGACGTTGCCGCGATCGAACAGGCGGGCGACCGGGCGACGGGCGTGCGGCTGGTCGATGGCACGCAGATCGCTGCCGGGGCAGTGGTGCTCGCGGCAGGCACCGGCGCGACGGCGCTTGCCGAACGCGTCGGCGTGAGGCTGCCGGTCGAGGCGCGCAAGCGGATGGTCTTCACGTTTGCCTGCCGCGAGCCCCTGCCCGGCTTTCCGCTGGTGATCGATCCAACCGGCGTCTATGTGCGCCCGGAAGGAGATCGCTATATCTGCGGCGCCTCGCCGCCGCCCGAAAACGACCCGCCGGCGACCGATTTCGTCGTCGACCACTCCTTCTTCGAGGAATCGATCTGGCCGGTCCTGGCCGCGCGGGTCCCGGCCTTCGAGACGATCAAGCCCGGCCGCGCCTGGGCCGGCCACTATGACTTCAACACGTTCGACCAGAACGCGATTGTCGGACCCCTGCCCGGCTTCGCCAACCTGCTGGTCGCCACCGGCTTCTCGGGCCACGGACTGCAACAGGCGCCGGCGGTCGGCCGGGGCCTTGCCGAACTGATCGTCCAGGGCCGCTACACGAGCCTCGACCTCAGCCCGCTTGGCTACGAGCGCATCGCCGGGAACCGCCGCTGGTGGAACTGAATGTCGTTTGAAACGAAACGGGCGCCCGAGGGCGCCCGTCCGTATTCCTGCTTGTCCGGGGACTACTACTTGCCGGGGCCAGCGGCGTCGGTGATGTCGTGCGTCCAGGCGCCTTCCGGCTTCTTGGTGATGATCTTCTGGTCGAGCAGCGCCTGTTCGGTGCGGTTGTAGGCGGCTTCGTTAAGCACACCGCCGCCGCCCGCGGTCAGCTTGGCAACCTCGCCCATCATGTAGATCTGATGGTTGAGATCCTGGCCGCCATTGTCGACGACAATCTGCGCCGACTCTTCCGGATGGGCGAGCGAGTAATCCCAGCCCTTCATCGACGCTCTTACGAAGCGGACCATCTTGTCCTTGAAGGCCGGGTCCTTGAGCTTGTCCTCGAGCGCGTAGAGGCCGTCCTCAAGCAGGTCGTTGCCCATGGCCGAGTAATTGAAGACGGTCAGATCCTCCGGCTTGAAACCGGCGTCGAGCACCTGGCCGTATTCGTTGTAGGTCATGACCGAGATGCAATCGGCCTGCTTCTGGATCAGCGGCTGCACGTCGAAGTTCTGCTTGAGAACGGTTACGCCGTCCGGGCCGCCATCGGTCGGCATGCTGATCTTATTCATCCATGCGTAGAACGGATATTCGTTGCCGAAGAACCAGACGCCAAGCGTCTTGCCCTTGAAATCCGCTTCCGTCTTGATGCCGGTATATTTCGGGCAGACCAGTTCAATGCCTGACCTGGTGAAGGGCTGGGCGATGTTGACCAGCATCGTGCCCTTGTCGCGCGCGGCGAGCGCGGCAGCCATCCATTCAACGGCCACATCGGCGCCACCGGCGGCGAGGACGGTCGGGGGCGCGAGGTCCGGCCCGCCGGGCAGGATGGTGACGTCAAGATTCTCGTCCTTGTAGAAACCCTTGTCCTTGGCGACGAAATAGCCTCCGAACTGTGCCTGCGTGACCCATTTCAACTGGAGCGTAATTGCATCGGCGGCGAGCGCCGGACCGGCTGCGAGAGCGACTGCGGCGGCAAACGCCCCCAAAACTATCTTCTTCATTTTTGTTACCCCCTCCATTCAGGGTTGACGAAACGATGGGTGCCAGAACGTGATGGCGCGCTCGATGAGCGAGACGACGCCGTAGAACGCTGTACCGGCAACGGCCGCTACCGCGATTTCCGCCCATACCATGTCGGTATTCATGCGACCGACCTCGGTGGAGATACGGAATCCCATGCCGACGATCGGTGTGCCGAAGAATTCGGCGACGATGGCCCCGATCATGGCAAGTGTCGAGTTGATCTTCAAAGCATTGAAGATGAAAGGAAGCGCCGCCGGCAGGCGCAGCATGCCGAGTTCCTGGCGATAGTCCGCCGCGTAGGTGCGCATCAGGTCGCGCTGGGTGGCGTCGGCGGTCTCGAGACCGGCGAGCGTGTTGACCAGCATCGGAAAGAACGTCATGGCGACAACCACCGCCGCCTTCGACGGCCAATCGAAGCCGAACCACATCACCATGATCGGGGCGATGCCGACGATGGGCAGCGCCGAGACGAGATTGCCGACCGGCAGCAACCCCCGCTTCAGGAAGGCAACGCGATCGGCGGCGATGGCGACGACAAAGCCGGACAGACAGCCGATGGTGTAACCGGCGATCACGGCCTTGAGGAATGTCTGGCGGAAGTCCGCCCATAGCGTCGGCACTGACGTCGCGAGTTTCGCCCAAATCGCGCTCGGTGGCGGCAGGATGACGAAGGGTACGTTGAGGCCGCGCACCAGAACTTCCCACAGGAAGAGAATGCTGGCGCCGAAAAGCGTGGGGATCAGGATCCGGAGCAGCAGTTCGCCGAAAGGACGATGAGCCCGCGCCGCCGACAGGCGGGTGACGATCAGCCACGCCAGCGCCCATGCCAGCAGCACAAGGGCCCAGAAGCCGGCGGTGGCCGTGAAGAAGGTCGCCGCCGACTGGCCCGTCTCCTGCGCGATCGTCGCGACCTGACCAAGCGTGAGCGTGGCGATGGCAACGGCGATGGCGATGCCGCAGAGGATGATGACGTTGCCGACCGGCGTCGGCGTGCCGGCAAGGCTCGCCAGCACAGCAACCGTGATCAGCACCGCGGAAAGCAGCGCACCGCTGCCGCCACCAAGCAGGTACTCCTGCTCGCCGCCGAAGCTCACCAGCGGCCAGGCGAGCGCCGCAACAAGGGCGACAAGCGCGATCCAGCTCTGCCAGTCAATCCGGCGCCACGTGGCAGTGGACGCACTCATCGTGGCCGCCCGCCCATGCGCCAGGTCGTGATACGCTCCGCGATGCCGACGGCCACGACGAGTAGCGCGGCCAGCACCGAGCCGACGACCAGTGCCGACCACATCTGGATCGACTGGCTGTAATACGAGCCGGCGAGCAGCTTGGCGCCGATGCCGGCAACAGCGCCGGTCGGCAGTTCCGCGACGATCGCGCCAACCAGGCTGGCGGCGACGCCAACCTTCATCGAGACGAACAGGTAGGGCAGCGAAGCCGGCCAGCGGAGTTTCCAAAACGCCTGCCAACGCGTGGCGCTGTATGTGCGCAACAGATCGAGGTGGAAAGGATCGGGCGAGCGCAGGCCCTTCACCATGCCGACGGTGACCGGGAAGAACGACAGGTAAGTGGAGATCAGCGCCTTGGCGACGAAACGGCTGACGTCGGTGGGCATCTTCAACTGGCCGGATAGAAGATTGAACGCCACCACGACGAGGATCGGCGCCAGAGCCAGAATGGGGATGGTCTGGGATGAGATCACCCACGGCATCAGGCTCTTGTCGAGGCTGCGGACATGGACGATGCCGACGGCAAGGACTATGCCAAGCAGCGTGCCGAACACGAAGCCGGCGAGCGTCGAGGCGAGCGTGACCCAGGCGTGGTAGAGTAGGCTCGATGGCTTGGTCGGATCGGCCAGCACAACGGTCTTGTATATGTCGAGGGCGACCTGATGCGGCGCCGGCAAGGTCGGCTTCGGCTGGCTGTATGCCGCGACGACGAAATCAACGGGACCGCGCGTGATGCCGGCGCTGCTGTCGAGATAGCGCTGGAAAGGCGCATTCAGGGCGAGCGCGCCGATGTACCAGATGGCGATGATCGCCGCGACGATCACCACGATTGAAACGAAGCGGCTGCCGAGGAAGCGCGCAACGATGCTCCGGCGCCGCGGTACACGGTAGTAGGTGTCGGCAGCGACACTCATACAGCCGTCCCGGAAAACACGCCCGTCACCAACTCAGTCGTCATAGCTGTGACCGGCGCGCAGGCCCTGACGGACGCGATGCGCGATCTTGAGGAACTCCGGCGTCTCGCGGATATCGAGATTGCGGTCGCGCGGCAGGGTCGATTCGATGATGTCGTGAATCTTGCCCGGCCGGGGTGTCATCACCACGATGCGCGACGACAGGAACACCGCCTCTGGGATCGAGTGCGTGACGAAAACGACGGTCTTGTTGGTCTTCGCCCAGAGTGACAGGAGCTGCTCGTTGAGGTGATCGCGGACGATCTCGTCGAGCGCCCCGAACGGCTCGTCCATGAGTAGAAGGTCCGGCTCGACGGCGAGCGCGCGGGCGATCGAGGCACGCTGCTGCATGCCGCCGGAAAGCTGCCAGGGATATTTGCGCTCGAAGCCGGTGAGATTGACGAGTTCGAGGTTGCGCGCGATGCGGCTCTCGCGCTCGATCACGCCGAGCCCCATAATCTCAAGCGGCAGAGCGACATTCTTGGCGATGGTCCGCCACGGATAGAGCGCCGGCGCCTGAAAAACATAACCGTAGGCGCGCTCGAGGCGCGCCTGTTGCGGCGTGGCGCCGTTGACCGAGATGGCTCCGTCGGTGGCGCGCTCGAGGTCTGCGATGACGCGCAGAAGCGTGGTCTTGCCGCAGCCGGACGGGCCGATCAGCGAGACGAATTCGCCGCGACGGATCTTGAGGTCGATGCCAGACAGGGCCTCGACCGGACCGTCATTGGTGGTGAACGTCAAACCGAGGTGCTGAATGTCGATGACGGTGTCGTTGACGACCGGCGGTGGTTGCGGCTCCGGCTCGACTTCTGGAGCGGGTTCCGCAGCGGGCTTCTCGTCGACAACCGGCATGGCAGCCGCGAACGGCTTCGGCGCCTCGTCGACAATCGGCGCAGCAGGTTCGACCGGTGTCGCCGGACGTGGCGGCCATGTCGGCCATGCCGGCCGCGCCGTCGCGGACGGCCTTGGAGGAAGCGGGCGCAGTGGTGCGGCGGGGCGCCGGCGTCACCGGCTCGGCGGCTTCGATGATTTCCGTTTCGACGATCTCGGCTTCCACGATCTCCGCGTCGGCCGTCCGACCTTCGTCATTCACAGCTGCAACGACCTCGGCATCGACAATCTCGGCATCGATGATTTCCGCGTCGATGGTGTCAGCGGGCTCCTCTGCCGGAGGCACGGGCTCGGCGGGCGCGGCGATGTCCTTGGACTCGGGTTTCTCGGACTCCGGTGCGAAGACCGGCCGCGCCGGGCCTCGTCTCAGAAGCTCGGCGAGCGAACCGGCCGCCTTGGTATCCTTGTCGGACATGCTTCCTCGTTCACACTCCCGCGGGGATGTTCTTGGCCGAACGCTCGACCGGCTGCGGCGTGGTCAGCGCCTTCCAGGACGATAGCGCCTGATTGACCGCCTGTCCCGGCTGGCGCTCGACGAAGCGGCCGCGACCGTCTTCAGCCAAAACCTTGCCGTCGGCGAAGACGACATCGCCGCGCGACAGGGTAAAGCGCGGCAGGCCGGTCACCTCGAAGCCCTCGAACACATTGTAGTCGATGGCCGAGGCTTGAGTCTTGGCGGTGATCGTCTTCGACTTGTCGGGGTCCCAGACCACGATATCGGCGTCGGCGCCTACGACGATGGCGCCCTTGCGCGGATAGACGTTGAGGATCTTGGCGATGTTGGTCGAGGTGACGGCCACGAACTCGTTCATCGTCAGACGCCCGGTCTTGACGCCGCGCGTCCACAGAACCGGCATGCGATCCTCCAGCCCGCCGGTGCCGTTGGGGATCTTCGTGAAGTCGCCGAGGCCGGCGCGCTTCTGCTCGGTGGTGAAGGCGCAATGGTCGGTGGCGACGACCTGGAGCGAGCCGGCCGACAGGCCGGCCCAGAGCGAATCCTGATTCTTCTTGTCGCGGAAGGGCGGCGACATCACGCGGCGGGCGGCATAGTCCCAGTCCTGGTGGAAGTACTCGCTCTCGTCGAGGGTCAGGTGCTGGATCAGCGGCTCGCCATAGACGCGACGGCCGTGCATGCGGGCGCGGCGGATCGCCTCGTGAGCATCCTCGCTCGACACGTGCACGACGTAGAGCGGCACGCCGGCCGCGTCGGCGATCATGATGGCGCGGTTGGTGGCCTCGCCTTCCACTTCCGGCGGGCGCGAATAGGCGTGCCCCTCCGGCCCGGTGGTGCCCTCGCTCATGTATTTCTGCTGAAGGCGTGCGACGACGTCGCCGTTCTCGGCATGGACGAGCGGCAGCGCGCCCAGCTCGGCGCAGCGCAGGAACGACTGATACAGCTCGTCGTCGTTGACCATCAGCGCGCCCTTGTAGGCCATGAAGTGCTTGAAGGTGTTGACGCCGCGGTTGACGACTTCCGCCATCTCCTTCCACACCTGCTCGCTCCACCAGGTGATCGCCATGTGGAACGAGTAGTCGCTCGCCGCCTTGCCGGCCTTCTGGTTCCACGTGGCGAGCGCGTCGAGTAGCGACTCGCCCGGATTGGGCAGAACGAAATCGACGACCATTGTGGTGCCGCCGCTGAGCGCAGCCTTGGTACCGGTCGAGAAATCCTCGAAGGCAGTCGTGCCCATGAAGGGCATTTCGAGGTGCGTGTGCGGGTCGATGCCGCCTGGCATCACGTAGCAGCCCGACGCGTCGATGACCTTGTCGCCCTTGAGGTCCTTGCCGATGGCCGTGATGACGCCGCCGTCGATCAGCACGTCGCTCTTGTAGGTCATGTCGGCGGTGACGATGGTGCCGCCCTTGATCACGGTCGTCATTGGCTACTCCTCATATGCGACGAGCGGCACGGCCGCTCAATCATCGTCCTCGTCATCGTCCGGCGCGACGTCGACGATGGTCATCCGGCTGACGAAAGGCCCCTCGAACTGGTAAACATGCCCGACCTGCTTGTTGAGCAGGATCTTGCCATCGAGCGATTTGACCAGCTGATCGACGCGCACCCGCGTCGTGCCGTCGGCCCCCGCCTCCATCCGCATCGGCTCGACCGTCGGGTCGATCTCTTTCCACTGCTTCAGCCAGTACTCGCGGACCGCGGCGCGGCCATGCACGCGCCCGCCTGTCATGGCATTCGGCCAATCCACTTCGGGCGCCAGATGCTCCAGGGCGGCGTCGACGTCCCGTTGGTTGAAGGCGCGATAGAAGCCTTCGATCATGCTGCGGCGCTCGGGGGTTACGGCGGTCACGGAACGATCTCCGCGGTCTCGACGACGGCGTGGAAGAGCACGTTGGCGCCGGCCTCGGCCCATTCGGACGTGATCTTCTCGTCCTCGTTATGCGACAGGCCATCGACGCAGGGGCACATGACCATCGAGGTCGGCGCGACGCGATTGATCCAGCAGGCATCGTGACCGGCGCCGGAAACGATGTCGCGATGCGAATAGCCGAGCCGCTCGGCGGCGCCGCGCACGGCCTTGACGCAGTTCGCGTCGAAGGTAACCGGATCGAAGTGGCCGACCGACTCGATCTCGATGCCGAGGCCGAGTTCCTTGGCGATCGGCGGCGCGCCGGCCTCGATCTTGGCCTTCATTTGGTCGAGGGTCTTCTGATCCGGCGAGCGGATGTCGATGGTGAAGACGACCTTACCGGGAATGACGTTGCGCGAGTTCGGATAGAAGTCGCATTGGCCGATGGCGCCGACCGCCGCCGGCTGATGCTCCATGGCGATGTGGTGAACCATCTCGGCGATGCGCGCCATGCCGAGGCCGGCGTTGCGGCGCATGGGCATCGGCGTCGAACCGGTATGGGCTTCCTTGCCGGTCAGCGTCACCTGCAGCCACCACAGGCCCTGGCCGTGGGTGACAACGCCGATATCCTTGTGCTCGGCCTCGAGGATCGGCCCCTGCTCGATGTGCAGTTCGAAGAACGCCTTGAGCTTGCGCTTGCCGACCGGCTCCTTGCCCTTGAAGCCGATGCGCTCCAGTTCGTCGCCGAACTTGAGCCCCTTCGCGTCGGTGCGGCCATAAGCATAGTCCTGCGTCAGGACGCCGGCGAAGACGCCCGAGGCGAGCATGGCCGGGGCAAAGCGCGTGCCCTCCTCGTTGGTCCAGTTAACCACCTCGATCGGATGCTTCGTCTTGATGCCGAGGTCATTGAGCGTGCGGATGATCTCCAGCCCGCCGAGCACGCCAAGCACGCCGTCATAGCGGCCGCCGGTCGGCTGGGTGTCGAGGTGCGAGCCGACCATCACGGGCGGCAGGCTTTCGTCCTCGCCTTTGCGGTGGGCGAACATCGTGCCCATCGAATCGACGCCGACGGTCATGCCCGCCGCCTCGCACCATTTCTGGAACAGGCGGCGTCCCTTGGCGTCGTCGTCGGTCAGCGTCTGGCGATTATTGCCGCCGCGAACGCCCGGCCCGATCTCGGCCATCTCATGGATGGAGTCCCACAGGCGCTCGCCGTTGATCTTGAGGTTGTCGGTGGGTTTAGCCATGTCGTCGGGGACCTTCAGTTCATCGTCGGGAAGGTGAATACCGCGCCCGACTTGATGCCCTCCGGCCAGCGGGTCGTGATCGTCTTCAGCCGCGTATAGAAGTGGACGCCCTCGGGCCCGTAGATGGCGTGGTCGCCAAACAGCGAACGCTTCCAGCCGCCGAAGGAATGATAGGCGACCGGCACCGGGATCGGCACGTTGATGCCGACCATGCCGACCTCGATCTTGTCGGCGAAGGAGCGGGCGGCGTCGCCGTCGCGGGTGAAGATTGCCGTGCCGTTGCCGTATTCGTGGGCATTGATGAGCTTGACGGCATGCTCATAGGTCGGCGAACGCACCACCGAGAGCACAGGACCAAAGATCTCTTCCTTGTAGATGCGCATATCGGGGGTCACGCGATCAAAAAGCGTGCCACCGACGAAATAGCCGTTCTCGTAGCCCTGCAACTTGAAGCCGCGCCCGTCGACGACGAGGTCGGCGCCTTCCTTGACGCCGGTGTCTATGTATCCGAGCACCTTCTGCATGTGCTCCTTGGTGACCAGCGGCCCCATCTCGGCATCGGAATCCGTCGCCGGGCCGATCTTCAGGGCCTGCACGCGGGGCGCCAGCGTCGCGATCAGCTTGTCGGCGGTCTCCTCGCCGACCGGCACCGCGACCGACACCGCCATGCAGCGCTCGCCGGCCGAGCCGTAGCCAGCGCCCATCAGCGCATCGACGGCCTTGTCCATATCGGCATCGGGCATGACGACCATGTGGTTCTTGGCGCCGCCCAGCGCCTGCACTCGCTTCCCGTGCGCGGTGCCCGTCCGGTAAACGTATTCGGCGATCGGCGTCGAGCCGACGAACGACACCGCCTTGATGTCGGGATGCGTCAGGATGGCGTCGACGACTTCCTTGTCGCCGTGGACGATGTTGAGCACGCCGGCGGGGAAGCCAGCCTGGCGGAACAGCTCATAAATCACCATCGAGGCGCCGGGGTCCTTCTCCGACGGCTTGAGGACGAAGGTGTTGCCGCAGGCAATCGCCACCGGATACATCCACATCGGCACCATGGCCGGAAAGTTGAACGGCGTGATCCCTGCGCAAACGCCGAGCGGCTGGCGATCGGAATGGGTGTCGATGGCCGGGCCAACGTGGCGGGAGAACTCGCCCTTGAGCAGGTGCGGAATGCCGCAGCAGAACTCGACCACCTCGATGCCGCGCTGCACCTCGCCGACCGCATCGGCGTGGGTCTTGCCGTGCTCGGCGGAAATCGCCGCGGCGATGCGATCCGTGTTGGCGTCGAGAAGTTCCTTGAACCGGAACATGTAGCGGGCGCGCCTGAGCGGCGGCATGTCGGCCCAGGCCGGCAGCGCGAGTTTGGCGGCAGCGACCGCGGCGTCCAGCTCGGCGGCGGTCGAGAGCGGCAGCACGGCGGCCTGTTCGCCGGTTGCCGGATTGAACACCGGCGCGGTGCGCGGGCTCGTCGAACGGGCCAGTTCGCCGCCGATAATGTTGGAAATCGTCTCCATCGCGGGCTTTCTCTCCGAATTGTCTGTGCAGAACGAACGTCCCGGCCGGCTGCGGTCGGAAGCCTCGTTCCGGCTATTCAAGGCCCTTGAGGATGCCTCTGAGAATGTCGAACAATTTATCGATCTCCGCCTTGGAGATGATCAGTGGCGGCGAGAGGGCGATGATGTCGCCGGTCGTGCGGATTAGCAGCCCTTTCTCGAACGCCTGGAGAAAGGCGGTGAAGGCGCGCTTGGTCGGCGCGCCGGCGATCGGCTCCAGTTCGATCGCGCCGATCAGGCCGCAATTGCGCAGATCGATGACATGGGGCAGGCCCTTCAGCGAATGCACCGCGTCGGCCCAGTAGTCGGCGAGTTCCGCGCCGCGACTGAGAAGCCCCTCTTCCTCGTAGATATCGAGCGTGGCCAGGCCAGCCGCACTCGACACCGGATTGCCGGAATAGGTGTAGCCGTGGAAGAACTCGATCATGTGCTCGGGGCCGTTCATGAAGGCCTCGTAGATTTCCTTCTTCACGAACACGGCACCCATCGGCACGACGCCATTGGTGATGCCCTTGGCGGTCAGCACGATGTCCGGAACGACGCCGAAATAGTCCACGGCGAAGGGAACACCCAAACGGCCGAAGCCGGTGATCACTTCATCGAAGATGAGCAGAATGCCGTGCTTGTCGCAGATCGCCCGGAGCTTCTCGAGATAGCCCTTGGGCGGGATGAGCACACCGGTCGAACCGGCGACCGGCTCGACGATCACCGCCGCGATGGTCGAGGGGTCGTGCAGCGTGACTATGCGCTCGAGTTCGTCGGCAAACTCTGCGCCGTGTTCGGGCTGGCCGCGAGAGAAGGCGTTGCGCGCGATGTCATGGGTGTGGCGGATATGATCGACGCCGGTGAGCAGCGTGCCGAAATGCTTGCGGTTGGAGACAATGCCGCCAACCGAGACGCCGCCGAAATTGACGCCGTGGTAACCGCGCTCGCGGCCGATCAGGCGGAAGCGGCCGGCGTCGCCTCTCACCTTGTGGTAGGCGAGCGCGATCTTGAGGCCGGTCTCGACCGACTCAGAGCCGGAGTTGGTGAAAAAGACATGATCGAGCCCGGACGGCATATAGGTGACAAGGCGGGCGGCAAGCTCGAAAGCGCCCGGGTGGCCCATCTGGAAAGCGGGGGCGTAATCGAGCGTCCTGATCTGAGCGGAGACGGCGTCGGCGATCTTCGAGCGACCATGGCCGGCATTGACGCACCAGAGGCCGGCGGCGCCGTCGAGCACCTGGCGGTCGTCGGCCGAGCGGTAGTACATGCCCTCGGCGCCGACGAGCATGCGCGGCGCCTTCTTGAACTGCCGGTTCGCCGAGAACGGCATCCAGAAAGCTTCGAGATTGTTGGTCGATACTTGCGTGCGCGCCACGGCGATGTCCCCTGCGGAGCCCGCTCCCCCAATGGTCCGGATCAGGCCCTGAGAATAATCCGGGCTGATTGCACCGGTGGGCCTTTTCCTCTAGGAGAAACGGCGTGATTTCCTGACCATTTGGTCAAGGGAACGTTAGACAGTTTCCATATCCCGCTCAAGGGGGCACGTGGTCGCCCGGACCTCGGCGCGACGAGGCGCAGAGCTTGCAGACCGTGACATTTCAGCCCATCGCACGACGCCCATGAAGCCGGCCAATACCGCCCGCGCGCAAAGCACGCGCAAGCGAACGCGAATCCAGGAAGAGAACGAGATCCGCATCCTCGACGCGGCGCTGGAAGTGTTCTCGACCTACGGGTTTCGCGGCGCCACGGTGGACCAGATCGCCGGCTTGGCGCACATGACCAAGCCGAACCTCCTCTATTATTTCCGGCGCAAGCAGGACATCTACCTGGCTGTGCTGAGGCGCACGCTGGAGATGTGGCTGATGCCGCTGGAGGCGCTTTCCGGCGACGGCGACCCGGCCGACGAGATCACCGCCTATATCGACCGCAAGCTGGAACTGTCGCGCGAAAATCCGAAAGCGTCGCGACTGTTCGCCATGGAGATCATCCAGGGCGCGCCGGTGCTGGGCGACATTCTCACCGGCCGCCTCAAGAAGCTGGTCGACGAGAAGACCGCCGTGATCCGCGGCTGGATCGCTGCCGGCCGCCTGGCGCCGGTCGATCCGCACCATCTCCTGTTCATGATCTGGGCAACCACGCAGCACTACGCCGATTTCGAAGTGCAGATCCGATCCCTGCTCGGCAGCCGCATCGACCGACCCGAGCACTTCGCCCGCGCCAAGGCGACGCTGGAGCAGGTATTCCTGAAAGGCATCGAAACCTAGCCTCAGCGAAGCCAGAGGCGCGCATAGGGCGGCAGGAGAATGCGTCCCTCGTCCAGCGCGACCGGCCGCTCAGACAATCCATCGACAAACAGGGTCGCGCCCTGCGCCAGCGCCCATTCGTGGCGGAGCGTCGTCCAGAACTCCGTGAAGTTGTAGATGCACACCAGCGAACCGGTGGGCGCGCGGCGCACGAAAGCGAAGAGTCCGTTCTGCCCGGTATCGGCAATCAGCGTCGGGTTACGCCCGTGCAACTCCGGCATCGCGGCGCGGCGGAGAAGGATATGGCGCACGCCTGCATAGACGCGCGCTGCCGGGCTGTCTCCGCCGGCGGCCGCCGCGGCGCGTGGCCAATCCATGCGCGGCCGGTGGATCCAGCGGCTGTCATGGGCGTGCCCTTGATCGTGCACATAGTCGTAGTCGTTCGGCATCGCGATCTCGTCGCCCATGTAGATGAGCGGGATGCCGCCGAAGCTGGCGATCAAGGCGTGGCCGAGAAGGATGCGATCGACCGCGCGGTCGATGGCGACGCTGTCGCCCTCGGCTTCGGCGCGCTCGAGGCCGGCGAGCGATGCGAAAGTGCCGCTGATGCGCTTGTCGCCGGTGGCCGGGTTGACCTGAAAAAGCGCGCCCCGCGCGAACGATCCCGGGAAGATCCCCTCATAGAAGTCGGAGAGAAAAGCCCGATGCAGATGGCCGTCGAGCCCGACAGCGCGGGCATCCTCGTCGGTCACCGCCCAGCCGATGTCGTCGTGGCAGCGAATGTAGGTGGCGTAGGTGGCGTTGGTCAGCGACGGCGGAAAATGCCTGTGCAGGACGTGGGTCATCAGGCGGGTCTCGCGCGTCGCCAGCGCCGACCAGAACTGGACCATCAGCGAATTGTGGTAGGCGAGATTGCCCTCCTCGCCATCATGCTCGCCGCGGCCGAGATAGGGCAGCATCTCAGCCGGCGAGACGATGGCCTCCTCCAGATGAATGACCGCCGGCGCGGCGATGCGGGTGGCGGCGCGCAGCGCATGCAGGAGCATGTGGACTTCCGGCTCCGACTGGCAGCGCGTGCCCATGCGTTTCCACATGAAGGCGACGGCATCGAAGCGCAGCACGTCGACGCCCTTGTTGGCGAGAAACAGCATGATTTCGGCCATCTCCAGGAAAACCCACGGATTGGCCCAGTTCAGATCCCACTGGTGCTCGTTGAAGGTGGTCCACACCCATTTCCCGAAATCGGAGTAGTGGGTGAAGCTGCCCGGCGCGGTATCGGGAAAGACCTCGACGAGCGTGCGCTCGTACTGCTTCGGCAGCGTGTCGTCGTCGAACATCAGGTAGTAGTCCTGATACTTCTTGACGCCCTTGCGCGCCTTCCTGGCCCAATCGTGCTCCCTGGCGGTGTGGTTCAAAACCAGATCGACGCACAGGCTGATGCCGCGTGCACGCAGCGCGGAAGCGACTTCCTCGAATTCCTCCATCGTGCCGTAGGCGGGATTGATGGTGCGATAGTCCATGACGGAGTAGCCGCCGTCGCTATCGCCCGGCCGCGGCTTGAGGCACGGCATGAAATGCACGTAGGTAATGCCGAGATCCTGAAGGTAATCGAGTTTGTCGAGGACGCCCTTCAGATCGCCGTTGAAGCGGTCGATATAGAAGACGTAGCCGGCCATGCCGGGACGCTGGAACCAGTCGGGCTCGAGGTCGCGTTTGAGATCGAGCCACTTCAAATCGTCGGGGCGCGACGCCCACGATTTTTCCAGCGCCGCGACGAGCGCCTTGCAGAAGCGGGGATAGTCGGGTCGCGCGCCATAGAGGCGTTCGAGCATCCCGAACAGATCGGACCGACTGCGCTCCACGCGCAGGTCAAAAACCCGGCGATCGAATTCCTCCTGTGGACGCCTGCTCGGCACTGCTTCGCCCAAGATTGACCCAGCGCAGAGTAGCAGACGGGAGGAGCGTCGACAGCCCGCGAAACGCTCGCGGCTAATCGGCCGGCGTCGACGTCACCGGCGTGGCGGCCGGCGTCTCCGCCGCCTCGGCCGGGCCGACGAGGTTAAAGCTCGGGCGTAGCGATTCCTGTTTGGCGCGCGCCTTCGAGAGGTCGAAAAGGTCGGCATAATAGGCAGCGCCGACCATGCGGACAGACTTCGCCGGCGCTTCGCTCATCGCAACGGCCGGTTTCGGCGCAACCGGCTCGATCTTGAAGCCGCCGGCGGTGTTCACCGCGGTCTCGGGGTCCTCCGAGGGCGGCAAGCGGAGCAGCGGCATGGGCACCGGCGCTTGCGCGCTGGCGATGGCAGCCGGCTTCCGTTTGGCCGGAATGCGCGAGAGGTAGCGTTGTCCCAGGGCGGCGACGCCTTCCTGCAACTGGGTGACGCAGGCGGGCGCGTAGGTCTCCCGATAGAGGAACGCATAGGGCTGGTCGCCGTAGCGTCTGCCGGACAGTGACTGCGCATCGGCGACTTCGCCTGAGTTCGACTGGACGAACAGTTCGGCCTGGCCGTCCTGCGTATACATCGACTGGCAGACCGCGGCGTCGGTGTCGAAGCGATTGCGGCTGGCGGAGAATTCGATGGGGAAATAGTAGCCGTCGCAGGTGCGCACACAGAGCGTGCGGTTGCCGCCGGCTGACGGCACGCCGCAGCCACTCTCGGCCAGCGCCTGGCGAAGCCGGTCTGCCTCGTATTGTGGCGAGCTGCCGAAGAAGCCGAAATTGTCGTTGCCGCGAAGCTGGCTGAGCTGACGGCTCAGCCGGTTGACCTGCGCCATGATCGCCGGACATTGCGGACTGGGACGCGGGCCGAAAATGAAGAAGCCGCCGGTGCACTGGTACGCCCGAGCCGCATTCTGGGCCTGCGCCAACTGGCGGCTGAGCTGGTCGATCTGCACCATGCTCCGCCCGCTCGTGCGCGAACCTCCGGCGCGTTCGACGGCACCGAGATACTGCGCCTGCAAACGGTCGCAGTAACTGAATTCGAGGCGGTACTGCGCATGCGCCGCCTCGGCCATCACCCCGAGGACGGCGAAGCCGGCCAAAATTAGCCCGGATTTGCTCACGCGGCCCATGCTACGCCCTGCTCTTCCCATCGGCAGTCGCCAAAGCAAACTCTTCCAGCCAAATATGGTTCAAATCGGATTGCCGGAGTATGAACCCCGTCACCGGGGCGCTCCCGAATATCAGCTTACCGGCCGTGTTTCAGGCGCTCCAGCTCCAGATGCTGGATCAGCATAACCGTCTTGGCATCCGAGATCGCGCCGGAGGCGACCATGGCCACGGCTTCGTCCAGTCCGATCTCCAGCACCTCGATGTCTTCGCCCTCGTTCGCGGCGCCGCCGCCGGCGGAGATGCGGTCGGCCGGCGCGTAGGAGGCGACGAACAGGCTGAGCCGCTCATTGACGCTGCCCGGGCTCATATAGGCGTTGAAGACGCGCCGGAGGTCGTGAAGGCGATAGCCCAGTTCCTCCTCCGCCTCCTTGCGGATCGCGCCGACCGGATCGAGATCATCGTTGAGGCCGGCGCAGGCTTCGATGATGGTGCCGGGATCGCCGTTGACATGAACCGGCAGGCGGAATTGGCGAACCAGGAGCACGGTGCCGCGGTCGCGGTCCATGGGCACGACGGCGGCGCCATGGCCGCGATCATAGACCTGACGGATCTGCGTTTCGTGGCGGCCGTCACGACGGCGATAGTCGATGGTGTATTTGGTGAGGCGCGCCCAATCGTCGGAGAGAATTTCCTCCGACAGGATGCGCACCGGAGAATCCTCGCTCACAGGCCCACCTTTCGCGGCGCGGTGCCTTCCGCGTCACCTAGACCGGCCGGTGGGCGCGCGATGTGCGGCGCCGCTTCGCAGCCGATGAGCGTCTCCCGGATCAGATGATCGACCACCGCCTTCAGGGCGCGTTCGGCCGATTGTCCGGCGGCGACGGCGCGATCGTAGACGGCAAGCTGGCGATCGGCGGACGTGCCCTCCTTCACGATGCGGCGGGCATCGACGACCTCTGCGGTGCAGCCGAAAAACTCGGCGTCCTCGGCAACGAAGGCGATGATCTCCTCGAGCAGCTGGGCGAAGGCGACGGGCTCGCCCTTGCCGAAATCGATCAGCGCGGCGTTCGGCCCGTGGCGCTGGGCTAGCCAGCGGTTCTCGTTGAGCAGGAAGGTGGAATATTCGCGCCAGCGCTGGTTGGAACGCCGCAGGCGCCACAGCATGCGCGTCAGACACCGATAGAGCGCGGCGATGGCGATGGCGTCGTCGAGGCGGGTACAGACGTCGGTGATGCGCATCTCCAGCGTCGGGAAGCGAACCGACGGGCGCAGATCCCACCACAGCTTGCTGCCGTCCTCCAATTCGCCAGCGTGGACCAGCGTGGCGACGGTGCGCCGGTATTCCTCCGGATCGGAGAAATTCGGCGGCAGACCGGTGCGCGGCAGCTCGTTGAACACCGACAGGCGATAGGAGCGCAGGCCGGTGCGTTCGCCGCCCCAGAACGGTGAGGAAGCAGACAGCGCCAGCAGGTGCGGCAGGAAATAGGGAAGCTGGTTGAACAGGTCGAAGCGCATCGCCTCGTCCTCGACGGCGACATGAATGTGCATGCCACAGATGAGCAGCCGGCGCGCAACGACCTGCATGTCCCTGGCGATCGCGTTGTAGCGCTCCTTGTCGGTGTTCATCTGGATGTGCCAGTCGGCGAAGGGATGCGTCGAGGCGGCGATCGGCGCCATGCCGTAACCGGCGGCGGCCTCTGCGATCGTGCGGCGGAGGCCGGCGAGCGCGGCGCGGGCCTCGGCGAGCGTGCCGCAGACCGGCGTGCCGATCTCGATCTGGCAACGCAGGAATTCGCTGGTGACATTGTCTCCCAGCGCCGCACGGCACTCGGCCATCAGCCCGGCGGGCGGATCGACGACCAGGTCGCGGCTTTCGCGGTCGACGAGGAGATATTCCTCCTCGATGCCAATGGTGAAGCTCGGCTCCTTCATGGGCGCAAACTGTCAGAAAACCGGGCGTCTGGAAACGGCGTCAACCAACGCCAAGGGGCGCGCCAAATCGCGCCCCCCTTTCGGTCAGCCGACGCGCCAACTTCAGCCGACGGGCCCGAGACGCGTAACCGTCGTTCCTATCAACCAGACCTGCGGGCTCTCAGGGGCATCCGGAACCGCTGCAGGAACTCCCGGCAGTGGCGGCTCCGGCGAAAGCCGACGACGAAGAGGACGGACCGCCGAACGTGTGGCTGAACGTCGTTTGCGGACTGCCGCCGGAAGAATAGCTGCCACCGACCTTGCCCGTGTACGTGCCGCCGCCGGAGCCCACGGCCCCATAGACGCTGCCTGCCGAGCTGCCAGTGCCCGACGAACTGGACTGGCTGCCGCCACCGGCCGTCGGGCTGCCGCCGCCGTGCGAATAGGCGAAGGATTTGGAGAAGCTGAAACTCATGCCGGCGGCCTGGATGCTTGAGGACGTGGCCGCCACGAGAGCGGCTGCTGCTGACACAGCAACGAGAATCCGATGCATCTTCATGACATGCTCCCTGTGTGACTGACGATTTTCTTCAGTTCTGGGAAACATTGCCGAGACGCGGGACGGACTTCGGCAAACACACTGGCGGCGAAACGCACACACCAGGAGGAGTAATCGCGCTGAAGCTAATATATCTTGGTTGAGTATTCTTAGCCCCCGAGACGCTAGGATTATCAGCCGGCACCGTCAATGGTCGGCGGATCCATGCGCGACCGAAACCCGGTATGGCAGCGGCGGTCAGGACATCGGTTTCCGGTAGATGTGGAACTGGCATGGCCGCCCGAACTCGTTCGGAACGATGTGCGTCCTAGTCATGCCAATCCGCGCAAGCACGGCAAGCGAGGCGCGATTGCGGATGTCGGCGATGCCGATGAAGTGGTCCCAGTCGGTCTCGCGAAAGATCCAGTCGCGCAGACCGGAAGCCGCCTCGGAGGCGTAGCCGTTACCCCAGTGCTCCGGATAGAGCGCATAGCCCAGTTCAGGTTCGCCGGTCGGCGCATAGATGCCGTAGCCGGCGCGGCCAACCAGAACGCCATCCGATTTTCGTCGTACGCGGAGCTTGCCGAGTCTGTGCTCGGTGAACAGCGCCATCCATTCACCGAGCGCGGCGATTGCCCGCGCCTCGGTCCAAGGTTCGACGTGCGTGAAATATCGCGTGACCACCGGGTCGCCATGCAGACGCATCAGATCGCCGATCTGGTCGGCGCGCCAGCCGGAAAGCACCAGCCGCTCGGTCTCAAGCAGGTCGAGTGAAGCCATACCGCCGTCAGTGTTCCGGAACACGAGATTGGCAAGGCGTCTTGTCGCCGCGTCGGACCGCGACGTCAACCGCGGGACAAATTTCGGAACCTTGGGCCCACCCCGCGCTTTATTTCGTGTGGGTGACCGACATTTGGCAACTCTGGGTGAGGCAGCCCAGAGAGGAGGGTTCTATGTCCAATCGATCTCTTGTTTCTCGGCACCGCGCGCGCAGCGTCGGCGATTGGCTGGTAATCGCGTTCGCGGTCATTCTGATCGTCGTCGGCGCGGCGCTTGGTGCGGGTGGCGCCTGGCTGATGGTTCTCGGCGGTTCCTGGTACTACGTGCTTGCCGGAATCGCGCTCGTCGTATCGGGCGCGTTGATGCTGGCAGGCTCGCCGGGTGGCGTCTGGCTCTATCTCGTCACATACGCCCTGACATGGGTCTGGGCGGTCTGGGAAGTCGGATTCAACGGCTGGGCCCTGGTTCCGCGCGTCGTCGCGCCGAGCGTGTTTGCTATTCTCGCGCTGCTGTCGCTTCCCGTCCTGATGCGCAGCCATTCCCGATACGTGAACGAAGACGGTCGCGCTATCGACGGCCGCCGTGACCGCGTGCGATCGCACCCTCACCCCGCCGCCGCCGCGATCGTTCTGGCCATTGCGGTCACAGCGGCCCTCGGCTTGAGCGTGCGCTTCGGCAGCGCGCAAGACAATCCTGCCGCGCCGGCGCCATCGGCATCACCGACCCTCACCGCCCCCGCCGCCAATCCGCCGGCGGGCGCGTTGGCGCCGCAAGTTCCGACGCAGGCTGCGGATGCAGCGTCAGCCGAGAGCGCGCAGCCGATCCAGACGGCAAGCGCCGGCGACGACTGGCCGGCGTGGGGCGGCACGCAGCATGGAATGCGCTATTCGCCGCTCAAACAGATCAATCGCGACAACGTCGCCAAGCTCGAGAAGGTATGGACGTTCCATACCGGCGACCTCCCCGACAAGCAGGCCAAGGGCAAATACTCACCGGAGACAACGCCGCTCAAGGTCGGCGATAGTCTTTATCTCTGTTCGGCCAAGAACCAGATCATCGCGCTCGACGCGGGCACCGGACTCGAGAAATGGCGCTACGATCCGAAGGTGCCCGACGACGCGATCCCCTACGGCGCGACCTGTCGTGGCGTCTCCTACTACAAGGATCCCGCCGCCGCGCCGGATTCGCTGTGCGCCGCGCGCATCATCGAGGGCACGCTCGACGCGCGTCTGATCGCGGTCGATGCAGAAAGCGGCCGGCTCTGCCCCGACTTCGGCACGGACGGACAGGTCGATCTTATGGAAGGCATCGGCATGTCCGTGCCCGGCTGGTACAGCAACACCGCGGCGCCGACGATCGTGCGCGGCATCGTCGTCATGGGCGCGCAGGTACAGGACGGCCAGGCGGAGGATGCGCCCTCGGGTGTGATCCGCGGTTATGACGCGGTGACCGGCAAGCTCGCCTGGGCTTGGGACATGTGCAACCCGAGCCTCACCGGCATGCCGCCAAAGGGCGAGACCTATACGCGTGGCACGCCCAACATGTGGACGAGCGCGGCCGGCGACGACAAACTCGGTTACGTCTACGTGCCGCTCGGCAATTCGTCGGTCGATTACTACGGTGGCAACCGCAAGGATTGCGAGAACAAGTTCAGTTCATCGCTGGTCGCCATCGACGTGACTACCGGCAAGCCAGTGTGGCATTTCCAGACCGTGCACTACGACCTGTGGGACTACGACCTCGGCTCGCAGCCGACGCTGGTCGACGTTCCCACCGACAACGGCACGGTGCCCGCTGTGATCCTGCCCAGCAAGCAAGGACAGATCTACGTGCTGGACCGCCGGACCGGCAAATCGCTGTTTCCGGTGGAGGAGCGCAAGGTGCCGAGCGCCGGCGTCGAGACGGCGAACCTGTCGCCGACGCAGCCCTATTCGGGCTTCAACAGCGTCGACAAGCCGGTGCTCCACGAAGCGGACATGTGGGGCATGTCGCCGCTCGACCAGCTCTGGTGCCGCATCCAGTTCCGCCAGACGACCTACCAGGGCGAGTACACGCCGCCGACAGCCGACAGCCGCTTCGTGGAATATCCGAGCTACAATGGCGGCTCGGACTGGGGCAGTGTCGCGGTCGACCCGGAAAAGGGCGTCGTCGTCGCCAACTACAACAACATGGCGAACTTCGACCGGATGATCACCCGCGCAGAAGCCGACAAGCGCGGCATGAGGCCGATCTACGAGCCCAACCCGAGCGGCGGTGAAGGCGGCGGCGGCGGCGCAGTACAGACCGGCTCGCCGTGGGCCGTGCTGATCAACGCCGGCTGGCGCGTTCCTTTCACCGGGCTGATGTGCACGCAACCGCCCTATGGCGGCCTGCGCGCCATCGATCTGAAGACCGGCAAGACGCTGTGGGACGAGCCGCTCGGCGACGCCCGCAACAACGGCCCGTTCGGCATTGCCTCTCACCTGCCGATCACCATCGGCACGCCAAACAATGGCGGCGCGCTGGTCACGGCTGGCGGCCTGATCTTCATCGCCGCCACGACCGACGACATGATCCGCGCGATCGACATCGATACCGGCAAGGTGTTGTGGCAGGACAAGCTGCCGGCGGGCGGCCAGGCGACACCGATGACGTTCACGGCGCGCGGACGCCAGTACATCGGCTTCATGGCCGGCGGCCATCACTTCATGGAGACGCCGATCGGCGACTCGGTGATTGCCTACGCATTACCTGACCAAAGCTGACAACACGCGGCGGCGGGCGTCGGAAACGATGCCCGCCGCGCTCATTCCAATCCGATCGTCAGGACAATGAGATGCTGAGGAAACCGCCCGAGCGGCGTAGCGACGAGGCTGACAAGAACCAGCTGCGCATGGCCAAGGCCGAGGGCGCGGCCTATCAGAAGTCCCTCGCCTACATGGCGAAGGACGTCGCCGATGCCGGCGGCAAGAAACGCGCCGGCGACTATATCGTCGGCTACGCGCAGGAACGCGCCGAGGGCATGTATGCGCTCTCCGGGGACGGCACGCTGAAATGGAGCAAACCGGACGGCAAGAACTGCCACCTGGAGATCTCGGTGAGCGATGCCGGCGACAAGCGCTTCATTCCCTATCTCGACATCAAGGCGACGCTGACCGGGCCGGACGGCAAGACGATCGGTCCCTTAAGGATTCCCTTCGTCTGGCACCCCGGGCTCTATCACTACGGCCGCAACATCACGGTGCCCGGTGACGGCAAATACGCGCTCAAGGTCGACATCGCGCCGCCGAAATTCATGCGGCACGACAAGGTAAACGGCAAACGCTACGCCGATGCCGTGAGCGTCGAATTCAAGAACGTGCCGATCAGAACGGGCAAGGAATAGTTTCTCCCTCCACTAGCGTGCGGGACGCAGCTTACCAACGAACTCCCGGTCATGCTGCGAAAGCAGAATCCAGAGCGGTTGGTCGCCAGTTGCGTGATGTCGCCCCTGGGTCCCTGCTTTCGCAGGGACGAGCGGGTGGGCACGGCCTCGCATTCCCGCGAGCGATTGGCTCCGGGTTGATGAACCTTTTCCATGAGCTGTCCTCATGTTCTTCTGACATGAGGGGTGGCGGGCGCTCGAAGAGTGCCGCGTCGGGTAGTCCGTTGGGTGGCGCTCTCACGAGCGCCCGCCGCGGTGGTTTTCGCACCGGCCCCGCCTGGGCCAGAGACGAAGGCGAGGCGGGCTCCATCCGGACAGCCGACCTCTAGACGACCACGGCACCGTTGCGGATTTCCCCGCCCGTCTGCTCCGTGGTTGACCCTCGCCTGCCTGTAGCGCTGCCCTTCGGAGGCATAGCGCGGCGAAGGAGCGATCCTCCGCTGGCGGGCTTCCGGGCCTCCGCCGCTCCGCTTGCGATGCGAGGCGGCGGACACCGCACCCCGCTCCACCTCAGGTCGCCACCGGTCGGCGCCCCTCACATGAGCGAGGATGCGAACCAATATGGGGGCGGTTCAGAGGGCGGGGATAAGTATTTTTCGGATTTATCTTATCCCCGGTTGGCGAGGCCGTGAGAGAATCGGGCGGGCCATGTCCCGCCTCGTACTCACGGTGCGAACAGTCGCTACTCCGCCGGTTCGGCGACGCGCATCGGGTTGTTGGGGTGCTGAGTCCAGTTGCTGTAGCCGGTTGCCGGGGCGCCGGTGTGCGGATCGGTGCCGACGGTGAGGCGCTCCATGGTGATGCAGTCTTCCACCGGGCAGACATTGACGCAAAGATTGCAGCCGACGCATTCGCTATCGACGACCTCGAAGTGGCGCTGGCCGTCCTTCGTCGCGGTGATCGCCTGGTGCGAGGCGTCCTCGCAGACGATGTGGCAGCGGCCGCACTGGATGCAGAGATCCTGATCGATGCGCGCCTTGGTGACGTAGTTGAGATTGAGATATTGCCAGTCGGTGACGTTGGGCACGGCGCGGCCGACGAGATCGCCGAGTGCCATCTGCTTCTCGTCGAGATAGCGCGACAGGCCGGAGATCATTTCCGAAACGATCTTGAAGCCGTAAGTCATCGCCGCCGTGCACACCTGCACGTTGGCGGCGCCGAGCGCCATGAATTCGGCCGCGTCGCGCCAGGTGGTGATGCCGCCGATGCCGGAGATGGGCAGGCCGCGGCACTCTTCGTCGCGGGCGATCTCGGAGACCATCGACAGGGCGATGGGCTTGACCGCCGGGCCGCAATAGCCGCCGTGCGAGCCCTTGCCGTCGATCGATGGCATCGGCGAGAACGTGTCGAGATCGACATTGGTGATCGAGTTGATGGTGTTGATGAGCGACACCGCATCGCCGCCGCCGTTCTTGGCGGCACGCGCCGGATAGCGGATGTTGGTGATGTTGGGCGTCAGCTTGACGATGACCGGCATGCGGGTCGCCGCCTTGCACCAGCGCACGACCATCTCGATGTATTCCGGCACCTGGCCGACGGCCGAGCCCATGCCGCGCTCGCTCATGCCGTGCGGGCAGCCGAAGTTGAGTTCGACGCCGTCGCAATCGGTCTCCTCGACGGCGGCGAGGATCGCCTTCCAGTTCGGCTCCTCGCAGGGCACCATCAGCGAGACGACCAGCGCGCGGTCCGGCCAGTCGCGCTTGACCCGCTTGATCTCCTCGAGATTGACCTGAAATTCGCGGTCGGTGATCAGCTCGATGTTGTTGAGGCCGATCAGGCGGCGGTCGCCGGAATGGATGGCGCCGTAGCGCGGGCCGGCGACGTTGACGATCGGCGGGTCCTCGCCCAGCGTCTTCCACACGACGCCGCCCCAGCCCGCCTTGAAGGCGCGCACGACGTTGACTTCCTTGTCGGTCGGCGGCGCCGAGGCCAGCCAGAACGGGTTCGGCGACTTGATGCCGACGAATTCGCTGCGAAGATCGGCCATCGGAACCTCCTACGCTCGTGCGAGCGACTGTGACGGTGAGAACCTCCCCCTTGAGGGGAGGTCGAAAACGGCGAGCGTCGGCGAAGCCGTTTTCGGGAGGGGGGTATCGCGGGGCCATTCACCCCCCTCTTGGATCGCCATCGACTTGCTCGCGCCCGCGCTCGCAAGCCGGGACGATCCGTTCTCCCCCTCAAGGGGGGAGATGACTCGCGGCAACCGTTCGCGAAACATGGCAGGCATCTCCGCCAATGGCTTATGTTCCTTCAGCCGCGCTGCCGGTGAGCGCGCGGTGGATCGATTCGGCGGCCTGCTTGCCGTCCTCGACGGCGACGACGGTGAGGTCCTCGCCGGTGGTGCAATCGCCGCCCGCCCATACACCGGGCACGGTGGTGCGGTGCTCGCCGTCGACCTTGATGCGACCGCCATCCAGTTCGATGCCGGCGGCGCCTTCGAGCGCGTCGGGCACGAAGGTCTGGCCGATCGCCTTGAACACCATGTCGGCCTCGAGCACGAAGGTTTCGCCGGTGCCGGCGAGACGGCCGTCGCGCTCCTCGGTGTATTCGAACTCGGCGGCGACGACCCGTCCGCCGGACGCCACGAGGCCCTTCGGCATGGCGTTGAAGCGGATGGTGACGCCGTCGGTCTGCGCCAGTTCGCGCTCATATTGACTGGCGCCCATGCGCTCCGGCCCGCGGCGATAGACGATGGTGACCTCTTCGGCGCCGAGGCGCCTCGACTGCGAGGCGATGTCGATGGCGGTCATGCCGCCGCCGACGACCACGACACGGCGGCCGACCGGCAGCGAGGCGAGGTCTCTCGCCTGGCGGAGGCCGGCGATGTAGTCGACCGCATCCTCGACGCCGGCCATCTCCTCGCCGGAGAGGCCGAGCGCGTTGACGCCGCCAAGGCCGATGGCGAGAAAGACCGCGTCGAAATCCTCCTTCAATTCGCCGAGCGTGAAATCGCGGCCGAGCACCTTGCCGGCCTCGACGTTGATGCCGCCGATGGAAAGAATGAACTCGACCTCGCGCTGGGCGAAGCCATCGACCGCCTTGTAGGCGGCGATGCCGTATTCATTGAGGCCACCGCTCTTCGGCTTGGCGTCGAACATGACGACGTCGTGTCCGTGCATGGCGAGGCGGTGGGCGCAGGAGAGCCCCGCCGGGCCGGCACCGACGACGGCGATGCGTTTTCCGCTGAGCGGCGCGCGCTGGAAGGGCTGCTTGCCGGCCTCGATGAGCACGTCGGTGGCGTAGCGCTGCAATTCGCCGATGCGGACCGGCTTGCCCTCGGCGGCCTCGCGCACGCAGGCTTCCTCGCACAGCGTCTCGGTGGGGCAGACGCGGGCGCACATGCCGCCGAGGATGTTCTGGGTGAGGATCGTCTCGGCGGCGCCCTTGGGATTGTCGGTCAGGATCTCGCGGATGAAGAGCGGGATGTCGATGCCGGTCGGGCACGCCTGCACGCAGGGCGCGTCGAAACAGAAATAGCAACGATCCGCCTCGACGAAGGCCTCGTGACGATCGAGCGGTGGATGCAGATCGCTGAAATTGACACGGTATTCGTCCGGCGCGAGGCGGCCAGCGGCGATATCGGGCATCCTGTCGATCGCCATGAAAACTCCCCTCTCCCCGGCCTGCTTCACCAGGCGGCGGAACCTGACTCTTTGATCATTTGGACAAATTCCAGACGGGGCGTCAAGGCGCGCCTCAGTCGCTGCAATAGCACTTGGTGAAGCCCTCCTGCTCCAAACGGGTCATGGCGCACGTGTAGGCGAGCAGGTCTTTCGCCGGCAGGGATTCGTGGTTGACCGTGTAGAGCCGCCGGTATGTGTCGGCCGCCGGCCCACCTGCCTCGACCGCCTTCACCATCGCGGCAACGCCGTCGGCCGAATACTGCGGGATGCCGTAGGCCTGGGTGAACGTGTATTCGAACCGCCAGTCGGCCGGCACCGATGGCGACACCTTGTCCAGGTTCGCCAGATAGTAAGTCGAGAAATCGTTCGGGACGCCGGTCTTCCGATCGTAGGACACGACCTCGTAGCCGGGGTTCTGGTCGTAGATGGGGCTGATCGCCGGCGGGATCTTCTGCAGGCCGAGAACCCCGGCCTTGTCGTCGATGAGCAGCCGATAGTCGTCGGTGTGGACGTGACCGGAGTAGCTCGCCTGGATGATATCCCGGTAGTCGCGCAGGAGCCTGATGAAGCCGTCGGCGAAGGGCTGGCGCAGGAACGGCACAACCTTCGCCGCGCAACTCGCCGCCGATGAGTGCGCCGTCGAATACGGATCGATCCCCCACGGGATGTGGTGGACCAGCCACACCGCGCCGCCCGCCGCCCTCTGGCTGGCGAGGTTGTCGAGCAGCCAGCCCATCATTGCTTCGGCCGCGACCTTGCCGTCCGACCCGCACGCATCCTGATAGTTCGCCGACCACAGCACGTCGTTGACGACAAGAATGAGCGTCTTCGGCAGGGCCGGATGCCGGACCGCGTAATAGCCGCCGGCGTTGTAGGTCTGATCGAAGTCGGGCGCGACCAGGTCGGCGCCGGCGAGCCGGCGGACCATCTCCCGGGTGTCGGCGAGATAGCTGCCGTTCGGCGTCAGCTGATAGTCGCCGCAGTCCGAATCGTTGTTGCCAAGCGCGACAATGATGGGCTTGCCGGGAAGGATCCTGGCGAGGCTCTCGCCGACGAAGACGGTCGTCTTGACCGCCATCTCGCGAACCTTCGCGTCGGTTGACGGGACACCGAGGGCGGCGCCGGCTTTCGTCTCGAACTCATGCGCCAGGAAGTCGCCGGGCACCACGGCGAAATCGCTTGCAGCGGCATTCGCGGCAAAGGCCGCGAGGCTCGAGGCAAGCAGTGCGTGGTTGGTGTCCTTGCCCCAAGTCGACATCGCCTGGTCGCCAATGGTTGCGAAGATTCCCGGCCATGCCTCGACGTCCGCGGCGGAAAGCGCCGCCGCAAGCTCCGGCGGATCAAACGGATCGAAATGGAAGTCCGAGATCAGGCTGAACGTGCCGACGGGTTCGGCGCTGACGCTGGCCGGGATGACGAGCCCAAAGATGGCCGCAGCGGCAACGTGCTTGAGATGCAAAATCATCCTCCCCAACGACGCCTTCCTGTGTCGCCGGCCGGCAGAGGAACTGGACAGTTTCCGGACGGGGGCGTCAAGGCGCGAAAAAGCAGCACAACGACCGCCGCCGAAAGTCTTCCGCGACGGTGACAAGCGCCGTTTCAGCCGGTATTCATTCTGTTGTTGCGGTTCCGTGATCGCCATCGAGGCAACGATGAGCACGAAACTCGCCATTCTTCTTGTCGTTGGCGCCGCCCTCCTGCAGGCGGGGCCGGCGACGGCGGGGGAACTATTCAGGGCCGGCGTGGTGAGCTGCGTGTCGCTGTCGCGGGCGGTAACGGCATTGTCGGTCTATCGCTGCAACGGTGGCGAGAACTCGCAAAAAGGCGAGATGTTCGGAAGCTGCGAAGGCAGCTACGTCGCCAACCGGGTCAGCGTGCCCTTCGTGGTGTCGGCCTATATGCGCGACCTGCGCAAGAGGCTGCCCGACAACAAGAAGGCGCTCGCCTTCGACTATCGCGGCATGCGCTGCCAGATTCAGAGCTGGCGGGTGCGCTCGGTGCACAATTGCAGCTATTTCGACGGCGGCAATGGCATGCAGTGCAACGTGTGCATCACGCTGTTGGGTACACGTTGCTACAACGCGCGCATGGCTGTGACGTTGAGGGGACGCTAGAGGCGGTGGCTGGCGACGCCGCCCGGATGCTGACGGGATCGCTGTTCGCGGTCGCGATGCTGGCCGCCGGCACGGCGACCGCCGCGGACAAGACGCTCTCGCGGACCGAATTCAGTTCGCGATTCGAGCTCGAGGCGACGCCCTATTTCTGGATGGCGGGCTTGAGCGGCACGCTGCAACTGGCGCCGGCATTGCCGGCGATCACGGTCGACGAATCCTTCGACGACATCTTTCATGATCTGACCGGCACGTTCGCGACCGTCGTCACGCTGCGTCGCGACCGCATCGCGCTCTCCGCCGATTTCTTCTACGTGGCGACGGCGACACCCATCGATGTCGGCGCGCTCCCCTTTGTCAGCGGGACGCTCGATCACAGCGTCTTCTTCACGACCGTGACGGCGGGCTATCGCGCCCTCGAAAGCGATATCGGTTCGTTCGATTTGCTGGCGGGCCTGCGCGCGTGGTGGTTTGACAGCGACCTGACGCTGACATCGGCCAACCCCGTCCTCAGCATTGCGGCGCAGCGCAGCGAATCCTGGGTCGATCCGATCGTCGGCGCGAGCGGCCGGGTCAATCTCGGCGCACGAGCCTACCTCACCGGCTATGCCGACATCGGCGGCTTCACCGGCCCTTCCGACCTGACGTGGCAGTTCGCCGGCACGCTCGGCTACACGCTCAAGGACTGCCTCGATCTCTCGGCGGGCTACCGGATCGTTCATGTCGAACACGATTCCGGTGGCGTAACCCGGGACGTCGACTATGCCGGGCCGATCCTGACGGCAACGCTGCGCTTCTAGGGCGCCGGCGCGAGAAACGCGCGGATCAGCGCCAGCGTCTTGTCAGGCGCCTCGACCATCGGCGAGTGGCCGACACCGTCGATCGTCTCGACCTTCGCACCCGGCACCTGCTCGTAGAATTTCGCGGTCGCAGCCGGAACGATGGCATCGAGCGCACCGAAGATAGCCAGCAGCTTCGGCACCGGACCGAGCGCGGCCAGCCGGGCATAGGTCGGCTTCTCGGTGCGGTAGGCGACGCTCGCGTCATGTGCCGAGCGGAAGGCGGTGTAGGTGAGCTGGTCGAAATCACTGACGAATTGCTCCGGAACCGGGAAGCCCTTGGCGAAGCCTTGCGCCAGCCCGAGGCGGACCGCAGCGTCGGTGCGCATGCGCCATAACGCCTGACCGAGAACCGGGGACAGCGTGGCACCGGTCAATGGCGTGAACGTGGTGTCCGCGGTCGGCGGGCTGTCGATGAGGATCATGCGCTCGATGCGCGCCGGGTCCATGACGGCGAGCGCAGTGGCGACCTCGCCGCCCATCGAATGCCCGATGACGGTGACGCGATCGACACCGAGGTTGTCGAGCACAGCGGCGACGAGCTGCGCCTGCCGCTCGATGGAATAGCCGGACGCCGGGGCTGCCGTGCCACCGTGGCCGATCAGATCGAGGCGGATGACGCGGTGATCAGCAGCGAGCGCGGGCGCAATGTCGTCCCACCAGTCGATAGCGGCCGCGAAGCCATGAATGAGGACGATCGGCGCCCCCTCGCCTTCGACCCTGACATTGGCCGCGACAACGTCCGTGTCGACGATATCGCCACCGTCCCGCGGCGCCGCGGCGCGCACTGCCGAATCGATGGTGATTGTGTTCAGCCCGAGCGCGACGGCCAGCACCGCAATCACGACCGCGATCAGGATCAGCCAGCGCGTCATGGTCGCCCGTCGATTTCGGCATCCTGCATGGATGGTCGCCCCCCGGCCATCGGGCCGCTAGCGCCCGTAGTCGTCCTCGAGGCGGACGATGTCGTCCTCGCCGAGATAGTCGCCGACCTGAACTTCGATCAGCGTCATCGGCGTCTTTCCCGGATTGGCCATGCGGTGGATGGCGCCGAGCGGTATGTGGATCGACTTGTTCTCGGTCACCGTCGTGACCGTCAGCGCATCGCGCGCCATGCCGACAGTGACCTCGGCGACGCCCTCGACAACCGTCCAGTGCTCGGCGCGATGGGCATGTTTCTGCAAGGACAGGCGCGCGCCGGGATTGACGACGATGCGCTTGACCTGATGGCGCTTGCCCTGATCGAGCGACTGGTAATAGCCCCAGGGCCGGTAGTGGCGGGCGAAATCGCCGAAGAGCGCTTCCGGCGCCTGCTCGATCCGGGCGGCGAGATCCCTGACGCGGTCGGCATGGCCGCGCGTGGTGACGAGGACCGCATCGTCGGTAGCGACGACGACGGCATCGCTGAGGCCGACCACGCCGACGCGCGGCCGGCTGGAGCGCACATAGCTGCCGGTGGAGTCGAGCAGCACGGCGTCGCCGATGGCGACATTGCCGGCTTCGTCGCGCACCGCCGCCTCCCACACCGCCGACCATGTGCCGACATCGGACCAGTCGAAACCGGCATCGACGACGGCGGCGTGGCGGGTCTTCTCCATGACGGCGCGGTCGACGGAAATCTTCGGCGCCTTGCCGAATGCCTCGGCAGCGAGACGGACGCCCCCGGCGCCGATGTCGGCGGCAATCATGGCAGCCTGCGCCGCCTCGGCGACGGCCGGCGCATGAGCCCTCGTCTCATCGAGGGCGACGCTCGCGCGCATCAGGAAGATGCCGCTGTTCCACAGGCAGCCTTCGGCGATCAGATGGCTGGCGCGGGTGCTGTCCGGCTTCTCCTCGAAGGCGGCAACGGCGCGAGCGGCGCCGTAGCCGGTGGCGGTGCCGGGACGGATATAGCCGTAGCCGGTGGCCGGACCTGTCGGGCGAATACCGAAGACGACGATGCGGCCGGCTTCGGCCGCAGGCAACGCCGCACGCACGGTATCGTGGAAGCCGTTGAGGTCGCGGATGACGTGGTCGGCGGCCAGCACGAGAATCATGGCGTCCGGCGTGGCGCTGGCGACGAAGGCGGCCGCGGCGGCAACCGCCGGCGCCGTATCGCGCGCTACCGGTTCCAGCAGCATGGTGGCCTCGATGCCCGCCTCGGCGAGCGCCGCCGTGACGTGGTGGGCGTGATCGGCGCCGGTGATGATCACCGGTGGCGCGAACAGCGACGGGTCGGAGACCCGTGCCAGTGTCAGAGCAAACGTCGAAAGGCCGTCGACCAGCGGCAAGAACGGCTTCGGCGAATCCTCGCGCGAGACCGGCCACAGGCGCGAACCGGCGCCGCCGCAGAGAATGACGGGAATGATCACGCGCGCTCGCCCGTTCGCCGACCTGAAAACCTGAGCTACCTAGCCAATATTCCCGGCGAGGGGAACAAGGACGGTCAGCGGCGTCCGTCGGGAGCGAGGTGCTTGGCGTAGGTCCGCTCGCGCTCGTCGCGCTCCTTAACCATCGCCTCGTAGGCCGCCTTGGCCTCGTCCGAGACCGATATTCTCTTCACCACCGCCGGTTTCTTGCGGTCCTTGTGCGATTTGTAGCGGTCATTTGTCGTTGTCATGGGCCTCTTCGACATCCTGTCGCGATTCTGGATGCGGAGAGACTTACGCGGCAAACGTGGTGCGCGCCAGTCGATCGAGGAGCGACGCAAGGTCGCCCGGCCGCGCCATGAACGGCGAGTGGCCGCCGGCGAACGCGATTGGCTCGACCTTGAGCCAGTCGCGCGCCACGCGACGCTGCCAGACCGGATTGATGGCGCGATCCTCGGAGCACACGATCGAGGCGGCCGGAACCTTCGGCCACTCGGCCTGTGGCGAGCGATCGGCCCAATAGCTCGCCTGCCGGCGAAGCTGCGTGAAAGCCCAGGCGGCGTCGGCGGGATCGCAATCTTGATAGAAGTCGCGGGCCGCCGCGGCAGGCGTCACGTAGTAGGTGAGACCCTTGTCGTCGCGCTGGACGTCGTCGGCGAAGCCGGGCGGGTTGAGATCCGAGTTGAGACCAGCGGCGCGATCCTCGGCGCAGCTATGGCCGGGACGGCGGATCAGCGCCGACAGATAGACGAGCCCGCGCACCGGCATGAAGTCCGCAACCAGCGGCGCGACGATCCCGGCCATGGAGTGGCCGACGACGATCGGCGGTTCGTCGCCGGTGAACGCGGCCGCCGCGGCGCGGGCGTAGTCGGTCGGGCCGGCGCCGGCGTCATCGATGGGCAGATCGACGGTCCGCACCACGTGGCCGAGCGCCTTGAGTTCCGGCGCAAGAAGATTCCAGCACCAGGCGCCGTGCCAGGCACCGTGAATCAATCCGAAGGTTGCCATCGGCCTCAGGGGATCTCGTAGATCTTGACGTGCTCGGTGATGCCGCGCAGCTCGACGCTGTGCGGCACCGGGACGAGGCCGATCTGCTTGAGCAGTTCGGAGGACTGCGGGTAGTCGACGACTGGCTCGGTCGCATAGATGGTGCGCGAGTCGGCGAGGTTCTGGACGCGCGAGGCGATGTTGACGGTCTGCCCGAAATAATCCTGGCGGTCGTTCAGATTGACCGCGAGGCAGGGCCCCTCGTGGATGCCGATCTTGAGGACGAGATCCTCATGGCCGCGCTGCTCGTTGAGAGCGCGCATGCCGTCGCGCATCTTCAGCGCCGCGGCAACCGCCCGGTCAGGCGTGGTGAACGTCGCCATCACGGCGTCGCCGATGGTCTTGACCACCGCGCCGGACTCGCCCGCGACGATCTCGTGCAGCACGTGAAAATGCGAGCGGACGAGATCGTAGGCCGAGAGATCGCCGACGCGCTCGTAGAAGGCGGTCGAGCCCTTCAGGTCCGTGAACAGGAATGTCAGGCTCAGAATCTTGAGGCGCTGGTCGATATCGAGCGCCTCGGCGCGAAAGAGATCGCGGAAGGTCTGGTTGGACAGCAGTCGCTTGGCGGTGAGAAACGGGCGACGGTGGCCGAGTATCTCGTGGAGCCCCTCGCCGACCAGCCAGACAGAGGGCAGCACTCGCCGTTGGGTCTGATTGTCGACCGAGATTCGCAGCAGCCCAGGATGCATGGCGACGGCGCCGGTGGGCGCGCTCAATTCGTTGTAGGCGATCTCCAGCATCTGCCGGTCGTGGGTCGGCTCGCCCTGCACGTCGATGAAATGGGCGGCGTGGGTGACCGGATCGAAGACGACGATCTTTCCGGCGGGAAGCTGGACCGAGATGACCGCCTTTTGCCCGGGCGGCAGTTCCAGGTATTCGAGGGTGAACTTCTCGATCCTCTCATCGAGATCGTCGGGCAGGTCGACGCCTGAACTCCAGAAGACCTGGCGGGCATATTCAACCGGAGACAGGGAATCCGGATCGTGGGCGGCGATGCGGCGGATACGCGCGCTGACGGTGAAGACGACCTCGACCATCTCGTCGAGCGTGGGCTCATAGCCGGCGCTGCAAAGCGAACAATTGTAGATTTCCTCGTGAACGGTCTTCAGGCTGCTGTTGGCGCCGAGGACGCCGCCGCAGCCGGGGCAGAGCACGTTCCACGACATTTCGAAGAGGCCGAGGCGGGCGGCGTGGAGGAAAGCCGCGATCGTCGGATCGGCCGCAAAGCCGCGCTTCGCGGCAAAGGCGAGCGGGTTGATGCGCGCCAGATCGCGGTCGGCGCCGTTCGCGACCACATCCTCGATTGCCGCAACGATCTTCGGATCGGCAGTCCGGCGCAGAACGGAAAACAGGGATTCCGCTTCACCCATGCCCCGATATTACACGGAAATCGAAAAAGGCGGCACGACGGCCGGTTGCCTGCCGCGGAACTAGCCCGCGTCCCGATCAACCCAAAGGGCGCCGTCCCACTGGCGGACACTCATCTGGAAGACGCGGTCGGCGACAGAGATGATGTTGTAGCTGTTGGGCTCGTCACGCAGACGCGTAGATGTGGCGGTGGCCGCGTGGACGACGTGCAGGCCCCCGGCGGTCGGACCGAGCCCACCGGACAGCACCTCCGCTTCCTCGGCGAGCGCCCGCCGATAGCCGCGGTGGAGATGGCCGGACAAGATGAGATCGACGCCGTATTGCGAGAAGGCAGCGACGGCTTTTCTGGCGCGGCCGACGAGGCGGGTTCCAGCGGCCTCGGCCGGCGGCATGAACGGGTGGTGGGCGACGACGACGCGGAACAGGTGGCGCGGCAGGCGCGCGAAACGCCGGCCAACGCGTTCGATCTGGGCCCGGTTGACGCGACCATGCGACCAGTTCCAGTGGAGCGCCAGGCGCCGCGCCGTGTTGATGCCGACAATCGCGACCTGCGTGTCACGCCACTCCGGCTCGACGGTCGGCGAAATGAACGTCCGCCAGCGCCGGTACGGGAAGACGAACCGCTCGACCATCCGGTAGGGCGATATGTCGTGGTTGCCGGGCACAGCGAGAAACGGCGCGGCAAGCCGGTCGAGGAAGGAGCGCGCCTCCTGAAATTCCACACGGCGGGCGCTCAGCGTCAGATCGCCGCTGACCACGACAAGATCGGGCGGCTGGCGATTGATGTCGGCGACCAGCCCCTCGACCACCTGCGGATCGGTCCGGCCAAAATGAAGATCGGAGATGTGGACGATGCGGGTCAAGGCGCCGATGCCCCGGCGAACGATGCCGCGACGTCCTTCTCGGCAGCGACGTTCGGCGGTTCGGCGACCAATGCCGGAACCAGAACACGCAACGCCTTGCGATGAAGCCGGTAGCGAAGCGGTGAGGATACCAGGCGAAGCTCACCATCGTTCATCACGCGCAGCCGTTTGCGCCTGCTGCTGACCGCGAGCCGCGCGCCGCGATGCCGCTCGATGCCGATGCCAGCGGCCCTGCCCGCGATCCAGCCGAGGACGCGGCCAAGCAGGCGAAGCGGGCCGACGGCGTCGACCACGTAGAGCACGAGTTCGCCACCATCGAGCCGGGCGCGCGCCAACTGCGGCAGCGCCGCGGGATCGTAGGCATTCACGGCGACGACCAGGGCGCGGGTCCGCAAGCGGCTCATGCCTCTGCCGAGCTGGACGCCGAGACGGCGGGGCCGGTAGCGCGTGAAAGCCTTGACGGCGGCGATCGACAGGCGCCACCAGCGCACCATGCCCGGCATGGAACGCTCGCGCTCGCGCTGACGCTGGAGCACCGCCGCGACGCCGATGACGGAATTGCACAGGAACACATGACCGTTCACCGAGCCGACATCGACAACCCGGATTTCGCCGGAGGCGATCGTGGCGACGGCCGCTTCGAGATCGAGGGGGATGGCGAGGTCCTTCGCCATCAGATTCATCGTGCCGAGAGGCAGGATGGCGAGTGCCGTATCGGTGCCGGCGAGAACCTGCGCGGCGCTGGCGATCGTGCCGTCGCCGCCGCCGACCACCACCAGGCCATCGCCGGCCGCGCGGGCCGCCTCGATGCGGCCCGGCAGATCGCCATGTTCGTCGCCGAAGAACTGCGCATCCACGCCGGCGCTCGCCAGCAGGCGCGCCACTTCGCGCGCCAAGCCGCCCCGGCCAAGGGCGCCGCCCGAGGAATCATTGAGGACGATCGCAACCCGCATGGATAATTTTGCTTCCCGCGCGAAAAACCGCATGCTGGTAACTGCTGGTACGTGCCCTCGGTTCCACGCGGTGTCATCAAACTGTCCGCGTTCCCATTCTGGGATAGGGTTGGGTTGGCGCGCAAATTGCTGCCCGTGCGGCACAGACCGGGGAGGAGCATCCGATGGACCAATCGCTGCCGATCATCGACATGAGCCCGCTGGCAAGCAGTCCCGACGGGCTCGCCGCGGTCGCCAGCGACATCGGCAAGGCGGCGCGCGGCGCCGGCTTCTTCTATCTGACCGGGCACGGTATCGATCCCGCGCTGATCAGCGCCGTGTTCCGCGAGTCGGCGCGCTTCTTCTCCCTGCCGGAGTCGGAAAAGAGCCAACAGTCGATCACGCGATCGCCGCACAATCGCGGCTACGTGGCGATGAAGGGCGAGAGCCTCGACCCGACGAAGGCGGCGGACCTGAAGGAAGCCTTCAACATCGGTCTCGATCTTGCCGCCGACGATCCGCGCGTGGTGGCCGGCGAACCGTTCCGCGGCGTCAACCTGTGGCCGGACCTCGCCGGATGGCGAACGACAATGCTCTCCTATTTCGACGCCGTCTGGTCGGTCGGGCGTCGCCTGCACAGCGCCATCGCCCGCGACCTCAACCTCGATCCGGATTTCTTCGAGGACAAGCTCGACCAGCCGATGGCGACGCTGCGTCTGCTGCACTATCCGCCGCAGCCGCCAAACGCAGCCACCGGGCAGATCGGCGCCGGCGAACACACCGACTACGGCGACGTGACGCTGCTGCTCACCGATTCGGCGGGCGGGCTGGAAGTGAAGCGTCGCGATGGCGGCTGGATTCCCGCGCCGACCATTCCCGGCGCGTTCATCTGCAACATCGGCGACTGCATGATGCGGTGGACCAACGACGTTTACGTTTCGACGCCACACCGGGTGGTCAACAGCGGCGGCCGCGACCGCTATTCGGTGGCCTTTTTCATGGACCCGAACCCGGACGCCACGGTCGCCTGCCTGCCGACCTGCGTCTCCGCCGAACGGCCGGCGCGCTACCAGCCGGTGAGCGGGGCGGACTACCTGCGCGGCCGGCTCGACGCGACCTACGGCTTCCGCCAGAAGACGCCGGCCTGAGCGATCTACCGCGCACCGCGCTGCCTTGAGCTGACAGTCACATCTATTCAGCCGCGGATCCGATCGGCTATTGTGGCGCGGAGATACGACCGGGTGGATCCATTCAGGGCATGGTGACTCTTCGCGTTGCTCGCCCCACCGACGATCTTGAGGGCCTGCTGCGTTTCTACTGCAATGGCCTCGGGCTGGAAATTCTCGGCCGGTTTGAAGATCACGCCGGGTTCGACGGCATTATTTTGGGCCAGGATGCGTGCCCTTATCATCTGGAATTCACGCGACGCCGCGGACACGCAGTCGGACGCGCACCTACGGACGAACATCTGCTGGTGTTCTATCGTCCGGACGCTGACGATTGGCGCCTGGCCGTTGAGAAGATGCGTGCCGCGGGCTTTGAACCCGTGACGGCTTCCAATCCGTATTGGGATCGTGACGGACTGACATTTGAGGACCCGGACGGCTACCGAATGGTCCTGCAAAATGCGCCCTGGGCCAGATGAGTGGATACCGCGCGGCCTGAACGCGGAAGAGCGATGGACACCATCGTCATACGAGACGATCCGACCCTCGCGCGTCTGCTGTCTGGCGCGGATTGTCTGGCGCACAAATTGCTCGGGATTCCGGCGACCCATGTAGAATGGGACAACGCCAGAGCCAATATCATGACCAAGCAGACCAAGGCGAAGCTGATCCACCAGGCGATTGCCGACGATATCGTCCACGGCCGTCTGGCTCCGGGCACCGCACTCGACGAAACCGTCATTGCGGCGACGTTCGGCGTGTCGCGCACGCCGATCCGCGAAGCGATCCGCCAGCTCGAGGCGATCGGGCTGGTATCTGCGCGGGCGCGGCGCGGCGCGGTGGTGGCGCGGCTCTCGGACAAGCAGCTCGACGACATGTTCGCGGTGATGGCCGAACTTGAGGCGCTGTGCGCGCGCTGGTCGGCGGTCAACATGACGGCAAGCGAGCGCCGGCATCTGCTCGCCCTGCAGCAGGAAAGCGAGCGGCTGGTCTCCGCGGGGCGGCGGGACGCCTATGTCAACTTCAACAACCGCTTCCACGATGCCATCTATCATGGGGCGCATAACGGCTTTCTCGCCGAACTGGCGCTGACCGTGCGCCAGCGGTGCGCGCCATTTCGACGGGCGCAATTCGAGACCCTCGGCCGGCTCGCCAAATCGCACGCCGAGCACGGCGCGGTGGTGACCGCGATCCAGCGCGGCGACGCCGACGCGGCGGCGACCGAGATGCGGGCGCATATCATCGTGGTGCGCACCGCCGTGGACGCGGTCGCCGGCGAAGCCGTCCGGCGGCGTGAGCAGGCTGCGTTCGAGGCCGACCCGCGACCGGCGGATTCGCCACTGCCGCCGATCACGGCATCGCCGAACAACGCCTAACAATTCAGCATTATTCATCGCTGTGCATACAATACCGTCAGCTGACGCCGGCAGGGCCGTCGCCGATTCCCGACCCGCTTCGCACTCCGGCCGGCCCGCAAGACGCCGCCAGCGAAAAACCTAAACGCCCGACTCTATTCAGAAAACGCCGACAGGCCCGGTTGCGATCCGGCGCCTCGCTGCAGCGCAGCGGATTCTGGCACGGTGGTTGCGATGGCATCTGCAAAGGCGGCCGCGTCCGCCTTCGGACGGGTCTTGTCTCTCTCAAGGGGGTTCGCAGATGTCACAGTTCGATCTTTCGCGCAGGAAGCTGTTGAAAGGCGGTGCCGCGCTCGGCGCCATAGGTCTTGCTTCCGGCGTGCTGCCGCTACGCGCGGCGCGCGCCGATGGTCTGACCATCGGCATCGTCTATGTCGGTTCGCGCGACGACTTCGGCTGGAACCAGGCGCATGCCGTCGCCGCCGAGGCGCTGAAGGCCATCCCCGGGGTCAACGTGGTCGAGGAAGAGAACGTGCCGGAGACCGACGCGGTCTCCAAGACCATGGAGAGCATGATCCAGCTCGACGGCGCCGGCCTGATCTTCGCCACCTCGTTCGGCTATTTCGACCCGTTCATGCTCGACATGGCAAAGAAATATCCCGACGTGCAGTTCCGTCATGCCGCCGGTCTGTGGACCGACAAGAATCCGAAGAACGCCGGCAGCTATTACGGCTATCTCGACCAGGGCCACTACATCGACGGCATCGCCGCCGGCCTGTCGACCAAGACCAACAAGCTCGGCTTCGTCGCCGCCAAGCCGATCGGCACGGTGCTGCTCAACATCAACTCGTTCCTGCTCGGCGCGAAGAAGACCAATCCGAACGCCACCGTGCAGGTGATCTTCACCGGCGAATGGTCGCTGCCGGTACGCGAGGCCGAATTGACCAACGCGCTGGTCGACGCCGGCTGCGACGTCATCACCTGCCACGTGGACAGCCCCAAGGTCGTCATCCAGACGGCCGAAAGCCGCGGCGTGAAGACCTGCGGTCACAATGCCAGCCAGGCATCGCTGGCGCCTAAGGGCTTCATCACGGGCGCCGAATACAAGTGGATCACGATCTACTCGCAGTTCGCCGACCTCCTGTCCAAGGGCCAGCCGCTGCCGAACTTCGTGCGCGGCGGCTACGACAAGGACTACGTGCAGAACACCGCCTACGGCGCCGGCGCTTCGCCGGAAGCAATCGCCGCGGCCGACGCCGCCAAGGCCGAGATCAAGGCGCTGAAGCCGATCTTCGTCGGGCCGCTCAAGGACAACACCGGCAAGGAAGTGATCCCGGCCGGCACCGAGCACCCGCCCTACGACGTGTGGCTGGAGCAGACCAACTACCTCGTCGAAGGCGTCGTCGGCTCGATCACCTGAGCTCCCTGTCCGGGCGGTCGGGGAGCTTCCTCCCCTCCGGCCGCCCGGGACTTCCTCGCTATCCGATACCCGCAAAGGGCCGAACGCCCGTGACCGCGACCACCCCGACCGAAGTCGACGCCCCACCGACAATTGCGCCCGCCGCCGACATCCTCGGCCGCATCGCCCGCTCGGCCGAGGCGGTGGTCATCCCGGTGATGGCGGTGCTCGCCTCGGCGGTCCTCTTCTCGATCTTCCTGCTGGTTCTCGGCAAATCGCCGCTCGAATTCTACGGCCTGCTCTGGCGCGGCGGTTTCGGCACCGCGTTCTCCTGGGAGAACACGCTGGTGCGCGCGGCGCCGCTGATCTTCACGGCGCTTTGCGTGGCGGTGCCCGCCCGCCTCGGCATGGTGGTGATCGGCGGCGAAGGCGCGCTGGTGCTCGGCGGTTTCGCCGCGGCCGCATCGGCGCTGCCCTTCATCGGCTGGGCCTCGCCGTGGATCGTGATGCCGGTGATGATTATCATGGCGACGCTCACCGGCGCGATCTGGATCGGCTTCGTCGGCGTGCTGCGCTTCTATCGCGGCGTCAACGAAACGATCGCCAGCCTGCTGCTCTATTACATCGCCGTCGCGATCATGAATTTCTTCGTCGAAGGCGCGCTGCGCGACCCGTCGAACCCCAACAAGCCGTCGACCAAGCCGATCGGCGAGGCCAACATGGTCGGCAACATCCCCGGCATCGACGTGCACTGGGGGCTGGTGGTCGGTATCGTGCTGGCGATCGCGCTGTGGGTGCTGATGAACCGCACCAAATTCGGTTTCGCGGCGCGCATCACCGGCGGCAATGTGCGCGCGGCGCGGGCGCAGGGCCTGCCGGTCGGGCGGCTGATCGTCATCTCCTGCGCCATCGCCGGGGCGTGCGCCGGGCTCGCCGGCTATTTCGAGGTCGGCGCCATCCAGGGCCGCGCCAACGCCTCGCTCGCCGCCGGCTACGGCTTCACCGGCATTCTCGTCGCCTTCCTCGCCAAGCAGAACCCGCTCGCCATCATCCCGGTGTCGATCTTCCTCGGCGGCATCGCGGCGGCCGGCGGTCTGATCCAGCGGCGCATGGGCATGCCCGACGCGACAGTGGCGGTGCTGCAAGGCTTGATGTTCGTCATCCTGCTGGTCTCCGACACGCTCTACGGCCGCTTCTCTTTCTTTCGCAGCAAGGACGACACGCGATGAACGATAGCTCCAACCTCGCCATCGTCCTGCTCGCCATGTTCGCCGGCGCCATCCGCGTCTCGACGCCGTTCCTGTTCGTCAGCCTCGGCGAGTGCCTGACGGAGAAATCGGGCCGCATCAATCTTGGCCTCGAAGGCACGCTCGTCTTCGGCGCGATGACCGGCTACGCGATTTCCTACCAGACCGGTTCGCCGTGGCTGGGCGTGCTCGGTGCCGGCGTCGCCGGGTCGATCTTCGGCGCCATCCACGGCTATATCTGCAAGCTGCCCAAGGTGAACGACATCGCCATCGGCATCGCCATGATGCTGTTCGGCACCGGCCTCGCCTTCTTCCTCGGCAAGGCATACATCCAGCCGAAGGCGCCGCGCCTGCCGTCGCTGCAACTGGGTCTGTGGTCGGACAATCCCGCGGTCCAGTCGGCGCTGCAGATCAATCCGCTATTCTTCGTCGGCGCAGCGCTCGCCGTGCTGCTGTGGTGGGCGTTCCGCAACACCCGCTTCGGCCTGATCGTGCGCATGACCGGCGACTCCGCCGCCGCCGCGCTCGCCATGGGCTATTCGGTGAACTGGGTGCGCTTCATCGCCACGACCATCGGCGGCTTCTCGGCGGGCGTCGGCGGCGCCTTCCTGTCGCTCTACTATCCCGGCGCGTGGAGCGAGGGCCTGTCTTCCGGCCAGGGCCTGATGGCGGTGGCGCTGGTCATTTTCGCGCGCTGGAACCCGCTTGCCTGTTTCGCGGCGGCGCTGCTCTTCGGCGCGGCCGGCGCACTCGGGCCGGCGCTGCAATCGGTCGGCGTCACCCAGGGCTACTACTTCTTCAACGCCGCGCCCTACATGCTGACGCTGCTCATCATGATCGTCTCGACTTCGCCGAAGCGATCGCTGCGCGGCGCGCCGTCCGAATTGTCGATCACCAAGTGAGCTGGCCGACCGATGGCGACAAAGGCTGACAGACTGGAGACGATGGACGAGCGGATCGCCGCCGCCATGGTGCCCGGCGGCCATACCATCGCCGCCGATCCCTATCCGTGGCCCTATGACGGCGACCTCCGGCCGGCCAATACGGCGCTGATCGTCATCGACATGCAGGTCGATTTCTGCGCGCCGGGCGGCTACGTCGACTCGATGGGCTACGATATCGCGCTGACCCGCGAGCCGATCGAGCCCATCCGCCGCGTGCTGACGGCCATGCGCGCCGGCGGCTACAGGATCATCCACACACGCGAGGGCCACAAGCCGGACCTCTCCGATCTGCCGGCCAACAAGCGCTGGCGCTCGCAGCGGATCGGCGCCGGCATCGGCGACCAGGGCCCGTGCGGCCGTATTCTGATCCGCGGCGAGCCGGGCTGGGAGATCATCCCGGAACTGCAACCGCTGCCCGGCGAGCCGATCATCGACAAGCCCGGCAAGGGCTCCTTCGTCGCGACCGATCTGGAACACGTGCTCAAGACCGCCGGCATCCGCAACATCGTCCTGACCGGCGTCACTACCGACGTCTGCGTCCACACCACCATGCGCGACGCCAACGACCTCGGCTACGAATGCTTGCTGCTCGAGGATTGCTGCGCGGCCACCGATGTCGGCAATCATCTGGCGGCGCTCAAGATGATCAAGATGCAGGGTGGCGTCTTCGGCGCGGTGGCGCCTTCAGCCGCGTTCATCGAGGCGTTGCCGTGATGACCGCGCTCGTCCATCGCCTGTCGGCCGCCGGCCCCGACGATGTGGCGCCGCTCGATAACGCCATCGCCGCCGGCACAATCGATCCGGCCGGTATCGTCGCCATTCTCGGCAAGACCGAGGGCAATGGCTGCGTCAACGATTTCACCCGAGCCTTCGCGGTGAAGGAACTGCGCCGGGCGCTGGCCCGCTATCTGCCGGAGGCCGAGGTCAATCGTGTTTCGCTGGTCATGTCGGGAGGCACCGAAGGCGGCCTCGCGCCGCACTGGCTCGTGCTGGAGCGTCGCGCGGCTGCCTCGGGTTCCGGCCCGGCGCTGGCCATCGGCTCGGTGCATAGCCCTGACCTCGCGCCGGAGCATCTGGGGCGACGTCAGCAGGCCTTGATGGTCGCCGCCGGTGTGCACGCCGCCATGGCCGACGCCGGCATCGACGACGCCGCCGACGTCCACTTCGTCCAGATCAAGTGTCCGCTGCTGACGGCGGAGCGCATCGCCGCCGCCGAAGGCCGGGGCGCCACGACGGCGACGCGCGACGCGCTGAAATCCATGGGCCTGTCGCGGGGCGCCTCGGCGCTTGGCGTCGCCATCGCCCTCGGCGAGACCGACCCGGCCGGGGTGACAAACGACGCCATCGGCCGCGACTTAGCCCTGTGGTCCGGCCGCGCCAGCACCTCGGCCGGCGTCGAATTGATGAACCACGAGATCGTCGTACTCGGCATGAGCAAGGCGTGGACCGGCGCGCTCGCCGTCGATCACGCCGTGATGGGCGACGCCATCGACGTCGAGCCGGTGCGCGCGGCGCTGGCCCGCTCCGGCTTCACCGCGCCTGGACAAGTCTCCGACGGCGACCGACCACGGCTGGTGGCGCTGCTGGCCAAGGCCGAAGCCGGCAGCACCGGCCGCATCCGCGGTCGCCGCCACACCATGCTCGACGATTCCGACATCTCCTCGACCCGTCATGCCCGCGCCTTCGTCGCCGGCGCGCTCGCCGGGCTGGTCGGCCATACCGAGATCTTCGTTTCCGGCGGCGCCGAACATCAGGGACCCGACGGCGGCGGCCCGGTCGCCATCATCGCCACCCGCGCGGAGGCCGCAGCATGAGCGCAGCACTCGACACGACCGCAATCGCGCCGGCGCGTCGCCGCGCCATCGGCCTCGAAACCGTCGGCATGACCAAGATCTTCGGATCGCTGGTGGCGCTCGAGGACGTTTCGATCAAGGTTCACGCCGGCACGCTGCACGCCCTGCTCGGCGAGAACGGCGCCGGCAAATCGACGCTGGTCAAGTGCATCATGGGCTTCTACCAGCCGACCCGCGGCCAGGTGATGATCGACGGCCACGAGGTCGAGATCCACAATCCGCGCGTCGCCCACGCGCACGGCATCGGCATGGTCTATCAGCAGTTCACGCTGGTGCCGTCGCTGACGGCGGCCGAAAACCTCGTCATCAGCCGCGCGCATCCGCCGGCGATCATCGACTGGCGCAAGGAGAAGCGCGACCTTGCCGAGTTCCTCGACCGCATGCCGTTCAAGGTGCCGCTCGACGTACCGGTTTCCGGACTTTCGGCGGGCGAGAAGCAGAAGCTCGAAATCCTCAAGCAGCTCTACCTCGACCAGCATTTCCTCATCCTCGACGAGCCGACCTCGGTGCTGACGCCGGGCGAAGCGGACGAGGTGCTCGGCCTGCTGCGCGGCATGACCCAGGCCGGCGATCTCACCATCCTGATGATCTCCCACAAGTTCCGCGAGGTGACTGCCTTCGCCGACGAACTGACGGTGCTGCGCCATGGCAGGCAGGTCGGCAGCGGCAAGGTTGCCGATCTCAGCGTCGACGAAATGAGCCGCATGATGATCGGCGACACCAAGATCCGCGAGCGCGCGGCGCGCAAACCGATGCCCGCCAGCCCGGACGTGGTGCTTGAAGTCGCCGGCCTGTTCGCCGACGACGACCAGGGCCTGCCGGCGGTCGAGGCGGTGAACCTCAAGGTGCATGCCGGCGAGATCGTCGGTATCGCCGGGGTCTCCGGCAACGGTCAATCGGAACTGGTCGAGGTGTTGTCCGGCCAGCGCGAGGCGACCGACGGACGCATCTTCGTGCACGGCCAGCCGTTCGAGCCAACCCGCGACCACATGGACAAGTTCAAGGCGTTCAGCCTGCAGGAGGAGCCGCTCAGGAACGCCGCCGTGCGCCGCATGACGGTCGCCGAGAACATCTCGTTCCGTACCTTCGACAAGCCGCCGATCACCTCGCTTGGCTGGTGGCTGTCGCCGGGGCCGATGCGCGCCCGCGCACGCGAGCTGATCGCCGCCTATCGCGTCAAGACGCCGTCGACCGAGGAGTTCATGGAGAACCTTTCCGGCGGCAATGTTCAGCGGGCGGTGCTGGCACGCGAACTGTCGAGCGATGTCGAGGTGCTGATCGTCGCCAACCCATGCTTCGGGCTCGATTTTGCCTCGGTGGCGGAAATCCGCTCGCAGATCATGGAACAGCGCAACCGGGGCGCGGCGGTGCTGCTGGTGTCGGAGGACCTCGACGAAATCCTCGAACTCGCCGACCGCATCGCGGTGATGTCGGGCGGCAAGATCGACTACGTGGTTCAGGCGGCCGAGGCCGACCGCACCTCGATCGGCCGCGCCATGGCGGGGCATTAGAATGTTGCTGTTGCGCTCTCCGCTTTTCGCACCTCCCCCCTTGCGGGGGAGGTCGGATTTCCCCGGCCTGCGCAAGCAGGCCGGATTTGGAAATTCGGGAGGGGGGTCCGTCTCCGATGCTGCGGCCATACCCCCCTCTAGCTTCGCTATCGACCTGCTCCGCAGCTCGAAGCGACGCTATCTCCCCCTCAAGGGGGGAGAGGACGTCGGCCGCAATGGTCAGGCAGGCGAGACCGATACACGATGATCACCGTCGCCGCACAGCCGTTCGACTACGACTTCCCGCCGGACAAGGTGGCGTTGATCGTCATCGACATGCAGCGCGACTTCATCGAGCGCGGCGGCTTCGGCGAGACGCTCGGCAACGACGTGACCCGCCTTCAGGCGATCGTGCCGACGGTCAAGCGGCTGATTGGCCTGTTCCGGCGCCAGGGCTGGATGGTCATCCACACGCGCGAGGGTCACAAGCCGGACCTCTCCGATCTGCCGCCGGCCAAGCGCGATCGCGGCAACCCGACGCTGAGGATCGGCGACGACGGGCCGATGGGCCGCATTCTCATCCACGGTGAGCCCGGCCATGGGATTATCATGCCGCTGTCGCCGATCGAGGGCGAACTGGTCATCGACAAGCCCGGCAAGGGCTCATTCTATGCGACGCCGCTCGGCGACGAACTGAAGAAGCGCGGCATCACCCATCTGGTCGTTGCCGGCGTGACGACCGAAGTCTGCGTGCAGACCACGTTGCGCGAGGCCAACGACCGCGGCTACCAGTGCCTGCTGATCGAGGACGCGACGGAGAGCTACTTCACCGCGTTCAAGGACGCCACACTCGCCATGATCCGCGCGCAGGGCGGCATCGTCGGCTGGACGGCGCCGTTGGCGGCCCTCGAAACGGCGGTCGCCTCGGAGGCAGCGGCATGAGCGAGCCATTCGACGCCGAGGCGCATGTCCGCCACATGGCCAAGGTCATGGATCTGACCATCGCGGCAGAGTGGATGCCGATGGTCGTCGCCAACATGTCTGCGACGGCCGCGATCGCGGAACTCGTTCTCGCCTTCCCGCTCGACGATCAAATCGAACCAGCGCCGGTCTTCGAAGCATGACGGCCGTGCAGTACTTTTGCGCCTCTCCTGATGGAGGAAGCGGTGCGACTGGCTCCCCGTCTCCCCCCTTGAGGGGGAGAAAGGCGCAGCTTACGGCTCGCACGAGCGAGACGTTAGCGGAGCCAAGAGGGGGGTTGAGGCACCGCCTTGTGATTCACCCCCCTCTGAGCTTCGCCAGCGATTTCCGCTGTCGGCGAAAATCGGGCTTCGCTATCTCCCCCTCAAGGGGGGAGATCAACGACCGCAGCCGCCGCACCGAAATGATCCGCGAAACAGGATGAGCGACGATATGCTCCTCAAGCCCGCGCACGAAATCGCGGCGGCGGTCAACGCGCGGCAGGTTTCGGCGCGCGCGGTGACCGAGGCGGCGATCGCGCGCATAGAGGCAACGAACCCGCGGCTCGGCGCATTCACCGATCCGACCTTCGCGCGCGCGCTTGCCGAGGCGTACGCGGTCGATGTCGCGGTCGCCGCCGGCAAGGCGATGCCGCTCGCCGGTGTGCCCTATGCGGTCAAGAACCTCTTCGACATCGAAGGCGTCATCACCCGCGCCGGCTCGAAGATCAATCGCGACAACCCGCCGGCCAAGGCCGATGCCTTCCTCATCCAACGCATGAAGTCGGCCGGCGCCGTGCTCCTCGGCGGCCTCAACATGGGCGAGTACGCCTATGATTTCACGGGCGAAAACGTCCACGACGGTCGCTCGCTCAATCCGCACGACCCGACCCGCATGTCGGGCGGATCGTCGGGCGGTTCGGGGACGGCGGTCGCCGCCGGCATGGTCGCGGCGGCGCTCGGCTCCGACACCAACGGCTCGATCCGCGTCCCCTCCTCCTTCTGCGGCCAGTTCGGCCTGAAGCCGACCTTCGGGCGGCTGTCGCGGGCGGGAAGCTTTCCGTTTTGCGCCAGTCTCGACCATCTCGGGCCGATGGCGCGGTCCGCACTGGACCTGGCACTGCTGTTCGACGCTGTGCAGGGCGAGGACACTGGTGATCCGGCGCAAAGCCGGCGGCCTACCGTAGCCACCGTTCCGGAGATCGAGCGCGGCATCGACGGCCTGCGGATCGCGGTCGCCGGCGGCTATTTCCGCGAAAAGGGCGAGCCGGAAGCCTTTGCCGCCGTTGACAAAGTGGCCGCAGCTCTGGGGGTCAAGCGCGAGGTGATCGTGCCGGAAGCGGCGCGCGCCCGCGCCGCCGCCTACATCATCACGACCGCGGAATCCTCGGCGCTGCATCTCGCCCGCCTGCGCACACGCGCCGCCGACTACGATCCCGACGTGCGCGACCGGCTCATCTCCGGCGCCATGGTTCCAGCTGCCTGGGTGATCGAGGCGCAACGCTTTCGCGCCTGGTTCCGTGCGGCGATGCGCGCGGTATTCTCGGAGGTCGACATCATCCTGGCGCCGGCGACGCCATTCCATGCGTTGAAATCCGGAACCAAGACGGTGACGCTCGGCGGCGTGACCATGCCGGCGCGGCCCAACATCGGCATCTTCACCCAGCCGATCAGCTTCATCGGCCTGCCGGTGGTGGCGGTGCCGGTGTGGCTCGACGGGGCAAAGCTGCCGATCGGCGTGCAGGTGATTGCGCCGGCGTGGCGCGAGGACCTGGCGCTCCGTGTCGCCCGCCAGCTGGAACTTGCCGGCGCGGCGAAGGCGCCGGTCGCACCGGGGACGGAAGGATGAACGACGCACAAGACGCCAAGGCCCGCTGGGCCGGCCGCAACGGCGAAAAGGATACGCTGCGCGACGAGATCTGGGGCAAGCTCGAATCGACCGCCGTCAATGTCGGGCCCGTGTGGAGCCGCATTCCCAATTTCGCCGGCGCCGACCTCGCCGCATGGAACCTGGCGCAAGCGCCGGAATGGAAGACGGCGCGGGTGGTCAAGTGCAATCCCGATCCGCCGCAGATTCCGGTGCGCCTGCGCGCGCTGCATGACGGCAAGATCGTCTATGCACCGGTGCCGGAACTGGTGGAGGGATTTCCCTTCGTCCGTCTCGACCCGGAAAAGCTGACGGCCCAGGGCATCGAGTTCGAGACGGCGGCGCCATCGCAAGGCTTCCTTGCCCACGGCGATCCCGTCTCGTTCGAGGACATGGAGATGCTCGATTTCGTCGTGGTCGGTTGCGTGGCGGTGACCCGCGCCGGCGGGCGCACGGGCAAGGGCGGCGGCTTCGCCGATCTGGAGCTCGGCATCTTCCGCGAACTCGGCAAGCTCAAGCACAACACGCCGATCGCCACGACCGTGCATTCGAGCCAGCTGGTCGACGACCGCCGCCTGCCGATGATGGGCCACGATTCGGCGCTCAACTACATCGCCACCGAGATCGAACTGATCGACACGTTGACCCCGTACACGCAGCCGGCCGGCGTCGACTGGAATCGTGTGCAGAGCGACCAATACGAGAACATTCCGTTCCTCAAGGAACTGCGCGCGCGGCTGGAGCGATGACAGTGCAGATCGACATCCCGGCGGTGAAGGCTGAAATGGAAGCCGCGTTCGCCGAATACGAGCGCGCGCTCGTCGGCAACGACGTCGAGGCGCTCGACCGGCTGTTCCTCAAGGCGCCGTCAACCATCCGCTACGGCGTCGGTGAAAATCTCTACGGCTACGACGCGATCGCAGCCTTCCGCGCGGGCCGCTCGCCGGCCGGGCTCGCGCGTTCGCTTGAGGGCACCGTCATCACGACCTACGGCACCGACTTCGCCATCGCCGCGACGCTGTTCCGGCGGACGAGTTCGCCCGGCAAGGTCGGCCGGCAGATGCAGACGTGGGTCAGAACGCCGGACGGCTGGCGGGTGGCTGCCGCGCATGTGAGCGTTATCGACGAGCCCTCGGCCTGAAGGCCTTGCCGAGGGCGCGGCCTACTCCGTCATGTTCGTGACGCCATACTATGAGGCGCCGGCCGGCCGGAACGCGAGTACAGCCCCGGCGAATGCATCGGTGCCCGCAAAGAGCCGATCACCGGCAACCCCGATTGGAAGCACATTTCAACGTCGCACGTCGAACGTTCGAACCTCACCATGCGCATGAGCATGCGTCGGTTCACGCGGCTCACAAACGCTTTCAGCAAGAAGATCGACAACCACATTCACGCGCTGTCGCTCTATTTCGTCTGGTACAATTTCGCCCGCACGCACAAGGCTCACAAGATGTCTCCGGCAATGGCCGCTGGCGTCACGGATCACCTCTGGTCGATGGAAGACATTGCGGCGCTGGTTGAAGAGCGCGCGCCGAAGCCGGGCAGGCGTGGACCGTACAGAAAGCGCACTCAATGGAAGACGGAAGGACAGCAGGGATGCCGATCACGGTTCGGGCACATCATCTGACGTTGTTCACCAGCGACATCGATCGGCTCATCGAATTCTATGAGCAGATGTTCGATGCCGTGACGCGCTCTGACCTCAAGGAAATCGGCCCAGGCGGTGGTACTTTGAGGCACGTATTGATCGATTTGGGCGGAGGATTCTCGCAGCATCCCTTCCAGATGCCGGGCCCCACAGGATACGAGGCAGGTGAATGGAAATGGGTAAGAGAGGCCACATAGACCATCTTGCGTTGCTCGTTGCCGACGGAGAAAGGCTCCTGGAAGTCCGCAGGCGGCTTTTCGCGGCCGGTGGTTCCGATGGCATGCTCACGGAGTTCGGGGTGCTCAGGCTGGTGACCTTCAAGGACCCGGATGGAATGGAAGGCGAGGTTGCCGTTTGGACCGGGAAGATCACCCGCTCGGGTTTCAAGATCGAAAGCGCGAACCCTTCCCCACATCAGCCGGCAGATTTCAAACTGAGGCACTTCCCGCCGCGCCGACCGCTTGACACCAGGCATGATGTTCTTGTTATGTTCTCGGTCTGCGGAGCGGCCGGCCGAGGTCAATCGTCACCATGAACGCGGTGGCCACCATCCTCCACGCCGATCTCGACGCCTTTTATGCGTCGGTCGAGCAACTGCTCGACCCGTCGCTGCGCGGCAAGCCCATCGCCGTCGGCGGCGGGGTCGTGCTGGCGGCCTCCTACGAGGCCAAGGCGTTCGGCGTGCGCGGCGGCATGCCCGGGCGGCGGGCGCGTGAACTCTGCCCTCACCTCTTGTTCGTCGGCGGGCACTTCAAGGACTATCAGCGGCTGGGCGACGCCGCGATCAATGTGCTGGGTGACTTCACGCCCCTGGTCGAACGCATCTCCATCGACGAGGCATTCGCCGATGTCGCGGGATGCACGCATCTGTTCGGTTCGCCGGCCGAGATCGCCTCCGCGATTCGGCGTCGCGTGCGCTCCGAGATCGGCCTGCCGATTTCGGTCGGGGTGGCACGTACCAAGCATCTGGCGAAGATCGCCTCGCAGGTGGCGAAGCCCGACGGGTTGTGCGTCGTCGACCCGGCGCACGAGCTCGAATTCCTGCACGATCTGCCGGTCGAGCTGATGTGGGGCGTCGGTCCGGTGACCAGGGCGCGGCTTGCCGAGATCGGCGTGCGCACCATCGGCCAGTTGGCGGAAACCTCGGTGCGCGCGCTCGACAGCCTGCTCGGCCGGACGGCGGGCGAGAAGCTGGCGGCGCTGGCGTGGAATCGCGATCCGCGCGTGATCCGCACCGAGCACCGCGCGCACTCGGCCGGAGCGCAGTCCGCCCTTGGACGGAAGCCCGCCGAGGAGAAAATCTTCGGGCCGACGCTTCGTCATCTCGCCGACAGGATCGCCACGCGGCTGCGCGCGAAGGACCGAGCGGGCCGCACGATCACCGTGCGGGTGCGCTTCGCCGATCTTCGCTCGGTCACGCGCGCGGTGACGCTGCCGGCGTCGATCTCCGCGACGGCGACGCTGGCCGAGATCGCCGAGGATCTGGTGCGCGGCGTGCTGGCGGACCACCCGCGAGAGAAGACAATCTCGCTGCTGGCGATCTCGGTGTCGCATCTGGAAACGCAAGCGGTGATGCAACTGGAACTGCCGCTCGACCTCGACGACGAGAAGCGCCGGCCCGGGACCAAGCGCGGCGTTGCGCGCTGGGTCGCCGACCGCGCCGTCGACCGCATCCGCGAGCGTTTTGGCTGGGAAGCAGTCGGCTACGGCGCGGTGGCTCTCGGCGTCACACGGTCGGTGCCCGACGCATTTCGCGAACTTGCCGAGAAAGATCTGTGATCGCGACGGCTAGACGCGCTCGAGCGAGGCCATGTAGCCGCGCCAGCCGCCGAAGCGAGTGATGTCCTCGGCGCCGGCAAGGCCGACCTGCTCGCAGAGGAAGCCCTTGACCGATGTGCCATCGGCAAGGTGCACGGTACCGATGCCGAGCGGTGGCGGAACGGAGGCAACGAAATCGCCGAAGGCCTCCGGCGTGAGCGCCCAGACCTCGGTGGCGACGGCCGCGCCGCCGCTCGCCACGCGCGCCATGCCCGGCCGCTGCGGCGGCCCGCCCGGCAGCGCGTAGAACCGATAGACCGGCTCGGTGTCGACGGCCTTCACGAACGTGGCACCGCGCGCGGTGAGTTCGCGGTTGAGGGACATGCCCGAGAGATGGGCGCCGACGACGGCAAGAGCGATGGTGCCGGGCGGGTTTGCGGCGGGCCGCACGGGTGCGGACGGCACTGGCCGACCAGTGGCTCCCAGCGGAACGCCGGCGGTTTCGTGCAGTCTTTCGGCGATTGCCGCAAGCAGCGCATCGCGACCGGCCGGCGCGATCAGCGTGACGCCCGAGGGCAGGCCGTCGGGGCGGAACGGGCCCGGCACGGCGAGCGCGCAGAGGTCGAGCAGGTTGACGAAGTTGGTGTAGGTGCCGAGGCGCGAATTGGCGCCGATCGGATCGGCGGCGACATCGTCGAGCGTGCAGACGTCGGGGATCGAGGGGACAACCAGCACGTCGATGCCGTTCCACAGCCCCTTCGCGGCGCTGGCGAGTTCGGCCAGCCGGTAGGTGCCGGCAAAAGCGTCGGCGGCCGACAGCCTGGTGGCGCCTTGGATGATCTTGCGGGTCACCGGATGGAGGGCGTCGGGCTTCGCCTCGATGAAGTCGCGGATCGCTTCGTAGCGTTCGGCAACCCAGGCGCCCTCGTAGAGCAGCGTGGCGGCGGCAAAGAACGGTTCGAGGTCGACTGTCGTTGGCTTCGACGGCAGCAACGCAACATTGGCGTCGAAGGCGGCCTCGGCAACCTTGCTGCCGAAGACGCGACCGGCCGCATTCGGAACGCCAAAGCGGACGACCGCGGGCATGGCGGGCTCGCCGAGCGTGAACGTGCGCGACCACGGATCGCCGGGATCGGCGACCGCGGCCACCTCCATCACGCGCCATGCGTCGCCGACCGTGCCGGCGAAGATCGAAACGCAATCGAGCGTCTTGCAGGCGGGGACGACACCGCGGACGGAGAGCGCGCCGCGCGACGGCTTGATGCCGACGATGTTGTTCAGCGCCGCCGGCACCCGGCCGGACCCGGCGGTGTCGGTGCCGAGAGCGAATGAGACGAGGCCGCGTGCCACCGCGACACCCGAACCGGACGACGAGCCGCCGGGGACAAGTTTCGCGTCGATGGCGTTGCGCGGGATCGGATAGGGCGTGCGCACGCCGACCAGTCCGGTCGCGAACTGGTCGAGGTTGGTCTTGCCGATGAGAATGGCGCCGGCGTCGATGAGCCGCTGGACGACGGTCGCCGAGGTCTTCGGCGTGTAGGCATAATCCGGACAGGCAGCCGTGGTCGGGAGCCCGGCGACGTCGATGTTGTCCTTGACGGCGAAGGGCACGCCCCAGAGGGGCTTGGCCACCGGATCGAAAGGCGGCAGGGCTGCGGCGGCGGCTGCCGCCGACGCCTCGCCAATCAGCACAATAAAGATGCCCGGATCGTTTGCGGCGGCGATGCGCCGGTGGATTTCCGCGACCAGGTCGGACGGCGCGAGGCCGGCGGCATAAGCCGCGTGCAGCCGCGTTATGTCGATGCCGCTTCCATCTCTCTCGAAACTGGTCATTTCGCCCCGCGTTTCCCCGTTTTCAGGCCTCTCCAGCCCGAAATCGTATGCAATTGCCCGGCCAAAATCTCGCTCAGCCCGGCGCGCTCGCGCCCTTTCGGCCGACAAACGGCACCCCGATCTCGTCGCCGATCCGATACACGGCGTCGCGGGCGATCGCATAGTCGGAATCGGGCAGGTGCTCGAGCATCAACGGCACGTCGCGCCCGAGCCCGTCGAGCTCGCGCAGATACGTCCGGTAGTCGAGCATGCCCTTCCCGATCATGGTCTCATCGAGGTGCAGCGCCGCCTGATCGTGGAGGACGATGTCCTTGGCGTGGCAACTGACGATCAGCGGCCCGAGCTTGGCGAAGATCTCGCGGAGGAGCGCGCCGGTGTCGTAGTAGGTGCGCGGCGTCATCACCAGATTGACCGGATCGACGTGGGCGGCGAATGCCGGTCGGTCGACGGCGCGGATCAGCTTCAGACACATGTCGACGCTATCGGGCAAGCTCGATTGCATCAGCTCGAGTGCGAATTTCGTCCGCTTCGGTTTCACCGTGTCGACCAGATAGCGAACGGCCCCGACCGCATCGTCGAAGGCCTCGTCGCCGAAATTATCCGGCGACGGGCCGTGACCGGACGCGGCAGCGTAGGAGCCGATGAAGGTGACGGCGCAGCGCGCGCCGACCGCATCAGCGACGGCAAGCTTCTCCAGCGCAAAATCTCGGTTCGTCTTGCGGACGGCCGCGTCGCGGGCGACGAGATTTCGCCAGATGCCGACCTCGGCGATGACGACGTCCTCAGCGGCGAAGGCTTTCTCGATGGCCGCAAGGCGCGGGCCGTCGTCGATCGACACCGGTGGGCAATAGGCGGCGGCGTAGCCGAATTCGCGATGAGCGCGCGCGAAGGCGAACGGGTCGTCGCTGCCGATGGGAAGGCCGTGGCCGCCAAGCCTGATCATGGGGGGTGGATACAGGCCTTCCGCGACCGCGACAACGCGCCGTCAGCCGCCAAACGACAGCATGTCGGAGAGGCCGCCTGCCCGCTTCGGCCGCTGGGTCAGATCGAGGCCGGAGAGAATATCGACGAGATGGCTGCGCATGAGATCGCTGGCGCGCTCGCCGGCGCCGGCGGCAATGGCATCGACCAGTTCGCTGTGCGCATGGCGCTCGCAGATCGCGTCGCGCCGGTGCCAGTAGAGCGCGACCACAAGCGAGGAGCGTGAAGTCAGTTCACGCACGAAGGCTTCGAGGATCGGCTGGTCGGCGATCTCGGCGATCGAATTGTGGAAGCCGGCGGAGAGCGCAATGGCGCGGCTCTGCTCGTCGGCGGCGAGCGCCGCCTGCTCGTCGGCAAGATGATCGCGCAGACGCCGGATGTCGGCGGGCTTGGCCCGGCCGGCGGCGAGCGTGGCGACACGCGGCTCGATCAATGAGCGCGCTTCGAACACCTGACGGGCTTCGGCGACGGTCGGCTCGGCAACCTGCGCACCGCGGTTGGGCTCGATGGTGACCACCCGCTCATGGGCAAGGGCCTGCAAGGCGGAGCGGACGATGGTGCGGCTGGCGCCGAACAAGGCGCCGATTTCGTCCTCGGGCAGGCGCGTGCCGGGCGCCAGGCGATGATCGAGGATCGCGGCGAGAAGCGCGGAATAAACCTTCGCGGACCGGGCGCTTTTCAGCGCCGGCCGGCGACCGGCGCCGTCATCGCCGGCGGGAAGATCTATGTCGGAAACGGCCACGGCATCACCCCAAATATCGCCGAAACCATAGCACAAACGCTGCGTATCCAATCAGAATCGCAATTGTATACGATTTGTGCAGGCTGCATCGCTGCGATGCACAAAAGACGGGCGGTGGAGCACCGTAGGCATACAACGTCCGCCGCGGCAGCAGGACCCGGAATCTCGCATGAATCCAACGCACTCGTCGGCGCGGCTGAGGACCGCGAAGAGTTGGCACAGGGTTTGCGGAATTGAGCGCGACCAGGGGACCGCTCATGACCCGCGCAGCCGATCTTGAACTCGTTGCCGTCACCAAGCGCTATGGCGAGACCGTCGCCGTCGACGACATCACGCTGAAGATCGCGGCCGGAACCTATTGCTGCCTGCTCGGGCCGTCGGGCTGCGGCAAGACCTCGACGCTCAGGATGATCGCCGGCCACGAGACGGTGTCGGTCGGCGACGTGCTGCTCGCCAACGAGAACATCACCGACCGGGCGCCTGCGGCGCGCGGCACCGCCATGATGTTCCAGAGCTACGCGCTGTTCCCGCACCTCAACGTGCGCGACAACGTCGCCTTTTCGCTCAAGATGCGCGGCCAGGCGAAGGCAGACCGGCATGCGCGCGCCGACGCGATGCTCAAGCTGGTCGAACTGACGACCTATGCCGAGCGCATGCCGGCGCAGCTCTCCGGCGGGCAGCAGCAGCGCGTCGCGCTCGCCCGTGCGCTGGTGACCGATCCCTCCATCCTGCTCCTCGACGAGCCGCTGTCGGCGCTCGACCCGTTCCTGCGCATCCGTGTGCGCGCCGAACTGAAGCGCTTCCAGCGCGACCTCGGCATCTCCTTCATCCACGTCACCCACAGCCAGGAGGAGGCGATGGCGCTGGCCGACCTGATCGTGGTGATGAACAACGGGCGCATCGAGCAAAAAGGCTCGCCGCAGGAGGTCTTCAACCAACCGGCGACCGAATTCGTGGCGCGCTTCATGGGTGGCCACAACGTGGTGCCGATGGGCAGCCGCAAGATCAGCGTGCGCACCGACCGGGTGAAGTTGATGCCGGCGCCCGCCGACGGCGACGCGCGCCCGGTAACGGTGACCGATGTCGAATATCAGGGCACCTCCGTCTCGGTCAGCCTCAAGGCTGAAGGCGACCTCGAACTGACGGCGGTCGTGCCCGAACGCACCTTCTTCGCGCGACCCTATGAAGTCGGCGAATCCGCGGCGATCGGATGGGACACAGCGGACATCCACGAACTTGCCACCTCTGCCTGACCTGACGGTCGGCCAACACGGGAGTAGCAGCTGATGAAGGACGGAAAGAAGAAGGGCGTATCGCGACGGTCGATGCTGAAAGGCTCGGCCGCCGTGGCGGGCCTGGCGGCGGGAGCTGGCGCGATCACCGGCTTCCCGATGGTCTGGGCGAAGACCGATATTACGCTCCGCCAGTTCGGCACCGGCGTTTCGAACCTGAACGCCATCGCCGACAAGTGCAAAGCAGACCTCGGCATCACGCTGGAAATGACGGCGATGGATTCCGACGCCGCAGCGCAGCGCGCCGTGACCCAGCCCGACAGCTACGACATCGCCGATATCGAATACTGGATCTGCAAGAAAGTGTTCCCGGCCGGCGTGCTGCAGCCGATGGACACGAGCAAGCTGACCTATTTCGACAAGCTGGTGCCGCTGTTCATCACCGGCAAGCTGACGCCCGACTCGGTCATCGCGCAGGGCACGGCGCCGCACACCGTCGGCTTCGTCGAGGCGCAGGACTCGACCACCTTCGCCAAGTCGCCGACCAATTGGTTCACGATGGTTCCGACCATCTACAACGCCGACACGCTGGGCATTCGCCCCGACCTCGTCGGCCGCGAAATCAAGAACTGGAAGGACATCCTCGACCCCGCCTTCAAGGGCAAGACCTCGATCCTGAACATCCCGTCGATCGGCATCATGGACGCCGCGATGATTATGGAGTTGGCCGGCGCGATCAAATACGCCGACAAGGGCAACATGACCAAGGACGAGATCGACAAGACGATCGCGTTCATGATCGACACCAAGAAGAAGGGCCAGTTCCGCGCCTTCTGGAAGACCTTCGACGAGTTGGTCAACCTGATGGCTTCCGGCGAAGTCGTGATCCAGTCGATGTGGTCCCCCGCGGTCGCCGCCGTGCGCGCCAAGGGCATCGCCTGCAAGTACCAGCCGCTCGAGGAAGGCTACCGCGCATGGGGCGGTGGACTTGGCCTTGCCAAGCACCTCTCCGGCATCCAGCTCGACGCCGCCTACGAATACATCAACTGGTACACCTCCGGCTGGGTCGGCGCCTATCTGAACCGCCAGGGCTACTACTCGGCCTGTCTGGAGACGGCGAAGAAGTTCATGAGCGCCGACGAGTGGGGCTACTGGATGGAAGGCAAGCCGGCGCAGGGCGACATTCTCTCGCCGGAAGGCCAGGTGATGGAGAAGGCCGGCGCGGTGCGCGACGGCGGCTCCTTCGAAGAGCGCATGGGCCACATCGCCTGCTGGAACTCGGTCATGGACGAAGACCGCTACATGGTCTCCAAGTGGAACGAGTTCATCGCGGCGTGACCAACACGGCTGCCCAGCAAACAATCGTTCCGGGGCCGCGCAACAGCGCGGCCCCGGCGCACAGCAACGTCGTGGTGAGCGCGGTCGGCGACGGCCGCGCGCGGCGGCGGTTTCCGATCGCGGCGCCCTACCTGCAAGCGGCGCCGCTGGCGCTGATCCTGTTCGTCTTTCTCGTGATCCCGATCTTCACCATCATCGTGGTGAGCTTCTGGGACTACGACTTCGCGCGCATCATCCCGAGCTTCGTGCTGACCAACTACATCGAGTCGCTGAGTTCGCCGGTCACGCTGCGCATCTACGTCAACACGCTGAAATACGCGCTGATCGTGTGGGCGATCACGGTCGTTGTCGGCTTCACGGTCGCCTATTTCCTGGCTTTCCACGTGCGCACCGCCGGCATGCAGATCGTGCTGTTCCTGGTGTGCACGGTGCCGTTCCTGACCTCGAACATCATCCGCATGATCTCGTGGATTCCGTTCCTCGGGCGCAACGGCCTGCTCAATTCGGCGCTCATCAACCTCGGCATCGTCGACCAGCCGCTCGAGTTCCTGTTGTTCTCCGATTTCGCCGTCATCCTCGCCATGGTGCACCTCTACGTGCTGTTCATGGTGACGCCGGTCTTCAACACGCTGATGCGCATCGATCGCTCGCTGGTCGAGGCGGCGCGCGACGGCGGCGCCAGCGGTTGGCAGACGCTGACCAACGTCATCATCCCGCTCGCCAAGCCCGGCATTGCCATCGGTTCGATCTTCGTGGTGACGCTGGTGATGGGCGAGTTCGCCACGGTGCGCTTCATGTCGGGCGGCCAGAGCGCGTCGGTCGGCCTGATGATGGCGAACCAGATCTCGCTGCTGCAATACCCGGCCGCCGCCGCCAACGCGGTGATCCTGCTGATCACCGTGCTGATCATCGTCGCCGCGATCCTGCGCGTCGTCGACATCCGCAAGGAGCTCTGAGCCATGCGATCGCATGAGCGCCGCGGCCCGACATTCTGGCTCCTGTCGATCTTCTTCGCGATCTTCGTGGCGTTCCTCTACGGCCCGATCTCGACGATCGTCATCCTCTCGTTCCAGGGACCGAGCGGCGGCCTCACCTTCCCGATGAACGGCGTATCGGTGCACTGGTTCGCCAATCTCTTCCAGAAGCAGGCGGTCGGCGACTTCGGCGGCTCGTTCCGCCGCTCGCTGACGCTGGGCCTCATGGTGATGGTGGTGACGGTGACGGTGTCGCTGATGGCGGGGCTTGCCTTCCGCCGCCGCTTCCGCGGCTCGACCGTGCTGTTCTATCTGGCCGTCGCCAGCCTGATCGTGCCGTCGATCCTGATCAGCCTCGGCATCGGCCTCGGCTTCCAGATCAGCCACATCCGGCCGACCTGGTACACCTCCGCCTTCGGCGCGCACCTGACCTGGACCCTGCCCTTCGGCCTGCTGATCATGTTCGCGGTATTCAACCGCTTCGACAAATCCTACGAGGAGGCGGCGCGCGACCTCGGCGCCAGCCCGTGGCAGACGTTCCGCCACGTGGTCGTGCCGATCATCCTGCCGAGCCTGATCGGCGTCGGCCTGTTCGGCTTCACGCTGTCCTATGACGAATTCGCGCGCACACTGATGGCGGCCGGCACCTTCAATACGCTGCCGCTCGAGATTTACGCCATGACCACCAACGTCACGACGCCGGTGCTCTATGCGCTGGGCACGCTGACGACGGCGTTCTCGTTCGGCATCATCCTGCTGGCGCTGGCCGCGATCATGCTGCTGCGCCACCGCGCGCAACGGCGCCAGGCTGCCTGACGGCCATGCGCATCCGTGTGGTCAATCCGAACACGACCGCGGCGATGACCGACAAGATCGCCGCCGGTGCACGCACTGCGGCAGCGCCCGGAACGACAATCGAAGCGGCGACCTCGGCGAGCGGCCCGATCTCGGTCGAAGGATTCTTCGACGGCGCGCTCAGCCTGCCCGGGCTGCTCGCTGAAATCCGCGAGGGCGAGGCGGCCGGCGTCGATGCGCATGTCATCGCCTGTTTCGACGATACCGGGCTCGACGCGGCGCGGTCTCTGGCGGATGCCCCGGTGGTCGGCATCGGCGAGGCCGCCTATCACCTGGCGACGCTGGTCGGCGGCCGGTTCAGCGTCGTCACGACGCTGGCGCGTTCGATCCCGGTGCTCGAACAGAACCTGGTGCGGTATGGCCTCGCCTTCCGCTGCGCCTCGGTGCGCGCCGCCGGCGTTCCGGTCCTGGCGCTGGAGAAGCCGAACGGCGCGGCCCGCGAACGCATCTCGGCCGAGATCGCCGCGGCGCTCAGGGACGACCGCGCCGATGCGATCGTGCTCGGCTGCGCCGGCATGGTCGACCTTGCGGCGTCGTTGGCGGAAGAGCACGGCGTGCCGGTGGTCGAGGGCGTGGTGGCGGCGGTGAAGCTCGCCGAGACGCTGGTCTCGCTGAGGCTGCGTACGTCAAAAGCCGGCGGATGGGCGGCGCCCTCGCCGAAACCTTATGCCGGGCATCTGGCCGCCTTCGACGGTATCGGCGGCAAGCTGCCGGCCTGACCGGCTGCTACAGGCTAACGCGGCGCCAGGTCAGGCGGCGACCGCGGTCAAGACCTCGGATGATGCTTGAGAGCCGCCATGCGAGAAATGCGCATCGTCGGCGTTGCCAACGGCTTCCTCGGCCGAGGGGGAGGTGTCGAGGCCGACGAACTGGTAGCCGAGATATCGCTTGGCATCGATCACGTCGTAGCCAAGATGCATGCGCAGCTTCTTGCGCAGCTTGCTGACGTGCCCCTCGATGACGATTTCGTCGACGGCGTCCTCGAAGAGACCGTACACCGCGTTGAAGATCTGCGTCTTGGTGACGCGGCGGTGGCCGTTCTTGGCGAGGAATTCCAGGATGTGGCGCTCGCGCCGGGGCAGCGGCAGCGGCTTCTGATCGATTTCGATGTCGCGGCCGTCGAAGTAGATTTTCAGCCGGCTGCAGCTCACTTGACGGTGCATCTGGTTCACGCGCCGCCAGATCGCATCCGAGCGCGCCATCAGCTCCTTGACGTGAACCGGCTTGCGCACGACGTCGTCAATGCCGGCGGTGAACAGCTCCAACGTGGCGTCGAGCGAGCGAACCTCGGAGAGAGCGATGATCGGGGCGTTGGTGCGGCCGCGGATCAGTTGCGGGAAACCCGGCCGCTCGTCGAATTCGCCGAGCAGGAACGACTGAACCGAGTCAACGTCGTTAGGCGATACGGATCGGAACCAATCGCGAAATTCGCGCGGCTGAAAGCCGAGGCTAGCAATACCTTCGCCGCGGAACGAGGCGGCGTATGCGCCGGTTACGTCGGCGCGTTCGTCGACCAGTACGTACATGTGGTGCCCCCAGCAGTATTCTGCTTTCGCGCGGTGCGGCACGAGCATCGGTCCCAGACCCGACGACAGCCTTCTTCGGCACAGCGCGACATGCAAACCATGGTTTGAGTTTCGGAAGACGCACGCCAACGCGACTCAACGAACCGAGAGCTACTCTCGGTCCGCTATGGTTAATCAAACGCTAACGATGCGTGATCTGGCCGGCTGAAGACGCGCGGGGGCCGGGCGTCGCTCAGGCGGCGGCGAAGGCGGATTCGATGCGCGCCTTGAGGGTCTGGGAGTCGAACGGCTTGAGAACGTAGCCGACCGCGCCGGCATCCCGGGCCGCGGTAACGTTTTCAGGCGAAGCCTCAGCGCTGACCAGGATAATTGGCGTGCCCTTCAGGGAATCGTCGGCTTTCGCCTGTTTGAGCAGCTCGAGGCCGTCGATGGGAGCCATGTGCCAATCGGTGATGACGAGCCCGTACTGGCGCTCTTTCATCTTGGCGAGAGCCTGTTCGCCGTCGCTGGCCTCATCCACCTGGGTGAAACCGGCCTGACGGAGGAGATTGCGGATGATGCGCACCACGGTCTGGTAGTCGTCGACGACCAGCACCGGCATCGAATAATCAACTGACATGTCCGTACGCCCACCCGCCCCATGGCACTGAACTCATGGGCAGACTAGCGCACGACGATGAAGGATCGGCGAGAACGGAGGCGACAATTGCAGCTTTCGGCGCAAGACACCGTTAACCACGCGGGGGTCACTGGCAGAAAGCGCGCGCCTGGTCGGTCCAACTGCCAAAACCCGTCGCCACCATGTTGGTGATGACGGTGCAGACGTACTGCTTCTGGGCCGGATTGTTGTTGGGGCCGGCGTGATATCGGGCGACGGCGAGCGTCCAGCTGCCCTCCTGCTTGCGCAGCGTCGTCAGGAAGCGAGCGGCATAGTCGACATTCGCATGGGGCTCGAACATGCGGGCGAGCGACGCAAAATGCTCGGCGTGGAAGTAGTGATTGATCTGCATGCAGCCGATGTCGATCAGCTTGATGCCCTTGGCCTGCGCGTCGGTGAAGTGGCGAACGGCGTCATCGAGGCTCGTCGCGAAATAGGGCGCGCCGCCGATGTTCATGGCAAGCGGCTGGAGCGACTCCTTGTGGCCGGACTCGGTCAGGCCGACCGCGTAGAGCACGCCGAGCGGAATGTCGTATTTCGCCGCGGCGACGCGCATCTCGCCTTCGCACGGATTGGCCGCAGCCGCGACGGCGGCACGGCTAAACGTAAAGACGGCCAGCGCCGCGATCACTAGAGCTGCGTATTTCATGGGGTTCCTGCTGATCACCGGCGAGGGTGAAGCCTTCCTGGTCGTTCGACGTCCGCGCGCCCGACTCGGATGGCGGCGCATGGCGCTCGCCGCCGGTTTGGCCGGGAAGCGGATTGCCCATCGAGCCACCGAGTTGCTGCTGCTGCGCGCGCGCCGGGTCGGCAATGGGCAGCGCCTGCGCGTCGCGCCGGTCGATCTTCACGATATCGGCGTCGTAGCCGGCGCGATGAAGCAAGTCGTGGAGGCTCGCCTTGTCGCGTGTAAGGGCATCGGCGGTTTCGGCGCGGTCGGCTTTCAGATGGACGGTCAGCGCGCGCCCCTTGAGCGTCATGCGAATATCGAGGGCGCCGTGGTCGGCCGTATCGAGCGTGATGGCGATCGTGCGCATGGGGCCGGTGGCGGGCACCTCGACCGGCGCCAGGGCAACGGGCGACGGAGCCGATGAAGAATTCCCCGGTGGATTAAGCGTGTTGGCGATAGAAGTCGCGACACCGTGGATTAGCGGTGCGGTCGAAGCCTGTCCGGCCCCACCGGGCGATGGCTGCGCGGCGACGACCTGAATTCGATGTGGGTCGCCAGGCGATCTATCGGTTGCCGAACGGACGGCATTGCGCGAAGCCGATCCCTGCCCTTCTCTCTCCGGCTTCTCAATGACCGGTCGGATTTCGACGTCGACTTCCGGGTCGGCCTCGGACAATTCGTTGGTCCCAGCGCGACCAGGCTTGCTCGGGGTTTCTTCGGTAACCGGCATGAGCGGTTCGCCGCTCGCGAGCGCCATGTCCCGGCCGGCGCGAGCGATCGACGGACTGCCCTGTGGTGCCCCCTCGATCGTCGCAATTGCCAATGGCGCGGGAGGAACAGTGGGGCGCGCCGGCGCCATGGAACGGGTCAGGTCGGCATCGGTCGAGACCTGAGACCGTTGCTCGACCTTGGGGCCCGAACCCTCGGACGACGCCTGCTCACGCCAGGGGACGGCGATCCGCGTGAAGGGCGCGTAGTGCGTCTCGCGGCGCGTGACGCTGATGGCGATCGCGGGTTTGCCTCGCACCGCTTCGTCAGGCGCCGGCGGTGGGGTCGCGGCTTGATCCAGCGTCACGGAGTCGGGAGCCGCCGGGGTGGACAAGCCCGCGTGCGGTTGCTTCGGGGAAAGATCGCTGGCGACCGCCGGCGCGGTGTTTCGCTCGGCGCGTGCCGGCGGGCCAGCGGGCAGGACCGCAGGGTCCCCATCGACGTTGGCCGGCTCGGTCGGCGCGTCGAGGACGGGCTCGGCTTGCCGGCTCTCCGCGCGTGGCACACCGCGGCCGGGTGGCACGAAAGGAAACATGGTCGGGATCGAGCGAAAGCCCGCGCCTTTAGCCGGAAGGCTTTCCTGGTCGGCACCGAAATCGGAAGCAGATTTCGCATCCTGACCGGCGGCGGCATCGAGGATCGCCTGCGCGGAACGAGTCGCGGCCAATGCGGCGGCCGCGCCATCCGCGGCGTCGGCATCCTTGTCGTCACCCGACGGTTCCGGCGCCCGGCTAAATCCGCGAACGGGCATCTGACGTCGCTGCGTGCCGTCGCTATTGGCACCGCCGTCGTCGTCGGATGCTTGCTGGGACGCCTGCCCGGACCGGCCGTTGGTCAAAAGCCCCATTTGCTCGAGGAGCGCGCGGAAGACGCCCTTGGCCGCGTTCGGCTCACCGCCGGCCGGTTGCGCACGGGCTCCGGTCCTTCCGGAATCTCCGTCGATTTGCGGGTTCGGGGAAATGTTCATTTTGCCGATGCGATCAGGGTCTTGGTTGCTTCCAGCGCGTCGCGTGCCTTCTTCATCACCGGGCCGTCGTCCTGCACCGCGCCGTCGCCCAGGGGCTCGGCGGTCGCGGACTTGATCTCATCGCGTTCGGTCGCAGAAACCACGCCATGGATCGTCGCGTCGACGACCCCATAGAGCGCCTGATCGGAGGCGGACAGGAGCCGGCGGTCGAGCCCGGCCAGGTCGCTCGCGGCCTTGTCGACCAGCTCCGGCATCGCGGCGAGCGCGGCGGCATGATAGAGGCGCGCGCGCGCTTCCTGTACGGAACCGGCGAGCGCCAGACCGCTCGCCCTTTCGGCCGCGAGCTTCGCCGCGGTCAGGCGGCTATTCATCGCCGACGCCAGCGCGACGGTCAGATACAGCTCGCAGCGCGCGTCCGGTTCGACCATCGCCAGCATGTCGTCGAGCCGCGAGAACTGATCCTCGCGGTCGATCGCTTTCATGTGGCTGAGCGCGGAGGCAAATCGCGCCCTGAAATTTCCCGCGTAGATGGAGTGGCGGAAGCGATCGAGATATTGACGAGCGAGCGACTGGACGCCCTCCTCGTCCCTCTGCTGGTCGGCGACAAGCAACTGACGGCGGATGGCCGCCTCCTCGACCAGTGTGCCGGGCGCGAGAAGCCGCGCCACCGCCAGAAGCTTCATCGCCTTGGCCGGATCGGCGCGCACGACCAAGGCCGACTGGGCGATGGCGACCTGCCCGGCCATGCTTGCGGGCAGTGAGGTCGGGTCAACATCGGCGAGCAACGGCGCGGCCACGTCGGGATGCCCGCTGGCGTAGGCAAGGACGCCCTTGACCAGCTTGTCGTCAATCGCCGGCTTCGGGTCGAGCTTCGCAAGTTTAGTGAGGATTTCCGGCGAACCGCCGCTGAGGACGTATGTCACTGCGGCTGCGGCATTGCGACGATCCTGCCAGACCGCCGGGGCGGCGGCGGCGAAGACGCGGTCGATTTCGGTTCGCAATGCGTGCTGAGCGTTCACAGCCGGAATGTCGCCCTGGGCCATGCGATCCTGAAGCGATTGCAGGGTACGCACGAGCTCGAACGGCGCGCTGCTGGTGAGCGGCGATGGCGCCGCGCCGCCGGCGGTATCTCGCAGCCGGTACAGGGAGGCGTTTGGCGCGTCGATGCCGGCCGGGGCGGGCGCATTTGGCGCCAGTTCGTCGGCTCGGCCAACCAGGTATTCGGACGGATCGCCGAGCAGCCCGTCCGACTCCGGTATCATGGCGACCTGCACGCTCGCGGCGGGCGCTTGCACGACGGGCGGCGGCTCGAATGGCGGCGGCGTGGGCGGCTTCGCCGGCTCCGATGGTGGCGCCAGCAACTCGATGGACCCGGTGATCTCACTGCCGATACCGGGCGATACGACTGACGCAACGATCGGCGGAGTCGCCTTCGGGAGAGCGGCGATAACCGGCTGGAATGCGGGTCGCAGGTGCGGCATGGGCACCGCAGCCGTCGAAGCAATGCGGCGCGGCAAAGACCGATGCTCGGCGGCGGGCGCGGCTGCCGGCGGCAGCAGGCTGATCGGCGCGGCGGTCGCTATCGGGGGCGGGGCGCCGAGCGGCGCTTCCGGCTGCGGTTGGGGCTGCGTCTGAGCCGGCGGCAGCGTTTGCGGCTGGGGCGGGCCACCGAAAAGCTGCGCCACGAAATCGAGAGGCTTGGATTGCGCCACCGGCGGCGTGATCTGAAGCGGGTCGGCGTGGGCGCGACCGGCGCATACGAGCGTCAGTGCCGCGAAGGCGATCAGGGACGAGCGCGCCATCACGGAGTCTCCCTCAGCAGGATTTCGATCCGGCGATTCTCGGCAGCGAAGGGGTCCTTGGTATTCTTCAGCACGCGGTCGGCGTGCCCTTCGATGGACACCACCCGGTTTTCATCGAGCCCGCTGCGCGTCAGCATGTAATAGGCCATGTGGGCGCGCGCCGCTGACAGGCGCCAATTGTCGTAGTCGGCCGAATGGAACGGGCGGCCATCTGTGTAGCCGCGGATCACGATCTGGCCGGGGCGCGAGGACAGCGCCTTGGCGATGCCGTCGATGAGGACGACGGTCTTGGCATCGGGGACTGCCGAGCCGACCGGGAACATGGAATAGACGGCGTCGTCGGTGAGACTGACTACAACGCCTTCCCTGGTCGCCATGACGGCAATATCGGGCGAGGCATCGGCGGCCATGACACCCTGGACGGATTTGGCAATGTCAGCGGCGATGGCCTGCGAGCGCGCGACCGTTTCGGCCGGCAGCTCATTTTTGTTATCCGCTTTCGCGTCCGCCGTGACGGGGGGGTTCGCTGGGGCGGCCTTCGCGACCGCGGGCGGTTCGACGTGTCGAACGGTTTGCGCGGGTGGAGACGCGTCAGCGGGAGCCTTCGCGTCAGGCGTGGCGGACTGCGAGGCGGCGGCGTCCGGAATTGCCTGATCCGACACGCCGGCCGCCGAGCCGGGAGCGCCGGGCTTGTCCGTCCGTGCCGGAGGCAGCGCCGCCAGTTGCCAATAGGTCGGATCGAACGGATCGCGGTCGATGTCGCCACCTGCGACGCCGACATCGCGGGAATCGCCCTCGGTCGCATTGGCGCTCGTCGGGTGGCTGGTTGCGTATTGCGCCGCCAGCTTGGCAAGGATCGCATAGGGATCCTGAAACGCGGCCTGATCCCCCTTACCGTTGCCAGCTTCCAGTGCAGCCGCCGCGTCGTCGATCGCGCTCAACGACGATGTGCCGGGCGCGGACTTGTCGCCCTCCGCAGCAGCGCCGGACTTGTCTCCTGCCGTGCCGGCCTTGTCGCCTGCCTTGTCCGCGGCGGCGGCCAGCTTGGCTGCGGCCTCCGCCACCGCCTTCAGGGTATTGGCGGCATCTTCGGGGCTTACCGATTTGGAATCGGCGTGCCCTGGCGTTAGTTCGATCAGGTTGATCGATGCTCCGGGTAACGGCGTTTCGCCGTGGCTTTTTGTTGGCGCGGCGTCCTTGCCGGGGTCGACCTTGCTGAGGCCCTTCAGTTCGGTCGAACCCTGCGACATGTGGATCGGATTGAAGTACTGGGCGATGCCCTTGCGGACGTTATCGTCGGTGACGTTGATGAGCCACATGATCAGGAAGAAGGCCATCATCGCCGTCATGAAATCGGCGTGCGCGACTTTCCATGCCGAGCTGTGATGCTCGTGCTCCTCCTCCTCGGCGCGACGGATGATGATAAGCTCTTGGGCGTGTTCAGCCATCGGCTTCGCCCCGGGTCGCGGAATCGACCCGCTCCATCCAGGCGCCGATATTCGTCTCCACTACCGTTTCGTCGATGGCGACGGTCACCTCAGCCGCGTCGTGCTCCGTGAACTCGATCGACGCGGCACCGGGATTGGCGATTGACTTCAGGCGTTCCAGTAGCGCCGCCGGGCCTGCGACCTTGACGCGTGCAGCGCCGCCGCCGACCAAGAGGCCTCCGACGGTTTCCGATAAGTCAGCGAGTGCCCGCTCGCGCACGGCCCCACGCAGAAAGCCGGCGAGCACGCGGGCTGCGTGCTGCGCGATCACCGCCTCGATGCGGTCAAGCCCCGCGGTCAGTTGCCCGGAGAGCGCATCGGCGATGGTTGCGAGCGCCTGCTGCTCGCGTTCCTCAAGGCGGCGCTCGAACTCCGCCTGGTCGGCGGCGCGGACGGCCTCGAATTCGGACCGCGCCTCGACAAGCGCGCGCTCGACGGCGGTCATTTCCTCGGGCAACCGGTCTTCAAGCGGCTTCGCCGGTGGCTCGACCAGAGGCCGAAAGCCGGTTCCCGGACCGAACTCCGGAAAGGCGCTGCCGCTGAAGACGGGAAGCCTGTACCCGGCCGCCACCGTCATCAGGCGGCCTCATCCTGGTGCAGCCACTGACGCAGGATGGCTGCAGCCTGCGCCTCGTCGTACTCGACGATCTGCTCCAGCCGCTTCTGCGGCGAGCGGTTCATGCGTTTGGTCACATCCTCGATCAGATTGAGGTTGGGCTCCTCACCCATCTGCTGCGGCGACCCCATGGCCTGAGCGATGGACGGAGCGTGCATCGCCTCGATGGCGACTTCGGGCGTCATCGCCGGGCTGCCGCCCGACGCCGGCTGCGACATGATCGCCTTGATGGCTGGCCGCAGGCCGAGCATGATCGCGATCAGCGCGACGACGACGAGCGCCAGCGAATTGGCGAAATATCCGACCTGAGCCGCGAGCGTGTTGAACAGACTCGGCTCAGGGATTTCCTGCGGTGCGTCGCTGACGAAATCCACGGCCGCGACCTTGAGCTGATCGCCGCGATCCTTGTTGTAGCCGGCGGCCGCGCCAACGAGCTGCTCGATGTCCATCATCTGGTGCTCGACGGGAAGCGCATCGGCGCCCTTTCCGGCGATCGTGTCCAGTTGATGCTTGTTGACGAGCACGGCAATCGAAATCTGCTCGATCTTGAAGCCGTCATGGGCGGTCTCGACGGTGCGCGAGGAAACCTCGTAGTTGGTCAGCTCTTCGCGGCGGTCATTGGCCTCGTTGGAGTTCTTGGCGGTCTCGCCGGCGGATTTCTGGGTGGGCAGGTTCTCCTGCGCCGAGGCGGCGGCATCGGCGGTGGAATTCTGCGCCTGGGCATTTTCCTTGACGGTGCGCACCGAACGCTCGACGCGCGAACTCGGATCGTAGATCACCTCGTTGGTCGTCGAACGATCGAGATTCAGGCGGGTCACGATGCTGACCTGGAAATTGCCGATGCCGAGATAGGGCGTGAGCGTTCGCCTGACCTTGTCCTCGATCTCGCGGTTCACGGTCTGCTCGACGGTCGCCATCTTGCCGGCCGAGGCGCTTTCGATGTCGTCGCCGGAGGCGAGCACGGTGCCCTCGGTGTTAAGGACTGTGACGTTGTCGACCTTGAGGCCAGGCACGGCGGCGGCAACCAGGTGGCGGATGGCCTGAGCCGGGCCGGTGTCGGTCGGCATTTCGGTGCGAATGACCACCGACGCCGAGGCCTGCTGCTGTTCGTTTCGGAACGAACTGTGATCGGTAAGCACCAGATGGACCCGCGCCGCCTTGATGCCGTCCATGCTCTGGATGGTGCGCGCGAGCTCGCCTTCGAGGGCGCGCGTCTTGGTGACGTTCTGCATGAACGATGTCAGGCCGAACGAGCCAACCTGATCGAAGAGGTCGTAGCCGGAGTTGGCGCTCTGTGGCAGGCCCTTCTCGGCAAGCAGCATGCGGGCCCGCGCCGTGTCGCCGTAGTTCACGGTGACGGTGGTACCATCGGCCGCGACGTCGAAGTCGATGCCGGCGTCCTTCAGCGCCGAACCGATGCGCCCGACGTCGTCACGCGTCAAACCACTGTAGAGGACATCCTGTTGCGGCCGGCTCAGATAGTAGGCGCCGACTCCGAGGAGCGCCATCACGCCGATGCCGACTACGGCGAGCGCGATCAGACGACGGGCGCCAAGGCCCGCGATGCTGGTCCACAATCTTTCCAAGGCGTCGCGCCCCATCGGCGGCTGCGCTCCCGTTTGCGCGCCCGGGGAAATACGACCGGCTGCACAAGGGCAGCCGCACAGGCGCGTACCCGGGCGAGAGCGTTCGACACCTGCTCGCCACCAATCTCCACCGCCAATCTTGCCTGAGGATTGCAGTTAAAAAGAAAAGGGCCGCGTCGGGGAGACGCGGCCCTTCCAAATCTTGCTCGGTCGAGCCGCGCTAGCGGCCCGAAACGCCGATTAGCGGAACAGAACCAGGATGTTCTGCGTGCTGTTGTTGGCGATCGCCAGCGACTGCACGGCCAGCTGCTGCTGGGTCTGCAGGGCCTTCAGCTTGGTCGATTCCTCTTCCATGTTGGCATCAACGAGGGTGCCGACGGCCGAAGTGTTGGAGTCGATGAGCGCCTTCACGAAGGTCTGCTGCGACGTGACGCGGTTCTGACTGGCACCGATGCCCGACGCGGCACTGGTGACTTCCGATAGGGCCTGGTCAACCACACGGAGGTAGCTCTGGACGGTGTCGGAGTCGGCGCTCGTAATGTTGATTGCGGCGACACTGGTGGCACCTGTGGCAGCGGCCGATGTGGTTAGGGCCGAGGCATTGAGGCCGAGGGCCGTGACCGCAGGAGGAGTTGTGCCGGCCGCCGTGGCACCGCTGATCGTGAAGTCGTCGATCGACGAGAAGATGACGTGGTCCGAAGCATCGACCGAGACACCGATGCCGGAAATGCCGGAGTCAGACAGGGCCTGGGTCAGAACAGCCTTAAGGTCGTTGTTGCTTCGGATGGTGGTGTCCGACAGACCCGCGGCGGCGAGCGTCGCAACGGAAATGTCGACATTGATGTTCGGTCCACCGTTCTTGGAGACCTGGAACGACAGCACGTTGTCGGCGCCGATGGTGACTGCGCTGGTCTCAACAGTCGCCGCCGTGCCGCTGTCCGCGGTGTAGGTGTTGAGGTCGATCGTCTTGTCGAGGATGCCGACCTGGGTGGTGCCGTTGCCGTAGAGGCGCGTGTTGGTGATGTCCACGTCAATTGTGCCGATCGTCAGCAGGTTGTTTGAGTCGCGCGACAGCGAGGACACGATCGACTTGGTGAAGTCGGTGCTGCTGCCGGTGCTCAGCCAGTTGGCGCCGGAGAAGGAGGCCGAGTCGGCAACCGCCTTCAGCTGGGCCTTGATCGAGTCGATCGACTGCTGAACCTTGTTCTTGTCGACGTTTTCGCCGGTCGCCGTGGTCAGCTGGTCCTTGAGGTCGCTGAGGAGGTTCTTGGCGGTATCAAGGCCGGTGTAGGTGGTGGCCAGCGTCGAGGCGCCGAGGCCCAGCGAGTCCTGGACGGCGCCAAGGGCGCTGTTGTCCGACTTGATGGTGGTGGCGATCGACCAGTACGCGGAGTTGTCGGCGGCCGTGTTGACGCGCAGACCCGTCGAAACGCGGTTGTTGGTCTGATCGAGGTTCATGTTGATCGTCCGCAGGGTCTGCAGAGCGACCATGGCGGAGGAGTTAGTCAAAAGCGATGACATGATGGTGTCCCTTTGGTTGCCGGAAATTTCGGTGTCATACCGGGCTTTCACCGGTATGGCGGGACGGCATCATGCCTTTGGATACACGCCTCGCACGCACATACACACGTGCGCTGCCCCGGCCCCAACTCGCCATGCCCACGATATTGGCAGGGGAAACTTACAACTTTGTTACCGGGCGACCGGTCAGAAATACGACTGAATCAGCCCTCCAACCAGCAGATTCCAGCCATCTATGAGGATGAAGAACAGAATCTTGAACGGCAGGGCAAGGACTACGGGGGGCATCATCATCATGCCCATGGACATGACCAGCGTGCCAACGACGATATCGATGATGAGAAACGGCAGGACGATCAGGAAGCCGATTTCGAACGCCCGGCGCAGCTCGGAGACCATGAATGCCGGAATCAGAACCCTGAGATCGACTTCCTTGGCCGGTGCGGCTTCTGTCGCGGGGGCCACCGCCTCGGGAGGGGCAGGATTGTTGGCCTTGTTGCGGGTCGCGTCGAGATCCTCGAACAACTGGAGATCCTTAGGACGCACCTGGCCGACCATGAACGCACGGAAAGGCTCGGTAATCTTGCCGTAGGCCTGGTCCTCGGTGATCTTGTTGTCGAGAAGCGGGCGTACGCCATCCTGCCAGGCGCGGTCGAACGTCGGCGACATGACGTAAAACGTCATGAACAGCGACAGGCTGATCAGCACTAGGTTGGCCGGTGTGCTCTGCAAACCCAGGCCCGAACGCAGAAACGACAGCGCGATGACGAAACGGGTGAAGCTGGTCACCATGATCAGCAGTCCCGGCGCCACCGAGAGCACGGTCAGCACGATGACAAGCTGAACGATGCGCCCCGACGCGCTCGCCCCGTCGGCCGGGATGAGGCCGCCGAGAATGCCCCCGTCCTGGGCGTGGGCGATCGTCGCCGATGCCAGGAACGTCGTCGCCGCGACGAACAATTGCCACGTCCGCAGACGCATCAGAGCGATGAAAGATGAGAGCCGCACGAGTGCCTCTATTGAACCACGAGGGTCTGGATAACCAATTCATTGACGCGGCCGTCGGTCCTCAATGCGACACGATCGTTGAGATCCTCCAGCAGGTGCTGAAGCGCACTCGGCCCTTCCAGTTGGGCGAGGTTGACCGTCCGCAGGTAGGCCAACATGTCCTGGCGGAGTTCGGCGCCGGTGACCTCGGGATTTTCGAGGGCACCGTTCTTGAAGACGATGGCCGTTTCCAGCCGGATCCACACGTCCGAAGGCGACGCAAGGTTGGTGACGATGGCGTCCAGCGGCTTCAGCACCATGTCGCCGGAGTATTTCAGCGAGATGGCATGATCCTCGGGCGGCTTGGCCGCGGCGTCGCGCTGGGCGATGGACGTCTCGATGGCGGTGGCGGTCTTCTGGCCGAGAAAAATGCCGGCGCCGGCGGCGACGGCGGTGATCGCCACAGCGCTGATGACGACGCCCAGCCAGCCGGAAAATTTCGACGACTTGGGCGCGAGCTCGGCCTTCTTGAGCTCGACGGTCAACTCGTCGCCGACTTCGGGGATCTCGTCGTCGTCCTCCACGTCGGATTCGGCGGCCGGCGGTGGCTTCTTTTTGCCAAACAAAGCCACGGCTATTGCACCTCGCTGAGCTTGCCGCGACCGCCGTAGGAGATGCGCGCCTCGGCAATCTTGTCGTAGGCGATCATGTTGTCGGCGGCGATATCGAGCGGGCGCACGATTCCGGCGATGGTCAACACGCGCACCTCGCCGTTGACGCGGGCCTCCTGCGAACCGCTGATCAGCAGATTGCCTTCGGGCAGAACCTCGGTAACGACGGCCGCGATCGACAGATGCAGTTTCTCGGAACGACCGATCGACCCCTCGCCCTTGGCGCTGGCCGAACCGCTGGCGTCGAGGCCGCCGGAGGCGCTGCCGGATTGATCCGATACGCCGAAGCCGCCGAAACCAAAATCGAGGGAGAACGAGCCCTTGGCCTTGGCTTCCTTGGATCGGCCGCTGGCGTTGTCGAACTGGGCCTGATCATTGATGTCGATGGCCACCGTGACGATGTCGCCGACCTTGCGCGCACGAAGATCGCGGAAGAGACCCTGATCGGTATGGCCCCACAGCGAGTTGGGCGATCGAACTTCCGGCTCGGCAAACGCCGCGGGCAACGCGGTGCGCTGGACGGTCAGGCCCTGGCCGACCACCGACAACGGCGGCGTGCCGCCCGTTGTCGCAGTCTGATCGGTGTTGCAGGCCGCAAGGGCGGCCAAAGCCGGCAGAATGAGCAGAATGCGGATCACGCGCCACCGGCCTTCTTCGCGTCGCCAGGCAGACCCGCCATGACGTTGGTCAGGTGCGCGGCGGTATTGGCGTCCATCTCGTTGAGGATCGCGCTGGCGGTGCGCGGTGTGAGTTTCGACAGGATCGCCGCCGCCGCTTCCTCATCCATCACCGCGATTTGCTGCGCGGCGGCGTCGGGGCGCATCTGCGAATAGATGGCGACGACGCTTTCATCGGCATGGCTCAGGAAGTCCTGGCGTCGGCTCACCCACTGCTCGTATTCGGCGCGCTTGGCCTCGAGAGCCGCGATCCGGTCGTCGAGGGCCTTCGTCATGGCCGCAAGGGAATCCGCCTGGCGCGCGTAGCGGGCGTCGGCGGCGGCGTTGGCGATGTTCTTGCAGTAAAGCGCCGCATTGTCGCCGGGCGCCGGCTCGGCCGCGGGTGCGGCCTGCGGAGCTTGCGGGGCGATGGAGGCCTGTTTCTCGGCGGCAAAGGTCGCCGTTGCCGACAGGGCGATGGCAAGTGTGGCAAGACCAGTGCGGCAGGCGAGGCGTAAGGCGTTCATCATCGGGCTCACTGGACCACGAGCTCCGCCTGAAGGGCTCCGGCGGTTTTGATTGCCTGCAGGATCGAGATGACATCCGTCGGCTTCAAGCCGATTCGATTGAGGCCGGCGACCAGCGAGTCGAGGCTGGCGCCGCCGACAAATGCAATGTGCGCGTCCGGCTGGGTCGCCGTCACGTCGGTGCGCGGCAGCACAACGGTCTTGCCGGTTTTCGAGAACGGCTCCGGCTGCGAGGCGACGGGCGTCTCGGTCACGCGCACCGTCAACGTGCCGTGCGTCATGGCGACCGTCGAGATCTGGACGTCCTGGCCGATGACGACCGTGCCGGTGCGCTCGTTGATGACGACACGTGCGGGCACGTCGGGATAGACGAGGAGTTCGCCAACCTCGGCCAGGAAGCGCGTCGCGCTGATATCCTTGGGCTTGGAGAGGGAGACGCTGCGCATGTCACGCTCGTGCGCCACCGGGCGACCGAACCGCCCAAGCGCATAGGCGTTGACGACATCGGCGACCTGGGTCGCCGTGGCGAAATCGGGGTTGAACAGCTCAACGACGAGTTCCGACGACTTGTCCAACGAACCAGCGACTTCGCGCTCGACGAGCGCGCCGTTGGGAACCCGGCCGCCGGTGGGCACACCCTCGGTGACGCTCGCCGCAACGCCGCCGGCGACAAACCCGGCCCCGGATATCGGCCCTTGCGCCACGGCATAGACTTGGCCGTCGGCGCCGGCCAGCGGGGTCATCAACAACGTGCCGCCCTTGAGCGACACCGCGTCGCCGATCGACGAGATATCGACGTCGATGCGCGTGCCCGACGAGGCGAAGGCCGGCAGATTGGCGGTGACGATCACGCCAGCGACGTTGCGCACACGCATCTGGTCGTTGAGGACGTTGATGCCGATACGATCGAGCATCGACTGGAGGGCGTGCTGGGTGAAGGGAGAGTTGCGCATCGAGTCGCCGGTGCCCTGCAGGCCCATCACCAGTCCGTAACCGAAGAGCTGGTTCTCGCGCACGCCGTGAATCGAGGAGATATCCTTGATCCGCGTCGCCTGGGCGCCCGAGACGAACAGGGTGGCAATCGCGACGGCGAGAAGAATGCGTTTCATCGTCCGTCGATTCGAATGCTGCCGTCCGCGGCCACCGTGCCGACAATGACCTTGCCGCTGTCGATGTTGCGCACCTGTATGGCGTCGTTGAGCGCACCGGACTGGAGGGCCAGCACCGACGCGGTGATGATCAATGGTCCCTGCTCATAGATCGCCGAAACGATCTTGCCCTTCTGGACCAGATCCGGTTCGCCGACCGTGTTGCGGGCGATCAGACGGCCTGCCAACAGCGTGCGGCGTGCGACCTTGCCGACGAGTTCGCTCTGGGCACCGATGACGGGAAACTTCTCGGCGGTGCCGACGGGGAAGTTGCCGTCGGTCAGCATGTCGCTGGCGATCGTGTCGCCGGGATAGATGGTCACGGCCGGGACAGGCAGGACCTCGGCCAGCGCCGCTGGCGCAAGCAAGGCCGCCGCCAGGAAGGCAATGGCCGAGAGAACGCGGCGGAAGCGAGGAAGCATCATGGCACGCCTCACCGGATACCCTTGGAGACGGTACCCAGCATTTCGTCGGACGCCTGAATCACCTTGGAATTCATCTCGTAGGCGCGCTGCGCGGAAATCAGTTCGGTGATCTCCGAGACCGGATCGACGTTGGATTGTTCGAGATAGCCTTGATGGATGCTGCCAAAGCCGGGATCGCCAGCGACGCCGGAGATCGGCGTTCCGGAAGCGGCGGTCTCCCGATAGAGGTTGTTGCCGAGCGGCTCGAGGCCGGAATCGTTGGCGAAGTCGACGAGGGAGAGCTGGCCCAGCAGCTGCGGCGCCGACTGGCTGGCGGTCCGCGCATAGACCTCGCCCAACTCGTTGATCGTCACCTCGAGCGTGTCCTGCGGAATGGTGATGGTGGGATCGACAAGGTAGCCATCGCCGGTGACCAGTTGTCCGGTGCCGTTCTTGTTGAAGGAGCCGGCGCGCGAATAGAGGGTTTCGCCGCTCGGGCCGGAGATCTGGAACCAGCCGCGGCCGTTGATGGCGACATCGAGCGGGTTCGACGTCTGCGACAGCGGTCCCTGTATGTGCAGATTGCGCACGCCGACGGTGCGCACACCGAGGCCGATCTGGGCGCCTTCCGGCACGACATCTTCGCCGCCTCGGTTGGGCACGCCCTGAGCGCGGTCGGTCTGATAGATGAGATCGGAGAACTCGGCACGCGCCCGCTTGAAGGCCGTCGTGTTGATGTTGGCGATGTTGTTCGCGATCACCTCGACGTTTGTCTGCTGGGCAGACATCCCCGTGGCGGCTATGGCTAACGCGCGCATCTACTCACTCCCCTAGATCGTCATCCGGCTGATTTCCTGATAGGCGGAGACCAGCTTGTCACGGACGGCAACGGCGGTTTGCAGCGCCTGCTCCGCATTCAGCATCGCGTCGACCACCTGCTGCACCGAGCGGCTGCCGTTGATGCCGCCAATGGCGCTGGCCTCGCCGGCCTTGAGGGCGTCGACGGTGCCGGTCGCCATGTCGGAAAGAACCTTGGAGAAATCCGAGCCATTGACCGCACCGCTCGCGGCGGGCTTGGCGATTTCGGTGGCGGCGCCGGCCGCCCGCAGTCCTGAGATTGCGCTGATCATTTAGCCATTCCTCAAGAGATCAAGAATCATCGTCGTCATCGATCGCGCCTGCTTGACCATCTGCAGGTTCGCCTCGTACGTGCGGCTGGCCTCACGCATGTCGGCCATCTCAATGAGCATGTTGACGTTCGGCATCTTGACGTTGCCGTCGGCGTCGGCGGCCGGGTTGCTCGGGTCGTGTTCGACCTGAAACGGCGAATCGTCCTGCCCGATCGATTTGACGTCGACGGTCGAGGCGCCGAGCAGACGGTCGAACTCGCTGGAGAAGGCGACGGTCTTGCGCCGGTATGGATCGCCCCCGGGCGTGGAAGCGGTCGATTGCGCATTGGCGAGGTTTTCGGAGACGACGCGCAGGCGAACCGACTGTGCCTCCAGCCCGGCGCCGGCGATGCTGGTGGCGGCGCGCAGCGGATCGATCATCAGCCCGACCTCACGGCGGTCATCATCATGCGGTGGAAGGCGCGGACGATGGCGTTGTCGAGCGAGAAGGCGCGATTCGTGTCGTCAGCCAGCATCAGCTGCTGGTCGAGGGCGACCGGCTTGTCGGTCTCCTTGACTTGCCAGGTCCGGTCGGGCTGGCCGGCCTCGCCGGTCAGGTTCAGATGACCCGGCTCGGTGCGCGCCATCGTCACGCCGGCAGTGTCGTCAAGAACGGCGGAGAACGGCTCGACGTCGACGGCAACATAGCCCGGCGTGTTCGCGTTCGCGATGTTGCCGGTGATCGCCGCCTGTCGAACGGTCGTCCAGCGCTCGTGCTGGGCTGCCAGGCTGAACACGTAAACCGGTTGCAACACTTCCTCCAGGGTCTCTTCCTGCCTGGAGAGTCGGCCAGCAACCTTGCCTGAAGCTGGCGATCGTCGCCCGAAAGCCGCGTCAGCCTATCCGCGCGTCGGCGACGGCGGCCGCGAACAGTTTCAGGTTGTCGTGCGCGTCGCCGATGTCTTCGGAGAAATGGATGCCGTTGAGATCGATGGCGACGTGATCGCCGCCGAAGATGACGCGGAAGAAGGCGGTCAGCCGTTCGTCGCGGAACTCCATCGCCAGGGACACGGACGGCGCCTCGCCCCAGTCGAAGTCGACCTGGGCCTGACTGCCGTAGGACAGGCGGCCGGGCTTGATGCGATGTTCGGTCGATGAGCCGATGATGTCGTCGAGGTGGGCGTGCTGGTTGTTGCAGATGTAGGAAACCATGACGCCGCCATTGACCATGACGAGTTCCGACAGGAACTCCTTCAGGCCGTCGGCGAGCAGGACTTCACAAGCCAGGAGTTCCGGCCCGGTTGCCTGCGGTGCGATACGATAGCGATGGTCAGGTGCGGGCATCGGCCAGCCTCGTGTAAAGCAGGTGAAGTATCTTGGCGACGGCGCGATAGAACTCCGCCGGGATCCATTGTCCGACCTCGACGGCGTCGTACATCGCGCGCGCCAGAGGCTTGTCTTCCACGATCGGCACCGAGTTGCGGCTGGCGATCTCGCGGATACGCAGCGCGATCAGATCGGCGCCCTTGGCCACGACGATTGGCGCGCCGCCTTTCGCCCGGTCGTATTTCAGGGCGATCGCGTAGTGGGTGGGATTGGCGATGATCACCGTGGCGCGTGGCACGGCGCCCAGCATGCGCTTGCGGGCACGGTCGCGCGCCAGCGAACGCTGACGCGCCTTGACCTGCGGATCTCCCTCGCTTTGCCGGTACTCATCCTTGAGCTCCTGGCGGGTCATGCGCAGGTCGATCCGCCATTTGATGCGCGACCAGACGATATCGGCCGCCACCATGATGGCGATAGCAACGCAAACCACCGACACCAGCCGGATGACGAGCGACAAAACCAGATCCGGCACCGCGCTCGGATCGAGGAACATGGCGCCGGAGACAACCCGCCGTTCGGAGCCGAGCATGACCAGGCTAACGATGCCGATCGCTCCGAACTTGAACAGGGACTTCGCGAACTCCACAAACCCCGATCCGCTGAAGATCCGCTTCCAGCCGCCGGCCGGCGAAACGCGCGACCATTTGGGCCGAATCTGGTCGAGCGCGAGCGTCGGGGCGTGCTGAAAGAACGCCGCGGCGAGGCCGGCGAGCATCAGCATGAAGACGATCGGAACGAGAAATTTCGCCATCTCCCCCATGATCGCCCACAGCAAACGGTTTGCGTCGGGGCCATTCTCGAGGAGGAACTCGCCGGGATGGTCGATGAGGATCGAGAGGTTGCCGGCAAGACCGAGGGAGTTCGCGCCGATCAGGAAGGCCGCGGCGATCAGAATTCCAATGAGCGAGGCGAAGATCGACATTTCGCGCGAACGCGGGACGTTGCCCTTTTCGATCGCGTCGGCGACCTTCTTTTCGGTCGGCTCCTCGGTTTTCGATTCCTTGTCGCTGTTGTCCGCCATCGCCCATCAATCCGATCAGCTGACCAGATCTTGTTCGTCTTCCTGGCTGCGGATTTCGAGTTCGCCGCGGCCGGCGAAATCGAGCGCCAGCTCGACGATGCTGCGGCGAGCGTCGGCGACGTCGCGCGCCGGTACCGGCTGACCGTTGTTGAGCTCGGTCTCGATCATCTTGCGGACGCGGGACGAGAGCGACGACAGGATGATCTCGCGATACTCCGCGCTCGTGCCCTTGAGCGCCAGGATCACTTTGTCCGGCGGAACCTTGTCGAAAAGCGTGGCGCGTCCGCGCTGCGACAGCTTGGCGAGGTCGTCGAAGGTGAAGAGCTGGTTCTTCAGCGCCTGGGCGGCCTTCGGACGCGTCGACTCGAGGCTTTGCATTATCGCGCCGATCTGTTCCGGATCGAGCTTGTTGATGATTTCCGCGATGCGTGCGTTACCTTCGCCCCCGGCGATGCGCGACAGGTTGCCACTGAACTCCTGCTGGAGAATGCGCTCGAACTGACGCATGACCTCATCGACGACCGGCTTCACAGTCAGCATGCGCCGGATGATGCCGTCGCGTCGCTCGGCCGGGAGATGCGCGATTACCTTGGCGGCGGTCGATGACCGCACCTTGGAGAGGATCAGCGCTGCCGTCTGCGGATGCTCGTTGAGGATGTAGGCCGCCAGGGCGCCCTCGTTGACGGCCGAAATCCGCTCCCAGATCGACCGATCGGGGCTGCCGGCAACGTCACCCATGATCTCGTCGATCTGCTCCTTCGGCAACACGCCGTCGAGCATGCGCTGGACCTCGGCCGGCGAACTCACCAGGCTGGCGCCGAGGGCAAACTGGGTCGCGAATTCCTCGATCAACGAGCCCAGCTGCGGCGCTGAAACCGGCTTCAGGTCGGAGGCGGACCGGGTAATCTGCTTAATCTCGGAGGGCTCGAAATGCTTCATAAGCCGCCCGGAGAGCGACTTGCCCATCGTCAGCAGGATGGCGGCGACGCGGTCGGCGCCCTGCATGGTCTTGGCGCTTGCCGGCCGGGTTTGGGTGTAAACGGCCATGACCGTGGTCCGCTCAGCCGGTGGCCTTGAATCCCGGCAGACCGGCGATCTCGGTCACCGATACTCCGAAGCGGGAATTGTCCTCCTCGAGGACGACGACCTCTCCGCGCGCGACGACGCGGCCGTTGACCACGATATCAACGGCTTCGCCGATGCGGTGATCGAGCGGGACGATGGCGCCGCGGCCGAGTTTCATGAGATTGGCGACCGGCATGCTGGCGGTGCCGAGAATGGCCTGAACGACGACCGGGATGCGCAGAATCGCGTCCAGGTTCTGGGTGCCGTCCAGCGATTCGTCGGCCCCCGATGCGGTCACCGCACCAGCGGCACCCGCAAACAAAGCGTCATCGGCCGATTTTGCCTGTGACAGGGTGCTTTCCGCCATCGTCTTTCCTTTCACGACCCGGTCACGAGCGGACAACATCCACTCAGAGACCCCTGCGACACTTTCGAAAACCGTAACCAGTCAATCTTGCCGGAGGCCGTCTTCGCCGGACGGCAGGACGGCGCCCAGGTCATGTGCTCAGCTCGCCAGCACATCGTTGATGAATTCGCGCTCGGGATCGATCGACTCGTCGATGCACAGCGTGTAGCAGCCCTCGTTCTGGCCGAGAAACGCCCAGAACAGGGGTTGCTCGCTGCTCTCGACCTTGATGCGGCTGCGCGTGGTGGCCTGGAGCTTCAGCACTTGACCGACCCTGAGGCTGGCGAGATCGCCAAGGGTCAGATCGCGCGTTTCCGCCACGGCGCGAATGGTCACCTCGGTCCGCTTGACCTTTTCGTTGATTTTGCGCGCCCACGCCGGATCGGACGGCGTGACATCCTTCTGCACGACGCGCGAGAGGGCCTGACGGATCGGCGACAGAACGCTTTGCGGGATGATGATGAACATCTCGCCGCCGCGGTTGATGGCCTGCAGGATGAAACGGGCGACCACCGCCGGCTGGGAGCGGCGACCGGCCCCGGCAAAATCCATGCGGGTCTCGGTGCGCTCGAGGCGAAAGCGCGTTTCGGAAACCCCCGCGAAGGCAGCCTGCATCGCCGGCGCCACCTGATCGAAGAGGAATTGCGAAATCTGCACTTCGATATTCGACAGGTTGCGCACATCCTCCGCCGGCGGTTCGGAGCCGTCGCCGCCAAGCAGCATCTCCGTGGCCGAGTACACGAAATCGCGGTCGAACCCGACGATGACGCGCGTATCCCAGCCAGGCGCATAGAACAGGCCGACCACGGCGCGCATTTCGTATGTATCGAGGGTATCGCCAACGCGGGCAGCCGTCAGCGAATTCAGACTGACGTGAGGCAAGGCAGAAGACAGGCCGCGCAGGCGCTCGGCCAACTGCGTGCCAAGACGATCGAAGATCACCGGCAGCAAGGGGAGCTGGTCGATCGACAGATTGGCCGCGTCGAGCAGCAGGTCGCGGATTCCGCTGCGTGGCCGTTCGAGGGTTTCTGCGTTCATGGTTTAGGCCGCCTGCTTGACCGCCGTTGCCGGCGGCGTGTTGGAGATCGCCTCGTTCTCGACCTCGTCGATGGTGGGACGCTCGCCGGACGCGATGGTCTTGCGGCCGTGCTCGAGCGCGATTTGCGGAAGGGCGCCGTTCATGAAGGCGATGATCGTCTGCTTGACGATGATGTAGCACTGCATCTGCTTTTCGCGCGTCGTCTTGATGAGCTGGGCGAGCGGCGAAACGACGGCGTAAGACCAGAAGATGCCGGTCAGCGTGCCGATCAGGGCGGCGCCGATGTATTCACCGAGGATTTCCGGCGACTGATCGAGAGCGCCCATAGCCTTGACGATGCCGAGAACGGCGGCGCAGATGCCGAGCGCCGGCAGCGCCTCGGAGATGGTCGACATCGACGAGCACGGCTTGGTCTTGTGCTTGCGGATGGTCGTGATCTCCTGCTCCATCAGCCCTTCGATCTCGTGCGAGCGGGCATTTCCGATGATCGTCAGGCGGACATAGTCGCAGATGAACTGGGTCAGCTCCTTGTCGGCAAGAATGCCCGGAAAGTGCTGGAAAAGCGGCGAAGCTTCCGGGTTGTCGATGTGAGCCTCGACTTCGTTGCGCGGCCGCGTGCGCAGGTCGCGCATCAGCGCAAACAACAGGCTCAGCAGCGCCAGGAAGTCCTTGCGCTTGGGAACCTTGTTGGTCACCGCCTCCATGACGCCTTTCATCGTGTCGCTGATCGTCGAGAAGGGATTGCCCATCACGAAGACACCGATGGCGATACCGCCGATGATCAGGAACTCGAACGGCTGCCAGAGGACATTGATGTGACCACCCTCGGCGAGAAAGCCGCCGACCAGCGCGCCAGCGCCAAGCAAAAGACCGAGGGCGAGATTCAACTGAGAGCGCTCCGCGAGTGAACCGCGAGAATGTTTTCTGCTCACCGGAATCGCGCCGAAAGCTTGCGCGAGGCTGAAGTCGGCGCGGACAGGTTCGCGCAAGCCCGGTGGGCTAGCACCTGTCACCGGCCGGGGACCCGCTCATGCAGACGACGCTTTCGACATATCGCACCATCACGCGCGACATCGATCGGACGCTCGCGACCACCGCGGCGCAGAGGCCGGTGGCGCTCGAGACGGCCTACTATCTGAAGCACATCGGCGACGTGAAGTCGGTCGACGACTTCATCAAGGATACGCGGCTGTTCACCTACGCGATGAAGGCGTTCGGCCTGGAAGACATGTCCGGCGCCAAGGCGTTCATGCGCAAGGTAATGGTCGAAGGCGTGAGCGACTCAAACAGCTTCGCCAACCGCCTGGCCGACGATCGCTTCGTCAAGTTCGCGACGACCTTCAACTTTTCCGTGGCCGGTGACCAGACCACCGCCTCGACCGACGCCCAGCAAGGCGTGGTCGACAACTATGTGCGGCAAACCCTCGAGACGACGGCCGGCGCGGACAATGACGGCGTGCGGCTTGCTCTTTACTTCCAGCGCGAGGCGCCGCACGTAAAGTCCGCTTACGGACTGCTCGGCGACGCGGCGCTTTGGCAAGTGGTGAAGACAGTCTTCGGCTTTCCCGACGAGATGGCGAACGCCGATATCGACTCGCAGGCCAGGGCCGTCCTCAAGAGGCTCGACATTGCCGATCTCAGCGACCCGACGAAGCTCGACCGCCTGATCACACGCTTCTCCGCCGCCTGGGACGCCGCCAACATCGTCACCACCGACCCGGTCTTGTCGCTGTTCACCCAGGGACAGCAGCCGAACGTGGACCTCGATCTGGTCATGACCCTCAACAACCTCAAGCACGGAGGCTCGTAGTCCGTGGCGACGAGTACGTATGTCGCAATTTCCGCGCAGGTCGCGATGGAGCGCCGCCTCGAGGTGATCGCCAACAACATCGCCAACGTCAATACGGCCGGATACCGGGCCGCAGGCGTGCAGTTTTCGACCCAACTGTCGCAGGTCGGGCAGGACCAGGTCGCCTTCAGTTCTCCGGGCGAGGTCTATGTGATCCGGCAGCAAGGGCCGATCGCTCACACCGGAAACAGCCTGGACGTGGCGGTCGACGGTGAAGGCTGGTTCGGTCTGCAGACACCGACCGGCACGGTCTATAGCCGCGACGGGCGCTTCCATATGACGGCCGGTGGGGACCTTCAGTCGATCAATGGATATGGGGTGCTCGACGCCGGCGGTTCGCCCATGGTGCTGGACCCCGCGGGTGGACCGGTGCAGATCGGCGAGAACGGAACGGTGAGCCAAGGCGGCAAGTCGGTTGGCGCCATCGGGCTTTTCCTCGTCCCGGACGGCGCCAAACTGACCCGACACGACAATTCGGCGGTGATCTCCGACAAACCAGTGGAACCGGTCGAGGACATGACGGCCAACAGCATCCGCCAGGGTTATGTCGAGGGATCGAACGTCAACGCCATCGTGGAAATGACCCGCCTGATCGAGGCGTCACGCGCTTTCGACCAAGCCTCCTCGGCACTGGACCAAAGCGATCAGGTGACACAGGAAGCGGTCAAGACGTTGGCGCCGGGATAGCCCGACCGTGAACGCGCTCGAGCGTCTTGCATCGACCGTCGTTGCGGCGGAGACCGATCTTCCCTTCGTCCACGTCGGCGGACACGTGAGCGAGGTCGCTCCCGGCCACTATCGGATCCGCGGCCTGCCGGCGCTCGTCAAGCTCGGCGATCGGGTGCGCCTCGATGACGGCGGGAGATCCACCATTTGCGAAGTGGTGCGCATCGACGAGGCCGACGCCACGGTCAAACCCTTCGTGGCGCGTTTTTCGGTCGGTATCGGCGTCGTGGCCAAGCTGATCGGCGCCATGCACCTGCATCCGACGCCGGAGTGGAAAGGCCGCGTGGTCAATTCGCTCGGCGAACCGATCGACGACCGCGGCGCGCTCGACCGCGGCGAGACATCGATCCTCATCGATCGGCAACCGCCCGCCGCAATGACACGGGCGCGCATCCGGCGACCGCTGCGCACCGGCGTGCGCGTCGTCGACCTGTTTACGCCGCTATGCGAGGGACAGCGAGTTGGCATCTTCGCTGGTTCGGGCGTCGGCAAGTCGACGGTCCTGTCGATGATCGCACGGTCTTCCGCCTTCGACACGGTGGTCGTGGCGATGGTCGGCGAACGCGGCCGCGAGGTCAGGGAATTCCTGGAGGGCCCATTGGCCGACAACCGGGCGCGCTCCATCACGGTCGTTTCGACCGGAGACGAGAGCCCGATGATGCGGCGGCTGGCGCTGCCTTCCGCCATGGCGATTGCCGAGTACTTCCGCGACCGTGGCGACTCGGTTCTGCTCATCGTCGACTCGGTCACCCGTTACGCTCACGCCGCGCGGGACGTGGCGCTCGCGGCCGGCGAACCGGCGGTGGCCCGCGGCTATACACCCAGCGTTTTCAGTGACTTGCCGAAGATCCTTGAGCGCGCGGGTCCGGGACCCGACGGCACCGGCTCGATCACCGGCGTATTCGCCGTACTCGTCGACGGCGACGATCACAACGATCCCGTCGCCGACGCCATCCGCGGCACCCTCGACGGCCACATCGTGCTGGATCGCTCCATCGCCGACCAGGGCCGCTATCCGGCCGTCAACGTGCTGGCGTCGATTTCGCGGCTGGCCGATATCGTGTGGACGGCCGAGCAGCGACATCTCGTGCGTACGCTGAAGACGATGATTGCGCGCTTCGAGGACACGCGCGACCTCCGACTCATGGGCGGATATCATCCGGGCCACGACGTCGAACTCGATCGCGCCGTGACCATGGTCCCCCGGGTCTACGAGGCGCTGCGGCAGGAGCCGTCGGCAAAGCCGAGCACCGACGTCTTCGGCGAGCTGGCGCAGGTGCTGCGCCCGTGAGGCACAGCTTCGCGCAAGCCATCGCGCCTACGATCCGGTTCGATCGATAGTGTCTGGCGAGGATTCGATACCATGAGCCTTTACGGCGCCCTGCGCACCGGCGTGTCCGGAATGAACGCCCAATCCACCAAGCTGGGCACCATTGCGGACAACATCGCGAACACCGGAACCACCGGCTACAAGTCGGGGACAACGCTGTTCTCGGCGCTCGTCCTCGACAGCACCGCCAACGCATACAATTCCGGCGCGGTCGCCACGGATGTGCGGCACACGATTTCCAAGCAGGGTCCGCTGGTCTACACGACATCGTCAACCGATCTCGCCATTCAGGGCACCGGCTTTCTCGTCGTCTCCGATCCGAACGGCCAGCCCTTCCTGACCCGCGCCGGGTCGTTCATCACCGACGCTCAGACCGGCAACCTCGTCAACAGCGGTGGCTTCACCCTGCTCGGCTACGAGCTCGACAACGGCAATCCGAACGCGGTGCTCAACGGTGTCGGCAACCTCGTGCCGGTCAACCTGACCAACAAGAACCTCCAGGCGGTTCCAAGCACCAGCGGCGTGTTCACGGTGAACCTGCCGTCCAACGAGACGGTGCAGACCGGCGACACGCCGGCCGACAACCTGAGCACCTCAGCCTTCACGGTCAAATCGTCGCTCGCGGCGTATGACAATCTCGGCAACTCAGTGACCTTCGACGTCTACATGACGAAGATCGGCACCAGCCCGGACCAGTGGGAAGCTACGGTCTTCAACCAAGCCGACGCCGCATCGGGCGGCGGCTTCCCGTACTCGTCCGCCGCGCTCGCCACACAGACCCTCGACTTCGACGGCAACGGCCAGCTGACAAGCACGCCCACGCTCAGCTTCACGGTGCCGAACGGGTCCGCGGTCGACCTCGACCTCAGCGGCACAACGCAACTCGCGACCTCGTTCACGCCGATAAACGTGCAGGTGAACGGCAACGCGCCGAGCAGCGTTTCGGACGTCGACATCGCCAGCGACGGAACGGTTTATGCGGCTTATGCCGACGGCTCGCGGGTCGCGGTCTATCGCATTCCACTGGCAACGGTGGCGAGCCCCGACCACCTGCATCCGGTTCCCGGCGATGCCTACGGCATCACCACAACATCGGGCGATATCCAGATGGGCTTCCCGACCGAAGGCGGCCGCGGAACCCTGGTCTCCGGCGCACTCGAGCAGTCGAACGTCGACATGGCCTCGGAGCTCACCGACATGATCGTCGCGCAACGCGACTATACCGCCAACTCCAAGATCGTGCAGACGAGCTCGGACCTCCTCGACGTTCTGATGAATCTGAAGCGCTGAATCGTCGTCGTGATCCGGCCATGAGGACAGGATCGTGAGCCTCTCGGTCGCTCTCAACACCGCCCGCACCGCGCTGCAGACGACGGCCGCGCAAATCGCGGTGTCCGGCAGCAATATCTCCGGCGCCGACGATCCGACGCGTTCGCGCAAGATCGCCTTGCCGACGACCGACCCGTCCGGATCGTCGCGCGTAGTCAGCATCACGCGCGCGACGAACATCCCGCTGCTGACGCAGTTTCTCGGCTCGAAGTCGGCATCGGCAAGTTCGCAGGCCCTCCTCGACGGCCTGAACCGGCTGGAAGAAACGGTCGGCGACCCGGCTGACGGTATCTCGCCGGCGGCGCGCATGGCGGCGCTTTCCACCGCGCTCCAGGCGGCGGCCAACGCGCCGGCGGACCGCAGCATGGCCCAGTCGGTGGTGACGTCGGCGCAGACACTCGCCTCGACGCTCAACAACGCCAGCCAGACGGTTACGACGGTCCGCAACGAGGCCGACACCGCGATGGCCGCGTCGGTCGCCAAACTGAACACGTTGCTGGCCGACTTCCAGACCGCGAACCAGACGGTCATGCGGCAGACCAACGCCGGCGAGGACGCCACCGACGCCATGGACAAGCGCGATGCGCTGCTTGGCGAGATCAGCGACGAGATCGGCATCAATGTCGTGCGTCGCGACAACAACGATATCGCGATCTACACCGACAGCGGCGTGACGCTGTTCGACAAGACGGCGCGGACGGTCTCCATGACACCGTCAAGCGCGCTGGCGTCAGGTGCCGCCGGCAACCCAGTCTATATCGACGGCGTCGCGGTGACCGGTGCCAACGCGCCGATGCCGATCAGTTCCGGCAACCTCGCGGGACTGGCGACGCTTCGCGACGTGACCGCTCCGACCTATCAGGCGCAACTCGACGAGATGGCGCGCGGCCTGGTCGAAAGCTTCGCCGAGTCGGACCAATCCGGCGGCGGCGGACCGGATCTTGCCGGGTTGTTCACCTGGTCGGGAGGCCCCACGGTTCCGGCAACCGGGACGCTTTCCGCCGGCATCGCCGGATCGCTCAAGGTCAATCCGGCGGTAATTCCGGCACAGGGCGGCAGCGTCGACCGCCTGCGCGATGGCGGCATCAATGGCGCTGCCTACAAGTACAACACGACGGGGGCGGCGAGCTATTCGACCCGCCTGACAGATCTCATCGACGGTCTCAGCACGGCGCGGTCCTTCGATCCGGCTTCGGGCCTCGAGGCGCCCGTAGGCCTGCTCGACTTCGGCACCAACTCGGTGGGCTGGCTCGAAGACCAACGCCAGACAGCGTCCAACACCACCGACTATCAGGACGCTCTGCTGACGCGAGTTTCGACCGCGCTCTCCAACGCCGTCGGCATCAACCTGGATGACGAGTACGCTCAACAGCTCCAGCTTGAGCAGAGCTATCAGGCGTCAGCCAAGCTGATCACTGCCGTCAATGCCATGTTCCAGACCCTGCTCGACGCGGTGTAGCGGACATGCGCACGACGTTCGTCTCAACCGCATCGCTGATGGGTACGCCGCGTTCGGGTATCGGCCGGATGCAAAGCGACCTTGTCCGCCTGAACCAGGAGGTTGTTACCTCGCGCATGGCAGACGTCGGTCTCAACCTCGGGGCGCAGACTTCACGCAGCGTGTCGCTGCACGTTGACACTTCGGCCCTGGCCTCGCTGGCGACCAGCGACGCGGCGATCACCACGCGCCTGCAAACAACGCAAACCGCGCTCGACACCATGCGGACAGGCGCCAGCGACTTCCTGCACAGCCTCCTCGACGCCAAGACATCGGGCGGAACGACATCCATCGCGCAAACGGCGCGCCTGGCGCTGTCGACGTTTACGAGCGCCGCCAATACGTCGGACGGCCGGAATTACCTGTTCGGCGGGATCAATTCGGGGACAGCGCCGATCGCCCAATACGACGCCGGGCCCGGCGCGGCCGTGGACGCGGCCTTCCTCGCGAAATTCGGCTTCGCACAGGACGATCCGGCGACCGCCAACATCGACGGCGCGACGATGTCGGATTTTCTCGACAACCAATTCGCCCAGCTCTTTTCCGACCCGGACTGGGGCACGACCTGGTCGAGCGCATCGGATCAGACAATCACCAGCCGCATTACGCCTACTGAAACCGCTACCACCTCAGTCAGCGCCAACGAGCCAGCCATGCGCAAGCTTGCTGAGGTTTATACGATGCTCGGAAATCTCGGATTTGAAGGGCTCGGGGCGGATGCTCGTCAGGCGGTTCTCAACAAGGCGATCGACCTCATCGGCAGCGCCAGCGACGGCATCATCGCCATCCAGGCCGACGTCGGGGGCGTGCAAGCGCAGGTTAGCAGCGCAACCGACCGCGTTAAGGCCCAACAGGCGATCGTCGAAGAACGCATCGGCACGCTGGAAGGCGTCGATCCAGCGGAGGCCAAGGTGAAGATCGACACGCTGACGACACAGATTCAGATGTCCTATTCGCTGACCGCCAAGCTCCTCCAGATCAGCATCCTCAACTACGCGTGACCAAACGAGCCGGAAGGGCCGCATGTACAAGATGACCTACGCCGAAATCATGGAAGGTAGCGCTCACGCGGCACGCGAGCGCGAGAAGGCAGCGCTCGATCGCGCCATCGAACTGATGACGGCGGCCCAGGAGAAGGGCACGGCCTCGCCCGAAGTAACCGAGGCGGTGGCCTATGTGCAGCGCCTGTGGACGTTCTTCATCGAGAACCTGACCGATCCGAACAACGAACTCGCCGGTTCGCTCAAGCAGGATCTGATTTCCATCGGCCTGTGGGCGGTCGCCGAATCCGACCGGATTCTCGCCGATCCGTCGAAGGGCTTCAGCGCCCTCATCGACGTCAACAAAACGATCCGCGACGGCCTGACATGACCAAGCCGATGCAGATCTCGCTCAAGGCGGGCGAACGCATCTACATCAACGGCGCGGTCGTGCGCGTCGATCGCAAGGTATCGATCGAATTGATGAACGACGTCGCCTTCATGCTCGAATCGCACGTGATGCAAGCGGAGGAGACGACAACCCCGCTCCGCCAGCTCTATTTCGTCTTGCAGACCCTTTTGATGGCCCCCGGGCAGGCCGAGACCGTCCTCTCGCTGTTCCGCGAACTGCACACCTCAACCGCAGCGTCTTTCACCAACAAAGATGTGCTGGCCGACCTTGCCACGGTCGCGCGACTGGTCGATGCCGACCGCATCTTCGAGGCGCTGAAGACAATTCGCGGGCTGTTCGCGACAGAGGACATGATCCTGAACAGCGTCCCGCCCGCCAAACCTTCGCGCGCCGCCTAGCCACGAAAAGATCGCCGATGACCACCGTTCCGCCCGTCTCGTCCACCCCAACCGCCACTGAGACCGCCGCAAAATCCTCGGTGGGCGATCTCGACTACAACGCGTTTTTGAAGCTGCTCATCGCGCAGTTGAAGAATCAAGACCCGACGAAGCCGATGGATTCGACGGCATTCGTGGCTCAGTTGGCGACTTTCTCCCAGGTCGAGCAAAGCGTCGCATCGAACACCAAGCTCGACTCGCTACTGACCGCCTCGGCGCTCACAATCGGCGACGCCGTCATCGGTCGGACCATCACGTCAAGCGACGGAACGGTCAGCGGAACCGTCGCCTCGGTCAAGATCACCAGCGACGGACCGATCGCCACTCTCGCCGATGGCAGCCAGGTGACCCTTGGCTCCGGCGTAACCATCCAGTAGGCACCATGAACGAAGCCGACGCGGTCGAACTTGTCAATTCCGCGATCTGGACCATCATCGTCGCCGCCGGCCCCGCCGTGCTCGCCGCCATGGTCGTGGGTGTCGTCATCGCGCTGTTTCAGGCGCTCACACAGGTGCAGGAAATCACCCTCACCTTCATTCCCAAGATCATCGTCATCCTGCTGGTGACCGCGGCGACGAGCTCGTTCATCGGCGGGCAGATTTTCGCTTTTGCCAGCGAGACTTACGGCCACATCGCGACTGGATTCTGAGCCGCCGGCGGCCGCCGCCAATCCATCTTCACGCAAGCCCCGGCTGACAGATTGGCGCCATGAGCGCCATCGACAGCAGAACCATCGAAAACACGCCGGCCGAACACCGGTCTCTCCGCGACGTCGGGTTTGCCGCCGGCATCCTCGCCATCCTGGCGGTCCTCTTCGTTCCGATTCCGCCATTCCTGATCGACTTCGGCCTGGCCATGTCGATCGCGCTCTCCATCCTGATCCTACTGGTCTCCCTGTGGATCCAGAAGCCGCTCGACTTCTCGGCGTTCCCGACGGTACTCCTCATCAGCACGATTCTGCGCCTGTCGCTCGGCGTGGCGACCACCCGGCTGATCCTCGCCCGCGGCGACAGCGGCGTCTTCGCCGCCGGTCACATCATCCAGGGCTTCTCCCGCTTCGTGATGAGCGGCGACTTCGTTATCGGCATCGTGGTGTTCCTGATCCTGGTGACGGTGAACTTCGTCGTCATCACCAAGGGCGCGACGCGTATCGCCGAAGTCGGCGCGCGCTTTACCCTCGATGCCATCCCCGGCAAGCAGATGGCAATCGACGCCGATCTCAACGCAGGGCTTATCGACGACAAGGAAGCACATCGCCGCCGACGCGAGCTCGAAGACGAGAGCGCCTTCTTCGGCTCCATGGACGGCGCCTCCAAGTTCGTGCGCGGCGAGGCGATCGCCAGCATCATCATCATCGCGGTCAATATTTTCGGCGGCATCGTCATCGGCGTGACTCGGCACGGGATGGCGCTCTCCTCCGCGGCGGACGTCTTCACCCGCCTGTCGGTCGGCGACGGTCTCGTTTCGCAGATTCCGGCGCTGATCATCTCGCTGGCCGCCGGCCTGCTCGTCTCCAAAGGCGGCACCCGCGGCCCGGCCGAGGCGGCAGTCCTCGACCAGCTCAGCGCCTACCCGCGGGCGCTCTTCGTCGCCGCCGTCCTGATGTTTATCTTCGGCCTCCTGCCGGGCCTGCCGACGATCCCGTTCGCCCTGCTCGGCGGGCTCCTTGCCGGCGGCTCCTACACGATCTCGCGCCGGGCGAATGCGCTCCGCGAAAACGAAGCCCAGGTCAAGCGCTCGGCGGAGGCCAAGGCGCGCAGCGAGGCCAAGACCTCGATCAAGGAGGCGCTCAGGACCGACGAGATCGAACTGCTGGTCGGCATGCACCTCGCCGGCCACGTGCTCCGTTCGCCGCAGGAGATCGCCAACCGCGCCGGCGTCATGCGTCGCAAGTTCGCGCTGCAATACGGTCTGGTCGTGCCTGAAATCCGGGTAAGCGAGAACCTGTCGGTGGCGCCCAAGGGCTACCAGATCAAGATCCACGGCACGACCGTGGCGACGCAGGAACTGCGCATCGACGAACTACTCGTGGTCGTCGGCGAGGGACATCCGCCCGACGTGCCCGGCGAGACGGTGCGTGAGCCCGCCTTCGGCATGAAGGCCCTGTGGATTCCGAAAACCTATGACAGCGAGGTGCGCCGCGAAGGTTTCACGCCGGTCGACAACCTGTCGGTGATGCTGACCCATATCAGCGAGGTCATTCGCAATAACCTGCCGCAGCTCCTTTCCTATAAAGACACGCGGACGCTGCTCGACCGGCTCGATCCGGAATACAAACGCCTGCTGGAAGAGATTTGCCCAACGCAAATCACCTATTCGGGCCTGCAGGCGGTGCTCAAGACACTGCTCGCCGAGCGGGTTTCGATCCGCAACCTGCACATCATCCTCGAGGCCATCGCGGAAGTCGTGCCGCACGCGCGACGCCCGGAGCAGATCGCCGAGCACGTGCGTATGCGTATCGCCCAACAGATCTGCGGCGATCTCGCCAACGGCGGCACGCTGAGCGTGCTGCGCCTCGGCAACCGCTGGGACCTCGCCTTCCACCAGAGCCTCAAGCGCGACTCCAAGGGCGAGGTGATCGAGTTCGACATCGATCCGCGCCTGGTCGAGCAGTTCGCCACGGAAGCATCCGAAGTGATCCGCAAGCACATGGCCGAGCACCCGAATTTCGTGCTGGTCACGGCGCCGGATGCGCGGCCTTACCTCAGGATGATCGTCGAGCGCATGTTCCCGTCGCTCGCCGTCCTGTCCCATGTTGAAATTGCCCGTGGCGTGGAGATCAGGTCGCTCGGGACCATTTCGTGATCGGCATCACGCCAGAGACAATCCTTTCGACCTTTGCGATCTTCTGTCGCGTCGGGGCTTGCCTGCTGATGGCGCCGGGCTTCTCCAGCGTGCAGGTGGCGCCACGCATACGGCTCTTCATCGCGCTGGCGGTCTCGCTGGCGCTGGCGCCGATGCTGATCGGCGACATCAAGCCGGTGCTCGGCGACGGCTCCGCGCCGACGCTGCTCGGCGTTCTGTTCGGCGAACTGGCGCGTGGCCTGCTGGTCGGCTTCGTCGTCCGGCTGTTGTTCATGGCGCTGCAGATGATCACGGCCGGCATCACCCAGATGATCGGCCTGAGCGCGATGCCCACCGGCTCACTTTCCGAGGATCAGTCGCCGGCGCTTTCGACGCTTATTTCGGTCGCGGCAACGACGTTGATGTTCGTCGCCGGCCTGCACATCGAACTCCTGCGCGGCCTGATCGATTCCTATACCGCCCTGCCGCCGGGCGGCTCTTTCGGCGCGCAGGCAGCGCTCGCCGACGTCACCGACAAGGCCGGCGTCGCCTTCCTGGCGGCGCTTCGCATCGGCAGTCCGTTCATCGTCTATTCGGTGCTGGTGAACTTCGCGATCGGCGTCACCAACAAGCTGACCCCGCAGATTCCCGTGTATTTCATCGCCACGCCGTTCGTCATGCTGGGCGGGCTCTTCCTGCTCCTGCTGACGGTGCACGACTTCCTCGATTATTTCGTCGCCGCCCTCGACGCCTGGCTGGTCGGGATCTGACATTCATGCAACGCGGACGCCTGAGGAAGATCGAACGGGTGCTGGCCGTGCAGGAGCAGATGCATCGGCTGGCCGAGTGGCGGATCGCGGCGCTCGACCGCGAGAAAGCGGAAATCGCCAGGGGACAGGAGAGCCTTCTCGGCGCGCTCAACGGCGACGATCCGATGCACGGGCTGTTCGTCGAGGCGATGACCCGGCGACTGACCGCGCTGACCCGCGAGGCGGATCGGCTGGCCAAGGCGCGCGAGGTCATGGAGAAGAAACTGACCGAGGAAACGCTGAAACTGAAGCGGACCGAGCGGATGACCGACCGCGTGCGCCGCGAACACGCGACCAGCGAGGAAAAGCGCCTGTTCCAGGATCTCCTCGAAACGCTCGGCAAAACCCGCGATGCAAGCCTCCCGTAAGCTACGACGGTCATTCTGAGGGATGAACACAGGGGAATCCGCCGAGCCGGCATGTCGATAAGTCCGCCCACAGACATCGTGCTTGACGTCGCGCGGGCTGCCGACCCGACGCGTTACCGGCAGGCCGTGGCAAAGCTTGACCCTGCAGCCGCCGGCACCGAATCCGCGTTCTCGCGCGCGCTGAGCGCACAGGCAAGCACATCGACCGGCCAGACGGTCCCGGTCGGGCAGGCCAGGTCGCCTGCGCCTACCGACGCCGGCCCTTCCAGCGCTGCCGGGGCCAAGGCTGGCAATACCGCCGAAACCTATCGCCAGTTCGAGGCGATGGCGCTTTCCAATCTGATCGAAGCGTCGATGCCCAGCGACAGCAGCTTCTTCGGCAAGGGCGTCGCCGGCGACACCTGGAAATCGATGCTGGTCCAGCAGATGGCCGACCAGATGGCCAAGCACGGCGGCATCGGCATCGCGACCCAAATGACGCGTTCGGCCTTGGCGCGCAACGCAGGCGAAGCGCCAGCCCCTGCCGCAGCCGCAATGCTATCGACAACCATGGAACGGGCCATGCTGAAGAGCATGGACGACGGGCGGTCGGATCCGGCCGACCCGGTCCTCTGACGCCGGGAACCAACAAGTGCCAACCGATAACACGTCGCCATTTCCTGCTCCTGCAAGCCACGCACCGGAACTCAATATCGGCACCTATCTGCCGGCGCGTCCGCAAGCGCGCGCCAAGGTCGAGAGCAAGCCGCCCGCGGCGGTTGTCACCGCCATCGCCGCCGCGATCGGCCGTCTCGAAGAAACCGTCGGCGCGGAAATGGCCGCGCTCGAGAGCCACGGCCCGATCGACTTCGCCGACATCAACCGGCGGAAGAGCCAGAGCCTGCTCGAACTGACCCGCCTGGTGCGGACCCTGCCGATCGGCGGCGATGCCGCGCTGGCGCCCCGGCTGCGCTCGCTCAACGACACGCTGACCGCGAACCAGCGGCTGTTGTCGCTTCACCTGGCGGCGAGCCGGGAACTTTCGGACATGATGGTCGGCGTGTTGCACGAGGCGGATTCGGACGGAACCTACGGCCAGACAACGCCCCGCCGGTCGATGAGAGCCTGACCCGATGCTGAAGACGATCGCTCTGGGCGCCTGGGGCTCGCTTGTCGCGCTGGGCGCGGCTTATTCGGCCGCCACCTGGGACACCGGCGCGACCGTTGCGGTCGTGCGCAGCGAGAAGAAGCTGGAAGGGATCGAGTCCCGACACCCCGCGGCGATCACGGTGCCGATGATCTCGGACGGCAAGTTGCGCGGCTACGTCGTTGCCAAGGTGGTCTTCACGGCGGACGCCCAGGCCCTGCACGACTTCCCGATGGACCCGCAACCGTTCGTCATCGACGAGGCCTTCCGCCACATCTACACCGACGGAAAGGTCGAGTTCGACCACATGTCGAAATACAATCTCGACGACATCACCGCCGCCATCAAGGACGCCGTCAACAAGAGACTCGGCACCGATCTCGTCAAGGACATCCTGATCGACGAATTGAACTACGTCGACAAGGAGACGCTGAAGCAAACCGCCCAGAAAGCGAGCAATTGAGCGGTAGCGAACGTCGACGCTCTGCCACATCGTGCAGCCGCTTTGCGGAGGAAGCCGCCGTCGCTGCGTTGCGAACTAGCTATGCGGGCGCGGGCGCGGAGCCGGCGGCTCAGCAGGAGCGGCCGGGACGGCCTTCGCGCCGTTCTGCGCAGCGGCCTTTTGGACAACTGCCGGCGCAGCCGCGGGCGCGCCTTCCTTGGCGGCAACCGGCTCTTCGCGACTGGTGTTGACGCCAATTCCAAAGAGTTGCCATTGCCCTTCGCCGTACTCGAATGCGAGGTCGAAATTCACCTGCTCCGGCCGGCTCGGGAAGTATCCGGTGAGACGCAGAAAGCCTTTGGCGTCGATCGCCGCGGCACGGAACAGCCTTGGATCGATCACCGCCACCGGCGACAGATCAAGATGACGGCCCCGCAAGTCCGAAAATATTTCGGCGAGCCGGTCGAGGCTGTTGGCGCTGCGGAACCCGGGCGCCGAAATGTCACGCAAAACCGAGTAGTCGCCGGTGATATTCGCTTGGTTGAGCCCGATGACCGCGCCGCGGATGAGGGTCACCAGGGTCGCATCATCCGGCATCGAGCGTGCAGCGGCTTTCGCCTTGCCGGCGCTGGCCGTCTTCTTGCCCGCCGGAGGCGCCGAGTCCTTTGGGGGGAAGGCACCAATCCCAAACAGCTTCCAGTTTCCACCAACGAGCTGGAAAACGAGATCGAAGTTCACGCGCTCGGCGCCGGCCGGGAAGAACCCCGCCAGCCGCAGAAGACCCTGCTGGTTGAGCACGGGCCTGGTCTCAAGCGTCGGATTGACCACCGTCACCTGAGCGAGGTCGATGTTGCGGCCGCGCAGGTCGGCGAACGCGGCGCTCAAGGCTGCAGGGCTGTTCGCCTGCTGGAATCCCGGCGCCGCGATTTCGCGGAGAACGGCGTAGTTGCCGGTGACATTGGCCTGGTGAAGCGCAACGATTGAAGTGCGGACAAGCATCGCGAGGCCCTGAACGTCGGGCATGGCCCGCGCTGCGACCTGGGCCTGGGTCGGCGGTTGCTGCGGCGCAGCCGGTTGCGGCTGCTGTGCGGTCTGGGTGGCCGATGGCGCCGCCCTGATGGCCGATGGCGCCGCCTGCGGAACTGTCGTCGGTGCGGCCTCCGCGGTTGCCGGCGTGGCCTGCGCTGCCGCTGGACCGATCAGCCCGTCCGAAGACGTCGATCGGCCGGCCGCTTGCAGTTCGGCGAGGAGGGTATCGATCATGCCGCTGCGCCCCGCCAAATACACGGCGGCGGAGATGATCGTCAGTGTGACAACGAAGGTAACGCCGGTTGTGATGCGGCGGACAAGGCGCTGGCGTCGCATGCGCCGCTTGGCGCTGCGGGACACGTCGCTGTCCCAGCGGTCGTCTTCATACGCGCTCGGCTCATCGGGCCAGATCGACGGCTCCGCCCGATCCATTCGATTGGTGTCTCGGACCCGTTGCAGCATTTCTAGCCTGCATCCTGATCGAGCATCGCGCGACCCCTACCGCGTCCACTGGATGCCGATATGAGCGCCGCCGACCGTCTGACCGGTTCCATAGGCAAGGCCAACGCCCATGCCACCGGAGAACGCTAGCCGATCGCCCTCGGCGAACACATCGTGGCCGAACACGCCCATGGCGGACACGCTGAGGCCATAGGCACTTCCGAAAGTGCCCCAGTTGGCGGCGATGCCGAAGGTTTCCGGACCGACGAGATCCGGATTGTGCATCGACATCGCGAGCGCGATGCCAGAGGTGTTCTGATCGATTGACCGGATAATGTCGCCGCCGTCGGTTGCGAGGTTCCCGTTCGCGTCGGAGGTCACCAACTCGATCGCGCCCGATTGCCGCGACCTGCTGAAATCCGATGTGATGCCCGGCGTCGTGTAAGTGTTGTACTGCGTGCCGAGCACGACCTGATTGATAAGGGTCGACTGCGCTCCGACGATGTTGCCGCTGCCATCGACGCCTGATCCGATCGCCGTGCCGCCGGCCATCTGAACCATGGTGTTCGTGCCGATTGCGATGCCGGCGGTGGGCTGCCCATAGGTGGTGTCGATCTGGGCGTTGTGGCCAATCGCAATGGTGTCATAGAACGTGCTGGGCGCACCGGACAAATTGCCGGCATTGGTGCCGATGGCGACATTGTTGTACCCGCCGCAACCATTGATGAAATCGCTGCAGCCGGCATCGCCGAGGTCGTTGCCTGCGTTGTAGCCCATGGCAACGTTGTTCGATCCGAGGACATTGTTGCCGGAGCTAACGCCGGAGGCGACGTTGCCGTAGCCTAGCAGGTTGTTCCCGACGTTATTGCCGCTGGCCTGGTTGTCGTTACCCGTGACGCCATTTCCAACGCCGTTTCCGCTCGCCTGGTTGTTGCTTCCGCGGATTCCGACACCCGAGTCGATTCCGGACGCCTGGTTGTCGTAGCCGATGACGTCGTTGCCGACGAGCGCACCGCTGGCCTGATTGTTCTCGCCAACCACGCCGTTACCGGACTGGACGCCGCTCGCCTGATTGTCGGTGCCGAACACAAAGTTGCCGGTATCTTCGCCGCTGGCCTGATTGTTGATGCCGAACACGACGTTGCCCGAGCCGAAGCCGCTGGCCTGATTGCCGGCGCCGACGACGCCGTTGCCCGAGAAATCGCCCGACACCTGATTGTTGATGCCGGCGACGAAATTGCCTGAGCCGAAGCCGCTCGCCTGGTTGCCGAGGCCGGCGACGAAATTGCCGCTGTCTTCGCCGCTCGATTGATTGTTGGCACCAATGACGAAGTTGCCGGTCCCCTCGCCGCTGGTCTGGTTGTTGTCGCCGATGACGACGTTGCCGCAATCCTTGCCGCTCGCCTGATTGTTGGTGCCGACAACACCATTGCCACAGTCGGCGCCGCTCGACTGGTTGTTGGCGCCGAGCACGAAATTGCCGACGTCGTTGCCGCTCGACTGGTTGTTGAAGCCGATGACGGCGTTGCCGGCGTTGGTGCCGCTCGCCTGGTTGCCGATCCCGATCACGCCGTTACCGGAGAAGGCGCCTGAGGCCTGGTTGTTGATGCCGAGCACGCCGTTGCCCGAGAAATCGCCTGACGCCTGGTTGTTGATCCCGGCGACGAAGTTGCCCGAGCCGAAGCCGCTCGCCTGGTTGCCAAGACCAGCGACAAAGTTGCCGCTGTCCTCGCCGCTCGACTGATTGTTGGCGCCGAAGACGAAGTTGCCGGTGCCCTCGCCGCTGGTCTGGTTGTTGTCGCCGATGACGACGTTGCCGCAATCCTTGCCGCTTGCCTGATTGTTGGTGCCGACCACGCCGTTGCCGCAGTCGGCGCCGCTTGACTGGTTGTTGGCGCCGAGCACGAAATTGCCCGAGGCGAAGCCACTGGTCTGGTTGTTGGCGCCAATCACGCCATTGCCTGAGAAGGCCCCCGACGACTGGTTGTTGACGCCGACAACGCCGTTGCCGGTGAAATCGCCGGAGGTCTGGTTGTTGAGGCCGGCGACCAGATTGCCGGAGCCGAAGCCGCTGGCCTGATTGTTCGCGCCAATGACGCCGTTACCGGTGAAAGCACCGGACGCCTGATTGTTGGCCCCAAGGACAAAGTTGCCCACACCGGTGCCGCTCGACTGGTTGCCATCTCCGATGACGACGTTGCCCGAGCCCGTGCCCGACGTCTGGTTGTCGGACCCAAACACCAGATTTCCGGAACCGTCGCCATTGGCCGCGTTCCGATCGCCGACCACGACATTGCCGGAACCGGTGCCGGTGACGTTGTTGTCGTTGCCAAAGACGAAATTACCGGATGCGAAGGAATTGGCGCTGTTGCGGTCGCCGACCACGACGTTGCCCGCGTAATCCCCGAACACCTTGTTGTTGTCGCCGACAACACCGTTGCCCGAGCCGTCGCCAATGGCCTTGTTGCTGTCGCCGAAGACGCCATTGCCGGAGAAATTGCCGATGACGATGTTGTTGTTGCTGTTGCTGCCCGGCAGCCCGACGAGATTGCCGGAGCCTACGCCGCTCGCCTGATTGCCGTTGCCGAAGACGCCGTTGCCGGAGAATGCCCCGGCGGCCTGGTTATCGTTCCCGAAGACAATGTTGCCGACCCCGGTGCCCGACGCCTGGTTGCCATCGCCGGAAACGCCGTTGCCGGAGAACGCGCCAGAGGCGATGTTGTTGCTGCCGTCGATGAAGTTGCCGGAGACAAAGCCGCTCGACTGGTTGTTGTTGCCGCCGACCAGGTTGCCGACGCCAGTGCCGGTCGCGACGTTGCCGCTGCCGTCGATCAAGTTCCCCGAGCCCGTGCCCGACGCCTGGTTGCCATCGCCGGAAACGCCGTTGCCGGAGAACGCGCCAGAGGCGATGTTGTTGCTGCCGTCGATGAAGTTGCCGGAGACGAAGCCGCTCGACTGGTTGTTGTTGCCGCCGACCAGGTTGCCGACGCCAGTGCCGGTCGCGACGTTGCCGCTGCCGTCGATCAAGTTCCCCGAGCCCGTGCCCGACGCCTGGTTGCCATCGCCGGAAACGCCGTTGCCGGAGAACGCGCCAGAGGCGATGTTGTTGCTGCCGTCGATGAAGTTGCCGGAGACGAAGCCGCTCGACTGGTTGTTGTTGCCGCCGACCAGGTTGCCGACGCCAGTGCCGGTAGCGACGTTACTGTCGCCGCTGACACCATTGCCGGAGAAGACGCCGGACGCGATGTTGTTGCTGCCGTCAATGAAATTGCCAGACCCCGTGCCTGACGCCTGATTGCTGTCGCCCGTTATGAAATTGCCGGAGAGCAGGCCGGTCGCGATGTTGTTGTCGCCGTCGACGAAGTTGCCGGAGAACGTGCCGATCGCGACGTTGTTGTAGCGCTCGTTGGCCGGCGTCCCGATGAAGTTGCCGGAGCCGACGCCGATGGCGGTGTTGTTGTCGCCAAAGACGACGTTGCCGGAGAGCACGCCGATGGCCGTGTTGTTGCTGCTGTGGATCGAGTTGCCGACGCCGAGGCCGATCGCCGTGTTGCCCGAACCGCCGACATCGTTGCCGGAGAAGTCGCCGAACACGCTGTTATACGAGGCGCCGTCGCCGTAGCCGTTGCCCGAGACGCTACCGACGACATTATTGTCGTGCACGTTGTCGCCGGCGAGGTTGCCGGAGCCATCGCCGATGATGGTGTTGTTCTGGAAGTTGTCGCCGTTCCCGGAACCCGAGATTGCCGATCACCGTGTTGTCTGTTGTAGTTGGCGCCGTTGCCGCTTCCGGAGCCATTGCCAAGGATCGTGTTGTTCGGCGAACCCGGATCACTGGTTGCCCGTGCCGGAGACGTCTCCAAAAATTGTGTTGCCGGTTACGCTGCCGAATTCGCGTTGCCAGAGCCGTCGCCGACAATGAGTTATTGCTCACGACGTTGGGGCCGCCGCCGAGACCGTTGCCGTTGCCAGAACCGTTGCCGACAATGAGTTGTTGGTGACGGTTGCGTCAGCGTTGCCGCTGCTGGAATCCATTCGCGCTGACCGGACAGATCTCCCGATATGAGTTGTCGGAGACAACGGCCTTGCCGTTGCCGTTAGTGGCGACGTCGTTCCCGACTTACCGGATCTCATTGCCATTGATGAAGTTGTCGGTGACCGTTGCGTCGTCGGAGACGACGCCGTTCTTGGCGCTGCGGTTCCGTCTCCGTTCAGGCTTCCCGAGCCGGTTCCATTGATGACATTGTCGGAAGCACCAATGATATCGTACCGTCGGGTGAAGCCGAAACTTCCGCCAATACTGTAACGTCGAATGCCATTGTCGTTGCCGGAATTGTTGCCGTTGATGATGTTGTTGTTGAAGCCCGAACCGGATTGACAGCAACCGTGACGCCGTTGCGGTTACCCGAGTCATTGCCAATGACGATCATTGCCGTTAACTGCCGGCAGACGGATCCAGGGACAAGACAAAGTTGCTGCTCTTGTTGTCGTTGAGCGAACCCGTCCCCACGACGTTGTTGTCGTTGCAAGCGCCCGTGGGACCGTTGTTAGTTCCGGAGTTGTCGGTGCCGCAAAAGTGCCGATCATCGATGATGATGTTGCCGCTGCGCGCTGTTCGCAGTCGGCCGCCCAGCGCGCGGCTACCGGGCAGCCAGACAGCCATCGCCACCACGGCCAAAACCGCAGCGCCAAGCAACATGCCAGATCGATGAAGAAATGAATCAATCAGCCGCAAGCGACCGAAGTCGCAATCGCGCGAACGCCCCAACTCGCACATGGTACACAACGCCTCAACAAGTCCGGCAAAACAAACCGGACTTCCGACGCCGTGCCGCAGGCGGCGACCAAACACACACACCACAAACCACGGGCACGGTGCCTCGCCGTGCCAAACGCGTGGTTACCAGAAGCTTAATGTTTCTTTCCCGCGCCCGTCCAGTTCAATTCGGGCGGTTCATTAATGGCTCGTCGAAACGAAGACGATGTTGCCGATTTGCAACTTCAGCGCGCGCTCGCGCGGAATCCGGCCAAGACGGCCCGACCAGGCCTGGCCGTATCTCAGCCGCGGAAACCGTGCCGGCACTAGCGATAGTTTGGACGCGAATAATTCGAGTCGTTCAGCGGGCCGGGGGTGGGAGGCTGCGGCGCTGGCAACGGCCCCGGAGCCTGCGGAACGAAAGGCGGCTGCGGCGTCGGTCCAGGACCCGTCGGGCCGTTGCCCGCGCCGGGCAAAGCCACCTGGTCGAGATGGCAAGGGGCCAAATCGACCTTGAAGTCCTTCATGAGCTCCTGCTGGGAGCGAACGTAGGGGAAGTAGTATTTGAGCTGCCGGTTGCGGAACTCGACGTCGGTATTGCTGTAGGGCTAGACCTTCTGCTGCGTCGGGCGGATCACGGACAGCGTGCACTGCTGGCTGACGTCGGCGCAACTCGCCGGATCGATCGCTCCGCTGGGCAGACGCTTGCAGATATGCGTGCTGCCCTCGAAGTTCGCAACGCGGGTCGTGCCGCCGCTCTCGATGGCAATATCGAATTCGGTGCCACGGACGCCAATCGTCGCCGTCGGCGTCGTGATCTTGTACGCGTCCTTACGGCTGTCGCCGGTGATGAAGCGGAACGCCCCCTTCAGGGCGTTGATCGAGACCTGGCGGGCGGTGTTGTTATCGTTGAACACGAATGCGTCGATGACCATCGACGAGTTCGGACCGACGACGAGCTTGGTGTTGTCGCGAAACTTGATCTGGGCGGTGCCAACCGAACCCGTATCGATCCGGTCGCCACTGTAAACCGGCGCTGCAGGCTCCAGAATCTGCTGCCCGGTCTTGCCGTCGATGTGAGCCGACTGAACCACGGCAACCACGGAACCACTAGGGTTCGCCGCCAGACTCGGTCCCGCCAGGGCCACTGCAGCAACAAATACGCCGATACGCGCTACGCTCGCCATAATAACGCCCGCTATTCCGCTGGCGCCGCATCCCGCCAGAACATCTATCGCATTTTGTTCAAAGTCCAGAGATCAAAAGATCGGCAGGGCACTTCGGGGCCGTAACCGTGACAATTTTGCTGGTCCGGCGTCACTGGATGCGGTTTCCGCGACAAGAAGGAAGCAAGACGGTAAGTTTGGCATACCTTCGGATATTGGAAATTTGGATAGCTTGGACGACGGGTGGCAACCATGACACTTCCACTTTCGCGCCGTGATCTAGTTCTTGCCGGCGTTGGTGCGGCGATTGCGGCCGCCGGCGCGGGCGGCTTTCCAACGGCTCTCTTCGCCCAGGCATCGGTCAGCGTCGAACAGTTCCTCGCCCTTTCCGAGAAATTGACCGAGACGAAGGCGCTCGACGTCGACATTGCAAAAACCCTGCTCGGCGGATTCCTGGCCACCGGCAACGGCGCGTCGCTCGCCGAGATGGTCAAGGAAGAGGCCGACTACACGTCATACACCGACCTCGCCAACGCCATCGTCGCCGCCTGGTATTCTGGAGTCTATGACAGCGGTTCGGGCCAGGCGGTCGCGGCGTTCACGGATGCGCTGGTGTGGGACGCGCTGACGTTCTCGAAGCCATGGGCAGAGTGCGGCGGCGAAACCGGCTACTGGAGCGAGCCGCCACAAAGCTGATACGGGGAGGAACGCGATGGCCGACGATATTAACGCCGACGTTGTCATCGTCGGGTCCGGTGTGTCCGGGGCAATCATGGCGGCAAGGCTCGCCGCAGCCGGGGTCAAGGTCGCGATCCTTGAAGCGGGGGCGAAAGTCGATCGGCAAGACGCGGTCGAAACATACTGGAACGCGCTGATCAAGGTGCCCGAGTGTCCTTACCCGCCCGTTCCGCAAGCGATGCACCCGATCTCGAACAACCTCGACTTCTGGTACAAGCAGGTCGGGCCGGACAAATTCGCCTCTACCTACATAAAGGTCGTCGGCGGCACGACCTGGCACTGGCTGGGCACCTGCCTTCGACTGCTGCCCAATGATTTCCGCCTGAAGACGGCCTACGGCCAAGGCGTCGACTGGCCGATCAGCTACGACGATATCGAACCCTTCTACGGCGAGGCCGAGAACGAGATTGGCGTCTCCGGCGATTCGGCCCATGACCTCGGCGCGCCGCGATCGACGCCTTACCCGATGAACGAAATTCCGCAGACCTATCTCGACAAGGCCTTCACCAAGGCGCTTGACGGGACGATCTACGAAGTCCGTTCAACACCCGAAGGCCGCAACTCCGTCGATCGCGAAAACCGCCCGGCCTGCTGTGGCAATGCGAGCTGCATTCCGATCTGTCCGATCCAGGCCAAATATGACGCGACCGTCCATGTCGACCGCGCCGTGGCCTCGGGCGCCACGCTCTACGACCAGACCACGGCCGTCTTCGTTGAAGTTGGCGCCGACCGTCGCGTAAGCGGTATCCGCTTCAGGCGGTGGGACGGCAGCGAAGGCCGCGCGACCGCCAAGGTGTTCGTCCTCGCCGCCCATGCGATCGAGACGCCGCGCCTTCTCCTCAACTCGATCAGCGACGCTACCCCGAACGGCGTCGCCAACACCTCCGACCAGGTCGGCCGCAACCTGATGGACCATCCAACCCAGCTCTCCTGGGCTTCATCCAAGGACGAGGTGTATCCTTACCGGGGACCGCTTTCGACGTCGGGAGTCGAGAACCTGCGCGACGGCGATTTCCGCAAGGTGCGTGGAGCCTTCCGCATCGAAATCGGAAACGATGGCTGGTCCTGGCCGACCGGCGCGCCAATCACCACCGCCCAGACCCTGGCGGCGCAAGGCATTCGCGGCGAAGGGCTGAACAACGCACTGCGCGGTCAGTCGGCGCGCCACATCCGCCTCGCCTCGCTGGTCGAGCAGCCACCCGATCCGGCCAACCGGGTCACGCTCGATCCCGACGAAAAGGATATGTACGGCGTGCCGCGCCCACGCATCTTCTATCGCCTCGACGACTATACCAAGGCCGGCTTCGCCGCGTCCGTGAAGGCGCATGACGAGATTTTTGCGAAACTCGGCGCAACCGGCGTGGTCCACAGCCCGGACGCGCAGGGAGCCGGACACATCATCGGCACGGCGCGGATGGGCGACGATCCGAAATCATCGGTAGTCGACGGGAATCTTCGTAGCCACGATCACTCCAATCTGTTCGTGCTCGGCTCGACGGTTTTCCCAACTTCGGCGACCGGCAATCCAACGCTGACGATTGCCGCGCTGGCGATCCGCGCCGTCGACGCCGTCAAAGGCGCGCTCGGCGGCTAGGCCGCCGAACAGCCGTTGGCGAACCTCGCCGCGAAAGAATCCCGGTGTCCGTTGCCGTGGTGAGCCCACGGACGTAGGCTTGGGTTAGTCCACTCAGACTGATCCGAGCGAGGTATGAGATGCGCTTCTCCAAAACCGGGCTGAAAACGTCGATCGTGCTTGCACTTGCCGGCGTTGTGTTTGCATCGTCGGCAGCCGTCGCCGAAGTCGTGCTCCACCGCGGTAATGGCGGCGAACCGCAGACCCTCGATCAGGCGCATACGTCGATCGACGTCGAAGCGAACATCCTCAAGGATCTGTACGAGGGCCTGACCGTCTATGACGCGGCCGGGACCATTATCCCCGGCGTCGCCGAAAGCTGGACGGTCTCGGACGATGGCTTGACCTACACGTTCAAGCTGCGCGCCGACGCGAAATGGTCGAACGGCGACCCGGTCACCGCGAACGATTTCATTTTCTCCTTCCGCCGCATCGAGGACCCGGCAACCGCGGCGGGCTATGCGACGATCCTCTATCCGATCAAGAATGCCGAGGCGATCAACACCGCGACCGCAGACAAGCCGATGGCGGTCGACCAGCTTGGCATGCGCGCCGTCGACGACAAGACCCTGGAAATCACGCTCGAGCGGCCGACGCCCTATTTCCTCGAGCTCCTCGCGCACCAGACGGCGCTGCCTGTCCATCCGGCATCGATCGAGAAGCTCGGCGAAGGCTTCGTCAAACCCGGCAGCATGATCTCGAACGGCGCCTATGTGCTCGCTGAAAACGTCGCCAATGACCACATCACGCTGACCAAGAATCCCGACTACTACGGCGCAGCGTCGGTCAAGATCGACAAGGTCATCTACTATCCGACCGAGGACCAGGCCGCGGCAGTCCGCCGCTTCCAGGCGGGCGAACTGGACGTGCAGTACCAGTTCCCGGCCGATCAGACGGAGTTCCTGAAGGGCCAGCTCGGCGACGGCGTGGTTCACGTCGCGCCGAACCTCGCGACTTATTATTACGTCTTCGATACGCGCCACGCGCCGTTCGATGACGTCCGCGTGCGTCGCGCGTTGTCCATGGCGGTCGACCGAGATTTTCTCGCTTCGAAGATCTACGCCAACGCGCAGCTTCCGACCTACAGCTTCGTGCCGCCGGGCATCTCCGGATATACGCCGGCGCAGGCGGATTTCGCCTCCATGTCGCAGCTCGATCGCGAGGACGAGGCGAAGAAACTGCTCACCGAAGCCGGCTATGGCGACGGCGGCAAGCCGCTGAAGATCCAGATTCGCTACAACACCAACGCCAACCACGAAAAGGTTGCCACGGCCGTCGCCGATAACTGGAAGGCGCTCGGCGCCGACGTGTCGCTCCTCAACCTCGACGTCAAGTCGCACTATGCGTACCTGCAGGAAGGCGGCACGTTCGACGTCGCCCGCGCCGGCTGGGCGGCCGACTACGCCGATCCGGAGAACTTCCTGTTCCTCGACATCAGCACCAACAAGACGTTCAACTACGGGCACTACGACAACCCGAAGTTCGACGACTTGATGCAGCAATCCTATGCGGAGCGCGACCGCGCAAAGCGCGAGCAGATCCTGCACGACGCTGAAGTTGTTCTGATGCAGGACCAGCCGATTGCGCCGCTGATGGTGTCGGCTTCGCTCTGGCTGATCTCACCCAAGGTCAAGGGATTCGTCGACAACGCCGTCAACTTCCACCTGACCCGCTACATGTCGATTGAGTAGCGCGAGCTAGGGGCGGGGCCGGCAGCGGCCCCACCCCTTCCGGGCCGATGCTCCGCTTCGTCTTTCGCCAACTCCTCAGCGCCATCCCGACGATCTTCGTGGTCGTCACAATCTCCTTCTTCCTGATCCGCTTCGCGCCCGGCGGCCCGTTCAACCTCGAACGCGCACTGCCACCGCAGATAATGGCGAACATGCTGAGAGCCTATCGGCTCGATCAGCCCCTTTACGTGCAGTATCTCGAATATCTGCGCAACGTGCTGCATGGCGACTTCGGCCCGAGCTACGTCTATCGCGATTTCAGCGTTGCCGAACTCATCCGGCAGAGCCTTCCCTATTCTCTGGAGCTCGGCTCCTGGGCGCTGCTCATCGCCGTTTTCGGCGGCGTCTGCGCCGGTGTGGTGGCCGCGCTCCGGCAAAACGGCACGGTCGATCATGCGGTCATGGCCGCGGCCACCGTCGGACTGACCGTTCCAAACTTCGTCGTCGGCCCGGTGCTGTCGCTGGTCTTCGCGGTGATGCTCTCGTGGGCTTCGGCGGGCGGCTGGGGCACGGGCTCGTTCCGCGACCTCGTGCTGCCGGTCATCGCGCTGGCCCTGCCCCAGCTCGCCGTCTTCGCCCGGCTGACCCGCGGATCGATGATCGAGACGTTGCGCGCCGATCACATCCGGACGGCGCGCGCCTACGGGCTGCCGCCCAGCGCGGTGGTCATCGTGCACGCGCTGCGCGGCGCTCTGCTGCCGGTCATCACGTATCTGGCGCCGGCGGCGGCCGCCGTGCTGACTGGGTCGGTGGTCATCGAGACGATCTTCGCCATCCCGGGCGTCGGCCGCTATTTCGTCCTCGGCGCCATCAATCGCGACTACACCCTCGTCATGGGGACGGTGATCCTCGTCGCGGTGTTCATCATCGTCTTCAATCTGATCGTCGACATGCTCTATGCCTTGCTCGACCCGCGGGTACGCTATGACTGATGCCACGATCACGGCACCGGTCGCCGGGCGCAGCCTGACCAGCCTCGCCATGCAGCGGCTTGGGCGTAACCGGGCGGCGATGGTTAGCCTCGCCATCCTGGCGATCGTTACCGCCATCTGTGTCGTTGGGCCGCTCGTGACCCAGCATCGCTACGACCAGATCTTCCAATCCTACGTGCGCACGCCGCCGAGCCTTGAGGCCTATCCGCGCGCCGCGACACTCGAGGCCGTGATGCAAGGCGCGGCGGAGCAGGCCCGCGTCAGGCTGGAAGCCTTCGAACTCACCGACGCCGGCTTCACGGCAACACTGGCTGCCGACCAACCCATCGACCCGCGCGTCGTTCGCTACGTCGACCGCACTAACGAGTTCAAAGGGGCCGAGATCGTCGAGACGCGCGACGATGGCCGCACGCTGATCGTCCATGGCGCGGTCAAGCGTGAGTATTTCCCGATGGGGACGGACGCCAACGGCCGCGATCTCTTCGCCCGTATCATGATCGGCGGCCGCATTTCGCTGACCGTCGGCATCCTCGCCACCTTGGTCAGCCTGTTCGTCGGCGTCACCTATGGCGCGATCTCGGGTTTCGCCGGCGGCCGCGTCGACAATGTCATGATGCGGCTGGTGGAGATTCTCTATTCCCTGCCCTTCGTCTTCCTCGTCGTCGTGCTGGTCGTGTTCTTCGGACGGAACTTCATCCTGATCTTCGTCGCGATCGGCGCCATCGAATGGCTCGATATGGCGCGCATCGTGCGCGGCCAGACGCTGTCGCTGAAACGGCGCGAGTTCGTTGCGGCGGCCGAAGCGCTGGGCGTCGATAACGGCGAGATTGTCCGGCGGCACATCATCCCGAACACGATCGGGCCGGTCATCGTCTTCGTCACCGTCCTGGTGCCGAAGGTCATCCTGCTGGAGAGCTTTCTTTCGTTTCTCGGCCTCGGCGTGCAGGAGCCGCTGACGAGCTGGGGGGCGCTGATCGCGGAGGGCGCCAACAACATGCAGTCGGCACCGTGGCTGCTGATTTTTCCGTCGATCTTCTTCGTCGCCACCCTGATGTCTCTGAATTTCGTCGGCGACGGTTTGCGCGACGCTTTCGACCCGCGCGATCGGTGACAACCGTGGCCGATACCGACGCCATTCTGGAAATCCGCAAGCTTGATGTCCGCTTCGATACGCCCGACGGCGAAGTGCACGCGGTTCGCGGTATCGACCTGGATGTGGCACGCGGCGAGACGGTGGCGATCGTGGGCGAGTCCGGTTCCGGCAAGAGCCAAGCAATGCTTGGGGCGCTGGGGCTCGTGGCCGCCAACGGGCACGTGACCGGCTCCGCGCGCTACCGCGGCACCGAGATGATCGGGCTCGACCGGGCCGGCCTCAACCGCATTCGCGGCGCCAGGATCACCATGATCTTCCAGGAGCCGATGACATCGCTCGACCCGCTCTACCCGATCGGATTCCAGATCGCGGAGCCGATTCGCCACCACCAGCGTGTGGATCGGCCCGCGGCGCGGGCCAGGGTGATCGAACTGCTTGAACTCGTCGGCATCGCCAATGCCGGGCAGCGGCTCTCGTCCTATCCGCATGAGCTTTCCGGCGGTCAGCGCCAGCGGGTCATGATCGCCATGGCACTCGCCAACGATCCGGACATCCTGGTCGCCGACGAGCCGACCACGGCGCTCGACGTCACCATCCAGGCACAGATTCTCGATCTCATCGCCGATCTTCGCCGCCGGCTTGGCATGGCGGTCGTTTTCATCACGCACGATCTTGGTATCGTCCGCCGCATCGCCGACCGCGTCTACGTGATGCGCGGCGGCGAGGTGGTCGAAAGTGGCACGACGGCGGACGTGATTGCCTCGCCTCAGCATCCCTACACGCGAATGCTGGTCGCAGCCGAGCCCAGCGGGCGCAAACCTCCTCCCCCTTCGAACGCGCCGATCCTGCTCGATGCGCGCAATGTCGGCGTCACCTTCCGTCTCGGCGGCGGCTTTCTATCCAACACCGGCCTCATCATCCGTGCCGTGGATGGCGTTTCGCTGCAGCTCCATCAGCAACAGACAATCGGCATTGTCGGCGAGTCGGGTTCAGGCAAGTCGACCCTCGGCCGCCTGCTGCTCCGCCTGATCGACGGCGACGGGGCGATCCGCTTCGACGGCGACGATATCGGCGCCATGGACAAACGGGACCTGCGGCCGCTTCGACGCGACATGCAGATCGTCTTCCAGGACCCGTACGGCTCGCTGTCGCCGCGAATGACGGTCGGCGAGATCGTCACCGAAGGTCTGCTCGTCCACGAGCCGACGCTCACGGCGCAAGATCGTCTTGAGCGCGCCGTCCGAGCCCTCGACGAAGTCGGCATCGACCCGGCCACGCGGAACCGCTACCCGCACGAATTCTCCGGTGGGCAGCGCCAGCGGATCGCCATCGCGCGCGCGATCATCCTGAAACCCAAGATCGTCATTCTGGATGAACCGACTTCGGCGCTCGACCGCACGGTGCAGAAACAGATCGTCGAGCTGTTGCGTCGCCTGCAGGACGAGTACGGCCTCGCCTATATCTTCATCAGCCACGATCTCGCGGTCGTGCGGGCGATGGCCGACTATGTTCTGGTCATGAAGGATGGCAAGATCGTCGAGGAAGGCGCAACCGACGAAATCTTCGGCGCGCCGCGATCCGATTACACGCGGGCGCTCATTGGCGCCGCGATCGAAACCGGCGACGTCATGTCCGCTGGCTGAGTTGGAAGGCCCGCCGGACGTTCAACACCAGCAAAGATGAAAGCCGCTACCTCTGCGATACACATAAATGAGGCAAGGCGGCACAGGGAGGTCTCGCTTGCGCATCGCTCTCATCCACATCGCCCAGGAAACGAACGACTTCAATCCTGTGCCGACCCGCCTCGCCGACTACGAATCCTTCGGCATTCTCGAAGGCGACGAGATCATGCGGAAGCTGCCCGGCTTCGGCGAAGTCGGCGGCTATATCGACGTCGTTCGCGAGTTGGGACTGGATGTCGAGACGATCCCCATCATTCGCGCGTTCGCTATCGCCGGCGGGCGGGTGACACGCGAGGCGTTCGATTTCTTTCAGCGGAAGATACGCGCGGGACTTGAACAGGCCGGCCGGCTCGACGGGCTCGCCCTGCAACTGCACGGCGCGTGCGCGGCGGAGGGCATCGACGATGTGGAAGGCGAGCAGGCCGAACTGTGCCGCTCGATTCTCGGGCCCGATGTGCCGATCGTCCTGACGCTCGATCATCACGCCAACGTCACGCGCAAGATCGTGGCGAACTGCGACGCCATCGTCGGGCACCGGACACAGCCGCACGATCCCTACGACACCGGTCGGATCGGCACCGAACTTCTGCTGCGCCTGATCACGGAGAAGATCAAGCCGGTGACGGCATGGCGGAAGATCCCGCTGGTTTCCCACCAGGAACAGTTTCTGACCTCCAAGGGGCCGATGAAGGCGTGGTTCGACCGCGCCCGCGAACTGGAAAAGGACTCTCGCGTCCTGCAGGCGTCGAACTATCCGATGCAGCCCTGGCTGGATGTCGCCGAGGGCGGATGGGCGACGATCGTGGTGACCGACAACGACCGTGCGCTGGCCGAGAAGCTTGCCGACGAACTGGCCGATCTTGCCTGGTCGATGCGCGACGATTTCCAGGTCAGGGAGGCTGTGCCCATAGACGAGGCGGTGCGCATGGCCGATGCCGCCGACAAGGGGATCGTCGTGCTCAGCGACACCGGCGACACGGTGTTCGGTGGCGCCGCGGGCGACAGCAATCTGATCCTGGAAGCCATGCTGCGCCTGGGGCTCAAGAGCCGTGCGCTCGTGCCCCTCATCTCGCCCGTCGCGACAGCCAGGCTTGCCGACGCCGGGGTGGGGGCCAAAGTCACGCTGCCGCTTGGCGGAGACGCGGCGACGCAATTCTTCGCGCCGATCGAGGTGACCGGCACGGTCCGCTTCGTCGGCGCAGGACCGGTCAAGCTCAAGTTCAACCATCAGGCCGAGGTCGACATGGGGCGGCGCGTGGTTTTCGACGTCGGCCCGGTGACGCTGCTCATCACCGAACTGCGCGGCGTCGCCGGGAATGTACCCGGCGTCTATGAAGCTTCGGGCGTCGATCTCGCCCAATACAAGATGGCGGTGCTCAAAACCGCCTCCAACTTTCAGTATTTCGCCGACCTGACGTCGCAGGTGATCCGCGTCGACACGCGCGGACCCGGCCAATCCGACGTGTTCACGCTGCCGTGGACGAGAATCCCGAGGCCGATCTACCCGCTCGAGCCGGTGACCGACTGGCGGGGCAAATGACGGTCAGCGAACCGTCGGATACCCGCCGAGCGGACTGACGGCCGGCGCCGGCGGCAGCAAGCCGCGTATGTCGGCGAAGGGATAGCTGGGCTCGAAGCGGAAGGCCTCGGCGTAGCCCTCAGGCGCGTTGCATTGAAGCGCGCGGAAGCGGTTCCAGGTGCCGCAGGCATCGACGAAACGCTGCGGACGCTGCGACGCGTGCTTGGCGATGGCCTCGCACTTCACATCGAAATGCGCGGTGATGTCGACATAGAGCGTCGGCGTGAAGCCGTTGCCCATCAGCGTATCGGCGAACAGCACAGGCGCGCGGAAGCGCGCAGCGTCACGAGACCAGCCGCGACAGGGCGCGATGGTCGGGGTGATAGTCGTTGGGCGCATGGGTGATCACGAGATCGGGCGCGAATTTCTGGATTTCGGCCTCCAGCAAGCCGGCAGCCGCGGCATCGGTGGCGAGGTCGCCGTCGCGACGGTCGAGGAAGATTGGGGTGACGCCAAGGAGTACCGCGGCCGCCGCGGCTTCCTCGCGTCGCGTCGCACGGAGTTTGTCGCCCGGCTCTGCCCCGCCCTTCGACCCGTCAGTCGCGATCAGCCAGCCGATTTCCGCGCCCATTGCGCGCGCCGCTGCCAGCGTGCCGAAGAAGAAGATCTCGACGTCGTCGGGATGAGCGCCGCAACCGAGAATGCGCATGCCGTCAGCCAGCCGCGTCCGGCAGCAATTCCATGACCATCGCCGCGGTCCACGTGAAATGCTTGCCGCCGAGCGCGGCGCCATCGCGCGGGTCGTAGTATTCGGCGAAGCCGCTCTTGTGGATCAGGCCGAGACTATCGGCCTCGATCTCCGCGGCGGCATCCTTCCGTCCGCTGCGGCGCAGACCATCGGCCAGCAGGAAGTTGACGATCAACCAGCACGGCCCGCGCCAATAACGGCGCGGCTCGAAGCGCGGGTCGGCGGGATCGTGCGAGGCGACGCCGAATTGCATCCGGCTGCGCCAACGACGGATGGTGGCGATCATCCGATCGGCATCGCCGAGGCCGGCGAACAGCGGCAACAGGCCGCCGACGGACTGGCTGTCGACTTGTGCTCCGGCGACCCGGTCGAAGCACACGAACTGGCCGGCCTTGTCGTTCCACAGCAGCGGAAACGCGGCCCTGGCTTTCGCGACACGCGCCCTGGCGGCGGCGGCGATATCGGTCAGGCCGAGTTCCGCGGCGAGTTCCGCCAGTGCCTCGTCCGAGCGGATCAGAATGCCGTTGAAGCCGGGATCGATCACCTGGAACGGCGAAGCGTCATGCAGCTTGCTGTTGTCCCAGTTCAGCGACCGGAAATGGCCAACCAGCCACATGTAGCGGTCGTATTCCGCCTGTGTCGGTCGCTCGGCCGCGTTGACGTGCTGCGTGTCGCGGCGCCGGTAGGGCTGGACGCCCTCGGTCGGCACGTTCTTCAGCGGCGAATCCCAGTCGATGGAATTATCGCGGCCGGCCTCCCACGGATGCAGGATGGCGACGAGCCCGGACTTCTGCGGATCGCGATTGGCGTAGAACCAGCGATGCCACGCGTCGGCCTTCGGCGCGAGCCTCAGCGCCATGTGCCGGGCGAGATCCTTGTCGCGCGCTTCGGCATGGAGCCGCTGGAGCACGAAGCCGAGCACCGGCGGCTGGGTGATGCCGGACGTCGGCGTCGGCCGGTTTGTGCCCCAGACATCCGGGCCGGGGAAGTAGCCCTCATCCGCCTCGTGGAAAACGATGTGCGGCACCATGCCGTCCGGCCACTGGTTGGCGAGCAGCGTTTCGATCTCGGTCCAGGCGCGGCGCTCGTCGAAATGGCGCTGGCCGAGCGCCGTCAGGCAGGAATCCCAGTTCCACTGGAAGGGATAGAGCCCCTTGGTCGGCACCGTGTAGGTGCCGCGGTCGTTGTCGCGCAGGATCGCCTCGGCGCTGGCGAAGAGCGCCTTGTCGCGGGGTTCAATCGTCATGACGGTTGGCCAGTCTGCTTGTGGTCGATTGCCGCGCCGCCGGTGGTGTCGAACCACCGGACGCGACCGGCGCGGGGTTGAAGGACGAGCGTCTCGCCGGGCGCGATCTTGAGATCGCTGTCGAGAACGGCGCGGAAGAGCGTGTCGGCGACCGTCATGGTGACGAGTTGGTGTGCGCCGAGCGGCTCGACCACGCGCACCGTCCCGGACAGGCCGCTGTCGGCAATGGCGAGATCCTCGGGGCGAATGCCGAACTGGATCGAATCGGGTGCATCGGCAGGCCCGTCGAAGTCTATGCCGGCCACGCGCCACTTGCCGTCCTGTTTGGTCGCGGACAAGAAATTCATCGGTGGGTTGCCGATGAAGCCGCCGACAAAATCGGTGGCGGGATCGCGATACACATCGATCGGCGAAGCCGCCTGCACGATGCGGCCCTTGTGCATCACCGCGATGCGGTCGCCGAGGCTCATCGCCTCGACCTGATCGTGGGTAACGTAGATTGTCGTGGTGCGGCTCTCCTGCAGCACGCCCTTGAGTTCGGCGCGCATCTCCAGCCGGAGCAGCGCATCGAGGTTGGAGAGTGGTTCGTCCATCAACAGCACCTCCGGTTCCATGGCCAGCGCACGGGCCACGGCGACTCGCTGGCGCTGACCGCCGGAAAGCTGACCGGAATAGCGGCTGAGCAGTTGCTCGATATGCATCAGGGATGCGGAGCGCTTCACCCTGGTCTGGATATCGGCCTCAGGCAGCTTCTTCATGCGCAGGCCAAAGGCGATGTTCTCGAAGACCGTCAGATGCGGGAACACGGCGTAGTTCTGGAACACCATGGCGATGCCGCGCGAACGCGGGGGCAGCTCGTTGACGCGCTTGCCGCCGATGCGTATCTCGCCCTCGCTGACGCTATCCAGACCGGCGATGAGGCGAAGCAGCGTGGTCTTGCCACAGCCGGACGCGCCGAGCAGCACGAGGAACTCGCGGTCGGCGACGTCGAGGTTGATGTCGACCAACGCCGGCACCGCCCCGAAGCGTTTGGCGACGTCCCTCACCTCGATGCTTGCCATCGGCGTCTCCCGTCGTCAGCGGTTGGCGATGCCCCAAAGGGCGAAGAGGTATTTGCGCACCAGGAACAGGAAGATGAGGGCCGGCAGGACGAGCGCGGCGCCGCCGGCGAACTTCAGCGGCAGCGGCGAATAGTCGAGGCTGGTGAGCAGGAACGCGGTCAGGGTGCGGTTGCGGATGGTGAGGACGGCCGCGGCGAACACCTCGTTCCACGAGGTCACGAAGGCGAACACGCCGGAGGCGGCGATGCCGGGCAGCGCCAGCGGCATGACCACCTTGCGGAACGCCTGGAAGCGGGTGCAGCCCAGCGTGAAAGCCGCCTCCTCCAGTTCGAACGGAATGCTCATGAAGAGCGAGAAGGTGATGAGGATGGAAAACGGCAGCGCCAACGTCGTGTGGACCAGCGCCAGGCCGATGCGGCTATCGTCGAGACCGGTGCGGATGAACAGCACGGCCAGCGGCAGGGCCAGCAGCGGCAGGGGAAAGGCGCGCGTCATCAGCACCAGCAGGCGGAACGATTCCTTGCCGCGGAAACGGAAGCGCGCCAGCGCATAGCCGGCAGGGGCGCCGAGGCCGATGGCCAGCACCGTGGTCAGCAACGCGACGATGACGGAATTCATCAGCGCCGAGGCGACGCCGCGGAAGTGGATGAAGAAGCTGAGGCTGCCGAAATCGAACGACGGATAGAACTGCTTCGGCCAGCCGTTCACTTCCGCCGGTGCGCTCAGTGCGTTGACCAGAATGAGGTAGATCGGCACCAGCACCCAGAGGCAGAGCAGCGCAATCGCAGCATAGGTGAGCCAGCGCCCGGCACTGACGGCGGCCGATTTCGCAGGAACCGGGGCTGCGACAGCGGTCATACGCGCGCCTCGTCACGGGTTCTGAGCGCGAAGATATAGAAGAGCGTGAAGCTGACGGAGATCGCCAGGATGACGAAGGCGAGCGCCGCTGCGACGCTGCGATCCTGCAGGGCGAATTGCCACTCGAAGGTTTGCCCCATGAGGACCGGCAGGTTGGTGCCGGCAAGCGCCGCGACGACCGCAAAGACTTCGAAGGCAAGGATCGTGCGCAGGATCAGGGCGGTCTGCAGGCTGGGCTTGAGCAGCGGCAGCGTGACCTTGAGGAAGCGCTTCCACGGACCGGCGCCGAAGACCTCGGCCGCCTCGTAATATTCCTTTGGGATCAGCCCCATGCCGGCGACGAGGATGACCATGACGATCGCGGTCGAGCGCCAGATCTCGGCGAGGATGACGGCCACGAACAGCGTCACCGTGTTCTGGTAGCCGAGCCAGGTGACCGGCTCGGCGATGAAGCCGAGGCTCTGTAGCGCGCTGTTGAGGAACCCGTTCTTCTCGAAGATTGCCAGCCAGACGAGACCGGCGGCGAGATCGGAAATGCCGAGAGGAATGGTCCAGATGTAGAGGATGACGTCGCGGCCGGCGCCCATGCGCGTCACCAGCGAGGCCATCGAAAGCGCGACGGCGATCTGCAGCGGCACGATGATCACCGCCAGCAGCAGGGTATTGCGCAGCGACGGGATGAATTTCCAGTCGCTCGCCATCGTGCGGAAGTGTTCTAGCGTCGGCGAGCCGTTCTGCGTGAACGCCTCGATCGCCACCTGGATGAACGGCCACACGAAGAAGGCCGCGAGAAACACGGTCGCGGGCAGCAACAGCAGATAGGGCACGGTGCGGGACTGCATCGCCGGGCTCGCGGGGTTATCCGCCGGCGACGCCCCCGAGAGAGCGCCGCCGGCGGCCGGGAGGAAGCCCTAGTTAACCGGGCACGGGCCGTCGGACTTGGCGTCCGGGGCCCAGCACGGTGCATTCGACTCCTTCATGATGCCGGCGAGGATTTCGGCCTGCTGGTCGAGCACGGTCTTGATGTCGGCGTTGTTCAGGACAATCTGCTGGAACGCGTCCACGTAGACCTTGTTGAACTTGCCGCCGTTGGCGCCGAGGCCGATCGGAAGCAGACCGGGATTGGCGTCCTTGGAGCCGGACTGGGCCGCGACCGCCGCGCCTTCGGCACGCACCGAGGCCGGCATGTCGGCGGGAAGGTCCGCCTTGACCACCGGGAAGAAGCCGTTCGCCTTCAGCATGGCGATTTGAGTATCGGGCTGCAGCATGTAGGTGATGAGCTTCTTGGCGGTGTCCATGTCCGGCGCCGTCTTCGGAATACCGAGACCGGCGACGACCGGCATGAAGCCGCGACCGGCAGGGCCGGCAGGCGCCGGGAAGGCGACGAAATCATCCGGCTTCTGGTTGAACGCATCGGCGAGGCGCGCCGTGTGGTCCCACGCCACCCAGACTTCCTCGCTCAGCAACTGCTCCTGCATGAAGCTGTAGCTGGTCGAGGCCGGGCTGGTGTACTTCCACAGCTCCTTGATCTTCTCCCACATGGCGACCGCCTCCGGCGAACGGAACTTGGTTACCTCGGAAGAGGTGAACGACGGATAGGCGTAGCCCTGGAAGAAGCGGTGGATCAGCCCCTTCGGACCGGCGGGGATGCCGAACTTCGGCGAGCCGGTCTTCTCGGCCATCGTCTTCGCCCACGCGATCAGCTGGTCATAGGTGAGCGCGTTGATGTCGGCGCCCTGGGGCAGGTATTCCAGCGCCTTCTTGTTGGCGGCCATGATGTAGGTCGCCTGCATCCACGGAATGTACTTCTGCTCGCTCGTGCCGAGCTTGCCGAGACCGAGATAGGTCTCGTTGACGCCGACGCTCATCAGCGACTTGGCCAGATCGGACACATCGGCAACGACATCCGGGAAGCCGGCGAAATCGCCGTGCAGGCCGCCGATCACGCCGATCTCGCCCTTGCCGGCTTGCGCCTCGGCCTGAATGCGGGTGACGAACGGACCCGGATCCTGCGGCTGGAAATCGACCTCGCCGCTGAAGCCGGACAGCACGTTGTCGCGAATGCGCTGCTGTTCCTCGACCGGCGTACCCTGGTCCGACCAGAACAGAACCGGCGCGGCAGAAGCCGCCGTCGCCGAGGCGGTGGCGACGAGAATTGCGGCGCCTGCCAGTTTCAATAGTCGCTTGCTGTTCATTGCTTCCTCCCTTGTTACTCGCGTTGGTTCTTCGTCTTGTTGTCAGCCCGGGGCGGGGCCGTGACTGCCGCGCGCCACGAAATCCGGTGTGATGAGGCGCGACTGCACGGCCGCCGGACCCTTCTCGAGAAGATCGATGATCATGTCGCCGACGATGCCGGCGCTTTCGCGCGTGTGCTGGTCGAAGGTCGACAGGGCCGGGCTGGCGTAAGCCGCGATCGGCACATTATCGAAACCGATGACCGAAAGTTCGTCAGGCACCGGGATCGACTGCTGCGCGGCGATCTCAAGCACCGCCAGAGCCTGCGCGTCGGTGATGCCGAGTATCGCGGTCGGCCGGTCGTCGCGGGCAAGCATGCGCGCCGCGGCGGCGAGCGCCGCCGGCCGATCCGACATCGGCACCGATTCGACAAGATCGCGGGGAAGCGTCAGCCCAGCCTCGGCCAGGCCCTGCTCAAGACCGCGACGCCGCAGGTGCGCGAAGGCATACGGCTCGTCGATGGTGATCAGGCCGAAGCGGCGATGACCGAGCGCCGTCAGCCTGCGCGCCGCCTCGGCGAAGGCGCCGATGCCGTCGGTATCGAAGGACGGATGCGCCGGCATGTCGGTGAGGACGCGGCCGTGGGCAACGAACGGGAAGCCGTGCGCCGTGAGATAGCGAACGCGATCGTCGTCGATGCGGGTGCGGTTCAGGATGACCGCGTCGGCACGGTCGCCGGCAACGATGTGGCGAAGGACGTCGACCTCTGACTGGCCGGCGGTGGCCGTGGCGATGAAGAGGTCGCGCCCGTGGGCCACGAACGTCTCGCTCAACCCGGCGATGAACTCGCCGAGGAAGGCGTCCATCATGTTGCCGTCGCGAACCGGCAGCACCATCCCGATGAAATCGGTCCGGCCCGAGACGAGCATCCGGCCGACACGGCTGGGCACATAGCCCCGCGACCGCGCCGCTTCGGCGACCCGCGCACGCGTCGCCTCGCTCACATCGGAGTAGCCGGCCAGAGCGCGCGAAACGGTCGTGATCGACACGCCAAGTTCGCCCGCCAGTTCCCTCAGACGCGTTTGGCGCCGGGTGGCCATGCTTTTGCGTTCCTCCCGAAAAGCCGCCTTCCAAAACGTTTTGGATAAAACCCGAGCAAGAGGGTTGAGTCAATCGGGGAGGCTTTCGACGGGGTCAGAGGGGTGTCGGTGTTGCGGGAAGCATGTGTGACGCGTGAGCGACGGGAGGCGCCGGTCAGGCCTTCTCGAGCGCTCTCAGCTCAGTGGCAACTTCCGCCGCGGACGAGCGGAACATCATCGAGTATTACCACCAGCCGCGCCAAGACCTGCACGGCGGCACCTGTCGTCCTGCCGGCGCGCCCGGCACACACTGATCTTGCCATTCATGGATGGGAAAAATTGGCGCGCCCGAAGAGATTCGAACTCCTGACCCCCAGATTCGTAGTCTGGTGCTCTATCCAGCTGAGCTACGGGCGCCTGGCCGATCTGGGCCGCGGGAAAGGAGCGGCGGACGGCGGCCACTAGCTACTGAATGGACCGCGGGATTGCAAGCCTTGCCGGTCGGGCGGCAGGCGGAAATCCATATCGCCGGGCGCCGGGCGCGCCTCCGGCGTCGGGCACACCGAGCCTCAGACCGACCCGTTGCGTCCGTTGGTGCGCGGTCGGTCGGGAATGACAATCACAAACGTGGCGCCCGGGCTGGCCGAATCGGCGAGCATGATCGAGCCGCCATGAGCGCGCACAAGTTCGGCGGCGATCGCTAGCCCAAGGCCGGTGCCGCCCGGTCGCACGGTGCCCTGGAAGGCGCGGAAGAGATGCGCCCGTGCCGGCTCCGGAATGCCGGGGCCGGTGTCGTGAACCTTGATCGACACCGACGCGCCCTCGCGCGCCGCCGACACCGTCAGGCGGCACACCACCGCCGGTCCGCTGCTGCTCTCCAGCGCCTGGATCGCGTTGCGGCACAGATTGACGAGGACGCGGAAGAGCTGCTCCGGATCGGCATCGACCTCGAGCCCCGGCGGCACCCGGTTCTCCCAGGTGATCATGGCGTGGCCGACGAGCCCGAGCACATCGGCGACATCGTCAACGAGGCGATCGAGCGCGACCAGCCGACGCGACGGCGCCGCCTCGCGGGCGCGCCCGTAGGTCAGGGTCGACTGGCAATAGGATATGGCGCGATCGAGGGCGCCGATCAGCTTTGGCGCGAAACGCTGGACGTTGGGGTCGGGCAGGCTGCCGAGGCGATCGGAAAAAAGTTGCGCCGAGGCCAGCATGTTGCGGAGGTCGTGATTGATCTTGGAGACGGCGAGACCGAGATCGGCGAGATGGCGCTGCTCGCGCAGCGTCCCCTGAAGGTCGCGTTCCATCGAGGCAAGGTGCTCCTCGGCGACGCCGATCTCGTCAGCGCGCCCGCTCGGCTGGATGATGCGCGCGGTATCTTCCGGCGCCTCGGAGAAGCCGACGATGTTTTCCGTCAGTCGCCGCATCGGGCGGACGAGCAGGCGGTTGATGGTCAGATAGAGCAGGCCCGCGGTGATGATCGAGATCAGCGCGGCGAGCCAGATGATGTTGACCGAATAGTCGAACATGGCGGAGCGTAGCGGCCGGTCGCTGAGCAGCACCTCAAGCACCGCGCCGGAGCGCGAATTGCCGATGACGCGCAGCGTGCGCGGCTCCTGCGCGAACAGCGTAGCGAACGCATCTACGATGTCGGCGACCGGCTCCATCATGCGCAGGTCCGCCGTGCGATCGACCTTGGGCGGCATGTCGACGGTGGCGATGAGGCGGCTGGTGGCGCCGTTGCGGATGGCGATGGCCGTGGCGCCGACCGCCGACAGGAGGTCGCGCTGGATGGCCTCCGGCACGTCGGAGGCGACCGACTCGGCGAGCACGAGGCTGGCGGCGTCGGCCATGGTCATGCGGTCGGCCAGCCAGTTGACGCGGAAATTGGCGATCGAGGGAACGTAGATCAGAACCTCGCTCAGCATGACGTAGAGGACGGTGAGCGTCAGCAGCTTCCACGACAGGCTGAAGCCACGCCGGGCGGGGGCCGGCGTCGCGGCCACCACTTTCGCCTTCCCGTCCTCGCCGTTGCCGGTTCGGTCGTGCATCTGGTCAGCCGAATTTCCTGAGGAATTCGATGATGCGCCGGCGCCAGCCGGCCGTCAAACCGGGGCCGCCGCCCCCGGCACGCTCGCCGAACCCGGCCGCCACGCGCCGCGAAATCTCGGCGCGCGTCGGATAGGGCGCCGGGAAACTCGCCATGGCGCCGATCGACAGGCGATTGGCGAGGGCGAGCGACCAGAGCGCGATCATTTCGCCAGCATCGTGACCAACTATGGCGGCACCGAGAATCCGTCCGCCGGGCGCGACGACCGCCTTGATCATGCCGGCGGGCAGACGCTCGATCTGGGCGCGGTCATTCTCGACGAAGGGGAAGCGCAACACGCGCACGCCGGCGCCGTAACGACGGCGGGCGTCGGCCTCGCCGAGACCAACGCAGGCAAGCGCCGGATCGGTGAACGTCACCAAGGGCGGCGCGACCGGATCGTCGCGGAAGGGCAGACGGAAGAGGATCGAACGTACCACCTGCCCCGCCTGATAGTGGGCACGCGCGGCGTGGGTCTGACCGGCGACGACATCGCCGATGGCGTAGACGCGACGATTGCCGGTGCGCAGCGTGCGGTCGACGACGATGCCGGAGGCGTCGTGGCGGATGTTGGCGACGCCGAGGTTGAGGTCGGCGACGTTCGGCTTGCGCTCGGCGACGACGAGCAGGTGCGAGCCATCGATCGCGGCCTCGCCGCCGGCCGGGTCGCCGACGGTGAAGCGTATGCCACCGCGACGGCGGCCGAACGAGACGATGTCGACGCCGGTGCGCACACGCACACCTTCGGCGCGCAGGCGATCGACGACGATAGCGGCGAGTTCGGGATCATCGTCGGGCAAGGCGGGGCCGCGATCGAGCACGGTCGCATCGACGCCCAGCCGGTTGTAGGCCTGCGCCAGTTCCATGCCCTCGCGGCCGGCGCCGAGCACGATCAGGTGCGCCGGCTTGCGGCCAAAGTCGAAAGCGGTTTCGCGGGCCAGGTAATCGACGCCGTCGAGGCCCGGGATGTCCGGAACGACCGGCAGCGAGCCGACGGCGAGGATGAAGCGCCGGGCGCGGATGGTGACCTCGCCGGCCTCCACCGTGTCGCGCGCGGTGAAACGGGCTGCCGCCTGCACGACCTTCACGCCGAGCGCGGTCAGCCGCTCGGCAGACACATTCGCGGCAATTGCCCCGCCCACCGCGGTGAGGTGTTCGCCGACCTTGCCGAGATTGACCTGCACCGGGGCGCCGGTAACGCCAACGCCGGGCCCGCGGCGAAGCGTCTCGGCAACCTCGCCGGCCGCGAGCAGCGATTTCGACGGAATCGAGCCAGTGGCCAGGTCGGAACCGCCAAGCGGCCCCTTTTCGACCAGGACGACCGGCACACCCTCGGCCACCGCCGCCAGGGCCGCGGCGACGCCACCGGCGCCGCCACCGATCACACATATGTCGGGTTTCAGAGTCTCCGCCATTTGCCTTGAGAATCCAGCCGCCGAAACGGTGGCAATGATAGCCACTTTCCGCTAAAAGCCACCGCACGAGAGAGCCCGCCGCGGCCGGAGGCGGGCGTTTGACTCGATTCAGCCCGCTCCTTATAAGCCCGGCGCGGCCGGCCCGCGCGGAGAAGACGAGATGAAACGTACCTATCAACCGAGCAAGCTGGTCCGCAAGCGGCGCCACGGATTTCGTTCGCGCATGGCGACCACCGGCGGCCGCAAGGTTATCGCCGCCCGCCGCGCCCGCGGGCGCAAGCGGCTCTCTGCCTGAGGCAAAAGGCGGCTCCTGTTGACATGGAGCGCCTGAGACGCCGCGCCGACTTCAAGGCTGTCGCCGGCGGCAGGCGGGTTTCGCGTCCCGGTTTTGTGCTGCAGGCGTTGAAAATACCCGGCAATGATGCCAGCCGGCCACCGCGGGTCGGGTTCACGGTCACGCGCAAGATCGGCAATGCCGTCGTGCGCAATCGCATCCGGAGGCGGCTGCGGGCGGCGGTAACGGCGGCCGGCGACCACCTTGAAACCGCCACGGACTATGTGCTTGTCGGCCGGCGGGCGGCGTTGACCCTTCAATTCCAGCGGCTGGTCACCGATCTAGAGAACGGGTTTGCCGCAATTTCGCGCGAACCGGAAGCGCGCAACAGGTCCGCTCGATGACTGACAACAACCGCAATTTCATCCTGGCGATCGTGCTGTCGATGGTCGTCCTGTTCGGCTGGCAGTTCTTCATCGCCGGGCCGGAGGTCGAGAGGGCCCGCCAGCAGCAGGAAGCGGCCCAGCAGGTGGCGCAGGACCAGGCGCCGGCCAATACGACGACCACCACGCCGGCCGCGGGCCAGGCGGCCGGAACGCTGCCGGGCGCGGCAAGCGTGCAGCCGACGGCGGAGACCCGCGACGAGGCGCTGGCCCAATCCGAGCGCGTGCCGATCGATACCGCTGTCGTATCCGGCTCGATCAACCTGACCGGCGGGCGCGTCGACGACGTCCGGCTGCGCGACTATCACGAGACGGTCGACCCGACGAGCCCGACGATCGTGCTCCTGTCGCCGAGCGGCGGTCCGGATGCCTATTTCGCCGAATTCGGCTGGATCGGCCCGGCCGAGGCCGGCCCCCTGCCCGGCCCGACGACCAAATGGACGGCGCCGGCCGACGCCAAGCTGACCACCGCCACGCCGGTGACGCTGACCTATGACAACGGCGCCGGGCTGACGTTCACACGCAAAATCTCCATCGACGACAAGTACATGATCACGGTGACCGACGATGTCACCAACAACGGCACGACGTCGGTGGCCGTCGCGCCCTTCGGACGGATCACACGCGTCGGCACGCCAAAGGTGGCCGGCTACTGGATCCTGCACGAGGGCCTGATCGGCGTGCTCGGCGGCGACGGGCTGCAGGAATACAAATACAAGGACATGGAGAAGAGCCACGAGGTGACGTGGAAGGACGTCACCGGCGGCTGGCTCGGCATCACCGACAAGTACTTTGCGGCGGCGCTGGTGCCCGATCAGGCGGAAACCTACACCGGCCGCTACGTCTATTCCGACCAGCCGACGCCGCTCTATCAGACGGACTTTGCCGGCGCTGCCAAGAGCGTGGCGCCGGGCGCCACTGCCACCGAGACCAGCCGGCTGTTCGCCGGGGCGAAGGTCGTCAACCTTCTCTCCGCCTATCGCGACAACCTCGGCATCCAGAAATTCGACCTCTTGATCGACTGGGGATGGTTCTTCTTCATCACCAAACCGATGTTCTTCCTGATCGACTGGCTGTTCCACGTCTTCGGCAATTTCGGCGTCGCCATCCTGCTGGTCACGGTCATCGTCAAAGCCTTCTTCTTCCCGCTCGCCAACAAGTCGTACAAGTCGATGAGCGCCATGAAGAAGATGCAGCCGCAGATGACCGCGCTGCGCGAGCAGTACAAGGACGACAAGGTCAAGCAGCAACAGGCGCTGATGGAGCTCTACAAGAAGGAGAAGATCAATCCGCTGGCCGGCTGCTGGCCGGTAGCGATCCAGATCCCGGTCTTCTTCTCGCTCTACAAGGTGCTGTTCGTCACCATCGAGATGCGGCACGCGCCGTTCTTCGGCTGGATCCAGGACCTCTCGGCGCCGGACCCGACGCACGTGTTCAACCTGTTCGGACTGCTGCCCTACGATCCGATGTCCGTGCCCGTTATCGGCCACTTCCTGGCGATCGGCCTGTGGCCGGTGATCATGGGCATTACGATGTTCGTCCAGATGAAGCTCAACCCGACGCCGCCGGACCCGACGCAGGCAATGATCTTCACGTGGATGCCGGTGCTGTTCACCTTCATGCTGGCGTCGTTCCCGGCCGGGCTGGTGATCTACTGGGCGTGGAACAACACGCTGTCGGTGACCCAGCAATATGTGATCATGAAGCGGCAGGGCGTGGACGTGAACCTGCTCGGCAACATCCTCGACACGTTCAAAAAGAAGAAGCCGGCGCCGCCACCGGCGAAGGTCGCGGCGATCGCGCCCAAGGCGGCGAATGATTCCGTCGCGCCAAGCGAGAACAGCGGCAAAGCCGAACCGACGAAGCCGGCGAAATCGACCGTCAAGTCGCGCCGCGCCGCCGCCAAGGCCAAGGCGAAAGCCAAGGCGCGCGCCGACGCCAAGGGCTGAGGCGACGACACCGGTCAAGGGTTTGCTCATGCCCGACGTGCGCGACATCGACGACGACGCCGCGCGCATCGAGGCCGGGCGGCTGCTGTTCACGCGGCCATGGCACTTCCTGCGCGGCGCCGGTTCGGCGGCGTCCCTGCCGCCGGCCGAAGGCATCGAGATCGCCTTCGCCGGCCGCTCCAACGTCGGCAAGTCCTCGCTGATCAATGCGCTCGTCGGGCAGAAGGCGCTGGCGCGGACCTCGAACACGCCGGGCCGGACGCGCGAGCTCAACCTGTTCGGCGCCGACGCCGGCATCACGATCACCGACATGCCCGGCTACGGCTATGCCCGCGCGCCGAAGACCGAAGTGGCGGCGTGGACGCTGGCGGTCTTCGACTATCTCCGCGGCCGCGCCAACCTTCGCCGTGTCTATGTGCTGGTCGATGCCCGCCACGGCATCAAGGCCAACGATGAAGAGGCGCTCGCCACGCTCGACGAGTTGGCGGTGTCCTATCAGATCGTGCTCACCAAGGGCGACAAGGTGAAACCGGCGGCGCTGGAGACCGTGGTCGCCGACACCCGCCAGCGCATCATCAAACGGCCGGCGGCGCATCCGCAGGTTCTGGTGACCTCGGCCGAAACCGGCGCCGGCATCGACCTGCTCAGGGCGGAAATCGCGGGGCTCAACTAGCTCCTGGTTTGTCCGCCTGTCGCAAACCCGGTATAGACCGGCCCCCTAGCCCCGAGGATGTGCCGCCATGAGCCAGACCACCGACCAGGAGACCGCTGACGCCATCACGCGGGCGCGGCTGCTATCGGCGGCTCTGCCTTACATGCTCGCGTATGACGGCAAGGTGATCGTGGTGAAATACGGCGGCCACGCCATGGGCGACGCCGACCTGTCGAAGGCCTTCGCCCGCGACATCACGCTCCTGGAGACCTCCGGCGCGCGGCCGGTGGTGGTGCATGGCGGCGGACCGCAGATCGGCGAGATGCTGAAGAAGCTCGACATCAAGTCGGAGTTCCGCTCCGGCCTGCGCGTCACCGACAAGCGCACCGTCGAAGTGGTCGAGATGGTGCTCGCCGGATCGATCAACAAAGAGATCGTGATGGCGATCAATGCCGAGGGCGGCAAGGCGGTCGGCCTCTCCGGCAAGGACGGCAACATGGTTTTTGCCGAAAAATTGTCGCGGTCGGAGATTGACCCCGATTCCAACATCGAGCGGGTGGTCGATCTCGGCTTCGTCGGCGAGCCGACAAAGGTCAACCGCGCCGTCATCGACATGGTGCTCGGCGCCGAGTTGATCCCGGTGATCGCGCCGGTGGCGCCGGGTATCGACGGCGAGACCTACAACGTCAACGCCGACACTTTCGCCGGTGCGATCGCCGGTGCGCTCAACGCGACGCGCCTGCTCTTCCTCACCGACGTGCCGGGCGTGCTCGACAAGAACGGCACGCTGATCAAGGAACTGACCGTCGCCGAGGTGCACATGCTGATCGCCGACGGCACCATCACCGGCGGCATGATCCCCAAGGTCGAGACCTGCATCGAGGCGCTGGGGCGCGGCGTCGAGGGTGTCGTCATCCTCAACGGCAGGACCCCGCACGCGGTGCTGCTGGAACTCTACACCGACCACGGCGCCGGCACGCTGATCCGCCCATGAGCGCCGCTGCGCGCGGGCGCGACGAAACGTCCAGGCCAGACCTGACGCGCTTCGCCGTGGTCAACGCCTGGGTGTTCGACCTCGACAACACGCTCTACCCGCGCCACGTCAACCTGTTCCAGCAGATCGACAAGCGCATCCGCGGGTATGTCGGGCGGCTCCTCGAACTGTCGCCGGAAGAAGCCCAGAGCGTGCAGAAGGACTACTATCAGCGTTACGGCACGACGTTGCGCGGCTTGATGGAGGAGCATGGCATCCAGCCCGACGATTTCCTCGAATACGTCCACGACATCGATCACTCGGTGGTGCGGCCCGATCCGCGCCTGGCGGCGGCAATCGACGCCCTGCCCGGGCGCAAGTTCATCCTCACCAACGGCTCGCGCCGGCACGCCGAGAAAGTCGCCGAGCGCCTCGGCATCCCGGACCACTTCGAGGAGATCTTCGACATCGTCAGTTCGGAGCTGCTGCCGAAGCCCAACCGCGAGACCTACGACCGCTTCCTCAAGGTGACCGGCGTCGATCCGAGGCGCGCGGCGATGTTCGAGGATCTGGCGCGCAATCTCGAAGTGCCCAAGACACTTGGCATGGCGACCGTGCTGGTGGTGCCCCAGGGTGCGCGCGAGGTGCTGACCGAGGACTGGGAGATGGAAGGGCGCGATGCGGCGCATGTCGATTTCGTCGCCGACGACCTTGCCGGGTTCATCGAGACGGTGCTGGCCGCCCGCGCGCTGAGGTGAAGCGGGCACCGCGCGGGACGCGGCGCCCGCCATCGATCTCATCAGGCGGCCAGTGCGGGAATGGCGCCGACCTGGCTGAGGAGCGACAGTTCGTCGATGTGGAGCCACGTCTCCACGATGAAGCCGTTCTCCAGGCGATAGAGAACCATGCCTTCGAAGACCACGGTCTTGCCGCTCGGCGCGACGCCGGCGAAAGACCCGCTGTGCTTGACGTTCATGCGCCAGCGTACCGCCACGCGATCGCCCTCTGCGACCGTTGCCAGCGTTTCGAAGTGCATGTCCGAGAACCCTGCCTGGAAACCGCGGAACCAACGTTTGTAGGACTCGCGGCTGTCCGGATTACCCCCGGGGAAGCCATGCGTAAGGATCTTCTCGGCGACCGTGGCGTCGATGTCGTCGAGGTCGCCGCCGTGGCTGGCAGCGAGGAAGCGTTTCACGGTCTCGCGATTGCGGTGAGTGGTTTCGATGTCGGTCATATCGTTGTCCTTTCGTTTTGTGTGAACACTACTGTTCACTGAACGATGGAGAGATAAATCGCGACTCCGAGCTTGTCAAGATTTCGGTGAACAATTATGTTCATCGAATGATCAAGCGAGCTTATGTGTTGAAGCAGCGGGCGGAATCGCGGGACGAGACCCGCCAGCGCATCGTCGATGCGGCAGTGCAACTGCACGAGCGCGTCGGTCCGCGCAACACCACGATCAGCGGCGTCGCCGACCTCGCCGGCGTTCAGCGCCTCACCGTTTATCGCCACTTCCCCAGCGAAACCGAGCTGTTCCAGGCCTGTACCTCCCACTGGCTGAGCCTGCATCCGCCGCCCGACCCGTCGGGCTGGGCCAGCGCAAAGGGCGTCGAGCGGGTGCGCGGGGCATTGGAGGCGTACTACCGCTACTACCGGGCGACCGCGGCGATGTGGACGGCGTCACACCGTGACGAGGCCGAGGTGGAGGCATTGCAGGGTCCGATGCAGGCCTTTCGCGATCACCTAACAGGCATCGCCACAGAACTCGCTGCCCCGCTCGGATCGGCCCGACAACGTGTGCGGGTGACCGTGACGCTGAATCACGCCTTCGCTTTCAAGACATGGCAGTCGCTTTCCGGACAGGGGCTGACGGACAAGGCGGCGGCAGATCTCGTTTGTCACTGGCTTGCGGGCCTCGGGGCGGCAAAGGCCCCGGCGCGTTGACTTCGCTCCGGGCGCCACTAAGGTCCGCGCCGAATTATCGACAGGCGGGACCGCTCCATGACCACTGACACAGCCGCACTGCAGGCGACGATCGAAGCCGCGTACGATTCCCGCGACAAGATCGGCCCCGAAATCGTCGGCGCGATCCGCGATGCGGTCGAGCAGGCGCTCGCCATGCTCGACCGCGGCGAACTGCGGGTCGCCGAGAAGAAAGACGGCGCCTGGACCGTCAATCAGTGGCTCAAGAAGGCCGTCCTCCTCTCCTTTCGTCTCAACCCGATGGAGACCATTGCCGGCGGACCCGGCGGCGGTGACTGGTGGGACAAGGTGCCCTCCAAGTTCAGCGGATGGAACGACATCGATTTCACCCGCGCCGGGTTCCGTGCGGTGCCGAACTGCGTGGTGCGACGCTCGGCCTATATCGCGCCCGGCGTGGTGCTGATGCCGTCGTTCGTCAATCTCGGCGCCTATGTCGATTCGGGGACCATGGTGGACACCTGGGCGACGGTCGGCTCGTGCGCTCAGATCGGCAAGAACGTGCACCTCTCCGGCGGCGTCGGCATCGGCGGGGTGCTCGAACCGCTGCAGGCGAATCCGACGATCATCGAGGACAACTGCTTCATCGGGGCACGTTCCGAGATCGTCGAGGGGGTCGTGGTCGGCGAAGGCTCGGTCATCTCCATGGGCGTCTTCATCAGCGCCTCGACCAAGATCGTCGACCGGGCGACCGGCGAGATCCACATGGGGCGCGTGCCGCCCTACTCGGTGGTCGTGTCCGGGTCGATTCCGGGTGCGTCGATGCCCGGCCAGAACTGGGGGCCGTCGCTCTATTGCGCCGTGATCGTCAAGAAGGTCGACGAGAAGACGCGCTCCAAGACGTCGGTTAACGAGTTGCTACGCGACTGACCCATCATCCGCGCCGTTTCCTTTTGGCTTCGCTCTGCTAGATTGCCAACCGCAGTCGAGGGAGGCGAAATCATGAGCTTTACAGAGGCGATTCAATCCGGTTTTCGTAATTATGTCGGCTTCAGCGGGCGGGCCGCGCGCTCCGAATACTGGTACTGGGTTCTGTTTATTTTCATCGTCGGGCTGATTACCAGCGGCGTCGATCATGGAATCGTCGGCGGCAACAGCCAGTTTTCACCGGTTACCAGCATCGTGGGACTGGCCCTGCTCCTGCCCAATCTCGGCATGGCCGTCCGGCGGTTGCACGATCTCGACAAATCGGGCTGGTTCCTGCTTCTCGGTCTTATACCGATCATCGGCGTGATCATCCTGCTGTTCTGGTTCGTCCAGCGCGGCACGGTCGGCGACAACCGTTTCGGCCCCGATCCGCTGGCCTCATCGCCGTAGAGCCGCCGCCTGGCCTGTCGGAGAATCAATGCAAGCCGTCGGGCCCGCCGAACTTCTGCGCTTTTTCTTCCGCGCCAGCGGGCGGATATCGCGGCAGGAATACGCGCTTGGCGTCATCTTCATCTACTCGCTCAACGCGGCGATACTCTTCCTGGCGCTGGCGCACAGCGATTTCGAGAGCACGGCGCCAGCCCTGATCGCGATCACGGGGCTGCCATCGACGGTCGCCTTTCTGGTGCTGGCGGCCAAACGCTGCCACGATGTCGGCCTGCCGGGCTCGTTCGTGCTGCTTCTTGTGGTGCCCGCCATCGGTATGTTCTGGTTGATCATGCTGGCTTTTCTCGCCGGAAACGCCGGTCCGAACATGTATGGTGCGCCGCCGCGCTTTCGCCGCGATTGACGGCCAACGGCAAGCATCGCTAAACCGCAGAGGCGCGCGCACCCCTCCTGCCCACGAAGCCATGACGCAAAACACAGACCCGGTCGCCTTGCTCAAGGCGCTGATCGCGTGCCGCTCGGTCACCCCGGCCGAAGGCGGCGCGCTGGCGTGGATGGAAGGCGTACTCAAGCCTGCCGGATTCACCGTGGAACGGGTGACGTTTTCGGAGCCGGGCACGCCGGACGTCGAAAACCTGTACGCCTCGATCGGAAGCGGCGCGCCCCATCTGGTCTTCGCCGGCCATACCGACGTGGTGCCGCCCGGCGACGAAGCGCGCTGGTCGCACCCGCCTTTCGCCGGCGAGGTCGCGGACGGGCTTCTCTACGGGCGCGGCGCCCAGGACATGAAGGGGGGCATCGCCTGTTTCATGGCGGCCGCGCTCGGCAAGATCGCGGAGGGCGGCCTCATGCGGGGCCGGCTATCGCTGCTGATCACAGGCGATGAGGAAGGTCCGTCGATCAATGGGACCGCCAAGCTTCTCGATTGGGCGGTCGGACGCGGCGAACGGTTCGATGCGGCGATCGTCGGCGAGCCGACCTCGCGCGCGCGGCTTGGCGACATGATCAAGATCGGCCGGCGCGGCGGCCAGTCGGTGACCGTGACGGTGCACGGCAAGCAGGGCCATGTCGCCTATCCGCATCTTGCCGAGAATCCGCTTCCCGCGCTGGCGCGCGTCCTCACGCGCCTGACCACACTCAAGCTCGACGACGGCTCGCCCGACTTCCAGCCCTCGAACCTCGAAGTGACCAGCGTCGACGTCGGCAATCCGGCCTTCAATGTCATCCCGGCGGAAGCGCGCGCCAACTTCAACGTCCGTTTCAACGACAAGTGGACACCGGAAACGCTGCGAGCCCTGCTCACCGCCGAGATCGCAGACGCGGCGCGTGACGCACGCCACGAGATCGCGTGGCACCGCACCACCCAAAGCTATTTGACCAAGGCCGGCTCGCTGGTCGAGACATTGTCCGCGGTGATCCGCGAACGGACCGGCGTGACGCCGGACGCCTCGACCACCGGTGGGGCATCCGACGCGCGCTTCTTCGGCGGCATCTGCCCGGTGGTCGAGTTCGGCCTCGTCGGCGACACGATGCATCAGGTCGACGAGCGCGTGCCGGTCGCCGACCTGACCGCGCTGACGGCGATCTATCGCGCCTTCCTCGACCGGTTCTTCGCGAACGGCGGGACTTGATGGACCGCGCCGAGATCGAACGGTCGCTCACCGGCGCCTGGCGGCTCTTCCTCGACAAGCCGGACGCGCTACGCTTCTTCGACGCCAGCGCCGACGGCTTCTGGCGATCCTTCCGCGCGATCGTGCTGGTAACGCCGTTCTACGCATTGACGGCGCTCGCCGACCGCCACGACATCCTGTCGGACGCGATTCCCGACGACGATTTCAGCGGCTCGGCCTTCTGGGCCGCCAAGGCGGTGACGCTCTGCCTCGACTGGGTAACCCTGCCGATCCTGCTCGGGCTGATCGCCGGCCTGATCGGCATTCGCCGCGGCTACCCGGCCTACGTCGTGGTGCGTAACTGGGCGACCGTTCTGATGATCATTCCGTTCGCGGCGATCGGCCTGCTCGATCTCTTCGGCATCATGGGGCCGACCCTCCTGTTCCTGCCGTCGGTGGTGGCGCTCGCGGCCGCCTTGCGCATGAGCTACCTCATCGCGCGGCGCACGCTCCAGGTCGCCATGGATGTCGCCATCGGGCTGGTGGCGCTCGATTTTCTGGTGAGCCTCGCGCTGGTGGTGCTCATTGCCCGCATCTTCGGGGTGCAGGCCTCGGGCTAGGCCGCGAACTCATTCACACGTAGCGCGACGGCCGTCGAGCGCCGGCCTCTTGGCCGGAGACGGCTTACACCTTCAACATTCGTGCTGGATCGCCGCGATTTTGGCCACCGCCTTGGCCGGTCCCTGGACATAAGCCTGATGTGCCGGGCTCGCGATGTAGCGACGAAAGGCGGCCAAGTCGTCGAAGTCGGCAACCATTGCGAAGTCATGGTGGTTGGGCCCGCTTCCAACGTTCTCGCCGCAGACCAGTGAGCGAACCTCCGGCACCTGCACCGAAAAACCCTCGACGGCCGAGCGCACCGCCGCGCGCTGCTCCGCGGTCGCTTCAGGCTTGAACGTCACCAACACGATGTGCCGTAGCATTTCCAAGACCTCCTGAAGACGTCGCGCTGATTTCAGTCGCCGAGCGGCGAGGATTCTGCACGCCAACTTCGTCGATGGCACCTCGCCACTATCGTGAGCCACTCCAGGTCAGAAATACCGAACTGGAATTGCTTGCCGTGCTCCAATCTGTCAGGTGGCTGCAGCGGTCCTCCGCAAAGCCGGCACCATCCAAAGAACGCCGGCCGCCGCGAGGACAAGCACCATAAGAAGAAGCACGGGCCAGTCGGAGCCGGACGGCTTCAGCACCATGTCCGCAATGATCGTGAACAGCAGAACGAGATCGAACTTCGCGATGGTGAGAATCTCACGGCACGTGGCAACCACGTTCGGGGATACGCCCTCAGCCTTGAAACCCGCTTCGACTTTCTTTGCCAACGGCGTGAGGACAGCGACACCCAATCCCACGGTTGCCGCCACGCCCACCAGCCCGAGAATAACCCAGAGGTTTGACCAGAGTGAGCCAAACCAGGCGAGGAGCAACCCAAAAACCAACGTGGAGATACTGGCCGGGACGTAGATACGTTCCGCAGCCCAAGCTACCTGACGCACGACCGCCACAATAGCTGCGTCGTCCCTTGCGCGATCGGCCCGGACGCCCAGCATGACCATGATGAACGCGCTGCCAATCCAAATGACGACTGACGCCACATGAAGAAATTTCAGAGTGAGATACCAGTCCATCGACGCCCTCCCGCCAACAATGGAATCGCCCCGGATAGGCTTCCTACCTCATGGGGCCGATGGGCGCCAATGTCGTCGAAGGACCTTCAGGGATACGGCGGTCGTGATGCCTGAGCCTTCGCCAAGCCCGATGTCCCTGTTCACGACGGAAATTCGGCTGTGGTTAGGCCAGGAGTGTCTGAAAAGGGTCAGAATGCGAAGTGCCGCGGGGCCAAGTGCGCTTTGACGCCGACTCTGGAAGTTTGATTCAAGGCCCACAACATCGGAGTTATTGGTCGTGCGCGATCGACTAGAGTGACCTGTCGCAGAGGCGATTTCTTTATTCGAATCGCAGCTGATTGAAAGGCGATCGGCCTAGTAGTCGACGGCCACGAGATACAACCCCTCGGGCGGCGCCACAGGCCCGGAGCGGGCACGATCGACGGCGACCAGGGCCGCGGCAACGGCGTCGACCGGCCACTTGCCGTCGCCGACCTTTTTCAACGTGCCGACCATCGAGCGCACCTGATTGTGCAGGAACGATCGGGCGCTGGCGCGCACGACGATCTCGTCGCCGGCCCGCGACACGTCGAGCCGGTCGAGCGTCTTGACCGGCGATTTCGCCTGACACTCCGACGAGCGGAAGGTGGTGAAGTCGTGCTTGCCAACCAGCGCCTGTGCGGCAGCGTGCATGGCCTCATGGTCGAGGCGCTGGGCGACCCACCAGACACGGCCGCGATCGAGCACCGGCGGACTGCGCCGCTCGAGAATGCGATAGAGATAATGGCGCTTGACCGCAGAGAAGCGGGCGTCGAAATCGGCCGCGACGGCCTCCGCCGAAACGATGGCGACGGTCTCCTGACGGAGATGGGCGTTGAGGGCGTCACGCACCTTGTCGGCCACCCAGTCACGCGCGAGATCAATATGGGCGACCTGACCGAGCGCGTGCACGCCGGAGTCGGTGCGGCCGGCGCCCTTGACCACGACGGTCTCGCCGGAGAAGGCGGCGACGGCTTCCTCGATCGCCTGCTGGACCGAACGGCCATTCTCCTGCCGCTGCCAGCCAACGAAGGGACCGCCGTCATATTCGATGGTCAGCTTGTAGCGCGGCATGCGTCAGCCGACGGTGGCCAGCGGCGCGCGCAGTCCGCGCAGGAACTCCGAGGCGGTGACTGGGCCCTTGCCGGCGCGCTGGACCTCGACCAAGCGGACCGAACCCGTCCCGCAGGCGATGGTCAGTCGATCGTCGACGACATCGCCGGGCGCGCCCGAACCCTCGGCGAGCGTCGAGCGCAGCACCTTGATGCGCTCCCTCTGCTTGCCGAGATCGGCCTCGAACCACGCACCGGGATCAGGCGACAGGCCGCGAATGTGATTGTGCACCTCGGCTGCCGGACGCGACCAGTCGATGCGCGTCTCTGCCTTGTCGATCTTGCTGGCGTAGGTGACGCCATCCTCGGCCTGGGGCGTGAAGCCGAGCACGCCGCGCGACAAGGCCGCCAGCGCCCGCACCATGAGGTCGGCGCCGAGGCCGGCGAGGCGCGACGACATCTCGCCGGCAGTGACATCGGGACCGATGGCGATGCGTTCGCTCATGGCGACCGGGCCGGTGTCGAGGCCCTCCTCCATGCGCATGACCATGACGCCGGTCTCGGCGTCGCCGGCCATGATGGCGCGCGCGATCGGCGCGGCGCCACGCCAGCGGGGCAGCAAGGAGCCATGGAGATTGAGACAGCCATTCGCCGGCGCATCGAGGAAGGCCTTCGGCAGGATCTGACCGTAGGCGACGATCACGCCGACATCCGGCGCAAGCGCCGCGAAGCGCTCCGCCTCGCCCTCGGCCTTGAGGCGCGCCGGCGTCATGACCGGCAAACGAAAGCGCTCGGCCGCCTCATGCACCGGCGACTTGCGCTCGCCCATGCCGCGGCCGGCAGCACGCGGCGGCTGGCTGTAGACGGCGACGACTTCGTGGCCCTGACCGACGATCTCGGTCAGTGTCGGCACGGCGAAATCGGGGGTTCCAAAGAAGACAATGCGGAGCGGCATGGGCGGGGCATAGCGCCCCCTCACCCCTGCGGCAAGGCGCGGAACGGCCGGCGCATTCGCGGGCGCCGGCCGGCTCGCGACGTTTCGGCTAGTAGCGGCAGCGATCCCTGTAGAGCTTGCCCTTGTACCGATAGGTGCAATAGCCATTGTTCAGGTGATTGACGAGCACCGCGCCGGCGAGCGCGCCGACGGCGCCACCGACGATGGCGCCGCCCACCGAATTGGTGCCGAGGCCGCCGATCGCGGCGCCGATGACGCCACCGCTCACGGCACCCTCAGTGGTCGTGCAGCCGACCAGCGCGAGACTGGAAACGGCAACGGCCGCCATGACTGTCTTTCGCATGTGACACTCCCTGCTTTTGATTTTCTGAAGCCAGCCGCATCGTCGCCCGGCCGATCAACAAATCAAGCGGGTCGCATTGTGGCGGAATCGAGGCTGCGCCACGGAAACGCCACATGCGCCGTTCGGGGTGACGAACGGCGTATTAAAGCACGGGTGGCTTGGGACCGATGCGCGCCTGCTTGGCGAACTTCTTGATAACCATGTCGCGCTTCAGCTTCGACAGGTGGTCGATGAACAGTTTGCCGTCGAGATGATCGATCTCGTGCTGCAGGCAGACGGCCAGCACGCCATCCGCCTCCAGTTCCTGACTTTTGCCGTCGCGATCGAGATAGGCGACCCGAATTGCGGCCGGCCGCTCGACCTCGGCGAAATACTCCGGAATCGACAGGCAGCCCTCCTCGGCGGTGGCGCGCTCGTCGGAGGTCCACAGCAACTCCGGATTGACCAGGAACAGCGGATTGGGCTTCGCCGCGTCGTCCTCGCGCTGGGCGACGTCGACGGTGATCACTCGGCGCGGGACGCCGACCTGCACCGCGGCAAGTCCGATGCCCGGCGCCTCGTACATGGCCTCCAGCATGGAATCCATGAACGTGCGCAGGTCGTCGTCGATCCGCTCGACGGGCGCACTTTTCAGACGCAGCTTGCGGTCGGGAAGGGTGATGATTTCGAGCTTGGTCACGGCGTTCAGATATGAGAGGAACCGCGCCGGGTCAACGCTTTCGGGGTCGTTGGATGGCCAAAAGACGCAAAATCGCGGCCGGCAAGCTCCGCCGGAACCCGATGGCGCGGTCGCTGAGCGCCGGCCAGTTCCGCCAGAAGGTCGTGGAACGGCCCGACCGGCCGGACCGGCCCCGGCGCAAGCCAAAGCATCCGAGGCCGCCGGATGCCGAGGAAGAGGGCGAATAGATCCGCGCCGGTCGGCTGGAGACAGCCTGCCCTCCGCTAGAAGATCTCGCTGAGGGAATATCGGGATCGGACCTTCTGCGGGTGGCACCGGGCGACGTTTTTGGTGGGGGCGCCCGATCCGTCGGGCGCGGCATCCCTGCGGCCAAAGGAGCTTCGCCTGCGGGGCGGTGCGGACGGAAGTTCTCCGGGAACGCGATGACGGTCTGTCCGGCGATGCTCGGCGTTGTCCTGCATGAGTCCGCTCCATTGTTGTACAAGCGCAGCCGACGCCGTTTGACGCCACTGTCCCGCTGTCGAGGGCGCGAACGTAGGGGCAAGGCGCAGCACATGCGTCTGCCGATCGGGGGACACGGCCGTCGCGAATACATCAATTCGGTTGATATGTGATCGTCGTCACAACCGCGACGAATAGAACCCAGCGGTCGGTTGTTTGCGCCGACCATGACAGACATCGAATGCCTTTCGACGCTCATCGGCGAGATCTACGACGCCGCCATCGATCCCAATCTGTGGGTGCAAACTCTGGCCGGCGCGGCGCGCTTCGTCGGCGGGCCCGCTGCGGCACTGTTCTCAAAGAGCGCCGCGAGCCTGACCGGCGCCAACGTCTACGATTCGGGAATCGATCCGCACTACACGCAACTCTATTTTCAAAGTTACATAAAGATCGATCCGCTCACACTGGGTCATGTCTTCACCGAAACGTGCGAACCGATCGCCACGTCGGACCTCGTGCCCTACGACGAATTCCTGCAATCGCGCTTCTATCAAGAGTGGGCGCGACCGCAGGGCTTCGTTGATTTTGTCGCATCGGTGCTCGACAGGTCGCCGGCGTCCGCCGCCCTGTTCGGTGTTTTCCGGCACGAGACGGACGGCATCGTCGACGACGAAGCCCGTCGGCGCATGCGGCTCATCGCGCCGCACATTCGCCGCGCAACGCTGATCGCCGGCGTCATCGACCTGAGGACAATTGCGGCGGCGAACCTGGCGGAAAGCCTCGACGGCCTCAGCGCGAGCATGTTCCTTGTCGATGCGGAAGGCCGTGTTGTTCACGCGAACACCGCCGGTCATCGGCTGTTGGACGCCGCAGACATTTTCCGGATCGCCAACGGGCGGCTCACCGCATTGGAGGGCCCAATCGACCGGGAACTGCGCGAGACCATCGCCGCCACCGCCGGCGGCGATGGCGCATTGGGGACCAAGGGCATTGCCCTGCCGCTGACCAGCAACGACGGCGAGCGCTACGTGGCGCATGCGCTGCCGCTTGCTTCGGACGCCCGACGGAACGCCGGCGTGCGCTCCGCAACGCTGGCGCTCTTCGTCAACAAGACAGACGTGAGCACGCCGTCGCTGCCGGAGGCGATCGCGCGCGCCTACAAACTCACACTGACGGAACTTCGCGTCCTGCTCGCCATTGTCGACGTGGGCGGCGCGCCGGAAGTCGCCAATGTGCTCGGCATCGCGACAAGCACGGTGAAGACGCATCTCAGCCGCCTCTACGAGAAGACCGGCACGCGGCGTCAGGCCGACCTCGCAAAGCTTGTCGCCGGCTTCTCGACGCCGCTCCTGCGATGACCGCGACCTCTCCAATTCGTGATCGGCACCTCCGTCGGTCGGAGGACGCGATCCAAACGGAGCCTCGCCATTGTCCGCGCCCACTCCGATCCGCGGTCGCACCGGCCGCGTCACAAACCGGCAGCGAGGGTCCGATGGTGCAGCACATCACAGCCGCCAAGATGCGCATCGGCGCGCGGACCGTCATCATCCGTGGCGTGATCCCCGGCATCACCGGGACGGGCCAGACGGTGGACATGCCCGCGCCACGTCGCGGCGTCGCGCGTGCCGTCCTGCGGGCGATGAAGGCGGCTGTTGGCGCTCTCGCGCGCCGGCGGCGCGAACGCAAAACGGCTCGCACGCTGGGCGCACTGGACGACGACATGCTGAAAGATCTCGGCCTGTCGCGCTCTGATACGCGCGCCTTGCGCGGCAAAGACGACATCCGCAACTGGCGCACCATCAACCGGTGGCGCTGACGGCGGACGTTCACGCCCGGCGGCGCGCGCCGAAAACCAACTCGATCCCGAGCAACTCAAACAAGGAGACTTCCATGACCATTTCCCTGTGGGCACCGCGCCTCGCCCTTCTGTCGATATTCCTGGGCGGCGCGGCATACGCCGCCGAGATGTCGAACCCGCTGGCGGACGATGTCCGCAACGCCAATGCGCGCTTCAAGGACGTAGCGGCCGCGGTGGCCGAGGGCTACGCGCCGATCCCCTGCGCGAGCGGCGTCAGCGGCGGCGCCATGGGCATCCACTACGTCAACGCCAAGTACCTGAAGGACGACGCCATCGACGTGGCGCGCCCCGAGGCGGTGATGTACGAGCCCGGCGCCGACGGCTCGATGACGCTGGTTGCGGTCGAATACATCACGACCAAGGGACCGGCGCAGCTGGAGGGGCATCTCTTCAACTTCACCGGGGCGCCGAACCGGTACGGCCTCCCCGCGTTCTACGAACTGCATGTCTGGGCGTGGAAGCCGAACCAGACGGGCACTTTCGCGGATATGAACCCCGACGTCTCGTGCGACGCGGCTCACGACCACTAGCCCTGTTTCCCGCAGAATCCGGGGCCGGCGACGGCCGGCCCCGGCCCTTTCCGGGCTTCGTCCCCAAACAGGGAGGTTCCTGTTTTGTACCGGCCGGCCTTCGGGCTACTCTGCGCGAATGATCGAGACAACCTACCGATTCGGCGCCCTGGCCGTGACAGGCGGGACGTTGCTCGCCGCCGGCGCGGCGCTGCTGCTCGCCATCTTGTTGCTGATCACGTTTTTCGCCTGGCGACGGGCGGCGCGACGGGTCGAGACGCTGGAGGAGACGCGCGGTGACGGGATCGAGGCTGGCCTCGCCGAGCTTCGCCGTCATCAGGGCGAGATCACCGGCCATGTGCGCAGCCTGTCGGAGCGGCTCGACGGCTTCGGCCATCGGGTCGGCCAGTCGATGAGCGAGACGGCGCGCGGTACGCACGAGAGCCTGTCGAAGCTCGGCGAACGGCTGGCGGTGATCGACAAGGCGCAGCAGACGATCACCACCCTTTCCAGCCAGGTAGTCGAGCTTCAGCATATCCTCGCCAACAAACAGACGCGCGGCGCCTTCGGCCAGGCGCGCATGGAAGCCATCGTGCGCGACGGGCTGCCGGCGTCGGGCTACCAATTCCAGGCGACGCTCAAGAACGGCACGCGGCCGGACTGCCTGATCCTTTTTCCGAACGGGGGACCGAGCCTCGTCATCGACGCCAAGTTTCCGCTGGAAGCATGGAACGCCATCCGCGCCGCGGAGACGCCGGAGGCGAAGCGCGCCGCCGAAAGCCAGTTCCGCCGCGACACGACCAAGCACGTGCAGGACATCGCCGAGCGCTACCTGGTGATGGGCGAGACTCAGGACACCGCTTTCATGTTCGTGCCGTCGGAATCGATCTTCTTCGACATCCACGAACACTACGAGGACATCGTCCAGCGCGCGCACCGCGCGCGGGTGGTGATCGTGTCGCCGTCCCTGCTGATGCTGTCCATCCAGGTGGTGATGTCGCTGTTGCGTGACGCGCGCATGCGCGAGCAGGCGCACATCATCCAGCAGGAAGTGGTCCGGCTGATGGACGATGTCGGCAGGCTCGACGACCGCGTGCGCAAGCTTCAGACGCATTTCACGCAGGCCAACAAGGACGTCGAGGAAATCCTGATCTCCAATCGGAAGATCACCGGGCGCGGCGAGAAGATCCGCACCGTCGAGGTGGAAGACGGCGACGGCGCGCCGCAAACGGCGCCGGCGCAGCCGCCAGCGCGGCCGGTACCGCCGCGGCGCAACGAACCACCGGAACTGCCGTTCTCGCAGTTCGAGGAAGTGTAGCCCCCTCCGGAGTCAGCATGGTCAGGATCAGTATCTTCTATCCGAACAAGCCGGATGGCCGTTTCGACATGGCCTACTATCTTGAGACGCACATGCCCGCCTCGATCGCGCGGCTGAGCGTGGGCAAGGGATTCGGCGGAGTTTCAGTCGATCGCGGTGTCGGCGGCGGCGCGCCGGGCGCGCCACCGGCTTACGTCGCGATGTGCCAATACCTGTTCGAGACCGCCGACGACTTCATGGCCGCGTTCGGGCCGCACGCCGAATTTCTGCAAGGCGACATCGCCAACTACACCGACATCGAGCCGATCATCCAGTTCAGTGACGTCGCGATCTCGCGCTAGAAGCCGCGGCCGCCCTTGAGGAACTCGATCTCCTCGGACGTCGATTCACGGCCGAGCATTTCGTTGCGATGTGGGAAGCGGCCGAACTTGCGGACGATGTCGCGGTGCTTGGTGGCGTAATCGAGTTGCAGGCGGGCGCTCTCCAGGTGCTCCGGCGGCACTTCCAATGTGCGGTCCGCATAGAGTCTCACCGACAGGTCCTGATCGGCGACGGCTTCGCTGTGCTCGAAGGGCAGCATGACGAACGTCTGCTCGACAACGAAGAAGCGGCGCCAGCCGCTGGCGACCAGTTCTCGGGCAAGGGCAAGCGCCCTCGCGTCGCAGGCGAACGCCTCGCCGCTCTTGCGGTGAATCTGGCGCGGAAACTGATCGAGCATGACGATGAGGGCGACCTGCTGCGGACGGGTCAGCTTTGCAAGATCCCATTCGGCCGAGCGCGCGTCATCGATCCGATTTCCCCACGTGTCGCGGATGTGGGCATCGATGGCTTCGGTCGGCCGAAACCACTCCGTGCGTCGCTGCTCGTCCGGCTGGTCGTCCCACGCCTTCAGGTCGCCGAACCAATAGTCGTGGATTTCGTCCAGCACGGCTGCGTTCATCATCACAGGTGTCTCACTTCTTCCGGGGCCTCACCCCACCTGTCGTGCAGGCCGTCGTAAAAGTAAACCGGCGCCGCCATCAATTCCGCGATGTCGACGCCATCGAGGCAGGCAATACTGACGTTGTAGTAGACGCGGCCGGTGCCGTTGGGCATGTCCACACGGTCGAATGCATGGATGCCGCAGCGGCGGCAGAAGGGATGGCTGGCGACCGGATTACCGCCACGGTAGTCGGTGAGTTCGCGCTCTCCCGAGACGAGACGGAAGGTGTCGGGCGTCGCCTGGACCGACCACAGCCGCACCTTGGCGCAATAGGTGCAGTTGCACTTGCCAGTGCCGGCGCTGATATCGACATCGGCCTCGAAGCGCACGGCGCCACAGTGACACCCACCGGTGTAGGTCTTCAGCATGTCGCCCCTTCAGAACGGTGTGCGCTGACGGATGGCGGCCGACAACGTTCCTTCGTCGAGATAGTCGAGTTCGCCGCCGACGGGAACCCCGTGGGCAAGACGCGAGACCTTGACGTCAAGACCGGCCAGCCGGTCCATGATGTAGTGGGCGGTGGTCTGGCCCTCGACTGTTGCGTTGACGGCGAGGATCACCTCGCGGATGCGGCCTTCCGCGACGCGCGCCACCAGCCGGTCGATGCCGAGATCGTCGGGCCCGACGCCATCGAGCGGCGACAGGGCGCCGCCGAGAACGTGATAGCGGGCGTTGAGCGCGCCGGCGCGCTCCAGCGCCCACAGGTCGGCAACGTCCTCGACCACAACGATCGCTCCCTCTTCCCGGCGCGGATCGGCGCAGATGGTGCAGGGATCGCTGGTATCGATGTTGCCGCAGGTCGAGCAGACCACGACCGTCTCCAGCGCCACGTCCATGGCTTTGGCGAGCGGGGCGAACAACTCGTCCTTCTTCTTGACGAGGTGAAGCGCGGCGCGGCGCGCGGAACGGGGGCCGAGCCCGGGCAGCTTCGCCAGAAGCTGGATCAGGCGCTCGATTTCGGGGCCGGTGACGGAGCGGGGCATAGGATGGATGAATCGCGGTTGGGTGCACTCACAAAGGGCGCGCCGGGCGGCCTGTCAACCCGGCTACCTCCGGGACGGATGAATTGCGGCGGGAGATGGTCTAGTCTCTTCCCCGGCGACCTCCGACTGAGATTTTCCCATGCGCGCGATGTTCCTGGTTCTGCTCGGCCTGCTGACAGCGACGATTACCCTGCCAGTGGCGCCGGCTTCGGCCGAGGCGGTCAGCATCATGAAGCTGATGGCGCCCGGCCCGCTCGACGAGATGACCCTCGGCGACCCTGCCGCCCCGGTGACGATGGTGGAATACGCCTCGCTTACCTGCCCGCACTGCGCCAGAACCTATGACGCCACCTTCGATACGCTGAAGACAGACTACATCGACACCGGCAAAGTCTTTTACGTGTTGCGCGAATTTCCCCTCGACCAGCTGGCGCTGGCCGCGGCGATGGCGGCGCGCTGCGCGCCGAAGGAAGAGTTCTTTCCAATCATCGATACGCTGTTTCGCGACCAGAACGCGTGGGCCTTCGTCGACAAGCCGGCGCCTGCGCTGGTCGAGAAACTGAAGGGCCACGGCTTCACCGAGGAATCGTTCGCCGCGTGCCTCGCCAAGACCGATCTCGCCCAGTCGATCATCGCCGTCGAAAAGCGCGGTCAGGACGAATTCGGCGTCGATGGGACACCGTCGTTCTTCATCAACGGCGAGAAGCACACCGGCGAGCTGGATCTCGCCGCGATGGAAGCGATCCTGCAGCCGCTGATCAACAAACCCTAGTGCGCTGCGGCGGATCCGGCAGGAATCCTGCCCGCGGCGTCGGCCGACCCGCAATCGATGACGATCTGATCCACCCTTGTCGAGCCAGGGTCGGTGTCGCTGCCAAGAACGATAACCTCTGCGAAATTAGCCAACTCTGCCTTGCTCCGGACCAGAATCTTGTCGAACCGAGGTATCTGGCTCACTACGAACTCGAGATTTTGTCCGCCTATCTTGCCGGCGAGGATATTTTGATCGAACAGGCGAACCTCACATCCTTCGCGAATGAGCGCGGCGGCCAGCAGCACGTATGGTGACTCGCGGAGATCATCTGTCCCAGGCTTGAAGACAAGTCCGCACACGCCGACCCTCCGTTTGCCCGCCGCTAACACGCGCCGAAGGGTGCTCTCGATGCGATGGGCGTTGCTGACGGCCACCGCATCAAGCACGGGAACCGCGACGTTGCGCAGCTTGGCTTCGTGTCTCAACGCTCTCAGGTCCTTGGGCAGGCAAGAGCCTCCAAACGCAAATCCTGGCGTCAGATAGGCCGGCGAGATGTTCTGCTTCTGGTCGCTAGCGAAGACCCGCATCGCCTCGAGCGCATCAATGCCGTAGGCCGCGCACATCGCGCCGATCTCGTTGGCGAAGGTCACCTTCAGCGCCCGCCAGCTGTTGTCGATATATTTCGTGAGTTCGGCCATCTCCACGGTCATTCGAAAGATCGGTGCGCGGATACCCCTGTAGAGTTCAGCGATCCGGTCTCCGGCCCGTGATTCTGTTTCACCTATGACGATCTTCGAAGGATGGTCGTAATCCTCAATCCCGCTGCCTTCGCGCATGAACTCGGGATTGACGCAGGCGCCGAAGGTGCCGACGGGCGTACCCATGGCGGCCGCGAGTGCAGGCAGCAGAGTTGCTGAAAGCGAGCCCGGCACCATCGTCGAACGGACGGCCACAACGTGATAGCCGACCTTTCCGCTCAGGGCGCCGCCGATTTCCTGGCAGACTCTGGTCACGGATGAGAGGTCTATGCCGCCATCAGGGCGCGACGGCGTTCCCACGCAGATCAGCGATATTTCACTTTGTGCAATCGCCTCGGCGACGCTCGACGTCGCTTTGAGCGTTCCGGCGGCGACCGTACCGGCTACCAGTTCGCCAAGGCCCTTTTCAGTGACCGGCGAGATGCCCCGGGCAATTGCTCCGATTTTCTCAGGATTCACGTCGACGGCGATTACGCTGTGGCCATCACGGGCCAGACACGCCGCCGACACTGATCCAACGTAGCCCAAGCCAAAGACCGCGATCGACCCCATAACCGTTATCGCTTCACGCGGGATACGACGCCAAGCGTCAACAATATCCCTGCCAATATTCCGCGCGCACGATCGCGGCCATAGTTCTGTGCGACGAATAACTCGCCTCCGTCCGACAGCCGCCTCCATAGATCGGCATCGCGCCACAACACGCCGATCCGTTCAGCGAATGCTTCCGGTTCGTCGGCAATCAGGACATTTGCACCATCGGTCAGACCCATCCCCTCCGCGCCGACACTCGTCGTTACAACCGGGACGCCGCGGGCAAGGCTCGAAACGATCTTGCCTTTCACGCCGGCGCCGTAGCGAACCGGCGCCACGGACAGCCGCGCCCGGGCGAAACACGGATCGAGATCAGGAGCGTGTCCAAGCACATCGATGCGATCGCCGGCAGGGGTACCAAGTCGATCGCTGTCGGAACCGACGATTGCAAACCGCCCGTCCGGAAATGCCCGAGCGACCGCCGGCCACACTTCTTTTGCAAACCAATTGACAGCATCAATGTTGGGGGGATGGCGGAAGCCGCCGACGAAGAGAACGTTCCGCCGCTCCGACAGAGGCGGATCGACGGGGCCGGGACCAATCCTGTCGTAGACATACGCCGGCACGACACGAACCTTATCACGGATTCCGAAACGTTCGGCGATCACTTGACGCTCGACGGAACTGAAAACAAGCGTCGCGTCGGCACTGGAGATCAAGCTTCGCTCGACTGCCTCGACCTCCAGCGCGTTCGCGTATGCCTGCGGATCGTTCTCGATAGTCGATTGACGCATCCTTCGCAGGAAGTGCAGATCGCGGCCACAATACAATACCTTGGCGGAACTCATGGCGCGGATCGGCGAGAGATAGCCCTTCGCGACCAAGGGACGGGACAGCCAGGCAACCTGGACCGATTTTCCATAGAGGGCGATCCAGTCGGAAAAATTGAACGGGCTATCACAGACCTCGATGCCGCGGTGTCTGAGCGCCGAGCTGTACGGTTCGATCGGTCTTCTGTTGTGCGGGATAAAGACGACCGCGAAGCCAAGTTCGCAGAACAACTGAGTATAGTGGTACATGCCGAGCCAGCCCGCGTAGCGGTCGTATTCCGGCAACTGTTGGTCAACCAGCAATGCGACGGCCTTGCCGTCCGCACGCGCCTTCTCAAAGAACCGATCGCAGCGAAAACGAATTGCCTCAGGAAGTGCGCTGCGAACGGATTTCATCAGCGTATGAAGCGGTCGACATAGTCCGCGCCGAGGCCGATCGCGGCGTAGTGCTTGCGGCACATCTCGATCTTGGTGAACACGTCCTCGTAGCCGACCGCGTTCCCGTCGGGATCGACGTAGAGCATGATGCCGTTCACCTGAAACAGCGTGATCATCTCCTCGACATCGTCGGGCACGACCAGCGTATGGGTTTCGCCCGGCGGCTCGTAGACGTAGCCGCCCTCCTCCGCCACCCAGTCGTGCTCGAGGTAGTGCCACTTGCCCTTGAGCACATAGCCGTGGACGGGATTGGTGTGGCGATGGCGGGAGAGGACACCGGCGCGCGTGACCTTGAGCAAGTTGACCCAGTAGCCCTGCGATATCGAGAGGCACAGCGGGCGGAACCAGACATTCTCCGCCTGCGGCACCCAGATGCGATCGTCCGCGGGAAGCGCCGGCGCCACGACCAGATCGGCGGCCATCTCGGCCGGCTGCGGCAGCCGGTAAGGGACGCGATTGTCGGCTTCGTTCACGGGCGCGGGCATCTTCTCTCTCCTCACATCACCGAATAGCCGCCGTCGACCGGCAGCACGACGCCGGTGACGAAACGCGCCGCGTCGCTGGCCAGAAACAGCATGGGGCCAAGCACATCGTCCGGCGTGCCCCAGCGGCCCATCGGCGTGCGTTCGACGATGGCGCGATTGCGCGCTTCGTCGCCGCGGGCGTTCTCGGTCATCGGCGTGACGATCCAGCCGGGAGCGACGGCGTTGACGCGGATGCCGTCCTTCGCCCAGGCGACGGCGAGGGACTTGGTGAGCTGGGCGACGCCGCCCTTCGAGGCGGCGTAGGCCGGGGCGTGAGGCGCGCCGAAAAACGAATACATCGAGCCGACATTGATGATGCAGCCCTTCGCCGCGGCGAGCGCCGGCTTCAGGGCGGTCGCCAGACGCAGGCCGCCGGTCAGGTTGATGTCGAGCACGCGCGCGAACGTCTCGGGCTCATATTCGGCGTGGCGCATGAGCACGCCGGCGGCATTGACGAGCACGTTCAGCGTCCGGAAGCGCGACGCGAAGGCGATGACCGCGGCGCCGTCGGTGACGTCGAGCGCTTCGACACCGTCAGACGCCGCGCGGTCGACCGCGACGACATCGTAGCCGGCGGTGCGGAAGCCGGTGGCGAGCGCGCTCGCCATCCCACCGGCGGCGCCGGTAATGAGGGCGATTGGCCGGTCGCTCATGGGTGGATCAGAACGGCAGCTTCATGCCGGGCGGCAATTGCAGGCCGCCGGTCATTTCGCGCATCTTGTCGGCCAGCACGGCCTCGGCCTTGGCGCGGGCGTCGTTGGAGGCGGCCACGATCAGGTCCTCGAGAATCTCGGCCTCGTCCGGCTTGAGCAGGGACGGATCGATCTTCAGGCGCTTCATCTCGCTTTTTCCGGTCATCACGACCGAGACGAGACCACCGCCGGCGGCGCCCTCGACCTCCATCGCGCCAACTTCTTCCTGCAGGCGCTGCATGTTCTCCTGCAGCTCCTTGGCCTGCTTCATCATGCCCATCAGATCGCCAAGCGCCATTTCTCAGTCGTCCTCATCCATCATGTCATCGGGCGACGGCGCTTCGTCAGCCGCCATCCGGGAAGCGCCGGCTTCGCCGCGCACACGGACATCGACGATCTCGGCGCCCGGAAAACGCTGCAGGACCGCCGCGACCAGCGGATCGGCGCGGGCATCGTCGACAAGCTGCGCCCGCGCCTGCTTGCGCGTCTCTGCGATGGTGGCGCCGCCGCCGTCACGGGCAACGGCGATCATCCAGCGCGTGCCGGTCCAATCCTCCAGCGTCCGCGACAGTTCGCCGGCAAGGCCGGGCGGCGCGTGATCGGTGACGGCGATCTCGATCTGACCCGGCTCGAAGCGGATCAGGCGCACGACCGTTTCGAGATCGTGCTTGAGCTTCAGTTCGCGTTTCTGCCCCGCGAGCGCGACGATATCGGCGAAGGATTCGATGCGTGCCACCGGCTCGGCGTCGGCGTGGGGCGATGCGGCGGGCGCTTGTACAGGCGCCGGAGCGCGCGCGACGGCACTGGTGCCAGCCGCCATGCGCGGGCGGTTGTCGCCGCCCGACGACTGCGCCGGACGCTCGGCCGGCGGGCCGCCGACCGATCCGCCTTCCTTGAGAGCCCGTACCGCCTCGTCCGGCGTCGGAAGATCGGCGGCGTGTGCAAGACGCACGATCACCATGTCGGCGGCGGCGAGCGGACGGGTGGCGGCGCGCGCCTCCTCGATGCCCTTGAGCAGCATCTGCCAGGCGCGGGCGAGCGCGCGGAGCGAAATCTTGCCGGCGAATTCGGTGCCGCGCGTGCGCTCCTCAGCGGTCAGCGCCTCGTCCTCGGTGGCGGCCGGCGCCAGCTTGAGGCGGGTGACGAGATGGGTGAAGGCGGCGAGATCCTCGAGCACGACGGCGGGATCGGCGCCGACGTCGAACAGGTCCTTGAGGCGCTTCAGCGCCGCGGCGACATCGCCGGCCATGATTTCGGCGAAGAGGTCGATGACCAGGGCGCGGTCGGCGAGGCCGAGCATCTGGCGCACTTCGTCCGCCGACACGGCGCCGGCGGCATGGGCGATCGCCTGATCGAGGATCGACAGCGCATCACGCGCCGAGCCTTCGGCGGCGCGCGCGACCATGGTCAGCGCACCCTCGTCGATCGTCACGCTCTCCTTCGCCGTGATGTCCTTCATCAGGCCGATCAGACGGGCGGGCTCGATGCGGCGCAGGTCGAAACGCTGGCAGCGCGACAGAACCGTGACCGGCACCTTGCGGATCTCGGTCGTGGCGAAGATGAATTTCACATGCTCGGGCGGCTCCTCGAGCGTCTTCAAGAGGCCGTTGAAGGCCTGCTTCGACAGCATGTGCACTTCGTCGATGATGTAGACCTTGTAGCGGGCGATGGCCGGCTTGTAGCGCACCGCCTCGATGATCTCGCGGATGTCGTCGATGCCGGTGTGCGAGGCGGCGTCCATTTCGATGACGTCGACGTGTCGGCCTTCCATGATGGCGGCGCAATGCTCGCCAAGCTCGTTCATGTCGATGGTCGGCCGGTCGACCTTGCCGGGAATGGAATAGTTGAGCGCACGGGCGAGGATGCGCGCCGTCGTCGTCTTGCCGACGCCGCGCACGCCGGTGAGCATGTAGGCTTGCGCGATGCGGCCGGTGCGGAACGCGTTGGTGAGGGTGCGGACCATCGGCTCCTGGCCGATGAGATCGGTGAAGCTCTCCGGCCGGTACTTGCGGGCAAGAACCCGATAGGGGCCGGCACTCGCCTGGTCGTGTCCGGTGCCGTCCATGCCGTTCGCGGTCGCTCCGGCCCGTCAGCGGGCCATCGGTTTGGTGGGCTGGAGTGGGAGACTGGCACGCGACCCGCGCCGAAACTCGTTAGGGCTGCTTCCTTCCGGACCTGACCCGGTTGGCGAGCGACACGTCCACCGCCAGCCTCCCGGGGCACCATATCATGACGACGGGCGGCCGGGGCAAGGGTCGATCCCTGCGGATTGCCGACATTCGGTGGCGGTGGCAGGCGGATTTCCGGTAAACTCGGGCGCCTTCTTCTCCCATGGACGTCAACCGTGCCCGATTTCGTGATGAACCCGCAGCTGGCCGCCGACTCGGTGCCGGTGACGAGCCTTGGACTGTCCGACCTTCGCCTGATGAACGACGCCCGGTTTGCGTGGCTGCTGCTGGTGCCGCGGCGGGTCGACATGGCCGAAATCATCGACCTCGAGAAAGCCGATCGGGCACGGCTGTTCGAGGAGATCGTGACGGTTTCGACGGCGCTCAAGGGGGCGACGGCATGCGACAAGCTCAACGTCGCGGCGCTCGGTAATTCCGTCCGCCAGTTGCACGTCCACATCATCGCACGCTTTCACGGCGATGCCGCCTGGCCAGGGCCGGTGTGGGGGAGCGGCGCGGCGGTTGCTTATGACGCGGCGGCGCGGGATAGATTGGCGGGCCAGATTCTCGCCGCCCTCCCCGCCTGACGGACCCTCGCCAAATCCCGATGAGCAGTTTCTTCGACGGCCTCCCCGAAGTTGAGCCGAGCAGCCTGACCGGCTACGCCGGCAACCGCATCGACCGGCGGAGCGAGAACCGCGGCACGGATTCTGTCGCAACCGCGCTCGGCGACAAAGCGGCGCGGGTCTATCTGTTCGCCGGCGACCCGGCATTGGTGAAGGCCGGCAACGACCCGCTGTTCACGGTCGCCGAGGCGACGACGCTCGGCGCCGATCCGGACAAGATGGTGCTGCTCGGCTGGGAGGCGGAAGCGCCGCGTCTGGCCGCGCAATTGCCCGAAACCACGCCGCTCGACGAAACGCGGATGGCGGCCGTCGGGCTGCGCGCACTGGCGATGGAAGAGCGGCTGTCGCCGGCGCATCTGGGCGCGCTGGCGCAGGCGCGCAGTCTCCTCAACTGGCACAACCGCCACGGCTTCTGCTCGGTGTGCGGGGCGGCGACCGCCATCACCATCGGCGGCTACCGGCGCGACTGTCCGGTGTGCGGGTCGCAGCATTTCCCGCGCACCGACCCGGTCGTGATCATGCTTGCCATCGACGAGAGCGATGGCGGCCGCGGGCGCTGCTCGGCCGCTCGCACCGCTTCCAGACCAGCGTGTTCTCGTGCCTCGCCGGCTTTGTCGAACCGGGCGAGACGATCGAGGACGCGGTTCGCCGCGAGACTTTCGAGGAATCCGGCATCCGCCTCGGCCGGGTGCGCTATTTCGCCAGCCAGCCGTGGCCGTTCCCGGCCTCGCTGATGATCGGTTGCCATGGCGAGGCGATCTCCACGGCGATCACGCGCGACGAGACCGAGTTGGAGGACTGCCGCTGGTTCACCCGCGACGAGATCAAGCAGATGCTCGCCGGCACCCACCCGGAAGGCATCACCACGCCGACCAAGATGGCGATCGCCAGTCACATCATCCGGGCGTGGGCCTACGCCTGAGGCCCGGCCGCCGAACGCCAATACACGGGGGTTCACAACGGCTTGCGGCCGGTCCATACTCGACGCCGGTCCGGGGAGGCGTGTTTTCGGAGTCTGGACCCATGCGTGGCGTAAGCGTTGAGTCGGAAGAAAAGATCAGGGCCCTCAAGACGACCCTCACAGAGCTGAGCCGAATCCAGGGGCTGGCGCGTTCGGTGGACGAGACGTTCGTCGCGTTCCTGATCGCGAGCGCGCAACGGGAAACCGGTACGCGCATCAACGAACTGGCGGAAACGACCAAACAGACGTCCGACGCGCCGGCCTAGGGCAGCGTCAACGTCCCTATTTGCTATATCGCGCGGCTTCTGGGGCTGAGCCTTTGGCTATTGCCCGTTTGCCGCGGGCATCAGCGACCTAGCAAGCAAATGGCGCCTGCGCGGCGTTGAACCGGAGCCGACGAAAACCGCCGGCTCCTGTCGTTGGTCAAGAAATGCCGGTTGCCCGGGACTTCGGGAGCCCGACAGCGCCGCTCAGGCGCTGGTGGTCAGAAGAGTGGCGCACGAGCCGGCGACCCCTTTAACCGGGTCCTGGCTGCCTGGCATGGTCGCCCAGCCACCTTTTTCGACGAAACTGGACTGCTCGTAGGTTCGCAGCGCCTTGAGTTCCACCAGCTTGCTCTCGGCATCCAGCTGATTGCGGAATTGCAACGCACAGATCGGGGCGAGCGCCGCAATCACTGCCGTCTCGGCGTCTTGTTTGGCCGCCTGGGCGGAACTACCACCCGTGACCCAGCCGCCCCACGTAAAGCCGATTATTGCCAGGGCAATTGCCCCGCCCACGGCACCCCAGGCTGCCGGCTTAAGTTCCTTTGGAGTATTCATGTCGTCCTCCCTTCGTCGGCGAGGCGTGCTCGCCAGTCATTGCCGCCGGAGCGCGACGACGCGCAAAAGCGAAGTGGTCGGCCGCGCCGTTTCAAGCCGCCGCGGCGGAGACCAGTTTCAAACCCGCGTCGCGCATCAAGGTCGCCTCGAGGTCGACGGGATCGATTGCGTAGCTTTGCGTGGTGCCGTTGTGGGAGAGCAGGATCGTGGTGGCGATACGATGCCATGCCACGAGCGTCATGCTCTCGACCTGTTCCTCGTCTGTCGCCACCTCATAGTCGCCGGGCGGCTGCACATCCTCGATCCCGCCGAGGCGGAAGGGCTGCGCGAAGCGCACGGTCCTGACGGTGGTGCGGATCGTCACGCGGACGTCGCTTCTGAAAACTGGTCGCCGGTGAGGTTGTAGAAATTGTGGTGCCGTCCGGGCGTGTAGACCCTGGCGGCAACCGCGAAGATGCGCTCGCGGGCAGCGTCGAATGCGGCCAGGATTCCGGCCTCGGTGTTCGTTGTCTTGGGGTAGAGGACGAAGATTGCGTTCTCCTCCAGGAAGAACGGCACCTCCATCGCGCTGTCATGACCCCAGAAGCGGATGCGGTGTCGGTCGGGATCGTAGCTGCGGCTGAGATTTGGGAAGTTGAGGCTCATGTTCGACCTCCTGCCGAATAAACGGGGAGCCCGAACGCGAGGCTCACCCAACCTGAAATGCTGCTACGCCTTGTCCGGCGCTTCGGCCTTCTTCTGCCCGGCCCCGCCTGCCCGAGCGACCGGGAAGACGGTATTGGCCATGGGAACGGCCCTTCAATATATGGACGCAACGAATTTACGCCCGTAGGTAATATGTAAGTCCGATATTTATTATTACAAGATCATTGTTCATATTTCTGGGACTTCAATATTTCTCCGATCTTTTATACCGCTGATACTAATCTGGTTTTCAAAAATATTTTGCCAGCGCCGCAGGAATTCATGAGCGGCTGGTCGCCAGCGCCCGTGATGTCGCCCCTGGGTCCCTGCTTGCGCAGGGACGAGCGGGTAGGCACAGCCTCGCGTTCCCGCGAGCGGTCTGCTCCGGGTCATGCATTTTCCTTTCCTGTCCCCATGTCCTTCGACATGAGGGGTGGCGGGCGCTCGAAGAGTGCCGCGTCGGGTAGTCCGTGTGGTGGCGCTCTCACGAGCGCCCGCCGCGACGACTTTGCACCTCCGCTACTCGCGCTCCACCGGGCGAACGGTGCGCTGCCGGCTCATCACCGGATCGCTGCCTGGCCCCTCGCCTTGGAAAGCGAGGTTTTGAACCCGCCCGGCTTAAGGTGGGCTATGGCCACAGCCGGTCGTAGTGCCGGCGGACGAGCTTACGCGGAGGCGTCCCGGGGCACCGGGTTGCGAAATCCCGATGCCGCAGGCGCCGCACCTGCCGATGCCGGATGTTTCCGATATCGGCCACTCAAAAGAGTTCGCTCCATCTCAAGACGCCTCCGGAGACGCCCCTCATGAGCGAGGATGCGAGCAATCATCTCATGGGCTCATGGGGGCGGGGATAAGTAATTTTCGGATTTATCTTATCCCCGGTTGGCGAGGACATGAGAGAATGGGGCGGGCCGTGCCGCTGAGGTTCGAGGGGAGGGATTTGCGACGCGGGGCGGGCTTCAGGTCTGGCTGGCGCTGAACCTCACCCTTGAGGGGAGGTCGAAAGCGCGTCAGCGATTTCGGGAGGGGGTGAGCGGCACGGCATCGCGCGCGACCACTTCGATATGGGCCCGTCGGCCTCGGCGATCCGCCAGCGGCACTGACCGATGGGGCATACCCCCTCCCGAAATTCGCTTCGCACCCCCTGCCGATATCGCTGACGCGATTTCGGCAGATTCCCCTCTCCCATGGGAGAGGGCTTTGAGCCTTAGCGAGCGCAAGTGAGCTTAGCGATAAGGGTGAGGGGATGTTGAACTGCGATAAGGCACTGCCTCACGACGGTCCGTACGCCCTACCCCACGCACTAAAGGGTGTGCGCTATTGTGCGTGGACTTCTCCCGCGGCGAGGGGAACGCACCAGCCGACGCGCACTACGCCACCAACCCCGCCGCGATCAGGCCCTGCCTGATGCGGGCGACATCGGCGGGATTGCGGAACGGCAGACGGGCGACATGCTCGTCGAATGAATAGGCCGGGTTGATTTCCTTCAGCTCGCGCCAGACCTCGCGCGCTTCGTCGGCGCGGCCGAGATGGCCAAGGGCCGAGGCGAGGAAAGCGCGCGAAATGTCGGTGCCGGGAACCAGCCTGATCCGCTCCCTGAAAATGGCGGCGGCGGCCTCGTATTTGCCGGCGGTCAGATGAGCCGTGCCGAGGTGATGGAGATTGTGCCCGAGGGACGCGGGATCGAGGCGGGTCGCCTTTTCGAGCCGTGGTATCGCCGACAGCGGATCGCCCGCGTAGATGTCGGCCATCCCGCGGGTGCCATGGGCCACGGCCGAGTTCGGATTCAGCGCCAGCGCGGCGTCGACCTCCGTCGCCACGCGGTCGAAATCGCCCCGAAACGTGGCGACCACCGCCGCAACGAAGCGCACGAACGGATCGTTGGGTCCGAGCTTGACGGCCTGATCGGCAAAGCCCGCGGCGACCTCGAGCGCGCGGTTTCCATCGGCAGTGAAGTGATTGTGAAAGTCGACATTGTGGGCCATCGCCAGCCCGGCATAGGCAGCGCCGTAGCCGGGATCGAGCGCGATGGCCTTGTTGAAGTCTTCGATCGACTGCTCGAACGCGGCGCGGGTCTTGGTCGGCGCCAAAATCAGCTCGCGCCCGTGCAGGAAGGCATCGTGCGCCGCGACGTTACTGGTGCCGGTCTCGGCAACGCGCGCCTTCTCCGCCGGGCTGAGCGTGACCTTGAGCGCATTGACGATCTGCAGCGTGACCTCGTCCTGCACCGCGAAGATATCCGTGAGATCGCGGTCGTAACGCTCCGCCCACAGGTGGCCGCCGTCGGCGGCGTCGATGAGCTGGGCGGTGATGCGCACGCGATTTCCCGCGCGGCGGATGCTGCCCTCCAGCACCGAACGGACGCCAAGCTCGCGACCGACGGTGCGGATATCGACGTTCCTGCCCTTGTAGGCGAAGCTCGAATTGCGGGCGATCACCAGAAGACCGGCCACCTTCGACAGATCTGTGATGATGTCCTCGGTGATGCCGTCGGAGAAATATTCCTGCTCCTGGTCGCCCGACATATTGGTGAAGGGGAGCACGGCGATCGACGGCTTGTCCATCCGATCCGCCTTCGCCGGCGCGGGATCCGCCTTCGGCGCACGCGCCGGTTCGGTTGCCGCGCCGGGATGCCACTTCCAGATGCGGATCGGGCGATCGATGTTCTTGACGTGCACCTCGCCGCCGTCGCTGAAGGCGACATCGATGCGGGTGCCGACGCTCTCGTTGACGATTGAGGCGAGGCAGACGCCGCCCGGCTCGGCGAGCGGCTCCAGGCGGGCGGCGACATTGACGCCGTCGCCGTAAATATCGTCGCCGTCGATGATGATATCGCCGAGATTGACGCCGATGCGCAGCGTGATCTTCGGCCCGGTGGCGACATCGGCCGCCAACGTGCGCTGGATCGCGAGGGCGCAGTTGACGGCATCGACGACGCTGGCGAATTCGACCAGCGTGCCATCGCCGATCAGCTTGACGATGCGGCCGTTATGTTCGGCGACGGCGGGGTCGAAAACGGCCTCGCGGTGACGCTTCAGCGCCGCCAGGGTGCCGGACTCGTCGGCGGCCATCATGCGCGAATAGGCGACGACATCGGCCGCCAGGATCGCGGCGAGCCTGCGGACATTGCGCGCCTCAGCCATGGAGCAGTCCTATTGCTTTGCGGCCGGCGGCGCCAGCCGGGCAAAGGGGGGCGCCAACGACCGGCGCACGACCGGAACAAACGGCGGGCCTGGGCGTTCTATGGTCATGAACATCAAGCGGCGATACACAGATCACTGGGCCGACATGGGCGGCGTGCTCGGACTCGCCATCGTTCTCGGCGTGATCGTCCTGATTATCTTCTGATCAATTTTCATTAACCGCGATTTGGCGGGGCGCTGAGCCGACCCCGAAGCTTCGCGCGGCCGTGAACCCCTGCCCCCGATCAGGTCGAGGGCGCGCTTTCGCGGGGGCACGCGGGCAGGCGCGGCTATTGCTGAGGTCCGCTCAACGCGATGTCGCGCTCGGCGCGGAAGATATTCGAATAGAGATTGGCGATCCACTGCCGGCCGCTCGACGTCACGTGCAGGTGCTGGATGGCCGGCTGGATGAACGGCGCGATCAGGTTCCAGTAGAACTGCGGATATTTCTCGACGAGGTCGGCCGGGTTCTTGTAGCCGAGCTGCCGGTTGAGGCCGGCCTCCTCGAACTCGTAGTAGAGCGCGTTGGCCTTGCGGATGTAGTGCGGGTCGCCGAGTTGGCCGATGAGATCGGCCGCGCGCAGGAGCGCGGCCTCCTCGTCGACGTCCTCGCCATCGTTCGGCATGTGGCCGGGGAAGCGCGTGCCCTCGACGGCGCGGGCGATGCGATCGGCATCGAGGAGTTCTGCGCCACCGAAGCGATGCTTGATGAACAGCTTGGAGCGATCGACATGATACGGCGTCAGCGCCGCATCGGACGAGCCGCGCGGCAGCTTGACCTTGTTGCCAGCGGCATCGATGACGAAGCCGTCCTCGTCGTCGCCCGGCAGGATGCCGCGCACATAGCCGATATCGTGGAACAGGCAGGCGACGATGACGTGAGCGTAGTCGCTCTCCGGCATGTCGGACTGCAACGCGCGGCCGCGCATAATCTCATGGCCGGCGATCGTCACCAGCATGGTGTGCTCGACATTGTGGTAGAGCGAATCGCTGTTGCCGATGCTTTCCAGCGCGATGCGGGCAACCGAGGGAACGAGCTGGTTGAGCCGGGTTTCCGACGAGCCGTAGCGGCGCTGCATGTAATCGGAGAGGAACTCGCCCAGCGCATCGGCGGTCAACTCAGGAACGGTAATCATGACATTCGATCCGAATATGGGCCACGCCTGCGAGCGGCCGGGCGCCTGAAGCGTCGCTCGCCAGCATCGCAATTGAATGACGGAAATTGACGGAAATCCCGCGCGCGCGCCGCCCGGATCGCCAAACTGAAGACACGCCCCGCCCCTCTTCACACACCGGATTACCGGGCCCCAGTCGGGCCCGTCTCGTCAAGCGATTAGTTGCAGGCTGGTTTCCCCGTCGCACGGTCGGCGCCTGCTGTCAGACCGCGTCAGCCATCGCCATGAGGCCATCGGCCTCCTCGGCAACGCCCTCCGACAGGCGGGACGCGGCGACAAATGGCAGCCAGACCATGACCGCGTCGCGGCTTATGCGGGCTGCGGCGCAATAGGCATCGACATAGGCCGAGACTTCGTTCGGCGCATGCGGCTGCATGAGGACGAAGGTGCGGCAGACATCGGCGGCCGGATCGCCGCAGGCGGCGTCCAGCCAATCGACGATCACCGCGTTCTCGATGGTCCCCATGATGTTGAGCGGATGGAAATCGCCGTGGCAGAGGCGGTCGCCGTCCGGCCGCGCGGCGAGGCCTTCGAGGAGGCGGCGCGCGCGTGCGGCGCCGAGCATCGCGTCGGCGCGGCCGATGCCGGCGGCAAGCTTTCGCTTGAGGTTGACGAACTGGGCGCCCGGCGCGGCGTGGACGCGGCGGTGGAGCGCGACCATGCCGGCAAGAATTTCCGGCACGCGATGGCGTTCGCGCTCGGCCAGTTCGCCGAAGGACGGCCCTTCGGCCCGGGTCATCGCGATCTCCCAGCGACCGTCGGTCTCACGCACGCCGCGCACCGACGGAACCGGCAGGGCGAGCGCCTCGACCGCGGCAAGGATCGCGGCCTCGCGAAACGCCGAGCCTTTCTTGTCGGGCGAGCGGTAGCGCTTCACGACAAGATCGCCCCAGGCGAAGATCTCGGCTTCCTTGCCGGCGCCGATCAGCGGTCCGGGCGGCGGCGCGCTCATGCCTGGTAGCCGCCTTCCGGCTGGTAGGCGCGGAAATAATCGAACGAGAAGCGCGGCAACGACGCAGCGTTCCGGCGTGTCGCCTCCAGCTCGTACACGTTCAGCATGAATTGCATCGGATAGCCGGGCGACTGCGCGACATGACGAAGGCGGCGGTTGTCGAGAAAGAAGTCGACGCCGGCGGGCGTCCATTCCGCCGCGTAGATGTGGTAGCCGGCGGGATCGAAGGACATCTCGTCCTCGTGGAAATCCCCTGCCCTGAGGCGCGGATCGTTGACCGGCTTGATGCCGTGGCCGAGCACCGCGGCGCCGGGGCGGACGGCCTTGCCGAATATCTCGCAAATGGTGATCTCGCCGGAGTTTTCCGGCGTATCCTCGAAGCCGATCATCCAGACGGCGGCAAGAT
>CAWAHE010000025.1:0-27161 GCA_963781775.1 uncultured Alphaproteobacteria bacterium | reverse complement strand
CCGCAAGGCGCTGATATTCCTAATGCTGAAGCAGTTCGGCGAAATAGACGATCGTCCGGCAATAGACGTCGGCCTTGTTCCACTCATGCAGTACCTGAAAATTGGCGCTGCCCTCGCCCCACGGCGCGCCGGCGTGCCAGCCCTTGCCCTTGAGGTAGTTGGCGGTCGAAGCCAGCGCATCGGCCGAAGAGTGGATCAGGTCGCGCCGACCGTCGCCGTCAGAGTCGACGGCGTAGCGGACATAGGAGGAGGGCATGAACTGGGTCTGGCCGATCTCGCCGGCCCAGCCGCCTTTCATCGTGGCCACCGAAAGGTCGCCACGCTGGATGATCTGCAGGGCGGACATCAACTCGTTGGTGAAGAAGGCCGAGCGGCGGCAATCGTGCGCCAGCGTCACCAGCGAGCGGATCGCCGGCGTATTGCCGGTTCCGCCGCCGAAACCGGTCTCCAGACCCCAGATCGCGACCACAACCGGTCCCGGCACGCCGTAGGTCTGCTCAAGCCGGCTCAGCAATCCGGCATATTGCTTGAGCCGCGCCTTTCCGGCCTGGATATGCGCAGGGGTGACGCGCTTCGACCGGTAGGTTTCGAAGCTTTGCTTGAAATAACCCTGCTTGCGGTCGAGATTGAGGATCGCTTGGCTCGGCGTGATGCCGGCAAGCGCGGCATTGAGCACGCCGGGCGAAATGCCGCCGGCCGCCGCCTCCTTCTTGAACGCGGCCAACCAGGTCGAAAAATCGCCGCCGCAGGGCGCGGCGAGCGCGCTGCCCGCGAGGCCCGCAAACCAAATCCCGGCGAGAATCGCCGTTACTGCCCGCAATGATCGTGTCACGATGACCTCATCCTGTCCGCCGCCTCGATCCTAGCCCGGCGTCTAGCGCGGGGATAGCGGAAACGGGCCGATTCTGGCGGGGTTGCGCGGGTTGCAACCGAAAATTGACCTAACAATGGGAGCCTTTGCCCCTGATGTTTTGGCATTTGACCTCCCATGCGTTTGATGCAGCGCAAAGGCTGCGAATGCGACCAGCGGCAAAGTGCCGGTGGACTTGGCCGGTGGGGGCCATTACCTTCGCGTCGTTCTAAAGAACAAGGCCGCCTTGATGGACTATCAATCGATCTTCGGCGAGGCGATTGCCGCGCTGCACGCCGAGAGCCGGTACCGGGTCTTCGCCGATCTGGAGCGAATTGCCGGCAGGTTTCCATTCGCAACGTGGCGGTCCGAGCAGGGCCCCCGCGAGATCGTCGTATGGTGTTCCAACGACTACCTAGGGATGGGACAGAACGCGGCCGTGATCGAGGCCATGACCGAGGCGGCGCGCACGATGGGCGTCGGCGCCGGCGGCACCCGAAATATCTCCGGCACCAACCACCCGCTGGTGCAACTGGAGCAGGAACTTGCCGACCTGCACGGCAAGGAAGCCGGGCTCGTCTTCACCTCCGGCTTCGTCTCGAACGAGGCGACGATCTCCACGATCGCCAAACTGTTGCCCGACTGCGTCATCTTCTCCGACGAATTGAACCACGCTTCCATGATCGAGGGCGTGCGCCGGGCTGGCGGACAGAAACTCATCTTCCGCCACAACGATCTCGATCACCTCGAGAGCCTTCTCAAGGAGACCGCGCCGGAGCGCGCCAAGCTGATCGCCTTCGAATCGGTTTACTCGATGGACGGCGACATCGCCCCAATCGCCAAGATTGCCGACCTCGCCAAGAAATACGGCGCCATGACCTATCTCGACGAGGTCCACGCCGTCGGCATGTACGGTCCGCGCGGCGGCGGCATCGCCGAGCGCGATGGCGTCATGGACCGCATCGACGTGATCGAAGGAACCCTGGCCAAGGCGTTTGGCGCCCTGGGGGGCTACGTCACATCAAGCCGTGCGGTCGTGGATGCCGTGCGTTCCTACGCGCCGGGCTTCATCTTCACCACTGCCCTGCCGCCGGCGATCGCGGCCGCGGCCCTCACCTCGATCCGGCACCTGAAGGCGTCGGCGGGCGAGCGTGAAACGCATCAGCGCAATGCCGCTCTGACCAAGCAGGCGCTGGTCGCCGCCGGGCTCCCGGTGATGCCGACCGAGACACACATCGTGCCGGTGTTCGTCGGCGATGCGGAACGTTGCAAGGAGGCGAGCGATCTGCTCCTCCACCGCCACAACATCTACATTCAGCCGATCAACTATCCGACGGTCCCGCGCGGTGAGGAGCGTTTGCGCATTACGCCGACGCCGTTCCACGACGAGCGTCTGATCGCCGGGCTGGTGACGGCTCTCACCGACGTATGGGCGACGCTCGATCTGCCGCTGTTCCAGGGGCAGGACGAACCGGCCCCGCGACAGGCGGCGGCCGCTGGCGGAAACGCCCGCGTCGGTGTCTTCCCGCCAGCAGGCGGCTGACGCTGACGCTCAGGTCTTTTCGTCGGGCGGCCCCTCGCGCACATCCCGGACGAACATTGGCGCGTAGATCGCGATGAACAGGAACCGCGCGAGCTGATGCGCGGCGACGAAAGCCGCGTCCAGATTGAGCGCGAAGGCCATGATGGTCATCACGTCAATTCCACCGGGTGCGAAAGCCAATACCATCTGGCTGAGCGGCTGCCCGGTGAGCCATGCGGCGATCCACGCCCCGGTCACCGCGACTGCGAGAGAGATGGCGAAGGCGCCGAGCGAGGCCGCAAACATCGCAGTCAGCATCTTCATGGTGGTGCCGGCGAAGCGGCTGCCGATGAGGCCGCCGAGAACGATATAGGCGGCGACGAGCAGCGGTTGCGCCAGACCGCCGCTGACCAAGCCGGTGCCATGCAGGATGCCGCTGACCAGGAGCGCGCCGAGGAGCGGCCCCGCCGGAATCCCGACAAACGAAAAGATGACGCCGCCGACAGTGCCACCGGCGAGGGTGATTGCGATTTCGAGGAGAGACGCCGAGGCAGCAACGGGTCCCGGCGCGGCAGCCCCAACCAGCGATACGGCCTTCGGCAGAAACACCACCAGCAGAAAAACGCGGATGGTCTGCGACACTGCGATGCGCGAGGTGTCGGCGCGCGTCGGAAGGGCAAGCGCGATGACATAGCTGGTCAGGCCCGGAATGGCGGCGAAGAAAGCCGTCTGCCGGTCCCAGCCACAGACCTTGTGCAGAAACGTCTGCGCGGCCCATTGCAGGACGGCGAGGTTGACGGCGAGAATCGCCAGGCTGATCGGCCAGCGTGGCAATTCGCCGACCAGCTCCGGCGAAACGCTGGAGCCGAGGAACGAGCCGATGACCACGAAAGCGACGTTGCGGAGCGGCGACGGTATCTCCACCGGCACGCGGGAGAGGGCCGCGATTGCCACGGCGATCATGCCGCCGGTCAGCCAGCCCGCGGGCAGGTTGAGCAGGCCGAAGATCGCCCCGCCGACGGCCGCGATGGCGAGAGTGACCAGCGTCCGCCGCGTGAGCGCCACCAGGCTGCCGTCGATCACCGGGCCGTCCTCTGGGCCGGGCCCGGAACGCCGCTCACGACCGGCCGAGCCACGTCGCCAGACGGTCGGTCGCCTCGGTCAATTGTCCAGCATCGCGGGCAAAGCAGAGACGCATGAAGCCGCCATCCGCGGCTCCAAACGCAGCCCCGGGCGCCAGTCCGACGTTCGCCTCGTCGACCAGCCGCAGGCCGAGCTCGCGGGTATCGGTCTCCCCCTCGACCGCAAAGAAGAGATAGAAGGCGCCCTCCGGCTCGGCAAACCGCACCCGTCCGGTCGCGGCCAGCCCCTTGCACACGATGTCACGACCGGTGCGGGCGCGCTCCACCTGGTAGCGAAGGAACTCGTCGCCCTCGTCCAGAGCGACGGTGGCGGCACGCTGCATGAACGCCGCCACTCCGGACGTCGAGTACTGGATCAGGTTCTCGATCGCCTGGCCAAGGGCCGGCGGCGCCGACAGCCAGCCCACACGCCATCCGGTCATCGCCCAGTTCTTCGAGAAGGTGTTGACGAAGAGAATCCGTTCGTCCGGTTCTGCGATATCGTAGAACGACGGCGAGCGGTCGCCGGAATAATAGAAGCGGTGATAGACCTCGTCGGCGACGATCCACAGGCCACGGCTGCGAGCAAAATCCAGAATGGCGACGAGCTGGTCGCGGTGCGCCGTCCAGCCCGTCGGGTTGGTGGGCGAGTTCAGGAAGATCGCCTTCGTCCGCGGGGTCGCGGCCGCGAACAGGCGATCAAGGTCGAGCCTCCAGCCGGCGTTGCCGAAAGTGACCTGCACGGGTACGGGCGTCGCGCCCGCGATGCCGATGGCTGCCGTGATGTTGGGCCAGGTTGGCGTCGGCACGAGAACCTCGTCGCCGACGCCGGCCGCCATCCGGCAGGCGATCTGGATCGCCTGCATGCCGCCGCCGGTGATGAAGAAACGCTCGGCCGGGAATGCCCGCCCATACACGCGCTCGTGGTAGCGGGCGAGCGCCGCCCGAAGTTCCGGCAGTCCCCGCTGATATGTGTAGAAGGTCTCGCCGTCGGCCAGGGACCGCGCGGCGGCGTCGGAGATGAAGCCCGGAGTCGGCAGATCCCCCTCGCCGACCCAGAGCGGAATCAGCCCGGCCCGTCCGCGTCCGTAGTTGAAAACCTCAACGATTCCGCTTTCCGGCGCATCGCGGGCTTCGCGGCGCAGGGCCGCAACCAGATCGGACGGAGGCACGGAAGCGTCTTTCGGCATGGTGGGTCCGCCCGCGCCAATACGCGGGCGGAAAAAGTGATCACACGTCTTCCGGCTATCGACAAGCCCCGATGATGACTGACAGGCCTAGCGCTTGGCCAGAAGATCGCGGATTTCGCGCAGAAGCTGCACGTCCTCCGCCGGCGGCGGTGCCTGGGCGGGTTTTTCCTCCTGCTTCCGCTTCAGGCGGTTCATCGCCTTGACGACCATGAAGAGCACCCAGGCGACGATCAGGAAGTTGATGGCGAGCGTGATGAAATGCCCGTAAGCGATTGTCGCGCCGGTCTCCTTGGCTTGATCCAGGGTCGGCTGAGATGCACCGGTGAGTTGCCAATACATCTGCGAGAAGTCGATACCGCCGGTCACCAGACCGATCAAAGGCATCAGCAAGTCATTGACGATCGACTGAACCAAGCCGCCAAAGGCCGCGCCGATAATGACGCCAATGGCAAGATCAACCATGTTGCCCTTGAGGGCGAATTCGCGGAATTCCTTGAGCATCGATTTTCCTCCCGCCGATTCTCTTGTTCCTCAGTAGAAATCACGAGCCGATGACGGATGCCAGCGCAAAGTAGGTGAGGTCTTCCCCACGTGCGCGCGGGTGACAGGCGTGCAAATCTGGCGCCGGTGACTAGCCGATTCGAAAGCTCGTCCCGTCAGGAGTTGGTTTGAGCGACGCACGCGAAGCCTCGCGATGGGAGGCCAGCTGGGCTCTGGCGGTTGGCGTGATCGCCGGCCTGACGCTGATTGCACTGGCGCCGGCGATGGCCTCGTCGTTGTTCGATCATTCGACGGTCCTGGGGCTGCCGACCAGCTACTTTCTGACCGGCATCCTGGTACCCGTGTTGATCGTAGTGGCCATCTTCTGGTTTGCCCAAGCCCAGGACCGGCTGGACCGTCGCTTCGACGGGTCCTGACCAGCCGGGCCGCGCCGACATGGCCGAACGAAATTCTGCCGAGACCTTCCGAAGTCCTTCCGGTCTGTTCGCGGCGGCATTCGTTGCCGGGCTGATCGTGCTGGCGCTGCTTGGCAACTTCGGTTTGCCGGACATCGCTCTGGGCACGACGCTCGGCGTCGGTGTGATCGTCGCCTTCGCCTTGGCCGGCGCCAGCGAGCGCACCATGCAAGCGACGGAATTTCATTCGGCCGGCGGCGGTATATCCGCGATGACCAACGGCATCGCCAGCGCGGCGGCGTTTCTGTCGGCCGGAGCAATCCTTGGCCTTGCCAACGCGTTCCTGCACGACTTTCGGCTGGGCATCGCGATCGTACTCGGTTGGTGCTTCGGGTTCCTGCTCCTCGCGATTTTGATCGCACCCTATCTCCGCAAATCCGGGGCGCTCAGCATCGGCGACTTTCTCGCCATTCGGTATGGCGGCCGCCTGATCCGGTTGGTCGCGGCACTTATCGTCGCCGCGACACTCGTCCCGGCGCTCGCCGCGGCGATCGCGACCGGCACACTGGTCACGTCGCGGCTCTTCACCCTCTCGCCGCAATCGGCGGGAGCGGTGGTGATTGCTCTCGTCCTGTCGGGCACCGTGCTGGGCGGCATGCGCGCGGTGACGCTGACCGCGCTCGCTCAATACATCGTTCTCGCGATCGCCTTCCTGGTGCCGGTCGCCGTTCTCTCGACCATCGCTTACTCGCTGCCGTTGCCCCAACTCGCCGTCGGCTTTGCTCTCGAGGATGGCGCCGCCCTTGCAACATCAGGCGACCTCGCCGCGTCGCCGATCGGTCAGTTTGCACCGCAGGGAGGGTTGCAGTTACTGGCCACCGCGATCTCGCTTGCCGCCGGAGTCGCGGTGTTACCTCAATTGCTGCTGCGCACGGCAACGGTGAGCGGCGTTGCCGCTACGCGCCGATCCGCGGGATGGTCTCTCGCGTTCGTGCTCGTTGTCGCGATGGCGGTGCCGGCCTACGTCGCGTTCGCCAGGCTCGCCATCCTGCGCGACCTGGTCGGGACGGCGATCGGGGACTTGCCCGACTGGCTGTTCGTGCTGGGGCAACGCGGGCTGGTGATGCTGTGCGGCGCAGACGCAGCGTCGGTCACCGCCGCCCGGGCTGCGTGCATCGCCCTCAACGGCAGCGCCGGCCCCGTCGCCGCTCCGGACCTCGCCATCAGCGGCGACGCAATCGTCCTGGCGTGGGGCGATCTGGTGGGGCTGCCATACGTCGCCACGGCGCTGATCGCGGTCGGGACATTGGCCGCCGCGCTGGCTGCGGCAAATATGATGGCGCTGGCTGTCGCCGGAGCGCTTGGCCACGACGTCTATGGACGGCTGATCAATGCAAAAGCGTCGGTGGGCCGTGGCCTGATCGTCACTCGCCTGCTGTTGATCGGAACCGTGCTCGGCGCCGCCATGATCGGTGCGAAATACCCTCGCGACGTTTCGTCCCTGGCGTTTGTTGCCCTTTCGCTATCGGCCGGAGGCCTGTTCCCGGCCGTGGTCCTTGCTATCTGGTGGAAGGGCGCGACCCGCTGGGGCGCAATCGCCGGCATGATCGCCGGCTTTGCGACGACCGCCGCAATCCTCGCCGCCATACGGTTTCCGGGCGTCCTGCCGGTGAGCACCGATGCACTGGGCTTGTCCGAGTTGTCGGCGCCAATCATTGGGCTGCCGGTCGGTTTTCTCGTCGCGCTGGCGGTCAGCCTCGCCACCAAAAGGGCATCGCAGTCGCAGGAGGCCGTCATCGACGCGATCCGCCGGCCCGGCAGTCCGCTTACCGCCGACATCCAGACGTGACGACTGGCACCGGCCGCGGCTGAATGGCAAGGTGGCCGCCCCTTTCAAACGCGCGGACGCCATGACCGAAAACCGTCGCCTGCTCTTCCCCGCCATCGAGCCCTATGCCACGCATCGCCTCAAGGTATCGGCGTTGCACGAGATTTACGTGGCCGAATACGGAAACCCGCAAGGTAAGCCCGCGGTGGTCCTCCATGGCGGCCCCGGAGCCGGCATCAGCCCGACCATGCCGCGTTTCCACGATCCCGCCGCCTACCGCATGATCCTGTTCGACCAGCGTGGCTGCGGGCAATCGACGCCCTACGCGGAACTCGAGGAAAATACGACCTGGCATCTCGTCGCCGACATCGAAACGATCCGCCAGCATCTTGGCATCGAGCGCTGGCAAGTCTTCGGCGGATCATGGGGATCGACGCTGGCACTCGCCTATGCGGAGACTCATCCTGAGCGCGTCAGCGAACTCATCGTGCGCGGCATCTTCACGCTGCGGCGCCGGGAGCTGCTGTGGTTCTATCAGGAAGGCGCCTCGTACCTTCTGCCCGAGGCGTTCGAGGACTATCTGAGGCCAATACCGAAGGCCGAACGGGGCGATCTGATCGCGGCCTATCACCGCCGGCTGACCGGCTCGGACGAGGCCGTCCAGCTTGAAGCGGCACGTGCCTGGAGCATGTGGGAAGGCGCCTCGCTTTCGCTATTGCCCGATCCCGGTCGCGTCGCCGCCTTCGGTCAACCGCAATACGCGATCGCGTTCGCGCGGATCGAGTGCCACTACTTTCAGAACCGCGGCTTCTTCGAACGCGACGACCAGCTTCTCGCGCATGCCGGCCGCCTGACGGATATCCCCGGGGTCATCGTGCATGGACGCTACGACCTGTGCACGCCGATCGAGACAGCCTGGGAGTTGCACAAGGCGTGGCCGAAGGCCGCCTACCGGGTTGCCGAGGACAGCGGCCACGCCATGACCGAGCCCGGCATCATCCACGAGCTCGTTACGGCGACGGAGCGGTTCAAGCCGGGCGCCGGCGGTCCGTCATGAACCGGATTGCGGCCGGACCGACGGGGCGCTCCCGTCCTGGGCCGCCGACCGCCTGCGGCCTGCCAGCACCGACCGAACCGCGCCCAGCATGTCGCGCTTGCGGGCGCCGGCGATGATTTCCTCATAAGCGGCGAGCGCGCGGTCGGTCACCGCGTCCAGCGAAAACTCCCGCGCGCTCGATCTGGCCAGGAAACGCAATGACCTTGCGTCGGCTTCATTGCGCGTCAGGACCCAGGACAACGCCCGGCTGAAAGCAGATTCGTCAGCGACCGGCAGCAGGCGCCCGTTCTGCCGGTCGCGCACGATCTCGCGCGCTCCGGGCGCGTCGATGGCGACGACTGCCACGCCGGCTGCCATCGCTTCGGCGAGGACCAGTCCCTGTGTCTCTGTGAGCGATGCAAACGCGAACACGTTCATCGCATGATACGCGTCGATCAGCGCCGGCGGACGCAAAGTGCCCGTGAACACCACCCGCTCGGCGACCCCCGCATCGCCGAAGGTCTCCGCCACGTGTTCGCGTGACGGGCCATCGCCGACGATGACCGCGTAAGCCCCCGGTGTCGCCGCGAGAAAACGAGCGATGGCGGCGCCAAGGAAGCCGAGGTTCTTCTCCTCGGCAAGCCGGCCGACATGGCCAACGATCATAGCGTCGGCCGGTATTCCGAAACGGGCCCTGAACGCACCTCCGTCGCCGCGATCGAATACGTCGAGCGGCACACCGGTCGGGACCTCATACATCGGCACCGTGACGCCGCGCTCGCGCAAGAGTTCGTAAATACTCCGCGACGGCACGAATACGGCGTCGCTTGCGTTCGCGTATCGCGTGGCGCGGTGGACCGCCAGGCGCTTGATCAGCGGGGAGTCACCCGGAACGTAGTGCGTATATTGCTCATAGAGGGTGTGATGCGTGAAAACGAGCGGAAGCTGACGCGTTCGCGCCAGACGCGCCGCCGTCGTGCCCAGCAGGAACGGGCTGTGGGCGTGGATGATATCCGGGCGAAATTCGCTGACGGCGCGCGCCAGTTGCAGCGGCGGCCCGATCACGACGGAATAGTCGGTGCCGGCGAAATTGCGTAGTGCGCCGAGGCGAATGACGTCGACTTCGTGTTCGGGAGCACCGTCGAATTCGGGCGCGACGACAAGGACACGATGGCTGCGCCGCCGATATTCATCCGTGAACATGGTCACCGATCGCGCCACGCCTGAGACGTGCGGCGCAAAGGTGTTGGTGACCATCAGGATGTTCATCGCCCGGTTGCCTTCCCCCTCTTGTCCTCTTGCGTGGTCTCGGACGATTTTCGAGACGGACGCAAAGGCAGGCGCACGATCATGTTTGGCCGGCGCGGTCGCTTTTGAGTTCCCTGACCATGTCCAAAAAGCGTTGCACAACCGTACCGGCGAATCCCGGCCCGGCTACCGCACGGATGTCGTCTCCCGCGTGGCCGTCGCCGGGCAAGCCAACAGCCGTGCCGTCAGTCGCCGCCGCCAATTGATCGACGCGCGCGGCAAGGCGGTCGACGTCGGCGGAGAGCCGATCGACCTTTGCCGACAGGTCCGTCACTTGCTCCTTCAGGCCGCTATCGGCCAGAACTTCGCAGAACCAGATGCCGTCGCGCTGGCCGCAATGGGAGACTGATCCAGTCCTGGTGTCGAGGCGAACGAAGCCGCCGCCGTCGGCCGGCGACACCTGGAATCGGCCGGCGGGCGCCTCTTCGGAAAGCGCCGGCGCAACGAGAACAACCGTCATGGCCGTGGCAAGGATCGCCAAGGGGCGGATCATGGACGCAACCTCCAATACATGTACTTTTCACGCGAAGTTATCACAGCGGGCGTCGGCCGGCACGGGCGCTTGTCGCGCCCTGCCGCGATGGCTAGGGTCGCGGTCGCCCGCCTCGATCGGCCAACCGCGATGACGACCGTTTACAAGATCTGCCCGGCACGATTGTGGCGCGAAGCCATCGAAGAGGGACTCTTCCGTGGCGCCGGGATCGATTTGGCCGACGGCTATATCCATTTTTCCACTGATGCGACGGTCAAGGAGACCGCCGAGCGGCATTTCGCCGGTGTGGCCGACCTAGTTCTCGTCGCCTTCGACGATCTCACGCTGGGGCCGGAGCTTCGCTACGAACCGTCGCGCGGCGGGGCGCTCTTTCCGCATCTCTACGGCACGCTCGACCCAAGCATCGCGCTTTGGGCAAAGCCGCTGCCGCTGACGGACACGGGCGTGCACATCTTCCCTGATCTGGCGCCATGATGGACGGCTACGGGCTTTTGCGTCCGCTGCTCTTCGCCATCGAACCCGAGACAGCGCACCGGTTGACGGTGCGAGCGCTTGCGACCGGGCTCTTTCCGCGGGCGCAACCGTCCGACGGCGGGCTTTCGCGCCGCCTGCTGGACCTCGACTTTCCTAACCCGCTCGGACTTGCCGCTGGTTTCGACAAAAACGCCGAAGTCCCCGCTGCGGCCCTCGCACTGGGTTTCGGTTTTGCAGAGGTCGGCACCATCACGCCGCGACCCCAGGCGGGCAATCCGAGGCCCCGCGTCTTCCGCCTGCCGGCCGATCGCGCCGTCATCAACCGTCTCGGGTTCAACAACGAAGGCTTCGATGCGGCCGAACGCCGTTTGGCCCAGTGCCGGCGGCGGGGGATCGTCGGGGTCAACATCGGAGCCAATCGCGACAGCGCGGATCGCGTATCGGATTATGCCAGCGGCGTCCGTCGGTTTTCGTCGCTTGCCGACTACATCACCATCAATGTTTCGTCGCCAAACACACCCGGCCTGCGTGACCTGCAAGAGCGAGGTGCGCTTGCGGAACTGCTGGCCGCGGTGACCGAAGCGCGCGGCGCGGGGCGGCCAGTCCCGATTCTTCTCAAGCTGGCGCCCGATCTCGACGACGCCAGCCTCGAGGCGATCGCCGACACGGCGATCGAAAACCGGATCGAGGGATTGATCGTGAGCAATACGACAATCGCGCGCAGCGGCCTTCGCGACACTGCGACTGCCGCCGAAACGGGCGGGCTGTCCGGCCGCCCGCTCTTCCGGCGCTCGACCGCCATGCTCGCTAAGCTCCGCCGGCTGTGCGGGGAACGGCTCGTGCTCGTTGGCGTCGGCGGAATCGATTCCGTGGAGGCGGCGTGGACCAAACTGACCGCCGGCGCCGACCTCCTCCAACTCTATACCGGACTGGTCTACGAGGGGCTTGGCCTGCCCGGCCGCATTGTTGCCGGCCTCGCCCGGCGACTGGATCGCGAAGGCCTCTCGGCCATTGGCGAAATCGTCGGCAGCGATGCCGAGCGGCTGTCCGGAACGGGCTAGAAGCTCGACCGGTCGCGCCGCCCAAACTTCAGGATGCGCATGACCAGCCAGACCGGAACCACAATCACGGCGCCGAGCAGCAAATAGCGCACGCCCCATGTCAGCGTATCGAAACCCGTATTGTAGATACGCAGGGCCAGCCGCTGCAGCCCGTCGACGATGTCGAACGGCGAGACGCCGAGCGCGCTCAGGACCACGCCCAGCACGAAAGACATGACCACGAGCTGGACGAGTACGCGACCGGGGGAGCCGCCAAAGAAACGGGTGAGCGATGCGCTGTTCATGTTCTCCCTCCGGAGACGACCGAATGCTGGCCGTTATATGGCGATGCGACCCTTGCGTCCAAGGCCCGACGAGCGGCATCGGGCCTGTTTGACGCCGAGTGCCCTCCGGCGCGAATGGGCCGCCAATCGAGGTAGCAACAGAATTATTCGGCTCGCGCAAGTAGCTTGTCGCTTTTTTGTTGCAATTGCATGGTTTCCGGGTTCGCGTTAGTTTCTGTTTGCCTCAAACATGGAGATTTCCCTTTGCTCCGACTTCCTTTGGTAAGTCTATTTTCAATCGTGGCCGCGCTTTCGACCTCGGGACACGCGCTGGCGCACGACGTCGCCAATCCGCTGGCAATAATCGAGGCCAATGCGGATGTTGAGCGCGCTGCCGCCGACGTCCGTGAGAAACTGGCGGTCGCCGATACGGCAGGCGTACCCGGCAGCGCGCTGGAGACGGCGCGGTTCGTCGTCTATCTCGACCTTGCTTGGTCAAGGCACGACATTTCGGTCTGTTTCTGGAACGGAACAGCCGAACTCCAAGACTTCGTGATGGAATTGGCCAAGGTCTGGACGGACGCTGCCGACCTGACCTTTTCGCACAAGACCAATGGCAAGAACTCGATCTGCAAGGATGCAAGCAGCGCTGACATCCGTATCAACCTCGATCCGAAGGCGCCGCTTAGCCTGTTCGTCAACCAGGAAGGCAGTTCCAAAGGCGACTGGTCGTACCTCGGCCGCGTTTCGCTGAACCCGAAATTTCTGGTGACGATGAACCTGCCTGACGTCGACCGTGGCCGTACCGTCAATCCGACCTGGACAACCCACGCCGTGCGGCATGAATTCGGGCACGCCCTTGGCCTCATGCACGAACACCAACGCGCGCTGTGCGACGAGTGGTTCGACTACGAGAATATCTCGAAGCTGTCCGGTTGGACGGTCGAATACGCAAAGGGACAGATCGGCAAGTTCCCCGATTCGGAGATCCAGGATCTGGCTGCTGTCGGCGACTACGACCAGCAGTCGATCATGCAGTACAATTTCGCCAAGGAAGAGTTCAAGCAGATCCCCGGCAAGAAGAACCCGTGCTACCGCGAAGTGCCGATCGACAACCTCTCGGCCCAGGATATCGAAGGCATCCAGGTTCTCTACGGACCGGCTGCCGGCTCCGCCGCGACACGCACAGCCGGCGCAATGATCCCGGCCGACGCGAGCCCGGCCGATGTCGCCGCGGCCCGTGCCGAGCTTGCCAAGGTCGGCGCCGCGCTTCCGACCGAAGCGATGCCCGCAACCAATCGGGACAGTACCGGCGGCGATGCCAAGAGCCCGAAGGCCGCGTTTGACGACCTCATGACGTCCGTCAATGCGTTCGCGGACATGGTGCCGCCCCGCTAACGACCAACAAGCGCGAGCCGGATCCTTCCGGCTCGCGTCTCGCCGACGCCGGTTCGATGCGGATCGTGGCCTCTATTTTGTCCATGATTCTCCCAGCGACCGGCAACAAACGAACAAATTTCCAATCGAGTTTCCGCGCCCACGGCAACTGGTTGAAAGAGGATATTCGGCCGACTTGCGGGATCGGCTATGGTGACGGGCAAGCAGCGATTTTGCTCCGCTCATTGAAGGTGTCCAGGATCAGGAGAAATTGATGCGCAGTGTATCGGCATTCATCTCGGGCGCGGTGATCGCGATCTGCATGAGCGGCACAGCCGCCATGGCCGGCATTGGCGACTACATCGTCAACGGCGAAGCGGCGCAGGAAGGCTCGTGGCCCTGGCAGGTGCGCCTGTTCATGTTCCACGACGCGCAAAGCGGATTTTGCGGTGGCTCCCTCATTTCCGACCAGTGGGTCCTGACCGCGGCCCACTGCGCGTGGCGCGGCGGCCCGATCAAGAGCGTCATCGTCGGCTATGGCAGCATCTACCAGACCGAGTTGACCATGATCGATTCCGAAAAGGTGATCGTTAACCCGGACTACAATCCGAGTTTTGGCTCAAAGACCAAGGCCGACGTTGCGCTTATCAAGCTGGAGAGGCCCCTCCCCGACGCCGCCTGGATTGACATCGCAGACGCCGCCGCCGAGACGAAATACGCCTCGCCAGGCATGAAGGTGACGGTCACCGGATGGGGCAGCCTGTACAGTCCGGATGCATTCAAGGCGGCGATGAACAACAGCGCCGACAAGAGCACGGTCGATCCGTTCGAACTCCAGAAGTCCGGAAAGATCCAGTCACCCAATCAACTGCGCCAGGTCGAGCTTCAACGCTACACCTATGACGACTGCCTCGCCGCCTTTGCCGCAAACGCCCTGTCCGCCAAGGCCGGCGTCAGGATCGCCGAGTCCGCCGAAATCTGCGCGGGGACGCCCAAGGCCTCGGGCGATTCGTGCCAGGGAGACAGCGGCGGTCCGCTTGTCGCCAAGGACGAAGACAACAGCCGCGGCTACATTCAGGTCGGCATCGTGAGTTGGGGCATCAGTTGCGGCCAGCGGGGCCTGCCCGGTGTCTACACGCGGATTTCCGAGTTCTACCCCTGGATCGCCGATACGGTCGCCAAGGAATAGAGCGCGGCGCGGTCCTCGCCGAAAGACAGAGCATAGACCTCGCGCGCGGCGAGCGGCCGGCCTTCGGCCGCCGGCGCCGACCGGCCAATCGGAGCAAAACCGACGCGGTCGGCCGCCTGGAGGCGCGCTTGCGCCGCGAAGGCCATCGTGGCGATCGGTACGGCCGCCGGGAAACCGATCAGGTCCGAAGCGGCCCAGAGTCGCGAGATCTGCGCGTCGCTGACCTGCGATCTGGCGTCGAGGACGGGGCCGAAATCGCCGACGATCCTGACCGGCGCCCGCACTTCCTGGCAATGGCTCGCAAGCGCGGCGAGGACATCGAGCGCCGTCTTCATGTCCGGCAGCCGGACGGCGGCGCCCATGCGCCTGTCGCGTGAGGTGCGCGTGACGAAGTCGAGGCGATAGCTGGTCGCCCCGGCCGCAATCCGATAGATGGCGGCAAGATCGACCGCCGGCTCGGTCGGCCACAAGAACACGACCGGCGCGAACACGTCGGGCCCGCTGTCGCCGTCGGCTTCGTGCCGCGATTCCAGCTCCACGGCGATATCGACCAACGGGTGGCCGGTGGCCGTCCATTCGCGCTTCGCCCGGGATGTTCCGGCCATGTTGTTGCCGGTGCGTCCGCCAGAGACGGCGATCATGGTGCTGCTGGATGTCAGCGCATCGGCTCTGAGCAGGGCGAGCCCCGCCGCCAGACGAAAGCCGTGGTAGAAGTGCGCGTCGAGCGCGCGTTTGTTCGCGGGAAAATCGACCACCGACGCGAAAGAAGTCGAACGATTGAGGCACGACCAGAACCGATCGATCCACCGGTCCGGACCGCCAAATGGATTGCCGATCGCCACCGATGCCTCGATGAAATTCTCGACCGGAAAGGGCAGCACGACGTGCAGTTCGAGCCCTGCGGCGAGAGCCATCTCGGCGACCAGAACGTCGGCGCCGCACGCCAGGCTTCCGAACAGGTAGCGGAGGTTCTCCGCCTTCAGGGCCGACTGAATACGCGGACGCAGCGTCGCTTCGAGGCGCTCCTGCTCCGCGGCATCCAGATCGCTGCCGCGGAACAGGCGTCCGGAATAGACGGCCACGCGACCGACAGGCAGCCGCTGGAGCGCGGTCTCGACTTCGCTGCGGACGGATTCGCCGATCCGGCGCACCTGCAGGCGTGTGGAAGACATCCTGCCGTCGGTCGCGTCGTTCTCCGCTGCGGCGGTTGCGAACGCACGCAGCGCCGCGGGCTCGTCGCCGAGCAGCAGGTGGGCTTCGCCGAGCGTCGCCTGCTGCCAATAGCCCGCCGGCGCATCGCCGATCTGCTTGATGATCCGCCGCGCGAGTTCGGCCGAGTTGTCGCCATCGCCGGCGACAGCGGACATCATCGCCGCGTTGATGCCGGCGTAGATGCCACCGGTGGCGTCGAAAATGGCTTGATACTGCCGGCTGGAGACAGCCGCGCAGCGCCGACGGTGATCGACGTCGGTCGTAGCGAACGCCATCTCCTTGCGGGCGCGCGCCTCGATCGCGGCGATGTCCTCGATCAGGACGGGCACCCGTTCCTCTATGTCCACGTCCGAACTGCTGTCGTTGTCCGGCTCGCCGGAACCGAAGAAGAGCCGCGCCGGCGCAACCGCGGGATGGCGTAGGCCGAGGATCGTGCGGTCGCGCAACAGGTCGATATCCCCGCCGGTCGCGTAGCCGCCTTGCGCGAGAACCTCGACCGCTTCGCGCACGGCGCCGGCGCGGATGCCGGCGAGCGCCACGCGGTGGCGTAGCTCCGGGCTTGCGGGAAAGAACACCAGCATGTCGAGCGCCACATTGCGGGCCCTGACGAGCTCGCCGCGATCGAGGTCGGCGTCGATCTCGGCGAGTGCGGCGTCGATCGCGCCACGGGCATCGTGCTTGCGGACGGCCGCACGCAGCGCAACCCGCGGGTAGTCGAGAATCTCGAAGCGCTGCGACTGGCCCCCGGTGTTGAGAAGACCGGCGCGCTCCCATTCGTTGAGGCGCAGGCTGATCGTCTCGCGGCTGACGCCCAGTGCGTCGGCAATCTCGCGCTGACCGATGGCGCGCGAGAAGCGCACATGGCGTCCCTCTGCGATACCGACATTGTCGGCGGCGTCGAGGAGCCAGTTGGCGAGTGCAATGTCGCGATCACCCAGCATGTGGGTCGACCTGACGTTGAGCGCCGAGATCAGGCGCTCCATCGAAAGACGGATCAGCCGGCCACGGACGGGCTCGGCTTCGGCAATGATCGCCGCCAGAAGCGAATAGGGAATCCGGTAAAGTTCGCAGGCGACGATTGTCCGCGCGGTCGAACGCCGGACGATCTTGCCCTCGATCAGACCGGCAGCCACGAACTCGAACTCGCCGAAGGCATCACCGGCGACGACGTGCTCGGCGTGCGGCTGCAGGCCGTCATCGTTGGTGGGCAGCACCAACTCGACGATGCCGCGCGGGCCGACTGCGGCAGGATCGGCGGGAAACGCGAGGAAGATGGCCTCGGCCGGATCGCCGGCCTCATAGATCAGTTCGCCGGCAGCCGTCTGTCGTCGGGCGCGCGGCTGCTGCGCGACGCGCTTGAGGGCGGCAGGATCAGCGCCGCGAAACAACCTTGCCGACTCCAGTACACTTGCAATGTCTTCTCGATTCATACGTTCACGAAGCCCGCAATCCGGCCAGCACAAAGTCCCTCTACTGCTTTGAAACTAGCCTTTTTTTGCCTTCTTCCCCTTGTTATTCTCCGCCGTGTCTTTTCGCCAGCGGATGAAGTACGCCACATATGGATTGGCAGGTCACGATCGAACCGGTGAAGCAAAAGTCCGCGAATCCGGCGCTGGACCTGCCCGACACCCGCAGCTTCCCGGCTGGCACCGATCAGATCGTCTTCGGACGGGAGAGAACCTGCGACGTCGTTTTCCCGCCGGACGCTCGTATGGTCGGCGGTATGCACGGCCGCCTGTTTCGCCAGCCGTCCGGCGACTACGCCATTGAGGCGTTCGGCGATCACTACTTCGAGCTGAACGGCTACCACGCAGATCAAGGTCAGGCGGTGCCGCCCGACGCGACCATCCGGCTGGGCGGCGCGAAAGGCCCCGAGGTTCGCGTGAAGCTCAGCCGCGGACCGCGCACGGACGGGTTGCTGAGCACGCTCACGCAGGCATCGGCCGTGCCTCTCGGCAAGGCGATGGCGCGCATGGGCGTGTTCCAGCGCATCCTCGCCGCCGTTGTCGTGATCGCCGTCGCTGCGGGCGCCTGGGTCTATTGGACGCTCCCCGATTTCGACAGCCAGATGGCGTCGCTGCGCCAGACCATGAGCGAGCGCGCCAGGGACAGCCTGCCGCCGATGGATGCGGTTATCGACGCAACCTACGGGGTGATCCGGCGCGACGCCAGCGGCGTCGAGAGCCTGCTCGGCACCGCGTGGGCCTACAAGCCGGGCATGCTGGTGACCAACGCTCACGTGGCATCCGTGTTCAACAAGGACGGACCGGACACGATCCTGGTACGCCGGCCCGGCGGTGCCGACCATGTGGTGACCGGCACGCTCATTCACCCGGGCTATCAGGCGTTCAAGAAATTCGTTCGGGATGCAGAGCACACCAGCAACGGATTCCGCTCGATGACGGCGGGGCTGGCGATGCCGTCGGCCTACGACGTCGCGATCCTCCAGGTCGAGCCCGCCGCCGACATGGACAAGATGCTCGAAGTGGCCGCTGATTCCGGTTCGGCGATCCTGAAATCGGGGGTGGCGCTGGCGGCCGCCGGGTTCCCGATCGAAGGCACAGGCGCGCAGAATCTGGCGCAACTCGGTTCGCCGGCGCAACTCCAGTTCGGGTCGGTGACATCGGTCAGCGACTACTTCCTGTTCGGCACCGACGACGACCACGCTTATCTGGTTCAGAACAGCGTGCCGGCGTCGGGCGGCGCCAGCGGAAGTCCGATCGTGGACAAGAGCGGCAAGGTGGTCGCGGTGCTGAGCGGCGGCAACGTCACGATGACCGCCAACGGCCGCGCGCCGAATGCCGTGATGCTCAACTACGCCCAGCGCGCCGATCTCATCCGCGGGGTCATCGATCCGACGGCGTTCGACCTCCCTGCCGAAGAGGCGCGCTGGAATCAGGTGCTGCCGCGTTTCGACAGTCACGAGCTGACTATGCTTGCCGACGCCAGGCGCACGCTCGAGCAGACCAGCGGCGCTCCCGTCGCCGATCCAGTGGAGGTCGACGCATCATTGAAGGCGGGCCGCACCATCAAGCTGGGACCGGCGCTTTACCGCGAGCACGAGATCGCGGTCGAGGCCGGGCACACCTACCACATCGTCCTCTACGGCGAACGCGGCAGTTCGCTTGGGCTAACCCTCTACCGTGGCGAGGAAGGCATCGACCGCAATTTCGGCGGCCGCTGGTTCGCGAGCCTAGACTACGCCTCGGACAGGACCGAGACCCTCAAGCTGCGGGTCGTCGGCTCGGCGGAAACGCCGGTCGGCTACAAGCTCTATACGTTCAGCGCGCCGACCGCTCTGGCGGCGGCGCCGGTTTCGTCGAACTGAGAGTTTTGCGAGCCTCGGCGGCGGCTTCATCGAGAGCGCCTGCAACCTCGCCGAGATCGATGTCGCGTTTCGCCGGCTCGGGTTCCGTCATGCGCGCGACCATCTTGCGGATGTCACCGCTGAGATCGCGCCCACGGCCGGGCAGGAACCCGAGGCGCGCCATCAGCAGCGAGGACAGCTTGCGGTCCGGCGGCGGCGCGCCGCCGAGTTCCTCGATGACACGCCCCAGCGCGTAGATATCCTCGCGGCCGAAGAAACGCGGGTCGGCGCCGGCCTGCCATTGTTCGGGCGGCGCATAGCCCGGCGTGCCCATGCCGGAGAAGACCTCCGACGTCCCCATGAGGCTGGCAAGACCGAGGTCGATCAGAACCGGCTCGTTGCCGTTCCGCAGGATGATGTTTTCCGGCTTGAGATCGCGGTGGGCGACCTTGCGCTGGTGGAGCGCGGCGACGCCGCGTGCCAGATGCGCGGCATAGGCGAGACGGCTGGCGAGGTCGGCAGCGCCCTCATTCAGAACCTTGCGCAGGGTCGGCCCGTCGACGAAATCCTGAACCAGCACCAGTTCCCCCGAACTGTCGATGTTGAGGTAGCGCGTGCGCGCGGCAAAGCGCGGCGGGACCGACCTGGCCGCCTTGATTTCGTTGCGCACGCTCTCATCGACCATTTTCCGGACGGCGTCGGAGCCACCACGATCCGGACGCAGGCGCTTGATGGCGACCTCCTCGCCGGTCTCCATGTCGGTGGCGCGCTGCACCGTGCCAAAGCCGCCGCTGCCGAGCGTCACCATCACCAGGAACCGCGCGCTCTGTCCGCGCAATGCCGGGCCGATAGCATTCTCGCCAGCGAGATCCGCGCGCTTCTCGGGCTGCCAGAATTCGTAGGCCGCCGTGCGCACCACGTCGGCAAGCGCCGGAAGCCCGCTTGCCCGTTTCAGCGCCTCGGAGATCGTGGCTTCGGCCTCCGGCATGCGTCCAACGTCCGCCAATATCCGGGCTAGATGAATGCCGGTGTCGACCTCGTGTCGAGGAAGGCCGCTATCGGCGAAGCGAAGCCGGGCCTGGCGCAACGCATTGATCGCCGCCTCCGCGTCGTCACGCCTCTTGAGCAGCCCCTCGAAGAGCTGCCACTCCGCAGCCCTCTCGTAGGAGTCACCCTCGGCCTCAATCGCCTCTGCCGCCTGTCGGGCGGCCTCGGTTGCCTCGTCGTATTTCTCCAGTTGAAGCAGGCAACGCGCTTTCAGCAGCCGCACCCTGAACAGATCGCGCGGGAATTCGTCCGAGAACAGCGGCGCCGTCTCTTCGATGAGCTTCAGACAGTCGTCGCATCGCCCGAGCCCAAACAGGGCTTCGCATCGGTTATGGGCAATCCTGCCGATCTCGCGCGGTGCCAGCACGCCCGGCGCCTGGCGCGCGGCCTCCGCCAACGCTTCTACCGCCGCTTCGTAGCGGCCAGCCTCGATGTCCAGGCGTCCGATCTCTGCCACTGTCATCGCGCGGTCGGCGCGAATGCGCGCCGTCTCGCGAATTCGTCGCGCGACGTCTCCGCTCGTTTGCAGGCCGGCGTCTCCGGTGTCGGGGCCCGCCCTTTCGCGGGCCAGCGCCGACTCGGCCGCCTCGATTTCAGCCACGGATCGCAGCAGTTCCATGGACGCTGCGGTGATGTCGCCACGCCAGGAACGAACCCGCGCGATCTCTCGCGAAATGCGCGCCAATTGGGCGGTTATCCCTTGCCGAAGGGCGGCGGCACGGGCGTGCTGGAACAGCGCCAGGGCCGACTGAGGCAGTTCACCCCGATTCTCGACGATCCCGCGGGCGACCAGATAGCGGACGCCGATCTCGCCGGGGGCGTGTGCAAGATCTTCGCACGCGTCCAGCTTCGCACGGAGTTCGTCCACTGACGCGACCGCGTCGATGGCTTGTTCGATTTCCGTCAGCCGATCCGCGTCCGTCATCGGCGCCCCCCGTCATGCCGCCAGCGGCGGCCACTCTCGTCCAGACGTTCGGCGGCGGCAAGGGGGCGCTAAAACGCCCGCCCAGCAAGGCCGGGCGGGCGCGTGTCATCGGGCCATCGGACCGACGGTCAGCTCATGTCGCCGGCGTCGGGATGGTTGATCGGCATATCGACGTCCTGGAACGCGAAGACCTCGCCGCGGCCGTTGGCGTTGCACATCGTGATGTCGCCGTTTTCCGCTTGCAGCCAGATCAGGTAGCCATGCTCCCCGTCGGCGACGTTGGCGAGCACCTCGACGGCGTCGTTCTTGGCCATCGCGGTGCAAACGTTCTCGGCCGTGACCGACGGACTGTTCCAGCCGGTGTCGCTGACGAGCGTGATCAGGTCGAGGCCCTTTCCGCCGAGCATGTCGCCATCCATGCGGATGCTTGCATAGACGTCGCCGTAACCGGAGGCGTTGCAGGCCCACAGGTCGCCTTTCAGATCCTTGACCCAGACGAGATAGTCGCCAAGGCCATCGTCGACGACGTCGACCAGCGTGACGGGACCGCGCTGGTTGAAGTCGATGCAGGCGGTGACGGCGGCGCCACGGTCGGGCGCGCCATCGGGGCCTACGTCGTGAGCGAATGCCGCAACGGGCGTGAACATCAGCGTGGCGAGGGCGGCTGCCGTGAGCAAGCGGGTGAACATGTTCCCTTCCTTTCGATGAGCGCCAGCCCAGCGCCGGCGGCTGAAAGGAGAGATGATGGTGACTTGACCATGGGCTTGTTAGCGTTCTCACATGCCCGGCCGGCGCTACCAACCGCTTGTTTTGTCGTGGTTTTCATGGCGGTCTTGCGGCGATCCGCCATCCCGGGCGCGACGCCGACGGCGATTGCATCGCCACTCGGCTTGGCCTTATATCGCGTCTGAGCGCGGGTGTAGTTCAATGGTAGAACGGCAGCTTCCCAAGCTGCATACGAGGGTTCGATTCCCTTCACCCGCTCCACTTACGGCGTGCAACTCAGCCGCGGCGCTGCCTGGCCCACCGGGTCGATTGTAGCGGCGAAGCACCGGCGAAGTTCAGGCTGGTGATTTCCTCCAGGCGCAGACATTCATTCCATTTCGCCATGCGCTCGGATCGCGCGAACGACCCGACCTTGAGCTGGCCCGCGCCGAGACCGACCGCAAGGTGGACGATGGACGTGTCCTCGGTTTCGCCCGAGCGCGCGGAGACCACCGTTCCCCAAGAATGCTTAGCGGCCGCGCGCCACGCCGCCAGCGCTTCGCTGACGGTGCCCGCCTGGTTGACCTTGAGAAGGAGAGCGTTGCAGGCCCCGGACGCGGCGGCCTTGTCCACGAGCGCAGCGTTCGTCACCAGCAGATCGTCGCCGATGATCTGAACGCGGTCGCCATAGGCCGCCGTGAACGCGGCCATGCCGTGGAGATCGTCCTCGGCGAGCGGGTCCTCGATCGAGGCGATCGGATAGCGGTCAAGCCAGCCGCCGAGCATTTCGATCATGCCGTCGCGGTCCAGCGTGCGGCCGTCGAGCGCCAGTTCGTACCGTCCATCGCGGCTGAATTCGGAGGACGCAACGTCGAGCGAAATCACGACGCGCTCGCCGGGAACCTCGTCTGCCCGCTCGATGGCCAGCAGCAACGTGTCCAGCGCCTGTTCGTTGGAGGAGAACTCGGGCCACCACCCGCCCTCGTCCGCCACGCCCCTCAACGCCCCGCGTTCCGACAGGATGGCTCCCGCCGCCGCGTAGACTTCCGCCGTGATCTCGAAGGCTTCGGCGATCGATGCGGCGCCCGGAACCATGATCATGAAGTCCTGGATATCGACGCGGCGGGAGGCGTGCGCGCCGCCGCCGAAGATCTGGATCTCGGGCAGCGGGATGGATGGAGCCGCGCCGGTCATGTTCGATATCCGCCGCCAGAGGGGCACGCCCATTGCGACAGCGGACGCGTGGAGCGCAGCCAGGGAAACCGCGACCGTGGCGTTGCCGCCAAGGCGCTCTTTGTTCGGCGTGCCGTCGAGTTCGACCAACCGTGCATCGATCGCCGCCTGATCGGTGACCGCCAGACCGATCAGCGCCGGGGCAATCTCACGGTGGATGCCGTCGAGCGCGGTCTGCACGTCAAGGCCGCCGAGCCTGATGCCGCCGTCGCGAAGGTCGACCGCCTCCCGCAGCCCGCGTGAAGCTCCCGCCGGCGCGATGGCGCGGCCGAACCGGCCGTCCTCCAGCCAGACCTCGGCCTCGATCGTCGGGCGGCCGCGCGAGTCCCAGACGCGGCGGGCTCTTACTCCGGAAATGCCTGGCGTACTCATGGATGCCCTGCGTCGCGTTCGGCCCGAACGAGGAGGTCAGCTATGGATGCCGGCGGGTCGACGATCAATCCTTGCGCGATGTGACGGATGCGAACGCGCGCCGGTTCCTCAAGATATTCGACCGGCGACTTGCCATCGATGCGGGCGAGCAACAGACCGGGAAGAAGGACGGCGGCTCTTCGATCGAGATCATGTGGGTTCTCCCAGCTCACATGCGCTGCGTAGGCCGACCACAGGGCCAGGATGCTGCGGCCAAGCGCATCCGGCGAGCCAATGCGGGCGAGCGACTTGATGAGCAGATGATTGAGGCAGAAGGCAACGTCGAAGCAGGGATCGCTTTCGACAGCGCACTCCGCGTCGAGGAAGACCGGGCCGTCCGGACCCTTCAGGATATTCTTCGGGCTGACGTCGCCATGAACCAGGGAAATGCGCGCGCGCATGAGATCGTTGACCATCGCATTCAGTGGTCCAGCCAGGTCCGGATGCCGCGACGCGGTGAAATTCAGGTAAGGGTCGAGGCGGAGGGCCCAGAAGTCTTCCTGGTTGGCGAAGTGGTCGGGTATGGCGGGATCGTGCGCGGCACGGTCATGAATGCGCCCAAGGGCAGCGCCGACCGCGGCGGCGAACGATACGTCGACCGAACCGGCCAGAAGCTCGCTCTTCCAGTTCACGTAGATCGCCGGATCGAGGAACGCCATGGCGAAGCCGCCGAGCGCCTCGCTGCGGCCAAGCAGTCCGGGGACCAGCACCGGATCGATAGCGCGGACGTATTCCAGCCATCCGTATTCGGCCGCGTTCCTGCGGATCGGCGCCGTCCATTCGTCCGCCACCTTAAGCCGCTCAAGCGCGAACTTGACGCAGTACGTTGCACCGGCCGTGGTGACGCAGGCGATATCGGATGAGATGCCTCCTTTGAGAGGCGTGACCGTCACCGCCTCGCCGTTCGCCACGAGGCCCAACTCATGCAGCAGTGCCGTGGAGCGCTCGCCAAGGTTCACGCGACCCGCTCCGCTCTCTCGTCTCGTCACGCGACGCCATCGACCGCGGTCACCAGCCAGCGCGCGGTCCGCAGAAGCCGGGCATCCTCGCCGCGCCGCCCGACGAGTTGAACCCCGACCGGCAGTCCGTTCGGTCCCCGCAAGAGCGGCAGGGAAATCGCTGGAACGCCGCAGAACGACCACAGCGTATTGAATGCCGGATTGCCGGTCGTGTCCGCCGACGGGGCTTCGCCGGGAGCCGCCGGCGTTACAATCGCATCATACCTGCCGAACAATTGCTCAAGGCCGGCGTTTAGCGTCGGCTGCCAGTCCAGCGCGGCCATGTGATCGACTGCGGTGATGCGGAGACCGTCTTCGATCGCCCCGCGCATGGAACTACTGAGCTGCTCGCGACCGCGCTCAAGATAGGGACGATAGTTCCGGGCGATGCCTACGCGCATCAGGGTAAGAGCGGCCTGAGCGGCCTCATCGAAAATTTGCGGTAGCACCACTTCCTCGCAGGCCGCGCCGAGCGCGTTCGCCAGGTCGGCGAAAGCTCGCTGCGTCTCAGGATCGGCCTCGTTCCAGGCGGGTCCCTTGACGAAGGCGATTGCCGGCGTGACCGGCGGATCGGTCCGCGCCGCTTCGAGCAGACGCGGCGACGGAGCGAGTTGTGTGGCCGAATCCGCAGGATCGTGTCCGGCGAGCGCATCGGCGAGCAACGCGGCATCTTCGACGGTGCGGGCGAACACGCCGACGGTGTCCAGCGATGGCGCCTGCGGCAGGATGCCGGTGCGCGGGATCGTGCCGAAACTCGGCTTGAAACCGACGACGCCGCAGAACGACGCCGGCCGGATCACCGAACCATTGGTCTGGGTGCCAATGGCGAGCGCCACCATCCCGGCCGCGACAGCCGCGGCCGAGCCCGACGACGATCCGCCCGGCGTGCGCGCGACGTGGTGGGGGTTGCGCGTCTTGCGGGGATGCATCGAACCGAGTTCGGTGGTCACCGTCTTGCCCATGACGATACCACCGGCGAGGCGGATACGGCGCACGACCTCCGCGTCGCTGGTCGGGCGGCGTCCGGCGTCGATGGGGGTGCCGTTCTCGGTCGGCATGTCGGCCGTGTCGATGATGTCCTTGACCCCAACGGCCAGGCCGTGGAGCGCACCCAAAGCGCGGCCGGTGTCGCGATAGTCGTCGGCGGCTTTCGCGGCTGCCCGCGCGAGTGCCTCGTCCAGGAATGCGAACGCGCCGATCTCGGACTCGCGAGCGGCGACGCGCGCCAACTGAGCCTCGATCAATTCGCTCGCGCGCAGCGCCCCGTGCTCCAGTCTGTCACGGGCATCAAGCGCCGGGAGATCCGCGAGGTCGGCCATCGGCGCCCGCTCAGTGCCCATAGATGAGATCCGGCAGGACAAAGACTGTATCCGGGAAGACGGTGTCCAACATCCCCATCATCCTTAAACGATTGTTCTGGTTACTGGCCGGCGCTGCCGGCGCCCGCGATGCGGCGTCTTTTCCCATCGGTGCGGGCGAACGACGAGATGAATGAGCGCACGATAGCTCGCCAGCGACATCACCAGCCAATAAATCGGCAAAGCGATCAACATCCAGGCTTCGCTCTCGCGACCGCGCAGTTCCAGCGTCCGGACCGCGAGAATGCTCATGGCGGTATAGCCGGCGAAAAGGTTGAACAGGTTGACGCCGACCACCATGGCGGCGAAAGCCCCGCCGTCACCCCACAGATCGAGAGGATCGGTCGCTAGGACGGCCAGAGTCATCAGGTAGACGGGGTGAATCAGGGCCGAGACGATGAGCCCCGTGCCAATCAGGTTGAAGCCGAGAAACCCGCGCCAGCCGAGTTCGCGAGCCAATTTCAGCGGATGGCGGGTGTGCACCAGCCACGTCTGCATCCAGCCTTTGTATATCAGTTCATAGCAATCCGCTGGTCGTTCGCTGGTCGTGCATTTTGTGTTTATAGAACAAAGGGTTTAGTGATTCCCTCCCCAGTTAGACGAGTTCGCCAGAGTGCCGCCAATTCTGTTGCGACAGCGTTGCGACGGGCGAGAACAAAAAGAGGGACAGAACAAATGGCCTGTGGCTCGGGACTGACACGCGGCAGCGTTTCGTATGACCCATCGATCGATCGAGGCCTTAGGGCCGGCAGAAGCAACCGTATCGAGTATCGGATCAGCGCTGCATAGGTCTGGCAGTGCGCATAGCGCCAAGCGGCATGAAGACCTGGGATCTGGCCTACCGGATTCGCGGCTCGGGAAGGGTGCGGCGGGTTTCGCTCGGGCGCGTCCGCCGATGTGGGCCTCGAAAAGGCACGCGAGCGTGCAAACGAGCTGACGAGCGTTGCAAGAAGTAGGTCGCGACCTCGGTGCGCGAGGAAAAAGAGATTCGCGCCGCCGCTGCTGCACGGATCACCATCGAGAAGCTGATTGAACTCTACGTTCGACGGAGGGTTACTGGTCGCCTACGGACCACAAAAGAAATTGAGAGCCGATTAAAATCGCGCTCTCTCTCCGATCCTGCACCGGTACACTGAGGATATCCGCCGGCGTGACATCCGCGAACTGCTCGACACTGTGGCAGACCAGGGCCTTCGAGCGCGAAGCAGAGAAGCGCCGCCAAACTGTCGGCGCCATGTTCCGGTGGGCCCTGTCGCAGGATATCGTCGAGACGGATGCTACTGCGGGGTCTCCAGGCCTACGACCCCGGCACGCCACGCGACCGAGTTCTGACCGCCGAGGAAATTCAAGCCTTCTG
>CAWAHE010000024.1:0-325342 GCA_963781775.1 uncultured Alphaproteobacteria bacterium | reverse complement strand
TGCTGCCGGACAGGATTGAACTGTCGACCTCTCCCTTACCAAGGGAGTGCTCTACCACTGAGCTACGGCAGCCGGGCGCGCTTCGCGCGCGGGCCTAACTGCCACAGCGGCGTTGGCGGTTCAAGCGTCGGGCACGGTTTCCCGCGCCCTGTCGGCGCGGTAGTTTGGTCCATGACCGATGGCAAGCCGACCGGCGGCAAGGCCGCGCCGACGACTCGCAAGGAGCGTCTGGCGGCGGCGCTGCGCGCCAACCTCAGGCGGCGCAAGGCCGCCAGCGCCCCCACGACCGCTTCAAACCGCGAAAACAGGCCGGAAAACAGCGGTTCCTCGCGCAAGGACTGAGAGCCCCCGCGAACCTTGAGTTGGCCGTATTCGTGCTATAGACCGCACCGCGAGGCCGAACCGGTCAGGGCGCGTCGGCTTTTTGGACATCAGACAAGGGCGACACCATGGACCGAATCCGGATCGTCGGCGGTAATCGACTGAACGGCACGATCGCCATCTCCGGCGCCAAGAACGCCGCGTTGCCGCTGATGATCGCCAGCCTGCTGACCGACGAGACGCTGACGCTCGAGAACGTGCCGCGTCTCGCCGACGTCGCCATGCTGAAGCGCATTCTCGGCAACCACGGCGTCGATTGCATGGTCCTCGGCAAGCGCGCCGGCCAGATCGGCAACGGCGAGACGCTTCAACTGTCCGCCGGCGAAATCGTCGACACCGTCGCCCCGTACGATCTGGTGTCGCGCATGCGGGCAAGCTTCTGGGTCATCGGACCGCTGCTTGCGCGTATGGGCGAGGCGCGCGTGTCGCTGCCCGGCGGCTGTGCCATCGGCACGCGCCCGGTCGATTTCTTCCTTGATGCCCTGCGGACGCTCGGCGCCGAGATCGAAATCGAGGGCGGCGACGTCGTGGCGCGCGCTCCCAAGGGTCTCGTCGGCGCCCGCGTTGTGTTCCCCAGGGTCACCGTTGGCGCCACCCACGTCGCCATGATGGCGGCGTCGTTGGCCAAGGGCGAGACCGTCATCGAGAACGCCGCCCGCGAGCCGGAGATCGTCGATCTCGCCCAGTGCCTGACCAAGATGGGCGCGCAGATTGCCGGTGCCGGCACGTCGACCATTAACATCCAGGGCGTCGATCGGTTGGCCGCCGCGCGCCATGCGGTGATGCCCGATCGCATCGAGACCGGCACCTACGCCTTTGCGGTTGCGATGACCGGCGGCGACGTGCTGCTCGAGGGCGCCAGCGAGGCGATCCTCGAGAAGCCGCTGCACATCCTCTCCGAAATTGGCGCCGAAGTGACTGCCACCAACCGTGGCGTCCGCGTCAGGCGCAACGGCAACGGCCTCTCTCCGGTCGAGGTGACGACCGAGCCGTTCCCGGGCTTTCCGACCGACCTCCAGGCGCAGCTCATGGCGCTGGTCAGCCGCGCCAATGGCACGTCGCACATCCGCGAGACGATCTTCGAGAACCGGTTCATGCACGTTCAGGAACTCGCCCAACTCGGCGCCGACATTCATCTCGACGGGCAGGTGGCGACCGTGAAGGGCGTCAGCCGCCTCAAGGGGGCGCAGGTCATGGCGACCGACCTGCGCGCGTCGGTATCGCTGGTCATTGCCGGGCTCGGCGCCGAGGGCGAGACCGTGGTCAACCGCGTCTATCACCTCGACCGCGGCTTCGAGCGGATCGAGGAGAAGCTTGGCGGCTGTGGCGCGGCCATCGAACGGCTGAGCGCCTAGGCTCCCGGTTGCAGAGCGGCGTTCCGCGCATTACCTGTGGCGGACGCCAACCGGGCCATCACCTATGAACGACACCGCCGAACGCCTGAAGCTCGCCGCCTTTGACGAAGAGGATCTTGCCGTCATTTCGGCCCACGTCCAGGACGCGGTGCTGAAGGTCGGGGACATGGTCTACCTTCCCAAGCAGCAGCGCTTCGCGCTCGCGATGAACCGCTTCATCTGGGACCGGCCCGCTGACGGAAAACGCACGACCCACGAGCGCCGCCGTTCGGTGCTGTCGTTCGATCGCGTGCGCGCCGTTCGCTCCAGCAATATTGACCGCGCCCGTGCCGACGCCGTTCTGGAGCTCCTTGCCGTTGCGTTCGAGGCGACCGACGTTCCGGCCGGAATGGTGACCTTGTTCTTTGCCGGCGGCGGCGCAGTCCAGCTCGACGTCGAGGTCATCGAGACGCGGCTGGCCGATCTCGGCGCCGCGTGGGCGACGGCGGCGAAGCCGCAGCACGATCTCGCCGACGCGGCCAACAAATCGACCGCCTGACGCGCAGGCGGTAATCCCGGGGGAGGGCGCCCGCGTGGCGGTCAGACTTTCGCAATCCGATGCCGATTTCGAGCAACGCTTTCAGGCGCTGCTTTCGACGAAGCGTGAAATCTCGGCCGACGTCGATCGCGCGGCGCGCGACATCATCGATGATGTTCGGCGGCGCGGCGATGCCGCGCTGATCGAGTACACCGAGAAGTTCGACCGGTTGGCGTTGACCCCCGAACAGCTGATGATTTCGCAGGAGGCCATCGACGCCGCCGAGCAGGCGGTGGCGCCACGCGACCGCGACGCGCTCCTCCTCGCCCGTGATCGGATCGTCGCCCACCACCGCCGCCAGATGCCTGCCGACGATCGTTACACCGACGAGATCGGCGTCGAACTGGGTACGCGCTGGACAGCGATCGAAGCCGTCGGCCTCTACACGCCCGGCGGCACCGCGGCCTATCCCTCGTCGGTGCTGATGAATGCGATCCCCGCCAAGGTGGCCGGCGTCGAGCGCATCGTCATGGCCGTGCCGACGCCACCCGGCGTCACCAGTCCGCTCGTCCTGCTTGCGGCCCGCATCGCCGGCGTCGACGAGATCTATCGTGTCGGCGGCGCCCAGGCGGTGGCCGCGCTCGCTTACGGCACCGAGACGATCAAGCCGGTCGCCAAGATCGTCGGCCCGGGCCGCGACTACGTTGCCGCCGCCAAGCGACTGGTCTTCGGCACCGTTGGCATCGACATGATCGCCGGCCCCTCGGAAGTGCTGATCGTCGCCGACGCCGGCAACGATCCGGAGTGGCTGGCCGCCGATCTCCTCGCCCAGGCCGAGCACGACGCCGCCGCCCAGTCGATGCTGATCACCGATTCCGCCGATCTTGCCGACCGTGTCAGCGCGGCGGTGGAGCGCCAGTTGAAGGCGCTGCCACGCGGCCGTATCGCCGCCGCGAGCTGGGCCGACCACGGCGCCATCATTATTGTGACGTCGATGGCGGCCGCGATGGAACTCGCTAATCGCGTCGCACCCGAACACATTGAACTTGCCGTCGCCGATCCCGAAGCGCTGCTGGTGCGCGTCCGCAATGCCGGCGCGGTGTTCCTCGGCCGTCACACGCCGGAAGTCATCGGGGATTACGTCGCCGGTTCGAACCACGTCCTGCCGACGGCGCGCTCGGCGCGGTTCTCGTCGGGCCTGTCGGTGTACGATTTCCTCAAGCGGACGTCGCTTCTGAAGCTCGGGCCGGACCAATTGCGCGCCCTCGGCGATGCGGCGATCACGCTGGCTGAGGCCGAGGGTCTCGACGCGCACGCCCGGTCCGTCTCGATCCGGCTCAACCGGTAGCGGTGGATGACAGCCGGGCAAGCGCACCTCGCCAGGCTGGTCGCCGTCGATATCGATCAGGCGACGATCGCGCCCGTGCACGACTCCATCGCCGCGGAACGGGATGCCGCGATCCGCGACCTGCTCACGGAAAATGTATTCACGCCGGTCGGCCGCGAGGGCGACGCGTTCCGCCTGCGCCTGTCGGTCGTCGATCGCAAACTCGTCCTCGACGTCAGCCGGCCGGATGGCGCGCCTGTGGTCAGGCACGTTCTGTCACCGACGCCGCTGCGCCGCGTGATCCGGGATTACGCCCTCGTCTGCGATTCGTACTATGCCGCGGTGCACGACGCCGCGCCGGCCCGAATCGAGGCGATCGACATGGGGCGTCGCGGCCTGCATGACGAGGGCGCCGAGATCCTGCGCGAACGGCTGAAGGGGAAGATCGACACCGACCATGCCACCGCCCGCCGCCTGTTCACGCTGGTCGCCGCCTTCTATCGGAAGAGCTGAGCCGATGTTCACAATCGGGCAGTATTCCGCTACCGTCCGCGCGGTTTTGACAGGCCGCCCTGCGCCGGCCCTTGCTCACATGGAACAGGCATGGCCGGACGCGTGAAACTCGTTCTCGCCTCGGGCTCGCCGAGGCGCCTCGCCCTGCTTGCCCAGATCGGGCTGGAGCCCGACCGGCTCATGCCCGTCAGCATCGACGAGACACCGCGCAAGAACGAGTTGCCGCGCAATCTCGCCAAGCGTCTGGCCGAGGAAAAGGCCAATGCGGCGATCGCGCTGGCCAAAACCGAGCCGGAGCTTGCCGGCGCGCTGATCGTTGCCGCCGACACGGTCGTCAGCGTCGGCCGGCGCATCCTGCCCAAGGCTGAGACGATCGAGGCAGCAGCCGGCTGTTTGCGGCAACTCTCCGGCCGCGCGCACAGAGTCCACACCGGTCTGGCGATGGTCACGGCCAAGGGCCAGATTCGCCGCCGGCTGGTCGAGACCCGCGTGCGCTTCAAGCGCTTGTCGCGCGAGGACATCGACTCCTATCTCGCCTCGGGCGAGTGGCGCGGCAAGGCCGGCGGTTATGCGATCCAGGGCATCGCCGGCGCTTTCGTCGTCAAGCTGAGCGGCTCCTACTCCAACGTGGTCGGCCTGCCGCTCTACGAGACGATGACCTTGCTGACCGGCGAGGGCTATCCGGTCCACTTCAATTGGCTGAGCCCGGCTTAGGACAATGGCCGACGCGGACAAACCCGCGGGCGCTGAAATCGTCCCGCTGCGACCGCCGGGCGAATGCCCGATCTGCGGCAAGCCGTCGGATCGCAAGCTGCATCCGTTCTGCTCCAAACGCTGCGCCAATATTGACCTGAACCGATGGCTGAGCGGCTCCTATGCGATTCCCGCGGCGGAGGAAGAGCCGGGATCGGAGGATGGCGGTGACCAGGATGGCTGACGCCAGCGAAGCCAGGCTGGCCTTCGATGTCGACCCTGCACGCCGCGTGTCCGGGCTGTTCGCGCTCCCTAAGGATCCGCGCGCCGTCTATGTCCTGGCGCACGGGGCGGGCGCCGGCATGGCGCATCCGTTCATGGCAACGATGGCCGCGGCGCTGGCGGAACGTCGCGTCGGCACGCTCCGCTACCAGTTTCCCTACATGGAGGCTGGCAGCCGTCGCCCCGATGTTCCGGCCGTCGCTCACGCCGCCGTCCGCGCCGCCGTCGCCGAGGCAGCCCGCCGCGCGCCCGGCGTTCCCCTCTTCGCCGGCGGCAAGTCCTTCGGCGGCCGGATGACGTCGCAGGCCCAGGCGCTGGAACCGCTGCCCGGTGTCCATGGACTGGCCTTTCTCGGTTTCCCGCTGCATCCGCCCGGCAAGCCGGGCATCGAGCGCGGCGATCACCTCTCCGATGTGAAGATCCCGATGCTCTTTCTGCAGGGCTCGCGCGATGAATTTGCGGACCTGACCCTGCTCGAGCCCCTGTGCAAGCGGCTTGGCAAGGGTGTCACGCTGCATCTGATCGACGACGCCAACCACACCTTCAAGGTGCCCGCGCGTACCGGCCGCAAGGACCCCGAAGTCAGGGCCGAACTCGCCGACACCCTTTCCGCCTGGATTGGCAAAATCCTTAAGGAATAGGGCCGGTTCCGGGCGTGGTTGGTGAACTGGACACCCGGTAGCCGTTTCACTATAACCGCCACGCGCCGCGGGCATTCATGTTCCGCGGCGCCTTGGCCCAGGTAGCTCAGTTGGTAGAGCAGCGGATTGAAAATCCGCGTGTCGGTGGTTCAATTCCGCCCCTGGGCACCATCACCTGATCGCGCTCTGAATCTTTCAAAGGCTTAGGAATCAACACTGTCCCACCGCCCGCCGAGGCGGGAGAAAGTGGGACACTTTCGTTCGGCCTTTGATCCACCGAGATCAGCTTCATGCCCGATGCCGCAAGCACTTTCTGGCGTGCCGCGCGGGTGTAGCGATGGCGTGGAAGATCTGGACCATTGACCAGCGGCGAGCGCGACAGGGAGCCCGAAGCCGCCGCCGATCGGACACGACCCGCTAACCGGATGCTTGACTCACCGAACAAGATTAAATACGCATGACACCGATGTCATGACATCGGTGTCAAATGGCGCGGGAGTGCGTGCTGTGACAACCGGGAGGAGAAGTCTTGGCAACCATTTATGACGTTGCCCGAGAAGCCGGCGTTTCGCCCAAAACGGTTTCGCGCGTGCTCAATGCCGACGCGCCGGTGAATCAGACGACCCGCGCCAAAGTCGAAGCGGCAATCGCCAAGCTCGACTTCGTGCCCTCCAACGCCGCGCGCACCATGCGCTCACAGCGCTCCGGGCTGATCGGCGTCATCACCGGCGCCATTTCCACGTCACCAGGCTCAGACGAGCCAGGCGGCCTGCCCGATCTGCACATTGTTCAGGGGGCCCAGCGCGTCTTCGCCGAGCAGGGATTGATCGCGCTGATCGCCGATACGGGCGGCTCCGAGGTGCGCGTACCACGCCTGCTTCAGACACTGGTGGAACATCGGGTGGAGGGCCTGCTTTATGTCGCCGGACACCATCAGCGAGTCAGCTTTCCAACGAGCAACGCCAGCAAGCTCGTCCTTGTCAATTGTTTCGACGATGCCGGCACGCCGGCCATCGTTCCGGACGACAAAGGCGGCGCCCACGCGCTGGTCAAGGGGCTGATCGAACGCGGTCATTCCCGCATCGGATTTCTTACCCTCCCGGATGTGCTGGTTGCCCGCGATCTCAGGCTCGCGGGCTACCAGCAGGCTTTTGCGGAAGCCGGCATTGCGTACGATCCTGATCTGGTGATCACGGCCGCGCTCCTCGACGAGCGGCACGAATTCGATCTGCTCTGGGATGCTCTGGATCGGCTTTTGAGCAACCCGAACCCGCCCACGGTCATCTGCTGCGGCAACGACAAGATGGCCATGCGCGTCTATGGGCTGTTGCGTGACCGCGGCCTGCGCATTCCCGAGCAGATGTCGGTCGCCGGCTACGACGACTATCGGACCATCTCCAGCCATCTGCATCCCGGGCTGTCCACCGTGGTCCTGCCCTACGAGACCATGGGCGCTCGAGCCGCCCAGCGCCTGTTGCGCATCATCAGGGGTCAAACGGACCTCGACAAAACCGGCATCGAACAGGTCTCGAGCCCACCTGTATGGCGGGAGTCGGTGCTTTCCAGAAGTTCATCGATCCTGGAGTTCCAATCAAAAGGGAGGAATACGACGTGAAAAAGCTATCGCTCTTCGCAGGCGCCCTACTGGTCGCCACGACCCTTTCAGGCTCGGCCTTCGCGGCAACCGATCTTTCCATGTGGTATCACGGCGCCGGCAACGAGGTGGAAGGCAAGGTCATCCACCAGATCGTCGACGACTTCAACGCCAGCCAGTCCGACTGGAAGGTCACGATCGAGAGCTTCCCGCAGACGAGCTACAACGATTCCGTTACCGCCGCGGCGCTGGCCGGCAATCTGCCCGACATCCTCGACATGGACGGGCCGAACATGCCGAACTGGGCGTGGTCGGGCTACATCCAGCCGCTTCCGATGGACGAAAGTGTCGTTGCCGACTTCCTGCCCGGTACGAAGGGCATCTGGAACGGCAAACTCTACTCGATCGGCCTATGGGATGCCGCCGTCGCGCTTTATGCGCGCAAGTCGACCATGGACGAACTCGGACTCAGGGTACCGACGCTCGACAAGCCGTGGACGGGCGATGAATTCATGGCCGCGCTCGACAAGGCCAAAGCGTCCGGCAAGTTCAAATATCCGCTCGATCTCGGCATGAACGACCAGGGCGAATGGTATCCTTACGCCTTCTCGCCCTTCCTGCAGTCGTTCGGCGGCGACATTGTCGACCGCTCGGCCTACAAGACCGCCGATGGAGCCCTCAACGGTCCGGCTGCCATCAAGTTCGGCGATTGGTGGCAGAAGCTGTTCAAGGACGGCTATGCCCCCGGCACGTCGGAAAGCCCGGCCGATCAGCAGAACGGTTTCATCGATGGCAGCTTCGCTTTCCAGTGGAACGGCAACTGGCGCGCGGTGGCAACCATGGCCAAGGTCGATGACGTGATGTTCCTGCCGGCGCCCGATTTCGGCCATGGCGGCAAGATCGGGGCGGGCTCCTGGCAGTTCGGTGTTTCAGCCAAGTCTGCCCATCCCGACGGCGCCGCGGCTTTCATCAAATTCGCGCTCCAGGACAAGTACCTGGCGGCCTTCTCCAATGCGCTCGGACTGATCCCGGCCACCGCATCGGCCGCCCAGATGACCGAGAACTACAAGACGGGCGGGCCGCTCGCCGTGTTCTACGACCTCTCCAAGAAGCAGGCGCTCGTGCGCCCGGTCACCCCGGGCTATGTCGTCGAAGCGAAGGTCTTCACCAAGGCCCTCGCCGATCTCGCCAACGGCGCCAACGTAGCCGACACTCTTGATGCTGCTGTCGACGAGATCGACGCTGACATCAAGAAGAACAACGGATACGGCTCCTAAGGGCTTCCTCCCGACGGACTCGCGCCGCGTAAGCGGCGCGGGTCCGCATTGCGCGGAAATCGTCCGATGGCTTCAAAGCTCACCCGTTCGAACGGGTCCGGCTGGGCATTTGCGCTTCCGGGCTTTGCCCTCATCGCGATGTTCATCATCGTGCCGTTTCTGTTCGGGTTCTGGTTCTCGCTGACCAACCAGCGACTGGTCTCGCCGAACCCGACACAATTCGTCGGGCTCGCCAACTACCAGAACCTTCTTGGGCTGGCGGTGATCAAACTCGAGCCGGAGCGCGATGCGTCGGGCGCGATCGTGCGCGACGACAACGGCGACATCGTCTATCCGCGCGTGCGCACGATCACCCGCAGTGCCGACTTCCCGCAATATCAGGGCATGCGCGAGTGGTTTCGCTGGCAATCGGGCGACAACGCCGTGGTCGTCATCGCCAGCGACCTCGTCTTCGTGAAGGCGCTCATCAACACCTTTGTCTTCGTCCTGTTCATTGTGCCGCTGCAGGGCGGCGGCGCCCTGTTGCTGGCGCTTTTGATCAACCAGAGGCTCCGCGGCATCAACGCTTTCCGCACGATCTTTTTCATGCCGGTCGTGATCTCGATTGTCGTCATTTCGCTGCTCTGGCGCTTCATCTACGACGGCAGTGACGGCCTTCTGAACAACATCCTCAGTGCGCTCAGTTTCGGTCTGTTCCAGCCGGTCGACTGGCTGGGCAATACCCGAACCGCACTCGGCTCGATCATCGTCATGTCAGCCTGGCAGGCGGTCGGCTTCCACATGGTCATCTGGCTTTCCGGACTGCAGACCATTCCGCCGACGCTCTACGAAGTCGCCGCCATCGAAGGCGCCTCAAACTGGCAGACCTTTCGCTATGTCACCTGGCCCGGGTTGAGGAACACCGCCGTTCTCGTCCTCATCGTCATCACGATGCAGGCCTTTGCCCTGTTCGCACAGATAAACGTGATGACCAAGGGCGGGCCGCTCGATTCGACCCAGTCGCTCGTCTTCCAGGCCGTCGAGCGCGGCTATGGCAAGCAGGACATTTCCGGCGGTTCGGCGATCTCCGTCATCCTGTTCTTGATCGTTTTGATCATCTCGATGATCCAGCGGTACCTGACGAGGGACAGGCACTGATGGGCACGGTTTCTCCGCAAAATTCCGGCCTGAGGCTCTTCGCCCGCTACCTGGTTCTGGCGCTGGTGGCGGTGGTGTTCCTCTTCCCGCTCGTCTTCATGGTGGTTTCCTCGTTCAAGCCGGACAGCCAGCTTCTGGCCGACACCAGCAGCTTCCGGGCCTTTCTGCCGGTCGGCGACATCAGCCTCGGCAACTATTTCGCCGCCTTTCAGCGCGCGCCGATCGGCCAGTTCATGCTCAATTCGGTGTTCGTCACGGTGGTCACCGTTTCCCTGTCGATCCTCATCAGCTCCCTCGCTGCCTTCTCCTTTGTCTATCTCAACTGGACCGGGCGGGATCTTGTTCTGTCGATTGTCCTCGCGACGCTGATCATCCCCTTCGAGACCATTGCAGTACCGCTTCTGCTTGTCGTCTCGCGCCTGCCCTGGCTCGGGCCGGCGGGGATCGAATGGGGGTGGTTGAACACCTATCGGGTGCAGATCATCCCGTGGATCGTCGACGCGCTGACCATCTTTTTGTTCGTGCAGTACTTCAAGGATTTGCCGCGCGAGTTGATCGAGGCAGCGCGGGTCGAAGGCGCCACGTGGTTGCAAATCTACCGCAGGGTGGTGATGCCGCTTTCCGGTCCGGTCCTTGCGACCGCGGCGATCCTGAAATCGCTAAAGATGTACAACGAACAATATCTCTGGCCGCTGATCGTGGTGCAAGACGAGGCGCACCGCCCAATCATGGTGGGCCTTGGCTATTTCTTCCAGCTCAACGTCGCCTGGGGCGAGCTCATGGCCTACCTGACCCTGATCTCGGTGCCGGTTCTGGCCTTTTATCTGTTCATGCAACGCGCATTCATCGCCTCGATCGCCTCGACCGGCGTCAAGGGCTAGCTCTGGGACTTTTCTGATGGTGCTCGCTCTCGACAAGCAATGGGTTTGGGACAGCTGGTACGCCCGTGATGGCGAGACATGGCACGCCTTCTTTCTCAAGGCGGATAAGTCGATCGGCGATCCGGAACTCAGACATTTCAACGTCAGCCAAGGTCACGCGACGAGCACCGACCTCGTCAAATGGACCTATCTGGGGACATCGTTGACGCCGTCGGCCGGTCCGGCCTTCGATGACTTGGCCACCTGGACCGGCTCGGTGATCAAGGGCTCGGACGGGGTCTGGCATCTGTTCTACACGGGCGCCAGCAAGGCCGAACGCGGGCTCTATCAGCGAATCGGGCACGCCGTGTCAAACGACCTCAACAGCTGGACGCGCGTCGGCAAAGATGGATTTTGTCTTGATCTCGTCGGTCCCAACGCTGCCTCTTACGAGTCCGAGCACGTCGTGGGTCACTGGCACGATCGAGCCATGCGCGATCCTTATGTGATCGCCGATCCCGAGGGCGCCGGCTACCTGATGTACTTCACCGCCCGCGCCTCCGGCATCGCCGAACCCAATGCAGGCGGCGCCATCGGGTTGGCGACCTCGCCTGATCTCTACTCATGGACGCTGGAGAAGCCGGTCTTTGTGGGCGGCTTCGGGCAGCTCGAAGTGCCGCAAGTCTTTCGGATCGGCGAGCGCTGGTATTGCCTGTTCTGCACGTCCGCTCAGCACTGGTCCGAGGCCTATCGGCGCTCGTACCCGCAACCGCCGGTCACCGGCAACCACTATCTTGTGGCCGACAATCCGCGCGGACCTTGGCGGATCGCGCCGGGTGGCTTTTTCGACGGCAGCTTGCCCTGCCGACGCTATGCGGCGCGGATGCTCAAGGCCGATAGCGGCTGGGTGATCATCGGCTTTGCCGACAAGGACAAGGAACGTTTCGGTGGCTATCTGCTCGATCCCGAGCCCGTTGCGGTGGACGAGCGCGGCTTGTTGCGCGTTGGGGCGAAAGCCGAAGCGGCGGAGTGAATCATGGCGCAGGTCAAACTCAAGAACGTGCGGAAGAGCTTCGGCTCGGCTGATGTCATCAAAGGCGTCGACATCGACGTCGGCGACGGCGAGTTCGTCGTTTTCGTCGGTCCATCAGGCTGTGGGAAATCGACTCTTCTGAGGATGATCGCCGGTCTCGAGGACATCACCAGCGGCACAATCGAAATCGACGGGCGCGTCGTCAACGACGTCCAGCCCAAGGATCGCGGCATCGCCATGGTCTTTCAGTCTTATGCGATCTTCCCCCACATGACCGTGCGGGAAAACGTCGCTTTTGGCCTGACCATCAAAGGCGTCGCCAAGGCGGAAAAGGATGCCAAAGTGGCGGACGCCGCGCGCATCCTGCAGATGGAACACCTACTCGACCGGCGGCCGTCGCAGCTGTCCGGCGGTCAGCGGCAGCGGGTGGCGATCGGTCGGGCGATCGTGCGGGATCCCGCGGTCTTTCTTTTCGACGAGCCGCTATCCAATCTCGATGCCGCGCTGCGCCTCGATATGCGCATGGAGATCGGCAAGCTTCACCAGACCCTCAACGCTTCGATGATCTATGTGACCCATGACCAGGTAGAAGCAATGACGCTCGCCGACAAGATCGTTGTTCTCAAAGATGGGCAGGTCATGCAGATCGGGGCGCCGATGGATCTCTACCACCATCCGGCCAATCTCTTCGTCGCCGGGTTCATCGGCTCCCCGAAGATGAATTTTCTCGACGTCGAGGTGACCGCGGTCGCCAACGGCAAGACAAAGGTATCGTCGAGCGATGCCGGCGAAATCGACGTCGAAAGCGCGACGACGCTCTCGACCGGCGAGCGAGCCCTTCTCGGGATCAGACCGCAATCTCTGTCGCTGGCCGCCGGGCAGGAAACGCCCGAGAATGGCCGTGGACAATTATCCGGCAAGGTGGAGTTGGTCGAACGCCTGGGCACCGAGACCATCGTCAATATGACCCTGCCATCGGGTCAAACGCTGATCGGAGCGCTCGATGGCGACCAGCGTGTGAAGGTCGGCACGTCGGTCAAATTGGCTTACGACATTGCGGATGCGCACCTATTCGCCCGGGAATAGGGCTGTCCGCGTTCGATGCCGGAACTTTTTGGGCAAAGCGGCCACGCGAGGGCGCATAGGAAGCCGCACACTCCGTAGGCGGGTCATCTCGGCTACCGTCTAGGCATCGGGAATTTCCGCGCCTGAATCCAGCCGTTCGAGATCCTCGGCTATGCCGTTGGTCGTGCGCTTGAGGCTTTCGAGGAAGTCCTGGGCAAACGCCTCGGGCTTGCAGTAGGCCAATGGCCACAGGAGCGAGACCGCCCCGAAAATTTTGTTGTTTCGCCTGATCGGGCACGCAATCGCGGCCAGCCCGTCATCGAAGACCTTCTTGCCGTAAAAATGTTCCAGACGCTGACCGTAGCCGCGCTGCCGCGTGGCTTCGAGATGGCGCCTGTATTGGTCGACATTCAACCGGAAGCGCACCAGCCCCCATTCCGGATCTCCGTCCGTGTGCGCCGCGATCCGCTCGAAGGCCGCATCGGACATCTGGGCAAGGCACGACATGCCCGACGCCGAACCGAAGACGTTGACCCTGTGGTCGACGACACCGCGATAAAGATGAAAAGGACTGAGTGGGCGGGTCGAATCGATCACCCGCATCCGGTCACCATCCAGCACATGGATGTCGGACGGCCAGCTGACTTCGGCGGTCAGCGCAATGACATGCGGCAGCGCCACGTCCACCACAAAAGCCATGTCCGCCGGCACCGGCAGGCCCGCGCTCACCGGCATGGTCATGCTCGTGCGGTAGCGGCCATCGGCAAGCGAGCGCCGGACCACCCGCCTCTCGACCATCGTCGCCAGCAAACGGCGGAGCGACGATTTTGAGATGCCACTCTGCGCGTAGAGATCGGCCAGCGAGCATGAGCCCGTCCGGGCAAGGATTTCGAGGACCGTGATGCCTCGATCCAGCGATTTGTGCTCCAGCTTCATCTGCCCACCGTGCCGCTGAGCGGCACGTTACGCGCTTTTTGATTGAGGCAGCAAGACCGCGGTGTAGCCTGCCCGCGGGAGGAAACATGGCTTTCACGAGGGCTACGATAGTCGGCGCGTTCGACCATGCGTCGTCGATTCTTGGCGCTGCCATGTCGCTGTTCGCAATCTACGTCGCAACCTTCGGCGTCTTCGACAACGTCGTGGTGTCGGGGCTGACGGTCCTCCTGGCGCTGCTTTACGGTTTCGCAGCCTGGCGCGGTTCGGAAGGATCGCCAGCGCCGACCTGGATGCTCGTCCTGCATGGCTTGCTTGCGGCCGCCACGATCTTCCTGGTCCTGGACTGGGCCAGGTTGATGTTCGAGCAGGAGTTCTCCTTCGTCGACATCAGCCTGACGCAGGACATCCTCGCCTGGATCTCGTTCGCGCTGATCTCCTACCTGACCTATCGGTTCTTCGGCATCCCAATGCTGCTCGTGATCGTGCTGGCCGGCGTCTACGTGCTCGCGCCGGCCGGCATCGGCGGTGGAAACGAGGACTGGACCCGCGTTGCCGAAAACCTCTGGTTCTCGACCGACGGTTCATTCGGTCGACCGGTCGAAGTCGTCGGCCGCATTGTTCTTATCTATGTGGTGCTCGGCGCCGTGCTTCAGGCGGCCGGGGCCGGCGAGGTGTTGCTCAAGATCGCCTTTGCGGCGACCGGTCGCCTGGCTGGCGGGCCGGCGCATGCGGCGATCGTCGGTTCTGCGTTATTCGGCACAATGTCCGGAGCCGCGGTCGCCAATGTCGTGTCGACCGGCGTGTTCACGATTCCCGTTATCAAGAAGGTCGGTTTCTCGGCGCGCTTTGCCGGCGGCGTTGAGGCGGCGGCGTCAACGGGCGGTCAAATCATGCCGCCGGTCATGGGGGCCGTTGCGTTTCTGATGTCGGATGTCACCGGCATTCCCTACCTTCAGATCATCGTGGCGGCCTTGATACCTGCCCTTATGTACTACGGCTCGCTGTTCGTCTTTGTCTCGGTCGAAGCCCGGCGGAAGAACATCAAGCCGCTCCCCCGTTCCGAGCGGAAGAGGATCACACGCGACGACATGATCAAGAGCCTGGCGTTCTGGGCGCCGCTCGCGGTGATTGTCGGCGTGCTGGTAACCGGGCGCACGGCGCAGAACGCCGGCGCCTACGCAACCACCGTGGCGTTCGTCGCCTGTCTCATTCTCTTCCCCGAATTCCGCCATCCGAAGAAATGGTGGGAGGCGCTGGTCGAGGCTGGTCGCTCGTGCTCGGTGTTGATGATCGTCGTCGCGGGAATCGGGTTCGTGATCGGAGTCGTCAACATGACGGGTGTCGGCATCATGTTTGCCGAAAACGTGCTTGCCTACGCACACGACAACCTGGCCATTGCCCTCGTCATGGTGATGCTGGCGAGCTTGTTCCTCGGCATGGGCGTGCCGACGGGCGCCGCCTATCTGATAATTGCCATCGTTCTGGGGCCCGCGATTTCCAGCCTCGGCGTTCCGATCATCGCCGCCCATCTGTTCATGCTCTACTTTGCAGTGTTGAGTTCCATAACGCCGCCGGTGGCGTTGTCGGCCTTCGCCGCTGCGCCGATTGCAGGCGCCAAACCGATGGAGACGGGCTGGGCGGCGGCGCGCCTCGCGGCGCCGGGATTTATCATCCCTTTCCTGTTCGTCTATCACCCCGACGTCCTGCTGATCACCGAGAACGCCTCGATCGGCGGCGCCGTCTGGGCCTGCGTCGCTTTTGCTGTGTCGACCTGGGGACTGGTGACCGGACTGGTCGGCTGGGACGGCCGAACGCTTCCTTATTGGCAGCGGGCCATTCGCCTTGTCGCCGGTATCGCAGTTCTGGCGGTCAATGCCGCGATCGCTATCCCGGCTGGCCTCGTCCTTCTGGCATTGACGCTTCATTGGCGGAGAACGTCCCGGCCCGCCGAAGCGCTGAACGACTAACGGGACACGAAGGGAGGAGCCGATGAAGACCCTAGTCAAGATTCTAGCCGCCGGACTGATCACGTTGGCGGCGGCCGGCGGTGCTCTGGCGCAGAAACAGAATTTGAAGATGGCGACCATCGCCCCCGGTTCGTCTGCCTATCTGGCGATGACCACCATGGCGACGCTGGTGAACCAGGCCTTGGACAACGTGAACATCCAGGTCGATGCGACGGGAGCGGCAACAAAACACATGATCGAACTTGCCGAAGGCAAGCTCGACATGTGCATGACCTCGCCGACCGTTTACAAGTTCATGCGGACCGGCACGGTCATGTACAAGGGCCTTGCGGATGCACCCAAGCTCGCGGAGAACATCCGGCTGGTGATGTGGTTTCCGTTGGGCCAGTACCACATCGTGACCTATGCCGATTCCGGCATCATGAAGCCGGCGGACATCAAGGGCAAACGGGTCTTCCTCGGACCGCCCGGCGGCGGCGCCTGGGCGGCGGCCAAGAACTGGGTGCAGATTCTGACCGGCTACGAGCCCGACAAGGACTTCGAAAACGTCAAGGCAAGCTGGTCGTCCGCCCTCCAGGGTTTCCAGGACCGGCAGTTCGATGTGTACGTCATCCCCGGCATCGCACCGTTCCCGCAGGTCGAGCAACTCGCACTGACATCGAAGCTGCGTCTCCTCGGTTTCTCGAAGGACGAGTTTGAGGCGAACAAGGCGGCGCAGGACTTCACCAAGATCGAGGGCGAGGAACTGGGCATCATTCCGGCCGGCATCTACGGCGATGGCGTGGTCAATACCGAGGACGTCTACACACTCGGTGCGGCCGTCGGCGTGGCGGCGCGGGCCGACCTCGATGCGGACCTCGTCTACCGCATAACCAAGGCTTACTGGGAGCAGGCGGCGAAGGCGGCGAAGGACAATCCGTGGCTGAAAGAAATCACCGTGGATTATGCAGTTGCCGAAGGCGGGCTGAAGCTCCATCCCGGAGCGCTCCGCTACTATGACGAGATCGGCGTGAAGGTGCCGGAAGGGTCCCGCTGACCGCCGGTGCCTCAAAGGGAAGCGGTCCGGCGCGCACGCTGGTGCGTCGGGCCGCATATTGCGTCAGGTAGCAGGTCATGCCCCGCGAGATTCGAAACATCCTTTTCATCATGTTCGACCAGTTGCGGTTCGACTACCTCAGCTGCGCCGGACACAAGCATTTGCACACGCCGCACATCGATGGGCTGGCAGCTCGCGGCGTGCGCTTCTCGCGCGCCTACGTGCAATCGACCATCTGTGGCGCCTCGCGCATGAGCTTCTATACCGGCCGGTATGTTTCCAGCCACGGCGCGGCCTGGAACAATTTCCCGCTCAAGGTCGGCGAGATGACGCTTGGCGACCACCTCCGAAAGCACGGCATGCGGAGCTGGCTGATCGGCAAGACCCACATGAAGGCCGATGACGAAGGCATGGAACGGCTCGGCATCACGCACGATTCCGTCATCGGGGCGCGCGTCTCGGAGTGCGGATTTGACGTGCACACGCGCGATGACGGTCTGTGGGCCGAAGGTGTCGACGGCTTCTACGACACGCGACGCTCGCCATATAACGAGTACCTGAAAGCCAGAGGCTATCCGGGCGGCAATCCTTGGGCGACGCACGCCAACGCCGGCGTCGATTCAGACGGCAACATCGCCAGCGGCTGGCTCATGACAAATGCCCGGCGCGCGGCCAACGTCGCTGAGACCGACAGCGAGACGCCCTGGCTCACCTCGCAGGCGATCGCGTTTCTGGAGAGCGAAGAGGCCCGGGAGCCGTGGCTGTGCCACCTCTCGTACATCAAGCCCCACTGGCCCTATATCGTGCCGGCCCCCTATCACGACATGTATGATGAGCGGCACATCCAGCCCGCCATCCGGCATCGCGACGAGTTGGTCGACCCGCATCCCGTCTACGCGCAATTCATGGGCGGCACCGTCGGCCGCTCGTTCCAGCGGGACCACGTTCGCGAAGCCGTTATCCCTGCCTACATGGGGCTGATCAAGCAGTGCGATGACCAGATGGGCCGGCTGTTCGCCCACCTGGAGAAGAGCGGTCGCATGGATGATACGCTGATCGTCGTGACTTCCGACCATGGCGACTATCTCGGCGACCATTGGCTCGGCGAGAAGGAGATGTTCCACGATCCTTCGGTCCGCATCCCGCTGATCGTCTACGATCCGCGCGCGGAAGCCGACGCGGCAAGAGGCACCGTCTGCGACGCGCTCGTGGAATCGATCGATCTGGCGCCGACGTTTATGGAGGCCATCGGCGCCGTCATCCCCGGGCACATCCTCGAAGGCCGGTCGTTGACGCCGTTCCTTCATGGCCATGTGCCTGAGGATTGGCGGCAGTTCGCGGTCAGCGAATACGACTATTCGCCGACGCCCGCCGCGACCGCGCTCGGTCTTGCGCCCCGCGACGCGCGGCTCTTCATGATCGTCACCGACAGGTGGAAATTCGTTCACGCGGAAGGCGGCTTCCGCCCGATGCTTTTCGACCTCCAGGCCGACCCGGAAGAGATCCACGATCTTGCCGGTCGGCCGGAGCACGCCGCGACCATCGAGGAAATGTACGTTCATCTGTTCGCCTGGGCGCGACGACAATCTCAGAGAACGACGGTCTCCGACGAACGGATCCTTGCGATGCGAAAAGGTGGATCGATCCGCAAGGGCATAGTGCTGGGCGTCTATGATGAAGACGACGTCGACCCGCAACTACTGGCGAAATATCGGGGTAAAGCGCTCTAGCGTGCCGCCCACCTCAGGCGCTCCTCGAGCGGTGGCGACAGTCAGCGCAGGAGTTCCAGCTCACGTTCCAGCAGCGTGGTGATGAGGAAGCGCCGGCGGACCGTCTCGCGCGCCTCGTGTCCGAGGCGTTGCGCCAAGGCCGGGTCTTTTAAGGAGTTCGACGATGCGGGCCGCGGTCTCCTCGATGCTGTTGACCAGGAAGCCATCCTCGCCGTCGGTGATCTGATGAACGATGCCGCCGACGCGACCGGCGACGATGGGTCGCCCTTTCCACATCGCTTCCGTCACCGTCAAACCGAACCCCTCCCGGGTCGACTTCTGGACGATGACGTCCGCCCAGCTTTGAAGTGCGTTGACAAGTTCGGGGTCGTCTCCCTTGTCGAGCACGATCGTGCGCTCGTCCTGCGAGCCGACCAGCCCGGCATAGATGCGGGCGCCTTCCGGGTCGTCGTTGGCCATGTTGCCGAGCAGGACCAAGGTGAAGTCGACGTCGCGTTGGGCGATACGAGCCGCCTGCAGCACGCCCATCGGGTCCTTCCACGGGTCAAAGCGCGAAATCTGAGCGACGATCGGCCGGCTGCTGGGAATGCCATAGCGGTCGAAACAGGCCCTGGCGCGCTCTTCGGATATCGGCCGGTTCTTGATGGTGAACGGATCGATTGCCGGCATCACGAAGGCCGCTGGCGGGTTGAGCGGTTGAGCATACTCTGCCAACGAGAAGACAATGTGGTCGTAGTTGTTGACATAGGGCTCGATCAGTTTCCACACAGCCGCGTTGGTGTTGCTGAGGTCGAGGTGGCATCGCCACAGCCAGCGCCGCCCGTGGTCACGTCCGTTAACGAGCGCAACCGGCTGAGGGTCGTGCACGACAACCACGTCGGCGCGCCGGTCGACAAGGTGGGCGTTGCCAACAACGACGTCCTCGTAGTAACGCCAGTCCGTATCGCTGAGGGTGCCGGATTCGCCTTGCAGCATGTTGTGGATGTGCTTGGTGATCTCGTAGAACGCCACCGGCGCTTCGAGCGTGTGCCAGTCGGCGCGAATGCCGAGGCTGCCGAGCATCGGCACCAGCGACCGCAGGATTTCAGCAACGCCGCCGCCATGTTTGGTGGAGTTTATGTGCTGAACCTGGAGGCCGCTCAGCGGTTCGGCCAGTTCCGTAATGCGCTCTATCGCCTCCGCGCCGACAAGCGGTGCGAAATCCGCCAACCAAGCCCTGCGATGCGAACTGGGGCCGCTTCTGTGTTGGCCGTTTCGAACCACGCGGGGCCCTCCCTTTGTGTCGCGTTTGCCTAGAATCGTATCAGCGAAATCGTGTCCTGCCGACCAGTCTAGTCGAACTTCAGTGCACCGATACTGGGGAATTCCCGGATCGAGCGAAAAGTCCCGGGCGACAGGCCCCTTTTTTGGAAGCCATTGTGTGTATATGTGATGACACCTGAAACGAAACCGTGTGCACCGGTGGCTCGATCCCGCCCCCGGGCACAAGACGTTTGCCGCGACTGAACAGAACGCACCACCAGAGCTCATGACCCTTTCCGAAGAAGCCGCGCGCCGCCGCACGTTTGCGATCATCTCGCATCCGGACGCCGGCAAGACCACGTTGACCGAAAAGCTGCTGCTCTTCGGCGGCGCCATCCAGCTTGCCGGCGAGGTTCGCGCCAAGGCGAGCCGTCGCCAGACTCGGTCCGACTGGATGGAGATGGAGCGCGAACGCGGCATCTCGATCGTCACCTCGGTGATGACGTTCGAGCATGCCGGCACGGTCTTCAACCTGCTCGATACGCCCGGCCATGAGGACTTCTCCGAGGATACCTACCGCACGCTGACCGCCGTCGACTCCGCTGTCATGGTCATCGACGCGGCGCGCGGCATCGAGGCGCGCACGCGCAAGCTGTTCGAGGTCTGCCGGCTACGCGACATTCCGATCATCACCTTCATCAACAAGCTGGACCGCGAGGGCCGGCATCCGTTCGAACTGCTGGAGGAGATCGAGAAGACGCTGGCGCTGGACACGACACCGGTCAACTGGCCGATCGGCATGGGCCGCACCTTCGCCGGCGTCTACGACCTGGAGAAGAACGCTATCCGCCGCGTCGACGCCGATGAGACGGCCCACCCGGTCGCGGCACTCGACGCCGCGGCACTTGCCGACTACCTGCCGGAGGGCGACCGCGCCACGACCGCCGAGGAGATCGCGCTCGCCAAGGCCGCCTCGCGCCCGTTCGATCTCGCCTCGTTTCGCGAGGGGCATTTGACGCCGGTCCTGTTCGGCAGCGCGCTGCGCAACTTCGGCGTCCGTGACCTGATCGAACGATTGGCCGCCTTCGCTCCTGCGCCGCAGCCGCGCGCCGCCGAGGAACGCGTCGTCGCGCCCGACGAGCCGGCGATGTCGGGATTCGTCTTCAAGATCCAGGCGAACATGGACCCCAACCACCGCGATCGTATCGCGTTCCTGCGCGTCTGCTCGGGGCGCCTGACGCGCGGCATGAAGGCAAAGCTCGGACGAACCGGCAAGACCATCGCGCTGAACGCGCCGCAGTTCTTCTTCGCGCAGGAGCGTGCCATCGCCGATGAGGCTTACGCCGGCGATATCGTCGGCCTGCCCAACCACGGCACGCTGCGCATCGGCGACACGTTGACGGACGGCGAATCCCTGACTTTTCGCGGCGTGCCCAGTTTTGCCCCGGAGATCCTGCGCCGCGTCCGCGTCGGGGATGCCATGCGCGCCAAGAAGCTGCGCGAGGCGCTGCGCCAGATGGCCGAGGAAGGTGTCGTCCAGGTCTTTCTGCCGATCGATGGCGCACCACCGATCATCGGCGTTGTCGGCGCCCTCCAGCTTGACGTCCTGCGTCAGCGGCTCGCCGCCGAATACAACCTGCCGATCGACTTCGAAATGTCGCGATTCGAGGTCTGCCGCTGGATCAGCACCGCCAGCCGCTCTGACCTCGAGGCCTTTGTCGCCTCGCACCGGGCCGACATGGCCGACGATCTCGATGGCTCGCCGGTGTTCATGGCGCCTTCGGCCTTCATGCTGAACTACGAGATGGAGCGGGCGCCGAAACTGACCTTCTCCGACATCAAGGACTATCAGCGCCAGACGATCAGCCAGTAGCTGGCGTGGCTCAATCGATACCGAGCAGCGCCGGCAGCTCGGCCAAGGTCGTCACTTCGGCGGCCGGCGCACCCGGCAGCCGCTCGCGGCGCTGGCCGTAGCGGTTGCACCAGACCACCCGCATGCCGAAGGCCGAGGCGGCATGCACATCCCAGGCATTGGACGACTGGAAAGCGATGTCCCCGGCCGGAATGCCAAGCCGGTCGACGGCGAGTTGGTAGACCTTCGGGTGCGGCTTGAACACGCCGACGGCCTCGACCGAGAGGATCTGGTCGAACAACCCGTCGAGACCGGCGGCCGACACGATCGAGGTCAGCATGGCCGGTGTGCCGTTCGACAGGATGGCGGTTCGCATTCCGGCCGCCTTCAAGCGTCTCAGCATGTCGGGAACCTCCGCAAACGGCCGCAGTGAGAGGTAGAGGTCCATCAGCCGCTGGCGCAACGCCGGCTTGTCGATGCCGACCGTTTCCAGCGAGAAGTCGAGCGCGTCGCCGGTCACCTGCCAGAAATCGGCGTGGCGGCCCTGCGCGGCGCGAAGCCACGTGTAGGCGATCTGCTTGTCGCGCCATAGCGCGTTCAGCCGGTTCGCCGCCGGACCGATTTCGTCGCGGCAGGAATTGACGGCGGACGCGAAGTCGAAAAGCGTGCCGTAGGCATCGAAGACGCAAGCGCGCACACCGGCGAGGGCAGGGGCGGGCGCCGTCATCGCTATTTCGCGGGGGCGAATTCGGGCGCCGTCGCCGGTGCGTCGGGCAACGCCGCGCCGGCCGGCAGAAACACGCAGAACGTGGCGCCTTCGCCCGGCGGCGAGCGAACCCAGATGCGGCCGCCGTGGTGTTCGACAATGTGGCGCGAGATAGTGAGGCCGAGACCGCTGCCCGAAGGCCGGCCGGTATTGCGGTCGCGCGCCTTGGCGAATTTCTCGAAGATGATCTGCTGATCCTGCGGGCCGACGCCCTCGCCATTGTCGCTGACTTCGACGAGGTAGCCGCCGTCGTCGTCCCGGCCGACGACGCGCACGCGGCCGCGTTCCGGGTCGGCGAACTTGGCGGCATTGGACAACAGGTTGATGAAGACCTGCATCAGCCGGTCGCGGTCGCCGTAGACCGGGCGCAGCGACGGTTCGATATCCACCTCGACGTCGCTGCGGGCATCGCGGAAGAGGCCACCGGTGGCGGCGACCGCATCCTCCAGTGTCGCCGCCGGATTGGTATCGGCCATGCTCCAGTCGGCCTGTCCCTGTTCGAGGCGGGTCAGATCGAGGACGGTGTCGAGCAGGCGGGTCAGGCGCTGGGTCTCACTTTGGATGATGGCGAGATAGCGCTCGCCCTGATCGGGCTCGACGCCGTCGCGCTCGCTGAGGATCTCGGAGAAGGTGCGGATCGAAGTCAACGGCGTGCGCAATTCATGGCTGATAGTGGACAGGAAATCGTCCTTCAGCCGGTCCAGCTCCTTGAGCTGCTCGTTGGCGCGGGTGAGTTCGCGCGCGGTCGCTTCCAGTTCGCGCGACTTCTGCTCAAGCTCGCGGCTGTAGGCGATCACCTGCTGAGTTTCCTCAAGGATCGCCACCATCTCCTCGAAGGTCAGGGTCTCGCCTTTGGCGATCGCCGCCACCATTGCCCGTGCTGACGCGGCACCGATGCTGCCCGCCAGCAGCCGCTCGACGAAGGCGATCAGTTCGGCGTCGGCCTCAAGCCGGTCGCCGAAGTTCTCGCCGCGCTTTTCGGCGTAGTCGCTGAATGCCCGCGACGCCCGTTCCGGCCCGATGAATCGCTGGAGCAGCGCGTGGAGTTCGTCGATGGAGGCCGAGCGGCGCCAGATCTCGCCCTCACCGGGCGGGCGCCGAAAGACGTCGACGAAGGCGATCGCCTGGATGCGCTCGATCACGTCCTGGCGCGAGAACAGCGACGCGACGATGTAGCCGCTGAGATTGGCGGTCATGCTCCAGAAGAAGGCGTGCGTCAGCGAGTCCCAGCCGGTCAAGCCGAACAATGCCTCCGGGCGGAACGTTGCGATGTGCCAGGGCCCGTCGAGAATGGCCTCCGAGATCACGCCGCTGCGCGCCAGAAGCGGCACCAGCATGGTGTAGATCCACGTCAGAAAGCCGAGGCTCAATCCGATCAGCGCGCCAAGTCGCGTCGCGTTCTTCCAGAACAGGCCGCCGATGATCGACGGCAGGAACTGCGCGGCGACCGCGAACGAGACGAGGCCGATCTGGGCCAGCGGCCCGGACTCGCCGGTCACCCGATAATAAGCGTAGCCGAGCAGCAGCACCGCGAAGATGCCAGCGCGCCGAATGAACAGCAGAAGCTGCGTGAGGTCGCCGCGCGCGTCGAGCTTGAGCCAGCGGATGCGCAGAAGCACCGGCATGACGAGATCGTTGCAGATCATCGTGGAGAGCGCGATAGCGGCCACCACCACCATGGCAGTCGCCGACGACAGGCCGCCGACGAATGCGAGCAGCGCCAGGCCGTTCTGCCCCTGCGTCATCGGCACGGTCAGGACATAGAAGTCCGGATTGGCCTCGTATGGCAGGAGCGTCAGCCCGGCAGCCGCGATCGGTAGCGCGAACAGGCTCATCAGCAGCAAGTACAGCGGAAAAAGCCACGACGCCGTGGCCAGATGACGCTCGTTGACGTTCTCGACGATGGTAATGTGGAACTGGCGCGGCAGGCAGACGATCGCCGCCATCGACAGGAATGTCATCGTCAAGAAGCGGGCGGCATCGCCCTCCGGCAGGAGGACGAGGTTGCTGAGCACCGGCGACAGTGCCGCTTCGGCATTGCCGATGCCCGGCCCAAAGGCGAGCACCACGTAGATGCCCACTGCGAGGAATGCCAGGAGCTTGACGCACGACTCGAATGCGATCGCCGCGACCATGCCCTCGTGGTGCTCATTGGCGTCGATGTGGCGCGTACCGAACAGAATGGCGAAGATGGCCATGCCGATGGCGGTGAGGAACGCCGCATCCGCGATGATGCTGGGCGGCGGGCCGGTCAGCGTCGCGGTGATGTCGGCCGTGGGCGTGTAGTTGACGAGCACCGCGAACGACGTCGACACGGCTTTCAACTGCAATGCGATATACGGCATTGTGCCGACCATCGCGACGACCGTAACCAGCATGCCGAGGAGGGCGCTCTTGCCGTAGCGCGAGGCGATGAAATCGGCGATCGACGTGATGCGCTGCGACTTCGAAATGCGCGCGATCTTGCGCAACAGGAACCACCATCCGATGAAGACGATGGTTGGCCCGGTATAGATGGTGATGAACTCCACCCCGCGGCGCGCGGCGGTCCCTACCGCGCCGTAGAACGTCCATGACGTGCAATAGACGGCGAGCGAGAATGTGTAGACGACCGGCGAGCGGATGAGGCTGCGACCGACATTGGCGCGCCGGTCGCCGTACCAGGCGATCGCGAACAGGACCCCGAGATAGGCGAGCGCAACGACGATGACGACGGTTGAGTTGACCACGCCTCAACTCCGCTCGGGCGGTTCGCCGTCGGCGCCGGGTTCGCCGTCCTGGGCGGCCATGCGCGTGGCAAGCCAGCCGCCGCAGGCGACGGCCGCCAGCCACACGGCGAAGCAATAAACGTGGAGCAGCGGAATCCCGAAGATCAGCGCCGGCAAGTTGAAGATGTTGAGGATCGGCGGCGTCAGCAGGAAGAAAGTCACGACCGTCAGCACCACGGCGCGGTCGCTGATGCGTCCCTCGGCGCGCACCAGGGCCGGATCGCGGTTCATGGCAGCGGACGCTCCACCGACAGCAGCGCGCGCACGCGCTCCACGACGTCGCGATTGGAGAATGGCTTGGTCACGTAGTCGTCGACACCGAGGGCGAGCGCCCGGCGACGATCCTTCTCATGGCTCCTGGCGGTGAGCATGACGATCCGCGGCACCCGTCCGGCCGCGTTGCGCCGTATGGCCGACACGACCTCGAAGCCATCGAAGCCCGGCAGCATGACATCGAGGAGGACCAGATCGGGCTGGATGGTACGCGCCATCTCCACCGTCGTTGGTCCGTCGCGGGCAACGCTGACCTCATAGCCCGCCCGCCGCATCAGGAAGGACAGCGCTTCAACGAGGTTGCGTTCATCCTCGGCGACGAGAACCGACTGGGCCAACACCCCTCCCTCGGGTCGATTCATCCCTTGCGACCAGCCTGTTGCTGCCGGCTGTTGCGGAAATGATATAGACCTCGGGCGATCATGTCACCGCCGTCGGCAACGCCTCGCCGGGCAGGGGCGCGCGGTCGAATGCCCGGAATCCGCACGTTTCGCGCGGGCACTGGCGGCAGGTTATGCCGATGGGGACAACGGTGCGCGGGGCGGCCAGGTCGACGCCGTCGGCATAGACGAAGCGGTGCGCGTGCTCGATGGCGCAGCCAATCATCACCGCGTGGTGCCCGGCGACCGAGCCCCCCGCGGCGTCGTGCACGTCGGCGCGCGCGATGGAGAAGAAGGTTTCGCCATCGGGAAGGCGTCCGGCCTGGCTGACGATGCGCCCCGGCGAGGCAAAGGCGTGGTGAATGATCCAGCGCGGACATGCGCCGCCATAACGCGGCAGGCGGAGCCCCGACGCCGAGAAACGCTTGGAGATGTTGCCGGCGATGTCCGTGCGCAGGAAGTGCAGGGGAACGCTTTCTGCTCCCGGTCGCCGCAGCGTCGTCAGGCGATGGCAGACCTGCTCGAAACTCGCGTCGAAACGGTGGCCGATCCGGACGATATCGAAGTGCATTTCGTCGGCCGCGGTCCGAAACGGCATGTACGGCATGATCAGCGCGCCAGCGAAGTAGCTGGCGAGTGCCTTGCCGAGCCGCGCCGACGCCTCGCCGGCGGTAAGCGCCGCGTTGTCGATCAAGCGATCGAGCACCTTGCGATGGGCCAGAGTTCCGACCAGGCGGGCAAGGCGGAAGCGGACGCTGGACCGCGACAGGCTGTCGGACAGCAGAAGCAGCTTGCCGTCCAGGCGCTCGCCTTCCGGTGCCACATCCGATGCCGGTACCCTTTTGACGCCGATGCCAAAACGCAGGCGCAGATATTCGCCGAGGGATTCGATTGCGGTTTGCCCGTCCGGCAGCGCGGCCAACGACTCCTCGGCGGCATCTTCCAGACTCGGGAAATAATTGGCTCGGTCTGAGATGAAGTCTTCGATCTCCTCGCGCGGCGCTGGCCGCGGTCGCCGCGCCCCGCGTCCGCTCATGAAGTCGAACATGTCGCTGGCGCGGGACGCCAACGTCTCGGACTCCTCGACCAGCGTCGCGATGAAGCGCCCGCGCTCCGCCACCGAGATGTCGCCGTAGTCTTCCAGAATCTCCGCATAGGACCGGATGGTCGTGATGAGGGAGAGGATCTGATGGCTTGCCTCGGCGACGAACGATTCCTCGCCGAGACGCTCGCCAAGAAGGTCCGAACGAAGGCGGGCCTCGCGATAGGCGCGATAGAGCGCCAGGATCGCCCGCGCCGCGCGCGGGCTGTTGGCGACCATCTCGGCCGCGTCCCCCGGGGACAGGTCGACGCCGAGCGCCGACGCCTCCGACGCGACCTCGCCAAGCTCGGCGATCACGCGCGCTTCCTCGGTTCCCGAAAGCGAGCGGCTGTCGAGGGATACCGCCTCCGCGAGGCGATGGAGGAGGGCGCCGCCGATCGGTCGCCTGTTGTGCTCGATGAGGTTGAGATAGCTCGCCGAAATGCCGACGCGCGCCGCCAGTGCCGATTGCGACTGGCCAAGCTCCTGCCGCCGCTTGCGAATCCGCTGTCCTACCGGCGCACGCGCCACGGCATCGTCCTCCCTGTAAGGACTTTACAAGCTTACGCATAGCAACGCAACTAATTTACAAATAACTCCTTTAAAAACAGACTGTTATTGATCAATTGACAGCCGCTGCTACGGTGGCATCTCGGGGAATAGAAGAAAATTCAATAGGGCACACCCTGGCCCCCAGGAAACGCAACGACCGGAGGAACATATGACAGACCGCAAATCGCAGCTCACGGGGCTGCATTCGCGCCGCGCGATTCTGAAAGGATCACTGGCCGCGTCGGCCGGCATTGGCGCGCTCGGCGTAGGCGGCGTTATGCCATTTCATCTTGTGACGGGGGCCTTGGCGGACGACATGCCCGCGCTCGGAACGTGGCCGGCAGGCTCGTCCGGCTCCAGTGTCACGATCGGGGCGTCCGTCCCGCGCACCGGCGCGTATGCCGCCCAGGGCGAAGACGAACTGAAGGGCATGGAGCTCGCGGTCGAGCACATCAACCAGGGCCACGACCTTATCAAGCAGATCGCACCCAAGGTCACGAAAGGCGTTCTGGACAAGGAAGTGAAGCTGGTTTCCGCCGACTCGGGTGCCAAGCCCGACAATGCGGTGCAATTGCAGCAGAAGTTCATTGCCGACAACCAGATCGTCGCGATGACCGGCTCGACTTCGTCGGCGGTTGCCGTCGCGCTGAACAAATTCGCCCAGCGCGAGCACATCCTCTATCTCGTCGCCATCTCGGGCTCGAACGATACCACGGGCAAAGACTGCGCGCGCTACAGCTTCCGCCAGTGCGTGTACGGCGAGACCTGCGCCAACGCGATCGGTCCGCAGCTCGTGAAGAACTACGGCAAGAACCGCAAGGCGGCGTTCATGACGCCGGACTACACCTACGGTCACACCGTGACCAAGTCGGTGAATGAGTATTTGACCCAGAACGCCGGCTGGACGCAGGTGACCGACCAGGTCTCCCCGCTGGGCACCCAGGACTTCAGTCAGTACCTGACCAATATCGCCAATTCCGGCGCCGAGTTCATCATCAACGTGAACTGGGGCCGGGACGCGGTCCTCTCGACCCAGCAGGCCAAGCAGTTCGGCCTCATCCCGGAACCGATGACCCTGGTCATTCCCTATCAGATACCCTTCCTCGCCAAGGAAGCTGGCGCTGAACTGACCCAGGGCGTTCTCGCGGCAACCGACTTCTGGTGGACGCTGCAGGACCAGTTCCCGCTCGCCAAGATGTTCGTCACGGCGTTCAACGACAAGTATGGCTACTACCCGGAATGGGGCGCCGAGAACGCCTACATGCAATTCGCCATCTGGGCACGCATGGTCTCGGAAGCCGGCACTTTCTATCCGCCGGACGTCATCAAGCAGTACGAGAAGGGCGAGACCTTCCCGTCCATGGTTGGCGACGTGCACTTCCGTGCCGCCGATCACCAGCTCGTCCGCCCGGTCATCATCGTCCGCGGCAAGAAGCCGGGCGACATGAAGAACGACCAGGATTTCTGGGAAGTCCTGGAAGTGGTGCCCGGCGAGCCGCTGATGCAGAAGCCCGACGCCTTCGGCTGCCAGCTCGGCGACTACACCTGACGTTCCGGCGCCCTCTCCGCTCCCATCCGGGCGGAGAGGGCGCCGTCCTTTTTCTCAGGCTTGACCGAACCATCGGACTCTGCGCCTCCTGACCGAGCATGAGCTCCCGGCCCGGATACGGGCGGGGCTGGTCGAGGGGAGGGCGCGCTGAGCCAAGCGCGGACGACACAGTGCTCAACTGGGCCAATTTCATCTCGCAATGCTTCAACGGGCTGGTGCTCGGCGCGCTGCTCGCGCTGATCTCCTCCGGCCTGACGATCATCTACGGCACCCTCGGCGTGCTGAATCTCGCCCACGGCGCCATGTTCATGCTGGGCGGCTATGCCGGGTGGTACGCGTACACGTTGACCGGCTCGTTCATCGTCGCGGTGATCGCGGGCTCGCTGTTCGGCATGGTCGTCGGGGTGGTGACCGAGCGGCTCATCATCCGCCATTTCTACAACCGCCCGCATGAAGACCAGCTTCTGGTCACCTTCGGCCTCGGCATCGTCTTCGTCGAAACGGTGCGCTTCGTCTTCGGCAGCCTGTCCAAATCCGTGCCGGCGCCGTGGCCGTTCGTCGGCATCACGAATCTCGGCTTCATGCTGTATCCGACCTACCGCCTGGCCCTTCTCGGCATAGTCGCGGTGGCGCTGATCGTTCTCTATATCGTCCTCTACCGCACGCGCATCGGCCTGATTGTGCGCGCCGGCATCGAGGATTCGGTGATGGTCGACGCGTTGGGCATCGACGTCGACAAGGTTTTCGCGCTGGTCTTCGGCATCGGCGCAATGGCGGCGGGCTTCGCCGGCATCGTCAATACGCCCGTCGTCTCGATCGCGCCGGACGTCGGTGAGGCAATCCTCGTCCAGGCTTTCGTCGTGGTCGTTATCGGCGGCGTCGGTTCGTTCCCTGGCGCCGTCATCGGTGGCCTCATCGCGGGCGAGCTGATCAGCATCACCTCGATGTTCAATCCCGGCTACGCTTACGTCATGCTGTTCGTGGCGATGACGCTTGTCCTTGTGTTGCGTCCACACGGCTTGCTCGGCACGGCAGGGCGCGAATGAACCGGCGCCTGCTCCGCACCAAGCATCCGCTGCTTATCGAAGCGATGACAGCGGCGGAACTGGTCGCCGCTCCGTTCGTGCTGCCCTACCTCGGCTTTGCGCCGACCACGATGGACCGCATCCTGATCTGGGGCCTTTTCGGCATCGGCTTCGACATTCTCTTCGGCTTCACCGGGTTACTTTCCTTCGGCCAGTCGGCGCTCTATGGCACCGGCGGCATGATCGCTGCGTATTTGCTCGCCGTCGCCGGCTTCCCCTATATCACGGCCGCCCTCGTCATCGGCATGATCGGCGCCGCGGTTGTGGGCTACCTCGTCGGCCTGATCGCGCTCCGCCGCACCGGCATCTACTTCGCCATGATCACGGTGGCGATTTCCGAGGTCTTCTATTTCGTCGAGTTCAACCCGCTTGCCGCTTTCACCGGCGGCGAGAACGGCATCCCCGGCGTGCCGAAGCCGTCCGTCGATATCGGTTTCACCACGCTGCATTTCGAGAGTGAGTGGGGCATCTACGGCTATATCGCCTTCTGGTATTTCATTGGCATGGTGATCGCGCTGCGTATCGTTCGTTCGCCGATTGGCATCATCTTCAGCGCCATCCGGGAGAACCCGCTGCGCGCCGCGGCGCTAGGGCACAACATCCACAGCTATAAGCTGACAGCCTTCGTCATCGCCGCCGCGTATGGCGGCTTCGCCGGCGGCTTGCTCGGCTTGATGCAAGGCTTCATGCCGCCCGATGCATTCACGTTTGCTACCTCCGGCCAGCTCGTCATGCAGACTGCGATCGGCGGCACCGGCACGCTCTTCGGGCCACTTGTCGGCGCGACCATTTGGCTTTTCCTGAGCGACTTCCTCCAGACGACGCTCAATCTCGGTGCCGCCTGGAAGCTGGTCCTCGGAATCGTCTTCGTGCTTCTCGTGGTGTTCCTGCGTCGCGGGCTCATCGGGGGAGGGGTCGATCTCTTCGCGCTCCTGTTCCGTCGGTCCAAGGGCGGCGACCAGGAGTCCGAGGGTGAGCCGGCCGCGCGGCCGTCGAGCCTTTCGGCGGCGGGCGCCGACGAGCCTCCGTCCGGCATGGTCGCGCCGATGCCGACCCGCCGACGCGTTGGAAACCATACCGGCCCGATGCTCGAAACGCGCGCGGTGACGCGTTACTATGGCGGCCTCGCGGCCAACAGCGACATTAACTTCAGCGTCCAACGCGGCGAGATTCGCGGCATCATTGGTCCGAACGGCGCCGGCAAAAGCACGTTCTTCAAAATGCTCACCTGCGAGGTCCATCCGACGTCTGGCCAAATCTTTTTCGAAGGCCGTGACATCACTGGCATGAACGTCAGCGACGTCTGCCAGCTCGGCCTCACCAAGAGCTACCAGGTCAACCAGCTCTTCACGCGGCTCACGGTCCGCGAGAACCTGACCATCGCCGTCCTCGCGGTGCTCCGCGGCAAGTTCCGCCTTGATCTCTTCCGCGATCCATCAAAGGTGCCGGGCCTTGCCGACCAGGTGCGTCAGACGCTGGAACTGATCCAGCTTACCGACCGGGCCGACGTTCCGGTTTCGGCACTCGCGTACGGCGAGAAGCGACGGCTGGAGATCGGCCTCGCGCTCGGCACTTCGCCCAGCCTGCTGCTGCTCGACGAGCCGCTCGCCGGCATGAGCCCAAGCGAGCGCGCCGACACCGTCAAGCTGCTGAAGTCCATCGCCCGCGGCCGCACCATGATCGTCATCGATCACGACATGGATTCCCTCTTTGAGGTGGTCGAACGCATCACCGTCCTTCAGGAAGGCCGCGTGCTGACCGAGGGAACGCCCGACGAGATCAAGGTCGATCCCGCTGTGCAGGAGGCTTATCTCGGCGGCGTCCAAGAGGAGCTCGGCCGGTGAGTCTCCTCGAGGTCAGCGGGCTGCACAGCTACTACGGCGACTCGCACATCCTGTTCGACGTTTCTCTGCACGTGGAGAGCGGGGAGGTCGTCGCGCTCCTCGGCCGCAACGGCGCCGGCAAGAGCACGACGCTGAAGAGCCTGATGGGCGTCGTCACACCCCGCCGCGGCTCGATCGTGTTCGATGGCCAGCAGATCGCCGGCCGCCGCAGCCACGCCATCGCCCAGGCCGGCATGCAGCTCGTCCACGAGGACCGTTGCATCTTCGGCAGCCTGAGCGTCGAGGAGAACTTGATCCTTGCCGGCTTGACTGCGGGCAGCCGGTGGCCGCTGGAACGGATTTACGAGCTGTTTCCGCGGCTCGCGGAGCGCCGCAAGCAGGGCGCCACGAAGCTATCCGGCGGCGAGCAGCAAATGCTGGCGATAGCCCGCGCGCTGGTACGCGATCCCAAGCTGCTCTTGCTCGACGAGCCATTCGAGGGACTCGCTCCGATCATCGTGCACGATCTGCTGGCGACATGCCGTAAACTCGCCGACGAAGGGCAGACGATCGTGGTGGTCGAGCAGAATATTTCCGCCGCGCTCAGCCTCGCGCACCGTGTGTACATCATCAACAACGGTCACATCGTCGAGACGATGCCAAAGGCGGAATTGCGCGCGAAGCCCGAGATCCTGCACCGCTACCTGGGCGTCTGATCGGCGAAGCGCGTTCGCCGCCAGCGAAGGCCGACAGGGAGTCTAAAGCCGCTGTTCTGTCTTTGCATCGAACAGGTGCATGGCGTTCGGCTGGATCGTGACGCCGATTGTCTCGCCGCGCGTAGCCTGCACGCGCTCACGGAAAACGCCCACAACCTCGTGGCCACCGAGACGCATGAACACCTGGGTTTCGGAGCCCGTCGGTTCCGTCAGGACGACCTCGGCGCGCAAACCAGTGTCGGAAAGCGCGAAGTGTTCCGGCCGGATGCCGTAGCGGACCTTTTGACCGGCCGCAACGGAAGCGCCGTCCGGCAGGGGCAGCGACGTTCCGTCCGCCAGCTTGAACGCTGCGTCGGCGCCGGTTTGCCCGATGGTGCCGTCCAGGATGTTCATCGCCGGTGACCCGATGAAGCCGGCGACGAAGAGATTGGCCGGCGTGTCGTAAAGATCGAGCGGCCTTCCGACCTGTTCCACCACGCCGTCACGCAGCACGACGATCTTGTCGGCCATGGTCATGGCCTCGATCTGGTCGTGGGTGACGTAAATGACCGTCGTCTTCAGGCGGAGATGCAGGTCCTTGATCTCGGTGCGCATCTGCACGCGCAGCTTGGCGTCGAGGTTCGACAGCGGCTCGTCGAACAGGAACACTTGCGGGTCGCGCACGATCGACCGCCCCATGGCGACCCGCTGCCGCTGGCCGCCGGAAAGCTGCTTCGGATAGCGGTCGAGATACGGCTCGAGCCCGAGAATGGTGGCCGCATCTTTCACCTTCTTCTCGATCACGTCCTTGCGCTCGCCGCGCAGTTTCAGCGAGAAGCCCATGTTCTTGGCGACGTTCATGTGCGGATAGAGCGCATAGTTCTGGAAGACCATCGCGATGTCGCGATCCTTCGGACGGAGCTGGTTGACGACCCGCCCGTCGATGCTGATCTCGCCGTCGCTGATTTCCTCCAGTCCGGCGATCATCCGCAGCAGCGTGGACTTGCCGCATCCCGAGGGCCCGACCAGCACGACGAACTCGCCGTCCGCGATCGAGACGCTGACCCCGTGGACGACCTCCACCGTGCCGAACGACTTGCGGACATCCTTGATCTCCATGGAAGCCATTTCGGCTCAGCTCCTTTTCCCTGGCGCGGCCGCGGCGAGATTGCGCGCGCGAAGCCATTCGTTCCGGTCAGGCGCGAAGTGGACAGGCATGTTCAGCCCTTCACCGCGCCGGCGGTGAGCCCGCCGATGAACATCTTCTGCATGGCCATGAACAGGATCGCGATCGGCAGCGTCATGACCAGCGATGCCGCCATCACCGAACCCCAGTCCGTGTTGAATTCGGAGCTGAACTCGGCGATTCCGATCGGCAGTGTCTTCACCCGATAGTCCTGCGCGAAGACCAGCGCGAAGAGGAACTCGTTCCACGTCACCACGAAAGCATAGACGACGATGGCGACGATGCCCGGCAGCGACAGCGGCAGCGTGATCCGGAAGAGCACGCCGATGCGGGACGCGCCGTCGATAATGGCCGCTTCCTCGAGCTCGACGGGTATTGCGCGAAAATAGCTGGTCAGCATCCACACGCTGAGCGGCAGCGTGATGATCGTGTAGACGAGGATCAGGCCCCAGTAGGTGTTCACCAGATGCATCACGCGTAGCGTGATGAACAGCGGCACGATGATGACACCACCCGGCAGCAGCTGGCCGACGAGGATGAAGGCTTGCGCGGCGCCCTTGCCCTTGAAGTTGAAGCGGGCAAATCCGTAGGAAGCGAACACCGCGATGATGAGCGCAATCGCCGTCGCACCGACCGAGATGATCGTCGAGTTGAGGAAGTAGCGCGGAATGTTCGACTGGGTGAAGACGTTCACGAAGTTCACGATGGTGAAGTCTCTCGGCACCCAGGTCGGCGGCGTCGAGTAAAGCTCGCTCAGCGGCTTGAACGCCGATGATGTCATCCAGAAGAACGGGAACAGGCAGACGAAGACGAGGACGACCACCGAGCAGAAAATCAGCAGCCAATAAAGCCAGGATTTCTTCATGTCCCGCGCTCCTCGGGCGCCTGGGCGAACAGGCGAATGTAGACGATGACAAAGACGATGGTGAACGCGAAGAAGAGCATCGCGAGCGCCGAAGCCTGGTTGAGCTGGAACGACTCGAAACCGAGGCGGTAGATCTGGATCGGCAGGATGAGGCTGTGGTTGGCCGGGCCGCCGCGGGTGATCGTGTAGATGATGGTGATCGAGTTCATGCCCCAGATCACCAGAAGCAGGGTCAGCGATATCAGCACCGGCCGGATCTGCGGGATCATCACGTGCCACACCTCCTGCCAGAAGGTGGCGCCGTCGACGCGCGCCGATTCGTAGAGTTCCTCAGGGACGGTCTGGAGCGCGGCAAGCACCATGATCGCCACGAACGGGAACAGCTTCCAGACGTTGATGGCGATCAGCGCCGGCATAACGGCGTCGGGGCTTGTGAGCCACCCGATCGGTTTGTCGACGGCGCCGGCCGACGTCAGCATGTAGTTGATGATCCCGAACTCGGTGTGGAACATCCACGCCCAGGTGGTCGCCGCAACGATGCCGGGAACCACCCACGGGATCAGCACCATCGAGCGGACGAAGCCACGACCGACGAATTTCTGGTTGAGCAGAATGCCGGCGAGGGTGCCGAGAAGGATCTGGAAGACGATCGAGCCAAAGACGTAGTAGCCGGTATTCCAGACCGCCGTCATCGTCGTCCGCGAGCGGGTGACGATCTGGAAATTCTTGAGGCCGATGTAATGCCCGGTCGGGTCGGTGAGACTCAGCACGCCCGTATAGAAGATCGGATAGACGATCAGGAGGGCGAGCGCGAGGAGCGCCGGCAGAACGAACCATATTCCCGTGTGATGGCGCACGCCGCGAGCTTCCCGTCTTGTCGGATGGTTCGACCCCGGAGAGAGCCTCTCCGGGGTCTGGGTGCGATTCGCCTGCCGTTACTGCTGGAGCAGGTCGTTGATCTCGCTGGCCGCGTTGTCCATCGCCTCCTGCGGCGTGGCATCACCGGTCATGATCGACTGCACGCCGTTGAAGTAGGCCTGCGTGATCTGGATCCAGTTCTGCTGCGTCGGCGTCGGCCGCGCGTAGGGGAGCATGTCCTTGAACACCTTCAGCTCCGGATCCTGGAACCGGGGCAGGTCCATCGCCGACTTGCGGGCGGGGAAGGTGTAGGTCAACTCCGCCATGTTTTCCGGCGTCGAGAGGAACGCGGCGAGCTTCTTCGCGTCCGCCGTGTTGGGAGCGTCCTTCGGAATGACCAGCGCCCAGCCGCCGAGAATCGCCGCCGGATCCTTGCCTTTCGGATGGACCATCATCATGGCGCCGATGTTGATCTTCGGGTTCTCCGCCTTGATGTTCGGAATGTCGAACTGGCCGGCCTGATACATCGCCGCCTTGCCTTGCGCGAACAGGTGGCGGTTGGCGGCGCCGTCGTTCTGCAACGTCGACGGCGGCGAGACATGATACTTGGTGAGGAGGTCGGTGTAGAACGTCACGCCTTCCACGGCAGGCGCCTCATTGACCGTTGCCTTGGTCATGTCGTCGCTGATGATCGATCCGCCGGCTTCCCAGATGAAAGGCAGCGAACGGAAGACGGTGTTGCCGAACTCGCCGCCGCCGGTGATGACGAAGCCGTACTGATCGTCATGCGTCAGCTTCTTGGCGGCGTCGATCACTTCATCCCATGTTTGCGGCGGCTTTTCCGGATCGAGGCCGGCCGCCTTGAACATGTCCTTGTTGTAAAGCATTGCGATCGACTCGACGCGGTAGGGCACGCCCCACAGCTTGCCGTCCCAGCTATCCCACTTGATGGGCGCGGGCAGGTAGTCGGAGGTGTCGCCAACGACGTCGTCGACCGGCTGGATCAGGTTCTGCTGGGCGTAAGGCACCACCCAGCCATGCTGGACGTTGATGAGGTCTGGCGGCGAGCCTGACCGCAGCGCGGTCATGATCTTGGTCGGCAGGCCGTCGGATACGGTGATCTCGATCTTGACGGTCGTGCCAGGATTGGCGGCCTCGAACTTCTTGGCAAGGTCACGGCCCTGAGTTTCGATCCAGTTCGGGACCCACCAGACCACTTCACCGGCCTGGGCGATCGTGCCCTGCAACGTCATCGCGGCGACCGCCGCTGCCGTCCACAACAATGATTTCATTCTTCCAGTCATTCTCGTTCCTCCCATAGTGCGATTCATTCGCGTTTCGGGTTCAGGTCTGCCATGCGGCGGCGCGGGTAGACGATCGTTGGCTCGGCGCATCGTCGCCGATGGACCACACAGTTGCGCAGCGTTGAATGGGGGCAGGGTGAGTCATGTGAGCGGCGATTTCGGATGTCCCGAGTCGAGAGGCGCAATGCGCGCTGTCCTCGTTCAGCCAACCGCCGGCAAGCGTGAGTTTGAGTTTGACCCTCATTACCCCTCCGGCCAAGACCAGACGCGGTGGCGCTGGGCCTGGATTGAAATCTCGGGAGGGGACCGCGACCGCAGCGCGCCAACCAGTACACGGGCGTTGCCCGATGCCTGCTGACGAGCCGCGAAGCCGGCCGTCGCGGCGTGTCCTCCCAGAACAAGAGCCGGTTGATCCGACCTTTTCAGTTCAAATGTGAACTGAAGCCTGTTCCATAGTTAACAATACGGCATCGGCGGCGTGAGTCAATTCGTTCCGCCGGGCCGCGCTCAGGCGGTGGCGAGCTCGCGGATCGCCTTCGCCTGCATGCTGTCCTTGCCCATCTGCATCAGTTCGATGCGATTGCCGTCCGGATCTTCGATCCATGCCTGAGTATTGTTGTCGGCGCCGACTTTCTTGGGACGGAAGAGCGGGATGCCCTTGTCGGTGACCTGCTTGATGACGAGGTCGATGTCGTCGCACTCGAGGCAAACGTGATTGAGGCCGATCGCATCTTCCTTTGGCGAGCGTTCGCCGACGGCATCGGGAAACAGTTCAATGAATTGGCTGTCCGTGACGCGCAGGTAGACGATCCACAATTTGTTGTCCCGATCGAGACGAAACATCTCGGCGAAACCAAGCTTCTTCACATAGAAATCGAGCGACCGCCCGATATCCTTCACGCGGATGGCGACGTGCCCGATCGATTTGATTCCCTTCATGCGTTCCCCCTGTTCCGTCGCGGCGAGCGGTTGCCCTTAAGCCGGACGCAGTGTTTATGGTTGCGTGTCGTTTCGGTCGTCTGACGGAGCCGGGCAAGGCCGCTCGTTGGCGGCGTCGCGGGTCTTCGTTCAAATGTGAACTTTGAAAGTTCAGTTTTGGATGTTAAAGGCGTTGTCCGAGGGAAGTCAATCTGCTGCTGCTGCGATGAACGACGTGGTCACAACCGAGGCACTCGCCAGGCACCGCATTCCGGTCATCGACCGGATGATGGACGTGTTGCTGCTGCTCGAACGGCGCGGCAACGGCGCCAGCATCCGCGACCTCGTCGACCAGTTGAGACTGCCGCGCACGACTGTGTACCGCATTCTCAACACGCTCCAGTTCCACGACATGGTGCGCCGTTCGGCCGAGGGCAGCTACCGGCTCGGTCCGCGGCTACTGGCACTGGCGGCCCGCGCCGGCGTCGACTCGCATGACTACGATCTCGCTGCGCTTGCGCTGCCGCATCTCGAGCGCCTCGCCACCGAAACGGGTGAGGGCTGCAAGGTCTCGGTCGTCGACGGCGATGGCGTTCTGGTCGTCGCGGCCGTCGATGGCCAGCGCGAATATGCGCTGACTGTCGCGCCCGGTCAGCGGCAGCCGATCCATGCCGGCGCTGCGAGCAAGGTGCTGCTCGCCGGGCTGCCCAAGGCGGAGATGGAGCGCCATCTGGCGGGTTCGCTGGTGCGCTACACCAACCGCACTCTGACCGATCCCAAGCGGCTGGCTGCCGAACTCGCCCGCATTCGCCGTCAGGGCTGGGCCCAGGACCGCGGCGAATATTCGCCGAGCGTCCACGCCTTCGCCGCGCCGATCCGTGACCACAACGGCAAGGTCGTCGCCGCGCTTAGCGTCCCGTTCCTTGCCGGCGCGTCGGCGGCACGTATGGAAGTCCTGCGCGCCAAGACCATCGCCTTTGCCGGCGCCATCGCCGCGGACTTGCCATCCCCGCCGTTGATTGCAGCCAAATAGCGCTTACGGGCGACGATCGGCTACTTCGGCGCCGGTGGCGACCCCCGACATGTTGATCGACCCGTCGAACAACGGCACGTCGTAGGGCTGGTAAGGAAACCTGGCGCAGGCCTCTTCGTTGAGTTCGACGCCTAGGCCGGGAGCGGTCGGCACCATGAGGTCGCCGTCGACGAATTCCAGGGTCTCGCGCACCAACTCCTTCCGCCACGGCACATCGACCGAAACCGTCTCGAAAACCAGAAAATTCGGGATCGCTGCGGCCAGGTGCAACGTCATCGCGTTCATCACCGGTCCGGTCGGGTTGTGCGGCGCAACCGGCAGGTAGCGCATATGGGCGAGGCCGGCGACCTTCTTGGTTTCCAGCATGCCGCCGAGGTGACAAACGTCGGGCTGCAGGATGTCCGCGCCCTGCTTGGTGATGAGTTCAAGAAACCGCTCCGGTTCGAACAGCCGCTCACCGGCCGCGATCGGCACCGGGCTCTTGGCGCGCACCTCGGCCAAAGCGTCGATCGATTCCGGCGGCGTCGGCTCTTCGATCCAGGCGAGGTCGAAGCGCGCCAGCTCCCGCGTCATCGCGATCGCCGTCGGGACGTTGAGGCGACCGTGGACGTCGAGCATCAGGTCGATCTCCGGTCCGACCGCATCGCGCACGGCTTCCACGATGGCGATCGTGCGCCTGCGCTGCGGCCGGTCCATCTCCAGCCACGTCGCCTCGAACGGATCCCACTTCAGTGCCTTGTAGCCCATGGCGACGCCGCGCTTGGCGGCGGCGTGGTATTGCTCCGGCGTTTGCGCGCCTGCGAACCAGTGGTTGGCGTAGCAGCGCACCCGGTCTCGCTGCATGCCGCCAAGCAGATCGTAGACCGGCACGCCGAGCGCCTTGCCCTTGATGTCGAGCAGCGCCGCCTCGATGGCGCCGAGCGCGCTGCGAAACACCGCCCCGCTGCGCCAGTAGGAATCGCGGTGGAGCATCTCGATCAGGTGCTCGACCTGAAACGGGTTCTTGCCGATGACGGCGCGTTCCAGTTCGCCGAGCGCGGCCACCACGGTGTTGGTCTTCCACTCCAGCGTCGCCTCGCCGACGCCGTCGATGCCCTCGTCGGTGTACAGCTTCACAAATACGAAGTTGGTGCGCGAAGCGTTGGCGACGAAGATCTTCAGGCCCGTGATCTTCATGGGGTGTTTCCTGTCTGGCCGCTTCGCGCGCGGCTTCTATTGCATGACCGCTTCGAGCATGGCGCGGTAGTCGGCCGCCGTGGCCTCGCGCGGATTGGTGGCGTGGCTGTGGTCGGCCATCGCCCGCTCGATCACCCAGTCGAAGACGTCGGCCTTGCAGCCCAGCGTCTTGAGCCCGGCCGGGATGCCGAGGCGCCGGTTGAGTTGGTCGAGTTCGTCGGCGAGGTCGGCCGTCGCGGCCAGGCCCATGGCAGACTTCAGGCGATCGATCTTGTCGCCGACGTGACCGGCGTTGAAACGCACCACGGTCGGCATCAGGATCGCATTGAGAGTGCCATGATGGAGCACCGGCTGCTTGAGGCCGCCGAGCGCATGGCTGAGCGCATGGACCGCACCGAGCCCCTTCTGGAACGACAGCCCACCCTCGACCGCGCCGATCATCATCTGCTCGCGTGCCGCGATATCGGAGCCGTTCTTCGTAACGGTCTCGATATTCGGCCAGATGCGTCCCGCGCCATCCAGCGCAATCGCCTCGGCCGGCGGATTGAAGCGCGGCGAGAACAGTGTCTCGATGCAGTGCGAGAGCGCATCGAGGCCGGTGGCCGCCGTGAGGCCCGGCGGCAGTCCCAGCGTCAGTTCGGGGTCGCAGATCGCGCGTCTCGGAATGATATGCGGGCTGATCAGACCGAGCTTGCGACCGTCGTCGAGCGTGATCAACGCGGCGCGTCCGACTTCCGCTCCGGTGCCCGCGGTGGTCGCCACCGCGATCACCGGCGCCACCGGGCCGATCTTCGGAATGCCGCCATAGATCGCCGCGTATTGCTCCAGCGTTCCGGCGTGGGTGGCGAGAAGGGCGACTGCTTTTGCCAGATCGATCGGCGAGCCGCCGCCGATGGCGACCACCCCGTCGCAGGATTCGTCGCGATAGACGGTGAGGGCTGCGTGCACCGCGCTCTCGCTGGGATTGGTCGGCACATCCAGAAACGCCGGCGAGCCCAAGGGGAGAAATGCGCGCGCCTTGTCGAGCAGGCCGGCGGAGGCGATCCCGTGATCGCTGACGATCAACGGGTGCTTGACGCCGCAAGCGGCAAGGGCATCGGGCAAGGTGGCGAGCGCGCCACGGCCGAATTCGATGGCGGTCAGATATTGGATGAGGCTCATGATGCGATACTGCCGTGTGGTGAAAGGTCGGAGATAGGCGTGGCGATGAACAGCCGGCGTCTTTTGAACCCGAATTTCGTCGCTCGCGCTACCTGTTTCCCGCCGCGTCACACAACATGCGCCTGTCGCCGGTCGTGTCGCGTCCTTCTCTAGTTGACTCGCTTCAGATGAGACACCTATAGTTCAATTGCTGCACACGTATGTTTCAAATCTGAATAAGAAGCCTCGATCGCGATAGACAGCGCGCGAAAATGGGGCCTGGAAGGGACGCAACGCGTGCAACCGCGCTCCTGGGGAGGAGGGGTAATGGCGATTCGTTGGAGTTGGGTTTCACCCGTTGTCGCGCTGAGTCCGGCCGTGACCGTGACCGCCGTCGCATTCTTCGGCGCAATCGGCTGGACGGTGTTCGAGTCGTTCACGCGCGCGCGCCGCTTTCCGGAATACACGGTCGATTTCGAGAAATGGGCGCGGCAATACGAGCGCCTGTTCGGCACCAGCGAGTGGGCGACCTCGCTCCGCAATCTCGTTATCCTCGCCATCGGCAGCGCGCTTGCCATCGTCTTCGGCTTCATCCTTGCCGCAATGGTCGAGCGCGAGAAACGTGGCGAGGGATTCTTCCGCACCGTGTTCCTCTATCCGCTCGCCGTCTCCCTCATCGTCACCGGCATCGTCTGGCGATGGATGTTCAATCCCAGCCTCGGCATCGAGAATTTCCTGCATCAGCTCGGCTGGCAGAGCGCCCAGTTCAATTGGCTGCGCGAGCCGCAGACCGCGATGTACGGCATCATCATCGCTTCAATCTGGCACGGACTCGGCTTCTACATGGCGCTGATGCTGTCGGGCCTCAAATCGATAAATGGCGAAATCTGGAGCGCGGCGCGGCTGGACGGCGTGGGCTTCTGGCGCGTGTACACGGAGATCATCATACCGATGCTCAAGTACACGTTCCTCACCTGTGCGATCCTCCTCTCGCTTGGCGTGGTGAAGGCCTACGACATCATTGTGGCGATGACGAATGGCGGCCCCGGAACCTCGACCTGGACGCCCGCCTATTTTGCCATCAACGCCTATTCCACACGCGGCAACATCGGCTACGCGTCCGCCGCCGCGACGATCATGCTTCTGATAACGCTGGTGATCTTCCTGCCGTTGGTCGCGGTCACGGCGTGGCAGGCGCGGCGTCGCGAAGGGAGCGCCGCATGACCAACCCGACCGCCGACAGCGTCGCCGTTCCCACGCTTTCATCCATGTCGCGCCGGCGTTCACGCCGCCGCATCCGCGGCTCGACGATCGCCAACATCGTGTTCCTGACGATGTGCGCCGCGTTCGTGGCGATTCCGCTCTATGTCGTCATCGTCACGGCATTCAAGACGATGGATCAGATCGCGCTGGGCGATATTTTTGCGCTGCCGACGACCTGGACTCTCGAGCCGTGGCAGAAGGCATGGTCGGAAATCTGTGCCGGCATGACGTGCGAGGGCGTGCGCCACGGCTTCATCAATTCACTGCAAATTCTGTTCCCCAGCATCTTCCTGGCGATCGGACTTTCGTCGGTAACCGGCTACGCCTTGGCGCTTTGGAATGTGCGTTGGGCGAATACGTTCCTGTTCATCCTGTTCATGTGCGCTTTCGTGCCTTTCCAGATCATCATGATCCCGTTGGTCATCCTTACCGCGGGCCTCGGAATTTTCGGCACCATCTGGGCGATCGCGCTGGTTCACGCGGTGCTGCTGATGCCGCTGCTGACACTGATCTTCCGAAACTTCTACAAGGACATTCCGGCCGAACTGGTGAACGCCGCGATCATGGACTCCGGGAGCTTCTGGCGAATCTTCGGTGAGATCATCCTGCCGATGTCTGGCAACATCATGGTGGTCGTCCTCATCCTGGTCATCACCGGCGTCTGGAACGACTACCTGATCGGCCTCACCTTCGGCGGCATGGGCGCGCAGCCGATGACTGTGATCCTCGCCAACACCGTGATCACCGAGCGCGGTGAGGTTCACTACAACATCGATATGGCGGCGGCGCTGCTTACCGCCATCCCGCCGCTCGTCGTCTATTTCGGTCTGGGCAAGTTCTTCGTCCGCGGCATCACCGCCGGCGCGATCAAGGGCTAGGAGGACCGTCCGCACCGCACGAAAAAGTCGAAAATGGGAGTTCTTGCCGTCTACGGTCGGCGGCACAGCATGGGACTGAACAAGACCAAAAGGGAGAGAAACAAATGGTACGCAAGACGTTGGTAGGCATCGGTGCCGCTTTGGCGCTCGGCACGATGCTCTCATCGGCAGGCGCCACGGAACTCAAGCTGTTTCATTCGTGGTCGAACGAGAGCGAAATCGGCGCGCTCAATGTCATCGTCAAGGAGTTCGAGTCGCGCGGCAACAAGATTACCGAGATGTCGGTGCCGCACGAGCAGGCGGGCTCCAGCCCACTGGTCAGTCTTGTCGTCGCCGGCACGCCGCCAAACGTCTTCATCAACTCGCAGCCGGGCTTCTACCGCGACCTCAGCAAGCGCGGCCTCGGCCAGGCCCTGGATGAGACGTTCGACAAGATCGGCGCGACGCCCAACTTCCCGGAAACGGTGCTGCGCTCGATCAAGGTCGACGGCCAGATCCGCAAGGCTCCGACGGCCGTGCACATCGACGGCATGGTTTACTACAACATGCACGTCGCCGAAGCGGCTGGCGTCGATCCGACAAAGTGGACGTCGCTCGACGACATGTGGGCCGACGAGAAGAAGGTCGAGGACGCCGGCTACACCTTCATCGCCATTGGCGGCAACACCTTCCAGGCGGGCTACACCTTCCATGCCCTGCTGGCCGCCGTCGCCGGGCCGGACGTCTTCAATCGCTTCTATGGCCTGGACGGGAAGCCCGATCCGACCGTCTTCGACGATCCTGGCGTGCGCAAGACGATCGAGGTCTTCCAGAAGCTTGTCCGCCAGACGGACAAGGGCTGGGTCAATCGCCAGTGGAACGAGACCACCAACACCGTTATCGCCGGCAAGGCCCTCATGCAGATCCATGGCGACTGGATGAAGGGTCAGTGGCTAGCCAACAAGAAGGTGCTCGGCACCGACTTCAACTGCGTCAACATCCCCGGCACCAAAGGGCTGTCGGTAACGGTCGATTCCTTCGGCATCCTCGGTGGCGTGCCGGAGGACCAGCTCAAGGCCGAGCTTGAGTTTGCCAGCATCGTGGTCGATCCGAAGATCAACGCCGAGTTCGCCTCGATCAAGGGGTCGAGCCCGGTGCGCGTCGACGTCCCGAAAGACAAGCTGGATGCCTGCAACAACCTGGTTCTGGAATCGCTGAAGAAGCCCAATTTCAGCGTGCAGAGCCCGTTCAACATCGCCGACACCGACTGGATCAACTCGGTGTGGAACGCCATGTACACGTTCCAGGGCGACGAGAGCATGACACCGGACGACGTCATTCAGAAGCTGAAGGATGAGTACGACGCGGTGTTCAACTAGCTCGCAAATCCGCGCTCGACAGGGACCGTGCGAAGTTCGCGCGCCCCCTGTCGACTGACCACGCGGCAAGTGCAGCCAACGCTGGCGTCCCTCCGCTGGCGTTGGTACGTTGGGGTATCGCGGCCATCCCTCCCGAAGCCGCGATACCCCAGACAAATCGAGGACAGACTGCTCGCAGAGTTGAGGGACCAGGGATGTCGACCGTCGAATTCCATAACATCGTCAAAAAGTATGGCGCGCTGACCGTGCTTGCCAATCTCGACCTGAAGGTCGAGGACGGCGAGTTTCTGGTGCTGCTTGGCCCGTCGGGATGCGGCAAGACCACGCTGCTCAACATCCTCGCCGGCCTCCTCGATATCAACGAAGGCGCCATTCACATCGACGGCCGCGACGTGACCGATGTCGATCCCAAGGACCGTGGTCTGGCCATGGTCTTCCAGTCCTACGCGCTGTACCCGACCAAAACGGTGCGCGGCAACATGCGCTTCGGGTTGAGCGCGCGGAAGCTTTCCGGCGCCGAGATCGACCAGCGCATCGAATGGGCGGCGAAGCTGCTGCAGATCGATCATCTGTATGATCGCAAGCCGTCGCAACTGTCGGGCGGCCAGCGCCAGCGCGTCGCCATCGGGCGGGCTCTGGTCAAGCAGGTCGGCCTGTTCCTCTTCGACGAGCCGCTGTCCAATCTCGATGCCAAGCTGCGCACCGAGATGCGCCTCGAAATCAAGAAGCTCCACAACGAACTGCAGAACACCGTCGTCTACGTCACGCACGATCAGGTCGAAGCGATGACCATGGCCACGAAGATTGCCGTGATGAACCGCGGCGTCATCCAGCAGGTCGGCTCGCCGGACGATATCTACGATCAGCCGGAGAACGTGTTCGTCGCCGACTTTGTCGGCTCGCCGGCCATGAACATCCGCGACGGCGTCATTCGCCGCGCCAACGGTGGATTCGCCGCATCCGATGACGGCGCCGACCTCGCATACGATCTCGCCGACTACCCGTGGCGCCAAACGCCGCGCGAAGGCCAGAAAGTCAGGATCGGCTTCCGGCCCGAGCATTTCGTCCAGGAGAACGATGAGACGCCGCACGGGCGGACGATGCGCTTCCAGTTCCCGGTCACGTTTGTCGAGAAGGCCGGCCCCGACGCGATCGCCTTCCTGTCGTTGCCGAAGGATATCGTCACCGTCAGGATCGACGCGCGCACCGCCGATCGCTATCGCAAGGATCCGAACGCCTCCGTCATCCTGCCGCTTGACAAGATCAACGTCTTCGACGCCGAGTCCGGGCGGCGCATGTAGCGCTCGCCGCTCTGCTTTCCGCCGGTTACCGCCGGGAAACGTCCTGACAATCGCGCGCCGCCGTCCCATATGGGCGGGATGAGCACCAACGATTCTCCCACCGACCTCGACCTCGAAACCCGCAACGGCTGGCCGGACGAATTGCGGCTGTTCCTCGACCGGCATCCGCGCGAGTCCTGGCCGCCACGCGCCGATCTCGGCGGCGTCACGCGTTTCTGGCTCGATATTCACGATGGCTTCCGCGGCTTCGGCGACAAACTCGGCTCGGCGACCGGCCAGTTCCGCGAGGGGCTGGTGACGCCGACCCATTTCCGCTCGTGGTTCGCACCGCGCCTGGAGATGTTCCTGTCGCATCTGAACGGCCATCACCAGATCGAGGATCACCAGTATTTCCCGCTCTTCGTTGCCGCCGAACCGCGGTTGCAGCGCGGCTTCGACGTGCTCGAAAGCGATCACGCCGTCATCCATGCCGCCATGGACCAGGTGGTCGAGGCCGCCAACGGCTTCCTGCGCATCGACCCCGGCGAAACCGACCGACTGCGCTTCGCCGGCGACGAATATGCCGGCGCCAGCGACCGGCTGCTGGCCATGCTGACCCGGCATCTCGGCGACGAGGAAGACCTGATCGTGCCGCTCATCCTGGAGCGCGGCGAGGGCGACCTCGGAATCTAGCCCCGCCGCCCGCCAACTGCGGCGAAATCGACTCAATCTGCGGTGGACCGGCGCGCCCATCTTTCATAGTGTCTCCGCGCCGTCGCGAAGGCCCCGAGCGGACCGGTGCGGCCTCAGGGAAACGCGTAACGGGAGAACAGGGTGATGGCGGATATCGGTCTCGTTGGTCTCGGCGTCATGGGCTCCAATCTGGCGCTCAACATGGCCGAGAAGGGCTACACGGTCGCCGTTTACAACCGTACCACCGCCAAGATCGCTCCCTTCATCGCCAATGCCGGCGATCTCGCGAAGCGTCTGGTGCCCTGCAACACCATCGCCGAACTCACCGCCGCGATCACGCCGCCGCGGCCGGTGGTGATCATGGTGCTCGCCGGGCCGCCGGTCGACGACGAGGCCGAGAAGATCAGCGCCGACATGGCGAAGGGCGATCTGCTGATCGACGCCGGCAACGCCAATTTCCGCGACACCCAACGCCGGGTGAAGACCTATGCCGGCAAGGGCATCGACTTCCTCGGCATGGGCGTCTCCGGCGGCGAGGAGGGCGCCCGCCACGGGCCGTCGATGATGGCCGGAGGCAGCAAGCCGGCGTGGAGCCGGGTCGAGAAGATCATGCTCGACATCTCCGCCAAGTTCGAAGGCGAGCCCTGCGCCGCGCTGATGGGCCCCGACGGCGCCGGCCATTTCGTCAAGACCATCCACAACGGCATCGAATATGCCGACATGCAGATGATCGCCGAGGTTTACGGCATCATGCGCGACGGGCTCGGCATGTCGCCGGCGGAGATGGCCGACGTCTTCAGCCAGTGGAACGAGGGCCGGTTGAAGTCCTATCTCATCGAGATCACCGGCAAGGTGCTCGATGCCAAGGACCCGGAGACCGGCAAGCCGATGGTCGAGATCATCCTCGACACCGCCGGCCAGAAAGGCACCGGCCGCTGGTCGGCGATGGAGGCGCAGGACCTTGGCGTGCCGGCAACCGTGATCGAGGCGGCGGTGGCAGCGCGCGGACTTTCGGCGCAGCGCGATTTCCGCATGGCCGGCGCCAAGCTCTTCGGCGTCGCCGACACCAAGATCGGCAATGCGCTCGGCGACAAGCAAGCGACGCTCGTTGCACTCGAGCAGGCGCTGCTCGCCGGCAAGATCGCCGCCTACGCGCAGGGCTTCGCGGTGCTCTCCACGGCCTCGGGGGTGTGGAACTGGGACCTGCCGCTCGGCACCATCGCCAAGATCTGGCGGGCGGGCTGCATCATCCGCTCGGTCTTCCTCGACGACATTTCGCGCACCTATTCCTCCGCCGGCTCGATCGCCAACCTGATGATGGTCGAACCCTTCGCCGGGCTGCTCAAGGAGAGCCACATGAGCCTGCGCACCGTCGTTTCGGCCGCCGTGCTCAAGGGCATCCCGATGCCGGCGCTGTCGAACGCGCTCTCCTATTTCGACTACGCGCGCACGACCCATACGACCGCCAACCTGCTGCAAGGCCAGCGCGACTTCTTCGGCGCCCACGGCTTCGAGCGCACCGACAAACCGGGTAAGGGCTTCCACGGCCCCTGGGCGATGGGGCCGGCGTAGGGACCGGGGCGTCTCGACGGCATCGCGCCATCTGCGATCATTCCCGCGCAAGCGGGAATCCAGGGCCCGTCGCACGCGCCTCTCGTGTCGCCCCTGGGTCCCTGCTGCCGCAGGGACGAGTGGGCGCGGTCTCGCATTCCCGCGAGCGATTGGCTCCGGGTTGATGAACCTTTCAAAGAGCGTCCTCACGTCTTCTGACATGAGGGGGTGGCGGGCGCTCGAAGAGTGCCGCGTCGGGTAGTCCGTTGGGTGGCGCTCTCACGAGCGCCCGCCGCGGTGGTTTTCGCACCGGCCCCGCCTGGGCCAGAGACGAAGGCGAGGCGGGCTCCATCCGGACAGCCGACCTCTAGACGACCACGGCACCGTTGCGGATTTCCCCGCCCGTCTGCTCCGTGGTTGACCCTCGCCTGCCTGTAGCGCTGCCCTTCGGAGGCATAGCGCGGCGAAGGAGCGATCCTCCGCTGGCGGGCTTCCGGGCCTCCGCCGCTCCGCTTGCGATGCGAGGCGGCGGACACCGCACCCCGCTCCACCTCAGGTCGCCACCGGTCGGCGCCCCTCATCGAGCGAGGATGCGAACCAATATGATGCCGGTTCAGAGGGCGGGGATAAGTAATTTTCGGATTTATCTTATCCCCGGTTGGCGAGGCCATGAGAGAATCGGGCGGGCCATGTCGCCGTGCCGATCACCCCCTCCCGAAATCGCTGGCGCGATTTCGATCCCCGATCGGGGTCGGGGACAGGCGCTCCCCACAAGGGGGAGGTTGGGCACCGCGTTTCTGGACGACGCTGCGAGTCGGAAGCCGCGTTCGGAATGGTGCGGAGCGGCGACCCGACGTATCATCGGCGGGCGGTCACCCGACCGCGCACGGGGAGATGACGCCGATGGCCGAAACATCCCGACACGATGCATGGCAAGCCGGCGCCAGCTACGACGTCTATATGGGGCGGTGGAGCCGCCAGATCGCGCCGCGCTTTCTCGACTGGCTGGGTGCGGCCGGCGGGCTCGACTGGCTGGAAGTCGGCTGCGGGACCGGCGCGCTGTCGGCGGCGATCCTGTCGCACGACGCGCCGAAAAGCCTGATCTCGATCGATCCGTCGGAAGGCTTCGTCGCAACGGCGCGCGCCAACGTGCCGGACGAGCGCGCCGTGTTCCAGGTTGGCGACGCGCAAGCCCTGACGCAGGAAACCGATAGTCGCGATGTGATCGTCTCGGCGCTCGTCTTGAATTTCGTTCCCGACAGGCCAAAGGCGCTTGCCGAGATGAAGCGCGTGGTGCGTCCGGGCGGAACGGTCGGGTTCTATGTCTGGGATTATCCCGGCGGCGGCGTGGAATTCATGCGCGCCTTCTGGACCGCGGCGGCGGCGCTCGATGCGAACGCGCGTGACTTGTCCGAGGACAGGCGTTTTCCGTTCTGCACGCCGGACGGATTGACCGCGCTGGCGACCGCGGCCGGCCTCACGTCGGTCGCCTGCATTCCGATCGAGGTGCCGACCGTCTTCAAGACTTTCGAGGATTACTGGCGCCCGTTCACGCTGGGGGCGGGGCCGGCGCCCGGCTACTGCATGAGCCTCGCCGCCGACGCGCGCCAACGCCTGAAGGAGAAGCTCGAGGCCGATCTTCCGCACGGCGCGGACGGAACGATCCCGATGACGGCGCGCGCCTGGGCGCTCAAGGCGGTCGCCGCGTAGCCGAGATCTCTACCGTCGCGACCTCACTCCACCCGCACCGTCACCCGATCCGACTTGCCGTCGCGGTCGACCACCGACAGCGTGACGAAGCCCGGGCCGTCCGGCTGCCACGTCTCGGAGCGGGCGAAGGGCGGGCGCGCGATCGGCGTGCCGTTGACGAAGAAGGTGAAGGGCGGCGCGCCGTTGCGGACCTTGATGGTGAGCGGCGCCGGGTCGCCTTCGGCAATGCCGAGATCGACGGCGACGCCATCGAGCGGATAGGCAATCTCCGGATCGTCCCTCCTGGCAAGTTCGAAGGTCGCCTCGCCGGGGCCGCGGAAAGCGCGCAGCGGTGCGGGCAGGGACGCCGTGGAGGCCATCAGCACGCCGGGCGGCGCACGTTTGAGCGCGACGCGCTTCGGGCCGATACGGTCGAACGCTTCGAACAGGATCGGCGCGGCGCTGACGATGCCCGACAGGCCGGGCACCGGCGTCCCGTCCGGTCGCCCGACCCAGACGCCGACGACATTGGCGCCGTCGAAGCCGATCGCCCAGGCGTCGCGATAGCCGTAGGACGTGCCAGTCTTGTAGGCGACGCGGCCGGGCGAGCCGTTGAGCGGCGGCGGCACGCCGGCGAGGATGTCGGCGACGTACCAGGCGGCGGTCGGCGACAGCACGGGTGCACCGGTCAGCGCGGTCGGCGGCTCGCCGATGCCATCGAGGAGGTTCACGGCGGTGCCGCCGCGCGCGATGGCGGCGTAGAGCGAGACGAGATCGCGGAGCGTCACGCCGACGCCGCCGAGGCCTATGGCCAGGCCCGGCGCCGACTGGTCGGGCAGTTCGGCGCTGACCGCGGCGCGCTTCAGCCGCGCCACCAGCCGGGCCGGGCCGACGGCGTTGAGCGCCACGATCGCCGGCACGTTCAGCGACTGTTGCAAGGCCTCGCGCACGGTGACCGTGCCGCGATGGAAGCCGTCGAAATTGTTCGGCACGTAGCCGTGGAAACCGGTTGGGCGGTCGTCGATCAGCGTCTCGGGATGGGCGAGCCCGGCCTCGAAGGCGAGGCCGTAGATGAGCGGCTTCAACGTCGAACCCGGCGAGCGCACGGCGCGCGTCATGTCGACATGGCCGTCGCGCCCGTCCTCGAACAGGCCGGCCGAGCCGACGGAAGCGAGGATGGCGCCGCTCGCCTCATCGGCAACGACGATGGCGACCGACAGTTTCGGGCCGAGCGCGGCGATACGGTCGGCGGCGAGCGATTCGAGCGACGCCTGAAGGTCGCGGTCCAAGGTCAGGCGATGAATCGGCTTTTCGGGTTCGGCCTGCACCGCCTGCACGGCGAGATGCGGGGCAAGAATGGGGAACGGCTTGCGCGCATTGGGCACGCGCTCGGTGCGGGCAGCGTCGGCCGCGTCCGGGTCGACGACGCCTTCCGCCACCAGCCGGTCGAGTACGCGGTCGCGGGCGGCGCGGGCGGCGTTCGCGTCGCGGTCGGGCCGTCGCGCTTCGGGCGATTGCGGTAGCGCGACGAGCAGCGCCGCTTCGGCCGTGGTCAGCCGCTTGGGCTCCTTGCCGAAATAGGCAAGTGTCGCGGCGCGGATGCCCTCGATGTTGCCGCCGTAGGGGGCAAGCGCCAGATAGATGTCGAGGATCTGATCCTTGGAAAAGCGCGCCTCGAGCTTCTCGGCGAGCGCGATCTGGCGAACCTTGCCGAGGAGCGAGCGGGTGCTGTCTCCGTCGATCAGGCGGGCCACCTGCATGGTGAGCGTCGAGCCGCCGGAGACGATATGCCCGCCGGCGAGCACGAACTGGCCGGCGGCGCGCGCCAGCGCCCACGGGTCGACGCCGCCATGCTCGGTAAAGCGTTGGTCCTCGTAGCCGATCAGCATCTTCAGGAATTTCGGATCGACGTCAGCCTTGGTGACCGGCAGCCGCCAGCGCCCGTCGGCGATGGTGAAGGGGCGCAGCAGGCGGCCGTCGCGATCGACCACGATGGTCGAAGTTTCGATGGACGCAGGGTCGGGAAGGGGCGGCAGCGAGGCTTCGATCTGGCGATAGGTGAAAAGGCCGCCGACGGCTGTGACCAGAGCGACGGCTAAGGTAGCGCCAGTCGCCAGAAGCCAACGTGTGCGGCCCCTGGGTCCCCGCCTTCGCGGGGACGAACGGGAACGTTGTGATGCAAGGCGGCGCGGGGTGCGTTCCCTCCCCCCTTGCGGGGGAGGGACAGGGAGGGGGGTGAAGTCCGGGTGTGTGCCCAACCCCCCCTCTGGATTCGCTAAGGTCCGCTGCGCGGACCCGAGCGAATCCGTCTCCCCCGCAAGGGGGGAGAGCGAGTTTGTGTCTGGCGTTGCCGACATATCGCGGCCCGTCATCGCTCGGCGCTCAGCGGGTCGCGCCGACGACCTCGACCTGGCCGGCGTCGGTGCGCGCGAAGAACTCCGGCCGGTACATGTCTTCGACCGTCGCCGCCGGATAGATGTACGTGCCCGGCGACACTGCCCGCACCGTGTAGGCGACCGAGAACTCCGTCGCGCCGCCGTCCTCGCGGTCGAAGGCGGCGACGAAGCGGTCGGTGCGTGCCTCGGTGTGCGTGGCTTCGTCGGTCTCCAGCCAGTCGAGGTTGTTGGTATTGCCGCTCGCCGAGATGTTCGGATTCTCGATCTCGAAGCCGGCCGGGATCGGGTCGACGATGAGCAGGCGGCCGCCGAGGTCGCGCTCAGCGGTGACGGTCAGTTCGACCACGAAGCGGTCGTTCTGGCCGACGGTGGCGACGTCGGCGAGTTCGCCGTCCGGCGTATAGACGGTGCGCTCGATCTTGTAGCCGTTGCCGCCGGCGGGTTCCTTCGTCGTCGGCACGCCGGTCGCGGCCACCACCGCTTCGAGCGGCTGGTCGCCGAGATTGTCGATGACCACCGGACTGTCGGCGATGCGGTCGCCGAGGAAGCGGCGGAACAGCGGCGCGGCGATGACCTCGCCGTCGATGGAGAAGCTCGTGCGCGCCGCATCCTTGATGAGCGCGGCGGCGGCCATCAGCATCCAGGAATCTTCCTGCGTGCTGGTGTAGCGCTTGCCGCGCTCCATGGTGGCGATGCGCAGCGCCAGCGTGCGCACGTCGACCGAGGCGATCTGCGTTTCGGCGGCGAGCGTCAGCACGGCGGCGCCGTCGCGGAGCGCCGTGCCGTAGTCGCTGCGCCAGCCGCGCCGGAATTCCTCGCGGTCGAGATCGGTCATCGCCGCGGCAAAGGCGCGGTCGGCCCGCTGGCGGTCGCCGTAGAGCGCCATGGCCGCACCGAGTTGCGCCTTGGCCAGCGGTGTGGCGAGGGCATTGAGCTTGGAGTTGGTGTAGTAGCGCAGGTCGCCGATGGCGGCGCGGCCGGTGCGTGCCAGCACATAGAGGGCGTAGGCGATGTCCTCGCCGCCATTGGTGAAGTCGCTGGCATAGGCGATGCCGTTCGACAGGTTGTCGAGGGCGATGCTGCGCGCCTCGTTGGGCACGGCGTAGCCCTTCTCGGCGGCGCGGGTCAGGAAGTCGGTGACGTAGGCGTCGAGCCACAGGTCGCCACCGGCGTTTTCCGGTCCCCACAGGCCGAAGGCGCCGGAGGCCGCCTGATCGGACAGCACGCCGCCGATCGCCTTCTGCACGCGCTTGCGAATCTCCGCATCGGCGGCGATGCCGACCGAGGCGGCGACGTCGTCGAGATAGACCAGCGGCATGGCGCGGCTGGTGAGCTGCTCGACGCAGCCATAGGGGTAGCGGTCGAGCGCGGCGAGGATGCCGGCGACATCGAGCGGCCCGGCGCCGCCGAGCGACACCGCCACCGACGACGTGCCCGGCACGAACTCGGCGGTGAGCGCGCCGTCGACGGTGAGCTTGCCGCCGGCCGCGACCGAGACCACGTTTCGCCGCGTGACCGGCGAGCCCGCCGGGCGGACGCCCAGCATCAGCCCGGTCGGCCAGTTCTCGCCGGAGGGCGAGGTGAGGTCGATGGCGACGTCGAAATCGCCGACGCCGGTCGCATCGAGCGGAACGTTGAACGACACGCGCTGCTTCTCGGCGAGCGTCACCGTGCGATCGGCATCCTCGTCGGGGAAGGAGACGCCGTCGCCGGTGGCGATCGACAGGTGATAGTCCCCGGCCGGACCGGAGACGTTGTTGATCTCGACCAGCAGGCGCGAGGTATCGCCGACGGCGAGGAAGCGCGGGATCGAGGCGGTCAGCACGACCGGATCGCGGACGAAGACATCCTTCGATGCGTGGCCGACGCCGTCCTTCGACCAGGCCATCGCCATGACGCGGACGCTGCCGTTGAAATCGGGAAGGTCGAAGGTGACCGAGGCATTGCCGTCGGCGTCGACCGCGACGATGCCCGAATAGAAGGCGAGCAACTTCTGGGTCGGCGGCGGCGCCGCCAGACGCGTGACGCCGCTGTCACCGCCCGAGCGCACCGTGCCGGGGATGCCCTGGGTGCGATCGATGAGCAGGCCGTAGATGTCGCGGATTTCCATGCCGAGCTTGCGCTGGCCGAAATACCAGTCGTCCGGCGCCGGCGTCTTGAAGTTGGTGAGGTTGAGGATGCCAACGTCGACCGCGGCGACGGTGACATAGGCCTCTTCGCCCGGCTTCAGGTTGCCGATCGAGACCGGAATCTCCATCGGGCCGCGCGGGCGCATCTCGTCCGGCAGGTCGAGTTTCACGTTGAGCTGGCGATCACCGGGCGAGACCTTGGCCCAGGTCAGGCCGAGGGCGCGCGCCGGCATGCGCTTGGCCTCGATGTCCATCGGCCGGTAGAGCATGGCGGTGACGTAGGCGCCCGGACCCCACTTCTCGCTGACGGTGAGGTCGACGGTGGTGCCGCCTTCCGGCACGTCGACGGCTTTCATCTCGATCAGGCGGTCGTCGATGACGCTGATAAGGGCGATGCCGGCGAAGCGCGGATCGAGCCGGAGCTTGGCCGTGTCGCCGATCTTGTAGGCGGGCTTGTCGAGCGCGACCTGAAGCGTGTCGGGCGTATCCGACGTGCTGACCGCGCGATACCAGCCGGCATAGAACTCGACGCTGGTTGCAGCCGGCTGGTCGCCGCCGTCCTCGATGGTCAGGCGGTACTGGCCCCATTTGACGGCCGCCTCGATGGCAGCGGGCGTATCGGCGGTGAAATCGACCTTGCCGCCGGCGACCCGCGACGCGTTGGAGATGAGTTCGTAGCTCCAGCTCCCGTTCGAACGGTACCATTGATAGTCGCGCTCGATGCGCTCCAGCTTCCACGACACGCCGGCCTTGGCCATGCGGGCGCCGTCGGGGCCGACGAGGATCGCCTCGAAGCGCGCATTGGCGCCTTCCGACACGTCGCCGTCGAAGAGCGGCTTGATGCCGATCATCGGCGCGGCCGGTGCGACCGGGCGGGTGAGCGTGCGCTCGACGGCGCGCCCGTTGGTGTCGGCGACCCGGATGACGAGGTTGGCAGTGAGCGGATGGGTGGTCACCGGCAGTTCAGGCAGGTCGACGTCGAAGCTCGCCTTGCCGTCTTCGTCGGTGGCCGCGTCGATCTCGAGGGGCTGGCGCGAGGTTTCGACGTTGTCGTCGACCAGACCGAACTTGTAGCCGGGGAAGGCGGCGAGGCTGTCGCTGGCGCTGAGATCGAGATCGCCTTCGATGGGCAGGTCGGGCGCCGGAGCGCCATAGAGGTAGCGCGCCGAAAGGTCGATGGTGGTCGGCTCGTCGGCCTTGAGGGCCTTGGCCTGCGTGTCGAGTTCGACGGCGAGCCGCTCCGGCTCGAAGTCCTCGACCAGCACGGAGGTTTCCGCGATCGGGTCGCCCTTCGGGTCGGCGAACAGCTTGATGCGCCACGAGCCGCGCATGGCGTCGGCCTGCAGGGCGACATCGTCCGAGTAGCCGCCGAGGCCGCCATCGGAGAGGGTCTTGCGCACGAACTCGACACCGTCGGGACGCTCGACGACCAGCGTCATCGGCAGGCCGGTGACGGCGACGGCGCGCGGATCGCGGACGAGCGCGGTGAGATGGACCGTTTCGCCGGGGCGGTAGATGCCGCGTTCGGGCGTCAGGAATGTGTCGAGCGCGTCGGGCGCGGGCCGGCCTTCAACGCCGCGGTCGGTGAGGTCGAAGGCGGCGCGGGTCAGGTCGATGAAGGCGTAGTCGCTGCCGGTTTCGGCGACGACGAGTTGCGGCGCCATGCCGCCGGTGCCGCGCGCCAGCCCCGGTTCGAAATGGGCATAGCCGGCATCGTCGGTGACACCTTCGCCGAGGATTTCGTTGTTGACGGCGACCAGTCGCACTTTGACTCCGGCGACGGGCTTGGCGGTGGCGAGCGAGCGCACGATGGCGTGCACGCCGTCATGACCGGAAAGAGCGGTGAGACCCAGATCGGAGACGATGAACCACTGGGTGGCGATCGGCCCCCATTCATCCTGGTTGCCCGTGGCCGGCGCGGCCGTGATGACGTAGGCGCCGGGCTTCATCGTCTTCACCGCCTCGGCGATCGGGATGGCGGTGACCACCGTTTCGTTGAGCTTCGAGGTGATGCCGATCTCGCCTTCCCAAACCTTCTCGCCGGTCTCCTCGGCGATCTGGTCCGCCGAGTAGTAGGAGAGCCCGCCGAGGAAGCGGCCGTCGCGCACGGCCTGGGCGATTCCGCGATCGCCGATCCGGTAGATGGTCGCCTTGGCGGTATCGGTGTTGACCGAATTGAGCGGGATCGAGGCGCCGGCGCCGGCCGGCAGCACATAGGCGTTGCCGGCGAAGCCGACCCACGGTTCGCGGTCGCGGATATAGACGCTGATCTCGACCGGATGGGAGAGGGTCTCGCCATCGGCGGCGGGCAGCCCGGCGCGCACGCGCACGATGTAGCGCGAGCCGTGCTTGACGCCGTTGACGCAGATCTGGCTCTCCTGCGGTTCGACGGCGAGGCCGTCGCCGCCTTCGACGGTGACGAAATCGGCAAGGTCCGGCCGGGTGACGGCGAGCTTGTCGGAGAACTTGATGCAGATCTGCGGCACCGCGCTGTCGGCTTGCACATCATGCGACAGAATGCGGAATCCGTGTTCGGCGATGAGTTTGTCGTATTCGCTGCGCACGCTGGCGACTTCGGCGAGCGCCAGGCTGGCGCGGTAAGCCCGGATGGCGGGCAACCACACCTCGCGCTTGGCAAGGCCGCCGCCGGCAAGCGCCAGCGCGATGGCGCGTGCGGCCGGCGTGTCGGCGCGCAGATAGCCGTCGATCGCGGCGGCGCTGGCGTCGGTCGCCGCGCGGTCGCGATCGGAATAGTTGGACGGATTGCGGCCAAGGCTTGCGCGGGCGAAATCGAGCCACGCCACGGCTTCTTCGTTGGCGATAGTCAGCGCCCGGCCAAAGGCGACAGCGGCGCCATCGAAGTTGCCGCTGCGCAGGGCGTCGGCGCCGGCGGAACGCAGCGCGCCATAGCTCATGCCGTTGGCCGAGTAACGATCCTTGAGGCCACCGACCAGCGCGCGCGCCTCGTCGAGGTAGTCGTTGGGCAGGAAGTCCAGTTCGGCCTGCCGCTGGCGCACCAGCGACGGAGTCAATTCGACGGCATCAACGACCCGGCCGGCGGTGGCGCCCGGCGTCGCGGCGAGCGCGCCGAAATCCGTCTTCAGGAAGCACCACTTCGCTTTGGTGTTGAAGGTGAAGGCGCGGCAGGTGTTGTCGGCGAGACAGGCGGCCTGGCAGGCCGGCAGGTCGACATCCTTCACCGTCTGCATGTCGAAGCCGGCGTAGTCGGCGTTCGGCGTCAGGATGACTTTTTTTCGGCAGCTCCGGCCGAGGTGGCGGCGACGAAGGCGGCAAAAGCCAGCGTGAAGCATGCAAGAAGGACGTCGCGAACCGGTCGGAAGGGGCGCATTCAGGAGACTCCGCTCGTTCCCGCAGCGTGGGCGGGATCAATGGATGAAGTGCGGGCACCGTAGTCCTGCCCGAGCGCGGGTGCCAGTCGCGGTACTGTGTCGTGCTTCACATCTGGTTGCTGCGCCGGCTCTCCTTTTCGCGACTGCCTGATTATTCAGCACACCGCCATGCTGCATTGCCGCAATGCACGGCATTGCAGCCTCAAACTTGGGCGCAATTACGGGCACCGGTGTCTCTGTCGGTTGGCACACGACTTGCGGAATGCACGACCGGCGTCCTCCCGAGACGTCCGTTTAACAGGGGGAATAGATGAAGATACTGAAAAAGGTCGCGTTGGCTGCCGTGGCCGCGGCGAGCCTCGCTTTGCCGCTGACGGCACCGGCCTCGGCCGCTGACGACACCATCAAGGTCGGCATCCTGCATTCTCTGTCCGGCACCATGGCGATCTCCGAGACCACGCTCAAGGACGTCATGCTCATGCTCATCGACGAGCAGAACAAGAAGGGTGGTCTGCTCGGCAAGAAACTCGAGGCGGTGGTCGTCGATCCGGCCTCCGACTGGCCGCTGTTCGCCGAAAAGGCTCGCGAACTGATCGCCCAGGACAAGGTCGCGGCCGTGTTCGGCTGCTGGACATCGGTCAGCCGCAAGTCGGTGCTGCCGGTGTTCAAGGAACTCGACTCGATCCTCTTCTACCCCGTCCAGTACGAGGGCGAGGAAAGCGAGCGCAACGTCTTCTATACCGGCGCCGCTCCGAATCAGCAGGCCATTCCGGCCGTCGACTACCTGATGTCGAAGGACGGCGGCGAGGTGAAGCGCTGGGTGCTGGAAGGCACCGACTACGTCTATCCGCGCACCACCAACAAGATTCTCGAGGCGTACCTGATCGCCAAGGGCGTCGCGCCGGAAGACATCATGATCAACTATACGCCGTTCGGGTTCTCCGACTGGCAGACCGAAGTGGCCGCCATCAAGAAATTCGGCTCGGCGGGCAAGAAGACGGCGGTGGTTTCGACCATCAACGGCGACGCCAACGTTCCTTTCTACAAGGAGCTCGGCAACGCCGGCATCAAGGCGACCGACATTCCGGTTGTGGCGTTCTCGGTCGGTGAGGAAGAACTCGCCGGTCTCGACACCGCTCCGCTCGTCGGCCATCTCGCCGCGTGGAACTACTTCGAGTTGATCGATACGCCGGAAAACAAGGAGTTCATCGACAAGTGGCACGCTTTCATCAAGAACGACAAGCGCACCACCAACGACCCGATGGAAGCCCACTACATCGGCTTCAACATGTGGGTGAAGGCCGTCGAGAAGGCCGGCACCACGGACGCCGATGCGGTTATCGCCGCACTGCCCGGCATCACCGCGCCGAACCTGACCGGCGGAACCTCGACCATGCTGCCGAACCACCACATCACCAAGCCCGTCTATATCGGCGAAATCCGCGACGACGGTCAGTTCGACGTGGTGTGGCAGACCAAGGACCTCGTCCCCGGCGACGCCTGGTCCGACTATCTGCCCGGCTCCAAGGACCTCGAGTCCGATTGGGTGACGCTGAAGTGCGGCAACTACAACACCGCCACCAAGAAATGCGGCGGCAGTAGCTGACGCTTCGCGCCTACTGAAACTCGGGTGAGGCGGCGCGTCGCCGCCTCACCTGACAAGACCCAAGAAGATGCGATGTTGAACATTCGCCGACTGCTGCCGGCCCTGCTCACAGTGCTCGTGCTTCTCTTGCCGGCCGCCGGTGCACGCGCAAGCGCGCTCGACGACGCGCTGACCCAGTTTGCCGGCGACAGCTATTCGGACACCGAAGCCGCCATCAACGGGGTCGCGGCCAGTGGCGACGAGCGCGCCGTCGACGTGATCCTGGCGCTGAAGGACGGCAATCTTTATTTCGACCCTGCCGATTCGAAGACCTACATCAAGACCGGCTCGGGCACCGTCGACGCCGCCACCGGCGCGGCGGTTGCCAGCGAGCCGCCGGGCCTCAAGAAGGTCCGCGTCAACAACCGCATCCGCAACGCCATCAACGCCGCGCTCGGAACGCTGGAACTGATGGCGCACGATCCCGCCAAGCGGCTTGCCGCCGCCGATGCGGTGTTCAAGTCGCGCGACGCCTCGGCGCTGCCGGCGCTCGAACAGGCGATCGCCAAGGAGAGCGACCCGGCGGTCAAGCGCGTGCAGCTTCAGGCGCGCGCCTCGGTCATTCTCGCCATGCCCGGCGCCAGCGAGGCCGACCAGATGGAAGCCGTGGCGGTCATTCGCGACCGCGGCGACCAGGACGCGCTCGCCTTGCTGACCAGCCTGCCGCCGGACGCGCCGGAAGCCGTGCACGCCGCCGCCGACAAGGCGATCACCGTCATCAAGGGCGAACTGGCGCTGTGGGGCGTTGCCCAGAACCTCTGGTACGGCCTGTCGCTGGGCTCCGTGCTGCTGCTCGCCGCCATCGGCCTCGCCATCACCTTCGGCGTGATGGGCGTCATCAACATGGCGCATGGCGAGATGGTCATGCTCGGCGCCTACACGACGTTCGTCGTGCAGGAATTCATCCGCCAGCAGATGCCGTGGCTGTTCGACTGGTCGCTCGCCATCGCCCTGCCGCTCGCCTTCCTGGTCGCCGGCGCCGTCGGCGTGGTCATCGAGCGCGGCATCATCCGCTTCCTTTACGGCCGGCCGCTGGAGACGCTGCTCGCCACCTGGGGCCTGTCGCTGATCCTCCAGCAGACGGTGCGCACCATCTTCGGCCCCAACAACCGGCAGGTCGGCAACCCGTCCTGGATGTCCGGCTCCGTCGACGTCGGCAACCTGTCGATCACCTACAACCGCATGTGGATCATCGTCTTCGCGATCGGCGTGTTCTTTCTGCTGCTCGCGGTGTTGCGCTTCACCACTTTCGGTTTGCAGATGCGCGCCGTCACCCAGAACCGCGCGATGGCCTCGGCCATGGGCATTCGCACGCCGTGGGTCGACGCGCTCACCTTCGGCCTCGGTTCGGGCATCGCCGGCATCGCCGGGGTGGCGCTGTCGCAGATCGACAATGTCAGCCCCAACCTCGGCCAAGGCTACATCATCGACTCGTTCATGGTCGTCGTGTTCGGCGGCGTCGGCAATCTGTGGGGCACGCTGGTCGGCGCCTTCTCGCTCGGCATCGCCAACAAATTCCTCGAACCATACGCCGGCGCGGTGCTCGGCAAGATCGTCGTGCTCGTCTTTATCATCCTGTTCATCCAGCGGCGCCCGCGCGGCCTGTTCGCGCTCAAGGGCCGGGCGGTGGAAGCGTGATCGGCCGGTTCCTCCTGGGCGGCATCGAGCGCACGTCGATCATCGTGCTGGCCGTCATCGTCGGCTTCGGGGTGCTCATTCCGGCGCTCAATCTGTGGACGCCCGACACGAGCCCGCTGCACGTGCCGGACTATCTGGTGCCGCTGGTCGGCAAGTACCTGACCTACGCTCTGCTGGCGCTCTCGGTCGGCCTCATCTGGGGCTACGCCGGCATCCTGTCGCTCGGCCATGGCGCCTTTTTCGCGCTCGGCGGCTACGCCATGGGCATGTACCTGATGCGCCAGATCGGCACGCGCGGCGTCTATGCCGATCCGGTCCTGCCCGATTTCATGGTCTTCCTGAACTGGAAGCACCTGCCCTGGTACTGGTACGGCTTCGACATGTTCTGGTTCGCGGCGCTGATGGTGCTGGTCGTGCCGGGACTGCTCGCCTTCGTCTTCGGCTGGTTCGCCTTCCGCAGCCGCGTCACCGGCGTCTATCTGTCGATCATCACCCAGGCGATGACCTACGCGCTGCTGCTCGCCTTCTTCCGCAACGACATGGGCTTCGGCGGCAACAACGGCCTGACCGACTTCAAGGATATCCTCGGCTTCAACATCCAGGCCGGCTCGACGCGCGGCGCGCTGTTCTTCGCTTCGGCCCTCGCGCTCGCCATCGGCTATCTGATCTCGCGCGCCGTTGTCGCGTCGAAATTCGGCAAGGTTCTGGTCGCGGTGCGCGATGCCGAGAGCCGAACGCGCTTCCTCGGCTACCGCGTCGAGAAGTACAAGCTGGTCGTCTGGGTGCTGTCGGCCTGCATGGCCGGCGTCGCCGGCGCCCTCTACGTGCCGCAGGTCGGCATCATCAATCCCGGTGAGTTCGAGCCGGCCAACTCCATCGAAGTCGTCATCTGGGTCGCCGTCGGCGGGCGTGGCCTGCTCGTCGGGCCGATCGTCGGCGGCCTCGTCGTCAACTTCGCCAAGACCTGGTTCACCTCAGGCGCCCTTGCCCCCTACTGGCTGTTTGCACTCGGTGGCCTCTTCATTGCGGCCACCCTGTTCCTGCCAAAGGGCATCGTCGGTACGCTCGCGGGCTTCATGAGCCGCGAGCGCCGCGCCAGTCCGCCGGCGGCCGGGGCGCCGGCGCCCAATTCCGCGCCGACGACCGATACGATCGAGGATACCGTGCCCAACCCGGCGCTGGCGGAGTGATGCGATGACCGAGAAGGCGCGCAACTCGCTGCTCTATCTCGATGGCGTCACCGTCTCCTTCGACGGCTTCCGGGCGCTCAACGCCTTGTCGCTGGTCATCGAGCCCGGCGAGATGCGCGCCATCATCGGCCCCAACGGCGCCGGCAAGACGACCATGATGGACGTCGTCACCGGCAAGACAAAGCCCGACGCCGGCGACATCTATTTCGACGGCACCGTCGATCTCACCCGCCTCGACGAAGCGGCGATCGCCACGCTCGGCATCGGCCGTAAATTCCAGAAGCCGACGGTCTTCGAGAGCCACACGGTGTGGAACAACCTGGAACTGGCGCTTGCCGGCTCGCGCTCGCCGAGCGCAGCGCTCTTCGTCCAGCCCGGTCCACCCGAAGCCGAGCGCATCGAGCAGATCCTCGGCATCATCCGCATGTCGGACCGCCGCGACGTGCGCGCCGCCTATCTCAGCCACGGCCAGAAGCAGTGGCTGGAGATCGGCATGCTGCTCGCCCAGGAGCCGAAGCTGCTGCTCGTCGACGAGCCGGCGGCCGGAATGACCGACGCCGAGACCGAGACCACCGCCGAACTGCTGCGCGAGATCGCCAAGGAGAAGTCGGTGATCGTGGTCGAGCACGACATGGCCTTCGTGCGCTCGCTCGACGTCAAGGTGACGGTGCTGCACGAAGGCGCGGTGATCTCCGAAGGCACCCTCGACCAGGTCTCCGCCGACGAGCGGGTGGTCGAAGTCTATCTCGGCCGGTGAGGGGACGATGCTGACGGCCACCAACGTCGATCTCTACTACGGGGCCGCCCAGGCGCTGCGCCGCGTTTCGTTCTCGGCCGAGACCGGCAAGGTCAGCGCCCTGATGGGCCGCAACGGCGTCGGCAAGACCTCGTTCCTGCGCGCCATCGTCGGCGAGCAGCCGATCGCCGCCGGCGATATTGCCTTCGGCGGCAAGACGCTCGGCCGCATGGCGCCGCACGAACGCGCCCGCCTCGGCATCGCCTACGTACCGCAGGGCCGCGACATTTTTCCGTTGCTGACGGTGAAGGAGAACCTCGAGACCGGCTACGCCCAGCTACCGCGCGCCGAACGCTCGATTCCCTCCGACGTCTTCGACCTGTTCCCGGTGCTCGCCGACATGCTGCGCCGGCGCGGCGGCGATCTCTCCGGCGGCCAACAACAGCAATTGGCGATCGGCCGCGCGCTGGTCACCCGGCCGAAGCTGCTGGTGCTCGACGAGCCGACCGAGGGCATCCAGCCGTCGATCATCAAGGACATCGGCCGCGCCATCGAATGGCTGCGCACCAAGGGCGACATGGCCATCCTGCTGGTCGAGCAGTATTTCGATTTCGTCCACCAACTCGCCGACACCTTTTCGGTCATGGACCGTGGCGAAATCGTGCTCTCGGGCACGCGCGACGAGATGGACCCCGACAAGGTCCGCCGTCACCTGACGGTTTAGACCGCCGTCCACGGGGTTGTAGCGTCGCCTGCCAACCTTCATAGTATCGACACGACCTGATCACACAGGCAGCGATGCGCGATGCGCCGCTGCCTGCCCGCGACCGGGGACGCGTGCCCGCCCGGTCGGCAAATGCGTGCAACCGCATCGGCGAGGCCCAATCATGCACACGGTAAAAAGTCTGGACGGCACCCCGATCGCATTCGAGCAAAGCGGAACCGGACCGAATCTCGTCCTCATTCACGGAACGACGGCCGGCAAGGAGCGCTGGGCGCCGGTCCTGCCCCGGTTCGAGAAGCAATTCACCGTCACCGCCATCGACCGCCGCGGCCGGGGCGACAGTGGCGACACCGCCGACTACGACATCACGCGCGAGTTCAACGACGTGCTGGCGGTTCTCGACGCGCTGGAACCGCCGGTGATCCTCTTCGGCCATTCGTTCGGCGCCATCTGCGCGATCGAAGCGGCGATCCGCACCGACAAGGTCGCGGGCCTTGTGCTCTACGAGCCGCCGATGTTCCAAGGGCGGGATGGATCCGGTGACCTGATTGAGCCGCTGGAGACGCTGCTTGCCCAAGGCAACCGGGAAGGCGTGCTGACCACCTTCTTCACCAAGGTCGTGGGCATGCCGCCCGACGTGTTCGAGCGCTACAAGGCGTTGCCGGTATGGCCGGCCCGCATCAAGGCCGCCCATACGCTGCCGCGCGAACTGAAAGCGGCGGCGGAATACGTCATCGACGAAGGGCGGATGAAGGCCGTGACGATCCCCGTTCTGCTCTTGCTGGGTGACCAGAGCCCGCCGCCGTTCGCGGAAGTCATCGCGACGCTCGACAAGACTTTGCCCGACGCGCGTCTGGTGGTGATGCCAGGCCAGCATCACATCGCGATGGACACCGCGCCCGATCTCGTCGTCGACGCGGTCGTCAACTTCTGGCGCGCTATCGGGTGAAGCCCACGCCGGGTGCTCTACCCTTGTGCCATGTCATACGCCGCGACCAGATCGCGCGCCCGCTTGCCGGCCTCGTCGGCGCTCATCCCCGGCTTGTAAACGCTCGATCCGATGCCGAAGCCGGCGATGCCGGCCTTGAGGTAGTCGGCGATATTTGTGTGGTCGACGCCGCCAACCGCGAGCAGCGGAATCGACTTCGGAAGGATCACGGCTATCGCCTTGATCCCGTTGGGGTCGTGCAGGTTGAGACCCGCGTCGTTCCGCGCTGGCGCCCGTCAGCCTCTTCGCGCTGCCTCGATCTTCGCAACGTCGATCTTCGTCATCTCCATCATCGCAGCGAAGGCGCGCTCGGCCGCGTCACCGCCCGCCGCCAGCGCTTCCATCAACGCACGCGGCGTGATCTGCCAGGAGACACCCCATTTGTCCTTGCACCAGCCGCACGCGCTCTCTTCGCCGCCATTGCCGACGATGGCATTCCAGTAGCGGTCGGTCTCCTCCTGATCCTCGGTCGATATCTGGAACGAGAAAGATTCATTGTGCTTGAACATCGGACCGCCGTTGAGGCCCATGCACGGCACCCCGGCGACGGTGAATTCGACCGTCAGCACGTCTCCCGCCTTGCCCGACGGGTGGTTGCCCGGCGCCTTGTGGACGGCGCCGACGCTGCTGTTGGGGAAGGTCTTCGCGTAGAAACGCGCGGCGGCTTCTGCGTCCTTGTCATACCAGAGGCAGATCGTGTTCTTGGCAACCATGGTTCATCCTTTCGGTTCGGCGCGGGTTTCGCGCACTTTCGCGGCATTTCACCGTCACGACGAGCGATCGGCCGGCAATTCGACAGGGCCGGGACGATTTTTCGCCGGACCCGCCTGCCACAGCCTACAGCCCCGTGATGGCGAGGCGCAGCAGGAACGCGCCGAGGCCGATGCACACGACCAGAATGCCGACCCCGACCGGCGAGCCCCAGCCCGACCACGCCATGGCGACTTCGGCGAGGTTGGCGTGGTCGGAATGGGCGACGCTGTCTGATGTCATCTTGCTTCTCCTTGCTGGCCCGCCGGGCTTGCATTCGCGGGCGGCGGGCGGCATATTGATACGATGATCGAATATTTCCATGATCGAAATATCTGATGAAACAGCCGCGAGTCAAGTCCGCCCGCAAGGTCGATCTCATCGACGCGATTGCCCGCGCGATTCCGCGCTGGCAGGACGCGGTCGGGAAGTTCGACGAGGCCGTCGGCCGCCGCTACGGGCTCGGCGTGGCGGAGCGGCATTGCCTGGCGGTTCTGGTCGAAGGGCCGCGCACGGCAAGCGAGATCGCGCGGGACGTGAGCCTGTCGCCAGCCGCCGTGACGGCGCTGCTCGATCGGCTCGAGGCACGGCATCTGGTGAAGCGAGCGCGGGACAAGGCTGACCGGCGCAAGGTGCTGGTGGCCCTTGGCGATGCCGCCTTTGAAATCGTGGCTCGCTATCTGCCGATTGCCAAAGAGGGGCGAAAACGGCTTGCTTCAATGACCGAGGCGGAACTCGCCGCCGTCGCGAAATTCGTGGATATGGCGCTCGACCTCCAGCGCCGTTTCAACGACACGATCGTGGCGGAAGGAGAGTCCTAGGCTGCTGCCTCGTCATACGCCGCGACAAGGTCCCGCGCCCGCTTGCCGACCTCGTCGGCACTCATCCCTGGTTTGTAGACGCTCGATCCGATGCCGAAGCCGGCGATGCCGGCCTTGAGATAGTCGGCGATATTCGCGTGGTCGACGCCGCCGACCGCGAGCAGCGGAATCGATTTGGGAAGAACAACGGCTATCGCCTTGATGCCGTTCGGCCCGAGCAGGTCGGCCGGGAAGAATTTGAGCGCGTGCGCCCCGGCGGCGATTGCGGCCAGCGCTTCGGTTGCGGTGAACACGCCCGGAAACGAACCGAGACCCGCCGACCGCGTCTTGCGGATGACGGCGGGATCGCAATTGGGCGAGACGATGAGCTGGCCGCCGGCCGCCGCGACCGCCTCGACTTCCGCCGCGGTCAGCACGGTGCCGGCGCCGACGCGGGCGCGATCGTCGGCCGCGTCCGCCATGATGCGGATGCTGGCAAGCGGCTCGGGCGAGTTGAGCGGCACCTCGATCAGGCCGATGCCGGCATCGACCAGCGCCTCCAGGGTGGGGCCTGCCTCCTTCGGCGCGATGCCGCGCAGGATCGCGATCAGAGGCCGATGGCCGTGGAAGATGTCGGTCACGCGACGCTCCTTGCCGCTGCGGGGAGGAATCCGATGGTCCGCGCCAGATGAACCAGGCCGGTGAGCGCCAGCGCGTTTCCATCGAGCGCGCCGGCTTCGACGCCGGTGATCGCCAGCGCCCGCGCATAGGCCCGGGCGAGCGAGGTTGCGCCGACGATGCGGACCGGCTTTCCGCCGGTGACGTGTCCCGCTGCCTTTGCCGCGGCGATTTCGCCGCCGATCGTCAGGCCCGACAGATAGGCGAGGTTCGGTTCCGGCGCGACGCCGTCGAGAAGGGCACGGGCGCGCACCGAGAAGATGGCCGACAGGAACGGCAGACCTTCCTCGGCCGTCCGACGCACCGCGAGGGCGAAATCGGGGGAGGCGTCGAGATCGCCGGCGGACGCCGCGACCGAATGGCGAAGGAAGGACTGGTGCGCCAGCAGGTCGAACAACTCGCCGGTCAGGAAGGTCTGGAAAGTGACGATGGCGCCGCCCGCGATGGTCACCCATTTCGAATGCGTGCCGGGCAGGATGGCGACGCCGTCGAAGCCGGGCTCGCTCTCGATCAGGCCGACGATCTGCGTCTCCTCGCCGCGCATGACATCTCCGTCGCGGGCGGGGCTTTTCAGCATCACGCCGGGCACGATCGCCACGGTCCGGCCGGTCGAGGTGGTGAAGCGGACGATCTGATCGGCGAGCGCGCCAGTGGCGGCCGGGCAGGGGAGATAGGCCGCCTCGCGCCAGCCCTGCCGGCTGCCGATCATGCCGGCCATGATCGCCGGCACCTTCGGCCATGCGGCGACAAGCCGCTCGAATGCCGCTTCGTGTCCGCCCGCCGCGACCCTGGCAATGCCATCGTCGCTTTCCGCCTCGGCGCGCACGGCGCCATCCGCGCCAAGCAGGCGCGCGCGCAGCCGGCTGGTGCCCCAATCGACCGCGATCAGCGCTGGATCCCCGTTCGTCATGGCTGAGCTATGTCCGGCAAGCGCGGCCTGCGTCAAGACGGCGCCGGACCGGTTGAATTGCGAATGACCAGGTCGACGGGCCACAATTCGTGGATCGCCTCCGGCGGCCGCCCGGCCAGCATCTCCATGACGAGTTCGGCGACGCGGGTGCCTGCCGCGCGAATCGAGGAGCGCAGCGTCGACAGCGGCGGCACCATGCGGTCGGCATTGAGGAACGGGAAGACGTCGTCGTGCGCGATCAGCGACATGTCCTTGCCGAGGACCAGACCGGCCGCGCGGATCGCGCGCAACGCGCCGAGCGTCATCATCATCGACGAGACCATGAGCGCGGTCGGCCGCGGGTCCTCGGCGAGGAAGCGCTCGGTGAGGCGGTAGCCGACGTCGTCGGTCATCGGGCCCTCGCCGACCAGACGTTCGTTCCACGCAATGCCGCGCGCCGCGAGCGCCTCGCGAAAGCCGTTCTCGCGATGGAGCGCATAGGTGAACCGCTTGTTGGCGTTGAGCAGGCCGATGCGAGTGTGGCCGAGGTCGAGCAGATGCCGGGTCGCCTGGCGGAAGGCGGCCTCGTTGTCGATGTCGAGCCAGGCGTGCGGCGTACGGCTGTCCGTGCGCCCGTGCAGCACGAAGGGATGGTCGAGTTCGGTCAGCAGCGCCACGCGCTCGTCGTCGACCAGCGGCCCGGAAAGGATGAGCGCGTCGACGCGCGTACCGGTGACGATGCGACGATAGGTGTCGGTTTCGTCGCCCGGCCGCGCCGGACAGAGGACGATGTCCATCTCGTCGTCGACGAGGCGCTCGCCGAGACCGGCGAGGAACTCGACGAAGTGGGGATCGAGCAGCAGGTTGCGGTTGGTCGGCAGCACGAGGCCGATCGCTCCGGCGCGGCCGGTCGCCAGTCGACGGGCGCTCGGATTCGGCCGGTAGTGGTAGCGCTGCGCGGCGTCCAGCACGCGCCGGCGCGTCGCCTCGCTGACCTCCGGATAGCCGTTGAGAGCCCGGCTGACCGTGGTCTGCGACAGACCAAGCCGGTCAGCCAGATCCTTGAGTTTCATCGCTTGCGCCACCTTTCGGCGTATTCAAAGCGCTTTCAAAAACTGACGCAAGACTGGTGACAGTAGATTGCCGGTGGCAGGCCGCACGCGACAAAGGATGGTGCAATGCAGCGTTGCACCAACCCCGATGGAATCAAACATGATTTTCGGAAATACCAATGAAGACTGGGCGCGTACGGCAAATCTATTGCTGCGCCGCGAAACGCTTTTCAAAGTTTCATCGCTTGACTCGGTTGCGCCGCCTCAACCATGATGACGCTCAAAGCGCTTTGGGCCGACGGTCGGAAAAACCCGGCGGGCCTCCGCGCTTTTGGGAGGGAGCAGACCGCGGACCGTCGGTCCGACGGAGCGCGCGGTATACCCCCTCCTTGACGGTTCTCTCGAGGGAGGTTCCCACCATGAAACTTCGCCATGCACTGTTGGCCTGCACCGCGATCTTGGCGTTTTCCGCCGGGTCCGTGGCGGCGGCCGAACTGCCCTATCCGATCGATGGGGATTCAAAGTTCAACTGGAAGAGCTACCACGACTTTGCCGACAAATATGACCTCAAGGGTCAGACGCTCTCGATCTTCGGGCCGTGGCTGACCGGCGACAAGGACGGCTTCGAGAAGGTGCTCGCCTATTTCCAGGAGGCCACCGGGGTCACCCTCCAGAACTCCGGCTCCGACTCGTTCGAGCAGCAGATCGTCATCGACACCCAGGCGGGCAGCCCGGCAAACATCGCCATCTTCCCGCAACCCGGCCTCGCCGCCGACGTCGCGTCGAAGGGCCTTATCGCTCCCCTGGACGACGCCACGCAGAAATGGCTGGTCGACAACTACGCCGCCGGCCAGTCCTGGGTCGATCTTTCGACCTATCCCGGCAAGGACGGCAAGAAGCAGCTGTTCGTGTTCCCGTGGAAGGCGGACCTGAAGAGCTTCGTCTGGTACGTGCCGGAGAACTTCAAGGATGCCGGCTACAAGATCCCGCAGACGATGGAAGAGCTGAAGGCGCTGACCGAGCAGATCGTCAAGGACGGCGGCACCCCGTGGTGCATCGGACTGGGTTCCGGCGCCGCGACCGGCTGGCCGGCGACCGACTGGGTCGAGGACTTCATGCTGCGCACGCAGCCGCCGGAGGTCTATGACGGCTGGGTTACGAACGAGGTGAAGTTCAACGACCCGCGCGTCGTCGCGGCGATCGAGGACTTCGGATGGTTCGCCAAGAACGACAAGTTCGTCGACGGCGGCGCCGCGGCGGTGGCCTCCACCGACTTCCGCGACAGCCCGAAGGGCCTCTTCTCGTCCCCGCCGAAGTGCTACATGCACCGCCAGGCGTCGTTCGTCCCCGCCTTCTTCCCCGAGGGCACCAAGCTCGGCACGGACGCCAACTTCTTCTACTTCCCGCCGTATGCCAGCAAGGACCTCGGCAAGCCGGTGCTCGGCGGCGGCACGCTGTTCGCCATCACCAAGGACTCGCCGGCGGCGCGCGCCTTCATCGAATACCTGAAGACGCCGATCGCCTCCGAAGTCGCCATGGCTGCGTGGAACTTCTTCACGCCGCTGAAGACGGTCAACCTGGATGTTTATCCGACCGAGACGTTGCGCGGCGAGAACCAGGTCCTGCTCGATGCGACCACGTTCCGCTTCGACGGCTCTGACTTGATGCCCGGCAAGATCGGCGCGGGCGCCTTCTGGACCGGCATGGTCGACTACGTGGGCGGCAAGAGCGCCCAGGAAGTGGCCGATCAGATTCAGAAGTCCTGGGACGCGATCAAATAAGTCGTGTAGCCTTTCACAAAACCGAGTCCCGGGCCTCACTGGCCCGGGACTTCGAAAGATCGATTGACGGCGTGAAGCGGCGGCCAAGCCGCGGGGCCCGCACAAGACGGGCCGGCGCCCGGGTTGGGGTGGGGGAAGCCCGATGCAGCAGCTGTTCAGCGCGCTGGTCACAGTCGTAGTCGGGGTGGCGGCGGCCGCTCTTTATTTCTACGGCGCGAACAAGATCCTCGACCTCGTCCTGCCGCCGCGCGGCCGCGCGCTGCAGGCGGCCCGCAACCAGAAGATCGCCGCCACCATCCGGCCATGGCTCTTCCTCGGCCCGGCGATCCTCTTTCTCGGCCTTTATCTCGTCTATCCTGTCATCGATTCGCTGCGCCTGAGCTTCTTCGGCCGTTCGGGCGAGAATTTCGTCGGCCTCGCGAACTATCAGTGGGCGATCAACGATCAGCAGTTCCGCGAATTGATCGTCAACAACCTCCTGTGGCTGATCGTCGTGCCGGCGGCGAGCACCTTCTGCGGTCTCGTCATCGCCTACCTCACCGACCGCATCTGGTGGGGAAACATCGCCAAGAGCCTGGTCTTCATGCCGATGGCGATCTCGTTCATCGGCGCCAGCGTCATCTGGAAGTTCATCTACGATTATCGCGGCGAGGGCTCGACCCAGATCGGCCTGCTCAACGCCATCGTCGGTCTGTTCGGCGGCGCCCCGCAGGCGTGGATCACCATTCCCTTCTGGAACAATTTCTTCCTGATGGTCATCCTGGTCTGGATCCAGACCGGCTTCGCCATGGTCATCCTGTCGGCGGCGCTGCGCGGCATCCCCGAGGAAACCATCGAGGCGGCGACCATCGACGGCGCCAAGGGCTGGCACATCTTCGTCTACATCATGGTCCCGCAGATCTGGGCCACGATCGCCGTGGTGTGGACGACCATCACCATTACCGTGCTCAAGGTCTTCGACATCGTGCTGGCGATGACCAACGGCCAGTGGAACACGGAGGTGCTCGCTAACCTGATGTACGACTGGATGTTCCGCGGCGGCGGCGATTTCGGCCGCGGCGCGACCATTGCCGTCGTCATCATGCTGGCCGTCGTACCAATCATGGTCTGGAACATCCGGCGTCTCAACGCCGAAGCGGCGAGGCGCTGATATGGCTACCGTCAGGCGCCGCAGGCGCAAGTGGGGAAAATACTTCGTTCATCTCGCGGTCCTGCTGATCGTCATCATCTGGACGGCGCCGACATTCGGCATCCTGGTCTCGTCGTTCCGCGACAAGGACCAACTGGCGGTCTCCGGCTGGTGGACGGCGCTGACGACCAGCGACCAGAATCTCATCGGCCGCACTGAGGCGCCGTCGAAAGCCGTCGAGGACAACGGCAAATACGTGCTCACCGGCAATTTGCTTGACGGCAAGGGGTACATCACCGCATTCGGCGTGCGCATCACCAATCCGACCGAGTTCAAGGCGGGCGAGACCGCCGACCTTCCCGGCGGCGGGGGGACACTGACCGTCGCGCGCGACGGAACCTACCGGATGGTCTCCGACGCGCCCTCCACCGACGATACCGGCCGGCGTCTGTTCTACACGGCGGCCTTGCCGCCCGAGTTCACGTTGCAAAATTACGAGCGGGTGCTGACCTCCGCCGGCATCGGCCAGTCGTTCATCAACTCGCTGACGGTCACCATTCCATCGACGGTCATCCCGATCCTGATCGCCGCCTATGCCGCCTACGCGCTTTCCTGGATGCGTTTCCCCGGGCGCGCGCTGATCCTGTCGGTGATCGTCGGCTTGCTCGTGGTGCCGCTGCAGATGTCGTTGATACCGCTGCTCCGGCTCTACAACGACGTCGGCGCCTTCTTCGGCGTGCCCGCCAAGACCTATCTCGGCATATGGCTGGCGCACACCGGATTCGGGCTCCCGCTCGCCATCTATCTGCTGCGCAACTACATCGCCGGCCTGCCCGTCGAGATCATGGAATCGGCTCGCGTCGATGGCGCTACCGACTTCGAGATCTTCGTGCGCATCGTGCTGCCGCTGTCGGTGCCGGCGCTCGCGTCGTTCTCGATCTTCCAGTTCCTGTGGGTGTGGAACGACCTCTTGGTCGCCATCGTCTTCCTTGGCAACAGTGAACAGCAACTGGTGCTGACCGGACGATTGCGCGAACTGCTCGGGTCGCGCGGCGGCGACTGGGAGATCCTGACCGCGTCGGCCTTCGTGTCGATCATGGTGCCGTTGGCGGTGTTCTTCACGCTGCAGCGCTACCTGGTGCGCGGCCTGCTCGCCGGCTCGGTCAAGGGCGGATGAGCGCGATGGACGGAAAGAGGGGAAACTAGGATGGGCGAGCTTCGTCTGCGCGACATCAAGAAGTCGTTCGGCTCGATCGATGTCATCAAGGGAGTCAATCTCGAGATCAAGTCGGGTGAGTTCGTGGTGTTCGTCGGCCCGTCGGGTTGCGGCAAGTCCACGCTTCTTCGCCTGATCGCGGGCCTCGAGGAAATCACCTCCGGCACGCTCGAATTCGACGGCGAAGAGGTCAACGAATTGCCGCCGGCGCTGCGCGGCATCGCCATGGTCTTCCAGTCATACGCGCTCTACCCGCACATGACCGTCTACAACAACATGGCCTTCGGCATGAAGCTGGCGAAGGCGAGCAAGGAACAGATCGACACCAGCGTCCGCAAGGCGGCCGAGACCCTCCAGCTCACGCCCTACCTCGACCGGCTGCCCAAGCAGCTCTCCGGCGGCCAGCGCCAGCGCGTCGCCATCGGCCGCGCCATCGTGCGCAACCCTAAGGTGTTCCTGTTCGACGAGCCGCTCTCCAACCTCGACGCGGCATTGCGCGTCTCGATGCGCATCGAGATCGCCAAGCTGCACGAGCGCATGGACGACGTCACCATGGTCTATGTCACGCACGATCAGGTCGAGGCGATGACGCTCGCCGACCGCATCGTCGTGCTGCGCGCCGGCATCATCGAACAGGTTGGCACGCCGATGGAGCTTTACCAGACGCCGCAGAACTTGTTCGTTGCCGGCTTCATCGGCTCGCCGGCCATGAACATGGTTCCCTGCACCATCGAGGCCGGCGACGGCGAGGCCCGCGTCCGCCCCGACAAGCACAATCCGGTCCGCGTCAACGAGAAGATTCCGGCAAGCGCCGTCGGCCAGAAGGGGACGCTCGGCGTCCGTCCGGAAGACTTGTCGCTCACCAATGGAGGCGAACCGATCTTCCACGGCACGGTCGATATCGTCGAGCAACTCGGCGAGCTGACGCTGCTCTACGTCAATTGCGGCTATGGCGAGCCGATTATCGCCAAGCTCGAAGGCAACGTTGCCATCAAGCGCAATTCGGAAGTGCAATTGTCGGCGCCAATCGACAAGCTCCACGTCTTCGACGGCAAGGGCCAGGCTTTCCCGCGCGGCTGACCTTCGAAGCGGGGGAAGGGCCGGCGCGCCGGCCCTTTTTGTGCGCGGCCGCCGACCCGCCCGGAATTCTTTTCTCCGCCACTTGCCGAGATTGGAACGCGCGTCGTCGTGACTGCGCGGCCGACTCCCTAAGTTTCGGCGGATCGTCGGCGGTTTGCGCTTCGCCGGCGACACCCCGCAGGGAGTCCGAACGATGTCTGCACCGGCCCGCAAACTGGCCGTGTTCCCGGCCTTCCACAAGGTCGCCGGTCGTCGCGTCGTCGTTGTCGGCGGCGGGGCCGAGGCGGCCGCCAAGGTCCGCCTGCTCGCCGAGACCAAGGCCGAGATCGTCGTCTTCGCCGCGTCGCTTGACCAGGAGACCGGCGTTGCCGTGATCGCGGCGCATGCCGACTGGCGCGGGGCGTCCCCGACTGTGACCGACCTTGCCGGCGCCGCGCTGGTGTTCTCGGCCACCGGCTCGGAAGAGGGCGACCGCGATGTGGCGGCGCTCGCGCGCGAGGCCGGCGTGCCGATCAACGTCGTCGATCGCCCCGAACTTTGCGACTTCTATACCCCGGCGCTCGTCAATCGCGCGCCACTGGCCGTCGCCATCGGTAGCGAAGGCGTCGCGCCGGTGCTGACCCGCCATGTGCGCGCGCGCATCGAGGCGATGCTGGCGCCCGCCTTCGGCGATCTCGCCGGGCTCGCCGACAGGCTGCGCAATCGCGTCACGCGCGCCTTCGGTTCGGTTGCCGAGCGCCGCCGCTATTGGGCGCGCTTCTTCTCCGGGCCGATCGCCGAGAAAGTGTTCGCCGGCCGCGCCGAGGAGGCCGAGGACGAGGCGCTGCGTGCGCTGGAAATCGACCCGGCGTGGCCCGGCCACGTGTCGCTGGTCGGCGCCGGGCCGGGCGCTGAGGACCTGCTGACGCTGCGCGCCCAGCGCGCCCTCCAGGAAGCCGATGTCATCATCTATGACCGGCTGGTACCCGAAGCGATCGTGGCGATGGGCCGCCGCGACGCCCGCCGCATCCATGTCGGAAAGGCCAAGGGCGATCACAGCGCCAGCCAGGACGAGATCAACCGCCTGATCGTCAGCGAGGCGCGCGCCGGCCGGCGGGTCGTCCGCCTCAAGTCAGGCGATCCGCTCATCTTCGGGCGCGCCGGCGAGGAGATGGCTGCGTTGCGCGCGGCCAATGTCTCGTTCGACGTCGTGCCCGGCATCACCGCCGCTTTCGCCGCCGCCGCGGAAGCCGAGATTCCGCTGACCCTGCGCGACACCGCGTCGAGCCTCGTCTTCGCCACCGGCCATGACGCCGACGGCGAGACGCTGCCCGACTGGGCGGGCCTGGCGCTGAGTGGCGCAACGGTCGCCGTCTATATGGGCCGCACGGTGGCAGCCAAGGTCGCCGCGCGGCTGATCGAGGCGGGGCTCAACGCTTCGACGCCGGTGGCCGTCATCGAGAACGCCTCGCGGCCGGACCGCCGCGCCTATGCCGGCCGCCTCGACGAACTGGCCGCGATCGCGGGCCGGGCCGAGCTGACCGGGCCGGTTCTGATGATCGTCGGCGACGTGGTCGCCGCCGGTGCCATCGCCGGCGCTCCGGCGGCGCTCGCCGAACTGGCAGCCTGAGGACAAGAGGCGGGGACGGCCGCAGGCCGGACAGGGAAAGAGATAGAGAGCGAATGTTCAAAGCCGCCAAGGAAGGTCCCGCCAAGGTCATCACCGCCAACGATCTCCGCGAGGGGCTGGTCGTATTTCTCGATCATGACGGCGGCTGGACCGTGCGCATCGCGGAGGCGCGCGTGCTCGAGGACGGTCCCGATCTCGACGGCGCGCTTGCCTATGCCAAGGCGCAGAGCGACGCGCAGATCGTGCTCGAGGCCTACCCGATCGACGTGGACGTGAAGGACGGCGTGCCTGTGCCGGCGCGGTTGCGCGAGAAGATCCGCGCCGACCGCGGGCCGACGATCGCCTATGGCGAAGCCGAGCGGGCGAAACTCACCGGAGCCGCGTGATGTACCGCTACGACGAATTCGACCGGGACTTCGTCAAGGAACGCGTCGAGCAGTTCCGCGGCCAGGTCGTGCGCCGTCTTTCGGGCGAGCTGACCGAGGACCAGTTCAAGCCGCTCCGCCTGATGAACGGCGTCTATCTGCAACTGCACGCCTACATGCTGCGCATCGCCATTCCCTACGGCACGCTGAATGCGGCGCAGATCAGGATGCTCGCCTTCATCGCGCGCAAATACGACCGCGGCTATGGCCACTTCACCACGCGCCAGAACCTGCAATTCCACTGGCCGGCGCTGAAGGACATTCCCGACATCCTCGACCATCTTGCCTCGGTCGAGATGCACGCCATCCAGACATCCGGCAACTGCATCCGCAACGTCACCGCCGATCATTTCGCCGGGGCTGCCGCCGACGAGGTCGTCGATCCGCGGCCCTACGCGGAGATCTTGCGGCAGTGGTCGTCGCTGCACCCCGAATTCATCTTCCTGCCGCGCAAGTTCAAGATCGCCGTGACCGGGGCGGAGCGTGACCGCGCCGCGATCCAGGTCCATGATATCGGCCTGCATGCCAAGCGCGACGCGAATGGCCGGCTCGGCTTTGCCGTCTATGTCGGCGGCGGGCTCGGGCGGACGCCGATGATCGGACATCTCGTCCGCGACTTTCTTCCCGAGGAGGACCTGCTCTCCTACTCGGAGGCGATTCTCAGGGTCTACAATCTCTTTGGCCGGCGCGACAACAAATACAAGGCGCGCATCAAGATCCTCGTCCACGAGGCCGGCGTCGACGAGATCCGCCGCCAGGTCGAGGAGGAGTGGGAGCGCATCCGGCACGGCGCACTGCATCTCCCCGACGACGAAGTGCGCCGCATCCAGTCGTATTTCGCGCCGCCCGATCTGGCGCCGCGGCCGGCGGAAAGCGTCGTGCTCCAGCGCGCGCGCGCCGGCAACGCTGCGCTTGACGCCTGGGTGGCGCAGAACATTGCGCCGCACCGGACTACCGGCCATGCCATCGTCACGATCTCGCTGAAGCCGATCGGCGGCACGCCGGGCGATGCCACCGCCGACCAGCTCGACCTGATCGCGGACCTTGCCGAGCGCTACAGCCACGATGAGGTGCGCGTCAGTCACGAGCAGAACCTGATCCTGCCGCATGTCGCGCTCGATGACCTGCCGGCGCTCCACGCCGCGCTTGCCGAGGCAAATCTGGCAACCGCCAATGCCGGCCTCGTCACCGACATCATCGCCTGTCCGGGGCTCGACTATTGCGCGCTCGCCAATGCCCGTTCGATCCCGATCGCTCAGCGCATCTCCGAACGCTTCGCCGATCAGGCGCGGCAGCAAGCGATCGGCGACCTCAAGATCAAGATTTCCGGCTGCATCAACGCCTGCGGCCACCATCACGTCGGCCACATCGGCATTCTCGGCGTCGAGAAGAAGGGCGAGGAGTTCTACCAGCTCACCCTCGGCGGCTCCGGCGACGAGCACACCTCGGTCGGCGAGATCATCGGCAAGGGTTTTTCCTCCGACGAAGTGATCGACGCGGTCGAGACGCTGGTCGAAACCTATCTCAAGGTTCGCGAGACGCCGGCTGAGAATTTCCTCGCCACTTACCGCCGCCTCGGTCAGACGCCGTTCAAGGAGGCCCTCTATGGCGCTGCTTGAGGCGGTCATTGCCGGCGCGCCCGACGACGGCACACGCGCCGAAGCGTCGGCGCTGAACGCGCGCCACGGCGACCTCGACGCGCGCGACGCGATCGCGCTGGCGGTCAACGATCTGTTCCCCGGCAGGATCGCGCTGGTGTCGAGCTTCGGCGCCGAGTCGGGCGTGCTTCTCCATCTCCTGTCGCAGGTGGACCGCTCCGTTCCGGTGATCTTCCTCGACACCGGACGCCTGTTCGCCGAAACGCTGGAATACCGGTCACGGCTGGTCGATCACCTCGGACTCTCCGATGTGCGCAACGTCACCCCCGATCCGGAGCGGCTGCTGGCGAAAGACCCGCATCGCGCGTTGTGGATGACCAACGCGGACCTCTGCTGCCAGATCCGCAAGACCGAGCCGCTCAATCGTGCGCTCGGCGGTTTCGATGCCTGGTTCACCGGCCGCAAGCGCTTCCAGAACGCCGTGCGCGCCGAACTCCGTCTGTTCGAGGCTGACGGCAGCCGCATCAAGATCAACCCGCTGGCCGGCTGGACGACCGAGCGGTTGAAGGCGCACGCCGCCGAGCATGGCCTGCCCGAGCATCCGCTGGTCGCCAAGGGCTATCCCTCGATCGGCTGCGTTCCCTGCACCAGCCGCGTCGAGGCGGGCGAGGACGCCCGTGCCGGCCGCTGGCGCGGACTCGACAAGACCGAGTGCGGCATTCATACCGGCCTCGAAAGCGACGGCAGCGGTATCTGAGACATGCCTCTCTGGAAAGACGGCGCGTTCCGCCAGGACGACTGGACCATCATTGCCGACGATCAGCCGGTGCCCGACGGCGGCAAGGCGATCGTCAGCCTGAAGCGCTGGCGCGACGAGCGCGCCGCGCTGGCCGGTCGCAACGCGCCGCTGGGGCTCCTCATCGAAGGCGGCAGCGTGTGGACGGACATCGCCGGTGACCTCGCGCGCTTTCCGGTGATCGCGGTGACCATCCCGAAATACGCCGACGGCCGCGCCTCCTCGATCGCGCGGCTGCTGCGCGAGCGCGACGGCTATGCCGGCGAGATCCGCGCGGTCGGCAACTACATCATCGATCAGGTGCCGTTCATGATGCGCGTCGGCATCGACGCCTTCGAGACCAGCGATCCGGTCCTGATCGCCGCCTTCGAGAAGGGCGAGTGGCCGGAAGTGCCGCACTATCTCCAGCCGGGATGGCCGGGCGACGGCGAGGTTCCGGCCGGCACGCGACCCTGGGCGCGGCAGAAGCGGCCAGCCTCTTCCTCGGAATGAAGCGCCCGGCCCGGCACCTCGGCGCGGTGACCCTGGTCGTTCGCGACTATGACGAGGCGAAGGCCTGGTACGCAGAGAAGCTTGGATTTTCGGTGATCGAGGACACGCCGCTCGGCGACGGGAAGCGATGGCTGACGCTGGCGCCGTCCGGATCGCACGAGACGCGCCTTCTGCTCGCCCGCGCCGCCACGGCCGATCAGGTTGCCCGCGTTGGAGACCAGACGGGTGGGCGCGTGTTCCTGTTCCTGAACACAGATGATTTCGACAGCGATCACGCGGCGATGCTGGCGCGCGGCGTGAATTTCGTCGAGGAACCGCGCCAGGAGGTCTATGGAAAGGTCGCGGTGTTCCTCGATCTCTACGGAAACCGCTGGGACCTCATCCAGACGGCATGACAACCGCGCAAATTCTGTGGATCGTGGCTGGTGCGCTCGCCGGCGGATTCGTCAACGGCCTCAGTGGCTTCGGCATGGCGATGGTCGCCATCGCCTTCTGGCTTCAGGCGCTTTCGCCCGCCACCGCTTCCTCGCTTGCCGCGATCTGCGCGGTCGTCGCTCACCTTCAGTCGGTATCGATGATCGTCCACGCCATCGACGCGCGCCGCCTGGCGCCGTTCATCGTCGGCGGACTGATCGGCATTCCGTTCGGAACGTGGATGCTGGTCGGGATCGACGAGCATTCGTTCCGCTTGTGGATCGGCGCGCTGATGGCCGCCTATGCGGCGATCATGCTCTCCGGCCGTGTGCGCATCCGGGTGAAAGGCGGAGTTGCCGCCGACGGTGCGGTCGGCCTCGCGGGCGGCATCCTCGGCGCGCTCGCCGGATTATCGGGCGCGCCGGCTGCGATCTGGGCCGGCATGCGCGACTGGAGCAAGGACCAGCGCCGCGCCGTCCTGCAACCGTTCAACATGGCGATCCTGGCGGTAGCGATCGTCGCCCATGGCGTCGCCGGCCTGTTCACCGCCGACCTGCTGCGCGCGATGCTTTTCGCCGTGCCCACAACACTGGTCGGCGCCTATGTCGGCAAGAGCCTCTACCGCCGGCTCGGCGACCACCATTTCGACCGTGTCGTGCTGGCCATCCTGTTGGTCGCGGGGGTCATCCTCGTTGGGTCGGGCCTGTTGCGGCCATAGGGCGTCACATTCGGCTTGCGATTTTCCGCCAAAGGGTTGGCCGCGCGTCCTCACCTGCTAGTCTGCGACCCATCACAACAAAGGCAGCATCGCGACGACAGGGAGCCGAAACGATGAACCACGCCACGACCGCGGCGCCGCAGGTCTATTCCCGCACCGCCGGAATCCTCTACGTCGTCATCATCGTCATGGCGATGTTCGGCGAATTCTTCGTGCGCGGCAGCCTCGTCGTGCACGGCGACGCCGCGGCGACGGCCGCCAACATCATAGGTGCGCCCGCGTTGTTCCGGCTGGGCTTCGCCGCCGATCTCATCGCATTCTGCAGCGACGTCGGCGTGGCGCTGATCTTCTACGTGCTGCTCCGCCCCGTGAACCGCAATCTGGCGCTCGCGGCGGCGTTCTTCCGGCTGGTGCAGACCGCGATCCTTGGCGGCAATCTCCTCAACCATCTCACCGCAGCTTTGCTTCTCAACGGCAGCGGCTACCTTGCGGTCATTCCCCCCGAGCAATTGCACGCGCTGGCGCTGCTTTCGCTCGAGATCCACAGCTACGGATACGACGTCGGCCTGGTCTTCTTCGGCTTCCACTGCCTGATCGCCGGCTATCTATTTGCGATCTCCGGTTATTTCCCGCGCCTGATCGGAATCCTGCTGATGATCGCCGGCGCTGGCTATCTGGTCGACAGCTTCACCAGCTTCCTGGCGCCCGGCGTCAACGCCGCGATCGAGCCGTTCGTGCTGGTGCCGGTGGTGCTCGCCGAGTTCATCCTCACCGGCTGGCTGCTGGCGAAAGGCGTCAACCTCGAGAAGTGGAACGCACGCAACACGGCGCCCGCGCTGGCTTGAGCAGGGGCTAAAGCACCCCCGCGCCGAGTTCCGCCGGCTGGGCATTGGCGCGGAACATGCGGAACAATTCACGCCCGTTACCGTACTGGTTGGACGACAGGTCCGGCGCCATCGGCGCGCGCGCCGCGAGATCGGCGGCGTTGGCGATGACGGCGAGGGTACCGGTGCGCGGGTCGATGCGGATGACATCGCCGTCGCGCAAGCGCGCCAGCGCGCCGCCTTCGGCGGCCTCCGGCGTGACATGGATCGCCGCCGGCACCTTGCCGGAAGCGCCCGACATGCGCCCGTCGGTGACCAGCGCCACCTTGAGGCCGCGGTCCTGAAGAACGCCGAGTGTCGGCGTCAGCTTGTGCAGTTCCGGCATGCCGTTGGCGCGCGGCCCCTGGAAACGGATGACGGCGACGAAATCCTTGGTAAGCCGGCCGGCGTTGAAGGCCTCGCGCAGACCCTCCTGTGAATCGAAGATCATCGCAGGCGCCTCGACCACCTGGTTCTCGGCATCGACGGCCGACACCTTGATGACCGCGCGGCCGAGATTGCCGGTGAGGAGCTTCAAGCCACCCTCCGGCGAGAACGGCTTGGCGACCGGCGCCAGGACCTTCTCATTGCCGCTTTCGGTTGCGCCTTCGCGCCATGCGATGCCACCCTCGGCGTCGAGTTCCGGCGTCTGCAGGTAGTTGGCGAGGCCGCTGCCCCACACCGTACGCACGTCCTCATGCAGCAGGCCCGCGCCGATCAGTTCGCGCATCAGGAACTGCATGCCGCCGGCCTGATGAAACTGGTTCACGTCGGCGGAGCCGTTCGGATAGACGCGCGACAAGAGCGGCACGACTTCCGACAGGTCGGCGAAATCGTCCCAGGTGAGGGTGATGCCGGCCGCCTTGGCGATCGCGACCAGGTGCAGGGTGTGGTTGGTCGAGCCGCCGGTGGCGTGCAGGCCGACGACGCCGTTGACGATGACACGCTCGTCGACGATCTGCCCGACCGGCGTGTACTCGTTGCCGAGCGCGGTGATGGCGAGCGCGCGCCGCGTCGCCTCACGGGTCAGCGCATCGCGCAGCGGCGTGTCCGGGTTGACGAAGGTGGCGCCCGGAACGTGCAGGCCCATGATCTCCATCAGCATCTGGTTGGAGTTGGCGGTGCCGTAGAACGTGCAGGTGCCGGGTGCGTGATAGGACTTCGCCTCGACATCGAGGAGTTCTTCGCGCGTGATCTTGCGCTCGGCGTAGAGCTGGCGCGCCTTGGAGCGCTCCGGGTTGGGCATGCCCGACGGCATCGGACCGGCCGGCACGAACACCGCCGGGATGTGGCCGAAGGTCAGCGCCGAGATCATCAGGCCGGGCACGATCTTGTCGCAGATGCCGAGGAACAGCGCGGCGTCGAACATGTCGTGCGACAGGCCGACGGCCGCCGCCATGGCGATGGTGTCGCGCGAGAACAGCGACATCTCCATGCCCGACTGGCCCTGCGTGATGCCGTCGCACATGGCGGGCACGCCGCCGGCGACCTGCGCCGTGCCGCCGGCCTCGCGCGCCGCCGCCTTGATGAGGTCGGGGAAACGGCCATAGGGCTGATGCGCCGACAGCATGTCGTTATATGCGGTGATGATGCCGACATTGAGCGCCATGTCGCCGGCAAGCATCGCCTTGTCGGAGGCGACGCAGGCGGCGAAGCCGTGCGCGAGGTTCGAGCAGGAGAGCTTGCCGCGGCGGACGCGCGTTTCGGCGGCAACGTGGATGCGTTCGAGATACTGGCCGCGCGCGCTCTGGCTGCGCCGCGCGATGCGTTCGGTCACCTCGCCGAGGCGGGAATGAAGGGTCATGGCGGTCTCCAGTGGCGGGCCGTCGCCGGCCGTGCCGATTTCAAGCGGGATTCAGGCCTGATCTAGTGCACAGACCATGAAGGATCGATGGCAGACCGTGCAAGGAGCGGGCCGATGGCCGCCACCCTGGGGCGCCCGGGCGGGAAGTCCGTCCCGGGTCGATCTGGCCCTCAGGCGGCGTCGTCGTGCCAGGTGCGGCCGTCGCGCTCGATGAGCGAGATGGCGGCGGTCGGGCCCCAGGTGCCTGCGGGGTAGGGCTTCGGCCCCTCGCTGGTTTCCGCCCATGCATCCGCGATCGGGTCGATCCAGGACCATGCCGCCTCGACCTCGTCGCGGCGCATGAACAGGGTCTGGTTGCCGCGGATCACGTCGAGGATGAGGCGTTCATAGGCGTCCGGACTGCGTACGCCGAAAGCTTCGGCGAAGCTCATGTCGAGCGGCACGTAGCGCAGGCGCATGCCGCCGGGGCCGGGATCCTTGATCATCAGCCACAGCTTGACGCCTTCGTCCGGCTGGATGCGCAGCACCAGGCGGTTCTGCTCGATGGCGCCGACGTCCGGCTCGAAGATCGAATGCGGGATGTTGCGGAAGGTGACCACGATCTCCGACTGGCGGATCGGCAGCCGCTTGCCGGTGCGCAGGTAGAACGGCGCGCCGGCCCAGCGCCAGTTGGCGATCTCCGCCTTCAGCGCGACGAAGGTCTCGGTCGTGCTCCGGCCGTTGTTGACGTCCTCGGTATAGCTCGGCGCCGCGCCATCCGGTCCAATTCCCGAGCGATATTGCCCGCGTACGATCATCTGCGCCGCGTTGCTGCGGTCGATCGGTTTCAACGCGTGCAGCACCTTGATCTTCTCGTCGCGCACGGCATTGGCATCCATGCGCGTCGGCGGCTCCATCGCCACCAGGCAGAGGAGCTGCATCATGTGGTTCTGCACCATGTCGCGCAGCGCACCGGCATTGTCGTAGTAGCCGCCGCGGCCCTCGACGCCGATGCTCTCGGCGGCCGTGATCTGCACGTGGTCGATATGCTCGGCGTTCCACAGCGGCTCGAACAACGCATTGCCGAAGCGCAGCGCCATCAGATTCTGCACCGTCTCTTTTCCGAGATAGTGGTCGATCCGGTAGATCTGCCGCTCTTCGAAGACCTTGCCGACGGCGTCGTTGACGTCGCAGGCCGACTTGAGGTCGTGGCCGATCGGCTTCTCGATGATCACGCGCGTCTGCGGCGTTACCAGCCCCTTGTCGCCGAGCTTGCCGCAGATCGTGCCGAACAGTTCCGGCCCGACCGCCAGATAGAAAGCACGGATGCGGTTCTCACCCTCCTTCAGGATCCTGGCGAGGTCGTCCCAGCCGGCGTCCGACTGCGCGTCGACCGGCACGAAATGGAGGCGCTTCAGGAAGGTCTCGAGCACCGCCTCGTCGGGCGTGCCGTCGGGCGCGTGGTCAACCAGCGCCTTGCGGGTGGCGGCGCGATACTCGTCGTCGCTCATGTGCCGACGCGAGACGCCGATGATGCGGGTGACCGTCGGAATCTGGCCGTCGAGATGGCGCTCGTAGAGGGCCGGCAGCAGCTTGCGATAGGCGAGGTCGCCGGCGCCGCCGAAGACGACGAAATCGAAGGGGTCGACGGCGATAATGCGGCTGGTCATGGGGACGGAAGCTCCCGACGCTGGTGGATGGCCCTGGTCGGCCTTTCAGGTCTCGGCCCGTGCGGTCTACACTGGCGGGCATGGTTTTGGCAGAGGATTCGTCGTCCGACCAGCCTCAGTGCGGCTGACGGTCGCGGGCGGCGACAGGGGGAAATATGGCAGATCCGGTATGCGTCGTCCCGGCAGGCGACTGGACGGGGGAAGGGGCCCTTTGGCACGCGCAGGAGAAGGCGGTCTATTGGGTCGATATCGGGCGCTTCCTCATCCACCGCTTCGAACCCGCCACCCAGAACGTGCGCAACTGGTTCTTTTCCGAGCCGGTCTGCGCCCTCGGCCTGACCGACCGCCCCGACACGCTGATCGTGGCAATGGCGTCGAAGGTTATCCTCTGGCAGCCGGCCAATGACGCCCGCGCCGATTTCGCCAATCCGGAACACGGCCGCGCCGGCGTTCGGCTGAATGACGGGCGGCCGGACCCGGCCGGCAACTTCTGGGTCGGCTCGATGCATTTCGGCGAGGGCGCCGAGACCGGCGTCGGCAAGCTGTTCCGCGTCCATGCCGACGGAACCTGCACCACCGAGAAGACCGACATCGGCATCAGCAATACGTTCTGCTGGAGCCCGGACCACACGCGCTTCTATTTCGGCGACACGGCGGCCAACACGATCTCCGTCTGGGACTACGATCTCAGGACCGGCCGCATCGCCAATGAACGGCCGTTCTTCACCGGCTTCGAGCGCGGCGGACCGGACGGCTCGGCGATGGATCGCGAGGGCTATTTATGGAACGCGCGCTATGGCGGCGCCTGCGTCGTCCGCGTCACGCCCGACGGCGAGATCGACCGCATCGTCGAGATGCCGGTCAGCAACGTCACCACCTGCACCTTCGGCGGCCCGCAACTGAAAACGCTGTTCATCACGACCGCGTTCCGGCCCGACCAGCGCCTCTCGGGCGGGCTCTATGCGCTGGCCGTCGATGTGCCCGGCCTGCCCGAAAACCGGTTCCACCTCGCGGGCTGACGCGAGCGCCGCGAACCTGCCACGTTTCTTTGGCTTGTCAGGACCGTAAGCTTTGTCGCAAATGAACGTAGAGAGAGGGTGGGCCGGACCTTCATGGGGAGTACGGGATGTCCCGTCCTATTGGAAATCTCTCGATCTGCGCGGCCGCCGCTGTCTTCCTGGCCACGGCCGGCGTCGCCGAGGCGGATAGCCGACTTTTCGGCGCGCGCAGCGACCAGAGCGGCGTCACCATCGTATCGGCCGAACTGAACGGCAGCCGGCTTCCCGTCGCGGGGCAGGGCGGCAGCGTCACCTTCTTCCGCATCGACAACCCCGGCGGCGCCGTGCCCTGCGCAAATCGCATTGCCTTCACGCTGTCGAGCGGGGCGGTTGCGACGGTCGACGCCGATATCTGCGCCAACGGCGCCCAAGTATCGGTGCCGGTCGCGTCAGCCGCCGCGCCGCCCCAGCCGCCGGCCGCGCAACCGCCTACGGCTCAGCCGGCTGCGCCGGTTGTGCCCGCGCCCGCCGCGCCGCCGACGGCGGCTGCGAGCAGCGAGCCGGCATCGGGCAATGAGACTGTGACGATCACGATCGACGACCCAAACGTGACGATCAGCGCCGTTTTCCTCGGAGGCAAGCCGGTTGCGATCAGTCAGACCGTCCCCAATGGCGTGGAGATTCTGGTGGCCCCGGATCCGGCCGGCAGCATTGCCTGCTCGCGCGATCTCGGCCTGATGCTTTCCGACGGGCGGCGCATCGCGCGCGACGTCGATATTTGCGCTGACAATGGCGACGTCGTGGTTCAACTGGTTGGCGGCGACAGCAACGGTGTCGCCGCGGCGCCGGAGCCGTCTGCGCCATCGAACGCGGGCGCACAGATGCAAGCGCCCGCCGCCGAGGGCGCGGTGTGGAGCTTCTCGTCGACCAAGGACAATGGCAGCCTCTTTTTCGCCGTGCCCAACACCGACGACAGCGAGTTCACCGCCGTTTGCACGCCGGCTTCGAGCGCGGCGACGATTGCGCTTGGACGCAGCGCGCCGGAAGTGCGGCCGGGCCAGCCGGTGACCGTCGCCTTTGCCGCCGGCGCCTTCAGCCAGCGCTATGACGCGACCGGCTCCGATGTCTCGCAGATCAGCGGCCTGTCAAATCCGCTGATTTCGGTGAAGACGAACGACCCGCTGTGGGCCGCGATCATCCGCGAGAGCAGCCTCACGGTGCAGATCGGTTCGGCCGCGCCCTATGCCTTGTCGCTGAGCGGCAGTGGGGCGAAGGCGAGGCAGTTCCTGTCCTTCTGCGACCCGGCGCCGGTCTTCGGTGGGCCCCCGGTCTCGGGACCGCCGGTCTTCGCCGACAACGGGATTCCATTTGCGTGCGAGGACGGCGAGCGCATCAGCGTGACCTTCGACGACGCCAACAACCGTGTGGTCGTCGCCCAGCCGGGCGCGCCGCCGCTCGCACTCGGCCGTGTCGCGTCGCGGGTGGGCGCGCGCTACGTTGGCGCCGGCGCCGAACTGGTTGGCCACGCCGAGGACATCACCTGGCGGCCGCCGGGCGGTCCGCCGAGTACCTGCCTTCCGCAGCGATAGGCAGCGTCCCCGCCTGACGTGGCGGCAACGACACAGCGTCCGCCTCCTCGTCGCCGAGGGGGTGGCGTGGACGCCGGGGCGGGTCTAGAAGCTCGGCCATGATCGACATGGTTGCAAACGGGCCGACCCCGCGTGGGGCGTGGGGCGCGGAAATCCGCGCTACGCTTTCGCTCGCCTGGCCGATCATTCTGACCAATGTCGCTCAGGTCGGGCTGGCGACGACCGACGTCATCATGATGGGCTGGCTCGGGCCGGAGTCGCTCGCCGCCGGCGCGCTGGCGGTCAACCTCAACTTCGCTTTCCTGATCTTCGCCATCGGCGTCGTCACGGCAACGGCGCCGCTGATCGCCATCGAGCTCGGCCGCAAGCGCCATTCGGTGCGCGACGTGCGCCGCACCGTGCGCCAGGGATTCTGGGCAGCGATCACCATCACGGTGCCGATCTGGTTCGTGCTCTGGCACGCCGAGCCGATCTTCGGCCTGCTCGGACAGCAGCCGGCGATCGCGGCGAAGGCGGCGAGCTACCTGCACACCTTCCAGTGGTCGTTCCTGCCGTTCCTCTTCTACGTGATCCTGCGCAATTTCGTCTCGGCGCTCGAGCGCCCGCTGGCGGCGCTGTGGGTCGGCGGCACCGCGGTCGTACTCAACGCGCTGCTGGTGTGGACGCTGATGTTCGGGCACTTCGGCTTCCCGGCGCTGGGACTGCCCGGCGCCGGTATCGGCACGACCATCACCAACATCTACATGGCGGGCGGTCTCGCCGCGCTGGTTACGCTCGACCGCCGCTTCCGCCGCTACCATCTCTTCGGCCGCTTCTGGCGGCCCGACTGGCAGCGCTTCCGCGCCGTCTGGCGGGTCGGCCTGCCGATCGGTGCGACGCTCGCCTTCGAGGTCACCATCTTCAACGCCGCGGCGTTCCTGATGGGCATCATCAGTGCCGAGGCGCTTGCCGCCCACGCCATCGCCATCCAGGTGCCGTCGCTCGCCTTCATGGTGCCGCTGGGTCTTGGCACGGCGGCCACCGTGCGCGTCGGGCGGGCCTTTGGCGCTCGCGACATACCTGGGATCGCGCGGGCCGGCTGGTCGGCCTATGGCACGGCCCTCGTCTATGCCTGCTGCACGGCAACCGGGATGTTGCTCTTCACGCGGCAACTAGTCGGCGTGTTCCTCGATCTTTCCAACCCGGCCAATGCGGTCGTCATCGATCTCGCGGCGTCGTATCTGGTGCTTGCCGGAATATTCCAGCTCGTCGACGCCACCCAGGCCGTCGGCGTTGGCATGCTGCGCGGTCTCGGCGACACCCGCGTGCCGATGGTCTTCGCCGGCCTCGGCTATTGGGGCGTCGGCATGCCGCTCGGCATTGCGCTGGCCTTCTGGGCAAAGCTCGAGGGCGTCGGCATCTGGATCGGCCTGTCGGCCGGGCTCGCCGTCGTGGCGGTGCTGGTGACAGTGCGCTGGATCCGGCGCGAACGCCTTGGTCTCACCCGGCGGGCGCCGCCCGATCAGGGCTCGGCGGTGGTCGGATTGGCGGCGGGCGTGCCCGGGGTCGCGCCTTGAGGCGGCCGGCTCAACCGTAGCCCTGCGCTGCCCAGTCTGACTGTTCGCGCGAGAAATAGGCCTCGGCGTCCTTCACCACGCCGGCGAAATCCTCTTCGCTGTCCGCCTCATCCAGCGGCCCGTCCATGAAGCCGGCCTGATGGGCGGCCATCGTGTAGGTGGCTGCCAGTTCGCTGAACTTCTTCATCTGGATCCAGCCGAGCAGAGCCGACGCCAGGATGATGAAGACCTCGGTCGGCGAATAGAGCCAGTCCGGCCACGCCGCGCGGATGATGACGCTCGCCACCGCGCCCACGTAGATAGCGACGCAGATCGCGGTCCAGCGCTCCGACGCCCTGCGGCTCGACGTCGCCTTGGCGCGATACCAATGGCGCTGGTCCTCGATGCGTTCCTTGAAGTAAAGCGCCTTGCGCTCGTCGAGCGTCCTGGCGCGCACGGCGCGCATCTCCGGCGTGATCTCGTCGGCGTCGTCATCGGCGCCCATCCGCGCCGCGATCGCCTGGTGCTGGTCGACCAGGCGCATCAGCGCCTTGCGATAGGCGGACTCGGCATCCTTGTCGGGCTTGTTGAACGGCGGGCAGCGCATCATGAAACGCCACGCCGAACTCTTGATCGCCCCGGCAAGGGCGCGCGCCCGATACCAGTCCTGTTCCGGCGTGGTGAAGGTGCGGAACAGCATGATCGCCAGCGACAGGACGAAGATGAAGGCGACGACCGCGTAATAGAAGCCCCCGTTCCAGCCGAACAGGCCGATGACGCCCGCCGTCAGCAGCACCGCGTATTCGGCCGCGACCAGCAGGTGGAAGCGGAAGCGGGCGGTGCCGGCGAAGCGATCGGCAGTCTCGAACTGGCTGGGATAGGCGGTGACATCCATCGTGGCGCCCGGCAGGTGGAGAGGAATCCTTGAAACCATGCCACGGCGGTTTTCGGTGGTCCATCCGACGCAACCGGTCAGCGGAAACATACTGTTACAAAACGCAGCCGTTCGCGAAACATTGGGCTTACAGGGGCGTGGTGATCTCCCCCCATCGCCGGCCGGCGGCTTTTTTCGCCGCGGTCAAAGCGACCCGCCGCCGGCATGTGCTGGCGGCGGCCAACCACAACGGAGACCACCCATGATCCGCAAGCTTCTCATCTCCGGCATCCTCGCGGCCGCGTTCGTCGCCCCGGCCTATGCCGCCACCACCTACTACGTCGCCCAGAACGCGAAGACGCATAAGTGCGAAGTCAGCGTCAAGAAGCCCGACGGCAAGACCTGGATGATGCAGGGCGCGGCCGGCTATTCGACCAAGGCCGCCGCGACCGCGGCGATGAAGGCCGACACCGCCTGCTCGGCGTAGTCTCTTTTTCGTGTGCCACGCGCCGCGACCCTTGGCGCGTGGCACAGCCGCACATCGGGCATAATTTAGCCACGATCCGGTCGCCACCAGATGCCGCCGTCAGCGGTGCGCGAACGCCGCAAGGAATTGCAGTTGCATTGGGCCTTGCGGGTCTGTCCGTGAACGCCACGCCTCATCTTCTGGTCGTCGATGACGATCGCGAAATCCGCGATCTTGTTTCGCGCTTCTTCGTGAAGCAGGGTTATCGGGTGGCAATGGCCGCCGATGCAGCGGCGATGGACGCCGTGCTGACGGCGAGCGCCATAGACCTCGTGATTCTCGACCTGATGCTGCCCGGGAAGAGCGGCCTCGAAATCTGCCGCGAGTTGCGCGCCCGCTCGCCGGTGCCGATTCTGATGCTGACCGCCATGGGCGACGAGACCGACCGCATCGTCGGCCTCGAAATGGGCGCCGACGACTATCTCGCCAAGCCGTTCAATCCGCGCGAACTGCTGGCGCGCGTGCGCGCCATCCTGCGCCGTGCCGTGACGCCGCCCGCGCCGGGAAAGCCCGCCGCCGCGACGCGTCAGGTCCGCTTCGCCGGATGGTTGCTCGATCTCGGCCGTCGCCGCCTGCAAGCCCCTGACGGGCTGATCGTCGATCTTACCACCGGCGAATACGAACTGCTGATCGCTTTCGCCGACCGCCCGCAGCGCGTCCTGACCCGTAACCAGCTTCTCGATCTCGCCCGCGGGCGCGACGCGGCCCCGTTCGACCGCGCCATCGACGTGCAGGTCAGCCGTTTGCGGCGCAAGATCGAAGCCGACCCGAAAGCGCCCGAGATGATCGTGACGGTGCGCGGCGACGGCTACATGTTCACGCCGGAGGTCGAGGTGGCTTGAGGCGCTTCGTGCCCGACAGCCTTGCCGCGTGGGCCATCATCATCATCATCGGCGGGCTCGTGATCGCCGAGATCGCGACCCTCGGCATCTTTCTTCAGAACCGGGGCCTCAACGCCCGCATGACCGGGTTCTTCCATCTGGCGGAGCGCGTCTCCTCGCTCAGTCGCGCAATTGCCGCCGAACCAGGGGCCGGCCGCGCCGATCTTGCCGAGGCGCTGTCGACGCCGACCCTCAGGGTCTCGGTGGACGCAAAGCCGATCGCCAGCAGCACGGCCGACAGCGACGATGAAATCGCCGAGCTTGAGGACGTTCTGCAGACCCGCCTCGAGGATTCCGGCATCACCGAAGTCGACGTGGGTCGCGGCGCGGTCGCCGCCGACGCCGCCGACGCTGGCGATGCGCTGGACGACGCGGCCGGACCGGTGGAGCGGTCGCTCTCCGAAATCCAGCAGCGCTATGCACTCGACAACGCCTATCTGGTCGCGGTCAAGCTCGGCGACGGCAACTGGGCGAACTTCGCGGTTCCGGCGGCGCCAGCCCCGCGGCTGTGGTCGAACAATGCGATGCTGCTGGCGGCGGCGGCCATCGCGATCATCCTGGGCGGGTCGATCTGGGCGGTGCGCCGCCTGACCACGCCCTATGGGCTGCTTGCCAATGCGGCCGAGCGGCTGGGCCGCGACATCAATGCCGAGGCGCTGCCCGAGAACGGTCCGCGCGAAGTGCGCGGCGCCGCCCATGCCTTCAACCTGATGCAGGATCGCCTGCGGCGGTTCCTCGGCGATCGCGATCAGCTCGTCGCCGCGATCTCGCACGATCTGCGGACGCCGGTGACCCGCTTGCGGCTGCGCGCCGAATTCGTCGACGACCCGGAACAGCGCGCACGCATGCTGCAGGATCTCGAAGACATCGAGGCGATGACCCAGTCGGTGCTGGCCTTCGCCAGCGATTCCGCACAGGGCAAGGCCCGCGAGTCGATCGATCTGATATCGCTGCTGGAATCGCTGTGCGAAGATATGCCCCACGTGACGCTCGATCTGGCGCCCGACCTGCCGGCGAGGGTGAAGTGTCTCGCCGACCCCGTCGGGCTGCGCCGGGCGATCGCCAACCTGGTCGAGAACGCGGTCAAATATGGTTCTTGTGCGCGCGTGTCGCTCGTGGCCGACGGAACGGTGATCCGCATCGTCGTCGATGACAACGGTCCAGGGATCCTGAAGGCGGATATGGAGACGGTCTTCCGTCCGTTTCGCCGGCTGGAAACGTCGCGCAACCGGGAAACCGGCGGCACCGGCCTTGGCCTGACCATCGCGCGCACCGTCGCCCGCGCCCATGGTGGCGACGTGGTGCTGACCAACCGGCAGGAAGGCGGACTGCGCGCGGAGATTGTGCTGCCTTTAGCCATGCCAGCAGGGCTTCCTGACAAGCTCGCCGCGATGTCGTGAATTCGGTCACAGTACGCCGGTCTGGCCGGTGCTATCGTCAAGTAAGCGGCTTTGTCCGCTGATCTCAGGGGAGAATACGAAAATGCGTCTATCAATCTGGCTGGGTGCGGCTTGCGTCGCAGCCCTGCCGCTTGCCGCCTCGGCCGCGCCCGGCGACGTTTCCGTGGAACGCGGTCGTCAGGTCTCGATCATCGGCGGCTGCAACGACTGCCACACGGTCGGCTACAACGAGTCGGGCGGCAAGATCGATCCGGCTACTGCACTGAAAGGTTCGAAGGTCGGCTGGCAGGGCCCATGGGGCACCACTTATCCGGCCAATATCCGGCTGAAGCTGAAGGACATGACTGAGGACGAATTCGTGACCTACGGGAAGTCGTTTACCGCCAAGCCGCCAATGCCGTTCTATAACGTGCATGCGATGGACGAGAGCGATCTGCGCTCGTTCTACATGTACGTGAAGTCGCTCGGCGATCCGGGCGAAGCGGCGCCGGAGGCGCTCGATCCCGGTGTGAAGGCCCCGGGTTTCGTCAACGTCCTCGCCGCGCCGAACCCGCCGCAATAGCCGCCGAGACTTCGACAGCACGGAACACGGAGCCCGGCCGTGTCGCCGGGCTCTTCGTTTGCATCACGTCAGCCGGTTGCGGAACATCCACGCCGCGACCGGCAGCGTGACCGCGCCGATCACCGCCAGCGGCCACAGGTCGCCGACAAGCTGGCCAAGGCCGGCGCCCTCCAGATAGACCCGGCGCGTCACGTCGATGGCGTAGCGCAGCGGATTGACGAAAGTCAGGATCTGGAAGATCTCCGGCATGTTGCCGATCGGCGTCGCCAGTCCGGACAGCAACACGAACGGCATCAGCAGGACGAAGGAGAACAGCATCGCCTGCTGCATGGTCGCGACCAGCGACGACACGAAGAGGCCGATGCCGACCGCCGCGATGACGAAGAGCACGAGGCCGCTGTAAAGCGTGACCAGCGAGCCGGCAAAGGGAATCTGGAACCAGAGTTGCGCTACGAGGAAGATGATCGTCGCCTGGATGAGGCCGATGACGGTCGAGGGCAGGGCCTTGCCGATCATCACTTCCGCCGGTCGGATCGGCGTCACCAGCAACTGGTCGAAGGTGCCGTCCTCGCGCTCGCGCGCCACCGACAACGCCGTCAGCATGAGCACCTGAAGCAGCGTGATCGTGCCGATGAGGCCCGGGATCATGTTCCAGCTCGTTTCGAGATTGCCATTATACCAGGCGCGCACCGTGACCGAGACGGGCGGATTGGTCAGGTTATGCGCGGCGCGCCAATCGGCATTGAAGCTGTCGACGATGGCCGAAACGTAACCGAGAGCAGTGCCGGCGGTGTTGGAGTTGCGGCCGTCTGCGATCACCTGGATGTTGGCGGATTGGCCGGCGGCGAGACGTCGCTCGAAATCGGGCGCGATGCTGACCACAATCAGCGCATCGCGATCGTCGATCAGCCGGGCGATGTCCGCCGCCCGATCGATATTGGCGATGCGCCGGAAGACGCCCGAACCGTCGAAGCGGGCGAGAAGATCGGTCGAAGCGGCGCTGCGATCCTGGTCGAGCACCGCGTAGGGCGCGTGATTGAGGTCGAAGGTCGCGGCATAGCCGAACAGGAACGATTGCAGCAACGCCGGTACGAACAGGATCGCGCGGCTACGCGGATCGCGGACAAGCGCCAGCACCTCCTTGCGGACCAGGCTGAGGATGCGGAGCAGGGAAGCGCGCATCGGACGACCTCAGGCGAGCTTCTTGCGCGTCGCGCGCAGCGCCAGGCCGAGAAGCAGCGCCGCCATCATGGCCAGCACCGCGGCATTGGGCAGGATCACCGGCCAGATGTCGCCAGCCAGAAAGATGGTCTGCAGCAGCGTGACGAAATAGCGGGCCGGCACGATGTAGGTGACGAACTGGATCGCGGTCGGCATCGAGCGGATATCGAACAGGAAGCCGGACAGCAGCATCGCCGGCAGGAAGGTGGCGAGGAGCGCGATCTGGCTCGACACGAACTGGCTCTTGGTGAGCGATGAAGCGACGAGGCCGATGCCGAGCGAGACGAGCAGATAGAGCATCGACACGCCGGTCAGCACGATCAGCGAACCGCGCAGCGGCACGTGGAACAGAATCTCAGCGGCGAGCACGCATAGCGTGAAGCCGATCATGCCCATGACGAAATAGGGCACGATCTTGCCGAGCAGGATTTCCGTCGCTCTGACCGGGGTGACGAAAATCGCCTCAAGCGTGCCGCGCTCCCACTCGCGCGCCATCACCAGCGCGGTCAGGAACGCGCCGATCAGCGTGATGATGAGAACGATCAGGCCGGGAACGAGGAAATAGTGGCTGTCATTGGCCTCGTTGAACCAGACGCGGCTCTGCACCGCGATCGGGCCGTTGCCGGAGACCGGGTTGCCTTCCGCCGTCATTCGCTGGGCGGCGGTGCCGATGGCGCCCAGCGCATAGCCCTCGATGATGCGCGCGGTATTGGCGTCGGTGCCGTGGAGGACGACCTGCACCTCACCGTTGCCGGCCGCGGCATTGCGCGCGAAGTCGCTGCGCATGTGCACGATGCCGTCGACCTTGTGGTCGAGCATCAGCTGCTCGCCTTCGGCCATCGACGTCGTCATCTGCACGGCGAAATACGGCGACAGCAGGAATCCGGCGGCGACCTCGCTTGCCATCGCCGACGGTTGCTCGATGACCAGCGCGACCGGCGCGTTCTTGACGTCGAGCGACAGGGCGTAGCCGAACAGCAGGATGAGCATCACCGGCATGACCACGCCCAACGCAATGCTCGACGGATCGCGCAAGATCTGCCGACTTTCCTTGACGATGAGGGCCATCACCCGGCGACCGCGGCCGGAATGGGCGCGCTGGGTCGCGGCGGCGTCGCTCATGCCGCGTCTTTCTCGCCGGGGCGGCCGTGCTCACGGCGGGCCTCCTCGACGATGGCGATGAAGGCGTCTTCCATGGTCGGTTCGTGCTCGCCCTCTTCGGGCGCGCGGGCGCGAATTTCGGCCGGCGTGCCGCGCGCCAGCACTTCGCCGGCATCGAGGATGACGACGCTGTCGCAGTATTCGGCCTCTTCCATGAAATGCGTGGTGATGATGACCGTCACGCCGTTCTCTGCAAGCGAAGTGATGCGCCGCCAGAATTCGCGGCGGGCGAGGGGGTCGGCGCCGCTGGTCGGCTCGTCGAGGAAGAGGATCTCCGGCTCGTGGATCAGCGCGGCGGCCATGGCGAGGCGCTGCTTGTAGCCGCCGGGCAATTGGCCGGAGGGGAGCTTCGCCAGCGGCCTCAACTCGAACTGGTCCATCGCCCAGTCGATGCGCTCACCCTTGCGCTTGCCGGAGAGGCCATAGGCGCCGGCAAAGAAATCGAGATTCTGGGTGACGGAAAGCTGGCCGTAGAGCGAGAATTTCTGCGCGACGTAGCCGATGCGTTGGCGGGCGGAGGCGCGCGCCGTGCGCAGGTCGACACCGGCGACGCGCAGCGTCCCGGAGGTTGCCGGCAGCAGGCCGCAGAGCATGCGGAAGGTCGTCGTCTTGCCGGCGCCGTTGGGGCCGAGCAGGCCGAAGATCTCGCCGGCCTTGACCGAGAAGCTGACGCGATCGACGGCGGTGAAGGTGCCGAACTTGCGCACGAGGTCCCGGACCTCGACCGCCGCCTGGCCGTTCGCCGGCACCGGCGTTTGCGCCAGCGACATCGACGCGGAGGGCCGCGCCTCGCTCGCCTGGCGGAGCAGGATCATGAAGCCGTCTTCGAAACGCGGACGGGTGGGGACCGCCGTCACGCCGCCGACGTTGCCGGTCTCCGCCCTGACCAGACGGACGCGGCCGCCCTGCGGCACGGCGTCAACCACATTGGGGTCGTCGAGGAGATGCGCCTGGAGCAAGCGCGCCGGCTGCCCATCAGGCGGCGTCACGATGAAAGAGCGACCATCGGCGACCCGCGTGACCGATTCCGGCGTGCCCTGAGCGAGCACGCCGCCTTCGTGCATGACGACGACGTGTTTGCAGCGCTCGGCCTCGTCGAGATAGGACGTGCTCATCAGCACGGTCAGGCCCTGGTCGCGGACGAGGTGGGAGATGATCTCCCACAATTCGCGCCGCGACAGCGGATCGACGCCGACCGTCGGTTCGTCGAGAAGCAAGAGGTCGGGCGAGCGCACCAGCGTGCAGGCGAGCCCGAGCTTCTGCTTCATGCCGCCCGACAAGCGCCCGGCGAGGCGCTTCTTGAACGGGCCGAGATTGGTCATCTCCATCAGCTGCGGATAGACCGCGCGGCGCTCTTCCGCCGTGACGCCGTGGAGGTCGGCGTAGAGGTCGACATTCTCCTCGACGGTCAGATCCTCGTAGAGCCCGAATTTCTGCGGCATGTAGCCGACGCGATCCTGCACCGCCTGCGGATCGCGGGCGATATCGAAGCCGAGCACGGTCAGCGAGCCGCCGTCGGCGTTGAGCAGTCCGGCGATCAGGCGGATGAGCGTGGTCTTGCCGGCGCCGTCGGGGCCGACCAGCGCGGTAAGTCCACCATGTTCGACCGTCAGGGAGATGTCGTCGAGGGCGACGACGGTCTCCCCGCCGCCGCGCTTGAACAGCTTGCGGATATCACGGCCTTCGATTGCAGGGCCGGAGCCGGTCATGGTTTCGTCTGGGCCACATCGGCTGCCGGCTGCCCGTTCATCAGGTGAACCGTTGCCGGCATGCCGAGGCGCAATAGGTCGTTGGGGTCATCGACGAGAATGCGCACCTCATAGACGAGGCTGGTGCGCAGTTCGGTCGTCTGGATCGTTCGCGGCGTGAACTCGGCCACCGGCGAGATGAAACCGACGTGGCCGCTCAGGGTCCGCGCGTCGCCGTCGATGGAGACGGTCGCGGCGTCGCCGGGCGCGACCTTGGGCAGATCGGGTTCGGCGACATAGGCGCGTACCCATTTCGGGTCGACGATCGCCAGCGAGACAACGGGGCGCTGCGGCGAGGCGATTTCGCCAGGCTCCAGCAGGCGCGAGCGGACGATGCCGCCTTCGGGTGCCTTGAGGTCGGCATCGGCGAGCTGTTGCTTGAGGACGGCGAGCTGCGCGGTCGCGGCGTCGAGCTGCGCCTCAGCCTGCGCCACGTCCTCCTTGCGCGGCCCGGCGACGGCGAGAGCCAGCACCTGCTCCGTAGCGCTCTGCTGGGCGTCGGCGGCATCCTTGGCGGCGCGCGCCGCGTCGATCTGGCTTTCGGTCACCGACGGGCTGCCGCCTGGGCTCTCCGACAGCATCGTCAGGCGCTTGAAGGTGAGATCCGCGTTGTGGGCGTTGGCCTTGGCGGCGTCGAGGTTGGCGCGCGCCTGGGCGATCTCTTCCGGCCGGCTTCCGTTGTGCAGCCTGTCGACCACGGCCTGTTGCGCCGCGACCTGCGCCGCAGCCTGGGCGACCTGCGGCGCCAGACGGCTGGTGTCGAGGCGAGCGACGACGTCGCCCGTTTTCACCTTGGCACCCTCGTCGACCAGCACTTCGGCAATGCGCCCGTTGTCGTTGAAAGCGAGATCGACCTGGCGCAGATCGACATTGCCATAGATCACCAGCGGGCCGTTGCCGGTTCCATTGTGGTTGAACCACCACCAGGCAAAGCCGCCGGCGGCGATGACGACCAGCACGAGAACGATGATTCGCCTCCTCATGGCTGGGCTCCTTCGAGAATGGCGTCGAGGTTTTGCAGGATGATCGCCTTGATCGCGGCGCGCTCGCGCTCGCCGATGTCGCGCCACTCCATGCGGCGCAGGACCAGCGTCTGCGCGATGCGGAAGACCAGAACCTGGCCAAGCAGCGTGAAGACGCGCAGGCGGATGGCTTCGTCTTCCGGCCTACCGAGAACGGTCGCGACGAGGCGAATGGCGGTGGAGACGGCGCCGCCCATGAAGCGATAGATCACGTCGAAGGCGGCGGTCGGCTGAAGCTGTTCGCGCACGATGAAGCGCGCCCAGCGCTCCGCCTCGGCCGAGCCGAGCATGACTTCGATCATCGTGCCGACGAGGCGCTCCAGTCCCGCGTGCGCCGCCTCGGGCGTCGCGGTTGCGGACGGATCGGCGACCGCGGCGAGCGTCGGGCCGACCTTCGCCATGATGCTGGCCGCGACGTGCTCGGCGACGGCGAGGTGAAGGGCCTCCTTGCCGCCGAAGTGATAGACGATCGCCGCAAGGTTGGCGTTCGCCGCCTTGGCGATCTCGCGCGTGCTGGCGCCCTCGAAACCGAGCCGGCCGAACACATCGAGGGCGGCTTCGATGAGTTGAGCGCGGGTCTCGGCGCCGCGATCACGCTGCGCCCGGCGATAATGCGGCGAGCGGGAAGTCGCGGTGTCTGGCCGCGACGGCGCTGTCCGTCGGCGGAGCGCCGGTGAATTCAATCGCTTCTTTGGGTTTTCGTCGTGACGCGGCCATGGCTTTTTTGCCGGTGATTGCAGTCGATTGAATAGCTCATACAATCGAACGATTGAGATTGTCAATCGGTCGTTTGATTACAATTGTACGATTGTCACTTGATTGGCCGGTAGCGTCGATTTGGAGATCGGCAGAGCGCTGGCGGTCCGCTCGGCTCAGTCGCCGTCGTCGGTGAGGTGCCAGCGCTGCCATTGGTCGACGCCTTCCAGCCTCCCGGCGTCGATCTCCTCGGCGATCTGGCGCACCCAGGCGAGTTCCGCCTCGCGTTGAATTCGCCAATATTCGCGCTCGATCATGAACAGGCGCGGCACGTTTCGCTTTCGGACGCGCTCCTCGACCGCGCGGGCGTTGGCGACTTCCACCTCGAGCAGCTCGCAACGCTGCCTGAGGAGGTGCGTGGCCACTTTCGGCGGCAGGACCGGCATCAGCGACAGGCCGGCCTCGAACTGGGTGTATTCCTTCGCCGGGCGCGCCAGCAGCTCGCTCAGCCAGTCGTTCAGTTCGACGCTGCCGGCCTCGGTCAGCTTGAAAACGGTCCGCTCCGGCCGCTTGCCTTCGCGGATGGTTTCCTGCGCGGCGATCAACTGGTTGCGGCAGAGCGACTCGATCACCGAGTAGAGCGAGCCGTAGTTGAGCTTGATGCTCTCGTCCTTGTGACGGTCGCGCAGCGTGCTGGCGATTTCATAAGGGTGCATCGGCTTCTCGGCGAGGCAGGCGAGCACTGCCAGCGCCAGCGGATTGGAGACCCGTCGCTGGCTCATGCCGCAATACCCGCCGCAGCGAGCTCGTCCTCGCGCCGCGGCTTCGCCGGCAGCAGAAAGCTCAGCAGGAACATGCATGCCAGCGCCGCGATCTCCCAGATCAGCGTGCGCTCGATCGCCGCGGAGAAATTGCGCTGCTTGGCTTCGTCGGCGTGGATCGCGATGGTTGCGCCGACTTTCGCCGCCAACGCGGGATCCGCCGCCGCAAACGCCGACTGGGCGGCCTCCGCTTGCTGGCAGCTTTCCGGCGGCACGGAAAAATCCTTGGCGACGGCGCGATCGTGGAAGCAGGTCTCGAACGCCGAAATGACCTGCGGCACGGCGGCCGGAGGCAGCCCGGCGACGATCAGATCGGCGGTGAGCTCCGTACGCACGCTCGCCGCGCTCGTATCGGCCTGACTGCCGAGCAGGCCGAAGAAGATGACGCCGATCGCCGCGATGCCGACGGCGCCGCCAATCTGGCCGACGGCGCTGATGACGCCGGAAGCGGAGCCAGCGTCCTTGATCGGCACCTCGGCGAGGATAAAGGGATAGACCGAGGCGACGATGCAGCCCATGCCGATGCCGCCGATGACCAGCGACGGGATCAGCTCCCAAGGCGTCAGGTCGCCACCGAAGGTCTTCGCCGTCACCAGCAGCAGGCCGAAACCGACGATCATGATCACCGGGCCCGCCGAGATGATGTTGCGCCCGAAGCGGGGAACCAGAACCGGACCCGACAGGCCGGCGGCGATGCTGACGCCGAGCGAGAAGGGGATGCCGGTCAGACCGGCCTCGAGCACGCTGTAGCCGAGGCCGACCTGGAGAAAAAGCGTCAGCGTCAGGAAGAAGCCGGACACGACGGCGAAGAAAGACCCGCTCATCGCGATGCCGGCGACGAAGGAGCGCTTGCGGAAGAGATGCGGCACGACCAGCGGCGAGCCGTCGCGGCGGTCCTTGGCGACCTGGCTCCACGCGAAGAGCAGGAAAACGGGGATTGAGGCCGCGATCGCGACGAATGCCCACGCCGGCCAGTCGAGTTCACGCCCCTCGATCAACGGGAACATCAGCAGGATCATGGCGACGAGGATGAGCCCGACGCCGAGGAAATCGAGATGCAGGGGATGCGGCGACTTCGCCACCGGCAAATAAATCCAGGCGAGCACGAAGGCAGCGACGCCCACCGGCAGATTGACGAGGAAGATCGCCCGCCAGCCGAAGCCCCACAGGTTGCCGGTGATGAGAAGCGCTGCGATGATCGGACCGGCAACGGTGGCGAGCCCCGCAAGCGCGCCGTAGAACGCCGACACGCCCTGACGCTCCTCGCGGCTTGGATAGACGACCTGAATCGTGGACAGGATTTGGGGCACCATCAGCGCTGCGGTGAAGCCTTGCACCAGTCGCGCGCCGATCAGGACCTCGGTTGTCGGCGCCAGACCCGAGGCGCCCGAAGCGATGACGAAGCCCGCCATGCCGATCAGGAACAGCGTGCGATACCCGAAGATGTCGCCGAGCCGTCCGCCGGTGATCAGAAACAGCGCGAAGGTCAGCGCGTAGCCGGCGATGATCCACTGGATTGCCGAGTAACTGGCGCCGAGATTTGCCTGGATCGACGGGATCGCCACGTTGACGATCGTCGTGTCGAGCAGGTCCATGAAGAAGGCGAGGAGGACGACCCAAAGGACGATGGTCCGGCGGCGCCGGTCGATGAGCGGCGCGGGGGGAGATGCTGACTCGGACATGGTCTTTGGCCCGGCTTTGCTTGGTTTTCGCGATTAGTTGAAAGCGTATATCCGATTCAGAATATACACGCAACACAGGACCGTCTTTTGGCGGGGCCACAGCGGTTGGTCGCTGCTAAAGCGCGTCGCGCAGGCGGTACCAGGTCATCGCGGCGACGAGCGCCGGGAAGCGGAGAAGCTTGCCACCGGGGAAGGTCGGGACGGGCAGGGCGGCAAACGTGTCGAGACGCGCTGGGTTGCCTGCGATCGCCTCGGCCAGCATTTTGCCGGCGAAGGGGGCAAGCGCGACGCCTTGGCCCGAATAGCCCGCCGCGGCATAGACGCCCGGCCGAACGCGCCGGATATAGGGGAGGCGGTTGAGCGTGATCGCCAGCGTGCCACCCCACGCGTAGTCGACCGGCGAATCGGCAAGCTGTGGGTAGATGCGGGCGAGGTGTTTGCGGACCATCGCGGCGATGTCGCCTTCCGCACGCTTGCCGTAGGTCTCACCGCCGCCGAAGACGATCCGCCCGTCGGCGGTGGGCCGGAAGTAGTAGACGACGAAGCGCGTGTCGGAGACCGCTTCGCCGCCGGGGATGAGTCCGCCCGGCTGTCCAGCGCCGAGCGGCTGCGTGGCGACGATGTAATTGTCGATCGGCATGACGCGCGCCTCGACCTCGGCGTCGATGCCGTCGAGATAGCCGTTGCCGGCAAGGATGACGATCTCGGCGCTGACCGAGGGCGCGCCGCTGGAGGCGATCTCAAAGCCCGCGGGTGTGCAAGCGATTTCGATCATGCTGGCGCCCTTCCGGTCGAGGGAGGTTGCCCGCGTCCCTTCGAAGATGCGGGCGCCGGCTTTCGTCGCGGCGCGCGCGAGCCCTTGCGCGAATTTCAGCGGATCGAGATGGCCGGCGCTGGTGTCGCGGCGTCCGCCGAAATAAACGTCGGTGCCGATGGCGGCCGCCAGCGCATTGCGGTCGAGCCACGCGACCGCGTCGCAGGCGTAGTCGCGACGGAGTTTGTCGACATAAGCGATCTCGCCGGCAACGAGACGCTCCTTGTGTACGGTTTCGATGAGGCCCGGCCGCCAGTCGCAGGTGATCTGATGCTTGTCGATCAGGCCGAGCGTCGTTGCCTTGGCCTCCTCGGCGAGCACCCACAGCCGGCGTGCCTCGTCCTTGCCGAGATGCTCCTCCAGCCACTCCTGGTCGCGTCGCTGGCCGGAGTGAAGCTGGCCGCCGTTCCGCCCCGAGGCGCCCCAGCCGACCCGCTCCGCCTCGACGAGCACGACGTCGATGCCGGCTTCGGCGAGGTGCAGCGCCGCCGACAGGCCGGTATAGCCGCCGCCGACAACCGCGACATGCGCCTTCACGGATTCGGTCAGCGGCGGAAAGGTGAGCGCCGCGTCGGCCGTCGCCGCGTAAAGGGAAAGGGCGTGGGGGCTCGTCACCCGCTCCTGCGTTCCTGCTTGGGGTAGGGCGTACCGTCGCGATGAAGGTAGTCGCCCTCCGGCGACGTCTTCATGTCGATATCGGAATAGAAGGCGACGTCGTCCTCGAACCGGGTGCCGATCTCCAACAACACCACGTCCTTGCCGGAGCGGTTCTGGAACGTGTGCCCGTTCGCGTCGTTGGCCTTGAAGCCGGCGGCGTCGCCCGCGCGCAGAATCTCCTCGCCCTCGTCGGTCACCAGCGTCACTTCGCCGGAGACCACGTAGATGAGTTCGTCCTCTTTCATGTGCCAATGACGCTGGCTCGACCATGCGCCGGGCGGCAAGGTGCAGAGATTGACGCCGAACTGGGTCAGCCCGGCGGCGTCGCCGAGGCGCACGCGATGGCGCAACCGACAGGGCTCGTCGAAGGGCGGCGGATAGAGCGTGCCGGAGATTGTCGGCGCTTTGGCGAGGTCGATTTTCTTCGTCATGACTGTTCTGGCCCTGGATTGCCCGCCTGATCCAGCAAGCGCTCCCGGAATTCGCGGGTGGAATTGCTGCTGGGATAGGGCTGGTCGGGCACGTCGACGCCGAGATGGGCGCAGAGCGGCGCCCAGCCATCGCCGAGACCGTATATCAGCAGCCGTTCCGGTGGCACGGTCGCTTTGACCCGCGCCACATTGGCCTCATAGACGGCGATCGCGTGGGTCCGGTCGCGCATGTTGCCGCCGAAGACCTTGTCGCGGACCAGCGCCCGGCCAAGGGCGTCCGGATCGCCATCCTCGTCGATCGCGGCGAGGATCGTCTGCTCGAAGCTGGTCCACCAGCTGTCGGCGGTCCGCCATGTAAGCAGCACCTTGGCGTCGGGATAGGCCTGGATCAACTCCGGCCAATAGTGCGCCGACGGCCAGTCGACGCACGACCGATAGCCGGCGAACAGCTCCTCCCAGTCGGTCGGCGCGCCTTTCACGAAGCCGCGCCAGAGGGACTTCTGGTCCTCGCGCTGCATGACTTCGCGCATGTGGTGACACGGGCCAAAACCCAGGATGTCGAGCGCCTCGCGCATCGAATCCGTGCCGGTGCGGCCGAATCCGGTCCCGATGACTTCCAATGTCATGTTTGCCTCTAGACGTTCAGCAGCAGGTATTCCCGTTCCCACGGGCTGATCACCTGCATGAAGGTCTCGAACTCCGCCTGCTTGATGGCGCGGTAGGTGGCGACGAAGCGCGGTCCGAATATCTCGACCAACTCCTCGCACTCCTCGAACAGGGCGACCGCCTCGAGCAGGCCGCGTGGCAGCGAGATCTCCTCCTCGTTGGCGGCGCCGGTGACCGGATCGGTGACCATCAGCCCCTCGACCATGCCGAGATAGCCGCAAGCGAGCGACGCCGCGATGGCGAGATACGGATTGGCGTCCGACGACGGGATGCGGTTCTCCACCCGGCGCGCTTCCGGCCCCGAGTTCGGGACGCGCAGGCCGACGGTGCGGTTGTCGTAGCCCCACATGGTGTTGACCGGCGCCGACGCCGACTTGGTCAGCCGCCGATAGGAGTTGACGTAGGGCGCCATGATGCAGGTGACCGCCGGCAGGTATTTCTGCGAGCCGCCGATGAAGGCGAAGAATTCCGGCGTCGGGTCGCCGCCCTTGTCGGAAAAGATGTTGGCGCCGGTCTCGACATCGACCACCGACTGATGGATGTGCATCGCCGAGCCCGGCTCGCGGGTCATCGGCTTGGCCATGAAGGTGGCGTACATCTCGTGGCGCAGCGCCGCTTCGCGGATCGTGCGTTTGAACTGGAAGACCTGGTCGGCCAGGATCAGCGGGTCGCCGTGGCGCAGATTGATCTCCATCTGCGCCGCGCCTTCCTCGTGGATCAGCGTGTCGATCTCCAGCTCCTGCAATTCGGAGAAGTGGTAGATGTCGTCGAACAGATCGTCGAACTCGTTGACCGCGGCGATCGAATAGGACTGTCGCGCAGACTCCGGCCGGCCCGAGCGACCGCTTGGCGGCTCCAGCGGATAATCCGGATCCTTGTTCGGCTTGACCAGATAGAACTCGATCTCCGGCGCGACCACGGGCTTCCAGCCCCGGTTGCCGTAAAGCTCGACCACGCGACGCAGGACCTGGCGCGGTGCGATCTCCAGCGGGCGCCCGTCGGCGTGATAGGCGTCATGGATGAGCTGCGCCGTCGGGTCGCTCTCCCATGGCACCACGGCAAGCGTCGAGAGGTCCGGCTCGAGCAGCACGTCGCGGTCGGCGCCGTCGTTCTCGTAGGTCTCGTCGTTCGCGGGCCAGTCGCCGGCGATCGTCTGCGTGAAGATCGACCCCGGCATCGCCATGGTCGGGCCGGCCAGGAACTTCTGCACCGGCATCATCTTGCCGCGCGCCACGCCCGCCTGGTCGGGGACGACGCATTCGATGTCCTCGATGCTGCGCTCGGCGAGCCACGCCCGCGCCTCCTCAAGCGATGCGACGCCGCGCGTCCGTTCGGGGGCGGGTTGAGTCTTTTTCTTGCGTGCCACGTTTCACCTGTATCGCCGCGGGAAACGGCCGCGAATCGAGGATTCGGGCCATCGGTCGCGGTGGAAAGATCGCTTCTGCGACGGATTGTGCTTGCGTTTCGCAAGCCCGGCAACCGACCGGTCGCCGGCTGGATAGTAGCACGGCGGCAATTGGACCCGGTTGTCGCCGCCTGAGATCAACCTTAACGTGGCCCTCAGGGTTGGGCCGAAACCGGCGTTCGCCTAGGCATTTCCGGGGTAGCCCAAAGCACAGGGGATAAGTCCATGGGACCTCGTTTTGCGCTTTTTCTGGCCGCCGCCACGCTCGTTTTCGCTACCGCCGCGTCCGCCGAGGACAAGGTCGTCAACGTTTACAACTGGTCGGACTACATCGACGACACGGTGCTGGAGGATTTCACCAAGGAGACCGGCATCAAGGTCGTCTACGACGTTTATGACAACAACGACATCGTCGAAACCAAGCTGCTCGCCGGCAATTCCGGCTACGACATCGTCGTGCCGACTGATTCCAACATGGCCCGCGAAATCAAGGCGGGCACGCTCCAGAAGCTCGACAAGTCGAAGATCCCGAACCTCTCGCACATGTGGCCGCTGATCATGAAGCGGCTCGAGGCGTACGATCCCGGCAATGAGTATGCAGTCGACTATATGTGGGGCACGACCGGCCTCGGCTACAACGAGGAGAAGGTCAACGAGCGCATTCCCGACGCGCCGACCGATTCATGGGCGCTGCTCTTCGATCCGAAATATGCCTCCAAGCTGGCCGATTGCGGCATTCACGTCCTCGACGCGCCGGAAGACGTGCTGCAGAGCGCGCTCGCCTATCTCGGCCTGCCTCCAGACTCGAAGGATCCGGCCGATATCGAAAAGGCCGGCGAGCTCCTCCAGAAGGTGCGCCCCTACATCCAGAAGTTCCATTCGTCCGAATACATCAACGCGCTCGCCAACGGCGATATCTGCCTGGCGCTCGGCTATTCCGGCGACATCTTCCAGGCGAGCGACCGCGCCGCCGAAGCCGATAACGGCGTCACCGTCGACTACATCATCCCCAAGGAGGGCGCGCTGATGTGGTTCGACTCGATGGTGATTCCCAAGGACGCGCCGCACCCCGATGCCGCCCACCAGTTCATCAACTTCATGATGCGACCGGAAATCGCCGCGCGGAACTCCAACTACGTCTTCTACGCCAACGGCAATATCGATTCGCAGGATCTGCTTTCCGAGGACGTCGCCGGCGACCCGGCGATCTATCCGGATCAGGAGACGCTCGATCGCCTGTTCACCTCCACGACCTACGATCCGAAAATCCAGCGCATCGTCACCCGCCTCTGGACGAGCCTGAAGGCGGGCGGCTAGGCTTTCCGCACGGCCCGGCATTCGCCGGACCGTGCATCACCCGGGGGGTGGCGAATGGTGACGACGGCGGTCGGTCCGATCCGGCGGAAGTTCGCGCCGTGGAATGATCCAGCGGCGAAGCCGTTCATCGAGTTCCAGGGCGTCACCAAACGCTTCGGCGACTTCACCGCCGTCGACGATCTGACGCTTGCGATCTACGAACGCGAGTTCTTCGCGCTGCTCGGACCTTCCGGCTGCGGCAAGACGACGCTGATGCGCATGGTGGCCGGCTTCGATGAGCCGACCGAGGGCAGGGTGCTGATCGACGGTCAGGACCTTGCCGGCGTACCGCCCTACCGGCGGCCGACCAACATGATGTTCCAGTCCTACGCGCTGTTCCCGCACATGTCGGTGGAGGCCAACATCGCCTTCGGCCTCAGGCAGGGGAAGATGCCGGAGCGCGAGATCAAGGCGCGCGTCGAGGAGATGCTGACGCTGGTCAAGCTGACGCCGTTCGCCAAAAGGCGGCCGCACCAGCTCTCCGGCGGCCAGAAGCAGCGCGTCGCGCTCGCCCGCTCGCTCGCCAAGAAGCCCAAGGTGCTGCTCCTCGACGAACCGCTGGGCGCGCTCGACAAGAAGCTGCGCGAGGAAACCCAGTTCGAGTTGACCGACCTACAACAGACCCTCGGCCTGACCTTCATCATCGTCACCCACGATCAGGAGGAGGCGATGACCGTCGCCGATCGCATCGCCGTGATGAACCACGGCCAGGTCGTGCAGGTGGCGACGCCCTCGGAGATCTACGAGCAGCCCAACTCGCGGTATGTCGCCGACTTCATCGGCGACATCAACCTGCTCGAGGGGCGCATCACCGGCCACAGTCAGCCCGGCCACGTCCACATGGATTGCGTTGGCACCGGCGCGATGGTGTCTGTCGACCAGGACATGCCGGCAAACGAAGGCGATGCCGCGTGGTTCGCCATCCGGCCGGAGAAAGTATCGATCTCGCTCGACCAGCCGGCCGAGGCCGGCATCAACGCCGTCGCCGGCGAGGTCTGGGACATCGGCTATCTGGGCGACGTGTCGATCTATCACGTGCGCCTGGAGACCGGCGCCACGGTCAAGGCGACAGTGACCAACCGCACGCGGCTCGTCGAGCGCCCGATCTCGTGGGAGGACAAGGTCTGGCTGACCTGGACGCGCGACGCCGGCGTGGTGCTGACGCAATGAGGGCCGGCATCGAACAACTGGTGAGCTGCCATGGCGATCGCTGAGGCGCCAATCGCCGGGGCCGGCAAGGGCCACAGCTGGCGCTGGGTGATCATTGCCCTCCCGTATGCGTGGCTGGTCGCGCTCTTCCTGGTGCCGTTCATCATCGTCTTCAAGATTTCGTTCTCGAGCGTCGCCGTCGCGATCCCGCCCTACACGCCGACGCTCGATCTGTCCGCCGGCCTCTCGGGCCTGATCGACCAGATCAAGCAGTTTACCTTCGACAACTACGTCTGGCTGACCCAGGACGACCTTTACGCACGCGCCTATCTCGGCAGCCTGATGATCGCCGGGATATCGACGATCCTCGTGCTCGTCATCGGTTATCCGATCGCCTACGGCATGGCGCGGGCGCCGCGGCGCTGGCAGCCGACGCTGCTGATGCTGATCATTCTGCCCTTCTGGACATCGTTCCTGATCCGCGTCTATGCGTGGATCGGCATCCTCAAGAAGGAAGGCCTGCTCAATCAGGCGCTGCTCTGGCTGGGCGTCATCCACGAGCCGCTGACCATCCTCAACACCAACTGGGCGGTCTATATCGGCATCGTCTATTCGTATCTGCCGTTCATGGTGCTGCCGCTTTATGCGGCGCTGGAAAAGATGGACGAGTCTCTGCTCGAGGCGGCTGCCGATCTTGGCTGCCCGCCCCTGCGCGCTTTCTGGAAGATCACCTTTCCGCTGTCGCTGCCCGGTGTCGTCGCCGGCTGCTTCCTCGTCTTCATTCCGGCGACCGGCGAGTTCGTCATCCCTGATCTGCTCGGCGGTTCCGACACGCTGATGATCGGGCGCACGCTGTGGACCGAGTTCTTCAACAATCGCGACTGGCCGGTCGCCTCGGCCGTGGCGGTGCTTCTCCTGCTCATTCTGGTGGTGCCGATCGTCATCTTCCAGAACATGGAACAGAGACGCGCGGAGCGTGAAGCATGAGAGGCTTGTCGCGCTTCAATCTCGTCTCGATGACGCTTGGCTTCGCCTTCCTCTATCTGCCGATCGTGCTGCTGGTCATCTATTCGTTCAACGCCTCGCGGCTGGTCACCGTGTGGGGCGGCTTCTCGGCCGAGTGGTACGGTGAACTGCTGCGCGATCAGGCGCTGCTCGACGCCGCCTGGGTGACGGTGCGCGTCGCGCTGCTGTCGGCGACCGTCGCTACCGTGTTCGGCACGCTCGCCGCCGTGACGCTGGTCCGCTTCGGCCGCTTCCATGGCCGCACGCTGTTTTCCGGCATGATCTACGCGCCGCTGGTCATGCCCGATGTCATCACCGGGCTGTCGCTGCTGTTGTTGTTTGTGGCGGTCGGCTTTGCGCGCGGCTTCTGGACCATCGTGCTCGCCCACATCACTTTCTCGATGTGCTACGTCGCCGTGGTCGTGCAGTCGCGGCTGATCACCTTCGACCGCAGCCTCGAGGAGGCGGCCGAGGATCTCGGCTGCCCGCCGCTGAAGACGTTCTTCGTCATCACGCTGCCGATCATCCTGCCGGCGGTCGTCGCCGGCTGGATGCTGGGCTTCACGTTGTCGCTCGATGACCTCGTGATCGCGAGCTTCACCACCGGACCGGGCGCCACCACGCTGCCGATGAAGATCTACAGCCAGGTCCGCCTCGGCGTGACCCCGGAGATCAACGCGGTGTGCACGATCCTCATCGGCATCGTCACGCTCGGCGTGATCGTGGCATCGATCTTCTCGAAGCGCGCCGAAGTGGAGCGAAGGCGCGCCGAACGGTTGGCCGCGCAGAATCCCTAGCGGGGACCGACGCTTGTGAGCGTCGGGCGCACCGGCCATCCAACAATGCCGCAATTCGGACAGCCAACGCTGTCGCATTGATCAGGATCAAGCTCTGCCGGGGCCAGTTCTGTGTACTTTAAGCAGACCGGGGTATCTGACGGGCGAATAAATACTCGCGGAAATATTTTGAGGGACGCGGCAATGCCACAAGTCCACCGCATGTTTTTTCACTACAGCGAGTTCCCGTTCAGCCTGCGCACGCTGTTCACCGCAGCGCTCATCACGCTCGGCCTCGGCTACACCTTCGCGATGATTCAGGTCTACACCACCCACGCCGGGCTGGATGGAAATCCGGGTATCAATGCGAACGACATCGCCATCGCATATAGCGGAAACGCGAACAGCAACAGACTGCAAATTGCCCTGACCGGGTCCATGTCCGCGAACGCACCATCCAGGGAGCGCCGCGCCATCATCGACTGGGCGGCCGACGGCGCCGATAAGGCACAATATGAAACGGAGATAAAACCGATCGTCGACAACCGGTGCATGCGCTGCCATGACGGAAAGGAACCGGGCGCTCCTCTATTCACCACCTTTGAGGCGTTTGCCGCGTTTGCCAAGCCCGACACCGGGATGAGCCTCGCCACTCTGGTGCGCGTCTCGCACATTCATCTGTTCGGCATGACGTTCATCTTTTTCATCATGGGGATGATCTTCAGCCACGCCTATGTGCGTCCGGTCTGGTTCAAGTCGCTGGTTATCGCGGTGCCATTCCTGACCATGATCACCGACATCGGCTCGTGGTACCTGACCAAGCTCAATCCCGGCTTTGCGTGGATCATCATCGTCAGCGGCGGATTGATGGGGTTGAGTTTTGCCTTTCAATGGGTCGTTTCGATGTACCAGATCTGGTTCTATCGATATTCCGCAGGCGACCGGAACCATCAGCCCCAGGCAACGGCCATTTGACCAAGATAGCGGCTGAGAACTTTCCGTCCTCAGCCGTCACTTTCTTTGGGTCAGGCCGCGACGCTACTCCTTGGGAGCGAATGTTTGCATGTAGGCCTGAATGTCGTGGAGATCATCGTCCGTGAGCATCTGGCCGGGGGGCTCGTATAGCCCGGTCTTTGCGAAGACGGGCATAACCCTCATTGGCCGATCGTGGTCATCCTTGCCGTCCATCACCGCCTTCTTGAACACGGCGAAATCCCAATAGGCCGAGTCGCCCGCGAGCTTCTTTATTCGCACGGCGCCGTCGGGCACGACTTCTTTCGGATATCCTTCTCCCTTGTTTCCGTGACAGATCGCGCAGTTGTCGTTGTAGAGATCGCTGCCGGCCGTGAGGTCCTCGGCGGATGAGGACTGAGCCGATGCGAGGAGCGTCAGCGCCGCGACCGACATGAATAGCCTGAACATGGATGCTTCTCCGTTTGTTGGCGTATCGCTGGGTTGTGCCAGCAAGCCCGTCGAATCGAGCCTGTGCCGCCGCAATGGAGAGTTCCTGGGCAACGGACTTCCGTCAGCCGGGATGCCCGCCTCTGAAAAGCGTTCAGACGCGATACGAACGCCACAACGCTACGCCGGTGGGCATATTGTCTTTTGATCGAGATCAAGGCGAAGCGCGGCGAACGCGTGGCGCGGATCAAGCCAGCGTTCGAGGCAACGCGGCGAATTTGTCCTACGGAAACGGCCCGCGCGGCGGCTTGATCCGCCGGCGCACGTCGAGCGGCGCCTTGGCAAGCGCGTTTGCGACGATGTCCTGGCCGATCACCTGCACGTCGTTCGTCTTGCTGCGCACGTCGGCAAAAGACGCGTCGAGCGCCGCGCGGTCGAAGGGGTCGGCGCGCATCGTATCGAACATGCGCTGGCGCGCGTCATTGACCGCGTCGATGCTGGCCCGAAACTTGTCACGCTGACCGCGCACCTGCTGGCCAATGTCGCGCTGGATCTCGGGCGGGAAGGCGCGGATGCCGAGCGCCACGATGCGCTCGATCTCGCCGCCCGGCCGCGGCCCGGCGAAGCGCGCGATCGTGAAGCCGGCGATGACCAGATTGGCGCCGACCGAGACGAACAGCAGCACCACCAACACGATCGCGAAGGGGCCGCGGATCGTCACAGGATGCTCCCGGTGTCGCCCGTGGCGACCGAACTCGCGCCGAACATCAGGCCGGCGAGGGTGTCCTCGCCCTGATTGGCGGGAAGGGCGACTCCGGCGGCGAAGCCTGCGACGAGGAAGACCGCCATCGCCGCACCAGCCCATGCCATCAGGCGACGGGTTGGCTGAAGCGTCAGGTCGTGATGCTGGCCATTGCCGACGCCGGCCATGATGCGGCCGATCGCGGCAGAATCGAGCGCGACCGGCTGCGCCGCTTCGCCGATCAGCGCATCGAGTCGCTTGGCCTGGGCGTGAAGGCCGGCGGCGTGATTGTCGGTCGCGATCAGCGCTTCCGCTGCGGCGCGCTCGGCCAGCGGCCAGCGCGCCAGATCGGCGCCGTGGCGGCTCACCATGTCCTCGAACTGTTCCATGTTCATCTGTCCAATCCCCCTTGGTCCTCGCGGGCAGCGAGCCGAGTTCTCAGCGTTCGCCGCGCCCTGACCAGAAGCTGTTCGACCGCTCCGATCGAAAGCCCCATCGTTTCGGCGATCTCGGCATTGGATCGCTCTCCGTCCGCCGCCAGCAGGATCGCTGCGCGCTGGCGCGCGGGCAAGTCGCGGATGTCGCCGGCAACCGCGGCAAGCGCGTGGTTCGCCGCCATCCGCTGATCGGCCGGCGGCTCCGGATCCGCCGCATCCTCGGCCGCGTCGAGGCCGAAGAAGCGCCGCGTCTTCAATTTCCGCTCGCCGTCGATGGCGCGATTGATCGCCATGCGCGTCAGGTAGGCGGCGAACGGCGGTCCGTCCGGGCGCCAGCGGCTGGCGTTTCGCCACAGGCTCCAGAACGTCTCCTGGACGATGTCGTCGGCTTCCGCGCCGCCCCCGCTGAACCGCAACGCCAGCGCCCGCAAGCGGCCGCCATGCCGGCGAACGATTTCGGCGAAGGCGCGCTGATCGCCGGTGGCGATCTGCGCCACCAGCGCCTCGTCAGAGGCAGCGGCAATCGTTTCCAATGAGCGTCGCCCCCCGGTGGTGCGCTGTATTCTACCGGAGGAACCGGGGTCCCGTCGCGCGATGCGTGACGGGACCACCGGGGCGAGCTTCATGAGCCATTCCATCTGTCTCCCTCAGCTCGCCCCGGTCACTTTCCTTACTGCTGCGACTGCGGTGGCTGTTGCGGCCCGATGCCCGGCAGCGGCAGCTTCTTGGCTGCGAACTCGTCCTTGGAGATCACGCCATCGCCGTTGGTGTCGAGGCTGGCGAAGTTCTGCGGACCCTTTCCGCGCACGGTCGCCGTTCGGACCACCACGATAACCCATCTGGTCGTGCGGCGGGCCACGACGGTCGTTGTTGCGACCCTGCTGGTCGTGCGGCGGGCCACGGCGGTCGTCGTTGCGACCCTGCTGGTCGTGCTGAGGACCACGGGGGCCCATCTGGCCCTGGCGATCGTGAGGCGGACCGCGGCGATCGTCGTTCTGGCCCTGCCACTGGCCGCCGTGATCGTGGTGGCGGTGCATGCCATCGTGGCCGTCGGGGCCGGGACCACGTCCGGGGCCGAACATCGGCCCGATCGCGCCAAGCTCGTCCTTGCTGAGCTGTCCGTCGTTGTTGGTGTCGAGGGACGCGAAGATCGCGTCACGCACGACGTCGAGCTCTTCCTTCTGGATCGAGCCATCACCGTTGCGGTCGATCAGGGCGAACATGATCGTGGCACGCAGCGGCATCTTGCCGGCAGGGCCGGGCTGGCTGGCCTGTCCCGCCTGAGCGGGCGGGCCGGGTTGACTGGGCGCGGCCACCGACGGCAGGGCCGTCAGGGCGGTCGTCGCGAGGGCGACCGTGGCGATGAGCAAAGTCTTGGCAGACATGACAAGTTCCTTGTTTTGGGCATCGCCTATTCGACGCCCTTCACAGGCATCACGGCGGGCCTTGGAGGCCCCTACGTCCGCCAACATTAAATCCCTGTCATCCGCGCGGCTGGCCGGCCCCGACCTGGCGCAGGGACACTTGATCGGGCGCGATCAACGGCGCGCGCCATGTCCCGCTGATCGTCAGCGGGATCGGTGTCTGCTGCTCCTTCGTGGCAAGTTTCGCCTTCGCCTCGACCGAGCCGGTCAGCAGCGATCCGCGACCGGCGAGCGCGACGGTGTAGTTCTCGCCTTCGATCGCGAGGTCGGCGGTGCTGAGGATGCTGCTCTCGATGGCAAGCGTACCGGCCAGATGGGTGAAGTCCGTCGCACCGGCGCCGGGCGCCATCGGCTCGGCAAGCGGGTCTGTCATCCGCCCCGCAAGTTCCTTCACGTCGAAGCCCGTGATCGTGCCGTTGGCGATATTGATGTCGGCGGTCCCGGCCGCCGACCGCGCCACTTCGCCCCACGTCGCGCCGCGCGCACCGACGTTGAACGTCGCCGTTGTCGCACCGGTGAGCGCGCCCGAAGCAAGAATGTCGTTGAGCGGCAATTGCACCGGCATTGCATCGACCCGTCCCTTGATGCTGCCTGCCAGCTTGTCGCCTTGCATGGTGGCGACGAAGCGCGCGCCGAACTTGCCGCCATAAAGCTGCGCCTCGCCGATGTTGAGGGCGAGGGAGCCATCCTTCATGGCGGCGGTCGCGGCGACGTTGCCGAGTTGCATCTGGCCAACGAGAACCTGCCCGGCCGAGATGCGCAAATCGGTGTCGAGGCGGTCGACGAGCGGCAGCGTGGCCGGCGCAAATGGCCACGGTCCGGCGGTGCTCATGTCGGCGACTGCCGCCTCGAAATAGGGCGACAGGTCGAGCTTGGCAGCGGCGAAAGTGCCCTGAATTGCCGGCCGCGCGCCGCTGAAATCGATCGATACGAAGCCCTGCGCCTCGTTGCCGTCGAGCCCGACCGAGGCCTTGGAGAACGAGATCGTCGGCCCGAGCCAGGTCATGGTGCCTTCGATCGATGCCGGCCCAAGGATCGAGCCGTTGCCCATCGGCGTGCCGAGCCATTCGACCACCCGCCGCAGCGAGGGCGTCGTCACCGAGGTGTCGCCTTCGAGATGGCGATTGTCGAGGCCGAGCGCCTTGCCGTTGAACGAGACGCGAAGCGGTGTCGAGGCGATGCCAAACCGTACCGGTGAGCCTTTGCCGGCAATCAGATCGAGCGGCTGCGCCACCGTACCATTGAACTCGACCGTTTCGCCGCGCCATTGCAGCTTGCCGTTGCCGCTCACGGCCGCGTCCGGCGACGGCCAGGTCAGGCTGAGATCGACCGCGGTCATCTCCTCGTGCTGCTTGCTGGCGAGGTTGTCGTAAACGATGCTGCCATTGACCATTTGCAGGCGGCCGAGCGCGAGGTCGGCAATCGCCGGTTTCGTGTCGGCGGCATTGTCGCCGGTCATCTGCCAGTTCGACCGGCCGTTGCCGTCGGCGAGCAGATGAATGCGCGGCCGCGTCAACTCGAAGACGTCGAATTCCGTCCGGCCGAGGAGGAGCGGCAGCAGGCGTATCCGGGTCGATACCTCGTCCGCGGCGACAAAGGGATCGTCGCCCATGTCCTTGGGATTGGCGATGGTGACGCCGCTGACGCTGATCGCGAGATGCGGGTAAATCGACAGGCTGGGCTCGCCGGTGATGGTCACCGCGCGTCCGGTCGCGCCGGAAAGCCGCTCGGCGATGCGTTGCTTCAACACATCGGGCGAAACCAGAAGCGGAACCGCCAGGACACCGAGCCCGGCTAACCCGACTGCAACGACGGCCGCTATGGCTATTCGTTTCATGCGATCGGAGTTTCCCTTGTGGGCGCCTCTGGGTAGGAAGAAATGCTGGCGACCGCAAGGAATTTCTGGTCTGCCGGGGTTGGGCGGTGACAGGCGTCGGTGCGGGCGCTATCGAATGACGGCAATGACGATCCCGGAGCCTACACCATGAATGCCGAAGCGCCACTGTGGCGGCCCAGCCGCGAGGCGATCGCCGCGCATCCGCTGACCCGCTTCGCGGCGGAGGCGGCGCGCCGCGCCGGACGGCCCTTTGCCGACTATCGCGCGCTGCACGCATGGTCGGTCGACGATCGCCCGGCGTTCTGGGACCTCGTCTGGGATTATGCCGACGTCATCGGCGACAAGGGCGAACGACGCGTCGCCGACCCCGATCGCATGCCGGGCGCCCGCTTCTTTCCCGACGCCACGCTGAATTTCGCCGAGAACCTGCTGGTTCGCGACGACGACGGCGACGCCATCGTCTTCAGAGGCGAGGAGGGGACGTCGCGCCGCCTGTCGTGGCGGAAGCTGAACCACCTGGTGTCGCGGATGCAACAGGCGCTGATCGCGGAAGGCGTCGGCGTTGGCGACCGCGTCGCCGGCCTTCTGCCCAACACGCCGGAGGCGGTAGCCGCGATGCTCGCCACCGCCTCTCTCGGCGCCGTGTGGTCGTCGGCCTCGCCGGACTTCGGCGCCAACGCAGTGATCGACCGCTTCGGCCAGATCGCGCCGAAGGTTCTGTTCTCCGTCGACGGCTACCGCTACGCCGGCAAGGAAATCCGCCTCGGCGAGAAGCTGGCGGCCGTCATCCCGCAACTCCCCGGCCTGATGCGCGCCGTCGTCATGCCTTTCCTCGGCGACGCCGAAAGCGTTGCCGCGTCGCTGCCGAAGGCGAGGAGCCTTGATGCTGCGCTGGCGCCGTTCGCCGCCCGGCCGGTCGCGTTCAGCCGCGTGCCCTTCGGGCATCCGCTCTACATTCTCTTTTCGTCCGGCACGACCGGCGTGCCGAAATGCATCGTGCATTCGGTCGGCGGAACGCTCCTCCAGCACGTCAAGGAGCACCGTCTGCACTCGGGCATCGGCGAGGGCGATCGCGTCTTCTATTTCACGACGCTCGGCTGGATGATGTGGAACTGGCTGGTCTCGGCGCTCGCCACTGGCGCGACGCTGCTGCTTTTCGACGGCTCGCCGTTTCATCCGTCGCCGGCCACCCTGTTTGCGTTCGCCGAAGACGAGCGCGCGACGTTCTTCGGCACCTCGGCGAAATTCATCGACGCGGTGAAGAAGGCCGAATACCGGCCCACTGATCATCACGACCTGTCGCCGCTGCGGACGATCGCCTCGACCGGCTCGCCGCTGGCGCCGGAAAGCTTTGACTTCGTCTATGACGCGATCAAGCGCGACGTGCATCTCGCCTCGATTTCGGGCGGCACCGACATCGTCTCTTGTTTCGTGCTCGGCGTTCCGACCGAACCGGTGTGGCGCGGCGAGATCCAGGGAGCCGGGCTCGGCCTCGCCGTCGATGTCTATGACGAGGACGGCCGTCCGCTCGCCGCCGGCAAGGGCGAACTGGTCTGCACCCGGCCGTTTCCGTCGATGCCGATCGGCTTCTGGAACGATCCCGACGGCGCCAAATATCATGCCGCCTATTTCGAGCGGTTCTCCGACATCTGGTGCCATGGCGACTTCGCCGAATGGACCAGCCACGGCGGCATCGTCATCCATGGGCGCTCGGACGCCACGCTCAATCCGGGCGGCGTGCGCATCGGCACTGGCGAGATCTATCGGCAGGTCGAGCAGATTCCCGAAGTCATCGAGGCCCTGTGCATCGGTCAGGACTGGGACGGCGACGTGCGCATCGTGCTCTTCGTCCGCCTTGCGCCCGGCGCCGCGCTCGACGAAGCGCTGGTCGGGCGCATCAAGGCGGTCATCCGGTCCGGCGCCAGCCCGCGCCACGTTCCGTCGCGCATCGTCGCGGTCGCAGACATCCCACGCACCAAATCCGGCAAGATCGTCGAACTGGCGGTGCGCGAAATCGTCCACGGCCGCCCGGTCAAGAACGCCGGCGCGCTGGCCAACCCCGAGGCGCTGGATTATTTCCGCGACATTGCGGCGCTGAAGGCCTGACCCCGGCCTCGCAAGTGGCAGAACACCAGACCGCCGCCAACTTAACGTTATCGGATGGTAAATCATTACAACAAAAAGAAGACATAGCGGTAAATCGGCAATTAAACTTAGACTAATTGTATTCGTCGACTTAGGTTCCGATTAACCGGAAGATTTGTTATTGCCCTCCACATGTAACCCAGCCTGCGGTTGCATATGGAGCGCCAAGTCATGTCCCTCTTCCGCCTTTTCCGCCGCGATCAACGCGGCAATGTCGCGGTCATGTTTGCATTGTCGCTGGTTCCGCTGGTCGGCATGGCCGGCGCCGCGATCGACTACAGCCGCGTCAGCCAGGTGCACACCAAGCTCGCCGATGCGCTCGACGCCGCCGTGCTCGCCGTCGGCAGCCAGCCGCCGATGACCGATGCCAAGCTCTACGCGACCGTCCAATCGTGGATGCAAGTCCACATGGACACCACCATCGCCACGAGTTGGAAGCTCGACTCGGTGACGCAGGACAAGGGCAACATCGTCGGCATCGCTTCGGCAGACGTGGACATGACGATCTCGCGCATTCTCGGAATTAACAACGTGCCGGTGACCGTCCAGAGTCAGGCACTGCGCTCGCTCGGCAAGCTCGAATTGGCGCTGGTCCTCGACAACACCGGCTCGATGAAGGGCACCAAGATCGACACGCTCAAATCGGCCGCCAGCAAGCTCGTCGACTCTCTTGCCGAGGCCACCACCGACAGCAACGACCTCAAGGTCGGGCTGGTGCCGTTCTCGCAAACGGTCAATGTGGGTCCCGACTTTCAGACCGCAAACTGGCTGGACGCCACCGGCAAGTCCGATGCCGCCAAGAGCCTTTTCATGGGGCTCCAGGTCAATCGCTTCGATCTGTTCAAGGCGATGGGCACGACCTGGAGCGGTTGCGTGGAGACCCGCGACGACGCCTACGAGGCCGCCGGCACGGCGCCAAGTGCCGGCCAGCCCGACACGCTTTATGTGCCGTACTTCGCTCCCGACGAGCCGGGCGCGAAGGGCGCGAAAGGCTACAGTGAGTACAACAACAGCTACCTCGACGACTCCGCCGACAAGGACATCACGAAAGAGTTCGGCCTCGGCAAGAAGGCGAAAAGGTCGTCCGACTGGTACAAATACGTTCAGGGCGACGTTCTGAAATACGCCGGAGCAAATCCCTATTCCGGCACGACCGGCACCTTCGGCTACGCCTACGGTCCCAATTCCGGGTGCGAGATCGCACCGCTGATGCGCCTGTCGTCCGACACCTCGGCCGTCAAGGGGGCGATCAACGCCATGATCGCCAACGGCAACACCGACATCCCCGCCGGTCTCGCCTGGGGCTGGAACGTGCTGGCCCCCGACGGCCCGTTCGGCAACGGCGTGCCTTACCGGACCGACGACTGGACCAAGATCGTCGTGCTGATGACCGACGGCAACAACGAGAACGCCGAGGGCAACCAGAGCGACGAGTCCTACTATTCGGGCGTCGGCTATATCTGGCAGGGACGCATGGGGGCGACTTCGGCCAACAAGTCGAAGCGCACCGATCTGCGCGATGCCGAACTGGGCGCCATGTGCACCAACATGAAGGCCAAGGGCATCGTCATCTACACGGTGCGGGTGGAAGTGAAGAACGGCTCCAGTTCCGTGCTGCAGGATTGCGCCAGCGACCCCGACAAGTTCTACGACGTGCAGAACGTCGGCGACCTGGTCGCGACGTTCGACGACATCGGCGGCAAGATCCAGAAGCTCCGGCTGGCGCGCTAGCCACAGGCGAGGACCGGCCGGAGGATAGATCGGCCGATCTTTTCGACATGGGGTGTCGTATCATCGAACCTCCGCGCGACTGGCTCCGCGGGCGAGGAGAGTTCGAATGGATCCGATACTGGTTTTCATCATCGTTCTGATTATCGGGGTTGCCGCCGGAATCATCATGCAGCGCGTGGCCCGGCCGTCCTGGCTCACACGGCAAATCGCCGGCGGCCGCCGCGCTGACCTGACCGCGGCGCTGGTCGGAATCGCCGGCGCGTTCATCGGCTTCCATCTTGCGGCGCTCCTTTTCCTGTCCGCCGGAATGGGCGTGGTGCTTCTTGGGGCGATCGTCGGGGCGTTCCTGGTTGTCTGGGGTTGGCGGGAAATCAAGCTCTAGGAGCCAATACGGGCGTCGACGCCTTGTCTCGTGCTAGTGTCGGAGGTAATCCACCGCACGAAACCGAAACAGGACCGAAATCACAGATGCCCGGATTCAATGATGATGACGTCGCGGCGAGGCGGGAAGCCTCCGCGCGGGCAAAGCAGGCCATGGTGGAGCGATTCCGCGCCCGTCAGATAGCGGACCAGCCCGCCGCCGCTCAGCGGCAGGCCGAGCGGCTTGCGGCAAGCGAGGCGCGCAAGGCCGCCCGTCAGGCCAAGGCCGAACGCCAGGCCGCCGAGCGCAAGGCGCGCGAGGAAGAAGCCGCCCGATTGGCGAAGGCCGAGGAGGAAAGGGTCGCCGCCGAGAAACGGCGCGAGGCCGATGAGGCCGTCAAGCGCGAGGCCGAACAGAAAGCCGAGCGTGACGCGCGCTACGCCGCGCGCAAGGCGCGTCGCAAGTAGGGCCTAGCCGGCCAGCACCCGCGTCGTCGGGAAGGTGATCCTGACCAGCGTGCCCTGATCGACGGCGCTGTCGATGGCGAAGCTCGCCCGGTTGGCCTCGACCAGCGCCTTGGTCAGGGGCAGGCCGAGACCGGTGCCACGCTGCTCGCCGCCCTTGGTCGTCGCGATCTGCCGGAACGGCTTGAGCGCGGTCTCGATGTCGCGCTCCGACATGCCGATGCCGGTATCGCGGATGCGCACCACCACTTCGCCGGAACCTTCGAGCGCGCTCGACACGATCACCTGGCCGCCGGCCTTGGTGAACTTCACGGCGTTGGACAGCAGGTTGAGCAGGATCTGGCGCAGCGACCGCCGGTCGGCGACGACCTCGGGCACGTCCGCCGACAGCGACGTGCGGATGATGATGCGCTCGCGGTTGGCCTGCGGCTGCATCAGCGCGACGCATTCCTGGATGACCGAATTGACCGCCACCGCCTCGAAGGTCAGTTCGAGCTTGCCCGCCTCGATCTTCGACAGATCGAGGAGGTCGTTGATCAGGCTCATCAGATGCTCGCCCGACACGTGGATGTCGCTGAGATAGGCGCGGTAGCGATCGTTGCCGATCGGCCCGAAGCGCTGCTCCATCATCACTTCGGAAAAACCGATGATGGCATTGAGCGGCGTGCGGATTTCGTGACTGATCTTGGCGAGGAATTCCGACTTCTGGGCGTTTGCCGTCTCGGCGGCGCGGCGCGCGGCGACCAGTTCCTCCTCGACGTTCTTCCAGTGCGTGATGTCGCGAAGCACTGCGCAGAACTTGTCGCCGCCGCTGATGCGGCCCATCGTCATGAACAGCGGGATCAGGCCGCCCTGGGGCACCCTGCCGATGACCTCGCGGCCGTCATTGAGAACGCTGGCGACACCGTTGGAGGCAAGGCCGTCGAGATAGTCGAGGGCCGGGCGGTGGCTTTCCTCAGCCAGAAGATCGGTGAAAGAACGGCCGAGATAGCTGCTCGCCTCGACCCCGAAGAGCGCTTCGCCGGCCCGGTTCATGCTGCCGATCTTGCCGGTCCGGTCGATGACGATGACGCCGTCGGTGGCCGTGTCGAGGATCGCTTCCAGCTCTTCGGTGCGCGCACCCGCGGCGGCAAGCTCTGCCGCAAGCCGGTCGTCGACCTCGTCGATGGGCTCGCGGCGCTCGATGATCGACAACATCAGGGCGGTCGCCCGCGCCCAGGTGACGGCGTTCAGGCGCACCTCGACCGGCACCGACTTGCCGTCGTGGCGGCGAATGGCGAGCGGCCCGCCGCCTTCGGCGACGCCGCGTGTCCATCCTTCCGAGCCGCCGGGGAAAATCGCGTGGGCACCGCCGGCCTCGTCGAACGCGGCGGGCGAAGCGTATCCGGCGAGATCGAGCAGGGCGCGATTGACGAACAGCGTCTTGTGGTCGCGGAAGACGACGATGCCGATCGGCAGACGGTCGAGGATACGAGACTCCGACTCGGCGGCGGGCACCGTTCTGCTTTCGCGGTCGGTCTCGCTTTCCGGTGGCTCGGCCGGGGCGTCCGCGGTCTCCCGCTTTTCGTTGGCGCGGCGCACGCCAAGCGTCTCGGCGATACGCCGAAACGCGTCGCGCTCAGTCCCCGTCAGGCGCTCGGGCGCCGGCCGCGACACGGCTCCGGGCAGGCGCACGATATTGGACGGTGGCAGTGCGGCCGTCGCGCCGCGCTCCTCATCGGATCGCCGGCGCGACGGGCGCTCGGCCGAGCCTTCCTCGATGATCTTGCGGGCGACGTCGTCGATATCCTCGCCGCTCGCCAGTGGCTCGCGAAGCGGTGTGGGCGATGCGGGCGTTTCCGCAGGCGGCGGCGGGGGAGGGGCCCCGGCGATCGCCTCCGGTTCCGGCGCCGGTTCTTCGGCCGGTGCGGGCGCTTCCTCGATGGCTGCCGGCCGCTCGGGCTCAACGATGTCGACAAGCGTCCTTCGCGTCGCCCGCTCGTCCGGCCGTCGATCGGCGAGATGGCAGAGGCCGAAGCCGCGGAACCCGTCTCCGCCGTCGGCAGGCACCGGGAACGCCGCCAGGTCGACGGCGACCGTCTCACCGCCATCCGCCGGCCAGCGCACACGCGCCGACCAAGGATGCCCGGCGTCGAGCGCGCGCCCGATCGAGCCGTCAGGATCAAGTGCAAGAATGTCGGCAACCGGCTGCCAATCCTTGCCGAGGACGGCGGCGTGATCGTCTCCAACGACCTGCGCCAGCTCCGACGAGATGAACGTAAAGCGCTGCTCGTCATCGAGCGCGAAGGCGAAGCGCGCCATCGGTTCCGGCGCCGGCGATGCCTCTGGTGTCTCGACGGGCTCGGGAATATCCGGCGCGGGTGGTTCGGCCGCCGGTTCCGGCAACTCGGCGGCGGGCAGAGGGGTGGCGGCGATTGTCTCCACCGCAGGCGGCGGAACCGTTACTGCCGGGGCGGCTTCCATCGGGCCGACGATGAGGAGGAAGCATTCGCGGGCGCCGGCCGCAAAGCGCGCCGCACCGGCAGGCCGTTCGTGGCGGCCGATGGCGAGCTGGCGCTTGGCAATGCCCGTTCGATCGTTCGCCGCCGCCGCGATGAGGGCGTCGATGGCGCTCGCCGCCGGCGACAATTCGTCGTAGCCGCCCGAGGCGCCGAGCACCTTGCCGTCGCGATCGAGCACCGCGGCGAGACAATCGTCCTCCGCGATGATGTCGGCGAGCCGCTCGGCACGGGTTGCAACCGACTCCGCCGTCGATGTGGCGACCGCGATGGCGAGAACGGCGCTTGTGCGGTCGGGGAGATTGAGGCGGCGGCACGCGGCTGCCATCGTGGCGAAGGTAACGCCCTGGCCGACGCGCAGGATCTCGAGGCGCGAGGTCTCGGTCGGCAGCAGCCGCGCCAGCCTGGCGATCTGCGCCTTGAGCGGGTTCAATGGCGAGAGGCGGTGTTCGAGCACGTCGCCCATGCGCCGCTCGCCGAAGAAGGCGACGCCGGCTGCGTTGGCCCACAGAATCCGGGCGCCATCGCCGCTGAATACGAAGGCCGGCGCAGATTCCAGCAACGCGGCGCCAACCGGAGCGAGCGCGACCAGGTCAAGATAGGGATAGGTCTTGCCGTTCATCCGGTCGGCCCGTCCTCGCGAACGCCCCTTCGCGCGCGCCTCGCAGCTTAACAATATGTTAATACGGCGAAATTTCGAAATAATCCACGCAACGCCGGGCCGTCACGCGCCTCAAATGCGCCCACGGTTAACCGGCAACTTGGACCGGCAGCCGGTTCGTCCTAGCATGCCCCGGGCCGGAGGATGGTACAGGGAGGCACGTCATGAAACAGCCGACACATTTCGAAATCCCCGATCAATTGCGCGAGGCGGCAGACCGCAACGTCGAGCAGGCGCGCAAGGCCTTCGAGCAGCTTCTGGAGGCGACGCACAAAGCCGTGGCCAGCGCCGAAGGACAAGCCAAGACGGTGGGCGAGGGCGCCGCCGACGTCAGCCGGCAGGCGCTTGCCTTTGCCGAGGAGAACATCGCCGCCAGCTTCGATTTGGCCCAGAACCTGGCCCGCGTGCGGACCGTCGAGGAGGCAACCGCGCTCCATCAGGAATTCCTGCAAAAGCGCATGGCCGCGGCGGTCGAACAGGGCCAGCAGATCGGCGGGATGGTCGGGCGCACGGCCGGGACGGCGGCCGGCAAGGCGAAGAAATAGGCACCCGGGCGGACGGGCCTCCCCGGGACCGGCCCCGCCAAATCTTGTGCGATGCAATAAATTTGTTGCAATGCACAAATACATGCCTTATATCTTGGTTATCAGATAGCCAGTCGGTGGGCTGAAGTCGGAAGCAAGTCCGGCACGAAGCGACCGACAGATGAAGGACGATGACCATGACAACCGCAAAGACCACAAAGACTTCGAAGACCACTGCGCCGTTCGATGCGTTCAGCTTCCCCACGCAGAACTTCGAAGTTCCCGTCGCGTTCCGCGAGTTCGCGGAGAAGTCGGTTTCCCAGGCGCGCGAGGCTTATTCCAAGCTGAAGAGCGCCAGCGAGGACGCCACCGGTCTGGTGGAAGAGACCCTCGAGAATGCCCGCGAAGGTGCCTTCGCAATCAGCGTGAAGGCGCTCGACGCCGCCAAGACGAACAGCGACGCCTCCTTCGCTCTGGCGCGCGACATGTTCGGCGCCAAGACGATGTCGGACATGATCGAGCTTCAGTCGACCTTCGCCCGCAAGCAGTTCGAGGCGATGACGGCCCAGTTCAAGGAGCTCCAGCAGCTCGGCGAGAAGTACGTCACCAACGCCAGCAAGCCGATGACCGACAAGGTCGAGAAGACCTTCAAGGAACTGAAGGTCGCCTAACGGCTGATCCAGAATGAGCAGGGCGGCCCGGACCGGGAACGGTTCGGGCCGTTTCGTTTTGCGGTCGCCGACGGTCGGCTTTTTCCTTGAACCGCCCTGGCAATGATCCTAGTTTCCGGCCGCCGAGAAGACATGCAGCTGTAGCTCAGTTGGTAGAGCGGCGGATTGTGGATCCGTAGGTCGTTGGTTCAAGCCCAACCAGCTGTACCAGTCTTGTTCGCCCGAAAGACCGTGGTTCCCGATCGGGAGAGCGCCCACGTTCGCGGGGATTTCCACCGCGTGCGACCAGGCCTCATCACGCTCTGAAATCGCCCCTTCCCGCGGGAGCCCTGCATGCCAGCCGCCACGCCGATCCCCGTTTTCGACGGCCACAACGACGCGCTTCTGCGCCTCTTCCGCGACGCGCGCCCGTCGGTCGAGGCGCGCTTCATCGATGGCGATGACCGCGGCCATCTCGACTTGCCGCGCGCGGTCGCCGGCGGCCTCGCCGGTGGCCTGTTCGCGATCTTCGTTCCTTCCGAAAACAAGACCCGGCTTGGCGAGCAGATGCAGGGGGCGACCTACGATCTGCCCGTGCCGCCGCCGCTGACGCTCACGACGGCGCAGTCGGCGACCATCGCCATGGTGTCGATTCTCGCCCGGCTTGAACGCGACTCCGCCGGCCGCATCGCGATCTGCCGCGATGTTGCCGCGATCCGCGCGGCGATGCGGCGCAAGGCGATGGCAACCGTGCTGCACATCGAGGGTGCCGAAGCCATCGATGCGGACTTCCGCATGCTCGACGTGCTTCACGCCGCCGGCCTGCGCTCGCTCGGCATCGTGTGGAGCCGCCCCAACGTCTTCGCTCACGGCGTTCCGTTCTCCTTTCCCGGCTCTCCCGACATCGGCCCGGGCCTCAGCGATCTCGGCAAGGAACTTGTGCGCGCCTGCAACCGGCTCGGCATTCTGATCGATCTCTCGCATCTCAACGAGAAGGGGTTCTGGGACGTCGCCGCGACCACGGACGCGCCGCTGGTCGCGACCCATTCCAACGTCCATGCCCTTTGCCCGACGCCGCGCAACCTCACGGACAGGCAGCTCGATGCGATCCGCGAATCCGGCGGTGTCGTCGGGCTGAACTACGCCACCGCGTTTTTGCGTCCGGATGGCGCCATGAATGCCGACACCGCGCTCGAAGTCATGCTTCGCCACCTCGACGCGATGATCGAGCGGCTGGGCGAGGATGGCGTTGCCCTCGGCTCGGACTTCGACGGGGCCGTGATCCCGCGAGGCATCGGCGACGCCTCCGGGCTGCCCAACCTCATCGCCGCCATGAAACGGCACGGCTACGGCAATCCGCTCATCCGCAAGATCGCCTCCGGCAACTGGCTGGAACTGCTCGGCCGGACCTGGCGTGGCCAGGGCGCGCCCACGCCCGCATAATCAGCGGCCGCGCCGGACTTACGCCGTCACGGCCTCTTCCTTCTCGATCTTGTCCGGATCGAGCGCCATGCCGACGCCCGGCCCCTGCGGAATTCTCAACACGCCGTTTGTTGGCGCGAGCTGGGTCTTGAGGAAGTGCATGTGGATCGCGTTCCACTTGACCAGATATTCCTGATAGGGCGTGTGGATCGGCGATTGTGCCGCCGAGAAATGGATGGTCATCGGCGTCGAGTGGCCGTGCGGAATCGTGATGAGATCGTGCACGGTCGCGTAGGCCGCGATCTTGAGCACCTCCGATAGCCCGCCGGACCAGTAGATATCCGGCTGGAGCACGTCGAGCGCGTCCTTCTCGATGAAACGCTTGAAGCCCCAGCGCGTATATTCGTGCTCGGCGCCAGAAAGCGGGATCGCCGTCTTCGCCTTCAGCTTGACGTGGCTGTCGATGCGATCGGGCATGAAGCATTCTTCCAGCCAGCGCGGCCGATACTCGGCGATGCGTGCGGCGAGGTCGACGGCGTAGTCGAGATTGAAGCTCTGCCAGCAGTCGAACATGATGTCGTAGTCGTCGCCGACGGCCTCGCGCACCGTGCGCACCAGATCGACGTTCTTCTTCAACCCGTCGTAACCGCTCATCGGCCCGTGCCGGAAGAACCATTTCTGCGCCGTGTAGCCCATCGCCTTGTAGGCCGTGGCGCGCTCCCGCACCTTGCCGAGATCCTCGACGGCAAAGCCCAGCATGCTGGCATAGGCCGGAACCTCCTCCCGCGTCGGCCCGCCGAGAATGCGCCACACCGGCTGTCCGAAGGCTAGACCCTTGAGGTCCCAAAGGGCGCAGTCGACCGCAGAGATAGCCACCATCATGTGGCCCTGGCGGCCATGCACCTGGAGCCGGTGCATCTGGTCCCAGAGCAGCTCGGTCGCCAGCGGATCCTTGCCCATGATGATCGGAGCGAGGTCGGTGAGGATAAGGTAGGAGGCTTCCCGCCAGATGGGCCCGGCGGTACCGACGGTGCCGTCGTCGCTCTCGATCTCGAGAAAGTCGGCCTTGATCTTCAGGTGGTTGGCGTCGACCTGCTCGCCGCCTTCCCCCATGCCGGCCTTGCGATACTCGGGATAAATGTCGATCGGACGGACGAGGCGGTCCTCCCACATCCGGCCATCGGTGGCGACGGTTCCCGTCAGCCGGCGCACGCGCACATGCTTGATCTTCAAGATAATGTCCCCCGCAGGATGGCGCGGCCGGGCGCCACGCCCCCGTTCAATATCAGGTCGGATGCGGTTGGCGCTATTCCGGCGGGGGCGACAGGGGCCAGCGCAGCCCAAACAGGCTGGCCACGTAGATGCCGAGACCGACGCCGCCGAGCAGCAGGACGAGATCCGCGGCGAGGCGGCTGGCGAAGACGTTTCGGATGTCCGCGACGAGCACGATCAACAGCAGAACGACCGCGCCGTAGAGGGCCAGATACGCCGTCCGTTGCTGCCGGGTCAGCCGGCTGGCCGTCAGGCTCATCACTCCGATCGGCAGAAGCAGGATCAGCACTGCCAGCAGGACGAGAGGAAAGGCTTCCCAGAACATGGCACGGCCTCCAATACTCCACGAAATGCTACACGGCCCGTCGCAGCGCGCAATGGATCGCGCTCAAGTCTCGCGGCTCTCCGGCTTGGGGCCGGCGCGCGAGGCCGCCAGCATGGCGATCACTTCGTCGTCGTCAATCTGGCGAAAGTCGCCGTAGTAGGTGCCGATGGCGCCGAAGAAGGCCGGCGTTTCCAGGCACACGATCTCGTCGGCTTCGTTGGCCATCGCGGCGAGCGTGTCGTCCGGGCCGACGGGAACCGCCATGATCAAGCGTTTTGGGTTCCGCGTCCTGAGCGCGCGGAGCGCCGCCCGCATCGTGGCGCCAGTGGCCAGTCCGTCGTCGACGACGATCACGGTGCGGCCGGCGACGTCGATCGGCGGGCGGCCGCCGGCATAGAGGCGTCGTCGCCGATCGATCTCGGCCAACTCGTCGCGGCACACCGACTGGAACTCGTCTTCTGCGACGCCGGCCGCTGCGATCACATCTTCATTGCGGACGATGGTCGGATGGGTGCCATCGACGACGGCGCCCATCGCCAGTTCCTTCTGGTAGGGCAGGCCGATCTTGCGGACGAGAACAAGATCGAGGGGCGCGCCAAGGGCTGCGGCGACCTCCGCCGCCACCGGCACGCCGCCGCGCGGCAGCGCCAGAATGATCGGCCGCTCGCCGCGATGGGCGCTGAGAGCGGCCGCCAGACGCAGGCCCGCCTCCTTGCGATCCCTGAACCGCATTTCACCTCGACTCCCAGGTTGCGCCAAGGGTGCATACGGATCGCCGCCCTCGACATTGACCGAGGTCAACCCGGGGCAGGCTTGCTTGCGGCCGCGTCGTAACGATCGAGCATGCGCCGGAACGTGGCCGCGAGCGCCGCCTCGATCTCCGGCCGCTGTTCAAGTTGCGCGAGCACCATTCCGGCTGCTTCGATCGTCGACAGGCCCTCACGACGCGCCTCGCGCCGACGCTGACCGTAGAGCGACGGGTGACGCGGCTTCAGCGCGATGCGCTTGCCCTTCAGCACCCACGCATTTCGCCACCACAAGGTCTTCGCCTGGCTCCAGGTGCCGTCGAGGACGACCACGCCCTCGATATCGGCCAGTGCTGCCTTCTGATCGGCCAGGGCCTTGCCGCCGCGGTCGAAGGCGGCGATCTCCTGTCCGGGTGGGAAATCGGCCGGCCGGGTCGAGCCGAGGAAGAGCGTCGCCCAGCGGCGCGGGTCGGCCGGCCGACCTAGCGCCTTGGCGAGGCTCGGCCATGACAGGCCGACGCGGAATGTCGCCTTGGTGAAATGCTGGGCGGTAAGCCGCGCGGTGCCGAGCAGCTTGTCCTGCTCCTGCGGGTGCTGAAGGATCAGCAGGCTGATGCGATTGGCGATCGGCTGGACGTCGTCGCACACGCACAGCGGAACGGGCTTCAGGCAGCGCGGGCAGACCGGCGTTGCCAAATCGAAAACCGGTTCTTTTCGTTGCATGGGCGTTTGCTCTCTGCCGCCGCGCCGCCCAATCGGCCGCGCGCTCAGAACGTATAGCCGTTCTTGTCGAGAAAGAGCTTCAGGCGGTCCGGGAACTTCAGCACCCTGACCTGGTCTTTCGGACAGCCGTCGAGTTCGCCGCCGGTCAGGCACGCCTGTTCGCCGGGGTCCTGGCGAAAGTCCCAGTGCGCCTGCAAATCCTTCCACGCCGCGGCGCCTTCGCCGACGCGAATCTTCGCCGCCACCCAGCCGGCGAGGTAGCCTGGCGACGTCCAGCGCTCCTGCGGATCGACCGAATCCTCGATCTGGGCGAGCCATTCGCGATGGGCGTTGTTGAAACGCGGGTCCGCCGAAACATCGACCATGGCCCCGGCGCGCACCGTGGAAATGGTCAACGGCGCGGCGCTGCAGGCGTAGCAGTCGAATGTGTAGAGGAAGCGGTTGTCGACGGTGACGATCTCCGCCAGTCCGTCGCCGTCGAGATCCTGCAGGTAGCCGCCGTCGCCGTCGAATTCGCCGATGCGCACGACGACCCATTTGCCACCGACCTCCTCGGCGACCGAGACGTTGCTGCAGCAATGCGCGCCGCCGGTATAGGCGCTGAAGAAGACTTCCTGGTGGGCGTTGCCGGGATCGATCTCGGCAATGCTCGCTTCGGCTTCCGGCGCGTCGAAGCCGGCATCTGGCTCCGACGTCTCGACAACCTGGCGGCCGCCGACCTTGACCCTCATCCAGACCTTGTCGCCCTCCGGATCGGCCTTGGCGGCACGTTCGAGGGTGACCGTGGCGGTCACGTCGCCGACCGACACCGACGCGCTGTGGGCGCCGTCGGCGAACTCGGTTGTCGGGAAATCCGACTTGTCTTCGTCGTCCAGCTGCGCCAGCGCCGGCGTTGCCGCCAGCCCGGCGAGCACGATCGTTCCCAGCACTACCCGGCGCGCGACGAGCACGAACATCTCTCCCCGATGATCGGCGGCACCATACAGGCGCTGTCACCTCAGGGGAATTCCGAACTGGCAGCGGAGCGCAGCGCTTTGTAGGCTGTTCAGGCAACGTATCATCGACCCGGAGCCACCCATGCCACAAAGCGGCCTCAAGATCATAAGGCTCAATCTGGCCCGCACCCCCGAATTCCCCGACGGCAGCGAGCGGCACTACTACCGCTTTACCGCGCCGCTCGACGCCGACGGGCATCTCGACCCGGTCGTGTGGCGCAAGGAGCGCGAGAAATGCCGGGTGGTGCGCAACTGGGCTGGCGAGGAGGAAGACATCGGTCACCTGGTGCACCGGCCCGGCGGCAGCTGGGGCTTTACCTTCGATCTGGAAGGCGACGAGGGCGACGAAGCGGGGTTCAAGCTGTCCACCCACCGTTTCGTGCCGGGCGAATACGTCTCCTTCCGTGACGAGGACGACAAGCAGCTCACCTTCCGCGTCGTCACGGTGACCGACGTCTGACGCGCCGCTGCCCGATCTCCACGCTTGTCCCGCGGGGATCGGCCTGCCAGATTGCCGCCCGAAACGGGAAACGGGTGACATGAGTTCCGGGAACAAGACCGCCGCGCGACTGATCGTCGAGGCGCTGGAGCAAAACGGCATCGAGCGCATCTTCTGCGTTCCCGGCGAAAGCTATCTGGCGCTGCTCGACGCGCTTCACGATTCGAAGATCGCCATCACGCTCTGCCGCCAGGAGGGCGGTGCGACGATGGCCGCGGAAGCATGGGGCAAGCTCACCGGCCGCCCCGGCGTCGCCATGGTGACTCGCGGTCCCGGCGCCACCAACGCGTCCTCCGGCATCCATGTCGGCCGCCAGGATTCGACGCCGATGATCCTGTTCATCGGCCAGGTCGGGCGGACGATGCGCGGGCGCGAGGCGTTTCAGGAGATCGACTTCCGCCGCATGTTCAGCGAGATGGCGAAGTGGATCGAGGAGATCGACAGCGCCGACCGCGTCACCGAGGTCGTCAGCCGCGCCTTCTACGAGGCGACGTCTGGCCGGCCCGGTCCGGTGGTGCTGTCATTGCCCGAAGACATGTTGCGCGAGACGACCGCGCGGGCCAACCCGAAGCCATGGGTGCAGGTAGAGACCCATCCCGGCCTGACGCAGATGGCCGAACTGCAGAAGATGCTGTGGCGGGCGAAATCGCCCTTCGTCATTGCCGGCGGCCCACGCTGGAGCGAGGCGGCCGTCGCAGGGCTCCGCCGCTTCGCCGAGCGCTTCCAGCTTCCCGTCGGCTGTTCGCTGCGCCGGCAGGCGCTGTTCGACAACGAGCACCCGAACTACGCCGGCGATGTCGGCATCGGCATCAATCCGGAGCTTGCCAAGCGCGTGAAGGAAGCCGACCTGCTGCTGCTGATCGGCGGCCGCATGAGCGAGATGCCGTCGTCGGGCTACACGCTGATCGATATCCCCGAGCCCAGGCAGACGCTGGTGCACGTCCATCCCGGCGCCGAGGAACTTGGGCGGCTCTATCGACCGGCGCTCGCGATCAACGCCAGCCCGACCGCTTTTGTCGCTGCGCTGGAGGGATTGCAGCCGCCGAACGAAATTCCTTGGACCGGCTCTGCCGCGACCGCGCACGACGCCTATCTCCGCTGGTCGACGCCGACAGTGAACCCCGGCCCAGTGCAACTCGGCGAGATCGTCGCATGGCTGCGCCAGCGCATGCCGGAAGACGGCATCGTCACCAGTGGCGCCGGCAACTATTCGGTCTGGTTGCATCGTTTCTTCCGCCACCGCCGCTTCGGCACGCAGCTCGCACCGACCTCCGGCTCAATGGGCTACGGCCTGCCGGCCGCGGTCGCCGGCAAGCTCAGACACCCGGAGCGCATGGTGGTCTGTCTCGCCGGCGACGGCGATTTCCAGATGACCATGCAGGAATTCGTGACCGCGGTTCAGGCCGAGGCGAACTTGATTGTCATTGTCGTCAACAACGGCATTCACGGCACGATCCGCATGCACCAGGAGCGCGACTACCCCGGCCGCCACGTCGCCACCGCGCTGGTCGATCCCGATTTCGCCGCTTATGCGCGGGCGTGCGGCGGCCACGGCGAGAGCGTTGCGGCGACGGCCGACTTCGCCGCCGCCTTCGAGCGCTGCGTCGCCGCCAACAAGCCGGCGATCATCGAACTGGCCTTCGACCCCGAGGCGATCACGCCGTCGCGGACCATGTCGCAGATCCGCGGAAGCGGTAAGCGCTGACCCGGACTGATCTGGATCAAGGCTTTCCCCCGGGCTGCCTCCATCATCTTCGCCATGGCAAACAGGTGGATCACGTCAGCGATCACCGCGGCGGCGCTCGTGTCGGGCGGTGTGGCATTGGCGCAGGAGCGCGGCGATCCCGAACGCGGCTTGGCTTATGCCGAAGCCAATTGTGCCGAGTGCCACGAAGTGCGCGCCGGCCACTACGACAGCCCATGGCCGGAATCGCCGCCTTTCGAGGATATCGCCAATGCCGACGGCATGACCGAGATCGCGCTGTTCGCCTTCTTCCGGACGTCGCATCCGAACATGCCGAATTTCGTCGTCCCGCCGGACGACATCCAGGACCTGACCGCCTATCTCCTCAGCATGCGCGACTGAGGTCGCCGGAATCGGGTGGCGAAGGATGCGGCAGTGCCGCATCATTCGCCGATGCGCACGTCCGACGACCTCGATTTCCGACCGGTCACCGCGGCCAACAGCACCGAATTCGAGCGCTTCTTCTCCGCGCCCGGCGCGCCCAAGCATTGCTGGTGCATGGTCTGGCGGCGGACGGCAGCGGAGGCGAAGCTGCAAGCGCCCGCCGAGCGCAAGCGCATGATGATGGAGCGCATCGGGACGGGCACGCCGGTCGGACTGCTGGCCTATCGGGGCGGCGAGCCGGTCGGCTGGGTGTCGATCGCGCCCCGCGACACGCATCGTGCGCTGGGCGGGCCGCCGTCAAGGCCGGGCGAGGTTATCTGGTCGCTGGTTTGCTTCTATGTGCCGCGCCGGCTGCGCGGGGAGGCGCTGGTGCGGAAGCTCCTCGCCGGCGCCGTCGACCACGCGCGCCGCAACGGCGCGACCGTCGTCGAGGCCTATCCCGTCGCGCCTGATTCGCCGAGCTTCCGCTTCATGGGCTTCGTGCCGGTTTTCGCGGAAGCCGGCTTCCATGATCTCGGCATGACCGGCACGCGCCGCCACGTCATGCGGCTCGAACTTGGCTGAAGAACCACCGCCAACCGATTCTCGCGATTCAAAGTTTCGCGACCTAAAGCAGGCTGCCCTGCGACCCATCGTCAATGACGCGACGCTTGCGCGGCCGCGGCGTCATCGTGCCGCCCGAGACGGCGCGAACGTGGCCGTCGTGGAACTCGATGTCGAGCACCTTGCCATTGGGGACGGCGGCGGCGGAGCGGATGGGCTCGCGGTCCTCGAAATCGGCGACCAGCGCAAAGCCGCGCTCGAGAACGCTGCGATAGCTGACCACTTCGAGCAGTTTCGCCAGCGAGTCGAGACGCGCCTTCAGGCGCTCGACGCGACGCGCCAGAAAATGCGCCTTGCGCTCGGCGAGCCCGGTCAGCCGCTCGCCGGCGCGCTCGATCACGCGCTCCAGTCCGGCGAACGATAACCGTCCGGCGACCCGCTCATACTGCGTGCGATGGACGCGGGCGTTGGCGAGCAACGCCAGACCGATGCGGTTGGCAAGGTCGTCGAAGACGCGGCGCGGCATGGCGAACAGGTCTTCGGCACGGGGCAGGGCGCGGGCCGCGGCGCGCAACTCGCGCCGTCCCGATTCGACGTGGCGGAGCGCCGCGCCGGCAAGCCGGCCGCCGAGGTCGCCGACCGTGGCGATCAGTTCCGAGCGTACCGGCACGGCCATCTCGGCGGCCGCCGTCGGCGTCGGCGCGCGCTTGTCGGCGGCGAAATCGATCAGCGTGAAATCGGTCTCGTGGCCGACCGCGGAGATCAGCGGAATGTCCGAGCCGGCAGCGGCGCGGACGACGATCTCCTCGTTGAAGCTCCACAGGTCCTCGAGACTGCCGCCGCCGCGCGCGACGATGATGAGGTCGGGACGCGGAATGGCGCCGTCGGCGGGCAGCGCGTTGAAGCCGGCGATGGCGGCGGCGACCTCCGCCGCGCTGCTCTCGCCCTGGACGCGCACCGGCCACAGCAGGACGCGCGTCGGAAAACGATCGGCGAGCCGGTGCAGGATGTCACGGATGACGGCGCCGGTCGGCGATGTGACGACGCCGATCACGCGCGGCAGGTAGGGCAGCGGGCGCTTGCGCTCGTCGGCGAACAGGCCTTCGGCGGCGAGCGCCTTGCGGCGGGCTTCGAGCAGCGCCATCAGCGCGCCGACGCCGGCCGGCTCCAGCGCCTCGATGACGATCTGGTATTTCGACTGGCCGGGGAAGGTGGTCAGCTTGCCGGTGGCGACGACCTCGACGCCTTCCTCCGGCTTGAACTTGAGCCGCGGCAGGGTCATGCGCCAGACCACCGCCTCGATGCGGGCCTTGTCGTCCTTCAGGCTGAAATAGCAATGACCCGACGAGTGGGCGCCGCGAAAGCCGGAAATCTCGCCGCGCACGCGCACATAGCCATAGGTATCCTCGACGGTGCGCTTCAGCGCCGCGGAAATCTCGGAGACGGTGTATTCGCCAATGTTGGCGGCGGTGTCGGCCATGCCAGACACGTGAAGCCTGACGGGGCGCCGGTCAAGGGCGCGGGCTTCGCTTGCACCCCGGCCATGCTAGAAACCGTCTATGCCAATCCACGATTTCAAAGCGATCCGCCTGTTCCTGCGCACCGGCATTGCCGGTGGCACGACGACTTCGCTCGACCGCAATCAGGCCAACTACCTGGTCAACGTGTTGCGGCTGTCCGACGGCGCGACGATTTTGGTGTTCAACGGACGCGATGGCGAGTGGCGGGCGACGCTGAGGGGCGGCGGGCGCAGGACCTGGAGCCTCGAAATCGGCGAGCCGGTGCGCGCCCAGCCGGCCGATCCCGACCTCCACTACCTGTTCGCGCCGCTCAAGCAGGCGCGTCTCGACTACATGATCCAGAAGGCGGTGGAGATGGGCGTCGGCAGGCTCCGGCCGGTGCTCATGCAGCACGGGCAGGTGAGCCGCGTGAACCTCGAACGCATGGAGGCGAACGCTGTCGAGGCCGCCGAGCAGTGCGGCATTCTGACCGTTCCCGCCGTCGACGAGCCGGTGGCGCTCAAGCACCTGCTCGATACCTGGCAGGCGCGCGAGGACGGGCGGCGGATCATTTTCTGCGATGAAAGCGAGGAGGGCGCCGACCCCCTGTCGATTCTGTCGGCGCTGGCGCCATCGCCGCTCGCGGTGCTGATCGGCCCGGAGGGCGGGTTTTCCGTCGAGGAGCGCCAGATCCTCCGTTCCATGCCATTTGTGACCGCGCTGCCACTCGGACCGCGGATTCTCAGGGCCGATACCGCCGCGGTGGCGGCGCTGGCCCTGGTTCAGGCGGCGCGGGGGGACTGGCGGAATGCGTCGCCCGCCCCACATTGAGCGGGCTTGCGCCACGCCCGGACTGTTCTAATCTGCCCGTCCGTTCCCTCTCGAGCCCCTTTCGGAAACCCGTTGAATGGCACGCGACGTCTCTGACGCGACGCCGATAGAATCCCGCGACCAGTTGGTGGAGACGCTCGAATCGGGCTCGAAGCCGAAGGACGAGTGGCGCGTCGGCACCGAGCACGAGAAATTCGGCTTCTACCTCGACGACTATTCGCCGGTGCCCTACGAGGGGCCGCGCGGCATCCGCCGGCTGCTCGAGGCGATGGAAGGCCTGCTCGGCTGGCATCCGATCGAAGATGACGGCCGCATCATCGGTCTGACCGATCCGGTCGGCCTTGGCGCCATCTCGCTGGAGCCTGGCGGCCAGCTCGAATTGTCCGGGGCGCCGCTCAACACCATCCACCAGACCTGCCGCGAGGTGAACGCCCATCTCGCCCAGGTTCGCGAATGCGCCACGCCCCTCGGCATCGGCTTCCTCGGCGCCGGCTTCTCGCCGAAATGGTCGCGCGCCGAGACGCCGATCATGCCGAAATCGCGCTACGACATCATGCGTGGTTACATGCCCAAGGTCGGTGGCCACGGCCTCGACATGATGCTGCGCACGTGCACCATCCAGGCCAATCTCGATTTCTCCGACGAGGCTGACATGGTGAAGAAGATGCGCGTCGGCCTGGCGCTCCAGCCGGTGGTCACCGCGCTCTTCGCCAATTCGCCGTTTACCGAGGGCAAGCCCAACGGCTTCCAGTCGTACCGGTCGGAGGTTTGGCTCGACACAGACCAAGCGCGCACCGGCATGCTGCCCTTCGCCTTCGAGGACGGCTTCGGCTTTGAGCGCTATGTCGATTGGGCTCTCGATGTGCCGATGTATTTCATCAAGCGCGGCGACCGCTATTTCGACGTCACCGGCACCACGTTCCGAAACTATCTCGACGGCGCGCTCGACAATCGCCTGCCCGACGCGCAGCCGACGATGTCCGACTGGAAGAACCATCTGTCCACACTGTTTCCCGAGGTGCGGCTGAAGAACTACCTGGAGATGCGCGGCGCCGATGGCGGAGCCGGCCGCGGCATCTGCGCGGTGCCGGCGTTGTGGGTGGGGCTGCTCTACGACGGCGCCGCGCTCGACGCCGCCTGGGAGATCGTCAAGTGCTGGACGGCGGAAGACCGCGAGCAACTTCGCCGCGCCGTGCCGACGACCGCGCTGAAGACGCAGATCCGCAATCGTACCGTCGCCGACGTCGCTCGCGACATCGTCGCTCTCGCCAGCCAGGGCCTCGCCCGCCGCGACAATCTCAATGGCGAGGGCATGGACGAGACAATTTTTCTGTCATCGATCGAAGAGACGCTGGCAACCGACATGACGCCTGCCGATCATGTACTTCGCGAATATGATGAGGACTGGCACGGCAATATCGACAAGATATTCGAAACCCACGCTTATTGAGGTCACCGGGGCCCGTGGGTTGATCCCGGTCAACATGGCGGCAGGTGCAGGATGCGATGCTGCCAGGGCAGTTCAGGAGGGGCAAAATGAGTAATGCGGTCAGTTCCATCAACGACATGCACGTCATCGTCGATCTCGGCGGCGAGCGCCGCCCGACCGTGATCGCCGCTGATCTGGCGCGCCAGCTCGACGCGCACCTGACCGGTCTGGCTCTGGCTTTCGAACCGGTCGTGCCCGTCTACACCATGACCACGCCACTGCCGACCGATCTGATTGTCGCGGCGCACGAGCAGGCGGTGAACGACGCCAAGACAGCCTCGGCGTCCTTCGAGAAGGTCGCCAGCGCGGCCGGCATCCGCTTCGCGGCGAGGACCAGCGAATCGATCGGCGGTGAGGGCTTCGAGGCCATCACCCGCAGCCTGGCGATGAGCGACCTGGTCGTAATCGGCCAACAGAATCCCGACATGCCCGAGCCGATGCGCGAGGCGCTCACCGAGGCGATCCTCTTCCAGTCCGGCGCGCCGGCGCTGATCGTGCCCTATGCCGGCGTCAAGGAGTTCAAGCCCGGCCGCGTTGTGGTGGCCTGGGACGGCGGAGCCGCTGCCGCGCATGCGGTGCGCTCGGCGCTGCCGCTCCTGCACCTCGCGAAGGAAGTCGTCGTGGTGATCGTCAAGGAGACCCACAAGCGCTCGATCGAGCTCGCCGGCGCCGACATCGCGACCCATCTCGCCCGCCACGAACTGCACGTCGAAGTGCGCGAGATCGGCAATGCCACCGGCGACGTCGGCCAGACCATTCTTAGCTTCGCCGCCGACGAGTTGGCCGACTGGCTGGTCATGGGCGCCTACGGTCACAGCCGCGTGCGCGAGTTCTTCCTAGGCGGCGCCACCCGCGGCATCCTGTCGTCGATGACCGTGCCGGTGTTGATGGCGCACTAGACGACACGGCGCGCCCCTTCGGTAAGGCCGAGGGCGACGGACAGAAAGTCGGAGTCGCCGGCAATCGCCGCCGTCGGAACCGCGCGCCGCACGGCGTCGCGAACCGCGGGTACACGCGACGACCCGCCCGTCAGGAAAATCGTGTTGATCCGGTCGGCGGAGACGCCGGCGTCCCGGATGCACGCCGTGACGAATCGGCTGATGCTCTCGGTCTTCGACCCGACGGCCGTCTCGAAAATGGCTCGGCTTGTCTCCGCCTTCAGACCGTCTTCGAGGAAGCCGAGGGGGATCGTGGCGTGAGTGGAGTCCCCGAGCGCGATCTTGGCGTCTTCGACGGCGAATGCGATGCGGTGGCCGAGCCGTCTGGCGATTGCCGTCGCCAGCCGTCCGACCTTGCCGGGCTCTTGGGCTCCCTTGGCGAGTTCCCGCGCTTCCGCCGCGTTGGCGCGGGTATAGACGAAATTGATCGACGCCCACGTGGCGAGGTCGTGATAGAGCCGCTTGGGCATCGGCAGGTGCTTGTCGACAAGATCGGTGCCAAGGCCGAGCAAGGGCATGACGCTGGCGAGGCTGAGCAGGCTGTCGAAGTCGGTGCCGCCGACGCGCCCGCCGGTGCTGGCGAGAATGTCGGATGCCCGGTCGGGCCGGTCGCGCCGCCCAGGCCCAACGCGGACCAGGGCGATGTCGGAGGTGCCGCCGCCGATGTCGGCGACGAGCACAAGCTCCTCGGCGGTGACCGTGCGCTCGTAGTGCGCGGCCGCCGCGATCGGCTCGTAGACGAAGCGGATATCGGTGAAGCCGGCTCGCTCGGCGACCTTGCGCAGCACGTTTTCGGCGCGCGCGTCCGCGGCTGTATCGCCATCGACGAAGTGCACCGGCCGCCCGTGGATGACGGTATCGAGCGTCGTCCCGTGAAACGCCTCCGCCCTCTGCTTGAGATGGCGGATGAATATCTCGACGACACGGGACAGGGGCACCCGCGTCTTGCCGATCATCGTCGTTTCCTCGATGAGCGACGACGCCAGGATCGACTTCAGCGACCGCATGAGCCGCCCTTCGGCCTGGCCGACCGATGCGGCAATCGCGGCATCGCCATAGAGAATCCGGCCGGGCGTTTCGGCGTCGAAGAAGATGGCGCTGGGGAAGAGCGTGGAGCCGCCGTCGGCCGGAACAAGCGTTGGTACGCCATCGCGAATGACGCCGATTGCCGAGTTCGACGTACCGAAATCGAGTCCGCAGGCTTGCATGGACGACCCCCTTTCCTGAATCGCGCGTGCGCGCGCGAAGGGGTCTCCATCTATTGGACTGGAAGCCGTCTTGCCAGTCTGTTTGTTTTTTCCTACGATACCCGTTCTACGGGTCGTGCGAGGAATTGCCGGCCCGTTTTTCGTTTGAGGACGTCGGCGACGAAAAAGGCCCGCCCTTTTGGGGCGGGCCAGGCTGTCGGAGCGTCCAGGGGACCAGCAGCTCCGCTCAGAAATCCAGAATCCGATTCGGCGGTACGCGACGCTCGCGGCGATGGCCGGCGGCGAGCGTCTCGCTCTTCGACGCGACGCGGTTCGCTTGCCGGGCGAGCCGCTCGTGGGCCGTGGCGCGGAAGGCGGCGCGCCGCTCGACCGACATGACACCGAGGCGATAGGACGGGTCCTCGGCCAGCGGCGAGGCGAGTGCCGACTGCACGTCGCCGGGGGTCACGCCGATATCGCGCAGCATGTGCGCATCCCACTCGAGGAGACGGGCCACCGACCGGCGGTTTCGGGCAGCGCGCCACATCACGGCGAGGCGGGCGAAGCCGGCGCCTGCGATCTTGAGCAACCTGTCGGCTGTGCTGGACGGCGTCTGGTGGGTGTATCCGGTGATAGCCATGGTCGTGTTCCTCTCGGCATGTCGCGGTCCGATCGGTCCGCCGTGGATCGGTAATACGGACGCATGAACCGTTCGCGACACCCGGTATTTGCACCTTGACCATTGATCATTCCAACGAATGTTTCTAATATAGACCATCGCTTTCATTGATGTGTCAGGAGTGGAGAGAAAATGGCGGCAACCCTGGATCTCGACCAGTTGCGGACCTTCGTGGCGATCGTGGAAACCGGCAGCTTCACCAAGGCGGCCGATATCGTGTTCAAGACCCAATCCGCGGTTTCCATGCAGATGCGGCGCCTGGAAGAGCGCATCGGCAAGCCTGTCTTTGCCCGCGACGGGCGCGCCTCCCGGCTGACCGAGGAAGGCGAGCGCCTGCTCGGCTACGCCCGACGGATGGTCCGGCTGAACGACGAGACGGTCGCCGCCTTCGACGAGACCGAATTGTCCGGTTCCGTCAGCCTCGGCATCCCGGACGATTATGCCGACCGCTTCCTGCCCGAAGTCCTGGCGCGCTTCACGCGCTCCAATCCGCGGGTCGAGGTTTCGGTGATCTGCGAGCAGTCTACCGAACTGGTGTCGAGGACGCGGAACGGCGATCTCGATCTGGCGATCGTCACGCATTGCGGTCAGGCCAATGTCGATGTCATCCGGCGCGAGCCGCTGCTCTGGGTCGCGTCGAACCAGCACGGCACCGAAGAGCAGGACGTGCTGCCGCTGGCCCTCTTCAAGCCGCCGTGCATGTGGCGTGCCGCCGCTGTCGACGCATTGACTGCCGCCGGCCGCAAGTATCGCGTCCTGTATCAGAGCGGCAATTCGACCGCGATCTCGGCGGCGGTGACCGCCGGCCTCGCCCTCACCGTCCTGGCCGAATCGGCGCTGCGGCCCGGCATGCGTGTCCTCAGTGAGGCGGAAGGCTTCCCCCGGCTGCCCATCTGCGAGATCGGCTTGGTGCGCTCGTGGAACCGGCCCGGCTCCGCGATCGTCGATGCGCTCGGCGAACACATCGTCTCCTCGCTCGACAACCTGTCCGTGCCTGCCGTCGCCGCCTGACGCTCGTTTCGGAATGGGAGTGCGCGGCGCCCGCCGCTGCCGGACTCCTTTTCCAAGCCCCGGCTGGTGTGGCGAATAGCCATCCTTGAAGCGGCGGGGGCCGGCCGCTTACATCCCGAACCGAACCCGAACGAATTTCTCAACAGGAGTAGCGTCATGGCCCTTCGCATCGGCGACACCGCCCCCGACTTCGAGGCGGAGACCACGCAAGGCAAGATTCGTTTCCACGACTGGCTGGGAGACTCCTGGGGCATCCTTTTTTCGCACCCCAAGGATTTCACCCCGGTCTGCACCACCGAACTCGGCGTGGTCGCCAAGCTGAAGCCCGATTTCGACAAGCGTCACGTCAAGGTGATCGGCCTCAGCGCCGATCCGGTCGATCGCCACGCCGGCTGGGCGAAGGACATCGAGGAGACCCAGGGCACCGCCCCGAATTTCCCGATGATCGGCGACCCCGATCTCAAAGTATCGAAGCTCTACGACATGCTGCCGGCCGCGGCCGATCCGTCGGGCCCACGCACAGCCAATGACAACCAGACCGTCCGCACCGTCTACGTCATCGGCCCCGACAAGAAGATCAAGCTGATGCTTGCCTATCCGATGTCGACCGGCCGCAACTTCGACGAGATCCTGCGCGTCGTCGATTCCATGCAGCTCACCGCCAAGTTCAAGGTGGCGACGCCGGCGAACTGGAAGGACGGCGAGGACGTCATCATTTCGGGCGGCGTCAGCAATGACGATGCCAAGAAGATCTGGCCGGCCGGCTGGAAGGAGCCGAAGCCCTACATCCGCATCGTGCCGCAGCCGAAGTAGCCGCGGCCCCGGATGGAATGATCGAACGGCGCGCTTCGGCGCGCCGTTTTCGTTTCGGGCTACAGAAACCGGTAGTCCGTGCCCTCCAGTACGACACAGGTGAGCGGACCGCCATAGACCGCGCCAGTGTCGACGTTGATGCGGTTCGTACGAATCTCGGCCGCGGTAGCCGGCGTATGACCGTGAACGACCACGACGCCGTGGTCGGTGGCGTCCAACAGAAAATCGTTCCGGATCCAGATCAGGTCTTCCGGATCCTGCTGGTCGAGTGGCACGCCCGGCCTGATCCCGGCGTGCACGAACAGGTAGTCGCCGAAGCGGGCGGTGAGCGACAGTGTCTCGATGAAGGCGCGATGGTCGTCTGGGATCGCCTCGGCGAATTTGCGCGACAGGCCTGTGTAATCGAATCCGAGCAGCGACCGGGTCGGCGTCACGCCGTAGGAACGCAAGGTGGCGTCGCCGCCATTGTCGAGCCACATCCGACCGAATTCATCCGGTGCGGCGAGGAAGCCGGCGAGGAGCGCATCGTGATTGCCGCGCAGGCAGACGATGTGGTCGTCGCCGGCCGACATTCGTAGCAGCCGCGCGATGACGCCGGCGGAATCCGGTCCGCGATCGACATAGTCGCCGACGTGGACGATGCGGTGATCGTCGACCGGGCGCTCCACCAGGTCGTCCGCGATCGCCTCATGGGCGGCCGCCAGCATGTCGTCGCAGCCGTGAACGTCGCCGATGGCATAGAGACGCATGCCCTCGGGAGTACGTGACTCACCAAGCTTCATTCCGCGCGCCCCTTGCACCCCACTCGTTTGGCTTCCGCCGCCATGCTACCAAGTCTCGCCGTCTTGCGTGGTCGCCCGTCAATGCGCGTCATTGTGATCGAGAATTATGTCGGAACGCCGCTCGGCCAGGTCGGGACGGCGCTAGTTGAAGTCGGCGCCGACATCGAAATTCGCCGAGCCTGGCAGGGCGAGCCGGTACCGGCCGATCCCGGTGGCTTCGATGCGCTGGTCGTTCTCGGCGGCGAGCAAAGCGCGTTGGACGACGAGAACCATCCCTGGCTGCCGCAGGTCGCCGATCTCACCCGCGCCTTCGGCGTCGCCGACAAGGCCGTGCTCGGAATCTGTCTCGGCGCGCAGCTTATCGCCCGCGGCCACGGCGCCACCAACATCCTCGGCCGCCCGGTCGAGTTCGGCTGGCACGAGGTCCGCCCGACGCCGGCCGGCCGGGGCGACCCCGTCATGGTGGCGCTCGGCGACGCCGCACCGCTGTTTCATTGGCATCTCGATACCTACACGCTGCCGCCGGAAGCCGTACATTTGGCGACCAGCGCCATGACCGAGATGCAGGCATTCCGGATCGGACGCGCGGTCTATGGCATCCAGTTCCACTTCGAGGCCGACCGCGGGCTGGTGGAACGCTGGAACGAGGATTTTGCGGACGTGATCGCCGACCACGCCCCCGACTGGACGGAGCGGCATCCGCGCGACGCCGAGCGGCATGGCGAGAAGGCTGACGCGACCGGGCTGGCGCTGGCGCGCGCCTGGGTGGGGCTGATCCGCTAACCGACGACGACGATATGCAGGCTGCGCGGCCCGTGGGCGCCGAGGATGATGGTCTGCTCGATGTCGCCGGAGCGCGACGGGCCGGTGATGTAGTTGACCGTGCGGGGCAGGGCGCCTTTGCCGTAGCGCTCGCGAATGCGGTCCCAGACGGTTTCGTAGTCGCCGGCGAGATCGGCGGCGGCCAGAACGACGATCTCGGTCTCCGGCAGAAAATTGAGCGTCGTTGGGTTGTCCGGGCCCGAGGTCAGCACCAGCGTGCCGCTCTCGGCGACGCCGCCGAGTGCGTGGCTGACCGAAACCGCGTCGCCGCCGTCGGACGGGCCGTGCGCGATCTCGATCTGGGTCTTGTCCCACGGCATGGCGGCAAGCCGTGGATCGTCGCCGGTGCGCACCGCGGCGGGCAGATTGTGTTGGCGGAGGTAATCGGATACCGCCGCCGGCACATCGGCGGCCGAGGCGACGCGAGCGACGGTTGCCGAGAACTTCTCGGCCATCTTGGTGAACAGTGTGAGCCGTTCGGCGGGCGGCAACTGGCCGCGTGCCGGGATCGTCCCGCGCGGCGCCGCCCGCAACCGGTCGTCCACGGTGGCGTTGCGGCTGGATTCCTGGCCGGTGACCCCGAGCGAGCGGCGAATCTTTGCGAGGACCGCGTCGCGTGCACTCACGGCGCCTGCCTCCGCTCGGCCCACATCTCCTGGAAGGTCTGTCCTTCCGGCGCCGGCAGATCGCGATGTTTGGTCCAGCCGCCGGCGAGCGGCAGGCGCGCGAAGCGGCCGCGCCTGTGTCCGAGATTGCCGAGCACGCGCGCCACGAGCCCGGTGGCAAAACGATAAAGCCGGGGACGCGTTGCGAGCCATGCCCACACACCAAGGCCCCAGCGCCAGGTCGTCGGCGACAGATGGCGCTCGAATTCGCGCTCGCGCCAATGACGCATCATCTTCGGCAGCGGGATCATCATCGGGCAGACGCTCTCGCAGCGTCCGCAAAAGGTCGAGGCGTTGGGCAGGTGTCCGGCCTTGTCGACGCCGATCAGGGTCGGCGTCAGCACCGCGCCCATCGGCCCCGGATAGACCCAGCCATAAGCGTGGCCACCGACTTCCTGATAGACTGGGCAATGGTTCATGCAGGCGCCGCAGCGGATGCAGCGCAGCATGTCCTGGAACTCGCTGCCGACCATCGCCGAGCGCCCGTTGTCGAGCAGCACGACGTGGTACTCCTCCGGTCCGTCGGGATCGTCGGGCCGGCGCGGACCGGTGGAGAAGGTCGTGTAGACCGAAATGTCCTGGCCGCTGCCCGAGCGCGCCAGGACGCGGATGATCTGGCTGACGTCGTTCAGCGTCGGCGTGACCTTCTCCAGCGACGCCAGCACGATGTGAACGCGCGGCAGGATCTGGGTGAGATCGCCGTTGCCCTCGTTGGTGACGATGACCGAGGTGCCGGTTTCCGCGACCAGGAAATTGGCGCCGGTGATGCCGACATCGGCCTTGAGAAAGCGCTCGCGCAAGATGGTGCGCGCCTCGGCGAGCAGCGCCGGCGGATCGGACAGGTCACGTTCGGCGGGCAGGTTGGTGTGCACGCGGCGGAAGTCCGCCTCGACCTGCTTCATGGTGAGGTGGACGGCCGGCGCGATGATGTGGCTCGGCGGCTCGTGGCGGAGCTGGATGATGTATTCGCCGAGGTCGGTTTCGATTGGCTCGATGCCGTTCGCCTCGAGATGATCGTTGAGCGCGATCTCCTCGGCGATCATCGACTTGCCTTTGGTGACCGTCCGGGCGCCGACCCGCCGGCAGATGCCGAGGATGACGTCGCGGGCGTCGGCGGCCGTCTCGGCGTAGTGCACCTCGCCGCCGGCCTCGCGTACCTTCTCCTCGAACGCCTCCAGATAGAGGTCGAGATGCGCCAGCGTATGGTTCTTGATGTCGCGGGCGCTTTCGCGCAGCTGCTGGAATTCCGGCAACTGCTCGACCGCCGAGGCGCGCTTGTCGACGAAGCGCGGGCGAGTGTTTTTCAGCGCAGCCTGCAATTGGGCGTCGTTGAGCGCCCGGTGGGCGTTCTGTTTGAAGGCAGGGGAGGTGGCGTCCATCAGCCCTGTGCCTCGCCGATCGGCGCAGCGTCGGTCATGTTGGCAAGGACCTCGGCGACATGGCGCACGGCGACCGGGCGGCCCTCGCGCTGAAGCTTGCCGGCCATGTTCATCAGGCAGCCGAGATCGCCGGCGAGCAGGGTGCCGGCGCTGGTGTCGGCGATCGCGGCGGTCTTCTTCTCGACGATGCCGTTGGAGATATCGGGATACTTGACGCAGAAGGTGCCGCCGAACCCGCAGCACACGTCGGCCTCCTTCATCTCGGTCAGCGTCAGGCCGGCGACCGACTTGAGCAGCCGCCGCGGCTGATCGTGCACGCCGAGTTCGCGCAGGCCCGAGCACGAGTTGTGGTAGGTGACGGAGCCGGCGAAGGCCGCATCAACCTTGCTCATGCCGCGCACGTCGACCAGGAAGCTGACCAGCTCGAACACCTTGGCCGACAGCGCTTTGGCGCGCACGGCCCACAAGGGATCGTCGGCGAAGAGTTCCGGGTAGTGGACCTTGAGCATGCCGGCGCACGAGCCGGACGGCGCCACGACATAATCGAAGGGCTCGAACGCGGCGATGACCTGTTCGGCGATGGCACGGGTGTCGCGGCGGTCGCCGGAATTGTAGGCCGGTTGACCGCAGCAGGTCTGCGCCTCGGGAACCTCGACCCGACATCCCGCGGCCTCGATCAACTTGACCGCGGCAAAACCGACGGTCGGGCGGAACAGATCGACGAGGCAGGTGACGAACAGGCCGACGGTAGGACGGGGTGCTTCTGCGGGCATTCTTCTTCCTTGGGCGCGGCGAAGGCGCCACGGTTCGATAGCAGGCCGGGGCGGGTCCTATCAACAAGGCCCGTCGCGCACGGGCGGTATCGCCGGCCGGTTCATGGCGCTATGATTGCAGCAGCGTCTTGTGGAGTTCCGATCGTGACTGCCCTTGCCATGCCCCAGGCCGACGAAAGCGTGCTCGCCAACCGCGACGCGATCGTGGCCGGTCTTGCGGATATTCTTGGCCCAGAGGGCGTGATCGTCACCGAGGACGAACGCCGGGCCTATGAGACCGACGCGCTGACCGCCTACCGGGCGGTGCCGCTGGCAGTGGTGCTGCCGGCCTCGACCGACGAAGTCGTCGCCACGCTGAAATTTCTCGGCGCCAAAGGCGTGAAGATCGTCGCCCGCGGCGCCGGCACCTCGCTGTCGGGCGGCGCGCTGCCCTCGACGGACTGCGTCGTCATCGGCCTGGCGCGCATGAACCGGATTCTGGACATCGACTACGAGAACCGGGTGGCGACGGTGGAGGCCGGCGTCACCAACATCAACGTCTCCAATGCGGTCTCTCACCGCGGCTTCTTCTACGCGCCCGACCCGTCGAGCCAGCTTGCCTGCACGATTGCCGGCAACGTCGCCATGAACTCCGGCGGTGCGCATTGCCTCAAATACGGCGTCACCACCAACAATGTGCTGGGCCTGAAAATGGTGCTGATCGACGGCACGGTGGTCGACATCGGCGGCGGCCACCTCGATGCCGCCGGCTACGATCTGCTCGGCCTGGTCATCGGATCGGAAGGCCAGCTCGGCGTCGTCACCGAAGTCACCGTGCGCATCCTGCGCGCCGCCGAAGGCGCCCGGCCGATGCTGATGGGCTTTGCCAGCGCCGAAGCGGCCGGCGCCTGCGTCGCCGCGATCATCGCTTCGGGAATCATCCCGGTGGCGATCGAATATATGGACCGCCCGGCGATCAAGGCCTGCGAGGCCTTCGCCCATGCCGGTTATCCGCTCGACGTGGAGGCGCTGCTCATCGTCGAGGTGGAAGGCTCGGAATCAGAAATTGCCGATCTGATCGTCCGGATCACGAAGATCGCCGAACGCTTCAAGCCGCAAACCATGCGCGTGTCGAAGTCCGAGGCGGAGAGCGCCGCCATCTGGAAAGGCCGCAAGTCCGCGTTCGGGGCGATGGGCCAGATATCGGACTACATGTGCATGGACGGGGTGATCCCGACCGGCCGTCTGCCCGAGGTACTGAAGCGCGTCGGCGAGATCTGCGACGGCTACGGCCTTGCCGTCTCCAATATCTTCCATGCCGGCGACGGCAATCTGCACCCGCTGATCCTCTACAACGCCAACAAGCCGGGCGAACTCGAGAAGGCCGAGCAGGCGGGCGCCGACGTGCTCAAGCTGTGCGTTGAGGTCGGCGGCTGCCTGACCGGCGAACACGGCGTCGGCGTCGAGAAGCGCGACCTCATGGGCGTACAGTTCAGCACCATCGACCTCGACCAGCAGATGCGGGTGAAGAGCGTGTTCGACCCGCAATGGCTGCTCAATCCGGCCAAGGTGTTCCCGCTTGAAGGCCGGCCGGAGAAGGCGGCGAAGCCGTCGCCGGTCACCGCTTGAGGTTCACCACAGATTCTTGCCGTCGATCTCCTTGTGCTCGACGGACGCGAGGTCGAAGTCGTCGAACAGGCGCGCATTGACGCTGATCTTCGGATTGTCGAAATCGGCTTTGCCGGACGACCAATCGGGAGACTCCGTATAGGTGCCGCATCCGCAGATCGGGCAGTAGTGGTGCTGCACCGTGTAGCTGCCCCACTGATAGGTGGCGACGCGGTCGCGCGCCGTCGTCAGACGGAAATCCTTCGGCGTGTAATAGGCCCATAGCGCGCCGCGCTTGGAGCAGAACGAGCACGTACAGGCTGTCACGGTCTGCGGTGCTGCGCCGACCTCGAACTGCGTGGCCTTGCAATGACAACTTCCCTTGACGACAGTCATGGCAATTCTCCTGAAACCGCATTGCGTGGACGCCGCAGGTGTAACAGGGGCCTGCTGACAGCCTACTGGCAGGAGGCGGCCGCAGGGCATATCTGAAGAGAGGAAAACAGCGTACCGCCACGGGAGGACAGAACCATGGAACGGATCAAGATCGAGCAGCATTCGTCCATCGGCCTTGTCTGGGCCGCCGGCTGGCTCTTCACGATCGGCTTCCTGAAGCTCGGCTTCTGGCAGGGTGTCTTCGCCATCCTCATCTGGCCGTATTACATCGGCACCTGGGTCGCCGCGCTGCCGGCCTGAACCGGAAGCCTTCCCTCGATTGGCTCCAGCCGGTAAGGCTTTCCGGCCGGAGTGAGCGGCAGGCTCCAGCGCCCCCGGAAGGGCGCCGGCGAGGGAACCGGATGTGAGCGGACCACTGGTACCGATGGACGAGAAAGAGGCCGCCGACATCGTCGCCCTGGCCGCCGAGAAGAGCACGCCGCTGGCTATCTGCGGGGCCGGCACCCGCGCCGGCCTCGGCCGGCCCATGCAGACCGCGGCTTCCCTGTCGACGGCCGAGATGCGCGGCGTCACCCTCTATGAGCCGACCGAACTGGTCGTTTCCGCCAAAGCCGGCACGCCGCTTTCCGAGATCGAGACGCTGCTCGCCGAAAATGGCCAGCGCCTGTCCTTCGAACCGATCGACCATCGCGGGATTTTCGGATCGAGCGGCGAGCCGACCATCGGCGCGGTCGCCGCAGCCAACCTCTCCGGCCCCCGGCGCATCCAGTCCGGCGCCGCCCGCGACTCGCTCATCGGTGTGCGCGCCATCACCGGCCGCGGCGAGGTCGTGAAATCCGGTGGCCGCGTCATGAAGAACGTCACCGGCTACGACCTGGTCAAGTTTCTCGCCGGTTCATTTGGCACGCTCGCAGTGCTCTCCGAAGTCACCTTCAAGGTGCTGCCGACGCCGGAGACCGAGGCGACGCTGGTGATTGCCGGCCTTGACGACCGGCAGGCCGTGGCGGCTTTGTCATCGGCGCTCGGTTCGCCCTTCTCGGTGACCGGCGCGGCCCACATTCCAGGAGCCGGAGACGGATCGCGGACCTGCATCCGGCTCGAAGGGTTCAGCGAGTCAGTGGCGGACCGCAGCTGGCGCCTGCGCAACCAGCCGGGCGCCTTCGCCGGCGCGGCCGTGCTCGACGAGGCGCAGTCGGTCGCCCTCTGGCAGGCGATCCGCGACCTCGACGCGCTGGCGGCACCGGCCGGAACGCCGGTGTGGCGCGTATCGGTGAAGCCGGGCGACGGGCCTGCCGTCGTCGATGCGGTACGGAAGTCCTTTGATGCGCGCGTGCTCTACGACTGGGGCGGTGGGCTGGTGTGGATCGCCGGCGGGGAGGGGACCGACGCTGGCGCCGCGGTGGTCCGTGCCGCGGTGGCCGCGGTCGGCGGTCATGCGACGCTGGTGCGCGCGCCGGACGACGTGCGCAACGTGGTCGAGGTCTTCCACCCGCTGCCCGTTCCGCTGATGGACCTGACGCGCAAGCTGAAGGCCACGTTTGACCCGGCGGGTATTCTCAGTCCCGGCCGCATGTACGCGGGCGTGTGAAGCGATGCAGACCAACTTTACCTTGGCTCAACTCGCCGACCCGGCGGTCGCCAATTCGGAGAAGATCCTTCGCTCCTGCGTCCATTGCGGCTTCTGCACGGCAACCTGCCCGACGTACGTCCTGCTCGGCGACGAGCTCGATAGCCCGCGTGGGCGGATCTATCTGATCAAGGACATGCTGGAAGGTGGCAAGCCGGCGAACGAACAGGTCACCCGGCACGTCGATCGCTGCCTGTCGTGCCTCGCCTGCATGACCACGTGCCCGTCGGGCGTCGACTACATGCATCTGGTCGACCATGCGCGGGCGCACATCCACGAGACCTATCGCCGGCCCTTCGCCGACCGGCTGATCCGTTCGCTGCTCGCCTTCGTGCTGCCCTATCCGGAGCGTTTCCGCGCCGCCTTGCGCGCGGCCAGGCTCGGCCGGCCGTTCGCCAGGCTTGTCGCGGCGCTGCCCGGCGGCAATCGCCTGTCGGCCATGCTGCGCCTCGCGCCGTCGAAGCTGCCGGCGTCGTCGGCGGCCGGCAAACCCGGCACTTTCCCGGCGCGAGGTGCGCGCAAGGGGCGGGTCGCGCTGCTGCGCGGCTGCGCCCAGTCGGTGCTCGACCCCGGCATCAACGCGGCAACGATCCGCCTGCTCAACCGGCACGGCGTCGAGGTGGTGCAGGCCGAGAACGAAGGCTGCTGCGGTGCGCTGGTGCACCATATGGGGCGCACCCACGATTCGCACGAACAGGCGAAGCGCAACATCGACGCCTGGACGCAGGAGATCGCCGGCGGCGGGCTTGATGCGATCATCGTCACGACCTCGGGCTGCGGCACGACGGTCAAGGACTACGGCTTCATGCTGCGCCTCGATCCGGAATACGCCGAGAAGGCCAGGCGAGTGTCGGCGCTGGCCAGGGACGTGTCGGAATATCTGGAGACGCTCGATCTGGGTGAGCCCGCCAACGGCTCGGGCCTGAGCGTCGCCTATCATTCCGCCTGCTCGCTCCAGCATGGCCAGCAGGTGAAGACGGCGCCGAAAGCGTTGCTCGCCCGCGCCGGCTTCGATGTGCGCGACGTCGCCGAGGGGCATTTGTGCTGCGGCTCGGCCGGCACCTACAACATGCTCCAGCCGGAAATTTCGGTCCGCTTGCGCGACCGCAAGCTCGCCAATATCGACGCGACCGGCGCCGCAATCGTCGCCGCCGGCAACATCGGCTGCATCACGCAGATCGCCAGCGGCGGCACGCGGCCCGTCGTGCACACCGTCGAACTGCTCGACTGGGCCTATGGCGGGCCGAAGCCGGAGCGGCTGGCGGCGCTGGAATCCACAGCACACTGAAACGCATCGTCCGCTTGACAATCGATAAGTCGTCACTTATGCATAAGTAGCGGCTTATGGATAGGATCGCGACGATGCAGCTTGCTCCGATAGACACCGTCTTCCGAACGCTGGCCGATCCGACCCGTCGTGCCGTCTTCGAGCGTCTGACGCGGAGCGGGGAGGCGACCGTCGGTCAGCTCACCGCAACGGCCGGCGTCTCGCAGCCGGCGGTGTCCCAACACCTGGCCGCGCTTCGTCGCGCCGGCCTCGTCACCGAGCGCAAGTCAGGGCGCAACACCCACTATCGGGCCGAACCAAAGAATCTCGCTCCCCTCGTCGATTGGGTAGCGCACCAGGATGCCTTCTGGCGCGACCGCATCGGCAAGCTGGCCGAACTCTTGAAGGAGATTGATGATGAATGACGTGGCCACCGCGGAAACCCGACGCTGCATCAGGGTCGATTACGATCTGCCCTATGCGCCTGCCAAGGTGTGGCGTTGCCTGACCGAGCCGGATCTCCTCGCGCGCTGGCTGATGCCGAACGACTTCCGCGCGGAGGTCGGCCATCGTTTCACCTTCCGGACCGATCCGATTCCGGCCGCCGGATTCGACGGCGTGATTCGTTGCGAGGTCCTCGCGGTCGAGCCGGAGAAGCGGCTCAGCTACACGTGGTGCGGCGGCGACATCGACACGGTGCTCACCTGGACCTTGAGCGCCACGGCGGCCGGCACCCTCCTGCATCTGGAGCACGACGGCTTTGGACCGGCCGACACCATGGCTTTCGACGGCATCGGCAAGGGCTGGGAGAAGATGAAGACCGGCCGCTTCCTGGAGGTGCTGGCGGCGCTCTGACGCCGCTTGCCTTCCAGCCTTCGAATCCCTACCGTCCCGTCCGTCTCAACGGGGTGCCCTTCCAGGGGCTGAGAGGCTGACCCGCCAACCCGTCGAACCTGATCCGGATCATGCCGGCGGAGGGATTGAGGATGCGCCAGCCGAAGATGCAATCCATGCCGTCCGCCATTCTGCCTGGAGGACGTTGACCCATGCTGAACTCCGATATCGATATCCCCGCGGCGGCGGCGGCGCTTGATGATTTGCGTGCTGCCTGCCCGCTCGTCCACAACATCACCAACTATGTGAGCATGACCATTGCCGCCAACGTGCTACTGGCCGTTGGCGCATCACCGGCGATGGTCCACGCCCGCGAGGAGGTCGAAGATTTCGTCGCGATCTCCAGCGCGCTGGCGATCAACATCGGCACGCTGTCGCCGCCCTGGGTCGAGGCCATGATGCTTGCCGCGGCCAGGGCTGTGGAACTCGGCAAGCCGTGGGTGCTCGATCCTGTCGGCTGCGGCGCGACGCCCTATCGAACCGGTGTCGCCGCCGAACTGGCCGGCATGTCGCCAACCATCATTCGCGGCAACGCCAGCGAGATCATGAGCCTGGCCGGCGCGGCAGGCGCGGGCGGGAGGGGCGTCGATTCGACTGCCGGCTCGGAAGCCGCGTTGAACGCGGCGCTGTCGCTGGCGGGGCGGACCGGCGCCGTCGTCGCGGTGACCGGTGTCACCGACTACGCCACCGACGGCGATACGGTGGTGGCCGTGCTCGGTGGCGATGTACTGATGCCGCTGTCCACGGCGCTCGGCTGCTCGCTGACCGCGACCGTCGCCGCCTTCGCGGCGGTGCGACCGCCGCTGGTGGCCACGTCAGCAGCCCTCGCTGTCTTTGGCGCGGCAGGCGCCGAGGCCGCCAGCCGCTGCAAAGGGCCGGGGCATCTGCCGGCCGAACTCTGCGACGCGCTCTATGCGATGGACGTGGGGTTGCTCCGTCAGCGCGCCAAGATCGCGGTGCAGTATTGAGGTATCGGACGCGCCTCGACCTCTCGGTCTATTTGATTACCGACCGCGATCTTTGCGGCCGGCGCGGCGTCGCCGAGACGGTGCGCCAGGCGATTGCCGGCGGTGCCACCATGGTGCAGTTGCGCGATCCGCTCGCCAAGGCAGGGATTCTGGTGGAAGAGGCGCGGGCCCTCGCCACGATCCTGCGCGCCAGCAACATCCCGTTCATCGTCAACGACCGCGTCGATATTGCGCTGGCCGCGGGCGCCGACGGCGTCCACCTCGGCCAGTCGGACATGGCCGTCGCGGATGCCCGCCGCCTTCTCGGGCCGGAGCCGATCCTCGGATTGTCGATCACCGGTGCGGCCGATCTTGAGGCGTCCGATCTCAACGGCGTCGATTATCTCGGCGTCGGCCCGGTCTACCCGACCGCGACAAAGTCCGATGCCGCGCCGGCGATGGGCCTCGAAGGCCTCCGAGCCATTCGCGCACAGACGACGCTGCCGATCGTCGCCATCGGCGGCATCGGTCTAGCCAATGCCGGCGACGTCACGGCGGCCGGTGCCGACGGTGTGGCGGTGGCGTCGGCGATTTGCGCCGCGCCGGATCCGGAAGCCGCGGCGCGCGACCTCGCGTCCATCGTGCGCGAGGCAAGGGGTGGACGTGCCCAGAAGCCGGCTAGGTCTTGAGCCGGTATCCCGTCTTGAACATCCACGCCACGATCGCAAGGCAGATGGCGAGAAACACGAACGTCATGCCGAGGCTGACGAAGACGTTGACGTCGGACAGGCCGTAGAAGCTCCAGCGGAAGCCGCTGACCAGATAGACCACCGGGTTGAACAGCGTCACGGTCTGCCAGAACGGTGGCAGCATGTTGATCGAGTAGAAGCTGCCGCCGAGGAAGGTTAGCGGCGTGATGATCAGCAGCGGCACGATCTGCAGCTTCTCGAACCCGTCTGCCCAGATGCCGATGATGAAGCCGAACAGGCTGAAGGTGATGGCGGTCAGCAGCAGAAAAAGCAGCATCACCAGTGGATGCTGGATGTGCAGCGGCACGAACAGCGTCGAAGTCGCCAGGATGATCAGCCCGAGCATTACGGATTTCGTCGCCGCCGCGCCGACATAGCTGACGACGATCTCAAGATAGGAGATCGGCGCCGAGAGAATCTCGAAGAAGGTGCCGATGAATTTCGGGAAATAGATGCCGACCGAGGCATTCGAAATGCTCTGCGTAAGCAGCGACAGCATGATCAGGCCGGGCACGATGAAGGCGCCGTAGCTGATGCCGTCGACCTGATTGATCCGTCCGCCGATGGCGGCCCCGAACACGATGAAATAGAGAGAGGTCGACAGGACGGGCGCGATGACGCTCTGCATGATGGTGCGGAATGTCCGCGCCATCTCGGCCTTGTAGATCGTCCACACGGCTTGTGGGTTCATTTGCGGTCGCTCACCAGGTTGACGAAAATGTCCTCAAGCGAACTCTCGCTGGTCTGAAGGTCCTTGAAGCGGATTTCGGCGGCGCCAAGCGCCGCCAGCAGCCGGGTGATGCCGGTACGTTCGGCGCGCGTGTCGTAGGTGTAGACGAGCGCATTTCCGCCCTCGGCCAGTTCCAGGTCGTATGGCGACAGCACCTCCGGCAGCGTTTGGAGCGGCGCTTGCAGGTAAAGCCTCAGTTGCTTCTTGCCGAGCTTGCGCATCAGCTCGGTCTTCTCTTCGACCAGGATCAGTTCGCCCTTGTTGATGACACCGATGCGGTCGGCCATCTCCTCGGCCTCGTCGATGTAGTGCGTGGTCAGGATGATCGTGACGCCGGAGGCGCGCAGGCCGCGCACCAGCTGCCACATGTCCTTGCGCAGTTCGACGTCGACGCCGGCCGTCGGCTCGTCGAGGAAGAGGACATCGGGCTCATGCGCCAGCGCCTTGGCGATCAGCACGCGACGCTTCATGCCGCCGGAAAGCTGTACGATCTTGGAGTCTTTCTTGTCCCACAGGGAGAGATCCTTGAGGACCTTCTCGATGTGGGCTCGGATTCGGCTTCTTGCCGAACAGGCCGCGGCTGAAGCTGACCGTCTGCCATACCGTCGCGAAGGCGTCCGTGGTCAACTCCTGCGGCACGAGGCCGATCATGGCGCGGGTGGTGCGGAAGTCGCGGACGATATCGTGGCCGTCGACGGTCACCGAACCCTCACCCGGATTGACGATGCCGCAGATGATGCTGATGAGCGTCGTCTTGCCGGCGCCGTTCGGGCCGAGCAGGCCGAAAATCTCGCCGCGGCGGATCTCCAGATTGATGCTCTTCAGGGCCTGAAAACCCGTCGCGTAGGTCTTGGAAAGGTTCGAGATCGTGATGATCGATTGCATGCGGCGTTGCCTCGGTATGCCCCGGTCCCGGAGGTCGTGGGCATATGGGCCGTATGGGGGAGGGATGCAAGGCACGGAGCGCGCGGCCTCGCGCGATGGCGACGCCCGTGTGGCTCCGGTGAGCCCACGAAATCCAGGAAAGAGCGGGGAAAAACCGCCGTGTAGATGCCGGGCGGAGCGGTCCTTCCGTGTCAGTAGCCGTAGACCATCCGTGCCAGCGTCCGGTCCCGCATGACCATGTGGTGATAGATGGCGGCGCCGGCGTGGACGAGGATCAGGACCCAGAGCAGGTTGCCACCGACGAAATGATGAAACGCGTCGAGCGGCGGCTCGAACGAAGCCCAATCGATCCCGAGCCCGTTGACGAAAACTGTCTGGAAGAGCGTTGTGTCCTTGAACGCCGGGAGCTGGAACAGGCCGAGGTTTGTCGGGCCGCCGGTTCCCAGATAGCCGGTCAGGGGCATAAGCAGCATGGCCGCATACAGGAGGATATGCATCACGCGGGCGCTCACATGCTGCCACGCGGGGGCATCGAGCTCTTCCGGCGCGACGTTTATCAACCGCCAGCCGATGCGGAGGACGGCAAAGACAAAGATCGAGATGCCGACGGCCTGATGCACCGAAAGGCCCGCAGGCGGACCGCGTTCGGCACTTCTGCCCACCAGCGTGGACCAATAGACGGCCGTGTAGGACACCAGGAACAGTGCGGCGATGATCCAGTGGAGGCCGACCGCCACCGCGCCGTATCGATCTCGCGTATTCCAGGCTTGCATGGCACTCGCCAATTGGACCGTGGTCAACGGGTTGAAATTAGCAATTTCAGGTTGTCACGAGGTTAAAGTCGGAAGGCGCGGTTGGAGAAATCGCCCTCGGACGGCCGGAAGCATGCGGGTTCAGTTGGCAGACCGACCGTGCCATAAGGATCACGCTCATGGATGCGAGCGGGCGGAGAAAGCAGGAATGTCAGCAGTGGAAACGAAAACCGAGGTTCAGGGCGTTGAAATCCGGGGCCCTTGGGGCGACCGCTACGAGGAAATCCTCAACAACGAAACGCTGGCTTTCCTCGCCGGCCTGCACCGCAAGTTCGATCCCTCGCGCCAGCGTCTTCTGAAGCTCCGCGACGAGCGCCAGGCCCGCCTCGATGCCGGCGAACTGCCCAATTTCCTGCCCGAGACAAAACATGTGCGTGATGGCGACTGGAAAGTCGCGCCGATCCCGGCCGACCTGCTCGACCGTCGCGTCGAGATCACCGGCCCAACCGACCGCAAGATGGTGATCAACGCGCTCAATTCGGGTGCGAAGGTCTTCATGGCGGATTTCGAGGACGCCAACGCGCCGACCTGGGCGAACCAGATCGAGGGCCAGATCAACCTCAAGGACCGTTGGGCCGGCAAGATCGATTTCACCGATCCGACCAGCGGCAAGGACTACAAGCTGACTGCGAAGCCCGCCGTCTTGCTCGTGCGTCCGCGTGGCTGGCACCTGCCAGAGGACCATCTGGTCGTCGACGGTCAATCGATGGCCGGCGGCCTGTTCGACTTCGGCCTCTATTTCTTTCTCAACGCCAAGACCTTGATCGCCAACGGGACCGGCCCCTATTTCTACCTGCCCAAGTTGGAGAGCCATCTTGAGGCGCGGCTGTGGAACGAGGTGTTCACCCACGCCGAGCAGGCCATCGGAATCCCGGTCGGCACGATCAAGGCGACCGTGCTGATCGAAACGCTGCCGGCGGCGTTCGAGATGGACGAGATCATCTACGAACTGCGCCAGCACATGGCCGGGCTCAATTGCGGCCGCTGGGACTACATCTTTTCGTTCATCAAGACGCTCCGCAACAAGCCGGAATACCTGCTGCCCGACCGTGGTCAGGTCGTCATGGGCAAGGCGTTCCTGAAGGCCTACTCGGAACTCCTCATCAAGACGTGCCACCGGCGCGGCGCCTTCGCCATGGGCGGCATGGCGGCGCAGATTCCGGACCGCCGTAACGAGGAGATCAACAAGCAGGCTTTCGCCAAGGTGCGCGCCGACAAGGAGCGCGAAGCCAAGGCCGGCCATGACGGGACCTGGGTCGCCCACCCGGATCTGGTGCCGGTGGCGCAGGAAGTCTTCGACAAGCTGATGCCGCAGCCGAACCAGCTCGACCGCATGCGCGAGGACGTCGAGATCGTGCAGAAGGACCTGCTCGAGGTGCACGAAGGCACGCGCACCGAAGCGGGCCTGCGCGAGAACATCCGCGTCGGCGTGCAATATATCGAGGCATGGCTGCGCGGCCGCGGCGCGGTGCCGCTGTACAACCTGATGGAGGACGCCGCCACCGCCGAGATCAGCCGCTCGCAGATCTGGCAGCAGCTTCATTTCAACGCCACGCTCGAGGACGGGCAGAAGGTGACGCGGGAGCTGTTCGACGAGTGCCTCGGCGAGGAGATGGAGCGCGTGAAAGGCGAGATCGGCGAGAAGAATTACGCCGCCGGCCGTTTCCCCGACGCCATCGACCTGTTCGTCACGCTGTCCACCGCCGATACGCTGACCGCGTTCCTGACGCTGCCCGCCTACCGCCTGATCGTCTGAGCGGGCGCTACTCGCCCGCCCGGCCCCTCAACGGCCGCTCTTCCATCAAGAGGAAGAAGACGAAGCCGACGGCCAGCGCGCCGGCGGCGGCGGCGAAGATCTTGCGGAAGACCGGGGCGATTGGCGCGCCGTTCGCCGCCGCTTCGGCGACCAGCGCGTGCAATGAGGTGACATGCGCCCCGCCGAGGGTAAGGCTGCCCAGGAAGATCGCCCCGAAAGCGGCGACGAGGATGGCGCTGCCGAGCGAGCGGAAGAAGTTGAACGTCGCGGTCGCGGTGCCGAGCTGGTGTGGCTGCACCGCGTTCTGGATGGACACGGTGGTCACCGGGAAGATCGTGCCCATGCCGAGGCCGGTCACCACCAGAAGCACTTCCATCTCCCAGAGCGGCATGGCGCCGGACCGGGCGGCGAGCAGCGCCGCGCCGACGATGGCCAGTAACATGCCGGCCAGCGGCCCGCGCTTGTAGTGGTCCGTCCACACCATGATGCGGCCGGCGATCTGCGCGCCGGTCACTGTGCCGCCCATCAGGGCGATGAGCGAGAAGCCGGATTCGCTGGCGGAGAGGCCCATGACCGCTTCGAAATAGATCGGCACGAAAATGGAGAGACCGACCATCGTGCCGACCACGAAGAAATTGGCGGCGGTGCCAGTGCCGACGACCGGGTTGAACAGGACGGCCAACGGCACGAACGGCTCCGGCGCGGTCAGCAGGCGGGCCGCGAAGAGGCCCCAGGCGATCACCGAGATCGCCAGAAGGCCGACAACCTGGAGCGAGCCCCAGGGATACGTGCTGCCGCCCCACGACAGCGCCAGCAGCAGCGTCGTCGCTGCCACCGCCATCAACAGCGCGCCGGCGACGTCGAGCTTGTGCTTGCGTTCGTGGCGCGGCAGCCGCTTGAGCACGCCATAGGTCATGGCCAGTGCCAGAATGCCGAGCGGCAGGTTGATCCAGAAGATCAGCGACCAGTGGAGGTTCTGGGCAAAGAAGCCGCCGATGACCGGCCCGACGACGCTCGAGGTGACGAACACGCTGGCGAAATAGGCCTGGTAGCGCATCCGTTCGCGCGGCGACACGACGTCGGCGACGATGGTCTGGGCGAGCGCGATGAGGCCGCCGCCGCCGAGGCCCTGGATCAGCCGTGCGGCGATCAGGACGAGCATCGACGGCGCCAGCGCGCACAGCACCGAGCCGACCATGAACGTGGTGATGGCGATAAGCAGCATCGGGCGCCGACCGTGAATGTCGGAGAGCTTGCCATAGAGAGGCGTGACTGCCGTCGCGGTCAGCAGGTACGCGGTCACCACCCATTGCAGGTGTTCGAGATCGTTCAGATCCGATCCGATCGTCGGCAGGGCGGTCGCCACGATGGTCTGGTCGAGCGCCGCCAGCAGCATGGCGAGCATGATGCCGATGATGATCTGGCGAATGTCCGCCTTGCCGAGCGCCGGCGGGGCGGGGGGAGGTGAGGCATCGTTCATCGCGGGGACCGGTCGGGCGGTAGGCAAATCGAAGGGAGGGATACCAATAGTCTCGTCGCCGCGAAAAGAAAGGGGCGCCCGCTGGGCGCCCCGGAATAGCCGATATGCGCGTCCGGGTTGGCTAGAGGACGATGACCTTGGCGCCGACCCGGGCGCGATTATAGAGGTCGATGACGTCCTCGTTGACGAGGCGAATGCAACCCGACGAGACGTTGAGGCCGATGGTCCACGGTTCGCTGGTGCCGTGGATGCGGTAGCCGGTGTCGCCGCCCTTGCCGTGCAGATAAAGCGCCCGGGCGCCGAGCGGATTGCCCTGACCGCCAGGCATGTAGGCGGGAAGCTTGTGGCCGCGCGCCGCCTCGCGCGCGATCATCTGCTTGGGCGGCGTCCAGCCGGGCCATTGGGCCTTGCTGGCGACGCGAACGGTGCCATGCCAGCCGAAGCCGGTGCGGCCGACGCCGACGCCGTAGCGCATGGCCTGGCCGTTGCCGAGGATGAAATAGAGATAGTGCGCGCGCGGATCGATGATGATCGTGCCCGGCTTCTCGCCGGTCTGATAGCGGACGGTCGTGCGCCGGAAATTGCCGGGGACGACGCGATATCGTGACACCTGCTCGGGATAGATCGCCGGTCCCTGGAAGGCAGTGCCATCCCCGCCGCCGGAGAGCGCATCGCTGATTCCGCCGAAGATTGCGTCGAGCAGGTTTTCTTCCGCGTTGGCCACGCCAGCGCTCAACAGCGCAGCACCGAGAACGAACGCTTGGGCCAGCCTCTTCACCAACATCTCATTCCCCCAGAATGTCTGCCGCGGACATAGGTTGAAATAACGATACCGAAAAGGTGGGTCGGCGGGCAACCGCCAACGTGGTCACGACATGGTGAGGCGAGGGCCGCCCGCCGAAACGGGCGGCCTTCGTCCCTGAGCGGCCGCGAACGCGGGACCGCTCCCCCGTACCTAGAGAACCACCACCGTGGTGCCGACGTGGACCCGGCTGTAGAGGTCGATGACGTCCTCGTTGCGCATGCGGATACAGCCCGACGACACCGCGTGGCCGATCGTCCAGGGTTCGTTGGAGCCGTGGATGCGATAGAGGGTCGAGCCGAGATACATGGCGCGCGCGCCGAGCGGATTGGCCGGGCCGCCCTTCATACTGACCGGCAGGTTGGGCACACGCTGGCGCATCTCGTCGGGCGGAACCCAGTCCGGCCACTCGGCCTTGCGGGTGATTTTGTGGGTGCCGGCCCATTGAAAGCCCGGCCGGCCGACGCCGACGCCGTAGCGCATGGCCTTGCCGTCACCGAGCGTCAGATAGAGGTAGCGCGCCTTTGTATCGATGATGATCGTGCCCTTGGGCTGGCTGCCCTGGTAGGCGACGACGGCCGGCATGAAGGCCGGGTCGATCGACCGGCCATAGGTCACGCGCGCCGGAGGCGCCCGGAACGGTTGCGGTGCGCCGATCGCCGGCGCAAAGGAGGCGCGCTGCGGTGGCGGATTGGTGATGGCGAGGCGGCCCGGCGCGACCAACTGCAACAGCAGGGGCCCGTCGCCCGCGGGTTGGGCCTGGGCATGGGCGTTGAAGATACCGAAAGCGAAGGCGGCAAGCGCCACCGTGGGAAAGAAGCGGTTCATCGGCGTACTCGATACAAGCGTCGACAAGCGGTTGCCCGCGGGTGGTGGAATTGGCCTGCCTGACGCCGGAGTTTTCGTTGGACCGTTTCCGAGGGTGGAGGCTAGCGGCGCTTTGCAAGCGAATGGTAAATCAATCGTCGCTGACGCCCGTCATGGCTAACAAAGGGTTATCGGCATCTGCTGACTCGGATGGGGATCCCATGGACTACGGTGAGCCAAGCGGCGCGGAGATGCAGGAATGGTGATGCCGGATGAAAAGGGGCTGGTGCTCGGCGACGACGGCAAGCGCCGCTGCATGTGGGGTGGCAGCACGCCGGACTATGCGGCCTATCACGACCGCGAATGGGGCCGGCCGGTCACCGACGATTCGCGCCTGTTCGAGAAGATTTGCCTGGAGGGCTTCCAGTCCGGCCTGTCGTGGCTGACGATTCTCAGGAAGCGCGAGAATTTCCGGAAAGCCTTTGCCGATTTCGACTACCACCGCGTCGCCCGCTTCAAGGACAAGGACGTTGCGCGCCTGCTTGCCGATGCCGGCATCGTGCGCCATCGCGGCAAGATTGAATCGACCATCAACAATGCCGCCCGCGCCATCGAGCTGGAGAAGGAAGCGGGATCGCTCGCGGCCTATTTCTGGCGGTTCGAGCCCGACAAGAAGACGCGGCCGAAGAAACTCGACTGGGCGACGCTGCGGGCGATGCCGACGACGCCGGAGTCGATCGCCCTGTCGAAGGACCTCAAGAAACGCGGCTGGACATTTGTCGGGCCGACCACGGTGTATGCCTTCATGCAGGCGATGGGCCTCGTCAACGACCATATTGACGGCTGCTACTGTCGCGTCGAAGTGGAGCGCGAGCGGAAGAGCTTTCGTCGACCGGAATGAGGAGGAAGAAGGATGCGGCTGAAGAAGATGATTGCGGGGAGCCTGCTCGGCGCCGTGCTGGCCTTTCAGACCATCACGCCCGCTTTTGCGCAGAACGACGCGGCGCTCGCGACCGAGACCGCGAAGACGCTCGATGCGATTTTCGCGGCGCTGGCGAGCGGCGATGCCGAGCGGGTGCGGCCGTTCCTCGCGCCGGAGTTCCAAGTGCAGCGCAGCGACGGCGTCGGATACAGTCTCGAGGACTATCTCGCCCGGAGCATCCCGAAGATCGCCGCGGCCCCGACCTATCGCGACATGGTCGTCACCCGCAACGGTGACATCGTGGTCGCCCGCTTCCTGCTCGACATCAAGGAAACCATCAACGGCAAGGTTGCCGAACCGGTCTCGCCGCAGATCATGGTTTTCCGTGTCACGCCCGACGGCTGGCAGGTGGTCGCAGCGGCAAATTTCGCGCGCCTCCAATAGGAGCGGCGGCGAGGGGCTGGTTCCGGGCCGAACGACCGATTTGTTGCTGCCCGGAGATAGATACGAAAAGGGCGGCTTTTCGCCGCCCTTTCTGAAGCTTCCGTGTGCCTGCCGGCTTAGCGCATCTGCGCCAGTTCAAGCGCGCGGCGGGAGATGTTGTCCCGGCTGAGGCCGATGTCCGCCAACTGACGGTCGCTCATGCGGCTCAGGGCGTGATGGAACCGGGCGGCCTTGAAGCCCTCGGCGAGGCCCGTGAAGACGTTGCTAAACTTGTTCATCGTGGTGTTCTCCTTCAAATCTCAAGCCGGAAGATAAGCCCTCTCGAACACCACAAAAGAGGGAATGTTGCATCGCAGCAATGCGACGGGCGCATGGCGAGTTAACGTCTTAGTCGCAATTGGAGTAGCTCGGGTGCGGGGCGGCGCCCTCAGGCGCGCGAGACGCTCCGCAGGAGCGCGTCGCGCTCTTTCCGCGGGGCGCCGAACCGTCCGACGATCTGGGCCAGCGCACCGCGCCGGTCGGCGTTCCACGGCGCCGCGAGGCTGACCACCAGGTGCGCCTCCGATCTCAGGATCACGCCGTCCGACAGGATCTTCAGTCCGTTCGCCTTCAGCGTGGCGCCGGTGGTGGTGATGTCGACGATCAGGTCGGCAGCGCCTGAGGCCGGCGCGCCCTCGGTCGCGCCGAGGCTCTCGACGATGCGGTAATCGGCGATGCCGTGGCCGGCGAAGAAGCTGCGGGTCAGGTTGATGTATTTGGTCGCCACCGTCAGCCGGCGGCCGTGCCGCGGCCGGAAGTCGGCGGCAACGTCGTCGAGGTCTTCCATCGTGTCGACGTCGATCCACGCCTCAGGCACGGCGACCACGACGTCGCAGTGGCCGAAGCCGAGCGGCGCGACGAGGGCGGCCTTGTCCTGCCAACCGGCGATGGTCTCCTCGACCTGATCGCGGCCAGTGACGCCGAGATGGACGGCGCCGGCGCCGACCTCGCGTGCGATCTCCGGCGCCGACAGGTAGGCGACCTCGGCGCCGGCGATGCCGGCAATGCGGCCGCGATAGCGCCGTGCCGCACCCGAGCGAACGAGATCGAGCCCGCGTTCGGAGAAGGCCTTCTGGGTGTCTTCCTGCAGCCGCCCCTTGGAGGGCACCGCGAGGACCAGGGGCGCGCTCATGACGGCCGCCCGATGCGGTCGAGCCAGACCGAGAAGCCGACTGCGGGCACGGCTTCTCCCGCGCCAATCAGGGCCATCAGGCGGTCATAGCGTCCGCCGCCGACGACCTGGCCGATCTCCGTCCGGTTCGTGTCGTGAACCTCGAAAACGAAGCCTGTGTAGTAGTCGAGCCGTCGGCCGAAATCGGCGGCGAAAGAGAGGCGCCGCAGATCGACGCCATGATGGACGAGGGCCTCGGTGCGCGCTTCGAACCGATCGATGGCCTTGTCGATGTCGAGGCTCTCGCGCCGGGCGAGGGTGCGCAATGCCGTGAGGGATTTCGCGGGCGAGCCGGCGATGGCGAGGAAGCGACCGAGCACCTTGGCGGGGCGCGCGCCGATGCCCGCCGCGATCACCGACTTTTCAGCGACGCGGTCCGCGATCTCGTCGGCTGTCCGTCCACCGATGGTGGCAAGGCCGGTCGCCTCCAGCAGTTCGGCTGCGTGCCGCCGTGCGGCCGCGCGTGTTCCGCGTCCCGCCGTCCCGTACACGGGCGCGCCGCCATTGGCGTGCGCGATCAGCGCGTCGAGTCGCGCGCGGTCGCCGAAATTGCGCGCCAGTCGGCCGCGCCAGGGCGGACTGAGGTCGAGGGCGGCGAGCACGGCGCCGAACAGCGCCGAGTCGCCGATGCGCACGGTCGTCTTGCGGACGCCGAGCAGCGTCACCGCGTCGAGCGCCAGCTTCAACGCGTCCGCGTCGGCAGCGATGCGGTCGGTGCGGCCGAGGGATTCGATGCCCGCCTGCACGAATTCGCCGGGCTCGTCGCGGCGCTGCCGAAAGACCGGGCCGAGATAGGCGTAGCCGGCCTTGCGCTTGGCGGCGCCCGAGGCAAGGTGGTGCAGGCAGACGGGGATCGTGTAGTCGGGCCTGAGCGCGAGCTCGGTGCCGTCCGGCGCGTTGGTCAGGAACAGCCGGCGGCGCAAATCCTCGCCGGCGAGTTCTACGAACACGCTTGCCGGATGCACGATCGGCGGCTCAACGAAAGCGTAACCGGCATCGGAGAAAAGCCGGCGAAGCGATTCATATGACTCGCTCATCGCGGGTCAGGGCCGCCGTTCGCCGCGGCCAAGCAGCCGGTTGACCGCCTCGACGAGATCGGCGGTCGCGACCTCTTCCTGGCCCGGCCGCTCCTCCCGCCACTGGGCGTTGTCCTCGATGCCGGCCGAGAGCTTCTTGCCGAGCGCGAGGTCCTTGATCTGCACGACGCCGCGCGCCTGTTCATCCTCGCCCTGGATGATCGCCAGCGGCGCATTGCGCCGGTCGGCGTATTTCATCTGCGCCCGCATGCCGGCGGCGCCGAGATAGAGTTCGGCCGGCACGTCGGCGCGGCGCAGATCGGAAACCATGCGCTGGTAGTCGCCCATGCGATTGCGGTCGAGCACCAGCACCACGACCGGGCCGGCGGCATCGGCGGCATCGCCTTTTCCGAGCGCTGCCAGCGCCGCCTGCAGGCGCGAGACGCCGATGGAGAAGCCGGTCGCCGGTACGTCGTCGGCGGTGAAACGGCCGACGAGGCCGTCATAACGTCCGCCGCCGCCGACGGAGCCGAAGCGTGCCGGCTCGCCCTTTTCGTTGACGGTCTCGAACAGCAACTCGGCCTCGTAGACAGGTCCGGTGTAGTACTCCAGCCCGCGCACGACCGATGCATCGATCCGGATACGGTCCGTGCCGTAGCCGGCCGCTGCGACATGGGCGGCGATCTCGTCCAGTTCGGCGCGTCCCTTCGCGACCGATGGCCGTTTCGGCCATGGAGGCGTGACCGGCCTCTTCCGCTTCGAGCGTCTTGAGCGCGGTCGCGACTTGATGCGGGTCGAGCAGGGCGCCCTTGGTGAAGTCACCACTCTCGTCCTTGCGGCCGGGTCCGAGCAGGTCGCGCACGCCTTCGATGCCGAGGCGGTCGAGCTTGTCGATGGCGCGCAGCACCGTCAGCTTCTGGCGCTCGTCGGCAACGCCGATCGCCTCCATGACGCCGTCGAGCACTTTCCGCGAATTGACCTTGATGACGTATTGCCCGCGCGGGATGCCGAGTTCCTCGATCGCGTCGGCGGCCATCATGCACATCTCGGCGTCGGCGGCGACCGAGGCGGCGCCGACCGTATCGGCATCGAACTGCATAAACTGGCGGAAGCGTCCCGGCCCAGGCTTCTCGTTGCGGAACACCCAGCCGGCGCGGTAGCTGCGATAAGGCTTGGGCAGGCGCTCGTAGTTCTCGGCGACGTAGCGGGCGAGCGGCGCCGTCAGGTCGTAGCGCAGGCTGAGCCACTGCTCGTCGTCGTCGAGGAAAGAAAAGACACCTTCGTTCGGCCGGTCCTGGTCGGGCAGGAACTTGCCGAGCGCGTCGGTATATTCGATGAGCGGGGTCTCGACCGGCTCGAAACCATAGCGCTCGTAGACGCGGCGGATGCGCGCCATCATGCGCTCGGTGGCGCGGATGTCGGCCGCCGAACGGTCGACAAGGCCGCGCGGCAGGCGCGCTTTTGGTTTCTGGTCGCTGGTCGCCATGGCGCGCGGTTCCTATCCCATCGTTCAGAGAGCGGCAAGGTTGCCAAAGCCTTGCGGCCGCTTTCCGCGGGTTAACCCTGCCGCGAGGTCGCCTGGTAGCCGACGAGACTTCGTTAAGGCCGGCGTGACAGATCGTCCGCCGCGCCCATGCGCAGCGGAGAGGAAGATGAGCGAAGCCCGTTTCGATGTCGATCTGATCGTTGGCCCCAATCCCCCGACCGTCAATTTCGAGGACGGCGGCGTGGTCTTCGTCAAGGGCGATCACGGCGGGGTCGCCTATCTCGTCAGGTCCGGCCAGGTCGAGATCCGCGGCGCCGGCCACGCCATGGAAGTGGTCGGGCCGGGTGGCCTGTTCGGCGAAATGGCGCTCATCGACGAAGGCCCGCGCAGCGCCTCGGCGGTAGCGCTGAAGGCGACCGAACTGGTCGTTATCGACGAACCGACGTTCGACCGCCTGCTCCGCGAAGTGCCTGATTTCGCCGTTGCCGTCATGCGGCTTCTGGCCCGACGCCTGCGCGGCGCCAACGACCGCCTCGCCCCCGACGGCCCGCTCCCGGTTCGCCGCGTCGCCCGCAACGCGGGCTAACCCACAGCTGGCCCCGCGCTGTTCGCGCGGCAAGCCGGCCCGAATCCTTACCACCTTTTCACGTAGTTCCCGATTGCGCGGGCGATAGGCTTTGCCCATCCTTGCGCGACGGGACGAGAGTCCCGCGTTGCAACCAGCAGCCGCCGCCTTGAGGCAGGCCAAGGAAACATCCTCCATGTTCGCTTCTTTCTTCCCCAATCCGCGGCTGTTCTTCGGCTCCGCCGTTCTGTGGACCGCGGTCTGCATGGCGTTCTGGTATCTCTTCGCCCGCGACCTTGGGCCGACCTTGAGCCTCGGCGGCATCTTCGGCTTCGTCTATCCGGTGCCATTGGCCGAAGGCGCCGACGATCTCGCCCGTACGACCTACGCCGCCGCGTACAATCTCGCGGCCGACATATGGCTCTACCAGTACATGATCGTTGCCGGCGCGATCTTCGCGGTCGTGTGGCGGCGCCTGTCGCCGACGCCGTGGTTCTGGTGGTCGGTCGTCGCCTCGTCGGTGATCCTGTTCATCGTCTGGTTCCAGGTCCAGCTCGATGTGATGATCAACAACTGGTTCGGCTCGTTCTACGACATCATCCAGAAAGCGCTGGGAACGCCGAACAGCGTGACCATCGACGCCTATTTCGGCCAGCTTGTGACGTTCCTCAGCATCGCGATGGTTTACATCACGGTGGCCGTGTTCAACGCCTTCCTCGTCAGCCACTACATCTTCCGCTGGCGCACGGCGATGAACAATTATTACGTCGCCAACTGGGACCGCTTGCGCAAGATCGAGGGCGCCTCGCAGCGCGTTCAGGAAGACACGATGCGGTTCGCATCGACCGTCGAGGATCTCGGCGTCAGCCTGGTCGACTCGGTGATGACGCTGATCGCCTTCCTGCCGATCCTCTGGGGCCTGTCGGTCTATGTGAAGGAACTGCCGTTCTTCGGCGCCGTGCCCCAGGCCCTGGTGATCGTGGCGATCATATGGGCGGTCTTCGGCACCGCGCTTCTCGCGCTGGCGGGCATTCGCCTGCCGGGCCTTAACTTCCGCAACCAGCGGGTCGAGGCCGCCTACCGCAAGGAGTTGGTGCTCGGCGAGGACAACGCCGACCGTGCCCAGCCGCCGACGCTTGCCGAACTCTTCGCCAACGTCCGCACCAACTATTTCCGCATCTATCTGAACTATCTGTATTTCAACGTCGCCCGCTACGGCTATCTGCAGGCGGGCGTTCTGGTGCCTTACGTGGCGCTCGCGCCGACCATCGTCGCTGCGGGCTTCACCCTCGGCGTCATGCAGCAGATTCTACGCGCTTTCGGCCGCGTGGAATTGTCGTTCCAGTATTTGGTCGCGTCGTGGTCGACGATCGTCGAACTGATCTCGATCTACAAGCGCCTCAAGGCGTTCGAGGCGACGCTGCATGATGAGCCGCTGCCCGACATCGAGAAAGAGGGGCCCGACCAGGCTGTGGCGGCCACCTAGCCCGCCACGGCCGGGCGCGACAGCGGCCAGCAATCGGTGCCGAAGCGGCGGTCGAACGACCATCGGCCGCCGCCGGCAGCGGTCAGAAACAGGAAACCGCCGCAGAGCCCGGCGTCCTTGCCGAACTGGATGACCTCGTTCAGATCGGCGAGGTTGTGGTGGAAGACGAGCGCCGTCGCGGCGCAGAACCCGGCGAAGGCGAGGGCGGTTACCCGCGTCGCCAGCCCCACGACGATCAGCAAGCCGCCCGCGAACTGGAAGAGCGCGGTCGGCCACAGCATGATGCCGGGCACGCCGAAGCTCTCCATGTAAGCGATGTTGTCCGGCGGAAACCGCGCCAGCAGCGTCGCGTCATAGATGAAGATCGCGGCGATCAGAATGCGGCCGATGAGCAATGCGAAGTCGCGGAGCGTGTTCATGTCGATGACAACAACCGAAGCCGCCATCCTATTCTCTGTGGATGAAATTCAGCCTTTGCCGGCGATGCACGCAATTTGAAGATTGCGGTAGGCCCTTTCTTAAGGCGCGTCGGCAACGATCCCGCCGCCCTGGGGGCCAACAACGGGGAACGTCGAATGACGGATACCACTTTCGATATCGATGTGATTGCCGCCAGCGGCGGGCAGCCGGTCTCTTTTGCCGATGGCATCGTGATTCACCGGCGCGGCGAACTGGGCGACCGCGCTTACATTGTCGCCGCCGGCGCCGTCGAACTGCGCCAGAAGGGACGCGCCGTGGAAACAATCGGGCCGGGCGAGATCTTCGGCGAGGTCGGGCTGCTCGAAATGGCGCCGCGGCTGGCCACGGCGGTCGCTGTCGGCGCCGTCGAACTGCTTCCGATCGACCGCGAGATGTTCATCGTGCTGGCTCGCGATGACGAAGACTTCGCCCTGACCATCCTGCGGCTGCTTGCCCGTCGGCTGCGCGCCACGACCGAGATGTTCGAGCGGTGCGTCGAGGAGCTGCCGGTTCGCGCGGACATGGCGGGCCCCGCCCGCGCCACGGCCTGAAAGCAGAAAGGCCGCCCGGAGGCGGCCTTTCGTTATTTTTCTGAGAGGGCAGGACCCTAGAAGTCCATGCCGCCCATGCCGCCGCCGCCACCGGGCATCGGCATCGGGGAGTCCTTCTTCGGGATGCTCCGCGATCATCGCCTCGGTGGTGACCAACAGGCCCGCCACCGACGCGGCGTGCTGAAGCGCCGTGCGGATAACCTTGGTCGGGTCGATGATGCCGGCCGCGACCATGTCCTTGTATTCCTCGGCCTGTGCATCGAAGCCGTAGGTCTCCGACTTGCTCTCGAGGAGCTTGCCGACCACGATCGAGCCTTCCACGCCGGCGTTTTCGACGATCTGGCGGATCGGCGACTCCAGCGCGCGCAGCACGATGTTGATGCCGGCCTGAACGTCTGCGTTTTCCGACTTCAGCTTCTCGACCGCCTTCTTGGTGCGCAGAAGAGCGACACCGCCGCCGGGCACGATGCCTTCCTCGACCGCCGCACGGGTGGCGTTGAGGGCGTCGTCGACGCGGTCCTTCTTCTCCTTCACCTCGACCTCGGTCGCACCGCCGACGCGGATCACCGCGACGCCGCCGGCGAGCTTGGCCAGCCGCTCCTGCAGCTTCTCGCGATCGTAGTCGGAGGTCGTCTCTTCGATCTGGGCCTTGATCTGGTTGATGCGGCCCTCGATCTCCTTCTTCTTGCCGGCGCCGTCGACGATGGTCGTGTTCTCCTTGGAGATCGACACCTTCTTGGCGCGGCCGAGCATCTGCAGGGTCACGTTCTCAAGCTTGATGCCGAGGTCTTCGGAGATGACCTGGCCGGCGGTGAGGACGGCGATGTCCTCGAGCATCGCCTTGCGGCGATCGCCGAAGCCGGGAGCCTTGACGGCTGCGACCTTGAGGCCGCCGCGCAGCTTGTTGACGACGAGCGTGGCGAGCGCCTCGCCCTCGACGTCTTCCGCCACGATCAGCAGCGGCTTGCCGGTCTGCACGATCGCTTCCAGAACCGGCAGCATCGCCTGAAGGTTGGAGAGCTTCTTCTCGTGCAGGAGGATGTAGGGATCCTCGAGCTCGGTGATCATCTTCTCGGCGTTGGTGATGAAGTACGGCGAGAGATAGCCACGGTCGAACTGCATGCCTTCGACCACTTCGAGCTCGGTCTCGAGCGCCTTGGCCTCTTCGACCGTAATGACGCCCTCGTTGCCGACCTTCTGCATGGCGCTGGCGATCATGTCGCCGATCTCGCGCGCACCGTTGGCCGAGATCGTGCCGACCTGGGCGATCTCCTCGGAGGTCTTGATCTTCTTGGAGCGCTTCTCGAGCTCCTTCACCGCTTCAGTGACCGCGAGGTCGATGCCGCGCTTGAGGTCCATCGGGTTCATGCCGGCGGCAACCGACTTGGCGCCTTCCTTCACGATCGACTGCGCGAGAACCGTGGCGGTCGTGGTGCCGTCGCCGGAGATGTCGTTGGTCTTGGACGCGACTTCGCGCACCATTTGCGCGCCCATGTTCTCGAACTTGTCCTCAAGCTCGATTTCCTTGGCGACGGTGACGCCGTCCTTGGTGATGCGCGGAGCGCCGAACGACTTGTCGAGCACGACGTTGCGGCCCTTAGGGCCGAGCGTCACCTTGACGGCGTTGGCGAGAATATCGACGCCGCGCAGCATCTTGTCGCGCGCATCGGTTGAAAAGCGTACGTCTTTGGCAGCCATTGCTGTTGGTTCCTCTTGGATAGAAAGGGTGGTCGAAAGCGGACGACGGTCAGGCGGCCTTGCGGCTCGCGGCCTTGCCCTCGATCACGCCCATGACGTCGGATTCCTTCATGATCAGAAGGTCTTCGCCGTCGATCTTCACTTCGGTGCCGGACCACTTGCCGAACAGGATGCGGTCGCCGGCCTTGACGTCCAGCGCGACCAGCTTGCCGCTCTCGTCGCGCGCTCCGGGGCCGACGGCGACGATCTCGCCTTCCTGGGGCTTCTCCTTGGCGGTGTCCGGAATGATGATGCCGCCGGCAGTCTTGGCTTCGGACTCGACCCGGCGAACGACCACGCGGTCGTGGAGGGGGCGGAATTTCATGGGTTTTGGTTCCTCTCTGAGCGTGCGATCCGGAAAGGATCGGCCTGCAATCTGGGCTCTGTTAGCACTCTCCATCATTGAGTGCCAGCGAGCGCGCCGCATTTAGGGAGCCTTCCCGGTTGAGTCAAGGGCCCTGCCGCTAGTGGTCAGGCCATGCCGCACTTCTATGGATTGGGCCATTCCGGATTGGTTCGGATCAAAAATACATCAAATTATCAACTATTTAGCGGTTTGGATTAACGGCTTGGAAATCGGCCATCGCTAGTGTCCTGGCTGGTCTCCTTGAGGCACTTCGCCCATGTTCATCAAGTTCTTGCGTTCGCGCCGCGGCAGCGTTTTGCCGACGTTCGCGATTGCGGCCTTGCCGCTTGTCGCGGCGACAGGCGCGGTTGTCGACTACACCCGCGCCTTCGAACAGCGCGCCGTTGTCCAGGGCGCGCTCGACTCCGCGGTTCTGGCCGCTGGCAAGAAGATCGGCCTGCTGACCACCGACCAGGTCAAGGCCGAAGCCAACAATTTCTATCTGAGCAATATCGGCGACAAGCTTGCTCCGCCGACCTTGAGCACCAGCATCGTCGCCTCGACCATCACCGGCACGACCGATCTGCGCGTGCCCACCTATTTCCTCGGCATTGTCGGGCTCGACGCGATCAACTTCCACATGCTTTCGTCCGCCACGCTCGCCATGGGCACGCTCGAGGTGGCCATGGTGCTCGATAATTCCGGTTCGATGGCCGGCACCAAGATTTCGACTCTGATCACTGCCGCCACCAACCTCACCAACACGCTCTACAATCTCGGCTCGACGAGCACCAAGCCGGACCCGGTCAAGGTCGCCCTCGTGCCGTTCGCTGGTTCGGTCAATGTTGGCGCGTCCAACAAGAACGCCGCGTGGATGGATACGACAGGCGTCAGTCCTTACAACAGCACCGAGAATCTCGGCGCGGCGCGCAGCAACTTCGACCTGTTCACCTATACGCAGACGGCGTGGGCCGGCTGCGTGCTCGACCGGCCGTTGCCCTACGACGCCACCGACGACCCCGCCACGACCACGATTCCGAAGACCATGTTCGTGCCGATGTTCGCGCTGGACGAACCGGACACATGGACCTGTACGACCGGTTCGGGCAGCAACTGCAACACGACCGGTACCAGCTCGAACAGGGCCTATTCCGGCGCGCCCGGTGGTACGCAGGCCCACAACAACTATCTTCCCGACAACGGCTATGTCAGCGGCTCGAACTACGGCGCCTGCTCGACCACGGCGGATAAGAAGTTCACCGGCGGCAACCAGAGCACAGAAGGGCAGGCTTTCCAGAAGGCCTGCAAATATGGCAGCTCGACCAAGAAGACGACGCCGACCCCGAATCTCAACGTCACGACTGGCGGCACCTATCCGGGCGGCCCGAATTACAACTGCACCACCGGCGCCATCACCCCGCTGACGCCGACGAAGTCGGTGATCACTGGCGTCATCGCAGCCATGAAGGCTAACGGTACGACCAATATCTCCTCCGGCGTCGGCTGGGGCTGGCGCGTGCTCTCGCCCGGCGCACCGTTCACCGAGGGCAGGGCATATTCCGTCAACGACAACCAGAAGATTCTCATCCTGATGACGGATGGCGACAACACCTACTTCGATAGTGGCAAGTCGCTCACCGACACTACCTACAGCGCCTGGGGCTACGGTCAGAACGAGCATCTCGGCACCGGCATCAACACGGCCAACGAGATCATGACCGAGATGAATGCGCGCACTGCGACAGTCTGCGCGAACGTCAAGGCCGCGAAGATCAAGATTTATACTGTTGCCTTCCAGGTCACGAACCAGACGACGCTCCAGATGCTGACCGATTGCGCAAGCGATCCTTCGATGGCGTATCAGTCGTCGAGCACCAGTGCACTGCTCGCCGCCTTCACCGCGATCGGCGACGACATCTCGTTGCTGCGCGTCGCTCAATAGCGCCTGCCAGCGGTTTATCGGCCAATAGGGCCGGGATTCTGCGGTCGGCTTTACCTTATCGAAACCCGCGACTGCCTATGTCGGACCACACCCCCGGTCCGACACAAGGAATCCTAGCCATGATGTGTCGCCTTTTCCGCGATAACCGCGGCAGCGTCGCACCGATTTTCGCAATTGCCGCAATCCCGTTGGTCATGGCCATGGGAGCTGCGGTCGATTTCTCCAACTTGTTCCAGAAGCGCGGTATCGTTCAGAGCGCCCTGGATTCCGCGACGCTCGCCGCGAACCGACTGGTCGGTCTGGAGCCGCTCAGCGAGGTGCAGGCGGAGGCGCAGTCCTTCTTCGACGCGAACCTCGCGGGCAAGGGTCTGCCGAAGATGGCTCTTGACGTCGCCGTCTCGGACGGAGCCGTGACAGTCGAGACCGATTTCAGTTCCAAGACCTATTTCCTTGGCCTTGCCGGTATCGACAACCTGAATCAGCACCTCACGGCCAAGTCCGTGGCCGGCGCCGCGACCTATGAAGTGGTCATGGTGCTCGACAATTCCGGCTCGATGTCCGGCTCGAAGATCTCGTCGCTGCGACAGGCCGCGACCGACCTCACCAATGCCCTCTTCGAGGTCAATCAGTCGAATCCGAAGCCGGATCCAGTAAAGATCGGCCTCGTGCCATTCACTGCTGCCGTCAATGTCGGTCCGAGCCAAGCCAATGCGTCCTGGATCGACAAGGATGGCATCGCGCCCACTAACTCGGAAAACTTCGACGAGAACGCCAAACGTTTCGATCTCTTCGACAAGATCGATAACGTCAGCTGGCAAGGCTGCGTCGAGGCGCGACCGGCGCCGTACGACGTGAACGACGAGACGCCGACCACCGCGACGCCAGCGACGCTGTTCGTTCCCATGTTCGCTCCGGACGAACCCGACAGCGGCAGCTTCCCGAACGACTATCTCGACGACTACGCCGGTTCATGCAAGCAACCGTTCGTCTGCCCGGCGAATTGGTCTAACAGGAAGTGCGCCAGGAAAGGCGGCGTTCGCACCGCGCCATCGGATGCCGACCGACAGGCACAGGTTTGCAAGTACGATTCCGCTCACCTCAATAACAACTACGACAACGGAGTCAGCCGGGGTCCCAATTACAACTGCACCGCGAAGCCGGTTCAGCCGCTGACGACCAACGAGTCCACCGTGCTAACGCAAATCAACAACATGGTGGCGAACGGGATGACCGACATCCACGCCGGCGTCATGTGGGGGTGGCGTCTGCTTTCGCCCGGCGCGCCGTTCACCGAGGGCCGTCCCTATGACACCAAGGACAATCGCAAGATTCTCATCGTCATGACGGACGGCGACAACACCTACAACACGTACAACACGTTCAATAAATCGATGTACGGGTCATTCGGCTACGTATCGATGAACCATCTCGGCACGACTTCGTCGAACAACAATACCGTCGTCGAGAAAATGAACGACCGGACAGAGGAAGCCTGCGCCAACGTCAAGGCGACAGGCAAGATCACGGTCTACACCGTCGCTTTCCAGGTCAACAACTCGAGCACGCTTGCCATGCTGACGAATTGCGCCTCGCGACCGGAAATGGCGTTCCGCTCGTCGAGCAACTCCGAACTGGTCGATACCTTCCGTCAGATCGCCCGCGACATCTCGCTGCTGCGTCTCGACAAGTAGGCGGTACGGCGACTTATTCGACGATCGAGAAGGGCAGGGTGACCGCTGTCGACTTGCCGCTCGCGGCGTCGCCCAGCGTCAGCACGAGCTGGTAGTCGCCAGGCTTCAACTCCGGCAGCGTCACTTTGACCGCTGCATGCACCTCGCGGCTCTTCGTGCGCCCATGCCACTCAAGCTTGCCGAAATCGTCGGTCTTGGCGAGAACCAGGCCGCCGGGCGTGCGAATTTCGAGGCCGGTGGTGAAGGCGACGGTGACGGCCGAATCACCGAGCGTGTAGCCGTAGCCGACCGGCTCCAGATAGACCGTGACGCTGTCGCCTGATTTGAACGCGGCAGTGGTGACCGGCGTGTACTGGCCATAACCCTCGACCGAAGTTGCGAACAGCGCGAGGCGAACCTGGAGCGGCGAGGCCGCCCAGAACGCGTCGGTCGCCTTGTCGAACGCGCCCAGCGCCTCCGCCGGCTTGCCCTGCTGAAGCAGGTCGTCGGCGTCCGTGGCGTATTCGGTTATTTCGCCGGCTGTGGCTATGGCGGTCGGCAGCACGACGGTCAGCGCGATGGCAAGCCCCGCTAGCGCGGCGGCGTGTCGCCCGCAAATGCCTGTTCTCATGATCTTTTCCCCTGGCCCTTCGGCGCGGCCCCATGATCCGACCCCGCACGCCGCGATGCAAGCATGCGCCGTGCCGATTGTCCGATTCCGGCCTGCGTCACGTGCCGCCTCCTGGCTGATCGGCCCATGACTGGCGCTTCCGATAGATGGTCGACGGACTGAGTTCGAGCGCGGCGGCGGCGCGGGCAATGCTGCCATCGAACGCCGCGAGCGCCTGCTCGACGATGCGGCGCTCCTGCTGCCAATACGGTCGCACCGCATGGGCCGTTGTTCCGGCGCCGGCTTCCCGGGAAGCGACCGCGGTAGGGATCATCCCTTTGTCGCCGAGGACGACCATGCGGCGGATGACGTTGGCGAGCTCGCGCACGTTGCCCGGCCAGTCGTACCCGGTCAGCGCGGCGCGGGTGGCGTCGTCGAGGCTCTCCACGGTGCTGCCTTCCTCATGCGCCGTGCGGGCAAGGAAGAATTCGGCGAGGGGCACGATGTCGTCGCGACGGTCTCGTAGCGGCGGGAGGTGGACCGGCAGCACGTGCAACCGATAGAAGAGGTCGGCGCGGAAGGTTCCGGCCGCGACCTCGGCAAGCGGGTCGCGATTGGTGGCGCAGACGATCCTCACCGCGACGCGTTTCGTCTCTGTGCCGCCAACGCGCCTCAGCGTTCCCGTCTGAACGAAGCGCAGCAGCTTCGCCTGCAGGCCGAGGTCCATCTCGCAAATCTCGTCGAGGAAAAGCGTGCCGCCGTCGGCGAGCTCGGCGGCCCCGGCACGGTTTTCGGTCGCCCCGGTGAACGCGCCACGCACGTGACCGAAGATCTCGCTCTCCATCAGGTCGCGCGGGATGGCGCTGCAATTGATGGCGACGAAGGGACGGCCATCCATGCCGGCGTGGCTGTGGATCGCTTCCGCCGCGAGTTCCTTGCCGGTGCCACTCTCGCCAGTCAGGAAGACCGGCGCTTGCGACGGCGCCATGCGCCGGATGCGGTCGTAGACCGCCAACATGACCGGCGAACGGCCGATGAAGTCCGCGAAGTCGGCAGTCGTCGCCTCCGGCGTCGGCGATTGCGCCGCCATCACGGTCGGCTTCCAGCCTGCGACGGCGGCGTCGAGCCGCTCGATCAGGGCGCGCGCGCCAATCGGCTTGGTGAGGAAATCGACCGCGCCGGCCTTCATCGCGGCCACGGCGGTGTTGAGCGACCCGTTGTCGCTGGTGGCGATCAGCGAAAAACCGCCGCGCGCCAGCTCCGGCAGCCGTGTCGGACCACCAACCGTTGCGAGGTCGGCGAGCAGGATCGAATCGCGCCGGCCGCCGACTGCGGCGACGGCCTCCTCGTAGCTGGCGCAGGCGGTCGCGGTGAAGCGTCCGCCAGTGCGCTCGGCGATCATGCCGGCGAGCATGCGGCGTTGACCGGCATCGGCGTCCACCACCAGGACTCCGACCGGCTGCGATGCGTCCTGGACCAGTGCCATGACCCCGGCGACCTGCCTGACAGACTGTTAGGACAGCGACTGTCGGCCAACAGGGTAAACAAAGCGTGTTTGGGCGCGGGCAGAGCTGTGCCGAGATGGAACGCCAAGCCCTCTTGACCGTGACGCGGCGACCCCATAGGCGGGGCGCGTGCCGAACACCGCGACGCCTGCTTTCATCACCGGCCTGGCCGACATCGCTCCCGCCTACCGGGCGCTCCTCTGCGACGTATGGGGGGTCGTTCACGACGGCGCCCGCGCCCATGCCTCGGCCACCGACGCGCTGTCCCGGTACCGCGCCGCCGGCGGCGCGGTCCTGCTCATCACCAATGCGCCCCGGCCAAAAGCCGGCGTCGTCGATCTGCTCGATCGTTTCGGCGTGCCGCATGACGCCTACGACGACGTCATCACCTCGGGCGAAGTGGCGCGCGGCTTTCTCGCCCGCCGACATGGCGCCCGCGTCTTTCATGTCGGGCCCGATCGCGACCTGCCGGTCTATGACGGCCTCTCGATCGAACTTGCGGGCGAGGACGCCTGCGACATCATATCGTGCACCGGCCTCTTCGATGACGAAACCGAAACGCCCGACGATTATCAGGCGCGTTTTGCGCACTGGCACGCGCGCAAGCTGCCCATGCTTTGCGTCAATCCGGATATCGTCGTGGAACGCGGCGACCGGCTGATCTGGTGCGCCGGCGCGCTCGCTGAACGCTACCGTGAGGCCGGCGGCGAGACGATCATCGTCGGAAAGCCCTACGCGCCGGTCTATGAGACGGCGCTCGCAAGGCTCGCCAGCATCGTCGGCGGCACGATTACGAAGTCGTCGGTGCTTGCCGTCGGCGATGGCATCGACACCGATGTGCGCGGCGCGGTCGGGCAGGGGATCGACACACTGTTCGTCACCGGCGGCATTCATGCCGCCATCTTCGGCGACCGCGACGCGCCCGATATCGCCAAGGTCCACGCCTTTCTGGCGACCGCCGGTCTGGGCGCGCGCGCCCTGATCCAGCGGCTCACCTGGGAAGGCGAACCGGCATGACCGACCGGCGGAAGCCGCTGGTACCATTTCCGGTGGACCGGATACCCGACATGCTCAAGGGGGGCGCGGTCGCCGTCGGCAATTTCGACGGCGTGCATCGTGGCCATGCGGCGTTGCTCGAACACGCCCGCACCGAGGCCCGTCGTCTCGGCATCCCGTCGGTCGTGCTGACCTTCGAGCCGCACCCGCGCACGTTCTTTCGTCCCGAGACGCCGGTGTTCCGGCTGACCCCGCTCGCCGCCAAGGCGCGGGTCATGGCGGCGCTCGGCATCGATGGGCTGGTCGTTGCCACCTTCGACAAGGCGTTCGCGTCGATCGAGGCCGAGGATTTCGTAGCGTCGATCCTGCGCGACAGGCTCGACGTGAAGGCCGCGGTCGTCGGTCATGATTTTCACTTCGGCAAGGCACGAGCCGGCACGCCCGATCTGCTCAGGGCGGCCGGCGAGCGGCTTGGCTTTCCGGTCACCGTCGTCGACCCGGTGGGCGAAGGCGACGGCCGGCTCTTTGCCTCCACGGATATCCGCGCGGCGCTGGCCGAGGGCGATGTCGCGGCGGCAAATCGCCTGCTTGGCTACCGCTGGTTCGTCGTCGGTGAGGTTGTCCCCGGCGACCGTCGCGGCCGTGAACTGGGCTTCCCGACGGCCAATCTTCGTCTCGCCGCCGATTGTGCCCTTCGCCACGGCGTCTATGCGGTACGCCTGCAGCGCGCGGACGGCAGCCTGCACGATGGCGTCGCAAGCTTCGGCCGGCGGCCGACTTTCGACGACGGCGCCCCGATATTCGAGGTTAACGTCTTTGATTTCGCTGGCGATCTCTACGGGGAAACCGTGGCGGTGAGCCTGGTGGCCTGGTTGCGGCCGGAGGCCAGGTTCCCGTCGGCGGACGCCCTTGTGGTGGCGATGAACGACGACGCGGCCGCCGCCCGGGCGATCCTTACCGCCGCCGGCCCGGGCGACGATCTGGACCGGGCGTTGGCCACGATTGGCGTGTAGAAAGGCGTGGCGGGTTGTCGCAAACCCACGATTCGGCTACCAATGGCGCTTGGTCGGCCGGATTTTCGCCCGTATTCCGCGCCATAGACGGCTCGCCAAAGGTGAGGGCCGGCAACCTGGGCGACCGGCTTCGGACAAGAGCGTGATGACGAGTTTGCCGATTCGTTCCCTTATTGCCGGCGCCGCGACCGCGGTGCTGGGCTTGGCGCTTGGCGCCTGTTCCGAGACGACCTACGGCACCGGCACCACGCCGGGCATGCAGACGCTGGAGGACATCGCCGGAATCGCAGTGCTTGGCGGCGGCGACAAGAAAGACCCGATCGAGTATTCCGCGCGCCCGAAACTCGTGCCGCCACCGCCCGGTACGCCGCTGCCGCCGCCCGGGGACAAGACCAATGTCGCCGCCGACTGGCCGAACGACCCCGACGTCGCGGACAAGAAATTCAAGGCCGAAGTCGCCGCCCGTTCGAAGCCCTACGACGACGAGTACCAGCCGATCGCTGCCAACGACCCGAAATTCCGCCTGCCGCCGCAACAGCAGTCGCAGCAACCGGCCGCGATCCTTGTCGACGTCAACCAGCGGCCAGATGCGGCCGCGCACTCAACCGCCGCGCAGGACGCACAGGCCAAGAAGCTCTTTGCCGACAATCGCGGCAACGTCGCCGTCGACGCGAACGGCAACCCGGTTCGCCGCTATCTGACCGACCCGCCGACGGTGTACCGGGAACCGGATCCGAACGCGCCGCTCGAGATCGACAACAAGCCGGCCGGCAAGAAGAAGAAATGGACCTGGCCGTGGGAGTCGCAGACGGCGTCCGTCCAACCGGCGCCGGCCGGCGACGGCGACAGCGATTCGAACTAGCGACGACGGTGCGCAGTCGGCGCTGGTCAGCGCCGGGTCCTGAAGAACTCCCGGAGCAGGGTCGAGGCATCGGCTTCCGCCATGCCGCCATAAACCTCAGGCACATGATGACAGGTCGGGTCCGCGTAGAAGCGGACTCCGCTTTCGACCGCGCCGCCCTTGGGGTCTGTGGCGCCGAAATAGAGCCTGCGGATGCGCGCGAAGGAAATGGCTGCGGCGCACATCGGGCAGGGCTCCAGTGTGACATAGAGGTCCGCACCCGACAGGCGCTGCGAGCCGGCCGCCTCCGTCGCCGCCCGGATCGCCAGCATCTCGGCGTGGGCGGTCGGATCGTCCCGTTCGATCGTTGAATTGCCGGCCCGCGAAAGAACGACGCCGTCCCGAACGATTACAGCTCCGATCGGCACCTCGCCGCGTGCGCCGGCGCTGCGTGCTTCTTCGAGCGCGAGGCTCATCGGATCGATTGCTGCCGCCTTCACCTGCCGTCTCCGCTCGCGCCGCCTGCTCCGCTCTGATATTCACCCGCGCCATGAGTGCAAGGCAAACGCCGAAGGAACAAGCGGCCGGCGAGCGTATCGCCAAGGTCCTCGCCCGTGCTGGGCTTTGCTCGCGCCGCGACGCCGAGCGCTGGATCGCCGACGGCCGGGTCGCCGTCAACGGCGTCGTGCTTTCCTCGCCTGCGCTCAATGTCGGCCCGGCCGACCGCGTTGCGGTCGACGGCGTGCCGCTGCCCGCGCGTGAGCGCACGCGCCTGTGGCTCTATCACAAGCCGAAAGGGCTGGTTACCGCCGCGCGCGACCCGCAGGGCCGCCCGACCGTATTCGCCGCGCTGCCGGCCGAATTGCCGCGCGTCGTCGCCGTCGGCCGCCTCGATATCAACACCGAGGGCCTCCTGCTGCTCACCAATGACGGCGGCCTGGCCCGGATGCTGGAACTGCCGGCGACCGGCTGGCTCAGGCGCTACCGCGTTCGTGCCCACGGCACGATTGCGCCGGGCGGGCTCGATTCGCTCGCCGAGGGCGTCACCATCGACGGGGTCGCCTACGGCGCCGTCGAAGCCACGCTCGATCGCAGCCAGGGCAGCAATCACTGGCTCACGCTGGGCCTCCGCGAAGGCAAGAACCGGGAGATCAAACGCCTGCTTGTCCATCTCGGCCTCTTCACCAACCGCCTCATTCGGGTTTCGTACGGGCCGTTTCAACTGGGCGATCTGAAGCCGGGCGAGGCCCGCGAGATTCGCGGACGGGTATTGCGCGACCAGCTCGGCGAGAAGCTGGCGGCCGCTGCCGGCGCCGATTTCGAAGCGCCCGTCCGTCAGTCGGCGCCACCTGAACCGCCGCCGAAGCCACGCGGCAAGCCCGCCAAGCCACATGGCAAGCCGGCCAGGTCGCAAGGTAAGCTGGCGAGGCCGCACGGCCGTGCGCATCGTCGGCGGTGAATTCCGCGGGCGCGCGCTGGCTGCGCCGAGCGGCCGTGCCACGCGGCCAACCGCCGATCGCCTGCGCCAGACGATCTTCGACATTCTGATGCACGGCCATGGCGACGCCGTGCGCGGCGCCCGCGTGCTCGATCTGTTTGCCGGCACCGGCGCGCTTGGTCTCGAGGCGCTGTCGCGTGGCGCCGCCTATGCCCTGTTCGTCGAGGATGGCGTCGAGGCGCGCGGCGTCATCCGCACCAATATCGAGAGCCTCGGCCTGACCGGGCGCACCCGCATCTTCCGCCGCGACGCCACCGGTCTCGGTGCGATCGGTGCCATGCCGCCATTCACGCTCGTTTTCGCTGATCCGCCTTATGGTAAAGGGCTTGGCACCCAGGCCCTCGCGTCGGCACTCGCCGGCGGCTGGCTTGCTCCCGGCGCCCTTGTATTGCTGGAAGAAAGCGCTTCCGCGGAGGCCCCGGGCGTTCCCGGGCTGACGGTCATCGACACCCGTCGGATCGGCCACACACAGATCGTGTTTCTGCAGGCGGCAGGCGGCGTCACTGGATAAGTCGCGGGCGCCCGGCTATAGCTGGGGACGGCGACAGGCCCGCGTTTTTTCGCGGATGGAGGACGAATGACGCACCCCCGTTTCAAGCGGGCAGCGGTCGCCGCCACGGCAGCGCTGTTCCTGATCTTCGCCGGTGACCTGACCACCCGCGCGGCGGAGATACCGCAATTCGCCCCTGACGCCACGTCGTTCACTCTCGACAACGGGCTTCAGGTCGTCGTCATCCCCGATCATCGCGCTCCCGTCGTCACCCACATGGTCTGGTACAAGGTCGGCGGGGCGGACGATCCACGCGGCAAATCGGGCATCGCCCATTTTCTCGAACATCTGATGTTCAAGGGCACGACCGAATATCCCGACGGCGACTTCTCGGCGCGCGTCGAGGCGGTCGGCGGCGACGACAACGCCTTCACCACCGATGACTACACCGCTTATCACCAGACGGTCGCCAAACAGCATCTCGGATTGATGATGAAGTTCGAGGCCGACCGCATGGCTGATCTTCAGATCACCGATGCGGCGCTGCTGCCCGAGCGTCAAGTGATCCTCGAGGAGCGCGGCATGCGCATCGACAACAGCCCCGGCGCCCGTCTCGGCGTCGCGATGAATTCGGCGCTCTACCAGAACAGCCACTATGGCATTCCGACGATTGGCTGGGCCCACGAGATGGAGACCCTCGATCGCGCCGATGCGCTTGCCCTCTACGATCGCTACTACACGCCCAACAACGCCATCGTCGTCGTCGCTGGCGACGTGACGGCGGACGAGGTGCGCACGCTCGCCGAAGGGACCTATGGCAAACTGGATCGTCGCGCCGAGCCACCGCCGCGCGTTCGACTGACGGAGCCGCCGCCGGATGCGGCGAAGCTCGTCACGCTCGCCGATCCGCGCGTCACCGAGCCGAGCTTTCGCCGCATCTATCTGGCGCCCTCGGAACACACCGGCGCGCCGGGCGAGGGCGAGGCACTCGCGGTTCTTTCCGATATTCTGGGCGGCGGCACGACCAGCCGCCTTTATCGCCAGCTCGTTGTCGAGAAGGGCATCGCGGACGGCGCCGGCGCCGGCTACGACATCGGACGGCTGGGCGACAGCGGCTTCAGCCTGTATGGCACGCCACGTGGCGACACCACGCTGGACCAGCTCGCCGCTGCCTTCGAATTGGTCATTGCCGACATTGCCCATGACGGGATCACCGACGAAGAACTGGCCCTCGCCAAGGAGCGGACGCGCGCCAGCGCCGTCTACGCCGAGGACAGTCCGCGGACGTTGGCCAATGTCGTCGGGGCGACGCTTGCCAATGGCGGCACGCTTGCCGACGTGAAGGCGTGGCCACAACGGATCGCAGCGGTCACCGCTGATCAGGTGGTCGCGGTGGCGCGCAAATATCTCAAGCGCGACCGTTCGGTGACTGGCTACCTCGTCACCGCGCCGATGGAGGGCCGGTCATGAGCCGCCTCATGCGGACCGTCGGCGGCCTGGCCTCGCTCGCCGCGCTTTCATTCGTCGTCAGCCTTGCGTCGAGCGCAGTCGCGTACGCCATCGACATCCAGCGCGTGATCAGCCCGCGCGGCATCGAGGTGTGGCTGGTCCAGGACAACACGATTCCGCTCGTTTCGGTATCCTTCGCCTTCAGCGGCGGCGCCTCGCAGGATCCGGCCGATAAGCCCGGTGTCGCGCAGATGCTTTCGGCCCTGCTCGACGAGGGGGCAGGGGACCTCGACAGCAAGGCGTTTCAGGCGCGTCTCGACGCGTTGTCGATCGACATGAGCTTCGACGCCGGCCGCGATACCTTTGAAGGTTCGCTGCGGACGCTGAGCGAGAACCGCGCCGAGGCGGCGAAGCTGTTGCACCTGGCGTTGACCGAGCCGCGGTTCGACGCCGAGCCGGTCGAGCGCATCCGCTCGCAACTCGTCACCTCGCTCAAGCGGGGCGAGCGCAACCCGCGCCGGCTTGCCGCCCTGGCGATGGCGAAGGCGACCTACCCGGATCACGCCTATGGCCGGTCCGTTAACGGGACAGCCGACAGCATTGCCGCCGTCGGCGTCGACGACCTCAAGACGTTTCGGCAGAAGACGTTCGCGCGCGACAACATCAAGGTCGCCATCGTCGGCGCGATCGACGCCGCCGAAGCGGTGACGTTCGTCGATGAGGTCTTTGGCGACCTGCCGGTCAAGGCCAATCTGGTCGGCGTACCCGATGTGGTGGCGAAGACCGCCGGGCGGATAGATGTGACGCTGCCCGTGCCGCAGGCGGAGATCAGTCTGAGTGGGCCGGGCATCAAGCGTAACGACCCGGATTACATCGCGGCGGCGGTCGCCACGTATATCCTGGGCGGCGGTTCCGACTCGCGGCTGTTCCGGACGGTGCGTGGGGACCGCGGCCTCGCCTATTCCATCGGGGTTGGGCTCAACGCGCTGAAACACTCCGGCACCGTCTCCGGCGGTACCGCGACACGCGCCGATCAAGCCGAAGAAGTCATCAAGCTGATGCAGGACGAGATTGCCCGTTTCGCCGAGGAAGGGCCGACTGCGGAAGAACTCGACAACGCGAAGAAATACCTGATCGGCAGTTATCCGTTGCGCTTCGTGACCTCGGGCGGCATTGCCGACCAGCTCCTCGGCATCCAGGAAGACGGACTCGGCATCGACTATGTGGACCGGCGCAACGATCTGATTGCGGCGCTGACCATCGACGACGTCCGGGCCGCCGCCAAACGCCTCTTCGGCGGCGGCGAATTCACAGTGGTGAAAGTCGGCCCTCCGGAAACATGACAGCCGCCAAGGGTTGTTGAGGCAGCCGCGCGACCCTAGATCAGCCGGCGACCCGCCCGCGCAAGGAATTCCCATGACCGAAATGCTCGACCAGACCGACCTTACCGATCGCGCCCAGCGCCTCGTTGCCGCGGCCAAACGCGCCGGTGCCGACGCCGCCGATACGGTCTGCGTTCGCGGCATCGCCATGTCGGTCGACGTGCGCCTCGGCAAGGTCGAGGAGACCCGCCGCGCCGAGGGTGACGACTTCACCTTGCGCACCTTTGTCGGCAGGCGGTCGGCCACGGTTTCGGCGAACGTGCTCGCCGACCCGAACGAGCTCGCCGAACGCGCCGTCGCCATGGCGAAAGTGGCGCCCGAGGATCGCTTCACGGGCCTCGCCGACGCCGATCGCCTCGCGACGACGTTTCCCGACCTCGACCTCCTCGATCCGACCATGCCATCGGCCGACGACCTGACCGCGACGGCGCTCGCCATCGAGGATGCCGCGCGCGCCGTGCCGGGAGTCACCAATTCGGGCGGCGCCAGTGCCGGCTGGTCGCTCGGCGGCATGGTGCTGGCGACCTCGCATGGCTTTGCCGGCGCCTATCTTGCCTCGCGTTTCGGTCTCAGCGCCTCGGCCATCGCCGGCACCGGCACCGGGATGGAGCGCGACTACGAGGGCGAGTCGAAGGTGTATCGCTCCGACCTTGGCGCACCCGAAGAGATCGGCCGCAAGGCCGGCGAACGCGCGGTCCGCCGGTTGAATCCGCGCCAGATCCCGACCGGGCGCATCACCGTGGTCTACGATCCGCGTGTCGCCACCGGCCTGCTTGGCCATCTCTCCGGCGCCATCAACGGCGCTTCCATCGCGCGCAAGACGAGCTTCCTGCGCAGCAAGCTCGGCGAGAAGCTCTTCCCGGACGGCGTCCGCATCACCGACGATCCGACGCGTCCGCGTGGCATGGCGTCACGTCCGTTCGACGGCGAGGGCGTTGCCGGCGCCCCGCTCGACGTGGTCAGCGACGGCGTGCTGCACACCTGGTTCCTCGACAGCGCCACCGGGCGCGAGTTGGGTCTCGCCAGCAACGGCCGCGCGGCGCGCGGCAGCGGCAATCCGTCGCCGAGCTCGACCAATCTCACCCTGCTGCCGGGAAACGAATTGCCCGAGGACATCATCGCCGGCATCGGGCACGGCCTCTATGTCACCGAACTGATCGGCCACGGCGTCAACATGAACACCGGCGACTACAGCCGCGGCGCCGCCGGTTTCGTCGTCGAGAACGGCAAGCTCGGCCATCCGGTCAGCGAGATCACCATCGCCGGCAATCTTCTCGACATGTACCGCACGTTGCGGGTCGCCAACGATCTCGTCTATCGGTACGCGACCAATGCGCCGACGGTGGCCGTGGAAGGCATGACCGTCGCCGGCAAGTGAGGGTTTCCCTCGGTTTTCGGCGGTCCCGGCCGTTCGCGGTCGTGTGGGGCATGGCGACGGAGACTTGCGGGTCTCCGGCTTTTGGTGCACCAAACCGCCATCAGCATGATCGGTGTCGCGTCAGCCCTCCCGGATGCCTCGACGCGACCCATCGAGCGGCAAGGCGACCATGAATCAGCCGACAGGCAAGCCCGCGGGGCCGAACGACCAGCTTCTCCACCTCGTTTTCGGCGGCGAGCTGGAAAGCGTCGAAGGCATCCGCTTTACCGATCTCGCCAAAGTCGACGTCGTCGGCATCTATCCGAACTACCGCACGGCCTACGACGCCTGGCGCGGCAAGGCGCAGGCGACCGTCGACAACGCCCGCACGCGCTATTTCATCGTCCACCTCCATCGCCTGCTCGAGCCCGACATGCCGGCCGGCGATGGCAAGACCGGGCGATGACACGCGCGGCAAGCGCATCCCGCCATGGATGACCGTCCCGACACTTCCGACACCAAGGTGGTCCGACCGCACCGCCAACGCGGTTGGGCGAGCACCTTCGCACGACGCGCCTTGCGCTCGAACGTCGCTTTTGGGGCGATGTCGTCGATCGTCGCGAGCTACCTGCGGCTGGTCTGGGCGACGAGCCGGCTGACGTCGGAACCGACCTCCTCGGAGGTCCTGTTCGACGAGCACGCCCCGCTGATCGCCACGTCGTGGCATGCCGAGGCGTTCCTGCTGCCCTTCCTGCGCCCGCGTGCGCGCCACGTCGACGTGATGGTCTCGCGCACCGACGATGGCGAGGTCATGGGCCGTGCGCTTAACAAGCTCGGCTGCGGAACGGTGAGGGGCTCCGGCACCCTCCAGCCTGGCCGTATGTTCGAGAAAGGCGGCGTCGCCGCCCTGCGTGCGTTGAAGGCGTCGCTCGACGCCGGCCATAGCGTGCTGATGACGGCGGACTACGGCCCGCTGACGCGGGGGCGGGCGAGTCTCGGCCTGGTGGTACTGGCGCGCTTGAGCGGGCGCCCGGTGGTGCCGCTCGCGGTCGCCACCCACCGTCACCGCCGGCTGGGCTCCTGGGATAGTACGGCGCTCAACCTGCCGTTCAGCCCGGCCGCCTTCGTTTACGCCGATCCGGTCTTCGTGCCGCCGCGCGCCGACGCCGAGCTCCTCGAGGCCAAGCGTCTCGAGATCGAGCGCTCGCTCGTCGCCGTCACCGCCCGCGCCTACGAGCTCGCCGGCCGTGGCTGACGTCGCGGCGGCGACCGTCGCCGCGGGTTACCGGTTCGTCGGCGTGCTGCTTCGCCCGGTTATCCCGTTCATCCTGTCGAGCCGCGTCGCGCGCGGTAAGGAGGATGCCCAGCGGATCGCGGAACGCTATGGCCGCCCCTCGCTGCCGCGCCCGCCCGGCCGGCTCGTCTGGGTCCATGCGGCAAGCGTCGGCGAAACGAATGCCGTCCTGCCGCTGATCGAGCGGCTGACCGCCATCGGCTTTGCCGTTTTGTTCACCTCCACGACCGTGACCTCCGCGGCGGTCGCCTCCGCGCGCCTGCCGATCGGTGCGGTGCATCAGTTCGCGCCGTACGACCTCGCGCCCTATGTCGGGCGCTTCCTCGCCTATTGGCGGCCGGAACTTGCCATCTTCGTCGAGTCGCAACTATGGCCGACCATGATCCGCAAGCTTGCCGAGCGCGGAACGCCGCTCGCCGTCGTCAATGCCAAGCTTTCCGAGCGGTCGTTCCGCAACTGGAGACGTTTCGCCGGCTTCGCCGGTACCGTCTTTCCGAAAATATCGCTCTGCCTCGCCCAGTCCGAATCGGACGCCGCCCGTTTCACGAGCCTCGGCGCACCCGATGTACGCAACATCGGCAACCTCAAGTTCGACGTGCCCGTACTCGAGGCCGACTCTGACGCCCTGGCGAGCCTGACGGCGGCGATCGCGAAACGACCGGCCTGGGTCGCCGCTTCCACGCATGAGGGCGAGGAGGAGATCGTCGCCGAGGCGCACCGGCGCATTCGCGAGCGCCACGCCAACGCGCTCACTATTATCGTCCCGCGTCACCCGGAGCGCGGCGACGCCATCCGCGCCATTCTCAGCGAACGCGGGCTGACCGTCGCGCAGCGCAGTCGCGGCGAACCGCTGTCGCCGGAGACAGACGTTTATCTCGTCGACACCCTCGGCGAGCTCGGTCTCTTCTATCGGGCTGTCCCCATCGCCTTCCTCGGCAATTCGCTGGCCGGCGAAGGCGGCGGCCACAATCCGATCGAGGCGCTTCGCCTCGATACCGCGGTGCTGCACGGCCCCCGCATTCACAACTTCGCAGACATTTTCGCCATTCTCGACCAGGCGGTGCCCTGCGCCCCGATTGTCGACGCCGCCGGTCTCGCCGATGCGGTTTGCCGGCTGATCGAGGATCCCGCTGCCGCGGTCGCCAGCGCTGCCGGAAGCAAGGCGGCGCTCGCCAGTCTGTCCGGCGCCCTCGAAACGACCATGGCCGCCATCACCCCGTATCTCGCGAGCAAATCGTGATGCCGACGGCGCCGGCCTTCTGGTGGAAGGGTGGCGCCAGCATGGCGTCGGTGGCCCTGTGGCCCGCCGCACGTATCTGGGGCGCTGCGGCGACGTGGCGCATGAACCGCCCGCCGGTCTATCGGCCGCCGATACCGGTGATCTGCGTCGGCAATTTCGTCGTCGGCGGAGCCGGCAAGACCCCGGCGTCAATTGCACTGGCGCGCATCGCACGCGGGCGCGGCCTGAAGCCCGGCCTGCTCGCCTCCGGTTATGGCGGCCGCGAAGCCGGGCCGCTCTTGGTCGATCCCGCGCGTCACAGTGCCGATCAGGTCGGCGACGAGCCGCTCCTGCTCGCCGCCGCGGCGCCGACGGTCATCGCCCGCGATCGCGCCGCCGGTGCCAGGTTGCTGGTCGAGCAGGGCATCGACATTCTCATCATGGACGACGGCTTCCAGAACCCGGCGATCGCCAAGGACCTGTCTATTCTCGTCGTCGATGCAGCGGTTGGCATTGGCAATGGCCGGGTCATGCCGGCGGGACCGCTACGCGCGCCGCTCCGGATCCAGTTGCAGCGCGCCGATACGCTGCTGGTGGTCGGAACCGGTGAGGCGGCCGAGCCGCTGGTGCGCGCCGCCGCCCGCGCCGGTCGCGGAGCGCTCCGCGGCCGCTTGCGGCCGACCAAGGTGCGCGAATGGCGCAAGGAGCCGATCCTTGCCTTCGCGGGCATCGGCCGCCCGGAGAAGTTCTTCGCCACGCTTGCCGAGGCGCGTGCGCCCATCGGCCGCAAGGTGAGCTTCCCGGACCACCACCGCTACACCGATGCCGAGGCGGCCGAACTGATCGCCACCGCCGACACGGAGAAGCTGAGGTTGGTGACGACGGAGAAGGACCTGGTGCGCCTCGCCGGCCACGGTGGCGCTGTCGGCCGCTTGCACGAACGCGCCGAAGCACTTCAGATCATTATGGAATTCGAGAATCCGACGGCCATCGGCGAGACCATCGACGGCGCTGTCCGCGAGGCGGCGCTGGCGCGCTAGATGCGTCCGGTCTCCTGGTAGCGCCGGAGCGCTGCCGCCGCGTCGACATAGGCCTCCTGCTGCGGCACGCTCCAGTACTTCAGCTCGTCCAGGGGGATGTCGAGGCCGGTGACCGCGCAGCGCACGAAAGAGCCGGGGACCAGCACCTGGAAATCGCCGTCAAGGTAGCGCAACCGCGCCTCGCCGCCGCGTCCCTGTCGTTCCATCCGGTTCATGCGCTTCGCTTCCGTGCGTTCCGTTTTGCCGCCTGACCGGCGTCCGCTCCGGCCAACATAGGGACTCGCGCCGCGGCGTCCAGTGGGAATGCTGCCGGCGCCTCAGCGCCGCCCGAAGAGCCGTTCGATATCGGCGAGCTTCAGTTCGATGTAGGTCGGCCGCCCGTGGTTACACGTACCGGAATTCGGCGTCGCCTCCATTTCGCGCAATAGGGCGTCCATCTCGGCCGGTTTGAGGCGGCGCCCGGCGCGCACCGATCCGTGGCAGGCCATGGTCGAGGCGATGCGGTCAAGCCGGTCCTTGAGGCTCGCCGTGCGTTCCCATTCGGCGATCTCGTCGGCGAGGTCGTGGATGAGCGCCTGCGCATCGACGGCGCCCAGCATCGCGGGCGTTTCGCGAACGACCACGGCGCCCTGACCGAAGCGCTCGACGACGAGGCCGAGTTCGGCGAGTTCCGTCGCGCGCTCCGCCAGCCGGTCGACGTCCTCGGCCGGCAGGTCGACGACTTCCGGGATGAGCAGAATCTGGCGCGGCACGCCGCGCTCGGCGATTGCCCGCTTCATGCGCTCATAGACCAGGCGCTCATGCGCGGCGTGCTGGTCCACGACGACGAGCCCGTCCGCGGTCTGCGCCACGATATAGGTCTCATGGATCTGTGCGCGCGCTGCGCCGAGCGGATGCGAAACCTCCTCGGCGGCCGGCGCGGTCTGCGTCGCTTCGGCCGACGGCTGCACCACGGCGAAGGCCGCCTGCGCCGCCTCGGCGAAGCCCGGCGCCAGCGCCGCATTGCCGGCGGCGAGCGTCTGCCGCCACGATGGCACCGATGGCCGCCGCAGGCCGCCCGGGCGGAATGCCGCGATGGTGGCGCCGGCTGCTTCGCCCGACGCGCGCAGTTCGCCTCCCAGCGCTTCGCGGAGCGCGCCGATCAGCAGCCCGCGCACGAGGCCCGGATCGCGGAAACGGACTTCCGCCTTGGTCGGATGGACGTTGACGTCAACCAGGGCCGGGTCGAGCGCGATGAACAGGATCGCCACCGGATGACGGTCACGCTTCATCATGTCGCCATAGGCAGCGCGAAGCGCGCCGAGCAATTGCCGGTCGCGCACCGGCCGTCCGTTGACGAAGAAATACTGGGCGAGCCCGTTGGCGCGGCTATAGGCCGGCACCCCGGCGAAGCCGGTCAGATGGACGCTTTCACGGGTCGCGTCGATGGCAAGCGCGTTGGCGCGGAAATCGCCGCCGAGGATCGCCGCGATGCGTTCCGGCAGCGCGTCGTCGCCGCTGACGGCGGGATAATCGGTTTCGCTGCGGTCGCTGCCGGCGAGTGTGAAGCGCACCTCCGGGTGGGCCAGCGCCAGCCGCCTGACGACGTCGGTAATGGCGCTGGATTCGGCCCGCTCCGATTTCAGGAACTTGAGCCGCGCCGGCGTCGCGAAGAAGAGGTCGCGGACCTCGACCTGTGTGCCCCTGGAAAGCCCCGCCGGTTTGACCGGCGTTGTCTCGCCGCCTTCGACGGCAATTTCCCACGCCTCGGTGCTGCCTGCCTGGCGCGAAGTCACCGTGAGCCGCGCCGCCGCGCCGATCGCCGCCAGCGCCTCGCCGCGAAAGCCGAGACTGCGGATGTCGTCGAGGCCGCCATTTGCCTTCTCGGCGTCGAGCTTGGACGTGCAATGGCGTTCGACGGCGAGCGCGAGGTCGTCGCGCGCCATGCCGCCGCCATCGTCGGTGACGCGGATCAGGGCAACGCCGCCGGCCGCCGTCACCACCTCGATCCGCCGTGCCCCGGCATCGATGGCGTTCTCGACCAGCTCCTTGACGACGCTCGCCGGCCGCTCGACCACTTCGCCGGCGGCGATGCGGTTGACCATGTCTTCGCTGAGACGGCGGATGGGCATGAGGGTCGGCTCCTCCAGGCGATTCTGCCGGATTCTCCCGGTTGGCGGAAGACCTGGCCCGTAACCGATTCGGGCGCTGCGATGCTTAGCGCCGCTTAACGAGTGGGAACAATATGGTCACTCGCGTTGTTGTCGTCGCGAACAACGAGGGTTTGTCATGCTCGAACGACTCAACTCTAGTGGCAGGAAGCCGATCCAACCCCCGACGCCCCCACAAGCGACAGGCAAGATGATAGGCGGAGCCACGGAAACGCTCCGGAGGCATGACCGGCCGTCTTGGCTGGAGACGCCCGCGGATGATTCCTATTCCCAACTATCTCCGCCGATCAGGTTCAAGAATGGCTGCGTGTATGACGGCACCGACTAGGCAGCGCGGCCCGAACTGCGACTCCTGACCGACGTCAGCCCCAATCGCTTTCCACCACCCCATTCAGGCGACGGCCGACGCCGCGACGGCTTCGGCACTCAAATCATAAGCCTCCTCGGCATACTGAAGGAGCATACGGTCGCTGCTGAATTGCCATCCGGCGGTGGCAATCGCCTGCTTCATCACCGCGCACCATCCGCTTCGGTCGCCGTGAAAGAGCGGCAATACGGTTTGTTCGAGCTTTTCGTAGAAGGCGGCCGCATGGGCGCCGTCCGAGCCGTCACCCCGGTCGGCGCCGATCGCCCAGCCATTGACGCCTTCCTGGCAGCCCTCGACCCACCAGCCGTCGAGCACGCTGAAATTGGGGACGCCGTTGAGCGCCGCCTTCATGCCACTGGTTCCGGAGGCTTCGAGTGGCGGCGTCGGCGTGTTCACCCAGACATCGACGCCGGCAACGACCGCCTTCGCCACCATCATGTTGTAGGCGGGCACGAAAGCGACGCGCAGTCGGCCGGCAAGGTGACCGGCGTTCTCCAGGATACGCTGGATGGCCTCGTGGCCGCCATGGTCGCGCGGATGCGCCTTGCCGGAAATCACGATCTGGAACGGCTGGTGCTGGGCAATTGCGGCAAGGCGTTCGATATCGCTGAACATGAGCTGCGGGCGCTTGTAGGGCGTCATGCGCCGGGCATAGCCGAGGATCGGCTTGTCCAGATCGAGCGTGATGCCGGTGCGCCCGAATACCAACTCGGCCAACTGCGCCTTCGCTCTGCGGTGGGCCTTCCAGACGGCGTCGTCCGGCGCCGCCGCGATATCGGTCAATGCCTTTGGGTTGAGCCGCCACTTCGGCACGTGTCTGTCGAAGAGCGCAGCCATCTCGTCGTGGGCCCAGGTCAGCGTGTGGACCCCGTTGGTCACCGCATGGATCGTGTGACCCGGGAACAGGTGCCGCGATGTTTCCGCGTGCCGCTCGGCCACCGCGTTGGAATAGCCGGAGAGGTTGAGAGCCAGCCGCGTCATGTTGAGGTCATCCGACCCGGCGAGCTCCTTGACGGTGTCCAGCGGCAGCAACTCGGGAGCGGTCCGGGCGTAGAGGTCGTAGGGAAAGCGATCCTGTCCGGCCGCGACCGGCGTGTGCGTGGTGAACACGCACTGCTTGCGCGTTGCTGCGAGACCGTCCGTTCCGGTCGTCGCCCGCGCGTCGGCGAGGCGGCCGAGGGTCAGCAGCGCCGCGTGACCTTCGTTCATATGCCAGGTCTGAATGTTGAAGCCGAGTGCCTGCAGCACCCGGCCCCCGCCGATGCCGAGAATGATTTCCTGCTTGAGGCGATAGGCGGCGTCGCCACCATAGAGGTGATGCGTGAGGGTCCGGTCGATCGCGCTGTTCTGTTCGAGGTCGGTATCGAGCAGCAGGATCGGAACCTGGCGGCCGGTCACACCGGTCTGAACGTAAAGCCATGGACGGATCGCCACCTGGCGGCCTTCGATCTCGACCGTGGCGGTTGTCTCCAGCGGCGTGCACCAGTCGCCGGGCGCCCACCAGTCGGGCTGCTCCATCTGCCATCTGTCGTGGTTGATGCTCTGGCGAAAATAGCCGGCCCGGCTGACGAGCAGTACAAACACCATTGGCATGCCGAGGTCCGCGGCGGAGCGCGCGATGTCCCCCGCCAGAACGCCGAGCCCGCCCGAATAGGTGTGGATCTCGTAGCGGATCGCCAGCTCCATGGTGAAGTAGGCGATGCGGGTTTTGGACGTGAAGGGCGTGATCGCAGAGTTCATAGGGATCCTGTTGGCTTGACGGCCCTTGCGCCGATGTCCGTACGGAAGAATCCGCCCGGCCAGTCGATGGCCGCGGCGGCTTTATAGGCGCGATTCTGAGCGGCGGCGATGGTGTCGCCGAGCGCCGTGACGTCCAGAACCCGGCCGCCCGCCGAGACGAGGCGGCCGTTGCTGGTGGCCGTGCCGGCCTGGAAGACCTTGACGCCCGCCAGCGCATCCGCCGCTGCGATGCCGCCGATCGCCTCGCCGCGAGCGTAGCTGCCGGGGTAGCCGCGTGCCGCCATGACGACGCACAGGGCCGCCTCGTCGCGCCAGATGGGGCGCGCGTCGCCGAGCCGGCCCTCGACCGTCGCCAGCATCAGCGCTAACAAATCGCTGTCGAGCCGCATCATCAGCGCCTGGCATTCCGGATCGCCGAAACGGACGTTGTATTCGATGAGCTGCGGCCCCTGGGCCGTCAGCATCAGCCCGACGAAAAGCACGCCCCGGAACGGCGTGCCGCGTTTCGCCATCAAGGCAAGTGTTGGCCGGACGATCTCGTCCATGGTGCGCTGGACCAGACCGTCGGTCATCGCCGGCGCCGGCGAGTAGGCGCCCATGCCGCCGGTGTTCGGCCCGATGTCGCCGTCACCGACGCGCTTGTGGTCCTGCGCGGTGCCGAAGGGGAGTGCGGTGGTGCCGTCGCAGAGCACGAAGAAACTCGCCTCTTCGCCGGTCAGGCATTCCTCGATCACCACTTCGGCATTCGGCTCGGCAAAGCAGGCAGCAATCGCCGCCAGTGCCTCGTCCACCGTCGCCGCCACGGTCACCCCCTTGCCGGCGGCAAGGCCGTCGGCCTTGACCACGATCGGCGCACCCCGTTCGCGCACATAGGCGGCGGCATCAGCGGCATCGCTGAAATTTCGCCAGGCGGCGGTCGGGACTTTGGCCTCGGCGCAGAGCGCCTTGGTGAAGCTCTTCGAGCCTTCCAGTTGCGCGGCCACCTTGCTCGGGCCAAACGCCTTGATACCGGCGGCCGCCAGATCGTCGACGATGCCGGCGACCAGCGGTGCCTCCGGCCCGACCACGACGAGGTCGATAGCCTCCTGCCGGCAGAAGCGGATCACGGCCGAATGATCGGCCGGATCGATCGCCGCCAGTTCGGAATATTCGGCGATGCCGGGATTGCCCGGGGCGGCGGCGAGCCGGGTCAGAAGCGGCGACTGGGCGATTTTCCACGCCAGCGCGTGTTCGCGCCCGCCCGAGCCGATGAGAAGGACATTCATTCCGGATTCGCACGCCCCGTTTGGCCGGCCGATTAGCAACCGGCGGGGCGAAAGTCCAACACCGGGCGCTTCCCGCCATCGCCCGAACGCCTTATGACCGTGGGCCATGACCGGCAGCAACCAGACGACCGTAGCCGACGCAGTGCGCGGCCACTGGGCAGACCGCGTTCTGCCGGCTTTTCTGCGGCCCTACGCGCGGCTGGCACGCCTCGAACGCCCCATCGGCTGGTGGCTGCTGCTGTGGCCGTGCTGGTGGTCCGCGGCGCTTGCCGCCGACGCGGCTGGCTGGCGCTTTCCCAACGTCTGGCATTTGATTCTCTTCTTCATCGGCGCGATTGCCATGCGCGGGGCAGGGTGCACCTACAACGACATTGCCGACCGGGACCTCGACGCCCAGGTTGCGCGCACGCGCTCACGCCCGATCCCCAGCGGACAGGTGACCGCGAAACAGGCGGCAGCCTTCCTAGTGCTGCAGGCGCTGCTTGGCCTTGTCGTGCTGCTCCAGTTCAACCGGTTCACGATCGTACTCGGGCTGCTGTCGCTCGCGACCGTCGCCGTTTATCCGTTCATGAAGCGGATCACGTATTGGCCGCAAGTCGCTCTGGGAATCTCGTTTTCCTGGGGCGCGCTCATGGGCTGGGCGGCGATCTTCGGGCGGCTGGATTGGGCGCCGGTGCTGCTCTACGCAGGCAGCATCGCCTGGACGATCGGCTACGACACCATCTACGCCCATCAGGACAAGGAGGACGATGCGCTCATCGGCGTCCGCTCCACGGCGCGCCTGTTCGGCACGCGCACACGCCAGATGCTCATCCTGTTCTACGGCGCGACGACGCTGCTCTTCGCCGCGGCATGGTGGACGGCCGGCGTGGGTCCACTTGCGTATCTGGGTTTGGCGCTGGGCGCGGTCCAACTCGGCTGGCAGGTAAAGACCGTCGATATTGACGATCCCGACAACTGCACGATCATATTCCGCTCGAACCGGTACTACGGCTGGATTGTCTTCGCCGGATTGCTGGCTGACATGCTGGCGCGCGGAACCGGCTAGGTCCGGATCATATTACGAGGCTTGGAGGCCAAATGAATCCGTCGGAACGCATCGACCGGCTGATCGCGGAACTTACGGACTGGCGCGGCAAGACGCTCGCCAGCGTCCGCAAGACCATCCTCGCGGCCGACCGCGAGATATTCGAGGAATGGAAGTGGATGGGAAGTCCGGTGTGGTCTCGCGACGGAATAATCGCGGTAGGCAACGCCCACAAGGAGAAGGTGAAGCTTACCTTCGCCCACGGTGCGAGGCTCCCGGATCCCGACAAGCTCTTCAACGCGAACGACACAGGCAACACCAGACGAGCTATCGATCTCTTCGAGGGCGACAAGGTCAATGCACCTGCGTTGAAAAATCTCGTCCGTGCCGCCGTTGATTTCAATCAGGCCAAATTGAAGACCAAAACGCCCGCGGGAACGCGGGCGAAGGCAAGCACAGGCAAAAAGAAAAAAGGCGTAATCCGCGCCTAGTTCCGCGCGATGATTTCGCGGCCTTCGAATCGCTCGGTCGGGCGGCCATGACCGGTTTTGCGCCGCGTCAGGAAGCGCGGACGGCGGCCGGCAAAGAAGGAATGGCGGCGGCGCGGCTTGGGTCGTGAGACGACGACGGCGCCGATCCGGTCGAGCGCTGCGCTGACCGAACCGTCCTGGCCGATGACCAGCAGCGGCAGGTTGAGCGCGCGGCCCCACGCCTGCCAGTCGGCGGCGATATCTTCGGGTTCGTCGCCAGCGACCAGCGGCAAGGTCAGCAACGGATCACGGTGAAGGAGTTCGACGAAGGTGCGCACGCGGCCGTCGTCGCCGACCGCCTCCATGCGCGCGGCGACGCCGGAATAGCCGGCAAGCGGCACCGTCAGCGTGACCGGTGTCCCGGCGCTGTCGTGACGATGCAGGATCGCTTCCCTGCAATCGAGGATGAACGCCGCATCCGCCGTGCCGCCGTTTCGGGCGATACCGCGGACGGGCAAGGTGCACGGGTCGAGCCGGAAATCCCGGCTCGACCCGGCGTTTGCTCCGCCGGCCACTTTGACGCCTCTTAACGCTCCCGAGCGAGTCCGGTTTTTTGTGGACCTCGCTTGTCGACGGTCACCATGCCACAGCGGGCTTGGCGCCGGCTTAACCGGTTGAGTTAAATTTGAGTGATTTCAGAGAGGGTTAGCGGGGGCTCACCGAACGCGGTTCACAGAACCTTGCCGGGGTTCATGATGCCGTTGGGATCAAAGGCCGCCTTAAGGCGCCGCATCATGTCAATTTCCAGCGGACTCTTGACCTTTTTCAGGAGATCGCGCTTCAGCCGCCCGATGCCGTGTTCGGCCGAAATCGTGCCGCCGAGCTCGCCGACGATGCCGTGAACCAATTCGTTTACCTCCTCCCAGCGGGCGAGGAAGGCATCCTTGTCAGCGCCGACCGGCTGGCTGATGTTGAGGTGGATGTTGCCATCGCCCATGTGGCCGAACGGGAACGGCCGCGCTCCGGGTATCAGCGCGGTCACGTCCGCCGCGGCCCGCTCGAGGAGTTCCGGCACGGCCGCCAGCGGCACGGCAACATCATGCTTGATCGAGCCGCCCTCGAATTTCTGCACCTCCGACATCATGTGGCGCAGGTGCCAGAAGGCGGCGGCCTGTTGCGCCGACTGGGAGCGCGTGCCGTCGTCGATCAGTCCCGCCTCGAAACCGGCCGCGAAGATTGCATCGACCGCCTCGTCGGCGTCCTCCTGCGAGCGGCCGGAGGAGTATTCCATCAGCACGTACCAGGGATAGGTCTCAGCGAGGGGATCGCGGGTGCCCGGCGCATGGCGAAGCACGAATTCGAAACCGATGCGCGGGATGAGTTCGAACGCCGTCAGGCTGCGGCCGGCATGCCCGCGCGCGAGGTGCAGCAGTTGCAGGGCCGCCGTCGGGTTCTTGACCGCCAGGATCGCCACACTGATGCCGCGTGGCTTCGGCACGAGTTGCAGCACCGCGGCCGTGATGATCCCGAGCGTTCCCTCCGCGCCGACGAACAGATCCTTGAGATCGTAGCCCGTGTTGTCCTTGCGCAGGATCTTGAGGCCGTTCCAGATATCCCCGGAGGGGAGCACCACCTCGACGCCGAGCACCAGGTCGCGGGTGTTGCCGTAGGCGAGCACGCCGGTGCCGCCGGCATTGGTGGACAGGTTGCCCCCGATTTCGCATGAGCCCTCGGACGCCAGCGACAGCGGGAACAGCCGGTCGACGGCATCGGCCCCCTTGTGGACGTCGGCGAGGATGGCGCCGGCCTCGGCAGTGATGGTGTTGTTGTCCGGGTCGACCGACCGCAGCCGGTTCAGCCGCGACAGCGAGACGACGATCTCGTCACCCTTCTCCGAGGCGATCTGACCGCCGACCAGACCGGTATTGCCGCCCTGCGGCACGACCGGAGTGCGGGTCTCGTTGGCGAGTTTCAGGATCGCGGCGACTTCGGCGACGCTGCCGGGCCGGAGCACCAGAGGCGTGCGCCCATGGAACTTTTCGCGCGGCTCGATCAGATAGGGCTGGATCGATTGCGGGTCGCGTACGGCATAGGCGGGGCCGACGATTTGGGCGAACCGGTCGAGGAGGGGCTGGGTTGGTGCGTTCATCGCCGCCACTCTAGTGCATGTGCGGGCGCGGCGGAAAGCTGACGGCGCGTGGCAGCGCGCCGCCAGCCAAAGGGAGTGGATTACTGCTTGACGACGTGCCAGACGCCGCCAACGCCATCGCCGGTGGTATCGCCGGCCTTTGCGTCCTTCACCCAGAAGTAGAGCGGCATGCCATCGTAGGCCCACATCTTCTCGGCCTTGCCATCCTTGTCGACGACATCGACCATCGTCCAGTCGCCCTCGGCCATGGCGCCGGCCTCGGCCACGAACGGCGGCCAGGCGGCGATGCACTTGCCGGTGCAGGCCGACGTTGCGGCGCCCTTGGTGTCCTTGTCGAAGGTGTAGAGGGTCATTCCGTTCGGAGCGACGAGAATCTTGCCCATGCTGCTATCGGCGTACATGGCGGGTTCCATGGCGTTGGCCGCTCCGGCCATCGTGACGGCCGCGACGAAAGCGAAAATCAGACGTTTCATTGAGGAATTCTCCCTGTTGCTCTTGGTGTGCCGCCGGATTGGCGTGCCCCCGGGACCCGATAACACCGCATCAGGGGAAATATTCTCCGGTTTCATTTCGTCCACCCCCGCGGCTGCTTGCTTGATGCGGTCGGGGGCGTGTGCGATAGGAACGCCGCCGACAACTCGGGGCAGGAAATAGCGGAAATGGCGGGTTCGGAAGGACTGATGGCGGGGAAGCGCGGCCTGATTCTGGGCGTCGCCAACGGCCATTCGATCGCCTGGGGCATTGCCCGGGCCTGCCATGGAGCGGGCGCTTCGCTCGCCCTGACATACCAGGGCGACCAGCTCAAGAAGCGGGTCGAGCCGCTGGCGGCCAGCGTCGATGCCGCGGTCGTCGGCCATTGCGACGTCACCGACATGGCTACCGTAGACGCCGTTTTCGAGAAAGTCGGCGACCTGTGGGGCGGCAAGCTCGACTTCGTCGTGCACGCGGTCGCCTTCTCGGACCGCGAACAGCTCACCGGCCGCTACATCGACACGACGGCGGACAACTTCACCAACACGCTCCTGATCTCCTGCTATTCGCTGACCGCTGTCGCCCAGCGCGCGCAAAAGCTGATGTCCGATGGCGGGTCGATCCTGACGCTGACCTACTACGGCGCCGAGAAGGTGATGCCGCACTATAACGTCATGGGCGTCGCCAAGGCGGCACTCGAGGCCAGCGTGCGCTACCTCGCGGTCGATCTCGGCAAACAGAAGATCCGCGTCAACGCGATCTCCTCCGGCCCGATCAAGACGCTCGCTGCGGCCGGTGGCATCGGCGACTTCCGCTATATCCTCAAGTGGAACGAATACAACGCGCCGCTGCGCAAGACGGTGACCACCGAGGAAGTCGGCGATGCCGCGCTCTATTTTCTCTCCGACCTGTCGCGCGCCGTCACCGGCGAAGTCCATCACGTCGATTCCGGCTACCACGTCGTCGGCATGAAGGCGGTCGACGCCCCCGATATCACCTCGGTCTGACGACCGCCCGCCGATCTGCGTGGATCATCGCCAATGCCCGAAGTCCCCACGCTGGTTTTCCTGCGCCACGGCGAGACCGACTGGAATGTCGAGGGACGTCTTCAGGGCCAGCAGGACGTACCCATCAACGCCAAGGGACGCGGCCAGGCCAAGCGCAACGGCGAGATCGTCGCGGAGAAATTCCCCGAGGCGCTGACCTACGATTTCGTCGCCAGCACGTTGTGGCGGGCCCGCGAGACCATGCAGATTGCCCGCGCCGCCATGGCCCTCGACCCGATGGACTACCGGACCGACCCGCGCCTGATGGAACTCACCTTCGGCGACTGGGAAGGCTTCACCTATCGCGATGTCGAGAAGGCGCATCCCGGGTGGCTGGCCAAGCGCGACGCAGACAAGTGGGATTTCCAGCCGCCCGGCGGCGAAAGCTACGCCATGCTCTCCAAGCGTATAATCGGTTGGCTGGAGACGGTTACCCATCCGCTGACGGTCGTGTCCCACGGCGGCGTCGGCCGCGTGCTGCGCGCTCACCTGCTGCATCTCGACCCTGAGCAGACGGTGATGGAAGACTTTCCCCACGACAAGGTCTTCCTGTGGCGGGACGGCAAGGCAAGCTGGCTGTAACCCTTGGCGGCGTTTTGCTTTGACGCCTCCCGCCGCCCCGCCTAGAAGAAGCGCGCCGGCTCACGCCTGAATCTGCTGGAATCCCATGTCCTACAACACGTTCGGCCATCTATTCCGGGTCACCACCTGGGGCGAGAGCCACGGGCCGGCGATCGGCTGCGTGGTCGACGGTTGCCCGCCGCGAGTCCCGATCTCGGAAGCGGAGATCCAGCACTATATGGACAAGCGCCGGCCGGGACAGTCGCGCTTCACCACCCAGCGGCGCGAGCCCGACACCGTGAAGATCCTGTCTGGCGTCTTCGAGGACGAGGCGAGCGGCCAGTTGCTGACCACCGGCACGCCGATCTCGCTGTTCATCGAGAACGTCGATGCGCGCTCCAAGGACTACGGCGACATCAAGGAGACCTATCGTCCCGGCCACGCCGATTTCACCTATCAGGCAAAATACGGCATCCGCGACTGGCGCGGGTCTGGCCGCGCCTCGGCGCGTGAGACGGCCAACCGCGTTGCCGCCGGCGCCATCGCCCGCAAGGTGGTGCCCGGCATGACCGTGCGCGGCGCGCTCGTGCAGATGGGGCCGCACAAGATCGACCGCTCGCGCTGGGACTGGGAGGAGGTCGACCGCAATCCGTTCTTCTGTCCCGACGCCGAAATGGCGAAGCAGTGGGAAGGCTACCTTGACGGCATTCGCAAGAGCGGTTCGTCGATCGGCGCGGTGATCGAGGTGGTCGCCGAAGGCGTCGATGCGGGTCTGGGTGCGCCGATCTACGGCAAGCTCGATCAGGACATCGCCTCGGCGATGATGTCGATCAACGCCGTGAAGGGCGTCGAGATCGGCGCGGGCTTCGGTGCGGCGTCGCTCACCGGCGAGGAGAATGCCGACGAGATGCGCGCCGGCAACGACGGCCGCACGCAATTTCTGTCCAACAATGCCGGCGGCATCCTCGGCGGCATCTCGACCGGGCAGCCGGTCGTCGCGCGCTTCGCCGTCAAGCCGACATCATCGATCCTCAACCCGCGCCGTAGTGTCAACCGGTCTGGCGAGGAGGTCGATGTCTCCACCAAGGGCCGCCACGACCCCTGCGTCGGCATCCGCGCCGTACCGATCGGCGAGGCGATGCTGGCGATCGTGCTCGCCGATCACTATCTGCGGCACCGTGGACAGGTCGGCGGTTAGCCGGCGAGGCCTCGAGGCAAATGGATATGGCGAGCGAACAGGACCGGGTGGCTGAGGCCATCGCCGCCTTCAAGCGCGGCGAGATCGTGGTGGTCACCGACGACGACGACCGCGAGAACGAGGGCGACCTCATCGTCGCCGCCGTCCACGCCACCCCGGAAAAGATCGGCTTCATCGTCCGCCACACCTCCGGGATCGTCTGCACGCCGATGCCGCGCGAGACCGCGCGGCGGTTGCAGCTCCAGCCGATGGTTGCCGACAACGACGCGCCGCTCGGCACCGCCTTCACCGTCTCGGTCGATTTCCGCCACGGCCTGACCACCGGCATCTCGGCGGAGGAGCGCTGCAACACCGTGCGGGCGCTCGCCAACCCCAATGCCGGTGCAACCGAGTTCGTGCGGCCCGGCCACGTCTTCCCGCTGATCGCCCGCGATGGTGGCGTGCTCATGCGTTCCGGCCACACCGAGGCCGCGGTCGACCTCTGCAAACTCGCCGAACTGGAGCCGGTCGGCGTGCTCGCCGAACTCGTCAACGACGACGGCACCGTCAAGCGCGGCGCCGACGTGGCCAGCTTTGCCGAGGAACATGGGCTGCGCCTGGTCTCGGTCGCCGACCTGATCGCCTGGCGTCAGAGGAGCGAAAAGTTGGTCGAGCGGGTCGCCGACTTTCCCGTCGCCACCCACGCCGGTCCGGCGCATGCCTATGCCTACCGCGTGCCCTTCGACGCCACCCAGCATGTGGCGATCGTCTTTGGCGAGATCGGAGACGGGCGCAGCGTGCCGGTGCGGCTCCACCGCGAGTCGATCCTCGACGATGTGTTCGGAGCACGCAGCGGTCTTGATGGCGTGGTGTCGCGGCTTGCTGAAGGCGGTCGCGGCGTCATCGTCTATCTGCGCGAGGGTTCGGTCGGTGTCGCCGGCGGCGGCGGGCGCACGCGCGACAGCGCGCGTCCACCGGCAGATTCGGCATCTGCCCGCGAGAGCGAGTGGCGCGAGGTCGGTCTTGGTGCGCAGATCCTTCGCGATCTCGGCGTCAAATCTATCCGCCTGATTGCCGGCCGCGAGCGCCGCTATGTCGGCCTCGACGGTTTCGGCATTGCCATCGATGCGACCGACATTCTCGACGGCTAGCGCGCGAAGGTCGCAACCACTTCGATTTCCGGTGACCACAGGAACTGGTCGACCGGCAGCACGCGGATGAGCCTGTAGCCGCCATCGATGAGGATGCGTGCGTCGCGGGCAAGCGTCGCCGGATTGCACGATACCGCGACCACCTTGCCCACCTTCGATTGCGCGATCGCCTCTGCCTGCGCTTTCGCGCCGGCGGCTGGCGGATCGAAGACGATGGCCGCGAAGCGGTCGAGTTCCGCCGGTACCAGTGGATTGACGAAGAGGTCGCGGCGGAGCGTCGTCACCGGCTTGACGCCGCGCGCCATGCGGACCGCCTGATCGAGCGCGGCGAGCAGGCCGGCGTCGCCTTCCACTGCGGTGATCGCCGAATGCCGCGCCAGCCTCAAGGTGAACGTGCCGGCGCCGCAGAAGAGATCGGCAACCGGCGCGGCGTCGCCGACATGGGCCAGCACGGCGTCGGCCATCGCCTGCTCGGCCGATGCGACCGCCTGGACGAAACCGCCGGCCGGGGGCAGCAGGGTCGCATCCCCGGCGACGATTTCCGGCCGTCGGTTGACGAAAACATCATTGCCGTCGACCGATAGCCGCGCGACCGCCTGCTCGCGGCTGAATGCGCCGAGCCTTTCGAGGCCGCCGCGGTCCAGTCGCCCGCCGCCGGTGACGGCGATGTCGAGGCCGTTGCCGGCGAGAACCGTGATGCGCGCTTGCTTGCGCGGGCGCACGGCCGCCGCGGCGATTTGACGGATCAGGGCGAACCGCGAAACGATGTCGGCGGACAGGACCGGACATTCCTCGACGGCGACGATCTCGCGCGACGCGCGGCGGTGATAGCCAAGCACGATGCGCCCACCGGCATTGAACGCCGAAAAGACAGCCCGCCGGCGCGAACCGGGCGCCGTGGCGACGACCGGATCGACCGCCGCCTCGATGTGATGCAGGGCGAAAGAGCGCACCACGATGGCCTGCTTCCACGCAAGATAGGCGGCGTGATCCATGTGCTGGAGCGCGCAGCCGCCGCATGTGCCGAAATGCTGGCAGAGCGGTTGCACCCGATCGGCAGCCGGCGCGATGACGCGGACCAATCGCCCGCGGCCGTTGCGGGTCTCGATCTCCACCGTCTCGCCGGGCAGCGTGTACGGCACGAAGACGCGCGTGCCCTCGACCTCGGCGATGCCGTCGCCGCCGTGCCCGAGTTCGACGATGGTGACGGTGTCAGTCACGGGCTGCGCCGAGCAGGAACTCGCGGTTGCCGTCGCCGCCTTCGATCGGTGACAGGATCAGCCCGGCAACGCGCCAGCCGGCCTCGGCTTCGAGCCAGCCGGCGATCTCCGCCGCCGTTCGCTCGGCAAGTTGCGGGTCGCGCACGATGCCGCCCTTGCCGATGTTCTCGCGGCCGACCTCGAATTGCGGCTTGACGAGGAAGACACCCCAGGCGCCGGGCGCCGCGAGCGCCAGCACCGGCGGCAGCACGAGCCTCAGCGAAATGAAGCTGACGTCCGCGACGATGGCCGCGACCGGTTCGCCGAGATCGTCCGCACTGAGATCACGGGCGTTGACGCCCTCTTGGCTGACGACGCGCGGATCGGCGGCAAGTTTCGGATCGAGCTGGCCGTGGCCGACATCGACGGCGAAGACCTTGGTCGCGCCGCGCTCGAGAAGGACCTGGGTGAAGCCGCCAGTCGATGCGCCGACGTCGAGCGCCACACGCCCGGTCGGCGAGAAGCCGAAGCGGTCGAGCGCGGCAAGCAGCTTGAGGGCGCCGCGCGACACATAACCGCTGGCCGGGTCGTCGAGTCCGATCGTCGCATCCGGTTCGACGGTTTGCGAAGGTCGCGCCGCCAGCTTGCCGTTCAGCGTCACGTGGCCGCGCAGGATCGCGTCGCGCGCCCGCGCGCGCGTGCTCACCAGTCCGCGTTCCACCAGCGCCAGATCGAGACGTTTGGTCATCGCGGAGGTTTGGCTGGCCACGCGGCGGCTGGCAAGCGGGTCAGAGGAAGCAGCCGGCGAACGACGCCGCGATCACGTCGAAATAGACGAGATTGCCGAAGCGAATCCACAAATAGCCGCCTAGCGCCACGGCGGCGAGCCCGGCCAGCGCTAGCGCGATCTTCGGAGCAAGGGTCATGGGCGCCAGCATAACGCCGGCGCCCATCGTCGTCACGACGAAGCGATGAGCCGCTTGAGCTTGGCGAGCGAGTCTTCCGGCTTCTCCTGATAGTCGACGGAAGAGACGAATTGCGCCTTGGAATCAAGCAGATAGACAGTCGCTGTGTGGTCCATGGTGTAGGTGCTGGCGTCGTCGCCCGGCACCTTGCGCGAATAGACGCGATAGTCCTTGAGGATCTGGTCGATCGCCTCGCGCGACCCGGTCAGGCCGATGATGCGCGGGTCGAAGGCCTCGAGATACGAGCCCATGACCTCTTTGGTGTCGCGCTCCGGATCGACGGTAATGAAATACACCTTGAGCTTGTCGGCATCCGGACCGAGATCGGCAAGCCACGTCGTGATGTCGGAGAGCGTCGTCGGACAGACGTCCGGGCAGTAGGTGTAGCCGAAGAACAGCGCCGAGGGATGGCCCTGCAAAGCCGCTTCGGTGACCGGGTTGCCCTTCTGGTCGGTCAGTGAGAACGGCCCGCCGATCGATGCCGCCGCGATCGGCGGCGTTTCGCCGCGCTGGTTGAGCACGACGATCCAGGCGACGGCACCGATCAGGACGGCGACCGCCACCCAGACTACGATGCGGACGGCGCGGAGTGTCGTCATTGGCCTGTTCCCGTCTTGTCGTGATCCATGTTCATCGTACCGCCCGCGCCCATGTTCATGCCGCCGGTCGCATCATGTCCAGGTCCCTGCGCGCCAATCGCCATGATGTGCAGGAATGTCTCGACCGTGCCTGCCTTCGCGAATGTCAGGGTGACGGGCAGTTTGCCGCCTTCCTTCAGCGAGTTCTTCAGGGTGATGAACATGAGGTGATAGCCGCCAGGGGCAAGGGTCACGCTGCCGCTGGCCGGTATTTCGACGCCGCCTTCGACCGGATGCATGGTCATGACGCCATTCTTCACCTCCATGATGTGGATTTCGCCCTTGGCGGCATCGGGCGTCGAAGCAGCGATCAGGTGGTCAGGCTCGCTGCCCTTGTTGGTGATGGTGAGGTAGCCGGCGGCGGTTGGCGCCTTGGGTGGCGTCGCCCGCGTCCACAGGTCGGTCAGCGTCAGCGGACCGACGGTGACCGAATGGGCGAACGCCGGCGCGGCGAACAGCGTGACGGCCAGAAGGGCGCCGAAAGCGGCGCGGGGAAGATGGATCGACATGGGTGGTCCTCGAATGAGCGGACAGGGAAGCGCCTGCCGGTTGATCGGATCGGATGGCTGATCGGGATCAGACGAGGAGAGGCGGGCCGCGTGGACTTGCCGGACTTTCGATTGGATGCGGCGTCGTCGCGCCCTTCGCGGGCGGCAGCGTGGCAAGCACAAGCGTAGAAGAGGGCAGGCCAGCCAATTCCGGCGATGTCGGCGGAACGACAGTTGCGGCCGCGCTGATGCAGCCGAGCAGGCAGCAGGCGCGGTGATCGTCGTCGCGGGCCGGATCGGCGGGCGTGTCCTGGCCGCCGGCGAGCGCGCAGATGACCGGCGTGTCAGATGTGGCGGCCTGGGCCAACATGCCGCCATGCAGCCCGGCAATCAGCGCGTTGACGAAGACAAGCGCCGCCAGGGCGCGCGCCAGCGAGCGACCATCAACACCACGGAGAAGGGCGAAAAGCGAGCGCCGCATGGGCGTTGGTCTACCAGCCGGCCGCTGCGCCCGCCAGCCGCCCATCCGCGTCACGGGGCCGCGTCGGGCGGGCGCTCGACCATCGGCGGCTCCGGCTCCGGCGGCATGGCGCCGCCGATGGCTGCCGTTGCCGCGAGGTCGAACTCGGTCTTTTCGGTAGGCGGCAGAGCCGGGCGCACCTGGAGGCGCGACCAGACATAGATGGCGAGCGCGATGTGAACGATCGCGGTGAACAGGAACAGCCGCGACGTGCCGAAGCTTTCCATCATCGGCGACGCGATCAGCGGGCCAAAAATCGATCCGGTCGCGCTGGCCAGAAAGAGTCCAGCGGCCGTCTCGACGAAATTTCCGGGCTGCGCATGGTCATACGCATGGGCCGCGGCGATCGAATAGGTCGGCGCGATGGCAAGCCCGAAGAAGACCGCCAGCACGAACCACACGGTGCCGGTCACCGGCAGCACCGCAAACAGCAGCCCGACAATCGCCGCGGCCACCAGCAGGCCGATCAGCACCAGCCTGCGGTCGACGCGATCGGACAGGCGGCCGATGGGCCACTGCCCGAGAGCGCCGCATGCCGTCACCAGGCCCATGAACAGCGCCGCGCTGTGCACCGTCAGGCCCGCGCCGACGGCGGCCACGGCTCCCAGCGACCAGAACGCGCCATTGGCGACGCCGGTGGCGCACACACCGACGAGGCCGACGGGCGAAGCGCGATAGAGCTCCAGCGGGCGAAACCGCACGATCGCGATCGGCGTCGGCTGCGCTTGGCGTGTGAGCGCCAGCGGGATCGCCGCGATCGACATGGTGAGCGTGGCGATGGCGAACAGCGTGAACGTCTGCGGCGAGGCGAGCGTCACCATGGTCTGTCCGATCGCCAGCGCGCCGTAATTGACCATGATGTAGACCGACATGATCAGGCCGCGATTGGCATTGACGGCGCGATCGTTCAGCCAGCTCTCGATGATCATGTAGAGACCGGCGAGGCTGAAGCCGATCAACAGGCGCAGGAAGAACCACGCCGGGAACACGACCAGCAGCGGCAACGTGACCATCGTCGCCGAGATCAGCGCGACCAGCGCGGTGAAGGCGCGGATATGGCCGGAGTGGCGGATGAGATAGGGCGCGCCGAAGCAGCCAGCGACGAAGCCGATGTAATAGGCCGAACCGATCACGCCGATCTCGAACGAACTCCAGCCCTCGAGATGGGCGCGCAGCGGCAGCAGCGTGATCTGCAGGCCGTGGCCGACGATCAGGAAGAAGAAGCCGAGCAGCAGCGACAGGATCGGGCGAAGCGTTCCGTTCATGCGTCACCGCATGGCGGGTCGACCATGTCGCGGCTCAGGCGAGGCGGGGGCGCGCCGCGGCCGGGGTCCGGCCGAGGGCCGCGAAGACGGCGGCAACGATGCCGGCCGCGTCGAGACCGGCTGCGGCATACATCGCCTCGGGCTTGTCCTGATCGACGAAGCGATCGGGCAGGGTCAGCGTGCGCACCTTGATGCCGCGGTCGAGCGCGCCGCTATGCTCCAGATGCGCCAGCACGTGCGAGGCGAAGCCGCCGATGGCCCCTTCCTCGACGGTGATCAGCACTTCGTGCTCGCGCACCAGCCGGTCGATCAGGTCGGTGTCGAGCGGTTTGGCGAAACGCGCATCGGCGACCGTCGCCGGCAGGCCGTAGGTGTCGAGTTCTTCGGCCGCATTCAGGCATTCGGCGAGACGGGTGCCAAAGGAGAGGAGGGCCACCTTGCCGCCTTCGCGGACGACGCGGCCGCGGCCGATCTCGAGCGGCACGCCCTGCTCGGGCATCTCGACGCCGACGCCTTCGCCACGTGGATAACGGAACGAGGACGGCCGGTCGTCGATGGCCACCGCCGTCGCCACCATGTGCACGAGTTCGGCCTCGTCGGCGGCGGCCATCACCACGAACCCGGGCAGGCAGGCGAGGTAGGTCGTGTCGAACGAGCCGGCATGGGTCTGCCCATCGGCGCCAACGAAGCCGGCGCGGTCAATGGCGAAACGCACCGGCAGGCTCTGGATCGCCACGTCATGGACGATCTGGTCGTAGGCGCGTTGCAGAAAGGTCGAGTAGATCGTCGCGAACGGCTTGTAGCCTTGGGTGGCGAGGCCGGCGGCAAAGGTCACCGCATGCTGCTCGGCGATGCCGACGTCGAAGAAGCGGCGCGGGAAGGTTTCGGCGAACAGATCGAGCCCGGTGCCCGACGGCATCGCGGCGGTGATCGCGACGATCTTGTCGTCCTTTTCCGCTTCCTTGATCAGGCTGCGCGCGAAGACGCTGGTGTAGGAGGGCGCGTTCGAGCGGCTCTTCGCCTGCTTGCCGGTGATCACGTCGAACTTGCCGACGCCGTGATACTTGTCGGTGGATTCCTCGGCCGGCGCGTAGCCTTTGCCCTTCTTGGTACGCACATGCACCAGCACGGGCCCGTTGCGCATGTCGCGCACGTTCTTCAGCACCGGCAGCAGGTGATCGAGATTGTGACCGTCGATCGGGCCGACATAGAAGAAGCCGAGCTCCTCGAAGAGCGTGCCGCCGGTCCAGAAGCTGCGCGCGAACTCTTCCGTCAGGCGCGCCCGTTCGCGGAAATAGCGCGGCAGCCAACCGGCGATGTGCTTGGCGAAGCGGCGGAAGCTCCGGTAGGTCGGGCCTGACACCAGCTTGGCGAGATGCGCCGACAGGGCGCCGACCGGCGGCGCGATCGACATGTCGTTGTCGTTGAGGATGACGATCAGCCGCGACTTCAGGTGACCGGCATTGTTCATCGCCTCGTAGGCCATGCCTGCCGACATGGCGCCGTCGCCGATCACAGCGATCACGTTGCGGTCGCCGCCGCCGAGGTCGCGGGCCGCCGCCATGCCGAGCGCCGCCGAGATCGAGGTCGAGGAGTGCGCTGCGCCGAACGGGTCGTATTCGCTTTCGGCGCGCTTGGTGAAGCCGCTGAGGCCGCCCGGCTGGCGCAGCGTGCGGATGCGTTCGCGGCGCCCGGTGAGGATCTTGTGCGGATAGGCCTGGTGGCCGACGTCCCAGACCAGTTTGTCGTCGGGCGTGTTGAAGACGTAGTGGAGCGCGACGGTCAATTCGATCACGCCAAGGCCAGCGCCGAGATGGCCGCCGGTCACCGAAACCGCCGAGATCGTCTCCTGGCGCAATTCGTCGGCAAGCTGGCGGAGATCGGATTCAGGCAGCCGTCGCAGGTCTTCGGGCGTCTTGACGGTATCGAGGAGAGGTGTGGCTGGCGGAGAATCCACGCGTTCGGCCTGACGAAATGAGCCCCCGGCGACTATTCGCACGACGGCTGCCCCCACGCAACGGCGGCTTGTGAGAGCTTAGCTTAGCGGTCGTCGTCGAGCAGTGCGAGGGTCTCGGCAAGCTGACGGAACCGGTCGGCTCCGAGCCTTTTGCGAAAATCCGCCTCGATCCGACGTTTTACAACGTTGGCGTCGGCCAGAACGTTCCGCCCGCGGGCGGTGAACACCACGATGCGGGCGCGGCCGTCGGCCGGATCGGCGATCCGCTCGACGATCCCGTCGGCGACCAGTTCGTCGACGAACTGTTGTACCGCCTGCTTGGTCAGCCCGCTGCGCTGGGTCAGGTCGCCCTGCCGCGTGCCCTTGCGATCCAGGTAGGCGATCAGGCCGGCGCGGGCATGCGCAAACCAGCCATGGCCCATCGCGACCATCCCGGCGTCGAACTCTTTTTTCCACAGTTGCGCGGCCCGCCACAGCCGAATGCCGATGTGGTCGATCAGTTCGGGGAATTCTATCTGGTCAAGCTGCTTGACCATTCCGGAAGCCTCGCCTATATAGTCAAGTTACTAGACGAAATCGATACCACAAGGAGAATCGAACATGACCATTATCAATTCCGACGTGGCTCCCGTCTTCGACATTCCGGGCGTGCGTTTTACCGGGCTTGCGTCGCCCCAGCGCGGGTCGCGAGAGAATTCCGTGTGGCGGGTGCATCTGGAGCCGGGCGCTGCGCCGGTCATCCATAAGATGACGCGCGAAGAGATCTTCGTGGCGCTGGCCGGTTCGGCGCAGCTTCATATCGACGGGACCGTCCATGATCTGGCCGCGGGCGGCGCCGCGATCGTCCGTCCCGGCGTCGATTTCGGATTGGCCAATCCCGGCGACACGCCGTTCGAGGCGGTGGTCGTCCTTCCCGTCGGCGGGCAGGCGAAGATGCCGGGCGAGCCGCCGTTCACCCCGCCCTGGGCGGAGTAGCGGTCAATCCGGCAACGGGATGAAATCTTCCTCGTCGCCGAACACCTTGTCGAAGCGGCCGAGCTTCCAGTCGTTCTTGGCCGCTTCGATGCGCTCCTTCGAGGAAGAGACGAAATTCCACCAGATGTGGCGCGGGCCATCCATGGTCGCCCCACCGAGAAGGATGAGGCGCGCCGGCGTCTTCGCGCGGATGGCAAGGCCCGCGCCGGGCTTGAAGACGATCAGCCGGGCGGGCTCGTAGGTGTCGCCGCCGATTTCGACGGTTCCTTCCGCCACATAGGCGGCGCGCTCCTCGTGCTCGGCGTCGAGCGGCAACACCGCGCCGGCTTCGAGCGCGACATCGGCGAGGAACATGTCGGTGAAGGTTTCGACCGGCGCGCGTTCGCCGTATAGCGTGCCCACCGCCAGCCGCACGAGGGCGCCGTCGCCGGCGATCACCGGCAGTTCGCCCTTGTCCTGATGCGAGAAGCGCGGCGGCGCCTCTTCATGCGCCTTGGGCAGCGCCACCCATGTCTGAAAGCCATGCACGCTGACCGTCTTGCCGTGGCTCTCCTTCGGCGCCCGTTCCGAATGGGCGATGCCGCGCCCGGCAGTCATCCAGTTCACGTCGCCCGGGTTGATCGGCTGGACGCTGCCGACCGAGTTGCGATGCACAATCGCGCCATCGAGCAGGTAGGTGACGGTGGCGAGACCAATATGCGGATGCGGCCTGACGTCGAACTTCTCCGACGAGATCACTTCGCCCGGTCCGACATGGTCGAGGAAGATGAATGGCCCGACCATCTGCCGGCCTTGGGCGGGGAGTGAGCGGCGCACGTTGAAAGCGCCGATATCGCGCAACCGGGGCACGATCACCATGTCGATAAGGTCCGCGGCGCGGGCGTCGCCAAAGGCCGGGTCGGCAACGGGAAGAGAGCGCATTTTTTTTGGATTTCCTTGAATGGGACGACCGCGACGCAGCATGCTTGCGTCGCCGTCCGGGATTGCCCTTGCTAGTGGCTCAAAGTAGGGTCCGCCCGGCTGGATTCACCCTTGGGCTGTTGCATTAAAATCGATGTCAGACTCAACAGGCACCGCTGCACCGTACCTGCTCGAGGCGCAACATCTGTCGAAATCGTTCGGCCCGGTGGAGGTGCTCAGTGACATCTCGCTCGGGCTTCGCCCCGGCGAGGTGCACGCCATCGTTGGCGAGAACGGCGCCGGCAAATCCACCCTGATGAAGATCCTCGCCGGCCATCTGCCGGCGACCAAGGGTGACGTCCTGTTCGACGGCAGCCCGGTGGTCTTCACCGGCCCGGTCGACGCAGAGCGCCGCGGTATCGTCCTGGTTCACCAGGAGATTCTCCTCGCGCCGCATCTGACCGTCGCCCAGAACATCTTCATGGGCCGCGAGATTCGGCGCGGCATCGTCCTCGACGACCGTGCGATGAACCGGCAGGCGGCCGAAGCGGTGCATGCCCTCGGCGCCGACATCGAGCCGACGACGGTCATCTCGCGTCTGTCCATCGCCCAGCGCCAGCTCGTGCAGATCGCCCGCGCCTTGAACGTGCCGCATCGCGTCGTCATCTTCGATGAGCCGACCGCATCGTTGACGCCTTTCGAGACGGAGGCCGTCCTCAAGGTCATCGGCGACCTGCGTACGCGCGGTGTCGCGGTGATGTACATCTCGCACCGTCTCAACGAGGTTGCCGCCGTCGCCGACCGCGTGACGGTGCTCCGCGACGGCAAGCACATCGCCACCCGCGACGCTTCGACGCTGAAGCCCGTCGACATGGCGCTGCTGATGGTCGGCCGCGACATGTCGCACCTCTATCCGGCGCGCCCACCCGCGCCGGCCGCCGGGCCGATCCTCGAGGTGACATCCTTCGACGTTCCAGGCTTTGCCAGCGGCGCCGCGTTCGCGGTCCGGCCGGGTGAGATTCTTGGCTTTGCCGGCCTGATCGGGGCAGGGCGCACCGAGCTGATGGAAGGCGTTGTCGGCCTGCGGCCGCATCGCGGCGAGGTCCGGCTGAAAGGCGCGCCGATCGCGTTCCATTCCGTGCGCGACAGCCTCAAGGTTGGCATCGTTTATCTGAGCGAGGATCGCAAAGGCAAAGGCCTGCTGCTCGCCCGCGATCTCACCACCAACCTGACGTTGGCCGCGCTTCGGCAGTTCGCCCGCGGGCCCGTGCTCGACCGTGCCAAAGAGGAGGCCGCGCTCGAGACCGCCATCGGCGAGTTCGATATTCGCGCGCCGCGCCACGATATGCTTGCCGGCCAGCTCTCCGGCGGCAACCAGCAGAAACTGCTGGTTGCCAAGATGATGCAGCTCGATCCGCAGGTGATCATCATCGACGAACCGACGCGCGGCATCGACATCGGCACCAAGCAGCAGATCTATCAGTTCATCGCCGACCTCGCCGGACGCGGCAAGGCGGTCATCGTCATCTCCTCGGAGATGCAGGAGCTCATCGGCATCTGCCACCGCATTCTGGTCATGCGGCTCGGGCGCATCGTCGGCGAGGTGGACGGCGACCGGATGACGGAGGACGAGATCGTGCTCCACGCAACCGGCGTGAAAGTGCAGGACGGGGCAATGATGGCGGGAGCGGCATGAGCGACACGACGATCAAACGGCCGGGCTGGACGCTCAGCAATATCGACATGGCGGCGGTCGCTCCATTCATCGCGCTGGCCCTGCTGCTGGTCGTCGGCAGTCTCGTCAACGATAGCTTCTTTAGTCTCGGCAATCTGACCAATGTCCTGACCCGCAGCGCCTTCATCGCCATCATCGCGGTCGGCGGCACCTTCGTCATTTCCGCGGGCGGTCTCGATCTTTCGGTGGGCTCGATGGCGGCCTTCGTGGCCAGCCTGATGATCCTCTTCATGAACACGGCGGTCATCAGCGACCCCTTCACCATGATCGTTGTTGCGATGGCGCTGGCGATCGCTATCGGGGCCGCATGCGGCCTCGCCAATGGCATGATCACCACCATCGGGCGGATCGAGCCGTTCATTGCCACGCTCGGCACCATGGGCATCTTCCGCGGCCTGACCACCTGGCTCGCCGGCGGCGGCTCGATCACGATGAAATCGCCGGAGCTCCGCGATATCTACCGGCCGGTCTATTTCGGCGATGTATTCGGTGTCCCCGTACCCATCATTCTCATCCTGGCGATGGCAGCGGTCGGCGCCTTCGTATTCAACCGCACCGCCTTCGGCCGGCATGTCATCGCGGTCGGTTCCAACGAGGAAGTCGCGCGTTATTCGGGCATTCCGGTCTCGCGCATTCGGACGATCACCTACATCATCCAGGGTATCTGCGTGGCCGTGGCGGTGCTGGCCTATGTGCCGCGTCTTGGCTCCGCCACGGCGACGACGGGCATCCTGTGGGAACTTCAGGCGATCACTGCAGTCGTCATCGGCGGTACGGCGCTGCGTGGCGGCGTTGGACGCATCTGGGGCACGATCTGCGGCGCCTTCATTCTTGAGATTGTCGGAAATATCATGGTACTTTCTAACTTCATCAGCGAATACCTGATCGGCGCAGTCCAGGGAGCAATCATCATCATTGCGATGTTGGTTCAGCGCTCCCTTCTGCGCCGGTCTTGATGGACGTGACGGGCCAAACGGGCCGCCCGTTTCTACTACCTGACGGCCCCCACCCAAGGAGGACTGAACGCATGCGTAAACTGATCATGGGCATGGCCGCCGTCGCGCTCAGCGTCGGCATGGGCGTTGGTGTCGCGCAGGCCAAGGACATCACCATCGGCGTATCGATCCCGGCCGCCGACCACGGCTGGACTGGCGGCGTCGTGTTCCACGCGCAGCGCGTCGCCAAACTGCTCGAAGCCTCGCACCCCGGCCTCAAGATGATCGTGAAGACGTCGCCCGACGGCGCCGCGCAGACCAATGCGGTTGAGGATCTGGTCACCCAGGGCATCGACGCTTTGGTGATCCTGCCGCACAACCCCGACGAGCTGGCAGCTTCGATCAAGGAAGTGAAGGCCAAGGGCAAGTTCGTCACCATCGTCGATCGTGCGCTCTCCGACACCTCCTTCCAGGACCTCTACGTCGGCGGTAACAACCCGGCGCTCGGCGCCGCGGCAGGCGATTACATCAAGGCGCACAGCCCGGACGCACAGGTGGTCGTGATCCGCGGTCTGCCGATCCCGATCGACCAGATGCGTCAGGACGGCTTCGACAAGGCTATCGCCGGCAGCGGCGTGAAGGTGCTCGAGAAGCAGTTCGGCAACTGGTCGCGCGACGACGCCTTCAAGGTCATGCAGGACTACCTGACCAAGTATCCGAAGATCGACGTCGTGTGGTGCCAGGATGACGACATGGCCGTCGGCGTGCTCGAGGCCATCAAGCAGGCCAACCGCACCGACATCCAGTACGTCATTGCCGGCGCCGGCATGAAGGAGATGGTCAAGAAGGTGATGGACGGCGACAAAATGATCCCGGTCGACGTCGCCTATCCGCCGTCGATGGTCGGCACCGCGATGGAACTGACCGTCGCCGGCCTCATGGATCAGGTTCCGATCCGCGGCAGCTATATCCTCGACGCCACGCTGATCACCAAGGACAACGCGGCCGAGTGGTACTTCCCGGATTCGCCGTTCTAGTCCGGCAGAATTCCAGATGTGAAATGGGGCGCTTCGGCGCCCCATTTTGTTTGACCTAGAAGGGCGCGTCCTCGTCGAGCGGTTCGCTGCCTTCCGCCTTGCCGCCGGCACCGACTCTGATCTTCTCGACCCGCGCCTCGGCCTGCTTGAGCAGGGCGTCGCAATGCTTCTTCAGCGCGTCGCCGCGCTCGTAGATCACGATCGACTCGGCGAGCGGCACCTCGCCGCGCTCCAGGCGGCTGACGATCTGTTCGAGCTCCTTGAGCGCCGCCTCGAACGTCATCTCCTCGACGGGCGTCGGTTCCTTCTCGGCCATCCGGGTTCCCTCGATTGTCAGGCGGTCATCAGCGTCGCCACGTGCGCGGCGGCCGAGTCGGCGAGGCCGACGAGATCATAGCCGCCTTCGAGCACGCTGACGATGCGCCCGCCGCAATGGCGGTTGGCGGCCTCCATCAGCTCCTCCGTCGCGCGGACAAAGTCCTCCTCGCGCAGGTTGAGGTTGGCGAGCGGATCGCGCCAGTGGGCGTCGAAGCCGGCGGAGATGACGATCAGGTCCGGCGCGAAGGCGTGAAGGGCGGGCAGGACGCGATCGGCGAAGGCCTGCTCGAATTCGGCGCCGCCGCTTTCAGCAGCCAGCGGCGCGTTGACGATGTTGCCGCAACCGGTCTCCGACATCGCGCCGGTGCCGGGATAGAGCGGCATCTGGTGGGTCGAGCAATAGAGGATCGACGGGTCGCTCCACACGATCGCCTGCGTGCCGTTGCCGTGATGCACGTCCCAGTCGACGATCGCGACGCGCGCCGCGCCATGCACGCGTTGCGCCTGGCGCGCCGCGATGACGGCGTTGTTGAACAGGCAGAAGCCCATCGGCGCGTCGGCTTCGGCGTGGTGGCCCGGCGGACGGATGGCGCAGAAGGCGTTGGCCGCCGCGCCAGTCATGACTTCGTTCACGGCAAGGCAGGCGGCACCGGCAGCGCGCGCCGCGACGTCGAACGTCTTGGGGCACAGGTAGGTGTCGGCTTCGATCTGCACCATGCCGTCGTCGGGCACGGCGGCGCGCACCTCATCGATGTAGTCTTCGGTGTGCGCGGTTGCCAAAACCTCGGCCGTTGCCGCCGGCGGAGCCGGCTTGCGAACGAGACCGGCGAAACGCTCGCCCGAGAGCGCCTTCTCGATGGCACGCAGGCGATCGGGCCGTTCGGGATGACCCGGCGGGACGGCGTGATCGAGAAAGACCGGGTCTTGGATGAGGAGGGTCGACAAGGAGGCTCCAGTTCGCGCCGCTTTAGCGGTTGGCGTCGATATAGTCCTGCAAGGCGTCGCGCGCCGCGGGTGAGCGTAACAGGTCGGCGAAGCTGCTCGCCTCGAGATCGATGCGCTGAAGGATGTTGAGCCGATCGCCCCGCATGAGGCGCCGCGCCATGCGCACGGCCTCCGGCGGCTTGGCGGCGAGAATGCGCGCCGCTTCCTGGCCGGCCGACTCCACGGCATCGGCCGGAACGACGCGATTGACCAGGCCGGCGTGCATCGCCTGCTGTGCATCGAAGTGGTCGCCCATGACCAGCAAGCCAAAGGCGCGATGGTAGCCCATCAGGGCAGGGGCGATGATGCTGGTCGCGCCCTCGGGCGGCATGCCGACCTCCGCCGAAGGCGCCGAGATGATCGACCACTCGCTGGCCACGACATAATCGCAGAGAAAGAGCAGGATAGTGCCAAGACCGTGGGACGTGCCGTCGACGGCGGCGATCACCGGTTTGTCGATCGAAGCCATCGTCTTGAGCAGCCTGAGCACGCTTTCGCCGATGCCGCCCGCGGTAAGATACCCTTGAAGGTCGTTGGCGTCATGGCCGGCGGTGAACATGCCGGGCGTGCCGATGAGAAGCACGGCGCGCACGCGCGAACTGCTTTCGCCGAACGCGAGCGAATCCGAAATCGCCTCGCACATATCGGCGGTCAGTCGGTTTTCCGCCTCCATTCGTTCGATGCGAATGGTCTGCACACCGTCGGCGATTTCCCCGACCACCTCTTCGCTCATTTGCACGCTCCTGGCCCCTTTTCGGCGAGCATAGTCCTCACGGCGGCGATCGACCGATGTCGAGATGATGCGCGGCCCGGGTCATTCTGTCAGTTCCCTCGATCACACCCGCCGCCAGGGACAAAATCTCGCCCGACAACCATTCGGCGTGATACCGCGCCAAAGCAATCGCCCGGCCGTGTTCGCCCGCACCGGCTCCGACCGCGCCCTTTGCCAGAAGCGCACCGCCTGACGCAAGACCGAACGGGCGCAAGATTTCGCGAAGCCGCCAAAGGCGCTCAGGCCGAAGGCGAAATCGGAACCCGGATTGGGGAGGCTCATCGAAGGATTCCCCGCCGTCGCTTGACGCAGCGCGTGCCCGCAGGCGAGAACCCGGCTCGCCCGGAGCGGCACTCTGACCCGATGGCACAGACTAGCGCAAATCCACCCCGCACGTTCGACATGGCCTCTGCCGGTGACGCGGGCATCGCGGCGGCCGTCGCCGCGCTTGGCCGCGGCGAGCTCGTCGCCATGCCGACCGAGACCGTTTACGGCCTCGCCGCCGACGCCACCGATGCTGACGCCGTTGGCCGCATCTTTCTCGCCAAGGGCCGGCCGCGTTTCAATCCGCTGATCGTCCATGCCGCTTCGTTGGCGGAGGCTCGCCGCATCGCCACGTTCGACCAGCGCGCCGAGCGACTCGCCGCCGCGTTCTGGCCGGGTCCGTTGACGCTGGTGCTGCCGAAGAGTCCCGGCGCTGCCGTCGCCGACATGGTGACCGCCGGCCTCGATACGGTCGCGATCCGCGTGCCGGCGCATCCGGTCGCGACAGCATTGCTGTCCGCCTTCGGTCGTCCGCTGGCGGCGCCAAGCGCCAACCGCTCCGGGCACGTCAGCCCAACAACGGCGGGCCATGTCGCCGATGATCTCGGCAGCGACGTCGCGGTGATCCTGGACGCCGGCCCGACGACTATCGGCCTGGAATCGACCATCGTCGGCCTTGCGGGCCCAGTGCCGACGCTGCTCAGGGCGGGCGGGCTCCCCCGGTCGGCGATCGAGAACGTGCTGGGCATGGCGCTGACCGTTGGCGTCGCCGATCAAGCCGCACCGGCGGCGCCAGGCATGCTCGTCTCGCATTACGCGCCGGCAGCGGCGTTGCGGCTCGACGTGCGCGAGGTGAGGGCGGGCGAGGCGCTGCTTGCATTCGGACTGGACCTGCCGAAGGGCGCTGACATGGCGGTGGCGACCGTCAATCTCAGCCCTTCAGGCGACACCTCAGAGGCCGCCGCCAAGTTCTTCGCCGGACTCAGGGAATTGGATCGGAAAGCGAGCACCATCGCCGTCATGTCGATTCCTGAACGGGGTCTTGGCGAGGCGATCAACGACCGCCTGCGCCGCGCCGCGGCGCCGCGCCCTCAGGCTTCCGACGTCTCGTCGCGGGCGGTGTAGCGCTTCTTCTCGCGCCACGTTTTCATCAGCGCTTCCAGTTCGGCGTCGCCGCCTTCGGGCAGCACGATCTTGAGCGCGACCAGAAGGTCGCCGCGTCCGCCGCCGGCACGCGGCAAGCCCTTGCCCTTGAGGCGGAGCGTGCGGCCGCCGCTCGATTTCGGCGGCACCGTCAACGTCACCGGTCCGTCCAGCGTTGGCACGCGCACCTTGGCGCCGAGCACCGCCTCGTCGAGGGTGATCGCGATCTCGCGTCGGAGCGTGTCGCCGTCGACGCGGAACAGCGGATGCGGCACGAACTCGATGGTGACCATGGCGTCGCCGGGCGTGCCGCCCATTGGGCTTGGCCGCCCCTGACCCTTGAGCCGGATCGTCTGCCCTGGCCGGGTGCCGAAGGGCACTGTGACCTCCAGCGTGCGCCCGGTCGGCAGGTCGACGCGGACTTTCTCGCCGTGGACGATCTGCTCGAGCGTTACCGCGGCGGTCGCCGCGATATCTTCGCCGCGCGGCGCCTGCTGACGCGCGCCGCGAGCTCGCCCGCGTCCGAAACCGCCGAGAATGTCGCTGAGGATATCGTCCGCGAAGGGCTCGCCGCCGCCACCGGCAAACCCGCCGCCCGGCCCGCCGCTCGACCAGCGGAACGTGCGCGCGCCGCCGCCGGGCTGCTGCGCGCCGCCACCAGTGAAGCCCTCGAACCCCTGAAAACGCGGCTTGCCGTCCGGCCCGATTTCGCCTCGGTCGAACTGCTTGCGCTTCTCCTTGTCGCCGACGATTTCGTACGCGCTATTGGCCTCGGCGAAGTGCTCCTTCGCCTTGGGGTCCTTGTTCTGGTCTGGGTGGTGCTTCTTGGCGAGCTTGCGGAAAGCCGACTTGATTTCGCTCTCGCTGGCCGTCCGGCTGACGCCGAGCACCTCATAAGGATCGCGCATGGCCGAAAATATATCAGATTGGTCGCCGGCCGGCGGAATCGCCGACCGCCGTGAATATGGTCATTCGCGCAGCAAATACCAGCATTTGCGGCAATCGGCCGCCGGAATTGTTACGAAAATCAGAGCAACTGCGCGTCGTCGGCGGCCATTCCGTAGAGTTGCCAGCGGCCATCGGTGCGCTGGCAGGCGTCGCCGGCATAGCGGCGGATGCCCCGCTGGTCGTTGACGGTGGTCGAGAAGGTGCGGCAGAGGTGGCCGCCCCGCTGGATTGCGGGGGTGAGATCGGCGACCGCCCCTGTCGAGCCGGTGTCCGGATTGCTCCACTCGAGGCGGCTGGCGCCTGTATTGGTGGCGGCGCTGGCGACCGTGCGGCGAATGGTCTCCCAGTCGGACGGGTCGACACCATCGACGACACGGGCGCTGACCAGGGTCGGTTTCAGGCCGCCGCTGGCCGAGGCTGTGCTGGCGGACATCTCGCTGCCAAAGGGCAGGCCGAGGCCGGCGCAGCCGCCGAGCGACAGGGCGAGCGCAGCAATGGCGGCCCCGCGCAGGAACGGCGGCGATTGGCGTTGGGTTCGCCGACCGATATACGGATGCCTGCGGGCGGACATTTACGGGTTACTCCTTCGGTACTACAGACCGCACCATCGGAAACTTTCGTTAATGAACAGTGACTTCACGGCAACAGCGGATCCGAATTCGCTTTTCGCGGAGTGGCTTGCCGAGGCACAGGCCGCCGAGCCGAACGATCCCAATGCGATGGCGCTCGCCACCGTCAACGGCGACGGCATGCCCAATCTGCGCATGGTGCTGCTGAAGGGGCAGGATGCGAACGGCTTCGTCTTCTTCACCAATTTCGAGAGCGCCAAAGGCCGCGAGCTTCTCGCCCACCCCAAGGCCGCGCTCCTGTTCCACTGGAAGAGCCTGCGCCGTCAGGTACGCGTGCGCGGGACGGTGACCGAGGTCAGCGTCGCCGAGGCCGACGCCTATTTCGCAAGCCGGGCGCGTGGCAGTCGCATCGGCGCCTGGGCAAGCCAGCAGTCGCGTCCGTTGGAGTCACGCTTCGCGCTGGAGAAGGCGGTCGCCACCTACACCGCGAAATACGCCATCGGCGAAGTGCCGCGCCCGAGCTACTGGTCGGGCTTTCGCCTCGCGCCGGTCGAGATCGAGTTCTGGAAGGATGGCGCCTTTCGCCTGCACGATCGCGTCAAGTTCGTGCGCGCCGGCGACGGCTGGGAGAAGACGCGACTCTATCCGTAGTCGCCATCCGCGGCACTGTCGCGCGCCTTGCGGTCAAGCCACACCGATCCACCGTGCCGCGGCCTCCGCCGTATCCTGCGGGCGGGTGTTGAACGCGATAGCGGCTTTGGGAGCGCCCCGGTGAATGGTGTTCACGACCCTCTCGAAGAGCAGCAAACTCTTGGGTTGAAGGCGCAAGCCGCCTCCGATCACGACGCAGTCGTAGGCCGCTTCCGCCAGTTGCGCTGCCAGCATCGCTAAGCCGCTGTCGTCGGGGGTGATCACGCAGAGGTCGCCGTCCCAGCCGCGCTCGGTCATCGTCGCCTGGGCGATGTCGATGCCCGCCTGGATTTTTCCGCATTGAACCCCGGCGGCAGGGCGGGGTCCGCAAAGTCGACGGTTTCGGGCTTCTGCCCCACAAACAATACGCGTGTCATGATCAAGCTCCTTTGGGCGAGGTTGAGGGGTTCAGGCGTCGTCGCCAGGTCGGTTGAGGCGTCTCTGCGGGTTTTGCTGGCTAGACCTTCGCCCATTGGGCGGCGGCGTCGCGGGCGAAGTCGCGGTAGGACCGCGGAGAGCGGCCGAGCAACGCCGTGAGGCGCTCGATCGCGGCAGGAGCGGCCGCGGCGCCGTCACTTTGGTACCGCTGGAACATCAGGCGCAGATCCAGGGCGTGCCAGCCGGGCAGCGTGGCCTTCATGCGCTGCGCCATGACTGTCAGATCGTCGCCGCCGTAGCGGACGGGCCGACCAAGCGCCTCGGCCCAGATCGCCGCGATTGCGTCCCCGGTCAGGCTGTCGGGGCCGACGAGGTCGTAGATTTCGCGGGGAAGGGCAGTCGGGGCCCGCTCGCGTCGCTGGAGCTCCGCGGCGGCGGCCGCCGCGATATCGCGGATGTCGACCATTGACACGCCCTTGGCGCCGATCGGCACGCCATACACGCCTGGCCCCAGCAGCAGGTCCTTCTGGCGCAGGTCGTTCTGTATGAAATAGGCGGGGCGCAGCACTGTCGCCCGCAGGTCGAGGGCCTCTATCATCCGTTCAACCGTGGCCTTGCCTGCGAAGTGTGGCACGTCTGCATAGGCCTCGCCCTTGAACACCGACAGATAGACCACGCCTTTGACGCCGGCCTCACGCGCGACGGTGAGCGCCAGCATGGCCTGGGTCATTTCATCAGCCAGATTGGGGACCAGCAAAAACAGGGTGCTGACCCCGGCCATGGCCGCGCGGAAGGAGTCGATGTCGCCAAGCTCGCCGCCGACCGGGATGACGCCGGCCGGCACTTGTGCGTTTTCCGGCGAACGCGTCAGGGCCCGCACTTCACTGCCTTGGCCCTGCAGACGTGCCAGGATCTCGGAACCGATGGTCCCTGTGCTCCCGGTGACCAGGATCGTCATGTCAAAATCTCCTCAGAAATGGCGCGGAATGCGCCGTCCCTTGAGGCTCAAGATAGATGTTCCATTATTTTGCAGCAGATGGCATGTTTGGAACAGCTTGTTCCAAATTTGAGACGCAGAATGGATCTGGAGGCCTTGGCCGATTTCAATCTCGTGGCTGCCCAGGGCGGCTTTAGTCGCGCAGCGCGTTTCGCTGGCAGACCCAAGGCGACCCTGTCGCGCCGGGTGGCGGAGCTGGAACGGAGCCTGGGTGTCAGGCTCATCGATAGGGGCACGCACACTCTGCGCCTGACGGAGGAAGGCCGAGCCCTGCATGCGCGCACCGAGGGGCTGCTCGCCGAAATCGCGGAGGCTGGAGAAGCCGTCATCCTGGGCGCTTCGGTGCCGCGCGGACGCCTGCGTGTTAGCGCGCCGGTCGTCTTCGCGCATGTGGCGCTGGGCCGGATCGGCGCGCGTTTCGCCCTGGCCTATCCGGATGTGCAGCTGGAGATCGTCGCCGACGACCGGCCGGTAGATCCGGTCGAGGATGGTTTCGACCTGATGATTCGCATCGATCCCGCTCCGGACGAGCGACTGGTCGGCCGACGTTTCATGACAGACGAGCGGCTGATCGTGGCCGCGCCGGACCTGCCCAGGCTCCATTTCGGCCGGCCCACGTCTTCCGAGATCCCTGTCGGGGCGGCCGTTCTCGCCGCAATGCCGGCGAACCGCCTCTGGCGGATGCGGTCCGCGGAGGGCGAGGTGTTGACGCTGAAGCCGCAGCCTGTGCTCCGCTTGTCCTCGCTGCTGATGGTGCGCGACGCGACCGTGGCGGGGGCCGGGGTCGCGCTGCTACCCAGGCTTCTGGTCGCCGACGACGTCGCTGCGGGCAGGCTTGCACTGTGGGGCGTGGAGGATGCGCCGCCGGTGGAGATATGGGCGCTGCAGAGCTCCCGACGCCTCGTGGGAGCGAAGGTCCGCGCCTTCCTGGACGTTATCGACCAGAGCTTCCCAAACAAGGTATTCGTCCCTCAGGACGGGTCATCGGCCTAACCCGGCGAGTTTCGGAATAGCCTGTCTGGCACTGCCTCCTGCATCACCGCGACAAGCGCCCCCATCGCCAGCCCGTGCGCCTCCGCGACCGTGAGCGTGCCGCCTCAGTCCGCAGATGGCAGCGGTGTCGCGCGCGGCTCGGCCACACCGCTGGCGATCACGGCCGTCTCCTCGCTGAGCGGCCGGCCCTCGCGCTTGGGCGGTGTCAGCGGCGTTGGCGTCGGCAGGTTCCGCTTCATGAGGTCACGGCCGGCCAACAGGCCATCGACCATTTGCAGTTCGAGCCGGTCGGCGTCGCGCTTGCGTACGCCTTCCACGATCTCCGCCACTTCGTCCTCCGGTACGCCCAGGGCGAGGAGGGCAGTTTCGCCGAACTTCATCGCTGACTCGAAGGTTTCGCGGATCTGGTAGTCGACGCCGGCCGCGACCAGATCGAGCGTGTGGCCGCGGTCGTAGGAACGCACGAGGAGCTGCGCCAGCGGGAATTCCGATTTGACGACCTCGACGATGCGGTCGGCGCTGGCACGCCTGTCGACGCAGACGGCGATGATCTTGGCGGTTCCGGCTCCGGCTGCGCGCAGCACATCGAGACGGGTCCCGTCGCCATAGTAAATCTGGAATCCGAAACGCGCCGCGACGCGGATCATCTCGGTGTCGGAATCGATGATCGACACGTCGACTCCGCGCGCCAGCAGCCCCTGACACGCGACCTGGCCGAAACGTCCGAAGCCAATGACCAACGCACTGGCGGTCAGTCCCTCGGCGACCGCGATCCCTTCCATCGAATCTTGCGGCGGCGGCAGGACCAGTTTCAGGACGAACGGCGCCAGCGGCGTCAACGCCATGGAGACGATCACAGCGGCGGTTAGCAATGCGCTCGTGCCGGCGTCGAGCAGGCCGACGCCCTGCGCCGTCGTGAACAGCACGAAGGCAAACTCGCCGCCCTGCGCCAGCAACAGCGCGATGCGGAGCGAGTTGGCATGGCCGTTGCGGAACAGGCGGGCGACGCCGTAGATGCCGACGATCTTGATTCCCACGAGCGCGGCCACGGCCGCCAGCACCAGCGGCCAGGCGTGGGCGATCAGACCGAGATCGATCGACATGCCGACGGCGAGGAAGAACAGGCCGAGCAGCAACCCGCGGAACGGTTCGATGTCGGCCTCGAGCTGATGGCGGAAGCTCGATTCGGACAAGAGCACGCCGGCGATGAAGGCGCCCATTGCCATCGACAGGCCAGTCGCCTGCATGGCCAGTGCCGCGCCAAGCACCACGAGGAGCGCGGCGGCGGTCATGATCTCGCGCGCATTGGCGGCAGCGAGCACCTGGAACACGGGGTTGAGCAGGTAGCGGCCGACTCCGACCACCCCCGCCACGGCAACGATCGCAATGGCGATCTGCATCAGTCGCGATTGGTCGCCGTCGACGTGGCCCGGCGCCAGCACGGCAAGCACCGCCAGCAGGGGAACGATGGCGAGGTCCTGCAGCAGCAGAACGGAAAATATCTTCTGGCCGTGCGGCTCGGTCGTCTCGCCGCGCTCTTCCAGGATCTGCATGACGATCGCGGTCGAGGACAGCGCCAGCCCACTGGCCGCGACGAAGGCGACTGCCGGTGACAGCCCGGCCAGTATGCCGGCGCCCATCAGCAGCGCGCCGCACACGATCACCTGCGCCGCGCCGAGGCCGAAGATGTCGCGCCTGAGGCTCCATAGCCGCGACGGCTTCAGTTCCAGCCCGATGACGAAGAGCAGGAGGACGACGCCGAATTCGGCGATGCCGAGGACCGATTCCGGATCGCGGAACAGCTTCAGCCCGAACGGCCCGATGGCGACGCCGGCGACGAGATAGCCGACGACCGAGCCGAGGCCGATGCGCTTGAAGATCGGCACGGAAACCACCGCCGCGCCGAGCAGCGCGACCGCGTTCACCAGTTCGGTGCTCTGTGGATCCATACCGACCTACCGCGAATATCTTGCCGCGTGCAGACTAGCGTTGCGGTGTGCGGTGCACCATCCGCCCCAAGCGCCTTTTGGCATTGCTGGACCGAGGAAACGCGGCGTTTACCGTCTCTGATGCCAAAAGTTGAACCGACAAGCCCCACACGACCAAATTGCAATGGGTCGAGGAGGCGAACATGGGTCGACGCCGGATGCCCCTTCCTTTCCAGGTGGCTATTGCCACAGGGATCGGCTTTTTCGGCTCGCTGGCGATCGCCCAGACCGACATACCGCTGTCCGATGTTCAGTCGTTCTTCTCGGGCTCCGGTGACTCCGGCGCGCCATGCGAGATCAAGGGCAACATCAGCCACAACACCGGCGAGCGCATCTATCACGTGCCCGGCCAGCGCTATTACGACGAGACGGTCATCAATCCCCTGGCAGGCGAGCGCTGGTTCTGCTCGGAATCGGATGCACGCGCGGCCGGATGGCGCCGGTCGCGCGTCTGAGCCGCATGTTGACGGAGGCTAGGTCGCCGTGCCGCCCACGGTGATCTGGTCGATCCTCAGCGACGGTTGGCCGACGCCGACCGGCACGCCCTGGCCGTTCTTGCCGCAGGTGCCGATGCCGGGATCGAGCTGCATGTCGTTGCCGATCATCTTCACGCGGGTGAGCGCGTCCGGCCCGTTGCCGATCAGCATGGCGCCCTTGATCGCAGGCCCGATCTTGCCGTTCTCGATCTTGTAGGCCTCGGTGCACGAGAAGACGAACTTGCCGGAGGTGATGTCCACCTGACCGCCGCCGAACGAGACGGCGTAGATTCCGTTCTTCACCGAGGCAAGGATCTCGCCCGGGTCGTCGTTGCCGGCCTGCATGATCGTGTTGGTCATGCGCGGCATCGGGATGTGCGCGTAGGACTGCCGGCGGCCATTGCCGGTCGGCTTCATGCCCATCAGGCGGGCGTTCTGCCGGTCCTGCATGTAGCCGACCAGGATGCCATCCTCGATCAGCGTCGTTGTCTGCGTCGGCGTGCCCTCGTCGTCGACGCTGAGCGACCCGCGCCGGTTGGCGATGGTGCCGTCGTCGACGACGGTGACGCCCGGCGAGGCGACGCGCTGGCCCATCAGGCCGGCGAAGGCGCTCTCGCCCTTGCGATTGAAGTCGCCTTCGAGGCCATGGCCGACGGCCTCGTGCAGCAGGATGCCTGGCCAGCCCGGACCGAGGACCACGTCGAACGTACCGGCGGGGGCGGGCACCGCCGAGAGATTGACCAGCGCCTGACGCAACGCTTCCTCGACCGCGAACTGCCATTGGTCGGTGGCGATGAACTGGCCGAAGCCCTCCCGTCCGCCCATGCCGTGCGATCCGGATTCCTGCTTGTCGCCGTCGCCGACCACCACGGAGACGCTGACCCGCACCAGCGGACGGACGTCGCGCACGAAGGTCCCGTCGGCGCGCAGGATCTCGACTTCCTGGTACGAGCCGCCGAGCGAGGCCGTGACCTGGCGCACGCGCGGGTCCTTGTCGCGGGCGTAGGCGTCGATGGTTTCGAGCAGCTTCACCTTCTCCGCGAAGGTCGGGCTGCCGAGCGGGCTTTGGTCGCCGTAGAGGGCGCGGTTGGTGCCGCGCGGCGGCTCTGCATATTTGCCGGTATGGCCCGCCTTGACCGCCTGCACCGCGTCCCCGGCACGCCGGATGGCCGGCTCGGAAATCTCGCCGGAATGGGCGTAGCCGGCCGCTTCGCCGGCGACGGCGCGCAGGCCGAAGCCCTGATTGGTGTCGAAGCTGGCGGCCTTCAGCCGGCCGTTGTCGAACATCAGGCTCTCCGACTGGGCGAACTCCAGATAGAGCTCGCCGTCGTCCGCGCCCTGAAGCGCGTCGGCGACGGCCTTGCGCGCGGTTTCGCGGTCGAGGCCGGCGCGGTCGAGGATGGTCTGCGGCTTGTCGGTCATGGAATACGCTGCCGGATGGAGGAGGGGTTGGCCCTACAGATAGGGCTTCCGCCGCGATCCGCCAAATCTCGATCGGCGCGGACGCGTCCGGTCAGGGCAGGGCGTTGAAGCCCTCGCCGAAGCCCGCCAGCGAGATCGGGATGCCGATGCCTTCTTCCGGCGTCTGGAAGATGATGAACGTCGCCGTCTTGCCGGTCTCGAGCTGATTGAGAAGCTTGTCCTCGAGGATTACCTCGGCGACGCAGCCGTTGGGCAGGCAGCGCACGAAACCGGCGCGGCCAAGATCGGCGTCGTCGATCTTGAGGCCGAGACCCGACGGCAGCAGCACCCCGAGCGGCGCCAGGATGCGCATGATCCGCGATTTCTTGTCGGCCGTCTTCAGCACGATGACCGTCAGGCCGACGTTCTCGCGGTCCTCGGCGGTGACGAACTGCATGAGCACGCATTGTTCGCTCTGCGCCCCGGCGGGCGTGTCGCAGCGCACCTGCCAGTCGGCGTGGGTGGAGCGCACCGGCGGCTCGCCCTGCGCCGGCGGCGCCACGGACACCACCGCCTTTGGTACATCGGTTTCGGCGGCAGGCTGAGGTTCCTGCTGCAGACCGGATTGCGCCGCGGCAGGGGCCGCCGGCGGCGCCGACGTTGCGACCGCCGAAGTCGGGGCCGAGCGACCGAACATGCCCAACGCGAACATGACGATAACCGCGCCCACGGCGATCGCCAGGACGCCGGCAACGACCGTCAGGATCGGGACAAGCGGGCTGCGCCTTGGCTCGGGTTCGTAATCGTCTTCGTACATCTACCGTCGATTCATCAGCCTTGAGGTGCATGGGCAAGCGGAAAATCGCCGAATCGGCAATAAACCCGGCCCCATCTTGCAGCAAACGCTGTCGCGAAGGAATCGCACCTTGGCCGTCGTCCCGCGGGCGAATGCGCCCTCCGATAGCGGCAAATACAAGGCGAAAGCGCGATTTGCCGCATCGCCGGCAGCGTTCCGCCGTTGCGGGACAAAACCGCTTGTGGTTTCTCTCTGGCACGGTTCCAGGGAGCGGCGGCGCCGTGAACCGTGGGTGGCGGCGCGCTTGAGCTTTCGGCAGGTGTTTTGGACTGCTAAGACAGGGTTCGATTCGGGAGCCCTCGGGGGCGGGGAAGGAGCGATTTTGGTGGCGATGGCATTCATGCGGGCGACACGGGGCCCGGCGCTCGGCGCCGCAGCGGCAGTCACGCTTGCCGGACAAGCGTCGGCGGCACCGGGGGCTTGGGAGATCAACCTTCAGCCGGCTGCGTCTCCGATCATGGAGATGATCCACCATTTCAACGACGGCGTGATGATCGTCATGACCCTGGTGGTGCTGCTCGTTCTGGCGCTGCTGGCCTATTGCATCGTGCGCTTCAACGCGCGCGCCAACCCGGTGCCCTCGAAGACGTCGCACAATACGGTCATCGAGGTGATCTGGACGGTCGTGCCGATCCTGATCCTTGTGGGCATCGCGGTTCCGTCGTTCGCGCTGCTGTTTGCCGAACACGACCCGGCCCGCGCCATCGCCGGCTTCGACCCGGCGAAAGACAAGCAGCTCACCATCAAGGCGACCGGCAACCAGTGGTACTGGTCGTACGAATATCCCGACAACGGCGACATCTCGTTCGACTCCTACATGCTCCAGGAGAACGAGCGCCCGGCCGATCAGCCGCGGCTGCTTGCCGTCGACAATGAGATGATCGTGCCTGTGGGCGTCGTCGTCCGCATGCAGGTGATCGGCGCCGACGTCATCCACTCGTTCGCCGTACCCGCCTTTGGCATCAAGATCGACGCCGTTCCCGGTCGTCTCAACGAGACGTGGTTCCGCGCCGACCGCGAGGGCGTCTACTACGGCCAGTGCTCGGAACTCTGCGGCCAGGCGCCGCCGAGCGGCGAGAACGACCTGCACGGCCATGCCTTCATGCCGATTGCCGTGCGCGCCGTCAGCCAGGACAAGTTCGACGCCTGGGCGAAGACCGCCGCGACCGACCTTGAGGGTGCCTACAAGCAGTTGGCTGCCGCCGAGGCGAAGACGCCGGCCGTCGTCGCCGACGCCAAGAACTAGACGCCGGCAGCGGCGCAACCGAACGTTTTGATCGAAGGAGAGACTTCCATGGCGACGAGCGCAGGCTACCAGGCGCACAGCGAAGAGATGGCCGCGCAAGGCCATCCGACCGGCTGGCGCCGCTGGCTCTACTCGACCAACCACAAGGACATCGGCACGATGTACCTTGTCTTCGCCATCTTCAGCGGGATCATCGGCGGGGCCCTTTCGGTCGCCATGCGCATGGAGCTCATGGAGCCCGGCCTGCAGATCTTCGGCAATCCCGAACTCTTCAACGTATTCGTCACGGCTCACGGCCTGATCATGATCTTCTTCATGGTCATGCCGGCCATGATTGGCGGCTTCGGCAACTGGTTCGTGCCGATCATGATCGGCGCGCCCGACATGGCCTTCCCGCGCATGAACAACATCTCGTTCTGGCTGTTGCCGCCGGCGTTGCTGCTCCTGATCATCTCGCTGTTCATGCCGAGCGCTCCGGGCAGCTTCGGGGTTGGCGGCGGCTGGACGATCTATCCGCCGCTGTCGACGACCGGCCAGCCCGGCCCGGCGATGGACTTCGCGATCCTCGCGCTGCACTTGGCCGGCGCCTCGTCGATCCTCGGCGCCATCAACTTCATCACCACGATCTTCAACATGCGCGCGCCCGGCATGACGCTGCACAAGATGCCGCTGTTCGTGTGGTCGATTCTGGTGACGACCTTCCTGCTGCTGCTCGCCCTACCGGTCCTCGCCGGCGCGATCACCATGCTGCTCACCGACCGCAATTTCGGCACGGCGTTCTTCAAGCCCGACCAGGGCGGCGACCCGGTGCTCTTCCAGCACCTGTTCTGGTTCTTCGGCCACCCAGAGGTCTACATCCTGATCCTGCCCGGCTTCGGCATGACCAGCCAGATCATCTCGACCTTCTCGAAGAAGCCGGTGTTCGGCTACATGGGCATGGCCTACGCCATGGTCGCGATCGGCTTCATCGGCTTCGTCGTGTGGGCGCACCACATGTACACGGTCGGCCTGGCGCTTTCGTTGCAGGCCTATTTCGTCACTGCCACGATGGTCATCGCGGTGCCGACCGGCATCAAGGTGTTCTCGTGGATCGCGACGATGTGGGGCGGTTCGATCGAGTTCAAGACGCCGATGCTGTGGGCCGTGGGCTTCATCTTCCTGTTCACCGTCGGCGGCGTTACCGGCGTCATGCTCGCCAACGCCGGCCTCGACTACGTGCTGCAGGACACCTATTTCGTCGTCGCCCACTTCCACTACGTGCTGTCGCTCGGCGCCGTCTTCACCATCTTCGCGGGCTGGTACTACTGGTTCCCGAAGATGAGCGGCTACATGTACAACGAGACGATCGGCAAGTGGCACTTCTGGGTGACGTTCATCGGCGTCAACCTCGTGTTCTTCCCGCAGCACTTCCTCGGCCTCGCCGGCATGCCGCGCCGCTACGTCGACTATCCCGACGCGTTCGCGGGATGGAACATGGTCTCGTCGATCGGCTCCTACATCGCGGCGGTCGGCGTCTTGATCTTCCTCTACGGCATGTGGGAGGCATTCGCGAAGAAGCGTCCGGCTGGCAACAATCCCTGGGGCGCCGGCGCGACCACGCTGGAATGGGTCCTGTCGTCGCCGCCGCCGTTCCACCAGTGGTCGACCCTGCCGCGGATTCGGTAGCAGTGCCGCTGTCGGCGACATAAGCGAAGGACGAGATGGCGTATTCGGACAGTCGTGACGCGGACCCGGGCGTTGTCGCCGATCTGGCGCTTGGCGGCAGCGTCGGCGACTATATCGCCCTGCTCAAGCCGCGGGTCATGTCTCTGGTCGTGTTCACGGCGTTTGTCGGAATGGCGATCGCGCCGGGAACACTGAGCCCGGTCATTGGCGCGGTTGCGCTGTTTGCGATCGCGGTCGGTGCGGGCGCCGCCGGCGCGCTCAATATGTGGTACGACGCCGATATCGACGGGCTGATGCGGCGGACGGCGAAGCGCCCCATCCCGGCGGGGAAGTTGACGCGCGGCGAGGCCGCCGCGTTTGGGCTGCCGCTGGCCGTCGGCTCGGTGACCTTCCTCGGCCTCGCCACCAACTACGTCGCGGCCGGGCTGCTCGCCTTCACGATCTTCTTCTACGTCGTCGTCTATACGATGTGGCTCAAGCGCTCGACGCCGCAGAACATCGTCATCGGCGGTGCGGCAGGTGCGCTGCCGCCGGTCGTCGGCTGGGCGGCGGTCACCGGCGGCGTCAGCGTCGAGAGCCTGATCCTGTTTCTGGTCATCTTCCTGTGGACGCCGCCGCACTTCTGGGCGCTGTCGCTCTACAAGAGCGAAGACTACGCCAAGGCCGGCGTGCCCATGCTGCCGGTCGTCGCCGGGGAAGCGTCGACGAAGCGCCATATCCTCGCCTATGCGGTGGTTCTCGCCGTAGTCGCGGCGATCGCGCCGCCGCTGGCCGGCATGGCCTCGCTGGCCTACGCGCTGATCGCCGGCGGGCTCGGCGCGGTCTTCGTATGGCTGGCCTGGCAGGTCTATCGCATGCCCGATGGCGACGCCGCCAAGCTGCCGGCGCGCCGGTTGTTCGCTTTCTCGCTGCTCTACCTGTTCCTGCTCTTCGCGGTGATCCTCGCCGAGTGGGGCTTCTCCGGAACGGCGGCATGACGGCGATGGCGGCAGACGACGAAGGCGTGCGCCTGACCGAGGCGCAACTGAAGCGCCGCCGCTCGCGTTCGGTGGCCATGGCGGTTGCGCTTGGCGTCCTGGTGATCCTGTTCTTCGTTCTGACCATCGCGCGACTGGGTCAGAACGTGATGACCCCGCCGATGTGATCATGGACAGCCAACCGAAACCGCCATCGCCGCGTCGTCTCAATCTCGGCCTCACCGCCGCGGTTTGTGCCGTCTTTGCAATGGGCATGGTCGGCATGGCCTTTGCCGCCGTGCCGCTCTACAAGATCTTCTGCCAGGTGACCGGCTATGGCGGCACGACGCGCAAGGCGCAGGCCGCTCCGGCCCATGTGCTCGACCGCGTCGTCACCGTGCGCTTTGACGGCAACATCAGCAACGATCTCGGCTGGAGTTTTAGGCCGTTGCAGCGCCAGGTGCAGGTCAAGCTCGGCGAGGTTGGCACGGTCGAGTTTCTTGCCGAGAATCGCACCGACAAGACCGAAACCGGCACCGCCGCGTTCAACGTCGCGCCCGATCAGGTCGGCGCCTATTTCAACAAGATCGCCTGCTTCTGCTTCACCGATCAGACGCTGAAGCCGGGCGAGAAGGAGAAACTCGGCGTCACCTTCTTCGTCGATCCGGCCTACGCCGACGATCCCGATCTCGAGAACATCAACACCATCACGCTATCGTATACGTTCTATCCCGCGACCACGCAGGCGGCCAAACCGGTTGCCTCCGCCGCCGCGGCATCCGGGGGCAACCCGCTTTGACGCCCGCCGCCGCTCGTACGGCGGGGGACGATCTTGGAGCAGTGAATCATGGCTGAGGCGCACGCGAACCACCATCCCTATCATCTGGTCGATCCGAGCCCGTGGCCGGTCATCGGCGCGATCTCGGCCTTCGTCACGGCGGTTGGCTTGATTTCGTTCATGCACGGCGCCAGCGCGTGGTTTCTGCTGCCGGGCGCGCTCGGTGTGTTCTACACGATGCTGGTCTGGTGGCGCGACGTCATCAAGGAAGCGCACGAGGGCTTCCACACCTCGGTCGTCCAGCTCGGACTGCGCTATGGCATGATCCTGTTCATCGCCTCGGAGGTGATGTTCTTCGTCGCCTGGTTCTGGGCGTTCTTCGATTCGAGCCTTTCCGCCGACAGCGCCATTCAGGTTGCCAAGTTGCAGTTCACCGGCGGTCACTGGCCGCCGCAGGGCATCGAGGTTTTCGATCCGTGGCACCTGCCGCTGCTGAATACGCTGATCCTGCTGACCTCCGGCACCACGGTCACCTGGGCCCATCACGCTCTGCTGCACGACGATCGCAAGGGGCTCGTCTGGGGGCTCATCTGCACCGTGATCCTCGGCCTCACCTTCACCTCCGTTCAGGCCTACGAATACGCGCATGCGCCGTTCTCCTTCGGCGGCAACATCTTCGGCTCCACCTTCTTCATGGCGACCGGCTTCCACGGTTTCCATGTCATCGTCGGCACGATCTTCCTGACCGTTTGCCTGATCCGCGCTGTGCGTGGCGACTTCAACCCCAAGCAGCATTTCGGCTTCGAAGCCGCCGCCTGGTACTGGCACTTCGTCGACGTGGTGTGGCTGTTCCTGTTCTTCTGCATCTACGTCTGGGGCGGGTGGGGCGCTCCGATCCATCACGGATGACCGGCCCGACCGGTCCCGGAAATGCGATGAGTTCCGAGGACAAGGCCCTCTATCCGCCGCAGCCGGTTTCGGTTGGCTGGCGCGGGCGTTGCCCGCGTTGCGGTGAAGGACGGCTGTTCGAGGGCTTCCTGACGGTCGCGCCGCGCTGCGCCAATTGCGGTCTCGATTTCTCGTTCGCCGATTCCGGCGACGGGCCGGCGGTGTTCATCATGATGATCGTCGGGTTCATCGTCGTCGGGCTGGCGCTTTTCGTCGAGTTCACCTTCCATCCGCCGTATTGGCTGCACGCGCTCATCTGGGTTCCGCTGACGCTCGGGCTGTCGATTGGACTCCTGCGGCCGCTCAAGGGCCTGATGATCGCGCAGCAGTATCGTCACCGGGCCGAACTGGGCCGCATCGAGGACGCCTGAGCGTGGCCTGCCGGCCGTCATCGACGTGAGAGCCGCCACCCGCGGCCTTTTGTGGCCGAGCGTCGCCGCGCTTGCCGCCTTTGCCATCCTCTGCGCGCTGGGCACCTGGCAGGTGGAGCGTCTCCACTGGAAGGAGGCGCTGATTGCGCGCGTCAACGATCGCCTCGGCGATGCGCCGGTTGCGGCGCCCGGCCCCGACGAGTGGGCGGGGCTCGATCTTGCCGGGCGCGAATACCAACCGGTGACGGTCAGTGGCCGCTTCGACAACGCCCATGAGATCCACGTCGTCTACACGCTGACCGAGCCGAAGGGCCCGGCCGCAGGCGTCGGCTATTTCGTGATGACGCCGCTTGAGACCGCCGACGGCTGGTTCGTTTACGTCAACCGCGGCTTCGTGCCCGCCGCCAAGGCCGATCCAGCGACGCGCTCGGCGGGGCAGATCGACGGAACGACGGACGTGGTCGGCCTCTTGCGTTCGTCGGCGCGGCGATCATGGTTCATGCCCGGCGACGATGCCGGCAGGAACCAGTGGTTCTCGCGCGACCCCGCGCTCTACGCTGCGGCCCAGGGCCTGCCTCCCCAGCGGGTCGCCCCCTACATCATCGACGCCCGGTTCGATCCGGCGCTGCCCGGCGGGCTGCCGCAAGGTGGCGAAACGGTGGTGAGCTTTCCGAACAGCCATCTCGGCTACGCCATCACCTGGTTTGGGCTGGCAGTAGCGCTTGCGCTGGTCTATGGCGCCTTCGCGTGGCGACGGATCAAGGACGCGCGCCGAGCCGAAAGCTAGGCGTGACCGGCTTCGCCCATGAGGCGTGTCGGATCGACGCCGATCAGAGCCATCGCGCGGTCGTATTTGCTTTCGAGATCGGGATCGAAGATCACGTCCGGACGGGCGGCGCAATGCAGCCAGCCGTTCGCCTGGATCTCTTCTTCGAGCTGCCCCGGCGCCCAGCCGGCATAGCCCAGCGCCAGCAGCGCGTTCCGCGGTCCGCTGCCGGCGGCGATCGCCTTCAGGATCTCCAGCGTCGCGGTCAGCGAGACGTTCTCGTCGATGGGCAGCGTCGAACTCTCGGCGTAGTAGTCGGCGCTATGCAGCACGAAGCCGCGTCCGGTCTCGACCGGTCCGCCGCGCTGGACGCGCATGCGCCGGGCAGGGGGCGGCAGCCTGATCTCCGGCGCCTCCGGAATGATGTCGAGCTGGACGAGCAGGTCCTGAAAGGTCACCTCGGGCGCCGGCTGGTTGATGGTGATTCCCATGGCCCCGTCCTGCGAATGGGCGCAGATGAACACCACCGTCCGCGCGAAGCGGTTGTCCTGCATGCTGGGCATCGCGATCAGGAATTGACCGTCGAGATAACCTCGACCTTTCGATGCCGCCTGAACCCGTTTGGCCATGATAGAAAAGCGTAGCACGTCGCCGGCAAAATGAAAGTCGCGGCGTTTTCCGAGGCGCCGCGCGACTCTCACGAACAAATGAAGACCGCTCCATAGGGTGTTGATCGGACTTCAATGTTTGCTGCCTTATGTTGGCGGTATGACAACCATCCGTCCTCTGCTGACCCTGTTTCTGTGCGCTATTGCCGCCGGTGCGGCGCTTCCGGCTGTCGCCGCAACCGGCGACTGGGCGACCGGCGCCAAGGCGAAAGTGCGGCTGATTTCGGCCGGCGTCGGCGCCGACGGGAGCATCGACGGCGCGCTCGAGATCGTGCTGCCGCCGGGCTGGAAAACCTATTGGCGTAATCCCGGGACGGCCGGGATTCCACCGCTGTTCGATTTCTCCGCGTCGCGCAACATCGGTGATATCGCAGTGTCGTTCCCGGTGCCGCAAAAGGTCGACGACGGCTACAGCGTTACCAACGTTTACGAAGGCGGCGTCGTCCTGCCGATCAGCGCCACGGTCGCGGATCCGAAATCCGCCGCCGAGCTGACCGTCGAGATCAAGCTGGGCGTTTGCGAGGAGGTGTGCATTCCCGATGACGTCACCGCCCACCTCGCTCTGCCGGCTGGCGCGGGCGAGGACCGAGCCGCCGCGGCGATCGTTGCCGAGGCACGCGCCAAGGTTCCGGGAAAACCTGAGCCCGGCGTCTTCGCCGTGGACAGCGTCGCGCGAGAGGGCGGCACCGATGCCAAGCCGGTCTTCCGGATCGCCGCGACCGTGCCGGCCACCGGCGAGACCCGGCTCTTCGTCGAGGGGCCCGACGACTGGTCGCCCTACGAACCGGTGCTGGTCAGTCGCGATGGCGACAGGGTCGTCTACGACGCGAAGTTCAGCCGCACCGGCGCAAAGACGCCGATCGGCGGCGCCAGCATCCGCGTGACCATCGCCTCCGGCGACCGGGCCATCGAGCAGACAAGCACCCTCGACTAGCGGCCCTGCTGCCCTATCTTCCCTGCCGGAATTATCCATCCGGCCAGGAGACAGACATGATCAAGGTGGGCGATCGCCTCCCGCAGGGCTCTTTCCGTGTCAAGAATGACGATGACTCCATGTCGCAGGTTTCGACCGACGACCTTTTCAAGGGGAAGAAGGTGGTGTTCGTTGGTGTCCCCGGCGCCTTCACCTCGACCTGTCACAACGCCCACATCCCGCAATTCGTCACCAACGCCGCCACCATCAAGGGCAAGGGCGTCGACCGCATTGTCGTGATGGCCGTGAATGACCACCACGTGATGAAGTCATGGGGCGAGGCGCTGAACGGCGCCGGCAAGATCGACTTCGTCTCCGATGGCGACGGCGATTATGCCCGCGCGCTCGGCCTCAACATCGCCATTCCCGGCATGGGCACGCGCGTGAAGCGGTTCTCGGCGGTGATCGATGACGGCGTCGTCAAGTCGCTGAACTTCGAGCCGGAAGGCGGCAAGGGCATCCAGGCGACCGGCGCCGCCACCATCCTCGGCCAGCTTTGATCCAGGCCCGCTACGCCGGCCCGCGAACTCCGATGACATTGGAGTTGGCATCGGTGACGAGAGACCCCTTCGACTGATCGACGATCGTCACCGTGTTGCCGAAGGGATCCCGCACCACTGCGCAGCGGCCGATCGCGATGGGGAAGGGTGGACGCACCGGCTTGGCGCCCGCCTCGACGAGCGATGCAAACGCGGTGTCGACGTCCTCGACGAGGAAGTCTGTCTCGGGGCCGAGTCGCCTGTTGACGACCAGTTCGGCGTCCGTGTCAGGCAGACGAAACGCAACCGCTTCCTCCGACCTCCAGATCACTTCGTGCCCGAGCGTTCCGCTGTAAAACGTCACCGCCGCGTCGAGATTCTCGGCGCTCAGGATGTGACAGTCGATCTTGCGGAAGAGCGGTCCGGGCATGGCGCAATCACTCTCCGGTCTTTGCGGTGGGCGCTCGTTTCTTCTTCTTCGGCTTGAACGGCTCCATGCCCTCGCGCGCCAACTGGTCGGCGCGCTCGTTGCCGTCGGTTCCGGCATGGCCCTTGACCCAATGCCATTTGATATCGTGCTTGTGGCGGAGCGCGTCGAGCTTCTGCCACAGGTCGACGTTCTTCACAGGCTTGCGGTCCGACGTGCGCCAGCCGTTTCTCTGCCAGCCCGCGATCCAGCCCAACACGCCGCCGCGCAGATATTGCGAGTCGGTGTAGAAATCGACGGTGCTCGGCTTGGTGAGCGCGGTCAGCGCCTCGATCGCCGCCGTCAGCTCCATGCGGTTGTTGGTGGTGTCCGGCTCGCCGCCCTTCAGCTCTTTCTCGTGGCCGTTCCAGATGAGGATCGCGCCCCAGCCGCCCGGGCCGGGGTTGCCCGAGCAGGCGCCGTCGCTCCAGATGCTGACGCGCTTGTCCGCCGTCACCGGTCGAGCCCATAGGCGGCGGCGTCGGTGACGCCGCGGTGGAAGCGGAGCTTGCGGTAGTACTCGAGCGGATCTTTCGGAACCACCAGCGCGCCCTCCGGCACCGTCAGCCAGTCGTAGAGACGGGTCAGCAGGAAGCGCAGCGCCGCGCCACGGGCAAGCGTCGGCAGCGCGTCGATCTCGGCCGGCGCGAATGGACGCACGCTGGCATAGGCGGCGAGCAGGGCGCGCGCTTTGGTGATGTTGAGCGCGCCGTCATTCTCGAAGCACCACGCATTGAGACAAACCGCGACGTCGTAGGCGAGCATGTCGTTGCAGGCGAAATAGAAGTCGATCAGGCCCGACAGCTTGCCGCCGAGGAAGAACACGTTGTCGGGAAACAGATCCGCGTGGATGACGCCTTCCGGCAGGGCCGACGGCCAGGCGCGTTCGATGTGATCGAGTTCGGCTTCGATATCGGCGCCAAGCCCGGGCGCCACGGCGTCGGCGCGACCGTCGCACTGCCCGTAGAGCGGACGCCAGCCCGCGACCGAGAGAGCGTTCTGCCGCTTCAGGCCGAAGTCGGCCCCGGCAAGGTGCATCCGCGCCAGCGCCGCGCCGACCGCGGCGCAGTGCTCGGCGCGCGGCCGCCGCACCCACATCCCGGCAAGGAAGGTGACCATCGCCGCCGGCCGGCCGGCGAGGCGCTTCAGCGCAACGCCGTCGCGGTCGTGGACGGGCGTGGGGCAGGTGATCCCTTTCGCCGCCAGATGCTCCATGAGGCCCAGGAAGAAGGGCAGATCGCCGGCGGCGACGCGCTTCTCGTAAAGCGTCAGGATGAACTGGCCGGATTCGGCCACGACCAGGAAGTTCGAGTTTTCGACGCCCTCGGCGATGCCCTTGCAGGACAGGACCGTCCCGAGGTCGTAGCCGCGCATGAACGACTCGAACTCGTCATCGGGGATTTCGGTATAGACGGCCATGGGACGATCGTGAATCTCGCTTCGGCGCGCTTGATCACACGGCCGGCCGTGCTAGGCAACGGGTCGCCACCCGCCACAACGCCTTTTTCCGCAAACCGACGGTATCCCGAGCATGGCCGCTCCGCCCTGGTTGTGGGTCGTTTTCACCCTTATCGCCGCGACCGCCCAGACTTTCCGCAACGCCACCCAGCGCAGCCTGACCGACCGTCTGGGCACGGTCGGCGCGACCCATATCCGCTTCCTTTTCGGGCTGCCCTTCGGCCTGCTGTGCCTGCTCATCGTCTGGGCGGTGGAAGGCAAGGCCGCGCCGCTCAACGCGACGGCGCTGGCCTGGACCGTGGTGGGTGCGGTCTGCCAGATCGCCGCGACCGCGCTGATGCTCGCCACGATGCGCGAGCGCTCCTTCGTGGTCACCACCGCCTATACCAAGACCGAACCGGTCCAGGTGGCGCTGTTCGCGGTGGTTTTCCTCGGCGAGCATATCGGCGCCATGCTGGCCGCGGCCGTCGTCATCGCCACGGCCGGCGTTCTGGTCCTGTCGTGGCCGGCGCGGGAAGCGCGCGAGGTCTTCTCCTGGCGGCCGGCCATTCTCGGCATCGCCTCGGGCAGCCTGTTTGCGCTCGCCGCCGTCGGCTTCCGCGGCGGCATCACGGCCATCGGCACGCCCGACTACGTGCTGGCGGCGACCGAGACGCTGGCCGTGTCGCTGACGGTGCAGACGGTGCTGCTCTCCGGATGGCTGATGGCGCGCCGGCCGGACGTGCTGCGCGCGGTGCTGCGCGCCTGGCGGCCGTCCCTGCCGGCAGGCTTCCTCGGCGCCTTCGCCTCCGAGATGTGGTTCCTCGCCTTCGCGCTTCAGGCCGCCGCGCCGGTGCGTACGCTCGGACTGGTCGAGATCCTGATCGCCGGCTTCGTCTCCCGACGACTGTTCGCGCAGACGCCCGGCCTGCGCGACGTCTTCGGCATGGCGCTGGTCGTGATCGGCATCGTGCTGCTGTTCAACGGCTGAAGCGGCGGATCAGGCGATTTCGCGGAGCGCCCGCGGCAGGTTGAAAACCACGGCTTCTTCGGCGGCGGTCACCACGTCGACATTGACCGCAAAGCGCTCGGCAAATGCGTCGATCACTTCCTCGACCAGAACTTCCGGGGCCGAGGCGCCGGCAGTGACGCCGACCCTGCGGACGCCGTCGAAACGCCGCCAGTCGATCTCGCTGGCGCGCTGGACGAGCAGCGATACCGGGCAGCCGGCGCGCTCGGCCACTTCGCGCAGCCGCTGCGAGTTCGAGGAATTCGGCGCGCCGATGACGACCATCGCATCGATCTGCTGCGCGATGCGCTTCACCGCCTCCTGGCGATTGGTCGTGGCGTAACAGATGTCTTCCTTGTGCGGCGCCGTCATGCCGGGAAAGCGCTCGGTGAGGATCGCCACGATCGAGGCGGTATCGTCCACCGACAGCGTCGTTTGCGTGATGAAGGCGAGACGCTCCGGCGATTTCGGCTGGAAGGCGCGGGCGTCCGCCTCGGTCTCGACCAGAGTGATCGTACCGGCGGGCAACTGCCCCATGGTGCCGACCACCTCCGGATGGCCGGCGTGCCCGATGAGCACGATCTCGCGCCCCTTGCGGAAATGGATCTCTGCTTCGCGATGGACCTTGGTGACCAGCGGGCAGGTCGCGTCGAGATGGAAGAGATTGCGCAGTCGTGCCGCCTCCGGCACCGCCTTGGCGACGCCGTGGGCGGAAAACACGACCGGTTGTTCGGTGTCCGGAATTTCGTCGAGTTCCTCGACGAACACCGCGCCCTTGGCCTTCAGGCTGTCGACGACATAGCGATTGTGGACGATCTCGTGACGGACATAGACCGGCGGCCCGAACTTCTTGAGCGCCAGCTCGACGATCTGGATGGCGCGGTCGACGCCGGCGCAGAAGCCGCGCGGGCTGCACAGGAGAATGTCGAGGGGGGGCTTGCCATCCATGTGCGGGAATAGGGGTATCCGCGCGGCGGGTGTCAAGGACAGGCGATTGGCGCCCGGTAGGCGGCAGCTCAAAGCGTTGTGAAATCAGTCGCTTGAGCCGGCTCGCTCAGGCGACCTCTTCCTCATCCTCTTCGGCCGTGCGGAAGATGAGCTTGCTGGCTTCGGCCGCGGTCATCGGCTGGCCGTAGAGGAAGCCCTGGACGTATTCGCAGCCGAGATCGGCAAGTTCCATGGCGTCGGCCTCGGTCTCCGCGCCCTCGGCGACCACTTCCATCTTCAGATCGTGCGCGAGCGAAATGATCGAGCGCAGGATCACGCGCCGGTCGCCGATGCCGCTGCCGCGCACGAACGTCTGGTCGATCTTGATCGTGTCGAACGGGAAGCGCTGCAGGTAGGAGAGCGACGAGTAGCCGGTGCCGAAATCGTCGAGCGACAGGCCGGCGCCCAGTTCGCGCACGCGCGACAGAACCTGCGCGGCATATTCCGGATTCTCCATGACCAGGCTCTCGGTCACCTCGAGCTTGAGAGAACCGTGCGCCAGGTTGGATCGGACGAGCACCGACTTCACGTCGTTGATCAGGTCGTGCCGCAGAAGCTGCCGGCTCGACACGTTGACGCTGGCGAACAGCGACGTATGCCGGCCGAGTTCCTCCTGCCATTCGGCAAGTTGGCGCGCCGTGCGGTCGAGGACGAAGAGGCCGAGCGGGATGATCAGGCCCGTGCGCTCGGCGAGCGGCACGAAATCGCTCGGCGGGATGCGCCCGAGTTTCGGATGGTCCCAGCGTACCAGCGCCTCGAACCCGGCGATGGTCTTGTCGTCGAGGCGCACGATCGGCTGGTAGAGAACCTTGATCTCCTCGCGGCCGAGCGCCCGGCGAAGGTCCGACTCCAGCGTCGCCAGATCGCTGCCGTGCTGGCGCAGCGCCGGCCGGAACGCCTCGATGCGGTCGCCACCCAGTCGCTTGGCGTGGAAGGTGCCCATCTCGGCGTCCTTCACCAGGTCTTCCGGTTCGACCTGCTGCTTGCCGTCATGCATGGCGATGCCGATGGAGCCGGTCAGGAAGATTTCCTTCTCGCCGAGCGTGATCGGCGCGCGCAGCGTGCGGCGCACGGATTCGGCGAAGCCGGCGATGCGCTCCGGCTGGCTCTCCGAGATCAGCAGGAAGGCGAACTGGTCGCCCGAAAGCCGCGCCAGCGTGTCCTGCGGCTTGAGCAGGCGGGCGAGGCGGCGTGCGATGGTCAGCAGGATCGAGTCGCCGACCGCGACGCCGAAGCCATCGTTGATCTGCTTGAAACGGTCGATGTCGAGCACGAACACCGACGGCCGCGCCGCGCCCTCGGCATTGGTCCGCGTGATCGCCGCGCGCAGGCGGTCGAAGAAGAGCTCGCGGTTAGGCAGGCCGGTCAGGTTGTCGTGCACCGCGTCGTGCAGCAGCCGCTCTTCCGCCGTGCGTTCCTCGGTCACGTCGAGAAGCGTGCCGACGCAGCGCAGAACCTCGCCGTCGCTGCCCAGTACCGGCCGCGCGCGCAGATGGAAGAAGCGATAGTGGCCATCCTCGCAACGCAGGCGGAAATCCTGGGCGATCCGCCCGCGGCGCAACTCCACGGCCGTGTCGAGCGTGGTGCGGAAGCGGTCGCGGTCGGCCGAATGCAATATCTCCAGCCAGTCGCGCGCCGGCCCCTCCAGCGCACCGCGTTGCAGGCCGAGCAGATCCTCGGCCTCCGGTCCGGTGTAGATGTGGTCGCGGGCGACGTCCCAGTCCCACACGATGTCGCCGGCGCCGGTCAGGGCCAGTGCCTTGCGGTCGGTCTCGCCGATCGGCCCCTGCATGATGACGCCGCCGGCGAAGGCATGCTGCATCACGGTGAAGCCGATGAGGAGCACGATCAGCACCAGCCCCCCGGCGAGCGCCGGCTGCACGACGTCGTTGACCAGATTGCCGGTCACGGTCAGCCATGCGGCGAACGTCCACACCAGCAGCAGCACCCAGGTCGGGATCAGCATGATCGCCCGGTCGTATTGGTGCGTGGCGAGATAGACGATGATGCCGAAGCCGGCGACCGCGGTGAAGCCGATTGAGAAACGGGCGATGCCCGATGCCACCGACGGCTCGATCACCGCGACGCCAAGCAGGATGCCAAGACCGACCAGCCAGCCGATGGTGAGATGGCTGTAGCGGACGTGCCAGCGGTTCAGGTTGAGATAAGTGTAGGTGAAGATGACCAGCGACGCGGCCAGAAACACCTCCGCGCCGGCGCGCCACACCTGATCGCCTCCGGGCGCGATGTTGATCACGCGGTTCCAGAATCCGAAATCGATGCACAGATAGATAAGTACCGCCCATGCGAGCGCCGCGGTCGCCGGGAACATGGCGGTGCCCTTGACCACGAACACGATGGTCATGAACAGCGCCAGCAGCCCCGAGATGCCGAGCACGATGCCGCGGTAGAGGGTGTAGCTGTTGACCGAGTCCTTGTAGGCGTCGCTGTCCCACAGATAGAGCTGCGGAAGATCGAGCGTGCGCAACTCGGCGACGAAGGTGACCACCGAGCCGGGATCGAGCGTCACACGGAAGACGTCCGCCTCCTGGCTCACGCGCCGGTCCGGCGCGAAGCCCTGGCTCGGCGTGATCGAGGCGATGCGCGAGGCGCCAAGGTCCGGCCACAGGAGGCCAGACCCGGCGAGGCGGAAATGGGGCGCGACCAGCAGGCGGTCGATCTGCTCGTCGCCATTGTTGGCGAGCGCGAACACAGCCCAGAACGAACTGCCGCCGGCGGCCTCGCGCGCCCTGACCTCGATGCGCCGCACGATGCCGTCGGCGCCCGGCGCGGTCGAAACCTGGATGCGATCGTCTTGCTGGCGATAGAGCTGGACGGCGCGGGTCAGATCGAGCGTGCGCCCGTCGAGCGGCACGGCAACGGCTTCCAGCGCCACGGCGGGCACCGAGGCGACGTAAAGACTCAGCAGTGAAAGAACGAGGACCGCGATACTACGCGTGAATTGCAACCGATCCTCCAGGGGCCCAAATCGACCTCGGATGAGTACTATTTTGTTCGCCGGCCCGGCAAGCGGAACCGGCGTTGGCTGCCAGATTCGCCAAAATTAGGGCCGTGGGTCGTCGCGAACCAGTCCGAACAGCAGGTGATCCTGCCAGCGGCCGTCTATGCACAGGTATTTCCGGGCGTAGCCTTCGCGGGCGAATCCGACCTTTTCGAGGAGGCGAATCGAGGCGGCATTGTGGGGCAGGCAGGCGGCCTCGATGCGGTTGAGGTGCAGCGTGTCGAAAGCGAAGGCGTCGACCGATCTGACCGCGCTGGTCATCAGGCCCTTGCCGGCATAGGGCTGCCCCATCCAGTAGCCCAGCACCACCGACTGGGTGACGCCGCGCTGGATCTGCGACAGCGTCAGGCCGCCGAGCAAGGTGTCGCCGTCAGGCGAAAAGACGAAGAACGGATAGCCGGTGCCGTTGCGGATTTCCCGCTGGTAGCGTCGCAGCCGCCGCCGAAACGCCAGCTTGGTCAGGTCGTCTGCGGGCCAGATCGGCTCCCATGGCGCCAGGAACGCCCGGCTCTCCTCGCGCAGCTTCGCCCATTGCGGATAGTCGGAGACCGCCGGCGTGCGCAGCAAGACCCGGTCGCCCCGCAGCACCGGCGGAGCATTGTTCGTGGAGATCGAGCGGAGAAACGCCATCGCCGCGCGCCCTTAGTTCTTCACGCGTTCAGTCGAGCGCCGAACCGCTCGGCTACTTTTTCACGGCTCATCAGTCCGTCAAGAGGCCCGATGGCGGCAAGTGTCGGCGGGCTGCCGGTCATGATGTCCTCGGCGAGTTTGCGCAATTCGCCGACCGTGATGGCGTCGATGCGCCCAACCAGTTCCTCGATCGGGATCGGCCGTCCGAACAGGAGCAGCTGGCGCGCCAGCTGGCCGGCGCGCGCCGCCGGGCTCTCCAGTGCCATCAGGAGGCCCGCGCGCAGTTGCGCCTTGGCGCGGTTGAGCTCGGTCTCGTTGATGTCGTGGGCGGCGCGCTCCAGTTCGCCGACGATCACCGGCATCAGTTCGGCGACGTCGCCCGGTCCGGTGGCGGCGTGAACGCCCAACATGCCGGTGTCGGAGAAGCTCCAATGGAATGCGTAGATCGAATAGCAGAGGCCGCGGCGCTCGCGCACTTCCTGGAAGAGCCGCGAGGACATGCCGCCGCCGAGCACGGCCGAAAGCACCTGCGCGGTGTAGAAGCTCTCCGAGGTGTAGGGACGGCCTTCGAAGCCGATCATGACCTGGGTTTCCATGAGGTCGCGGCTCTCGCGCAACTCGCCGCCCTTGTAGGCGGCGGCCACAGGCGTCGGGCCGGGATGGCTCGCCAGTCCGCCGAAGCGGTCGCTAGCCAGCGCCACGATCGCGTCGTGGTCGACGGCGCCGGCCGCAGCGATGACCATCGCCGGGCCGCGATAATGGCGCCCGAGATATTCTCCCAGCATCGGCGATCCAACCGCCTGCACGGTTTCCGGCGTGCCGAGGATGGTTCGGCCGAGCGGCTGCGTCGGGTAGGCGGCCTCGGTGAACAGGTCGTAGACGCGGTCGTCCGGGGTATCGAGCGCCGCGCCGATCTCCTGCAGGATGACGTGCTGCTCGCGCTCGAGTTCGTGGGGGTCGAAGACCGAGTTCTGAAGGATGTCGGAAAGAATATCGACGGCGAGCGGCACGTCTTCCTTGAGAACGCGTGCGTAGTAGGAGGTGGTCTCGACACTGGTGGCGGCGTTGACCTCGCCGCCGACGGCTTCGATCTGCTCGGCGATGTCGATGGCCGAGCGCGTGCGCGTGCCCTTGAAGGCCATGTGCTCGAGGAGATGCGACAGGCCGTGTTCGTGCTCGAACTCCGATCGCGAGCCGGCGCCGACCCAGACGCCGAGCGCGGCGCTCTCCAGATGATCCATCGCGTGGGTAACGACCGTCAGTCCGGACTCAAGGCGCGACAGGCGGACGTTCATGGGCTTCAAACCTTTTCCGTGATGGCGCGGCTGTGGGCCGCCATGTAGTCGCCGACGGCCTGAGCGTCGTTGGCGAGTGTCGCAAAATGCTCGGGCTTTTCCGTGATCCCGCTGAGGGGCGCCGGCAGCGCGGCTTCGATGCCCGCGGCTGCCTTGACGGCGTCGGGGAACTTGGCCGGGTGCGCCGTGGCGAGCGTTATCATCGGAACCGCCGGATCGGCGAAGCGGCGGCTCACCGCCAGACCCACCGCCGTATGTGGGTCGGCCAGAAAGCCGGTTGTCTCGTAAGTCTGGCGGATCGTCGCGGCGGTTTCGACCTCGTCGGCGCGACCGGCGGAGAACTCCGCGCGGATCGCCTTCAGGGCCGCCTCGTCGATGTCGAAGGCGCCGCCCTGCGCCAGCCGCTGCATCAGCCGGCGCACCGCGTCGGGGTCGCGCCCGTATGCCGCGAAGAGCAGGCGTTCGAAGTTCGAGGAGACCTGGATGTCCATCGACGGGGAGGCGGTCGCCGATACGTCGCGCAGATCGTAGCGACCGCTGGCCAGCGCGCGCACCAGGATGTCGTTGACGTTGGTCGCGATGACGAGCCGCTCGATCGGCAGGCCCATTCGCTTTGCGGCGTAGCCGGCGAAAATGTCGCCGAAATTGCCGGTCGGAACGGTGAACGAAACGGAGCGGGCGGGCCCGCCGAGCGCCACGGCCGAGGTGAAGTAGTAGACGATCTGGCCGAGGATGCGCGCCCAGTTGATCGAATTGATGCCGGCGAGCCCCAGCCGGTCGCGCAGACCCTGGTCGCCGAAGAGCGTTTTCACGATCGCCTGACAATCGTCGAACGTGCCCTTCACGGCGATCGCATGCACGTTGGCGTCGCCGGCCGTGGTCATTTGCCGCTGCTGGATCGGCGACACGCGGCCTTCCGGGAACAGGATGAAGACATCGACATTGTCGCGGCCGCGGAACGCTTCGATCGCGGCTGCGCCGGTGTCGCCGGACGTGGCGCCGATGATGGTGACGCGGCTGCGGCGCTTGGCCAGCACGTGATCCATGAGCCGCGCCAGCAGCTGCATGGCAATGTCCTTGAAGGCGAGCGTCGGACCGTGAAACAGCTCCAGCACCCATTCGCTGGGGGCGATCTGAACCAGCGGCGCGACGGCGGAGTGCCGGAAGCCGGCGTAGGACGCCCGGCACATCGCGTGGAGGTCTTCGTCGCCGATCTCGCCGGCAACGAACGGCTGGATGACGGCGAAAGCCGCGTCGGCATAGGGCTGGCCGGCAAGGGCGGCGATAGCGTCCGGGCTCATCGTCGGCCATGACTGCGGAAGGTACAGGCCGCCATCGCTGGCGAGGCCCGCCAACAGGATTTCCGAGAAGCCCAACGCCGGCGCCTGGCCGCGCGTACTGACATATTTCATGGCTGGCGCAGTGCCTTCGGCCAGTTTCGGGCGGGGATGCCCAGCATCGGCCGAAACTAGCGACCGGGCGCAGGCCCGGCAAGCAAACACTGGCCTTGTGGCCGTGGTCGCCAAGCCGATGGGCCGCTGCTATAGAAAGGCCGCATTCAGACTTGAGGAAATGCCTTATGTGGCGGGATGATTCTGCGTTGGTGGTGGCGCGCATGCGCCGGGTGGCGGGCATTGCCGTTCTGGTGGCAACCTCGGCGCTTCTCGCTGCCTGCGCCAGCACTGACGGCGGCTCTGGCGGTGGCGGCGGGCTCTCGACGCTTTTTGGCGGCAAGCCTGATCCGAATGCCGGCGTCGTGACCGTGGAGAAACAGGATTACGCCCCGGATTTCTTCCTGAAATCGGGCTATTGCCCGCCGGTTCAGGTGCTCCCGGGTGCGGAGTCGCTGGTGGCCTATGATCGCGGCCACGAAAACGACGAGAATTACATCCGCTCGCAGGGCTCGATCACCAAGACCGCCCGCGAATGCAACGCGCTCTCCGCCGACACGCTTTCGATCAAGGTGGGTGTCGCCGGCCGGGTGCTTGCCGGGCCGAAAGGCGGCGCCGGCACGGTCACCATGCCTCTCAGGATCGCGGTCACCAAGCAGGGCGGGGGCAAAGTCCTCTTCTCGCAGGCCTACCCGATCAAGGTCACCTTGGCCGCGCCCGAATTCGCCGCCGATTACAGCCAGGTCTTCGACCAGGTAATCGTCAAGGTGACGCCGGACGACCACGACCTGATCGTCTATGTCGGCTTTGACGAGGGAAAACCAAAGGGCAAGGCCGGCACCTGATTGACTCGCCGGTGCGTGCCCCTACAGTGATTTCCGCCGGGATGGAGTTGCGTTTCGGCTGAAATTTCCGCCCTCGCGGGCGGTGCATTCAACGACCGCCGGGAGAGACCGGACCGCTGATTTGGTCCGGCGCCGAAGGAGCAACCGCCCCGGAAACTCTCAGGCCAAAGGACCGGACGGTCGGCGACACTCTGGAAAGCAGCTGGCGGCGTTCGCCGGCTCACCGAAGGAGTAACTGCCAGCCGCGCCTGCCCATGGCGTGCCGCGACGAGGCAGGAATCTCTCAGGTCCGAGGACAGAGGGGGCGCGGACGGGCGAAGTGCCCGTCGCCGCGAACCCGCGCCTCGAGGACCTGCACTTGGCTGACATTGCCGGCGACGAAACCCTGAAAGAGACCGTGTTTGCGGGCCGCCATCGCGCGCTCGGTGCGCGCATGGTGCCGTTCGGCGGCTACGCCATGCCGGTCCAGTATCCAACTGGCATCATCGCCGAGCATACCTGGACGCGGACGCATGCCGGCCTCTTCGACGTGTCGCACATGGGGCCGAGCTACCTGCGCCTCGTCGGCACCGTCGGCGACGCCGAATTCGACCACCATCGGATTGCCGAGGTCATTGAGCCGCTGGTCACCGCCGATGTGCGCGGGCTGAAACCGGGGCAGGTGCGCTACACGCTGCTCCTCAACGCCCATGGTGGCGTCATCGACGACCTCATGGTGGCGCGTCCCTCCGATCCGGCGGACGCGGGCACGCTCTACGTCGTCGTCAATGCCGGCACCAAGGACGGCGACTTCGCGCTGATCGAGGAGGCCGCCGCCGAGCGCGCCACCCTGACGCGCGCCGACGATTGCGGCCTCCTTGCCCTGCAGGGGCCGGAGGCGGCCGGCGTGATGCGCTCGCTGGTTCCGGCGGCCACTGACCTCGGATTCATGACCTACGGCGCATTTCCCTGGGAGGGCGGCCAACTGACGATCTCCCGTTCCGGCTACACCGGCGAGGACGGGTTCGAAATCCTGGTGCGCCCCGAACAGGCCGGCGCGCTGTGGGATCGGCTTCTCGCCGACGAGCGCGTCAAGCCGATCGGCCTCGGCGCCCGCGACTCCCTGCGGCTTGAGGCCGGCCTGCCGCTCAACGGTCATGATCTCGACGCCACCACGTCGCCGGTCGAGGCGGACTTGTCCTTTGCGATCTCGAAGCGCCGCCGGGAGGAGGGCGGCTTTCCGGGCGCCGCGAGGATATTGCGCGAACTCGATGACGGTCCGGCGCGCCGCCGCGTCGGGCTGAAGCCCGTCGGCAAGACGCCCGCCCGCGAGGGTACCGAGATTCGCGACGCCGACGGCAAGCCCGTCGGTACCGTCACCTCCGGCGGCTTCGGCGCCACCGTCAATGGTCCCATCGCCATGGGCTACGTCGCGGCCGGAGCCGCCGAGCCCGACACGCCGGTCAATCTGATGGTGCGCGGCAAGGAAATCCCCGCGACCGTCGTTCCCATGCCTTTCGTCCCCCACCGCTATCACCGCAAGCCCAAATCCTGACGAGGTAGTCCATGGCCACCCGCTACACCCGCGACCACGAATGGATACGACTCGACGGCGACGTTGCCGTCGTCGGCATCTCCGACCACGCCCAGGAACAGCTCGGCGACATCGTCTTCGTCGAACTACCCGAGGTTGGCAAGAAACTCGCCAAGGGCGGCGAGGCGGCCGTGGTCGAGTTGGTCAAGGCGGCGAGCGAGATCTTCGCGCCGGTGGCCGGCGAGGTCGTCGAGGTCAACGAGGCGCTCGCCGACAATCCCGGCACGGTCAATGAATCGCCTGAGAACGACGGCTGGTTCCTGAAGCTGAAGGTCGCCAACCGCGCCGATCTCGACGCGCTGATGGATGAGGACGCCTACAAGGCGTTCCTCGAGACGATCTGAGCGAGGGCGAGCAAAGATGCGCTATCTCCCGCATACCGAGGCCGACCGCCACTCGATGCTCGACCGCATTGGCGTCTCTGGCGTCGATGATCTCTTCGCTGACGTCCCGGCGGACAAGCGGCTGGGCGGCCTGCTCGACCTGCCTGCCTCAAAAAGCGAGATCGAGGTTGAACGGCTGCTCGGTGCCATGGCGGCGCGCAACGTCGCCGCCGGCTCCGTGCCGTTCTTCGTCGGCGCCGGCGCCTATCGCCATCACGTGCCGGCGAGCGTCGATCACCTGATCCAGCGCTCCGAGTTCCTCACCAGCTACACGCCCTACCAGCCCGAGATTTCGCAGGGCACGCTGCAATATCTCTTCGAGTTCCAGACCCAGGTTGCCAACCTGACCGGCATGGAGGTCGCCAACGCCTCGATGTATGACGGCTCGACCGCGACCGCCGAGGCCGTGCTCATGGCCCACCGCCTGACAAGGCGGCGGAAGGCGGTGCTCTCCGGCGGCCTGCATCCCCAGTATCGCTCCGTCGTGCGCACCATCTCGCGCACGGCCAGCGACGCGGTCGCCGAACTGCCGGCCGATCCCGGCGGCACCGAGGCGATCCTCGACGCCATCGACGGCGACACCTCCTGCGTGGTGGTGCAGTCGCCGTCCTTTTACGGCCATCTGATCGACCTGAAGCCGATCGCCGAGAAGGCGCACGCCAACGGCGCGCTGCTGATCGCCGTGTTCACCGAGGTCGTCGCGCTCGGCGCCATCGAGCCGCCGGGCCCGCAGGGCGCCGATATTGTCGTCGGCGAGGGTCAGTCGATCGGCAATCCGCTGACTTTCGGCGGTCCTTATGTCGGCCTCTTCGCCACACGCCAGAAATACGTCCGTCAGATGCCCGGGCGCCTGTGCGGCGAGACCGTGGACGCGGAAGGCCGCCGCGGTTTCGTGCTGACGCTGTCGACCCGCGAGCAGCACATCCGCCGCGACAAGGCGACCTCCAACATCTGCACGAACTCCGGCCTGTGCGCGCTCGCCTTCACCATCCACATGACGCTGCTCGGCGAGAGGGGCCTCGCGCAATTGGCCGCGCTCAACCACGCCAACGCGGTGAAGCTGGCTGAATCATTGTCTGAGGTTCCCGGTGTAAGCGTGCTGAATGACTCGTTCTTCAACGAGTTCACCGTGCGCCTCCCACGCTCGGCCGCCGACGTTGTCGAGGAGCTGGCCGACCGCGGCGTGCTCGCCGGCGTGCCCGTCTCGCGGCTCGAACCGGAGCGGCCTGAACTCGCGAACCTGTTGGTCGTCGCCGCCACCGAGATCAACACCGACGCCGACCGCGCGGCCTGCGTCGCGGCACTGAAGGAGGTCCTCTAGATGCTGACCGAAGGCCGCCCGACCGCGCCCGCCGCCAACAGCGCCGCGAACCACGACACCTTCACCGCCAATCGCGGCCTGCAGATCGAGGAGCCGCTGCTCTTCGAGATCGGCCGCGAGGACGTGACCGGCGTCGATCTGCCCGACGCTCCGCCGGCGAAATCGCGCCTCGGCAAGCACGCTCGCACGACCCCGATCGATCTTCCCGGTCTCTCTGAGCCGGAAACGATGCGTCACTATGTGCGCCTCAGCCAGAAGAACTACGCGATCGACGCCGGCATGTATCCGCTGGGTTCGTGCACGATGAAGCACAACCCGCGCCTCAACGAGAAGATGGCGCGGTTGCCGGGCTTCGCCGACATCCATCCGCTGCAGCCGCAATCGACCGTTCCGGGCGCCGTCGACCTGATCGCCGAACTGTCGCGCTGGCTGATGGAGATGACCGGCATGGCGGCGGTCGCGATGAGCCCCAAGGCCGGCGCTCACGGTGAACTCTGCGGCATGATGGCGATCAAGGCGGCGCTCGCCGCCCGCGGTGAAAACCGCTCGATCGTGCTCGTGCCGGAATTGGCGCATGGCACCAACCCGGCGACTGCGGCGCTGCTCGGCTACACGGTCGTCGATGTGCCGGCGCGCGCCGATGGCACGGTCGATCCGGAAGAGGTCCGCAAGCGGCTGACGCCCGAGGTTGCCGCGATCATGCTGACCAACCCCAATACCTGCGGCCTGTTCGAGCGCGATGTGGTGGCGATCGCGGAAGCCGTGCATTCGGTCGGCGGGTATTTCTATGCCGACGGCGCCAACTTCAACGCCATCGTCGGCAAGGTTCGGCCGGGCGATCTCGGCGTCGACGCCATGCACATCAACCTCCACAAGACCTTCTCGACGCCCCATGGCGGCGGCGGACCGGGCGCCGGCCCCGTGGTCCTGTCGGCGGCGCTGGCGCCTTTTGCGCCGATGCCGTTCCTGCGCATGGAGGAGGGGCGGCCGGTGCTGGTGGAGAACCGCGCCGACACGCGTGACGGCGAACAGCCCTTCGGCCGGCTCACCGCTTTCCACGGTCAGATGGGCATGTATGTGCGCGCCATGAGCTACATGCTCGCCCACGGATCCGACGGCATGCGCCAGGCGTCGGAGGACGCGGTGCTGAACGCCAACTACGTCCGCGCCGGTCTCCGCGACGTGATGAGCCAGCCCTTCGGCGACCGCGTCTGCATGCACGAGGCGCTGTTCGACGACCATTTCCTCGAGGGCACGGGAGTCAGCACGCTCGATTTCGCCAAGGCGATGATCGACGAGGGCTTCCACCCGATGACCATGTATTTCCCGCTGGTCGTCCACGGCGCCATGCTGATCGAGCCGACCGAGTCGGAATCGAAGGCCTCGCTCGACCTGTTCGTGGCGACGCTCCGCGATCTCGTCATGCGCGCCAAGCGTGGCGAGGCGGATCGCTTCCGCCAGGCGCCAGTGTTTGCCCCACGCCGCCGTCTCGACGAAACCCGCGCCGCCCGCCAGCCGAAGCTCCGCTGGGAGAAGCCGCAGCCATGGAGCGAGGCGGCGGAGTGAGCGACCTCAGGCGCCTTCGCCGACGAGGTCGCGCCGCGCGCGGTCGAGTTCTTCCGAGTACCGGCGCAGCGCGTGCGCCTCGGTCAGCAGACCGATGACGCGCTGCGTTCCGTTTTCAACAACCGCTAGCGCTTCGCTCTCGGTCGCATCGAACATCTTCATGGCGTCCTTGACGTTCATCTGCGGTTCGAGAACGTCTTTTTGATTGTGCAGGAACTCTGCGATCATCCGCGAGTTGGCGCCGTCGTTGAGATCAGGTCCGTGGACTTCGGTGACCTGCGCAATTCCGAGATAGCGGCCGGCGCCATCGACAACCACCACCCGTTGCGTCGAGCCAAGGGGAAAGTCGCGGCGGAAGGCGGAGACGCGCATGTCGCCCAGCACGGTGCGCACATCGCGACGCATCAGGCTGCCGACGCTCAGCGCCCTGATGCGGCCAACGTCATGGGCGCTGCGAATTGTCTCGCCGCGCAGGTGCAGCCGCCATGTCGCGAATGAATAGCCGAATAGTTCGCGCACGGTGATCGCCGCCACGACCGCCGCCGCGAGAACCGCCAGGGTGATCGGCACGTCGCCGGTGGTTTCCAGCGCCAGGAAGGACATCGTCAATGGTCCGCCAACGACCGCGACCGCCATGGCGCTCATGCCCACGATCGTCGCGACCAGAGGATCAGGAGCGATCGCGGGCACGAGGACGGCGAGTACGGCGGCAAAGAACTTGCCGGTGAGCGCGCCCAGGAACAGCGACGCAAAGAACAGGCCGCCGCGGAAGCCCGAGCCCAGCGACACGGCGGAGGCGGTGGCTTTGAGAACGATGAGGAGGAAGATCGGGCCGATCGCCGGCAGCGCCGAATTGAGCGTGAGCTTGAGCGCCCCGTGACCCGACGACAGCACTTCCGGGTTGATCAGCGCGAGACCTCCGACGATCAGCCCGCCGAGGATCGGGTGGACGATCGTCGGAATCCGAGACCGACGGAACAGCATCTCCGTCATGGTCACGCCGCGCATCATCAGAATGCCGATGCCGGCGCAGACCAGCGCGAGCACAAGCACGGTGGGAAGGTCCGAGTTGTGGAACGTCGACAAGGGACCGACCGTGATCGAATATGGCTCCCGGCCGAAAATGTGTGAAACCAGGACGCCTGCGATGCTGGCGGTCAGGACGGGCGCCAGCGCCGCCGCCGTGTAGGTGCCGATAATCAGCTCGAACCCGTAGAACGCGCCGGTCAGGGGTGCGCCGAAAGCCGCCGCGATTGCGCTGGCGGCCCCGCATCCAACCAGCATGCGCAGATCGCCGCGACGCAGCCGGAATCCGATGCCGAGCCGCGAGGCGATACCGGCGACGAGTTGCGTGTAGCCGGCCTCGAGACCGACGGATGCACCGAAACCGTTGGAGGCCATGGTCTGCAGGGCCACCACGATACTGTCGCGCATGGACATGCGTCCGCCATGCAGCGCGTTTGCCTCGATCGGGTCGATGGGACGTCGCATGCCTGCCTTGGCCAGGGCCGCCGCCCCGGCGGCCAGGACGAGTCCACCGACCACCGGAATGAGGAAGCCGCTGGTCGAAGGCAGCGCTTCGAGGGCGCTCAGCCGGTCCCCGGCTCCGAGGCCGAAGAGAATCTGGTGCATCGTCGCGACAACCAAATTCATCGCCATGACGGTCAGGCCAGCCACACCGCCGACAATGGCCGCCAGAACCACCAGCCAGACTTCGCCGCCGCGCACGAGCGCGCGCAGGCGATCCGGTATCGCCGGAAGCCACCGCCAGAATGGGCTGTCCGGTTCGACGGCTGTGACGGGATCGATGGACATGACAGGCTGCGACGCGTGCGCCGCCGATACGTCAGTCGGGGACTGGCTGGGACGGGTCGGTTGGACCCAGGGACGAGGTGTATCTAGTACGCCCGGAACGTGAATAGAATCCTAGTGCCGGCCGAAGTTCACGCCTGCGCCGACGTGCCGCACCGCCTACTCAGGCAGGCCTTCCCAGGCGAGCAGCGCTTCCGCTGTCGCGGGCAGGTCGGCGAAGCGGTGGATCACCGTCTCCGCGCCGGCATCGGTCAGCACGTCGGCATGCGTTGGCCAGGTGTGCGATCCGCCGGTAAAGCCGATAACGCGCGCCCCGGCGGCTTTCGCGGCCGCGACGCCGAACGAGGAGTTTTCCAGCACGACGGCCTCGCGCGGATCGACGCCCAATTCCTTGAACGCATAAAGATAGACGTTCGGCGACGGCTTCGGCTGCCGGTCGCCGACTTCCACGGCGGAATAGATGTGCGGCGCGAAGCGATCCCACAGGCGTGTCCGCTCCAGGGAGATCTTCAGCCGCTCCATCGATGAGTTTGAGCAGACGCAGCGCGGGCCATCGAGGTGGTCGAGCAGTTCCACGATGCCTGCGACCGGGCGCAGTTCGTTGGCGAGGCGCCGGTCAATCTCGGCTTTGGTGCGCTTGAAGAAGTCCTCAGGCAGCTTGCGCCCGATTTCCGCCTCGACGATCTCGCCGATGGACGACGACGTCAGGCCGGCGAAGCGGTGGGTCACCTGCTGCGCCGTGATTTCGTAGCCGACCTCGGCAAGCAGCTCGGAATCGACGCTGGATGCGATGATCTCGGAATTGACGATGACGCCGTCGCAGTCAAAGACATAGAGCATGGGAGTTCCGTTCGCGGCCCAACAGAAGAAGTGGAAGGAAATCGGTCGCCGCCTGTCTAGACCGGCCGGGGACCGCAGGGAAAGGGCAATTCGGTCATGGCGGCTGTGCGCCGCATGGGCCGTTCACGGCTGCTTAACCATGCTGCCTAACTCGGAGTTTACGCTATGAGTCCACGATTCCCCGGTTCTGCCGCGCGGGGGACGCGCGGCCTGTTGGTGTTGCGTCGGGGTGCTCATGGGTGCGTTACGGGCCGTCGCCAGGGATATTGAAGCCCCCTGGCTCAATTCAATTCTCAAAGGCGATTGCATTACGGAGCTTGAAAAGCTCCCGCCGGCATCGGTCGACGTGATCTTCGCCGACCCGCCCTACAATCTGCAACTCGAGGGCCGCCTGACGCGCCCCGATCAGTCGGAGGTCGATGCCGTCGACGACGACTGGGACAAGTTCGCGAGCTTCGCCGCCTATGACGATTTCACCCGCGCCTGGCTGTTCGCCTGCCGCCGCGTGCTCAAGCCGAATGGCGCGCTGTGGGTCATCGGCTCGTACCACAACATTTTCCGCGTCGGCACGGTGTTGCAGGATCTCGGCTTCTGGATCCTCAATGACATCGTCTGGCGCAAGACCAACCCGATGCCGAATTTCCGCGGCCGGCGCTTCACCAATGCCCACGAGACCCTGATCTGGGCGAGCCGCGACGCGACCGCCAAGGGCTACACGTTCAACTACCACGCCCTCAAGGAGGCCAATGACGGCACGCAGATGCGTTCCGACTGGCTGTTTCCGATCTGCACCGGTGGCGAACGCCTCAAGGATGGGGAGGGTCACAAGACGCATCCGACCCAGAAGCCGGAGGCGCTGATTCATCGCATCCTGCTGGCCTGTTCCAAGCCCGGCGATGTCGTCCTCGATCCGTTCTTCGGCACCGGCACCACGGGAGCCGTCGCCAAGCGTCTCGGCCGCCATTTCGTCGGCGTCGAGCGCGAGGATGCCTACATCGCCGCCGCCACCGCGCGGATCGCGGCGGTCGAGCCGGCGTCGCCCTCGGCGGTCGTGGTCACCGGCGGCAAGCGCGGCGAACCGCGCATCCCCTTCGGCTCGCTGGTCGAATCCGGCCTGATTGCGCCGGGCGCCATTCTGACCGACGCCCGCGCCCGCCACGAAGCGGAAGTACGCGCCGACGGCACGGTCAGGGCGGGGCCTCATACCGGTTCCATCCATCGCGTCGGCGCCCTGGTGCAGGGCCTCGATGCCTGCAACGGCTGGACCTACTGGCACACACTGCGCGATGGCGCCCGCGCCCCGATCGATACGCTGCGCGAGATCGCGCGCCGCAGCATCGCTGGGGCGCAGGCCTGAAACAAAGTCCGTCGCCGGCTTGACGGCCGGCGGCGTCATGCTGTCATCGTCGTGTCTCCGACATCGGCGATGGTGATCCCATGGGGACGCACGCTTTCGCAGCACCTGGCCGTTTCTGGCGCGGCAACATCCACACCCATTCGACCCTGTCGGACGGGCGGCTGGAGGCGTCGGAGGTATGCCGGCTCTATCGTGAGGCCGGTTACGACTTCCTGTGCCTCTCCGACCACTTCATGGCGCGGTACGGCTTTCCGATCGCCGACACGCGCCCGTTCCGCACCAATGCTTTCACCACCATCCTCGGCGCCGAAATCCACGCGCCTGCCAACAGCCATGGCGAGATCTGGCATATGCTCGCCGCCGGCCTGCCGGAGGATTTCGCGGCGACCGGGGAAGCCGAGACCGGCGTCGAACTGGCCGCCCGGGCAAAGGCCGCCGGCGCCTTCGTCGGCATCGCGCATCCGCAATGGTCGAGCCTCACCGGGGCCGACGGGCGCGCCATGGCCGCCCATGCCCATGCCGTGGAGATCTACAATCACGGCTGCGCGCTCGAGTGCGGGCGCGGCGACGGCGCCTACCTGCTCGACGAGTTGCTCAACGAGGGCCATCGGCTGACGGCCTACGCCGCCGACGACGCGCATTTCCGTTTCGAGGATGGCTACGGCGGCTGGATGATGGTCAAGGCGGAGGACAACCAGCCCGAAGCGCTGCTGGCCGCCATGAAGGCCGGCGACTTCTATTCGAGCCAGGGTCCGCTGATCCATGCCTTTGCAGTCGCCGGCGGCGAGGTCGAAATCGAGTGCTCGCCCGCCGTCAACGTCGCGCTCGTCGGCCGCGGCAGCCGCGCCGTGCACAAGAACGGCCGCCAGTTCACCCGCACCAGCCTGCCGCTCGAGCGTTTCATCGGTGACTGGTTCCGTCTGGTCGTCACCGATGCCGCAGGCCGGTCGGCGTGGTCGAACCCGGTCTGGCTCAACTGAGCCGGACGACCGGGAAACCGATCTCGGTCAAAAGGTCCGCTTCCGGCGTGTTCGGGCCGTTCAGGTAGATCTCAAGCGAGCAGATCGGCACTTGCACGATCTCGGCGTGTCCGCCCATTTCCTTGCCGAGCGCCATGAAGCTCTCGGTCATGCGGGCGTAGCTGCCTTTGTGCTGTCCCATGAACCAGGTCATCGCGGGCAGGGCGGAGATGTGCACGTCGTTCGGAATCTCGACCCGTCGGTCGATCGTCACGGCGGCGTCGTAGCGCAGCTTCTCCGGCGCCACCTCGAACGGGTTGTCCCATGCGAGCCCCAGCACCTTCGTGTTCGCCGTCATCAGGCCGTTTTTCGCCGCCCAGCCGACGATGCGGTCGAAGCACGGACCGACCGTGTTGTACGGCCCGACGTTGCGCACAGCGGCATAGACCAGCGCCGGCATGTCCCTGAGTTCGCTCATGGTATGTCCTCCTGTTGATGGCATGGAAACGTTCGGTCGCCAGTAGCCGTGGCGCGAGAAGCTGGACCACGGGTCGGCGTCGAGCCTGCGGAAGGCGGTCGGCGCAATGCCGTACACGCGGTTGAAGGCGCGGCTGAAACCGTCGGCGCCTTCGAACCCGGCGGCCAGCGCGATATCCCCAATGGTGGCATCGGTTGAAATCAGGGCCCACGCCGCCCGCTGAAGCTTGAGTTTCAGATGGAACCGCTGCGGCGAATGATCGGTGAGCGCGCGAAACTGGCGCACGAAGTGAAAGCGCGAGAGCGCCGCCGCTTCCGCGATCCTGTCGAGGTCGAATGGCTCATCGAGGGTCGCCAGCATCGTCTTGATGGCGCGGGCGAGGCGCAACACCTGCACGCGCCGCTGCTGGTCGCGGCCTTCGCTGCCAATCTCGCGAGGCTTGTTCATACGGCGAAAGCTAGCCGATCGGCCGAACGCCCGCCCGGCCGGAATTGCTGACTTTCAGGTCAGCGAAATTCCGTAACGGGCGAGATCGGCGCGCATGGGTTCCGCCCCGACGAACTGCTCGGCGTTCCAGCCGGCGGCCCGCGCCCCGGCCACATTGTCGGCATTGTCGTCAAAGAACAGGATCGCCGCCGGATCGAGCCCGAAGGCGCGTTCGTGGTGGCGGAAGATGGCAAGGTCGGGCTTCATCGTACGGACGCGGCCGGAGACCGTGACGCCGCGGAAACGGTCGAGAAAAGGGTACATGCCGCGCGCCTCCTCGAACGTATCGGCGGCGAAGTTGGTCAGCGCCGTGACGTCGTAGCCCTTGGCGAGGAGCGCTTCCAGAATCTCGAGCGTTCCGTCCATGTGCGCCGGCAGCATCTCCGCCCAGTGCCTGCGATAGGCGCGGATCATCTCCTCGTGCTCTGGGTGTTGGGCGATCAGCAGGTCCTCCGCCTCCTGCCAGGTCCGCCCGCGATCCTGCTCGTTGTTCCAGTCGGGATTGCAGACATGGGTGAGGAAGTGTCGGCGCTTGTCGTCGTCCGGGATGAGCCGGCGATAGGGCCGCTCCGGATCCCATTCGAGCAGCACCTTGCCGAGATCGAAGACGATGTGCCGGATGTCGTTCACGCTGCCCGTCCGCTCTGTCGGCGGGTCGCGCCCGGCGCCGCCATCTCGATGACCTTCTTCATCACGCTCGGCAGCGCTTCACCCGAAAGGGTGGAAGAGGGCGCCCACCAGCATCCCGCGGGGGTTTTTTCCATCGGCGGGAAGTCGGCGCAATACACATTCAGTTCCAGCCTGAAATGGGTGAACACGTGCACGACCGTGCCCGGCACGCGCCGCCACGCCGCTTGAATCGGAACGTCAGCAAGCGGCGTGAAGTCGCTGGCGTGACTCACCCATTCGCTGCCGGGCACTTCCGCCATGCCGCCGAGCAGGCCCTTGTCCGCCCGCCGCCGCAGCAGGACAGCGCCGTCGCCGCGTAGTGCCACATAGGCGACGCCGTAGCGCGTCGGCCGCTCGGCTCTTTCGGCCTTCACCGGGTAGCGTTCTTCCTCGCCGCGCGCGTGCGCCACGCAGCCGTCGGCGAGCGGGCAGAGCGAACAGGCCGGCCGCTTCGGCGTACAGATCGCCGCGCCGAGATCCATCATCGCCTGGGCGTAGTCGCCGGCGCGCTTGGCTGGCGTAAGCCGTGCCTGGACGGCGCGGATGTCCTTCTTCGCCGCGGGCAAGGGCGTGTCGATCGCAAACAGGCGGGCGATCACCCGCTCGATATTGCCGTCGACCACCGCCGCCGGTTCGTCGAAGGCGATCGTCGCGATCGCCGCCGCGGTGTAGTCGCCGATGCCGGGCAGCGTCCTCAGTTCGGCGGATGTCTCGGGAAAGCGCCCACCGTGATCGCGGACGACGGCTTCGGCGCACGCATGCAGGTTGCGCGCGCGGGCGTAGTAGCCGAGCCCGGCCCACACCTTCATGACGTCCTCGCGTTGGGTGGCGGCAAGCGCCACGACGGTCGGCCAGGCCGCGACGAACTTGTCGAAATACGGCTTCACCGCCGCGACGGTCGTCTGCTGGAGCATGATCTCCGACAGCCACACCCGGTACGGGTCCGGCCTGACGCCGCGCGCACGATCCTTCGGCCCGACCCGCCACGGTAGCTTACGCGCGTGGCGGTCGTACCAGGCGAGGAGCGAGGGGGCGACGGTCACGCGGCCACCAGCGGGAAGGTCAGGCGCCGCTCGATGCCGATGGCGTTGAGAAAGTCGGCGTCGTGGCTCGCCACAAGCAGCGCGCCGTCGAAATCTCGGAGCGCCGCCTCGATGGCCGACATCGAATCAAGGTCGAGATGGTTGGTCGGTTCGTCGAGCATGAGCAGTTGCGGAGGGTGGCTGCCGCCGAGCGCGCAGGCAAGACCGGCGCGCAATATTTCCCCCCCGGAGAGGTCGCCCACCGGCATCAGGGCCTGCACGTTGCGGAAGAGGAAGCGCGCCAGCACCGCGTGGGCGTGATTGACGGACGCCATGGGATCGAGCCGGCGGAAGTTTTCGAGGACGGTCGCGGCGGGATCGAGGATTGCCACGCTCTGGTCGAGGACGACGGACGCGACCGGGCGCAGCACCCGGCCGTGCGTCGGCTCCAGCGCCCCGCTCGCCAACCGCAGAAAAGTGGATTTGCCGGTCCCGTTCGGTCCGGTCAGCGCCACGCGCTCCGCTCCCGTCATCGCGAAATCGACACGGGATAGCAACGTGCGCCCATCTGGAAGGACGTATCCGACGTTCTCGAAGGCGAGCACGCCGCGTCCTGCCGGCAGGCCGCTTGAGGGGAGCTGCACGGAGAGGAGCCTGACGCGCTCGACCGCCGCTTCTGCCTCGCTCACCGCTTCGGCCACCGCGACGCGCTGGCGTTCGGCGAGCTGGCTGGCGCCGCCGGCGGACTTCTGGCTGCGCTCCTTCTGGGCATCAAGCAGCATTTTCGGTTGATCGCCCTTGACGCGGCGGCGCGCGCCGTGTGCGTCGCGCTTCTGCTTGCGCTCGCGTGCCGACTGGATGCGGCGTTCGATCTCGCCCGCATCGCGCTTCGCCATGTCGAGTTTGCGCTCGGCCGTTTCGCGCTCGGCCGCCCGGCGCTCCGCATAGAAGTCGTAATTGCCGCCGAAGCTCTTCGCGCCAAGCGTCGAAAGCTCGACGATACGGTCCACGGCGCGGAGCAGGGCGCGGTCATGACTAACCACGACAGCGCCCATCTTCCAGTTGGTGAGCACGCGGATCACGGCATCGCGGCCAGCGACGTCGAGATTGTTGGTCGGCTCGTCAAGGAGAATGAGATCCGGTTCGGTGATGAGCAGCCCGGCGAGTGCGACCCGCGTACGCTCGCCGCCGGAAAGCGTTACGAGCGGTCGCCCCGGCGCAACGCCGGCAAGGCCGACTTCGGCGAGTGCGGCGTCCAGCCGGGCTTCCAGCGTCCAGTCGGCCTCCGCCGCATCGTCCAGCGAGCCGTGGCCTTCGGAGAGCCGGGCGAGGCGGGCCAGGGCGTCGCGCACACAGAGGAGATCGGCAACGGTGACGCCGTCCGCGACCTGCACGGTCTGGCGGAGCATGGCGACGCGGCCGGCGCGTTCCACCGTGCCCCTGGCGGGTGCGGAGTGACCGGCGATGACGCGCATCAATGTCGACTTGCCGATGCCGTTGCGGCCGACGAGGCCGGCGCGATCGGTGCCGAAGGCGATATCAAGATTGTCGAGAAGTGGCTGGCCGTCAGGCGTTGCGAGGCTGACGGCGTGGAGCGCCACGACGGGCGCGAGAGTAGATGGCATGACAGCAGACCGTGACGGGGGAAAACACGCGGGCGAAAGCGTTCGTCGCGGTCTGATCCATCGGTGTCTCCTGCCACGGGTTGCGTGCTGCACCTGCCAAATGGAACGGCCGGCCATGAAATGCAAGGCCGAATGCGGTCGCGGTTCCCTAGGATGGGCTGCCGCCGCACTGCGCACGCGCTGCACGCGGGATGCCAAGGGACCGCACCCCGCTCCCACCTCAATACGCCTCCGAAGACGCCCTCGTGGAACGGGATGAGCGCATCATCTCATAGGGTCCGGGCACCGGGGATAACCTATTTTCGCGGCATGTGTCGCAGGCATCACCCCTCCGCTTCGCCGAAGCTCCGCCGCGCCGGCTGCCGCCAAGCCGGTCAGCCCGCCTGTAGGGTCCAATGATTCGGCAGGAGGTCGGCAAGGGGCCGCTTGTCGCCAGGCAGAATGACCTCGCACGCGAAATTCCGCCGGTCGACCTGGGCAACCAATTCGCGGCAGCGGCCACAGGGCGGAAGGATGCCGCTGTCGTTGACGGCAACCATCTTGCGAATGACCGTCTCCCGGTTCTTGAGCATCTCCGCGACGGCCGAGTGTTCGGCGCAAAATCCGATGCCACAGGAAAGGTCGACGCAAACGCCGGTATAGACATTGCCATCTTCCGTGAGGACCGCGGCAGAGACAGAGCCGGCCGTCAGATCGGGTTCCGACAGCGAAAACTCGCCGACATGCTTGCGCGCTTCCTTTATCAGTTCGTCGTCGGTCATCGAATCCTCCTAAGCGAAAACAGCCGCCCGAGGCCGATTGCGCAACCGCGCGACGCCGAAGTCGTCGGTCAGCCCGCTTCGCGGAAGCGCTCCGCCGTCTCCAGATCGACCGAGACCAGCTGTGACACGCCGCGCTCGGCCATGGTCACGCCGAACAGGCGGTTCATGCGCGCCATGGTGATCGGGTTATGCGTCACCGTGATGAAGCGGGTGTCGGTCGAGCGCGCCATCTCGTCGAGCAGGTTGCAGAAGCGCACGACATTGGCATCGTCGAGCGGCGCATCCACCTCGTCAAGCACGCAGATCGGTGCCGGGTTGGTGAGGAACACGGCGAAGATCAGCGACAGCGCGGTCAGCGCCTGCTCGCCGCCGGAAAGTAGCGTCATGATCTGCGGCTTCTTGCCCGGCGGCCGCGCCACGATCTCGAGGCCCGCTTCGAGTGGATCGTCGGAGTCGGTCAGTTGCAGTTCGGCGGTGCCGCCGCCGAAGAGATGTGTGAACAGCCGCTTGAAATGGTCGTTGACCGTCTCGAACGCCGCGATCAGGCGTTCGCGGCCCTCGCGGTTGAGGCTGGAGATTCCCTGGCGCAGACGCTGGATCGCGGCGACGAGGTCGTCGCGCTCGCCGGTCAGCGCGTCGCGGCGCTCGGCGAGTTCCGTGGCTTCCGCCTCGGCGCGCAGATTGACCGCGCCCAGACGCTCGCGCTCCTGGCGATAGCGCTCCAGCCGCGCCTCGATGTCGTCAAGTTCGGGGAGGGGGGCGCCTTCCTTCAGGCCGGTTTCGCCGAACACTTCGTCCGGCGCGCAGTTCAGTGCCTCCGCGATGCGCTCGCCGACTTCGGCCACGCGTTCCTTGGCGGCGACGACGCGTTCCTCGGCGCGGCCGCGCTGCTCGCGCGCTTCGGCGAGCGCATCGAGCGCGGCGCGCGCCACGCGGTCGGCTTCCGCCAGCACGGCTTCGCCGGCGGCGAGCGCATCGGCCGCCTCGGCGCGGGCGGTCTCGGCAGAGGCCGATTCCGAAAGCAGCGCTCTCCGTTTCTCTTCGAGCCGCGCCGGCTCGACGGCGAGTGATTCCGTCTCCGCTTCGGTCTCCGTGCGGCGCTGCGTCAGGGTGGCGATCTGGTTCTGCGCGTTGGCGGCGCGCTCGTGCCAGTTCTGCCGCTCGACCGCGATCGCCGCCAGCCGGCCGGAGCGCAGCTCCACTTCGCGCGCCAGACTTTCCACAGCCGCGCGCGCTTCCGCCAGCACCGCGCGGTCCTCGTTGACGCGCTCGCGCTGCGCCGCGAGCTTTTCGACCAGAATCGCCGGGTCGGCGGCGGCCGCCAGCCCGGAGGTTGCTTCGGCGCCGGCCGCTTCCGTCTCCGCAAGGCTGGAAGCCAGTCGCGCCAGAGCCTCGTCGAAACCACTCCGCTTTGCGGCGATCCGGCTTGCCTCGCGTTCTGCTTCGATCAGCGCCTGCCGCGCGATGTCGAGCGCTGAGCGGCCGGTGCGAACGACGTCGCGGGCCTGCTTCTCGGCCTCGGTCGCCTGCTGAAGCGCCGCCTCGGCGTCGCGCAGGGCGGCGCGTTTCGCGTCAGCATCGGCCCTGGCCGGCGTGCCCTCCGCTTCCAGCTCGGTGAGGCGATTGCGGCTGGCAAGGCGCTGCGCCGCGGCGCGCGGGGCGTCGGCGGCGGCAACGTAGCCATCCCAGCGCCACAGGTCGCCTTCGCGGCTGACCAGCCGCTGTCCGGGCTTCAGCAGCAACTGCAAGCGGGCGCCGTCGCTGCGTTCGACGACGCCGGTCAGCGCCAGTCGGCGTGCCAATACGGGCGGCGCCTGCACGTGGGCGGCAAGCGCCGCGACGTTTTCGGGCAGGCCGGCATCGGTGGAAGTATCGATCTGCCGCCAATGGGCGGGCGCGTCTTCATCGGCGGGCGCGTCGAGATCGTCGCCGAATGCCGCGCCGAGCGCCGCCTCGAATCCGGCATCGACCTTGACGACGTCGATCACCGGTGTCCGGCCGTCCGGGGCGTTGGTGGCGAGGATCGCTGCGAGTGTCGCCGCCTCGGTCTCGATACGTCCGAGCGTGCGTTCGGCCACCGCCAGCTGCTCGCGCGCGCTCGCCCCGCCATCGCGAGCCGCGGCAAGACGCTGCTCGGCCATTCCGAGCGCCGCCTCGCCGGCGCGCAGGTCTGCCTCGGCAGTCTCGACCGCGTTCCAACGTTCAACCATGGCTTCGCCCGAGACAGCCGCGCCCTCGAGGGCAGCGAGCTCGCCGCGCACCGCTTCGATCTCGCCACGAAGCCGTTCAGTGCGTTCATGGGCCTCGCGCGCCGCGCGCTCGTATTGACCCCGCCGCGCACTGATGACGGCGTGTTCTTCGGTGAGTTCGGAAAGCTGACGCTCGCTCTCACCGACCGAGATCTCGGCCGCGCGACGGCGCTGGGCGGCATGCGACTGGCGTTCGTTCATGGCGGCGTTCGCCGCCTCGAGATCGTGCTCCTCCTCGTTCAGGCGCGCGATGATCGCGGTGTTGTCGGCGACCATGCGCTCCTCGCGCTGGATATCGTCGCCAAGCTGGGCGAGGCGGTGCTCCAGTTCGGCGAGTCGGTTCCTGATGCGCGTCTCTTCCGCATTGAGCGCTTCGCTGGCCAGCGTGATGCGCTGCACGACCGCGCCGGCGCGCGCCGCGGCATCGCGCAGTTCGGGCAGCCGCGCCCCGGCCTCGGCCTGTTCGCGGGCCGCCACGGCCTGCTCGCCGGCGCGCCGGTTGGCGACGTCGGTTGCACCGGCCAGCGCCGCCTCGGCTTCGCCGCCGGCTTCGGTCGCTGCCAGCCAGCGCAGATGCAGGACGGTCGCCTCGGCCTTGCGGATTTCGCCGGAGAGATTGCGGTACCGCACCGCCTGGCGTGCCTGACGCTTGAGCCCGTCGAGTTGCTGTTCAATCTCGACGATCACATCGTCGAGGCGCGACAGGTTCTGTTCGGCTGCGCGCAGGCGAAGTTCGGCCTCATGGCGGCGATTGTGCAGGCCGGAGATGCCGGCCGCTTCCTCCAGCAGCGAGCGCCGGTCGACCGGCTTGGCGGCGATCAGTTCGCCGATCTTTCCCTGGCCGACGATCGCCGGCGAATGGGCGCCGGTCGAAGCATCGGCGAAGAGGAGTTGCACGTCGCGGGCGCGCACGTCGCGTCCGTTGATGCGATAGATCGACCCGGCCTCGCGCTCGATGCGGCGGGTGACCTCGATGGCTTCGGAATCGTTGAAGGCCGCCGGGGCCCGCCGTTCGGCATTATCCACCGCCAGCGAGACTTCCGCCGTGTTGCGCGCCGGCCGGTTGCCGCTTCCCTGGAAGATGACGTCGTCCATGCCGGACGCGCGCATGTTCTTGTATGAGCTTTCGCCCATCACCCAGCGCAATGCCTCGACAAGATTGGACTTGCCGCAGCCGTTTGGCCCGACAACGCCGGTCAGGCCGGCTTCGATGGGAAATTCGGTGGGTTCGACGAACGATTTGAACCCGAGGACGCGCAGTCGCGTGAATTTCAAACGCCAGCTCCCATGTCAGCGGCGGCACGACCGGGGCGCCGCCGCAGGGGGCAACGCCGGCCTAGCTGCCGAGTATCTTGTCGATCTCGTCCAGCGACAGTTCTCCGGCATGCTTCTCGCCGTTGAAGAAGAACGTCGGCGTCGAGTTCACGCCCAGCTTCTGCTCGGCGTGATTCTTCACCCAGTTCACTCCGTCCAGAACCGACTGATTCGTCAAGCATGCGTCGAAGTCGGCCTGGGTGATTCCGGCCTGTTTCACCAGGTTCTGCAACGCCGTCTTCGGATCCGGGACAAAGGCCCAGTCGGCCTGGTGGTCGAAAAGCAGGTCGACCAGCGGGAAGTAGCGATCCTTGGGGCCGCAGCGCGCCAGCATGATCGCCGAGGTCGCCAGCGGATCGAGCGGGTATTCGCGGAAGATGAAATAGACCTTGCCGGTGTCGATGTATTTCGTCTTGAACGCCGGATAGACATCGCGGTGGAAGCGCTCGCAGTGCGGGCAGGTCATCGAGGCATATTCGATGACCGTGTTGGGCGCCTTCGGGTCGCCGAGTGCCATTTCGCCGAGCGGACCCGCCATCATCAGTTCCTCGTTCGTCTGGCCGCCGCCGCCGGTACTGCCGCCATCGCCGCCACTGCTGAGATCGACATTGGCCGGTCGGCTGACGAAATAGAAGATGGCGCCGGCGACGATCACCACCGCCACCGCAACGAGTATCAGCACTTGCCGGGAGTTCCACTTCACGTTGAGTTTCCTTGCGGGCTGGGGATTCCGGCGGCAAACGGCCGCTTTCAGAGAGACACGACAGACTAATTACGGCCTTTCCGGGTTGCGTCCAATCACGCTTGCTTGCGCTTGAGGACGCCGCGGCCGAGCCGCTCCAACGATGCACGGAGGTCATCGCTCTCGATCGTGCCGGTCGCGCCCTTGAGCCGTTGCTCGTCCGCCGGCGCCAGCGGCCTATCGTCGGCGGGCGGTGCCTTCGTCGGCGCCGCGACCGGCGCCTGCACGATGCGCACGTGACCGACAGCGCCATAGCCCATGAATGCGTTCACACGCTCGAGAATCTGGCCGAGCTCATGCTGGACGAGGATGGCCCGCGGGCCTTCGACCCTGAGCGTCAGCACGCCCGGCCGGTCCGCGTTGGCTTCGCCGCGCGGCCAGACGATCTTCTCGGGCCTGCTGCACTCCGCGAAACGGGCGCCGACGATGTCCGGCCACGCCGCGATGAGATCGGCGGTGGCGAACCCACGCTTCTGACTGATCGGATCGATGACGCGGCCAACCAGCGACGAGAGGGGTACCGCGCCCCGCTTGCGCTGTCTTGTCTCCGAGTTGGCCATGCGATCTTTTTCGCATGTCGCGATGCAGCAGGCAAAGGGCATCGCATGGCGTCGGATCGCAGCGCAGCAACGCCGAAAAGAATAACAATATCAAATATATAGGAGGAATTGACCTATCCTTGACACTGTTTCGGGCGCTAACTATTGTGCCGGCGGCTTTTCGGGGCAGGCCGGGACTCTTTCTCGAACCGCGCGGAGCGACGAATGGGCGACAGGGACGGCGAGCCGGACCTGCCCGCCGGCCGGGAAGCTGAACTGTCGAAGCGGCTGAGCGATCTCGATCGGCGGCTTGACGAACACCGCACGGCGCGGGATATGCGGGCGCCGGTGGAGCCGCAGCCGAAGAAGCCGGGGGTCGCCCTTGCGATGCGGCTCGGCGCGGATTTCGTGGCGGGGACAGTCCTCGGCGCGGCACTGGGATGGGGCTTCGACCGTCTGTTCGGGACGTCGCCCTGGGGATTGACGGTGTTTCTGCTTCTGGGCTTCGCCGCCGGCATCCTGACGGTGCTCAGGACGGCGGGCCTGATGAAGCCGGGGCCGGCCGGGCCAGACGACAAGTTCGGCTAGTAGGGGTGACGAGGGACTGACTTGGCTTACGATCCGATCCACCAGTTCACCATCGAGAAGCTGATCCCCATCGAGGTCGGCGGGGTCGATTTCTCCTTCACCAATTCGGCCTTGTTCATGGCGCTGACCGTGGTCGGCGCCTCCGCCTTTCTCATGTTGTCGACCCGCGGCCGCGGCCTGGTGCCGTCGCGCTGGCAGTCGGCTGCCGAGGTCACGTACGAATTCATTGCGCAGACCTTGCGCGATTCCGCGGGCAGCGAAGGGATGAAGTTCTTCCCCTTCGTCTTCACGCTCTTCATGTTCGTGCTGGTCGCCAACCTGTGGGGGATGTTCCCCTATTTCTTCACGGTGACCTCGCACATCGTCATCACCGCGGCGCTCGCCCTGGCGGTTATCCTGACGGTGATCGTCGTCGGCTTCTGGCGGCATGGGTTCGGCTTCTTCAAGCTGTTCGTACCGAGCGGCGTTCCGCCGGTCATCCTGCCGTTCATCGTCGTGATCGAGTTCCTGTCGTTCCTGTCCCGGCCGCTCAGCCTGTCGATCCGTCTGTTCGCCAACATGCTGGCCGGCCACATCACGCTGAAGGTGTTCGCCGGCTTCGTCACGGCGCTGGGCTCAGCCGGCTTGCTCGGCATTCTCGGCGCGGTGCTGCCGCTTGCCGCCACCGTCGCGCTCACCGCGCTGGAATTCCTGGTGGCCGCGCTTCAGGCCTACGTTTTCGCCATTCTCACCAGCCTTTACCTGAACGACGCCCTTCATCCCGGCCACTAACGGCCGCAACGCAAAATCGACCAAAGCAGGAGATCGACATGGAAGTTGCAGCAGCAAAGGCAATCGGCGCTGGCATCGCGTGCATCGGCATGGGCTGCGCCGGCATCGGCCTCGGCCACATCTTCGGCAACTACCTTGCCGCCGCCGTCCGCAATCCGGCCGCCGCCGACGGTCAGTTCGGCCGCCTCATTTTCGGCTTCGCCATTACCGAGGCGCTCGGCATCTTCTCGCTGCTGATCGCGCTCATCCTGCTGTTCGGCTGAGCCAGGCGGACCCGAGTGAACGCATCCGGAGATCGTGATGGCTGAGACCCCGACGCCGCCGTCGGACGCCGCCGCCGGGCCCGCCCCCACTGCGGCAGCCGGCACGATTGCCGAGACGCAGCACGAGCACAAGGCGTTCCCGCCTTTCGACTCGTCGACCTTTCCCTCGCAGCTACTGTGGCTGGCGATCACTTTCGGCCTTCTCTACTACCTGCTGGCCAAGGTGGCGCTGCCGCGGATCGCCGGCATCCTCGAGGATCGTCGCGACCGCATCGCCAGCGATCTCGACATGGCCGAGCGGCTCAAGCAGGAGTCGGAGGACGCGCTCGCGAGCTACGAGAAGGCGCTCGCCGGCGCCCGCGCCAAGGCGTTCACCATCGCCGAGACGGCGCGCACCGAGGCCAAGGCCGCAGCCGACGCCCGCCGCGCCGAGTTGGAGGCCGACCTCAACAAGCAGCTGGCCGTCGCCGAGAAGCGCATCGGCGACATCAAGTCGAAGGCGTTGTCCGACGTCGGCGCGATCGCCGGCGAAGCGACGGAGGCGATCGTCGCGAGCCTGATCGGAGGCGGCGTCTCGCGCTCGGATGTCGACGCGGCCGTCTCCCAGTCGATGGCGAAATAGGAGCGGGAGATGTTCGAAGCACCGTTCTGGGCCCTCGTCTCGCTGATCATCTTCCTCGGCATCGTCGTCTATCTGAAGGTTCCCGGACAATTGGCCGCTGGCCTCGACAAGCGCGCCCAGGGCATCCGCGACGAGCTGGAGCAGGCGCGCAAGCTCCGCGAGGAAGCGCAGGCCCTGCTCGCCGACTATCAGCGCAAGGCGCGCGAGGCGGAGGCGGAGGCCGAGGATATCATCGATCAGGCCAAGCGCGAGGCCGAGGCTCTGGCCGCCGAGGCGCAGAAGCGCATGGAAGAATACGTCGCCGGCCGCACGCGGCTTGCCGAGCAGAAGATCGCCCAGGCCGAGGTGCAGGCGCTCCAGGAAGTGCGTGCCTTGTCCGCCGACGTCGCGGTGGCCGCCGCCGAACGGATCCTCGCCGCCCGCGTCAAGGGCGAAGCTGGCGTTGCGCTGATCGACAAGGCGATCGGCGAGGTCAAGGCGAAGCTCAACTGAGCTTGTCGGCGCGCCTGGCGCCGACCGCTAGTCGTACACCAGCACCAATTGTTGCTCGCGCACCGGCGCGAAGCTCTGCCGGTGATGCGGGCAGGGGCCATGTTCCCTCAGCGCGGCAAAGTGGCCGGGCGTGGAATAGCCCATGTGCCGCTCGAAGCCGTAGTCGGGATAGGCACGGCCGATGGCCGCCATCAGGCGATCGCGCGTCACCTTGGCGATGATCGACGCCGCGGCGATGGAAATGCTCAAGCCGTCGCCGCCGACAATCGTCTCGCAGGCGCAGGCAAGTCCCGGCGGCGTCATGTTGCCATCGACGAGCACGTGATCGGGCGCCTGCGGCAGGCCGGCGACGGCGCGGCTCATCGCCCATAGCGAGGCGCGCAGGATGTTCATGCGGTCGATACGTTCGCGGCTGGCGATGGCGATCGACACCGCCGCCCGACCGAGGATCGCCTCGTAGAGGCGTTCGCGCTCGGTGGCGTTCAGCCGCTTCGAATCGTCGATTCCGGCGGGATAGCGCCGGTCGGGAAAGATAACCGCCGCGACCACCACCGGGCCCGCCAGCGGCCCGCGCCCGGCCTCGTCGACGCCGGCGACCAGCCGCGCGCCGCGCCGCTTGGCCCGCCGTTCGAAGCGATCGCTTGGGCAGGGAGGCGGTTCGGGCGAATCGGGGGAACGCGAAGCCATGATGCCCGGGAGCCTGCCGCCGCGGGTCCGGCCGCGCAAGCGCGGCAAAGCGCGCGGGACGCGGGCGGTCAGTCGTGGCGGCCGAAGAAACCCGGCGCCGCCTCGATGATGGCGTGAAGGCCGAAGCCGATGAAGATCAGCCCCGACACGCGCTGGATGCCGAGATCGTGCCGCGCGTAGAAACGCCGCACCCAGCCGGTGCCGACAAGGAACACCAGGATCACGTCGGCGACGATGAAGCCGCAGCAGGCGGCCAGCAGCAGCATCGGCAGCGCCGACCAGTCCAGCCGGTCGGCGACGCTGGAAAGCAGCGCCGTGAACATGGCGATGGCCACCGGATAGCCCTTGGGATTGGTGAGGCCGAAGGTCAGGCCGCGAAACAGCGGCCGGCGCGGCTCGGCGGTCAGCCGCCCGGCGGCATCGCGTTTTGCCCTCAGTGCATTGAGGCCAAGCCAGCAGAGGTAGCAGCCGCAGACGAGCCCCAATCCATCGAAAAAGGTCCGGCTGACAGCGTGGGCGCCGATGATCGCGATCAATGCCAGCGACGCCCACAGGATATCGCCGGCAAAGTGGCCGGCGAGAAACCCCGCGCCGGCACGTCGGCCGCGCGCGGCGCCGATGCCCAGAAGCGCGAGGAAGGCGGGGCCGGGGATCAAGGTATAGGTGGCGCCGGCAAGCGCCGCCGAGACGAGGATGGAGGGAGCCACGACCGTTCAGCCGCTGGAGGACGGGAGCGGAACAATCCCACGTCCGCCCGGATTTGCAACTGCCCGGCTTAAGCCGCGATCTGTCCGCCGAAGAGATCGAGCTGCTCGCCCGACGCGCCGGGCGCCACGAACAGGTCGGTGCGCAGGCGCAGCTTCTCGCGGTTGAGGCCGAGCCGCCGGGCGGCGATCTCGAACCGCCGTCCGATCTGCCAGGCGTAAGGCCCGTCGCCGCGCATGCGCTTGCCCCATTCCGAGTCGTAGTCCTTGCCGCCGCGCATCGAGCGGATCACCGACATGACGTGTTTCGCCCGGTCGGGATATTCGCGCTCGAGAAACTCCTTGAAGATGTCGCGCACCTCGAGCGGCAGGCGCAACAGCACGTATCCGGCCTCGCGCACGCCGGCGGCGGCGCCCGCTTCCAGGATGCGCTCGATCTCGGCCTCGTTGAGCGCCGGAATGACCGGCGCCACCATCACGGTCGTCGGGATGCCGGCCGCCGAGAGCAGCCGCAGCGCATCGAGCCGCCGTCTCCGGCGTCGCTGCGCGCGGCTCCATGGCCCGCGCCAGCTTGCGGTCGAGCGTCGTCACCGACAGCGCCACCTTGACCAGCCCGCGTTCGGCCATGCGCGACAGGATGTCGATGTCGCGCACCACCAGCGCCGACTTGGTGACGATGCCGACCGGGTGATTGGTCTTGTCCAGCACCTCGAGGATCTCGCGCATGATGCGATAGCGACGCTCGATCGGCTGATAGGGATCCGTGTTGGTGCCGATCGCCATGGTGCGGACTTCGTAGCCGGGCTTGGCCAGTTCCTTCTCGAGAAGCTTGGCGGCGTTGGGCTTGGCAAACAGCTTGGTCTCGAAATCGAGGCCGGGCGAAAGACCCATATAGGCGTGCGTCGGCCGGGCGAAGCAGTAGGCGCAGCCGTGCTCGCAGCCGCGATACGGATTGATCGAACGGTCGAAGGAGATGTCAGGTGACTCGTTCCGCGTGATGATCTTGCGCGGCGTCTCCTCCTGCACCTCGGTCTTCAGCGGCGGCAGCAGGTCGAGCGACGCCCAGCCGTCGTCGATGGCCTCGCGGGCCTGCGGCTCGAAGCGCCCGGACCGGTTGGTCTCGGCGCCGCGGCCGCGCCGGCGGTCGGGATCGATGCGGACGCCGACGAAGTCGTGGGTCGGCCGGAGGGCGTCGGCGGTGATTCGGGAGCTATGCGCGTTCATGAAAATATTCCTAGTATGCCGCCGGGAACAAATCAAGAACGAAATGCCCCCCATGACGGTTCCGTGAAATTATGGGTCGTCACGGCCCGCCAACCTCCGTATGAACGCAGGCATGATCACCGCGATCATCGAGACGCTGAACGACGAGGTCGGGCTCGCGCGCACCTTGGCGGCGCTGGTGCCGGCGGCGACCGAAGGCGTCATCCGCGACGTGATCGTCATCGACGGCGGGTCGAGCGACGGCACGCTCGTCGTTGCCGACGCTGCCGGCTGCACGATCATCGAAGGCGAGGCGATGGACGATCCGCGCCGCGCGGCGGTGGAGCGGGCGCGCGGCGACTGGCTTCTGTTCGCTTCGCCTGCGGTGGCGTTCCAGCCGGAGTGGCAGGCCGACGCGCTGGCCTTCATCGACCGCGCCTTGATCGGCGGTCAGGCGCAGAAGCGCTCGGCGACGTTCCGAGACGGCCGCCTGCCGGCCGACCTGTTTACGTGGCTGCGTGCGGTGATGCGGGGCGGCAGCACCGCGCGCCTGGTCGCCAAGTCGGCGTGGCTGGCGGAGAAGTCGCGGTCGCCTATGCGCGCTTCTTCAGCTTCGTCCGTTTCAGGTGCTCGTCGAGGCGCGGCATGATCTCGACGAAATTGCACGGCGCCTGCCTGTAGTCGAACTGACCGACGAGAATCCCGTCCCACGCGTCGCGGCACGCGCCCGGCGATCCCGGCAGGCAGAAGATGAACGTGCTGTTGGCGAGTCCCGCCGTCGCCCGCGACTGGATCGTCGAGGTGCCGATCTTCTCGTAGCTGATGCGATGGAAGATCGCCGAGAACCCTTCCATGCGTTTCTCGAACAGCGGCTCGACCGCTTCCGGCGTCACGTCGCGGCCGGTGAAGCCTGTGCCGCCCGTGGTGATGATCGCATCGACGTCGGGGTCGTCGATCCATTTGCGCACCACCGCGCGAATCTTGCGCTTGTCGTCGGGAACGATCTTGCGATCGGCCAGCTGATGACCGGCCGCCGCGATGCGGTCGGCAAGGGTCGCGCCGGAGCGGTCTTCGTCCAGCGACCGCGTGTCGGACACAGTGAGGACGGCGAAGTGGACGGGGACGAAGGGCTTGTCGGTGTCGGTTGGCATGAGGCGATCCTATCAGGGGGCAGGGGCCGCTACGAGCCGCGTGTCATTGCCGTCGTCACCCACCAGCTGGGTTTCGCCTGGCGGATGCGTTTGGCGGCCCGGTCGGCGGCAGCAGATGTGACGAAAACGCCGAAGGCGGTCGCGCCGGAGCCGGACATGCGCGCGAACAGGCAATCCGGGTCGCGCGACAGCGCCAGCGCGGCTGCGGTCGCCTGACGCGCGAGTGCGCGGGCCGGATCGGTGAGGTCGTTGCGGGTCTGGCGCAGCCAGAAGATCAGATCCAGCGCGGTGCCGAATTTCGCCGGCAGCGGCGGCAGCGGCTGGCGCTCTTCGTTGCCGAGGCCGGCGAACACCGACGCGGTCGAGACCAGCACGCCCGGGTGGGCCAGCACGATGGGCAGGGCCGGGACCCCCGCGACCGGCGTGATCGCCTCGCCGATGCCGCGCGCGACCAGAGGCGCTGAAACCAGGCACATCGGTACGTCGGCGCCGAGCGACTTGGCGATGTCGGCAAGCTTCGGTGCGGCAAGCTTGAGACCCCAGACGCGGTTGAGAAGTCGCAAGGTCGCCGCAGCGTCGGCGGAACCACCGCCGAGGCCGGAGGCGATCGGAATCCGCTTGGCCAGCGTCAGGTGCATTGGACGAGCCGCTCGTTTCGGAGCGACCCTCGCCAGCGCTTCCGCGGCGCGCAATGCCAGATTGGCTGCGGACGTGGTGGTCTCGGAGAGGAGCTCGGCAAACGGGCCGGTGACGTTGAGCGTGGTTGCGCTGCCCTTGGGCGCGGGGCGGGCCGTCACCGCGTCGGCGAGGTCGGCGAAGACCACCAGGCTTTCGAGGTTGTGATAGCCGTCCGGACGCCGGGCGCCGACGTGGAGTGCGAGGTTGATCTTGGCGCAGGCCAGCTCGGAGTTGCCCGCGCCCGTCGCCTCCTCGATGGCTCTTGCGACCTCATCCATCGAAGACAATGGCCTGTTGACGCCGGTTCGCCTCAGTTCGACTGGGCTGCCGGCAGGCTCAGCGTCATGCCGGGAAATATGCGATCGGGATCGCGAATCTGATCGCGGTTGGCCTCGTAGATCGCCTCGTACATCTCGGCCTTGCCGTACACGCGCGTGGCGATCTCCCACAGGCTTTCGCCCTTGCCGACGGTGATCGACTTGGGGTTGGGCGCGGGGTCGCTGGGATCGGACGCGCTCGGCGACGCGACGTCGCCGGTCTTGCTCACGGCATCCGCGGCCGTCTTCAGGCCGTGCGCCAGCTTGTCGAGGATCGCCGGCAGTTGATCCTTCTCGGGATTGAGGTCGCGGGCGTGCGCCCACTGGAACAGGGCCTCGCGTTTGCGGCCGACCTGCCAATAAGCGTCGCCGAGATGGTCGTTGATTGTCGAGTCCTCCGGCTTGAGCTCGATCGCCCGCTCCAGAGTCTCGACGGCGTCGGAGTATTTGCCCAGCCGGTAGTCGGCCCAGCCCAGGCTGTCGACGATGTAGCCGTCGTTCGGGCGCAGATCGACCGCCGCCTTGATCATCGCGATCGCCTTGTCGAGATTGATGCCCATGTCCACCCAGGAATAGCCAAGATAGTTGAGCACCTGCGGCTGGTTCGGATTGAGCTTCAGCGCATGCTGGAAGTCGGCCTCCGCCTGGGGCCACTGCTTGCTGCGCTCGAGAGCCACGCCGCGGAAATAGTAGATGCGCCAGTCGTCCTCGGTTTCCTTGGTAATTGTCGCGACGCCGCGACTGTAGGCCTTGGCCGCTTCCTCGAACTTGTCGGTTGCCCGGTAGATGTTGCCGAGTTCGATGGCCGCCTCGATATCGCTGGGATCGGCGTCGAGTACGCGCTCCGCATAAGTGATCGCCTCCTCCGGCCGGTTGAGCACCTGCAGACAATTGGCGATCTGAAGGTCGGAATTGCGGCGCAGCGCCGCGTCCTTCGGGACCTCTTGATAGGCCGTGATCGCTTCGTCGCAGCGCGACGCGGCTTGCAGAATATCGCCAACCGCCATCTCGGCCAGATACAGCGACGGCTCCAGATAGGTCGCCATCTGCAGATAGGCGATGGGCAGCTCCGGCCCGTCATCGGCGCCGATCGCAGATCCGAGACCGTAGAGCGCCTCGGCGACCCCGGCTGCCGCCGTCGTCGCTACCGGGGCGATCGGCTTGCCCGACCGGATATCGGCGAGGAGCTCCTTGACCGCGGGATGCAGTGGCGTCAGGCCGGCGAAGTCGGTGAGCGCCTTTGCGGCGACGTCGCGCTTGCCGGCGCGCGCCAGGATGCGGGCATAGCCGTCCACGACGCGCAGCGCCGAGCCGTCCGTGTTGTACGCCTTGGTGATCGCCGCCACTGCGTCGGCCGTGCGCCCCGCGGCGTCGAGGATCAGCGCCTTGTGATAGTCCTTGAAGATGCCGTACCAGGTCGGACCGCTGAGCGCGTCGATGGCGCTCAGCCCGTCATCGACCTTGCCCAACCCGAAATCGACCCACGCATCGGTCAGCCCGATGGTCAGCGTTGCCAGAGGCGCCTTCGCAACGTTGGCAAGCTGCTCGGCGATGCCCGCATATTCCTTCTGCTTGACGGCGCGGATTGCCAGAGCCAGGCGGCCAATCGGGTTGCCGCCGTCCAGCTTCACCATCTGCTCCGCGGCGTCGAAGGCGTCGCCGAAGTCGCCGCTGGCTAGCCGCAGGATGAGCAAGCGCTCCAGCAGCGCCGGGTTGGAGGGGTCGGCCGCGAGCGCGTCGCTGTAGAACCCGGCGGCGGCGCCGAAGTCCTTGGCCGTGTCGGCGCTTTGCGCCGCCAGGTAACTGCCCGAAAGGGTCGGAGGATCGGCGATCGCGGCGGCCGTGGCGGTCGCGCACCACGCCAGCAATCCCGTGGTCGCGGCGACGGCAACGCATAGGCGGTGCGATGGATTCATGGCGGGCGACTCGCGAATTTTGTTGATTTCAAACTTGGCCGGCAGGATGACGGTTTCAAGGCAGCGCCGCAAGCGCACGGCACGGGGTTACGCGCCTAGCTGACGCGGCCTATGCAGAAATCGACTGCCTCGAGAAGCGCCGATTTGTGCGGCGAATCGGGGAACGGCGCCAATGCGTCGCGGGCCACCGCCCCGAAATGTCGCGCCCGTTCGACCGTGTCGGCGATGGCGTCATGGTTGCGCATCAACACGATCGCGTGTTCGAGGTCGCCATCCTCGATGGCGCCGTCCTCGAGCACGCGTTTCCAGAAGGCGCGGTCGGCGTCGGTGCCGCGCCGGTAGGAGAGAACCACCGGCAGCGTGACCTTGCCCTCGCGGAAATCGTCGCCGACCCGCTTGCCGAGTTCCGACGAGCTCCCGCCGTAGTCGAGCGCGTCGTCGACGAGCTGGAAGGCGAGGCCGAGATTGGTGCCGTAGGAGCGGAACGCGGCGCGTTCCGCCCTCGGCCGCTCGCCGAGCACCGGGCCGATCTCGGCCGCGGCGGAAAACAGCGCCGCCGTCTTGGCCTGGATGACCGCCAGGTATTCGTCCTCGGTGGTCGCCGTGTTCTGCGCCGCGTCGAGCTGCATGACCTCGCCCTCGGCGATGACCGCGGCGGCGTTGGAGAGAATGTCGAGCGCGTCGAGCGAGCCGACCTCGACCATCATCTTGAACGCTTGGCCGAGCAGGAAATCGCCGACCAGAACCGACGCCTGATTGCCCCAGACCAGCCGCGCGGCGGCCTTGCCGCGGCGCATGTCGCTCTCGTCGACGACGTCGTCGTGGAGGAGCGTGGCGGTGTGCATGAATTCGACGCTTGCGGCGAGCTTGACCCGGCCGTCGCCGGTATGGCCGCACATCTCGGCAGCCGCCACCGTCAGCATCGGACGCAAGCGTTTGCCGCCGGAATCGATCAGATGCCGGGCAATCTCCGGAATCAGGCTCACATGCGACCCGGCGCGCGACAGGATGATCTCGTTGACCGCCCCCATCGCCTCGCGCGTCAATCGCACCAGCGGCTCGATGCTTGCGCTCGGCCGGTTCTTGCCCTCTTCCAGGGCGATGACAACACCCACGCCTGCGCTCCGCAGTTATCCCCGGAGCGACATTAGGGACCGTGTCCGGCCGGAACAAGGCCGTTGCGGCGATTGTGCGGGGTGGCGGGAGCCACTAACGTGGCCGCCGACGGCAACCGGGCACCGGCCAGCGGCGGATCAGGATGGAAGAACTGTTGAGAACCAATGACTTGGTTCTGATCTCTTTCGTGGAGGCGCTGATGCGCGACGCCGGCATCCATGCCCTCGTGCTCGACCAGAACATGAGCGTCATCGAGGGCTCGCTGGGTGTGCTGCCGCGCCGCGTGCTGGTGCCGGACGACCGGGTCGAAGAAGCCCGTCGCATCATTCAGGGCGCCGGCATTGGCGAGGAACTCGAAAAGCCCAAGGCAAAGCGGTGAGCATGGCCGTGGTGGCCGAAGCCGCACCGTCGACCACCGTGGATGCATTCATCGGCGGCCGCGTCGAGGCGGTTCAGCCGGAACGCGGTCATCATCGCTCCGGCCTTGAAGCGGTCCTGCTGGGCGTTTCGCTGGATCCGTCTTTCGCCGGCACGCTCGTCGATCTCGGCGCCGGCGTCGGCGTCGCCGGCATGATCGCGGCGGCCCGATGCGCGGCAGCGCAAGTGACACTGGTCGACCGCGACGCGACCGCGCTGGACTGTGCCCGCGCCGCCCTGATGCGTGTGGCCAATCGTGACTTCGCCGGGCGCGTCTCGGTCGTCGCTGCCGACATCGAAGCAGCCGAGAGTGAGCGCGAGCAGAGCGGTCTCCGCCGCGCGAGCGCCGACGCGGTTATCGCCAATCCGCCGTTCCACCCGATGTTCACCACCACCGCGCCGCCAGCGGCGGCCCGCGAGGCCGCGCACGTGCTCAGCACGGGTGGCCTCGATCTGTGGATGCGCGCTGCCGTCTCCGTGCTGAAGCCGGCCGGCTCGCTGACCGTGATCTTCCGCGCCGATGGGCTTGGCGCGCTGCTCGCCGCGATGGGCACGCGTTTCGGTTCCGTCGATATCCTGCCGGTCCAGCCGCGCGCCGACCAGCCGGCCCACCGCATCCTGGTTCGCGCCGTCAAGGGCAGCCGCGCCGGTTCGCGCCTCCTGCCGCCGCTGGTCCTTCACGGCGCCGCCGGCGGCGCCTATCTGTCCCCGGTTGAACGCATCCTGCGCGAAGGCGTTAGCCTTGCCGAGGCGCATCCGGCGTGGGCGGCAGAATCCAATGCGAGGTGAAGCGTGGCTTTCTCGTTCAATTCCCTGATCCCGGCGCGGTTTCGCAGCGATATCCCGACGGTTCCGGTCGTCCGCCTGTCGGGCACCATCGGTGGCGGTTCGCCATTGCGTCAGGGGCTGACGCTTGAAAGCGTCGCCGGGCCGCTTGCCCGCGCCTTCAACCACAAGTTCGCGCCGGCCGTCGCCATCGTCATCAATTCGCCCGGCGGGGCGGCGGTTCAGTCGCACCTCATCTACAAGCGCATCCGCGCGCTCGCCGAGGAGAAGAAGAAGCGGGTGATCGTCGCGGTCGAGGATGTCGCCGCCTCGGGCGGCTACATGATCGCCGCCGCCGGCGATGAGATCGTCGTCGACGCCGGCTCGATCGTCGGATCCATCGGTGTGGTCTCCGCCGGCTTCGGCTTCACCGGTCTGATGGAGCGCATCGGCGTCGAGCGCCGCATCTATACCGCCGGCAAGAGCAAGGCGATGCTCGATCCGTTCCGCCCGGAGCGCGAAGAGGACGTCGCCCGCCTGCGCGCGATCCAGGAGGACGTCCACGCCGCCTTCATCGGCCTGGTCAAGCAGCGCCGCAGTGCCGCGCTGGCCGACGACCCGGACCTGTTCACCGGCGCCTTCTGGTCGGGCGAAAAGGCCGTCGCGCTCGGCCTTGCCGACCGCACCGGCGATCTTCTTTCGGTGCTCCGCGAATATTTCGGCGAGAAGGTGCGCCTGCGTGTGATCCCGATGGAGAAGAGCATGCTGCGGCGCCGTCTCGGTCTTGGCGGCGACCGGCTGGCCGGCGGGCTTGTCGATCACGTTGTCGCACGCATCGAGGAGCGTTTGGCGTGGGACCGGTTCGGCCTCTAGGATTGGCCCATGAACCGCCTGCTTCTGATCGCGCTGCTTTTCGTCTTCGTCTGGTACCTCTGGTGGCGGGTGCGCCGGCGGTTTGCCATGCTCTCCGCCCGCTTCAACCGGCCGCGCACGGCCACGCGCGCAGCGCGAACGGCCGCTCCCCGCGATCGTCCGCTGACGCTGGAAAAGGATCCCGTTACCGGGGTCTACCGCGAACCCAAGGGTTAAGGCTTCCCGGCCGCCTCGCTTGACCGGCCGGGCGCGCCGTTTAAAAGGTGGCGCGCCGCTTCTGCCGCTTGATTTTCAACAGGATTCGCCGCCCGTGACCGAGGCCCTCGCTCCGCACATGCGCCCGGATCGCTCCTTCCAGGGGCTGATCCTGACGTTGCAGCGCTATTGGGCGGACTATGGCTGCGCCATCCTGCAGCCCTACGACATGGAAATGGGGGCGGGGACCTTCCACCCGGCAACGACGCTGCGCGCGCTTGGGCCCCGTCCGTGGAAGGCGGCCTATGTGCAGCCGTCGCGCCGGCCGAAGGATGGCCGCTACGGCGAGAACCCCAACCGGCTGCAGCACTACTATCAGTTCCAGGTCATCATCAAACCGTCGCCGCCCGACCTTCAGGACCTTTACCTCAAGTCGCTGGCGGCGATCGGCCTCGACATGGCGCTCCACGACGTGCGCTTCGTCGAGGACGACTGGGAGAGCCCGACGCTCGGCGCCTGGGGCCTCGGCTGGGAGTGCTGGTGCGACGGCATGGAGGTGTCGCAGTTCACCTATTTCCAGCAGGTCGCCGGCTTCGAATGCGCGCCCGTCGCCGGCGAACTGACCTACGGCCTCGAACGCCTCGCCATGTATGTGCAGGGCGTCGACAACGTTTACGATCTCAACTTCAACGGCCGCGACGGCGACGAGAAGGTCACCTATGGCGACATCTTCCTGCAGTCCGAGCAGGAATATTCGCGGCACAATTTCGAATACGCCGACACCGACATGCTGAAGCGGCATTTCGAGGATGCCGAGCGTGAATGTGCCGCGCTGCTCGCCGCGGGAAAGTCACACGAGGAGGGCGGCAACCGGGCGGCACACCTCATGGCGCTGCCGGCTTACGACCAGTGCATCAAGGCGAGCCACGCCTTCAACCTGCTCGATGCCCGCGGCGTCATCGCGGTGACTGAACGCCAGAGCTATATCCTGCGCGTCCGCGAACTCGCCCGCGCCTGTGGTGCTGCGTGGCTTGAGACGGCGGGAGGCGGCGCGTGAGCAATCCTCAACTGCGCCCGGCGAGCAGGCGATAGGCCCATGGCACGGAAACCCAAGAAGCCGGTCGCGAAAAAAGCGCCCGCCCGCTCGGCGCCGACGAAACGGCCTGCCGCGGCAGCGCCGGTCGAGCATCGCATCGTCGCCGCCAGCGTCGGCGTTGTCGTCGTCGGTGGTCCCACGCGCAGCGAATATTTCGAGCTGCGCGGCGCCGCGGTCGCCAATGCCTCGCTTGCTGACGGCGGCGCCCGCACCACCGGTCTCGTCCAGATCATGCGAAAGAAGGGCGCCAAGGGCGGCGACAGCGTCGCCTACGATCCGGCGTCACTCAATCGCGCCCTGGTTTTCACGCTGCTGCTCGGCGATGAGGATTTCGCCTTGTTCCGCGACGTGTTCGTGCGCAATCCCGGCGGCTACGACCCCGGCTTCCGACTGTGGGCGCGGACGGCAAGGCCCATCGACATGACGGCGGTCGCCGGCCAGCCCGTGATCGCGTTCGGCTACAGCCTCGATCTCGTGCACACGCCGGGCGGACAGCGCTGATGCCCGATCTCCTGCTCGAACTCTTTTCCGAGGAAATTCCCGCGCGCATGCAGAGGCGTGCCGCGGAGGATTTGCAGAAGCTGGTGACCCAGGCGCTGGTCGATGCCGGCCTCGTCTATGAAGGCGCCAAGGCTTTCGCCACGCCGCGCCGGCTGGCGCTAACCGTGCACGGCCTGCCGGCCCGCTCGCCGGACCAGCGCGAGGAGCGCAAGGGGCCGCGCGTCGGCGCGCCGGAGAAGGCGGTCGAGGGCTTCCTCAAGAGCGCCGGCCTGTCGTCAATCGATCAGGCGACGGTGCAGGCGGACAAGAAGGGTGATTTCTACGTCGCCGTGATCGAGAAGCCCGGCCGCGCGGCGCCGGAGGTCATCGCCGAGGTTCTGCCGAACATCCTGCGCACCTTCCCGTGGCCGAAGTCGATGCGCTGGGGCGCGCGCTCCGCCGAGCCTGGCAGCCTCACCTGGGTTCGGCCGCTGCATTCGATCCTTTGCGTCTTCGGCGCCGAGACCGAGGCGACCGAAATCGTCGATTTCGAGATCGATGGCATCCGCTCCGGCAATGTCACCTATGGCCACCGTTTCATGGCGCCGGAGCCGATCGAGGTCCGTCGCTTCGACGACTATGTGACCAAGCTCGAACGCGCCAAGGTCATTCTCGATGGCGACCGCCGCAAGGAGATGATCCTTGCGGACGCGCGCAACCAGGCGCTGGCGCTTGGTCTGGAGCTTGTCGAGGACGAGGGGCTTCTGGAAGAGGTCGCCGGGCTGGTCGAGTGGCCGGTGGTGCTGGTCGGTTCGTTCGAGGAGCCGTTCCTCGAAATCCCGCCGGAAGTCATTCGCACGACGATCCGCGCCAACCAGAAATGTTTCGTGCTCAATCGCGTCACGACGCCGGAGAACGTCATCGCCCGGCGCATCGAGGGCACCCGCAAGACGCTCGCCAATCGCTTCATCCTCACCGCCAACATCGCCGCCAGCGATGGCGGCAAGGCGATCGTCGCCGGCAACGAGCGCGTCATCCGTGCGCGGCTTTCCGACGCCGGCTATTTCTGGCTCACCGATCTCAAGACGAAGCTCGAGGATCGGCTGCCCAAGCTCGACAAGATCGTCTTCCACGAGAAGCTCGGCACGCAAGGCGAGCGTGTGACGCGCATCATGCGTCTCGCCCGTGAGATCGCGCCGTTCGTGCCGGCCGACGCCGACCTTGCCGAGCGCGCCGCCCATCTCGCCAAGGCCGATCTGGTCACCGAGATGGTCGGCGAGTTCCCCGAATTGCAGGGATTGATGGGCCGCTATTACGCGCAGGCGGAAGGGCTCGACCCGTCCGTCGCGACGGCCATCGAGGATCACTACAAGCCGCTCGGACCGTCCGACCGCGTGCCGACCGATCCGGTGGCGGTTGCCGTCGCGCTAGCCGACAAGCTCGACACGCTGGTTGGCTTCTGGGCGATCGATGAGAAGCCGACGGGCTCGAAGGATCCTTACGCGCTGAGGCGCGCGGCGCTGGGCGTGATCCGGATCGTGCTCACGAACGAAATCCGCCTCGACCTTTGGGCGCCGTTGTCGAAAGCCATCGATGCTTACATCGACCAGCAGAATAAGCACGTCGCCAAGGGTGTCGATGCCTGGATCGACGCTGCCCTTCATCCAGCCGCCCGCGCGCGCGATACGGTACGTCACGTTACCGCCGCCTTTGGCGTATCCGGGCTGCAGGACTTCATTCGCGATCGCCTGCAGGTGCAATTGCGCCAGCAGGGCGCCCGCCACGATCTGGTCGACGCGGTCTTCGCCCTCGACGGTCAGCGTGACTTGCTGATGATCGTCCGCCGCATCGAGGCGCTCGGCGCCTTCCTCGACAGCGAGGACGGCGCCAATCTGCTGGCAGGTTATCGCCGCGCTGCCAATATCCTGCGCGACGAGGAAAAGAAGTCCGGGGAGAAATTCAACGGTCCCGTCGACGCCAGGCTCATCGTTGAGCCGGAGGAGAAGGCGCTGTTCGAGGCGGTGGCGGCAGCCAGCGCCGAGGCGAAAGCCGCGGTCGAGATCGAGGACTTCCAGGAGGCGATGACTGCGCTCGCGCGGTTACGGCCGCCGGTCGATGCGTTCTTCGAAAAGGTGCTGGTCAACGCCAAAGACGCCGCCGTGCGCATCAACCGTCTGCGGCTCCTCGACAAGCTCCGCCAGGCGACGCTCGTGGTTGCCGATTTCTCCAAGGTCGGCGGCTGATCGCGTCGAAGGGTCGTCCCGATCACCAGTGCCGCCGGATGGCCGGTGGCACCGTACTTGTGTGAAGGAGACGACCCCGATACGACGCGCCGGTTGGCCTTGGCTTTACAGCCAGTATGGCGACGCGCCGTAATAGTCGTAGATCGCAAGATCGCGCTTCCGGTTCGGCCGCGTCCACTCGGTGTCGCCGTCGTATTTCGGCGCGCCGCGCAGTTGCTCGTCGGCGACATTGACCTCGTAGCCGCCGAGCGTCGGATTGTACGTCAGGACCGACCACGGCAGCGGATAAGCGTCCTCGCCCATGCCGAGAAAGCCGCCGAAGTTCATGACGGCGTAAGCGGTCTGGCCGCTCCGCTTGTCGATCATCACGCGCTCGATGTGTCCAACCTTGTTGCCGTCCGACCGGTAGACGTTGGTGCCCTCGACTTTGTCACTGGCGATCAGTTCACCGGTCTCGCGCTCGTCCAGATTGGCATTTGCAGCATTGTTCATCCTGGTGACGTTCACGGCCTTCATGCTCCTCGCTATCGCCCATCCCCTAACGCGGCGGGGGGCACGCGGTTCCGGAACCAGTCGAAGCCATTCGGGTTCATAATGCGGCCCGTGCGGGTGATTCTCCCGTTTCCCCGGCCGGACGCCCGCCTAGGAGGCAAACGCCATGGTCATTGCAAACATTCAGCCACTGGTCGCGCTCATCGCCGGCATTCTCATTCTGATCATGCCGCGCCTGCTCAACTACATCGTCGCGATCTATCTCATCTTTATCGGCGTGCTCGGGCTCTTCCCGAACCTGATGCACTAGCCGCAGCTCAGTCGATCTCCACCACGATCCGGCCGCGCACCTTGCCCTCGGCGATGTCGCGCGCGGCCGGAACGATGTCGGCGAAACCGATGGTCGTCGTCATGGCGGCGAGCTTGTCGCGGTCGAGGTCGCTGGCGAGGCGGTTCCACGCCGCGACCCTCAGCGGCTTCGGCACGGTGACCGAGTTGATGCCGAGCAGCGAGACGCCGCGCAGGATGAACGGCGCCACCGATGTCGTGAGTTCCATGCCGGCGGCGTTGCCGCATGCCGCGATGGCGCCGTCGGCCATGGTCATCGACAGGACGTTGGCGAGAAAGTTGCCGCCGACGGAATCGACGCCGCCCGCCCAGCGTTCCTTGGCGAGCAGCTTCGGCGCGCCGCTGAGGTCCTCGCGCGCGACGATCTCGCTGGCGCCGAGGTCCTTGAGGTAGTCCGCCTTCTTTGTGCGCCCGGTGACGGCATGGACCGCGAAGCCGCGCCCGGCGAGCGAGTGCGATGGCTATCGAGCCGACGCCGCCGGCAGCGCCCGTCACCACGACCGGGCCGCGCTCCGGCCCAATCCCGTGCCGTTCCAGCGCGAGCAGGGCAAGCATGGCCGTGTAGCCGGCCGTGCCGATCGCCATCGCCTCGGCCCCGCTCAGGCTTGGGGGCAGGGGGATCAGCCAGTCGCCCTTGACCCGCGCCATCTGGCTATAGCCGCCATGATGCACCTCGCCGACGCCCCAGCCGTTGAGCACGACCTTGTCGCCCGGCTTGATGCCGGCATGCGCCGACGCCGTCACCGTTCCGGCGAAATCGATGCCCGGTATCAGCGGGAAACGGCGCACCACCGGCAGCTTGCCGGTGATCGCCAGCCCGTCCTTGTAGTTGACGGTCGAATATTCGACGCGGACGTCGACGTCGCCGTCCATGAGATCGCCGAGGCCGAGCTCGGCGACGCCGACCGATTGCGCCTTGGTTGCCTCGTCCCGGGTGATGAGCAGCGCCTTGAAGCGATCCACGTCCACACTCCTTCTCGCCGAAGAATTCCCCGATGCCTACCACATCAGGGTCGCGCAGGGAGGGGATGGAGCGGCTTACGCGACCGCCGGGCGATGGACCTGCTTTTCGACGATCGGCATGTGGACGACCGCCGCGAACAGGCCGAGCGCCACCGAAATCCACCAGACGATGTTGTAGGAGCCGGTCTTGTCGTAGAGGAACCCGCCGAGCCAGACGCCCAGGAACGATCCGACCTGATGCGACAGGAAGACGAAGCCGAAGAGCGTCGCGACATAGCGCGTGCCGAACATGACGATGACGAGCTGTTGCGTGGGCGGCACCGTCGATAGCCACAGCACGCCCATGAGCACCGAGAAGACGATCACCGTGACCGGGCTTGGCGGAATCAGGATGAATCCGGTGATGACGGCCGAACGGGCAAGATAGACCACGGCCAGGATCCAGCGGCGCGGCACCTTGCCGGACAGAATGCCGGTCGTGATCGAGCCGATGATATTGAACAGGCCGATGAGAGCCAGCGCGATGCCGCCATAGGCGGCGAGGCCGAGGTCCGACAGATAGGGCGGCAGATGGACGATGATGAACGCCACCTGGAAACCGCAGACGAAGAAACCGGCGACCAGCAGCCGGTATGAGCCGTGACCGAAAGCCTCGCGGAGCGCGTGGATGATGGACTGATCGAGCTGGCCGAGCGCGACCGGCGAAGCTTTCGGCCTGCCGCGTACGACGTAGGTCAGGATGGGTACGACCATGAGGATCGCCGCCATGACGACCAGGGCGGTGTGCCATCCGTACGAAACGATGAACGATTGGCCGAGCGGCGCGAAGATGAATTGGCCGACGGACGCCGCCGCGGTGCCGAGCCCATAGGCGATCGGTCGCATGTTTTCGGGCAGCAGGCGTGAGAAGGAGGCCATGACCAGCAGGAAGGCCGAGCCGGCGATGCCGAGGCCGATGACGACACCGGCGGTGAGTTGCAGCGTCACCGGATCGCTGGTGCGCGACATCAGCACCAGGCCGAGCGCATAGAGCAGGGTGCCCGTGGTCAGGACGCGAGCGGTGCCGAAGCGGTCGGCCAGCATGCCGACGAAGGGCTGGCCGATGCCCCAGGCGAGGTTCTGAATCGCGATCGCCAGCGCGAACACTTCGCGCCCCCAGCCGTATTCGTTGGTGATCGGCGTCAGGAAGAATCCCATCGTCGTGCGCGGACCGCTACCGAGGATGGCGATCAGGCAGCCGACGCCGATCACGATCGGAGCCGATTGCAGGAACGGATGAACTGCCGAGGGTTTTTCGGTTGTCACGCGGCGTTCTCCGTCTTCTGGCTGGGCTGGGTCTTCGGCGGACCGTCGACATAGGCCGCCAAGGCGGCCAGCACTGCCGAACTGGCCGGCGTTGGAATGCTGAACTGGTTGCCGAGCGCGTGTACCTTCCCCGAGAGCCAGGGCAGTTCCAGCGGCTTGCCGGCTTCCAGGTCGACCAGCATCGACGATTTCTGCCCGTAGGGCTGGTTGCGGAAGAGCTCGATCGTGCGGTCGGCGTGGGTCTCGTCGAAATCCTGGCCGAGCGCCCGGGCGACCGCGATCACTTCGATGAGGAGCTGCCGCATGAACGCCAGCGTCTCGGGATGTTCATAGACCGCGCCGATCGGCAGCCGGCTGATGCTGGTTGCGCCGGCAAAGGCGGTGAGGGCGATGAACTTTCCCCACACGGTCTTTTCGGGCTCGTCGGTCGGGATCGCGTCGATGGCCTTCGCCCGGTCGCATGCCGCGAAGAATGCCGCCATCACCGGATCGCCGCCCATCCTGTCCACGACCATGCGGTGAACGCCGCCGGGATTGATGATGGTTCCTGGCTGCTTGATGTAGGCGGCGAGGTAGATGATGCCGGCGGCGACATGCGACGGGTCGACGTGACGGCCGATGATGTCCTTGCTGTCGATGCCGTTCTGCAGTGTCACGATCCGTGTGTGGTCCGCGACGATCGGAACCAGCGAACGCGCCGCGCTGTCGGCATCGCCGAGCTTCACCGTGAAGAGCACCAGATCGACCGGTCCGATCTCGGCTGGCTCCGGTGTGGCGTGGATATTGGGAATGACGGCGTCGCCGTGCGGGCTTTCGATGCGCAGTCCGTTCGCGCGCAGCGCCGCGAGATGCTTGCCGCGGGCGATCAGGTGGACGTCCTCGCCCGCCTCCGCCAGCCGCCCGCCCACGTAGCCGCCGATGCCTCCGGCGCCCATGACCGCGATTTTCACGACGTCGCTCCCCTCGCTACCGCACAGCCAGCGATGCAGGCTGCCCGGCCGCGACGGCGCCGGCAAGCGGCGACCTCATCATCCAGTGTCATGGGTATGTTCCCCGCTTCGCAGGGCGCGAAGCGCATCGTCGGATTCTAGGGCCGGCGCACGCGAGGAACAATGAAACATGCTGATACCTGCCATGCGGGCATTTGATGGTTCGGCGCATTGGAATTTTGCTCCGATCGTGCTTATATCCACTCTTGTGAGACCGGCCTCGGCCGGCTGTTTTAATGACCGATATATGCTCCAATTGAGCATATATCGGTGGCGACGAGAGAGTAACGGATATGGCGGTGGGTATCGAAACCGGCGGACAGGCAGGGCGCGGCGAGGCCATGCGCAAGAGCACGCTGCGCGAGCCGCTGCCCATGCCCTCGCTCGAATACACCGATGAGGTGGCTAACGAGACCGCTCACCTCTACGAGCGCGTCAAGGACGTGATCCCGGCGATCGAGTGGCCGGTGATGGCGCCTTACGTGAAGGCGATCAACGACCTCAAGAAGGTCCGCAACGCCGTCATCCTCGCGCACAACTACCAGACGCCGGAGATTTTCCACTGCGTCGCCGATATCAAGGGCGACTCGCTGCAGCTCGCCATCGCCGCCGCGAAGTCGGACGCTGAAGTCATCGTCCAGTGCGGCGTGCACTTCATGGCCGAGACCTCGAAGCTGCTCAATCCCGACAAGCTCGTTCTGATCCCGGATCGCCGCGCCGGCTGCTCGCTGGCCGCCTCGATCACCGGCGCCGACGTGCGCCTGCTCCGCGACCGCTATCCTGGCGTGCCGGTCGTGACCTACGTCAACACCTCCGCCGACGTGAAGGCCGAGAGCGATATCTGCTGCACCTCGTCCAACGCGGTGCAGGTCGTCGAGAGCCTCGGCGCCGACAAGGTCATTTTCCTGCCCGACCAGTATCTGGCCAAGTGGGTCGCGTCGCAGACCGACGTGAAGATCATCGCCTGGACGGGCGCCTGCGAGGTGCATGAGCGCTTTACCGGCGTCGAACTGCGCGAATACCGCGAGGCCAATCCCGGCATCCAGATTCTGGCGCACCCCGAGTGCCCGCCGGACGTGATCGCCGAGGCCGACTACACCGGCTCGACCTCGAAGATGACTGACTGGGTCCTGAAGAACCGTCCCGGCCGCGTGCTTCTCGTCACGGAGTGCTCGATGGCGTCCAACATCGCGGCCGAGGCGCCCGACATCGATTTCATCAAGCCGTGCAACCTGTGCCCGCACATGAAGCGGATCACCCTTCCCAAGATCCTCGACAGCCTGGTCTATTTGCGCGACGAAGTAACCGTGGACCCGATGGTCGCAAAGAAGGCCCGCCGCGCCGTCGAGCGCATGGTCAACCTGAAGAGCTGAAGGCACTGACGGACTGACAACAAGAATCCCGGGCAACACCGGGAGAACGGCCGGGGGGGAAAGGCAACGGGGATGATGCGCGACCGCACACGCCCAAAGTCGGACAAGCGCGATGGTCATTCGCGAAGCCACGTCGCGTGACGCGGAGGCGATGAGTCGCGTGTTGATCGCATCCATCACCGAGCTTTGCGCGCCCGATCACGGCGGCGTCGCGGCGAATATCGCGCGTTGGACGGCGAACAAGTCACCCGACCGCATCAGGGCGTGGATGGCCAACCCGGCCAATCGCCTCTTCGTCGCCGAAGGAGATGACGGTATCGTCGGGGTTGCCAGCTTCAACGCCGACGAAGTGCAGTTGAACTACGTTGCCCCGGCCGCGCGGTTTTCCGGTGTCAGCAAGGCGATGCTGGCGCACGTCGAAAAGCTGATGCAGCAGAGCGGCCTCGACGAGGCGCGCCTGACCAGCACGGCGACCGCGCATCGCTTCTACGTCGCGACCGGCTGGCGTGACTGTGGCGAACCGGAATCGCGGTTCGGCGTTCAGGTCCATCCCATGGCAAAGAATCTGAAACGGGGAGCCTAGGGTGTTGGCCTCGAACAATCCCGGAGTCGGCGTCACCGACGACGTCGTCATCGTCGGCGGCGGGCTGGGTGGTCTCTTCACCGCGCTGCGCCTCGCGCCGCGCGCCGTCACGGTCCTGTCGGCGGCGCCGATCGGCGAGGGCGCTTCGTCGGCCTGGGCGCAAGGTGGCATCGCAGCCGCCATGTCCGAAGGCGACTCCGTCGACAAGCATCTCGCCGATACCATCGCCGCGGGCGACGGTATCGTCGACACCAAGATCGCCCGCCTGATGCTCGGCGACGCCCCGCATCGCATCTATGACCTGCTCGAATACGGCGTGCCCTTCGACCGCGATCTTGCCGGCCACCTTTCCATGTCGCGCGAGGCGGCTCACTCGGAGCGTCGCGTCGTTCACGTCAGCGGCGACATGGCCGGCGCGGCCATCATGGCGGCGCTGGTCGCCGCCGTCCGCAAGACGCCGTCGATCCGCCTGGTCGAGGGTTATGTCGGCGAACGCCTCACCACGAGGGGCCGGCGGGTCACCGGCATCATCGCGCGCCCGCGCCAGGGCGGCCACGCCGTTCGCTTTCCGGCGCGCGCCATCGTGCTCGCCTCCGGCGGCGCCGGCCATCTCTTCGCGGTCACCACCAATCCCACGGAGGCGGAAGCCGGCGGCTTGGCGATGGCCGCCCGCGCCGGCGCGGTCATCGCCGATGCGGAGTTCGTGCAGTTCCATCCGACCGTGCTCGACGTCGGCCGCGATCCGGCGCCGCTCGCCACCGAGGCGTTGCGTGGCGAGGGCGCCAAGCTCATCAACAAGGCCGGCGAGCGCTTCATGGTCGCCGTTCATCCGCTCGCCGAACTGGCGCCGCGCGATATCGTTGCCCGCGCCGTTTACGCGGAGATCGAGGCCGGACGGGGTGCGTTCCTTGATTGCCGCGAAGCGATCGGCGCGGAATTCGAGACGCACTTCCCGACCGTCTACCGCTATTGCCGCGAGGCCGGCATCGATCCTGTCACCCAGCCGATCCCGATCGCACCGGCCGAGCACTATCACATGGGCGGCGTCCTCACCGACGGCACCGGGCGCACCACGCTCGACGGCCTTTGGGCGTGCGGCGAATGCACCTCGACCGGCGTTCACGGCGCCAATCGGCTTGCCTCGAATTCGCTGCTGGAGGCGGTTGCCTTCGCCGCGCGGGTTGCGTCCGATATTGGCAGTCACCTTCCGCAGGCACGACGTGGACCGGTTGAGGAGATCGCCGAGGACGAGCCGGACGCTGCGCCTGATCCAACCCATGTCGCCCGCCTGCGGCGCGCCATGAGCAGCCTCGTCGGCATCGTGCGCGACCGCGACGGCCTGACAAGGGCGCTGTCGACCATCAACGAACTGTCCGCGGGCTGTCGCTCGGAGCGCTTCCTGAACATGCTGACCGCGGCGCGGATGATCGCCGCTGCGGCGCTTGCCCGCACGGAAAGCCGCGGCGGCCACTATCGCTCCGATTTCCCCGAGCACGACGAGGCCTGGCGGCATCGCACCTTCATGACGCTCGCCGAGGCCGAGCGGATCGGCGAGGCGGCCGGACTGCCGCGCGTGGCGTGCCCGGCATGAGCGCCTTGCCGACCCTTCCCGGGCTCCTGGTCGCCGAGGCCGTCCGCGCCGCACTGAAGGAGGATCTCGGTCGCGCCGGCGACATCACCTCGGCCGCGACCATCCCCGCCGATGCGCGAGCAACCGCCGATCTCGTGGCGCGCCGGCCGGGCGTCATCGCCGGCCTCGATCTCGCCGCTGCGGCATTCCGTGAACTCGATCCGGCGATTGCCTTCGATGCGCTGGTGCAGGATGGCGCAATCGTGGAGGAGGGCACCGTCCTCGCCCGCGTCGCCGGGCCGGCCCGCGCCGTGCTGTCGGCCGAGCGCGTCGCCCTCAATTTCCTCTGTCATCTGTCCGGCATTGCCACAGCGACCGCCGCGCTGGTCGACCGCGTGAGGGGCACCAACGCGCACATCTGCGACACGCGCAAGACGACGCCGGGCTTGCGTGCCTTCGAGAAATACGCCGTGCGCTGCGGCGGCGGCATGAACCATCGCTTCGGCCTGGATGACGCCATCCTGATCAAGGACAACCACATCGCCGTTGCCGGCGGCGTCATCGCCGCCATCCGCGGCGCCCGTGCCAGCGCCGGCCATCTGGTCAAGGTGGAGGTGGAAGTCGACACGCTCGATCAGCTCACCGAAGCAATGGTCGCCGCGCCGGACGCCGTCCTGCTGGACAACATGAAGCCGGCGCAGCTACGCGAGGCGGTGCAGATGGTCGCCGGCCGCGCGATTACCGAAGCCTCGGGCAATGTGACGTTGGAGACCGTCGCCGCCATCGCCGAATCCGGCGTCGACATGATCTCATCCGGCTGGATCACGCACTCCGCGCCGATCCTCGACCTCGCGCTCGACGTGGTCGTCGACGTGCCTCAGGCGAAGAAGACCAGATAGGCGACGGCCATCAGCACCGCGGACGCGATGGTGCTGACCGCCAGAACCGTGCGCACATTGTGGTGTGTGACACCCTGGCGGGCTTCGTTCGGCAGCAGCACTTCGGTTTCCGGTTCGACACGCGGCGGAACGACGGATTTCGTGTCCGTCTGGTCGGAATAGTCGCTGGATCGTGTGTTGGACAACGATCGCTCCCATGGGTTTGGAACGGTCATTGTGGAACTCTCCACCGGCTGAGAGGTTCCCATGCGGCCGGCAGCGCCCCTTCGGGACGGCTTGGCGACGTGCTACCAGACCATGGCAGCGGCCGATGGTGGGGCAGGCGGGCATGAAGAAGAAGACGAAGGCGACGTCGCGGAAATCCGGGAAGCCTCGTCTTTCGGCGGTCGACCTGTCGCTCGCGCTCGACGATGCCGTCTATCGTCGCGAACTGGCCCACATCCAGCAGCGCATCCGGCGAATCCAGCAGGCCTATCTGAAGTCCGGCAACTCCGCCGCGATCGTGTTCGAGGGCTGGGACGCAGCCGGGAAGGGCGGCACCATCCGCTGTATGTCGGCGGTTCTCGATCCGCGTGGGTTCAAGGTTTGGCCGATCGCGGCGCCGCGCAAATATTATCTCGATCGGCACTATCTGGCGCGCTTCTTTGAGCGCCTGCCGCCGCGTGGCGCCATCTCGGTCTTCGACCGGTCCTGGTACGGGCGCGTGCTGGTCGAGCGCGTCGAGGGGCTGGCGAGCGCGGCCGACTGGCGGCGCGCCTACCGTGAGATCAATGATTTCGAGCGCGCCCTGACCGACCACGGCACGCGGGTCATCAAGATATTCCTGCACATCTCGCCCGAGGAGCAGCTTCGCCGCTTTCGCGACCGCGTGCTCGATCCGACCAAGCGATGGAAACTGAGCTACGAGGACTTCCGCAACCGCAAGAAATGGGATGCGTACGCCGTAGCCACCGACGACATGTTTCGCGAGACATCGACCGCGCACTCGCCCTGGCACGCGATTCCCGCCAACAGCAAGAAATTCGCCCGCGTCGAGGCGCTGACCGTGATCGCGAAGCGGCTGGCGGCCGGCGTCGATCTGTCACCCGCCCAACTGGACGCCGAAGTCATCCGCGAAGCGCAGGACCTTCTCGAGATCGACCCGGCCCTGCTTCACGGCGGTCGCGGCCGCCTGGATTGACGCAACGGGCGGTGTGCGCCCGCCGCGGTCAGCTCCAGCCGCCGTTACGGGTCACGTAGAAGATGTGGCGGCCGATCTTGTCGGCCTTTTTCATGGTTCGCGCCCAGCGCGGCCGAACGTAGCTGGCGTGATAATGCGTCGCCGCGCCGACGTCGCTCAGATACAGCGTGCGGTCGTCGGCGAGGATCTTCTTCGCCAGCGCCTGCGCCTCTCCCCAGGGCTTGGCTTCGGTGATGCGATCCGGAATGCCGTCGCAGGCGAACGAGAACTGGCAGCGATTGCGCTGGTTCTTGTTCTGATAGACGACGCCGCAGATTGTATTCGGATAGGCCGGGTTCTTGAGGCGGTTGAGCACCACCTGCGCGACCGCGATTTGTCCGCGCTCGGGCTCGCCGCGCGCCTCGAAATAGATCGCCGTGGCCAGGCACTTCGTCTCGGCGGGCGTGCGCGCATTGGCAGGCACGGCATAATTCACCCAGGCGTGGTTGGCGTCGATCGACGGCGCCAGGATCACCGCGCCGCGGCCCTTCTTGGCCATCACCGCGTCGAAGGCGCCCTTGGCGTCGCCGCCGTCGTCGGCATTGGCGTAGGCAAGCGCCACGGTCTGGGCCGGCACGGTCGGCTTGTCGGCGGTCTTCGGCTTGCCGGTCTCGACCGCGGCGATTGCGCGGGTCGCCGACTTGGGCAGCACGAATGCCATTTGCGGCAAGGCCGTGCCGTCATCGGCCGGCGCGAACAGCGCGACCTCCCGGAGGACGCCGGCGCTGATCGTGGCCGGTCGCCGCAGCGCCAGCCGGTCGGTCTTGGTAGCGCGATTGATGCTGTCGAACGGGATCGAGCCGGTCGTGGTCGGATCGACGCGGATATTGGTGTCGCGCTGCACGCCGGGACCGACGAGCGCGGCGTAAACGGGCGTCTTGGCCGCAGCCTGCTTGACCGTCAGGCGGACTTGCCAGCGATCGCCATCGGCCACGCGATTGTCGAAACGGCTGAGCACGTCCTGGTAGGCGACGGTCTGCGTCGACAGCGCCAGCAGGATGACCGCATATGCGACGCGCCTGATCCGGAACCGTTTCCGGACGTGCACCCGTCGTCTGCCCCGTACGACCACCCGCAACTCCACCCACGCAACCCGACACACTGGGCGCAATCCCGGCTCCCCAGCCGGAACGTCGCGCCACCCCTAAGCTGCTAGTGATGGGGGATTAACCTTGAAAGTCGGTTAATGCCGAAACTGCGGAAGCGCCCGATGCAAAGTTGATCGGCCAAACGGGGCAGGAATGCGGGCAGGGTAAGGCAATAGGGTGAAATCGGTCAGGCGGTTCCGGAGCCGCCCTGTCCACCTTTGGCCCGGAGCGCCGCCTGCGCGGCGGCCAGCCGGGCAATCGGCACCCGGAAGGGCGAGCACGAGACGTAGTCCAGCCCGACCTCCTCGCAGAACGCGATCGAGGCCGGGTCGCCGCCATGTTCGCCGCAGATGCCGAGCTTGATGTTTGGCCGCGTCGCGCGCCCGCGCTCGGCCGCCATCCGCACCAGCGCGCCGACACCGTCGCGGTCGATGGTGACGAACGGATCTGCCGCGAAGATGCCCGCCGACATGTAGGCGCCGATGAAGCTCGCCGCGTCGTCGCGCGAGATGCCGAACGTCGTCTGCGTCAGGTCGTTGGTGCCGAACGAGAAGAACTCGGCCGAACCGGCGATGCTGCCGGCCTCGATCGCCGCGCGCGGCAGTTCGATCATCGTGCCGATCTGGTAGCGCGGTGCAGCGCCGCGCTCGGCCGCGACGGCGGCCGCCGTCTTCTCGATCAATTTCTTGACCAGGTCGAGTTCGGCCTTCACCGACACCAGCGGCACCATGATTTCCGGCACGATTGTCGCGCCGGTCTTCGCCGTCACGTCGAGCGCCGCCTCGAAAATCGCGCGCGCCTGCATCTCGGCGATCTCGGGATAGGACACCGCCAGCCGGCAGCCGCGATGGCCGAGCATCGGGTTGAACTCGTGCAGCGCCAGCGTCCGCTCGCGCAGCTTGTCGGCGGCGACGCCCATCGCCGCGGCGACTTCGCCGATCTCCTCCTCGGTCTTCGGCAGGAACTCGTGCAGCGGCGGATCCAGCAGCCGGATGGTCACCGGCAGGCCCTTCATGATCTCGAACAGCTCGATGAAGTCGGCGCGCTGCATGGGCAGCAGCTTCGCGAGCGCCGCGCGACGTCCGTCGGCGGTGTCGGCGAGGATCATCTCGCGCACGGCGAGAATGCGATCCTCCTCGAAGAACATGTGCTCCGTCCGGCAGAGGCCGATGCCCTCGGCGCCAAATGAGCGCGCCGTGCGCGCGTCGGCCGGCGTCTCGGCGTTGGCGCGCACCTTCAGCCGCCGCGCCGCGTCCGCCCATTCCATCAGCTTGGCGAAATCCTGCGAGAGCTCCGGCTCGCGCATCGGCACCTTGCCGGCCAGCACCTCGCCGGTGGAGCCGTCGATGGTGATCGTCTCGCCCTTGCGCACGATCCGCCCGCCGGCCGTCATCGTGCCCGCCTGATAGTCGACGCGCACGCCGCCGGCGCCTGAGACGCAGGGCTTGCCCATGCCGCGCGCCACCACCGCGGCGTGGCTGGTCATGCCGCCGCGCGCGGTCAGGATGCCTTCCGCGGCGTGCATGCCGTGGATGTCCTCCGGGCTCGTCTCGACGCGCACGAGGATCACCTTGCGGCCCTGCGCCTTCAGCGTCTCGGCTTCGTCGGAGGAGAATACCACTTCGCCAGAGGCCGCGCCCGGCGAGGCGGGGAGGCCGGTGGCGATCAGGTCGCGGTCGGCGTCCGGATCGATGGTCGGGTGCAGCAGCTGGTCGAGCCCGGTGGGGTCGATGCGCAGCACGGCCTCGCCGCGGTTGATCACGCCTTCCTCGGCCAAGTCGACGGCGATGCGCAGCGCCGCCTTGGTGGTGCGCTTGCCGGAGCGCGTTTGCAGCATCCACAGCTTGCCGTTCTCGATGGTGAACTCGAGATCCTGCATGTCGCGATAGTGCCGTTCGAGCGCGTCGCAGATCTCGCGGAAACGGGCGAACGCCTCCGGCATCGCCGCTTCCAGCGACGGTCGGTCGGAACTGGCCGCCCGGCGCGCCGCCTCGGTCAGGTCCTGCGGCGTGCGGATGCCGGCGACCACGTCCTCGCCTTGCGCGTTGACCAGGAACTCGCCGTAGAGCGCCTTGTCGCCGGTCGACGGATTACGCGTGAAGGCGACGCCGGTCGCCGAGGTCTCGCCCATGTTGCCGAAGACCATCGCCTGCACGTTGACCGCCGTGCCCCAGCTCGCCGGGATATCGTGCAGGCGGCGATAGGTGACCGCACGCTGGTTCATCCACGAATTGAACACCGCGCCGATGGCGCCCCACAATTGCTCGTGCGGATCCTGCGGGAACGGTTTGCCCGACGCTTCCTCGACGATCGCCTTGTAGTCGCCGATCAGCGAAGCCCAGTCGTCGCCGTCGAGGTCGGTGTCGAGCACGTAGCCGTGCTCGTGCTTGTAGTCCTCCAGCCGCTCCTCGAACGTGTGATGGTCGATGCCGAGCACGACGTTGGCGTACATCTGCACGAAGCGGCGGTAGGAATCGTAGGCAAAGCGCTTGTCGGCGCCGGCCGCCAGCGCCTCCACCGTGCGATCGTTGAGGCCGAGGTTGAGAACCGTGTCCATCATGCCCGGCATCGACGCGCGCGCGCCGGAACGCACTGAGACCAGCATCGGATTGGCGTCGTCGCCGAAGCCGCGTCCGGTCAGCCGGCCCATCTCGGCCAGCGCTGCTTCCACTTGCCCGCGTAGCTCGTCGGGATAGCAGCGGCCCCTTTCGTAGAAATACGAGCAGACCTCGGTGGTGATGGTGAAGCCGGGCGGCACCGGCAGGCCGAGATTGGACATCTCGGCTAGGTTCGCCCCCTTGCCGCCGAGGAGATTGCGCATGTCGGCCCGGCCTTCCGCCTTGCCGTCGCCGAATGGATAGACCCATCTCGTCATTGAGTGCCGCATTTCCGCTTGGACGCGCCGTGCGCGGTGTTCCTAGCCGGCCACGTTGATGCGGTGCAACATGGTTTTTCGAGGCCGGCCACGGAATCGCGCGTTCCCGCCAAGGGCGCGGCGGCCGCGGCGGTTTTCTGCTAGGCTCGGAACGGGCCGGGTGGCAGCCGAGATGGAGCCTGCAATGAATCCTGCAGAAGTCGTCGGATACGTCGCCTCGGGTCTCGTGCTTGCCACGTTCGCCATGCGCACCATGATCCCGCTGCGCTTGCTGGGTATCGCCAGCAACGTCGCCTTCATCACCTACGGCTACGTCGAGGGGCTGGAACCGGTCCTGATCCTTCACGCCATCCTCCTGCCCCTGAACATTTATCGGCTGGCCGAAATGATCCGCCTCGTGCGCGAGGTGGAGGGCGCGGGTCGCGACCCGTCTAGCTTGGCCTGGCTGTTGCCGTTCATGCGTCCGGCGTCCTTGGCCGCCGGCGCGGTCCTCTTCCGCAAGGGCGAACCGGCCGATGTGATGTACCTGCTCACCGAAGGCCGCATCCGCCTGGAGGAGTTCGGTGTCGAGATCGAAGCCGGCGAGATCGTCGGCGAAATCGGCGTCTTCACGTCGGAGGGCGCCAGGACGGCGACCGCGGTCTGCACGGCCGATTGCCGCTTGCAGCATGTGGCGCGCGAGCGGGTGCATGAACTGGTCTTCCAGAACCCGCGGCTTGCCTTTTATCTGGTCGGCCTCATCGCCGGCCGCCTGGCTGATGACCTCAAGATCATCGAACAGCGCGTTTCCGCCAACCTTGCGGTGGATCGCAGTGAGGTGTGACCGCGCGCCTCGCTGACGTCAGTCCGATTTGTTTGGCGCCGGTCCGTCGGTTGGCAATGTCCAGCAAATCCAGGCAGAAACCGCTCGTTGTTTGGAGCCCATCGCCCGTGAGGTATGCTGAGAAGCGCTTGCGACGAAGCAATGGGGTCGGCGGTGTCGCTTGAGATCAAGTATATGACTGAGGGAAACTTCGAAGCGGCCGCAAACATAATTTCGCGGGCGTACGCTCCGCCTCCATGGAACGAAGACTGGTCGACCGAAGCTGCAGGTGAGCGTGTTTTACAGATTTTCGCTACACCAAAGCGAGTTGCTCTTGCGGCCTTTGACGCGAATGGTCTTCGCGGCATAGCAATGGGCACACAACAGCGACATCACGCGGGCCAGGTGCTGTATCTGGAGGAACTTGCGGTCCTTCCGGAAGCGCAGCGTTCAGGCATCGGAACTGCATTGCTTCTCGCTGTTATCGAGGCTGCAAAATCGGAAGGCTGCTACAGAGTGTGGCTGGCGTCACAACGCGCTGGCAAGATATCCGAGTTCTATCGACGCATTGGGTTCACCTCGAGTGACAGACTCGAAGTGTACTTCAGATCGACCTGAGTGGTTGTGCGACAATAGACCTTGTTCTGGTCAGCCGTGACCGACGAGCACAACGGGTCGGGACCAGCCATTCCGAACTTGCCAGCCGTTGGGTCGTGGTCGGGTGGCCTTCTATCTCGTCGGCCTCATCGCCGGCCGCCCTGGTCGATGACCACAAGATCATCGAACAGCGCGTTTCCGCCAACCTTGCGGTGAATCGCGGTCAGGTGTGACCGCCGTCGCTTCCGGATTTGCACGCCGATGCTATCCGGATGGGCGGACAGGAAGTCCGAAACCAGAGAAAGACATCAACATGATGAAAATGCTGCGGATCGCGGCTTCGCTCGCGGCCGTACTGGCGTTTGTCGGCCCGCTTCATGCCGCCACGCCGGACCAGGAGAAGGCTTTCGTCGATTCCTACAAGAAGGCGTTCGACGCCAAGGACGGCGACGCGTTGAAAGCGCTCCTCTACACGGAAGGCGCCGATCCGATGGCGCTGGAATTCTACGGCCAGATGATGACCGCAGAGTTTGGCGGCACGATCACCGAGATCAGCCTGGTGGATCTGACTGCCGACGACGTGAAGCAGGCCGCGCAGGTCATGCCGGGTCCGGCGGGCGGCAATTTCATGCTGGTGCCGAAGCCCTACAAGAAGCTCGTCATCAAGGTCGAGACCAAGGATTCGAACGGCTCGTCGTCGTCGTCGAGCGAGGCGTTCGTTGCCGACAAGGATGGCAAGATCGTCATCTCGACGCCGGCTCCCGCAAAATAGACGACTTGCGTTACGCCCGGACGCCGAGGCGGAAGCCCGGCGCCGGGCGCTCCTTGAGGATCTCGCGGCGGAAACGGAAGAGCGCCGCCGGCCGTCCCCGTTTCTGCGGCGCGGTTTGTCCGGTCGGCTCGACCAGCGCGGCGCCTTCCACCAGCCGGCGGAAATTCTGCTTGTGCAGGTGCCGCCCCGAGATCGCCTCGACCGTGCGCTGAAGCTCGGTCAGCGTGAATTCCTCCGCCATCAATTCGAACACCACCGGCCGGTATTTCAGCTTGGCGCGCAGGCGCGAGATAGCGGTCGCCAGAATGCGCCGATGGTCGAAGCGCATCGACGCGCCGGTCGCGAGCGTCACCTTTTGGTCGAAGATCGTTCGCCCGTCGCGCTCGGCCTCGATCACCAGGCCCGCCTCGTAGAGCAGTTCGTAGCGGTCCAGCGCGCGCTCCTCGTCCCAGCGCGGATTGTCTTCGCCGAAGGCGAGCTGAATGCGCTCGCGGCGACCAAGCGCCCGCCGCTCGCCGGGCTCGCGCGTCTCGCTGCGGCTCCAGCGGCGCAGCGCCGGCAGAATGGCATCGTCGAGAACCGCCGGCCGTCCTTCGCGCCAGTCCTCCCACGGGAAGAATTCGTACCAGCGCCGCCAGCGCGCCCCGACCAGCGCCAGTTCCTCCGAGGTCCGGTCGCTGATCCGCGTCAGCGCGAGGTAGCCGACAGAGACGAGGTGCGGGGCGGTGTCGCCGGGCGCGGTGTGCCGGCCGCGATCGCCGAATGTGTAGAGCTGCTCGACATGGCCGAGCCGCAAGGCGGTCTGTTCGGCGACCCATGCCCTGAGGCCCGCCTCGAACGTGCGGTGGGCGAGGGGATCGAAGGGACCAAATGGCAGATTGTCCGGCTGGCGCTCACCGGCATCGCCGGTGACCACCAGGATCAGCGGCTGTTGTTCGGCCACCGCCACGATCGCCGCGTGAAGACCGATCTCGATCGGCGGTGCATGCGGAACCGACGACACGCTCAACCTCCGAGAGGCAGCGCGAAGGGCACGTTCTCCACTGCGGCGTCGCCGCGCCCGATCTCTTCGATCGCGGCGACCATCCTGCCGTTGCGGCCGAGCAGGTGGTCGGCGACGGCGATCAGCCGCGCGTTGGGCGTGGCGAGCGGCGACGCTTGCCTGAGCGCCCGCGCCATCTCGCGCTCGTCGCGCGCGGGGCGCGTCACGCAGAGCGTGATGAAGGCGGCCGCGGTCGACCGGCTGATCCCGGCGAAGCAATGCACGACGATCGGCCGCGTCTGATCCCAGCGGCCGATGAATGCGATCAGCTCGCTGACGTGCTCCTCGGCCGGCAGGACATAGCCGTCCATCGGTTCGACGATGTCGTTCATGCCGAGAAAGAGATGATTCTCCGGAGCGATCGACTCGGGCCGCGTCACCAGTGTGCCGTCGTTGATGACGCTGACGAGATGGCTGGCGCCGGCTGCGGTCACCGTCGGCAGAATCTGCGAAAGCGGACAGACATGGACGACTGGCATCGACGGGTTCCCGTTGCTTGGTGCCGCAGTTTAGGGCTCCCGGCCGCCCCGGTCACGCCCCGGTCAGGTCTTGTCTGCGGCCTTGGCGATGATCGCGAAGCGCTTCAGGAACTGGCGCTCCGCCTTGGCGGCTGGCAGCGGCGTCAGATCGAGGCGTTCGCGATCGATGCCGCGCGGGCGCCCGAAGACGCGTTCCGCCTCCGCCTCGCCGAAGCCGGCAAGCGCCACCGCCTCGAAATAGGCCGCCGTGCGGTCGGCCGCCTTGATCTTGGCGGTCAGCCGGTCGGGCAGGGGCGTGGACAGGCCGAAGCGGCGATGAATGGCGGCGAGGAGACGCTGCTCGACCGTCGGATAGGCGCCGCCGAGCAGCGCCTTGAACGGCGAGATGAGATCGCCCAGCACATATTCCGGCGCATCGTGCAGCATCACGGCCAGCCGTCCGGACGCGCCGATCTCCGGGTTCAGCATGCCGGCGATGTCTTCGACGAGCACGGTGTGTTGCGCCACCGAAAAGGCGTTGGCGCCGAAGGTCTGCCCGTTCCAGCGCGCGACGCGCGCGAGGCCATGGGCGATGTCGGCAATCTCGATGTCGAGCGGCGATGGATCGAGCAGGTCGAGCCGCCGGCCGGAGAGCATCCGCTGCCAGGCGCGGGGAGGGCTGTCGGCACGTTTCGGCATGGCTGAGGCGGCTCGTCCGGTGTTGGCCGGCGATGTTCGCCGATTCTTGGGCCCGGCGTCAGTCCTCGCTCACTGTTTCCGGCCAGCGGAATGTCGCCCAGCCGGGGAGGGATAGAGTGAGTTCGCTATCCCCGGCCATGATCGGCGTGCCCGCGTCGATGGCGTCCTTCGCCCGGTCGAGCCGGACCATTGCAAGCCCGCTGCCGTTCGACGAAGACCCGAGCGTTCCGATCGCTTTTCCCGCGGCGTTCACCGCCGTTCCGACGGGTGGAAACCGGCCCTTGGATTGCGCCAGAATGAAGCGGCGCCGCGCGGTTCCGCGGTGCTCCATGCGCGACACCACCTCCTGCCCGATGTAGCAGCCCTTGCCGAAATCGACGCCGGAAAGCTGTTCCATATCAACGTCATGCGGGAAGGTATCGCCGAAAGCGAAGTCGATTCCGCCTTCCGGAATCCCGAGCGAAATCCGATGCGCGTCATACTCCGCCTCGCCGACCGGCGTGAAGCCATGCTGCGGCAGCGACGCCGGCACGATCACGCGAACGCCAAGCGACGCAAGCCTCGGATCTGGCGAGGAAATTCCGTCCACATGGGGCACGCCCTCGGGGCCCCAGAGGGCGATCACGCGATAGTCGGCGGACACATCGTCCACCGTCACCTTCGCCCGCAACCGGTAGAAACCAAGGCGTTTGACGAAATCCGCGACCGACGCCCGGGCGATGTCGAACAGGAAGCGCTCGCCGTCGACGAAAATGATGAAGTCGAACAGGATCTTGCCCTGCGGCGTCAGCAATCCGGCGTAGACGGCCTGACCGGGCGTAGCCCGGTCGATATCGGCCGTGACGAGATCGTTGAGGAACGTCGCGGCATCGTGGCCGGCCACCGCGACCACGCCGCGGCGCTGGAACTCCGTCATCGAACCGGTATGCATGTGGTGCTCCTGCCAGGCGGTCTTCGACCACTAGCTAGGTGGAGTTGCCGACAGCGGCAACAAGGCTGGCTTCCGTCTAGTCGCCGGAGATGAAATAGCGCCAGGTTCCATCCGGCGCGATGCCGACGCGATAGTAGAGATAGGTGCCGTAGGTCTTCATGTCTTCGTAGTCGCCGGCGTAGACCAGCTTGAACAACTCGACCAGTTGCGGCGGGGTCAGCTTGTCGACCGGGTAGAGGGCGAAATACGGCCAGACATACATTTCGTCCTTGGTGCCGGCATCGGCGTGGACATAGCCGGCCTCCAGAACTTCGGTGAGGACGGCAAGAATCTCGCGCCCGCCATCGTCGCCTGACGTCGACTTGAGGTAGGCGATGGGATCGTCAACCTCGTCGAAGCTGAACGCCGGCGGCTCGCCGTTGGCATCGATGATCGGACGCAGTTTCTCGATATCGCCGGTCGCCGCCGCTTCCATGATCTGCGAGCGCAGCCGCGCAACGGGCACCGGCAGCTTGGAGAAATCGTATTCGACGATCGGCACGGGCCCGTCGGCGAGCGGGCCGGTCTTTATCGACGAGCGCGGGTCGCCCTCCGGCAGCGTGGCGCCGTCCGCGTCCGGCGGAATCCCGGGCATGGCCGCGTCGGGGGCAGGATCGGCCGGAACGATGATTGTCTCGGTCGGGACGGCGGTGGCTGCGTACGTCGCGCCGATGGTCAGGCACAGGACAACCAATGCGAGACCGGAGGTCCGCAGAAATCCCGGCTTTCGCTGTTCGAACCGCATGGCTCCCCTAAGCGCTCCAGCGCCCGCATCATTGTAGGGGAAAGCGGCCTGAGCGGCCACAGCGACGGCGTCGGTGTAAGCCGGTTACTGTACGGTGACGTCGTCCACGCTGAATTCGAAAGCGCGGATGCGCTTCGGCAGCCGGCTGGCGAAATCAGCGACCGCTTCCTCGCCATAGGCGGCGATCATGTCGGAGAGCGCCATGAAGAGGGAAGCGTGAGCCAGAATATCGGGATCGACGTTTTCGGCCATCGCCTCGTCCCAGGCATCGCTGAGGCAGGTGAGGGCGAGGCGCTTTTTCTCGGCGATCGAGCGTTCTTCTTCCTTGGCGCTCGGAGCCAGTTCGGTCGCTATGGTCATGGGCCTCCAGCCTGTTGGGCGCTACGCCAAACAAGGTAAATGTGGCGGCAAGGTAACATGGGCGGCGTGAGGCGGCAGCCGCATCGTGAAGAAAGGGTTAACGCGATCTTAAAATCTCACACTGACGCGTAAACCATTCATTAACCTTCACTTTCCGTAACGGGCCGCGACCTCGCCGGCGATTTTGGCGCCTTCCTGGAGGAAACGATCCACAGCCGATCGGGCCGATTCCGTGCACACGCGGTAGACCGAGCGGTAGCTCTCATACCCCCGGTTGAAATGATCAACCATTTTCGCGCGCTGCAGGATATCCGGCTGCTCGCTGTCGATCAGCGCCTGCATCTGGTCGCGCCAGACATTGCCCTCGTTGCTGCCGCACAGCTCGCGCAGGAACTGAACGGCGCCGAGAATCTCGGAAAGCCGCAGGATATCGGGCTCATAGGCGGGCGCATTGCTCGGGGCCACTTCGGCATGGGTTCCACCCGCTGCTGCCAGGGCCGCCAGCACCACGACCGTGCGTAGCCACTTCATCGACTCGCCTCGTGCGCGGCGAGAACGCGCCGTGTGTCTTCGGTCAGCATGAGCCTCGACAGATTGGCAGGAGGCATCCAGGACGCCTCTGCCGCGTCGTCACCGGCCGCGAGCGTGCCGGCGCGAAAATGGCCTTCGTAGACGATCAACACAATGTGGCTCTCAATCGCACCTGTATCGTCGCGCCCGATGATCTCCGCCAAGTCGATTCGGCTGAGGCGCTCGATCTCGATGCCGGTCTCCTCACGAATCTCACGGATTGCGGCCTCCTCAAGGCGTTCACCGAGTTCCACCCGTCCGCCGGGCAGGGCCCACTGTCCCATGAAAGGCGGCCGCCCGCGCTTGACCAGAAGCACGTCGCCGCCCCGGCGGACCAGCACGCTGACGCCGACCAGCGGCCGTTTTTGGTGGGTTTCCGGCGTTGTATCCATGCGGCGACCGTAGCCGCGCGCGTTGTAAGGCGAAAGTCGATAGCGGACGAATGTTTGGGTATCCTCCGCCGTCGATCCCGTCACAATCACCCGACCCGAAGCTCTCTAAGGACCATGTGCGGACGCTTTGTCCTGACCGCGACGCCGGAAGAACTGGCGGCCCTCTTCGGCTATCTCGATGGCGAGGATTTTCCGCCGCGCTACAACATCGCGCCGACGCAGCCGATCGCCATCGTCCGCATGATGCATCACGCCCGCCGCTTCGCGCTGGTGCGCTGGGGCCTCATTCCGGCCTGGGTAACTGACCCCAAGAAGTTCACGCTCTTGATCAACGCCCGCGCCGAAGGGATTCTGGACAAACCAGCTTTTCGCAACGCCATGCGCTACCGACGCTGCCTCGTGCCGTCCTCCGGCTTCTATGAATGGCGGCGCATGCCGGGTTCCAATTCCGGCAAGACCCGCCAGCCGTTCTGGCTGCGGCCGCGTGACGGTCGTCCCGTCGCCTTTGCCGGCCTGTGGGAGACGTGGTCGGATCGCGCCACTGGCGGCGAGATCGACTCGGCCACCATTGTCACCACCGACGCCAACGCTACCGTCGCGCCCATTCATGACCGCATGCCGGTGGTGGTCGCGGCGGATGACTTCGAGCGCTGGCTGACCGGAGAACCGGGTGAGGCGAGCGCCCTGCTGCGGCCCGCGCCGGACGATCTGTTCGAGGCGATCCCGATTTCCCAACGCGTCAATTCGGCCGACAACGACGATCCCGGACTGCTCGAGCCGGCCGGACCTGTATTGCCGGTCCAACCGACGCTCTTCTGATCGCCGATGGATCCATCGCTCCTGCCGGCCGCGATCGAGGGCTTCCTGCTCGGCGCCAGCCTGATCGTCGCCATCGGCGCGCAGAACGCCTTCGTGCTGCGGCAAGGCCTCGCCCGCCAGCACGTCTTCGCGGTGGCGACCGTCTGTGCGCTCTCCGACCTTGTCCTCATCGCGGCTGGCGTCGGCGGCGTGGGCATACTCATCCGCGAGGCACCGTCGATCCTCACGGTCGTCACGCTCGCCGGTGCTGCGTTTCTCGCCGCCTATGGCGTTCTGTCGCTCCACCGAGCAATCCGGCCCGGTGCGCTTGTGCCGGCGGACAAGGTTGCGCCAGGCCTCGGCGCGACCGTCGCCACATGCCTGGCTCTGACCTTCCTCAATCCGCACGTCTATCTCGACACGGTCGTGCTGATCGGCGCGCTGTCAGGCCGCCACGACGGAGCGGGCGCGCTGGCCTTTGGCGCCGGCGCCGGTCTCGCCTCGGTGCTGTGGTTCTACGGCCTCGGCTACGCCGCGCGGCTGGCAGCACCAATCTTCGCCCGGCCACTCGCGTGGCGCGTGCTGGATACGTTGATCGGACTGGTGATGCTGGCCATAGCCGCCCGCCTTACCGGCGAGGCGCTATGAACGCCGCCTCAGCGGCATTAGTGCATCTGGTCGTCGTCGGCGGGCTCGGTGACCGTCCGGCCGGCGCATTGCTGCACTGCGGCGAGCACGCCCGGAATGGCGATGCGGCGGTATTGGCTCTCGAGCGTCTGCTCGCGTTCCTGCTCGGCGCGGGACCGGAAGGGACGGGCGTCGACGGGATGCTGGTGGCGTTTCACGGGAGGTGGTCTCGTTAGTCGCAGTTTGCGTTGCCGGGCGGGTATTCGCCGCGGGGCCGCGTCTGTGTGATTCGATTGCGGCGAATCCATGTTGGCCGCAGCTAGTTACCGAATCCCTACGCCGCCCCGCAAGTGACTCCCGTCACACCTTCACCAGCTCCACGTTTGCGGATCAGCGATCGGCTGTCCGTGACTGGCGGCCATCAGCCCCTTGATCCCCCGCACGATCCACCAGACCGCGGTGAGCAGAAGCAGAACGATGCCAAGTCCGAACGCCAGAACCAGGATGGCCGACACAACCGCATAGGCCAGGCCGATGCCGGCAGTGCGCACCTGATAGGTATAGTGCCCGGCCCATACGCCGGTCGCATTCGGCCGGTTGATGAGCGCCAGCGCGAATCCGATGATGATCGGCACGATGCCGAAGGCCGGGATCAGGCCGGCTAGGTAGAGAACGTAGTTGAGCATTACGTTCTCTTTGCCGGGGTGGAGATAGGGGCTGATGACGTCGAACGGCGACGGTCCTTCGCTCGTGGGCGGCGGTGTCGGTGAGGGGGGCGGCGGGCTGGTGTCGGACATGGTCGCGATCCTCGCTGTTGGCAGTTCGCATCGGATTGTCGCGGACCCATGGTAACACACAAGCGGCCGATCTTTCGGAGCCGCGATGGACTCGAGAAACTGCGTGTGCTTCAAAAACCGGTGCCTTAATGGGCTTGAGCGAATCCTTCGTGAAATTCACAGCGGTCTTGGCGGTTGCGGCATCGTTGATTGTGTCGGTTTCTTCTCTCGGTTCTGCGGCCGAACAGGCCGTGGTCATAGGTGCCATCTTTAACCTAACCGGCGGGCAGCAGGATCTCGACATCCCGTCTTCGCAAGGTGCGCGCCTCGCGGTCGATCTGGCGAATGCCGGCGCGGGCGTGCTCGGCCGGAGCGTCGCGCTAACCGTCGTCGACGGCGAGACGAAACCCGAGGTCATCGCGCAGGTCACCGAAGCGCTGCTCCAGGACCAGCCGACGATCGCCGGCCTGATCGGTCTCTCCGACACCGACATGGTGCTGGCCGCCGCGCCGGTGGCGGCAGAGCATGGCGACGTGTTTCTGACCTCCGGCGCGACATCGCCGCTGCTACCGGAACAGGTCCCTGAATATCTCTTTCTGGCCTGCTTCGGAGATAACGTGCAGGCGGCAGCTGGCGCCGAATGGGCCTACGACACATTGAATGCGCGGACTGTCGCCGTCCTCTATAAGGGCGCGTCGGCCTATGCGCGCCTTCTGCATGAGTATTTCGAGACGCGCTTCAAGCAATTGGGCGGCAAGATACTCGCCGTTGAGCCCTACACGCTGGATGATTTCGCCGCCAAGGCACAGGCCCTGCCCAAGGCCGATCTCGTCTATCTTGCCGCGCAGCCCGACGACGTCGTCATCGCGATTCCCGCGCTGCGCAATGCGGGCGTCGAAGCGCCGATCCTTGGCGGTGACGGCCTCGATATTGGCGCCGCTTGGGGCCAGGTCGAGCAGGCGAGGGACGTCTATTTCACGACCCACACCTATCTCGGCGCGGACAACCCCGACCCTACGGTGAAACGCTTTTTGACGGACTTCGCCGCCGCGTATCCGGGCAAGCAGCCCGACGCTTTCGCCGCGCTTGGCTACGACGCAGCGCGGCTGCTCATATCCGCGATCGAGACGGCGGGCAGTACGGACCCGCAAGCGGTGCGCAAGGCGCTCGGGTCCACCCACGAGTTCGCCGGCGTCACCGGAACGATCACCTTCGCATCCGGAAGCCGGATCCCGTTGAAGTCGGTGACGATCATGTCGGTCGACGGCAGCCGGCGGAGTTTCGTGGCCAGCGTCATGCCCAAGCAGGTACCGCCGCCGTAGCGGCTGCTACTCCGGCCAGCGATTGTCGGGACGCCAGAATCCCAGCTTCGGCGTGTTCCACGCATCGGTGGGCAGGAACATCGTGCCCGGCGTGCGCAAATTCGCCTCGATCGCTTCGAGGTTGAGATCGACGCCAAGACCGGGCTTTTCCGGCACCTTCACGTAGCCGTCGGCCATGTACTCAGGATCGAGTCCGGTCACGAGGCTCTCCCAGAAGGGAAGGTCGAGCCCGTGATGCTCGACTGCCAGGAAGCTCGAAATCGCCGCAGCGGTATGGATGTTGGCCATGAAGCCGATCGGCGAGCCGGCGCAGTGGAGCGCGGTCGGGATGCTCTCCTCCTCTGCGTCGTCGGCGATGCGCTTGGTCTCCATCAGACCGCCCGAGGTCAGCAGGTCGGGATGGACGATATCCACCGCCCGGGTACGGATGACCTCACGGAATCCTTCGCGCAGGTACCAGTCCTCACCCGCGGCAATCGGCGTCAACAGGGCGTCGGCGATCAGTTTGTGGCCGCGGATGTCGAAGCGCGACACCGGGTCCTCCATCCAGGCGAGGTCGTACTTTTCCAAGGCCTTGCCCAGACGGATCACCTCGTCGCCGGTGAGGTACCCTTCGCCGAAGTGATCGACGCAAAGCTGGACGCCGTTACCGACCGCGGCCCGCACCTCGGCCACCACATGCGCGGCGCGCTCGATCGTCGCTTCCGTCAGCTTGACGCCGCGCCCCGCCATCGGCGTCTTGAACCAGCGGCCCATGCCGAAGTTGGTCTCATGGCGGGCGTCGTGCCCGATCAGCGGGCTATCGCCGGTCTCGAACAGCGAGGGGCGGAGGTCGAACTTGATCCAGGTGAGCCCGCGGGCGCGGCGGCTCTTGACCGCACGGACGAAATCCTCCGGGCTCGGATCCGCCGGCGTCGGCGTGTCGCCATAGATGCGCACCTTGTCGCGATATTTGCCGCCGAGGAGCTGGTAGCACGGAACGCCATAGACCTTGCCGATGAGATCCATCAGCGCGATCTCGATGCCGGAAACGCCGCCGCCCTCGCGTCCCCAGTTGCCGAACCGCTTCATGCCCTTGAAGATCATGTCGATGTTGCACGGGGTTCTGGCCAAGCAGCATCGACTTGAACTGAAGGGCGTTCTCCGCGTGTCCGGCGTCGCGGACCTCGCCGAGGCCGTAGACGCCCTGGTTGGTGTCGATCTTGAGGATCGGATAGTCGTAGTTGGCTGCGACGACGGCGAGGCGCATGTCGGTGATGCGCAATTGCGTCGGGCTCGAATGCGTGTTGATCGCGTTTTCGATGCGACCTTGTTGCTTTTCGCTCATTTGTCTTTCTCGAAAAAAGCCTCAGCGGCGATGCGCGTAGGCGGGGAGCATGTATTCCTTAAGGCCGTCCAGGATCGTCGCGGCTTCCTCCCGAGCATGGGGGTCGAGGCCGCGGTATCCGGACTGCCTGACCGCCGTAGACGGGATGACGCCGCGCATCCTCAGCACCTCTTTCATCAGGGGCATGCCGTAGCTGGACTCGAAATCGAGGAGCGGCAGCAGTGCCCGGAAGATGGCGCGCGCGCGGGCGTCGTCGCCGGCCTCGATCGCGTTCCAGAGCGCAACGTGGACGTCGGCGATCTCGCAGGCGGGCATCGTGCCGCTCACCCCGTGTCGCACTTCCTCCATCAGCGTCTTGCCGGCGCGCCCTCCCATGACGCCCTGCAGGCGGTCACCGGTGAGCCGGATGATCTCGCCGGCCGTTTGGGCAGGGTAGCCGGACTCTTCCTTGACGAAGCGGGCGTTCGGCAGCTCGTTCACGAGCTCAGCGAGCAGCGCGGCTGACATGGTCGTCGCACCGGGGCCCATTGCGTTCTGCAACACCAGCGGCAGCGAGGATGCAGCGGAGATCGCCCGGTAGTGCGCCTTGATGTCGTCGACCGTGGCGGGATGCAGGTTCGGCGGCAGCGACATGATGCCGTCCGCGCCGATCGCTTCGGCGTGGCGGGCGTAGTCGGCGGCGATCCGATGGTGGGCGGCCGAAACCGCAACGATTGCCGGAACCTTGCCCTTTGCCGCGCCGACGACGATCTCGGCTGCGCGCCTGCGTTCCGCCTCGCTAAGGTAGCCGCCCTCGCTGGCCAGTGCGTTGGCGACAACCCCATGCACGCCCGCATCGATGCAGAACGCGAGGATGCGCTCCAGAGCGGCCTCGTCGAGCCTGAAGTCCTCTGTGAACGGCGTCACCACGATGACGTAGATGCCGCGGAAATTGTTGCGGTCGAGCATGATGCGATTTTCAGATGTTGGCGTGGCGGGATGCGCCGACCGGCGCACCCCGCCACGATGAGGGCTAGTTGGCGCCGCTTGCCTTGAGCGCGGTCACCACGAGCATGCCGGTATGAGCCCAGAAAGCGCCGTTGGTGCCCATGGCCAGGTTCGTGGAACTTGGCCAATTCGTCCAGTACGTGTTGTTGTACGGGATGCGGTGCAGCCACTGGATGATCGGAACGTCGATGGTATCCCGCCAGTAGATGCCAAGCGCTTCGGCCATGTCCTGCTGGAACTTCGGATCGTCCGAGCCGCGCGGCGCGGCGTCATCGAGCAACGCGTCGAACTCCGGGTTCTTGTAGCGCGAGAACCGGTTGTTGCCGGCTGTCGTGCCGATGTTGCTGCTGAACCGGCCATGGAACAATTCCATTGCCGCGTAGGGGTCCTGCAGGCTGGCTCCGTGGCCAAACAGGTAGAGCCCGGCAGCGCCGTCCGCCATGTTCTGGTAGGCGTCGGTGCCGAAGTTCACGGCCGCATCGAACCCGCCACGCCGAAGCATCTCAACGAGAACCGGTCCGATATCCGCGTGGATGCTTTCAAAGCCATTGATCGTGGCATTGATCGTTTTGCCGTCCTTCTCCCACAGTCCGTCGCCGTTCTTTTTAAAGCCAGCGGCCGTCATCAGCGCGGCACTCTTATCCAGGTTGAACTCGCCCGGATTGTACTTGGCAACCAGTGCTTGCACGGGGGCAGAGTCCGCGAACTTCTTCAGGCCCGGATAGAGCGGGAAGGGATAGATCGTCGCGATCTCGGAGCCGTCGTAGAGCACCTTGTTGATTTGGTCGCGGTTGATCGACAGCGACATCGCCTTGCGCACGTTCGGATCGTTGTAAGGCGCGAGCTGGGTGTTCATCCACAGCGAATTCGGCCACCAGTCGAGATAGCCGTAGGGCGGATCGTCACCCTGCCAGCCGAGCACCTTGGGGTTCTGCTGCAGGATGCTGTTGATGACCTGGGCGCGCATGTCGAGCGTCGAGTTGAACTCGTTGTTGGTTACGCGCTGGGCGACGTTGTCCATCGGCACGTTTTGGATGTTGGTCATGATGACGCGCTTGACGGCAGGGTCGGGCATCAGGCCGGCCTTGATCGCCCACCAATCCTCGCGCAGGTCGAAGATCTTCTGGTTGGCGTTCCAGGCGATGATGCTGTAGGGGCCCGAATGCGGGATATCGACGCCGCCCGGTGCGGAGGTGTAGTCCGCCTGCTTCGACTCCCATGCCGCCTGGACGATCGGGATGCCGGTGTCGAACTTGAGACACAGAACCTCGAACTTGAAGCGCGGCGCCGGAATCTTGAACTTGACCTCGATGGTGTGGTCGTCCTTGGCGGTGGCGCTGTCGTAGTATTGGTCGAACGAGGCGTGGTAGGGCAGCTTCTCGTTCTTGGCCTGGCCGTCAAACGTGTAGATGACGTCCTTGGCCGTGACTGGCGTGCCATCGCTCCACGTTGCCGCCGGGTTCAGTTTGATCTCGAGCGTGGTGAAGTCCTTGCTCGTGTATTCCATGCTCTCGGCGAGCCACGGAATGTATTTGTCGGCATAGATGCCGTAGTACATCAGCGGCTCCCACAGCAGCGCGTTGCCCTGCTGATGGGTGTAGCCGGGGATGGCCCACGGATTGGTGATTCCGATCGACTCGGTCGCGCCATTGGCGAGGATCAGCGTCTGATTGCGCGGAACCTCCTTCAATCCCCCGGCGGGCGTGATGACCTTGGTTTGCGGGGCGGCCTGCGGAAACGCCGAAGTCGTTGCCAAGAGCGCAGACAGCCCCAGCAACGCGCCTGCAACAAGTCTGAATTTGACCATATGACAGTTCCTCCCTGACGATTGTGTTTCTTCCGGCCCCGGAGTCGCGCGCGTCTTTCGACGTCTGAAGTCGCGGCTGATCGGGATCGAAAATTATCCGGCGCGTGCGTGCCGGTTGTTCCTCCTGCTTCAGGCTAATATGTCCTATGTATTTGCACAAGTATGTCCTACCTATTGTAAAAAGTGGGTATGACAATGCATGCGACACCAAGCCGGCGCGCGGGGGCGTCCAGTCGGGCGGATCGCCTTTCGGCGACATCAGGAGTGCGGCCGGTCTGCGCGAGCAAGGATCCGATGAGCGAGCGTGCGATGAGCCTCACGACTTATCCCGGGCAGGGACTGCACGCCGGAATCCTCGACGAGCTCGGCCGGTCCATTGCCAACGGTGTGTTCGCCGAAGGCGTCCTGCTGCCACGGGAAAGCGCGCTGCAGGAACAATTCGGCGCAAGCCGGCAGACAGTACGCGAGGCCATCAAGGTGCTCGCCGCCAAGGGCATGGTCCGGGCACGCCGCAGGGCAGGGACCTTTGTGCAGCCGCGCGGCAGCTGGAACCTGCTCGATCCCGATGTTCTCCGTTGGCACAGCGCCGAAGCCGTACCGCGGCAGATGCTGCAGGACCTGTTCGAGATCCGCTATCTTATCGAGCCCGCCTGCGCGCAATTCGCAGCCAAGCGTGGGGAGCCGACGCAGCTTGATCGCATCTCGCGCGCCGTCACCGCCATGCGCGCGGCGGGGAAGCGACTTCGACCTGTTCTATCTGGCCGACATCGAATTTCATCTCGCTGTATTCGAGGCCAGCGGCAATGCCCTGATCGATCGGATGAGCACGATTCTCCGGCCGCTGCTCGAAGTGAATTTCAGCGTGCGACCGCGCCTCGGTCCGGGCGGGATGGCAGCGGCCTACGAGCATCACGCCGCCGTATACGAGGCCATCGTCAACAAGAAGTCTCGCGCGGCCTTGCGTGCGATGCAGGCGCTTCTCGATCGCGCCGCCGTCGAATTGTTCGGCCCGGACGCTGGCGCCGGACCGATGCGCTGACGGGGACAGCACCGTTGCCGTTGGGGCAATGACCGGGTCAGGCACGATAACTTGGGTCAAGCGCGTCCGCCGGATATAGAGGTCGGTCAAACAAGGGGGAAACCATGCCGATCGCTGACGGCTCAACGCATCTGTCCGAGGCCGATCGCGGGCAGGCGACGATCACCGCGATCCGCGCAATGCGCATCGACAGCGGCTTCTGCCTGATCCGTATCGACACCGATGCCGGCATCTCCGGCTACGGCGAATGCGGTAATCTCGATGGCGACATCGTGCGCGCGGCGATCCTTTCGCACGCAGGCGGAGGCGGGCGCCTGCCGCATCTGAAGCTGCTCGGCAAGGACCCGCTCGATATCGCCGTCCACCACCACAACATGTTCTACGCCTATGCGCAGCGCCCGCCGCAGGTGATGGTCTGCTCGGGCATCGACATGGCCCTCTGGGATCTGGCGGGGAAGTTGCTGGGCCAGCCGGTGCACAAGCTCCTCGGCGGCAGGTTCCGCGACGAGCTCGACCTCTATTCGCACTGCCCGCAGGGAGACTTCACCGACCCGGTCGCCTGGCGCGACCGCGCCGCCGACCTCAAGGCGGATCCTCACGGCTTCCGTATCTTCAAGGTCGACATCCACTCCGCGCTCGGCCTCAACATGCAGGAATACGTGCCGAGCCTGACGCCCGGCGACGTTCGCAAGGTGCGCCGGTCCTATGAGCTGGCGCGCGAGCACCTGGGCGAGGACATCGACATCATCGTCCACTGCCACAATGAACTCGACACCCCGAGCGCGATCGCGGTCGCCGCGGCGGTCGAGGGCATCAGGCCGATCTACCTCGAGGACCCGGTTCAGCCGGGATTTTCGGAAAACTGGCTGGCGCTCAGGCGCACGACCCGCATTCCGATCATGACCGGCGAGAATCTCGTGCTGCCTGAAGCGGCGCTGCCGTTCCTCCAGACGCAAGCCGTCGATTGCCTCCAGCCGGACATCGTCAATTCCGGCGGGATCACCGGCACCAAGGCGATCGCGGACCTCGCGGCGCGCTATCGCACGCCGATCACGCTCCACAATGTCAGCGGCATTTTGCTGAACGCGGCCAGTCAGCAACTCGCCGCGGCCATTTTCGATTGCCCGCGCATCGAATGCACGCGCGGCGCAACCCGGCTGCAATGGGCGTCACCCAATCCGCTCCAGATCCGGGACGGCCGCATGAAGATCTCGACCGCCCCCGGTCTTGGCGTAGAACTCGACCAGGACTACCTGCTCGCCCACCGTTGGCCGGGCGAGCCCGACTGGACCAAGGCTGCTGCCTAGGGCACACGCACGATGTGGCGTGGGTCGAGTTCCGCCTTGCCGAACGTGTTCGGCATCGTGGTCGCCATCCACTCGTACGGGTAGCCAAGCTTGAGCGGCATCGCGTCGGTGAGCTGCTGCCGGATGTCGGTCGGCAGATCGAAATCGCCGGCGACGAGGTTCTCCGCCACCTGTTCGACGCGGCGTGCGCCGATAATGGCGGCGGTGACCCGGCGGTCGCCGAGCAGCCAGCTCAGCGCCACCTGGCTTGGTGTGTGGTCGAGCTTCTTGGCGATGTCGACGACGAGATCGATCAGCTTCAGCGAATCCTCGAACCAGTAGCGGGGGAGGGTGATCGAGGCCTGGAGGCCGATGCGCGATTTCGCGTCGGGCTTTTCCTGGTCGCGATACTTGCCCGAGAGCATGCCGGCGGCCAGCGGGCTCCAGCAGATCATGGCCAGCCCCTGATCGTCGCAGGCCGGCAGGATCTCGCGTTCGATGTCGCGGCGGACCAGATTGTAGAGATGCTGGGCCGAGACCAGCGGCTCGAAGTTCTTGAGCGCGGCGATGCCGTTGGCCTTGGCGATCTGCCAGCCATAGAAGTTCGAGCACCCGAGATAACGGATCTTGCCGGCGCGGATGAGATCGTCCGCCGCGCGGAGACTCTCTTCCAGCGGCGTATAGGGGTCGGGTCCGTGGAACTGGTAGAGGTCGATATAGTCGATATCCATGCGCTTCAGGCTCTTGTCGCAGGATTCGACGATGTGCTTGCGCGACAGGCCGCGCGCCGTGACCGCGGCGTCGCTCGGGAACCAGCACTTGGTCGCGACGACGAGGTTGTCGCGATTGTGCTCCTTGAGCGCGACGCCCAGCATCTTCTCGGATTCGCCGCCGCTGTAGCCATCGGCGGTATCGATGAAATTGCCACCCCCTTCGATGAAGCGGCGCACGATGGCGCTCGACGTTTTCTGATCGCAACCCCATTCCGGGTTGCCGAAGGTCATGGTGCCGAGGCACAGGCGCGAGACGAGCAGGCCGGAGCGGCCGAGATAGCGGTATTTCATGAAGTCCCCCGAATTGGCGGCAGCGTGTACCACGCCGCATATGGGTCGAATGGAAGTGGCGCGGGAGTAAAGCAGACCTTCGCGCGAAGGCGAAGCGAGGCGAATACCGCGCGGCGCCCATCTGGACAGTCCCGCCGGTTCTGCCTTCAATGGCCGCCGCGCGAGGAGCCCGATGACCGTTCGATTCTCCCTTAATCCGAAGACATACGCATGATCTCGCGCATTGGCGAACGCCGCTCCCGGCTTGCGAAAGTCAGTTCTCGCCTGGCGGCGCTGTCGATTCCAGTGCTCATCATCGCCGCCATCGGGCACCGCACCGGCAAGATCGACGCGATCTCCACCTACGCGGTGATCGCCCTCGGCTTCTCGCTGGCGGCGCTGGCGGTGGTGGCGGCGCTTGGCGCATTCGCCGGCATCTGGCGCGATGGCCGCAAGGGCGCCGGTGCGGCCACCCGCGGCCTCATCGTCGGCCTCATCGTGCTCATCCTGCCGGCGATCGGTGCCTGGAAGGTCGTCACGCTGCCGCGGCTGATCGATATATCGACCGACCCGGAGGACCCGCCGCCGTTCGAGCGCGCCCAGTTCGACCGCGGTCCCGACAGTCAGCCGATCGTCGATCCGGGTGAGGATGAGATCGCCGCCCAGCGCGATGCCTATCCCGACATCGTGCCGCGCCATTATCCGGTGAGTACCGCCCGCGTCTACGACGAGGCCAAGGCGATCGTCGACGGCCATCGCTGGCGCGTGCTGGCAGCGCGCGAACCATCCGACACCGACGAGACCGCGCACATCGAAGCGGTCGCCAACACGCTGATCTTCGCCTTCCGCCAGGACGTTTCCATCCGCATCGTGCCCGATGGCGACGGCGCGCTTGTCGACATGCGCTCCGCCGCGCGCAACGCCGCGCACGATCTCGGCGCCGACGCCGACCGTATCCGCGGCTTCTTCTCTGACCTCGATAGCCGCCTGCAGGGGGTCAGCGGCGGTTGAGACGATAGTTTCCGTCGAGCCCCGGCGCGCCGACATTTTCGACGGCGCCGCTTTCGACCAGTGCCTCGATGTGGGCGAGCACCGACAGGCCGGCCGCAGGGACAAGTTGCGGATCGAGATCGCGATAGACCGCGGAAACGATCGCCGCAATCGTTTCGTCGCCGGCGGCGAGGCGATCGACGATTGCCGCCTCCCGCGCGAGGCGGTGCTCCTTCAGCGCGCGCACGTAGTCGTGCGCATTGCGTATCTCTCCACCATGGCCAGGGAGGTAGGTGTCTTCGCCCCGCGCCAGCAGTTTGTCGAGCGAGGCCATGTAGTCGGTCATCGACCCGTCCGGCGGCGCCACCACGGTGGTCGACCAGCCCATGACGTGATCGCCCGAGAACAGGAGCTTGCTGCCGGCAAGCGCGAAGACCAGGTGGTCGCTGGCGTGGCCGGGCGTGGCGACGGTCTCCAGCTGCCAGTCGTCGCCGGTCACCATTGCACCATCGGAAAGCGTCGCGGCGCTATGGATCGGTGCACCGGTGGCCTCGGCCAGTCGCGCTGCACCGTCGGCGTGATCGTGGTGCGAATGAGTGAGGATGATGCGGATGACCGTGTCGCGCTCCGTCGCCGCCCGCAAAGCATCGAATTGGCTCTCGTCGGCCGGGCCGGGGTCGATGATCGCGACCTTGCCGGTTCCGACGATGTAGCTGTTCGTGCCCTTGAAGGTGAAAGGGCCGGGATTGGCGGCCGTCACCCGGCGCACGCCGGGCGCCACGGCCACCGGATGCCCATGCTCGGGCGCGAAGTCGCGGCTGAAAACGAGGTCAGACATCCCGGCGGGATCGCCGGTCAGACGCCACAACGGCGCATGCGAGGAACCGGCTCATGACTCACCTTGGCTGGTCGGGCCGATACCCGAGGGCGAGGGGTGGTCGGAGTGGCAGGATTCGAACCTGCGACCCCCTGCTCCCGAAGCAGGTGCGCTACCAGGCTGCGCTACACTCCGGTTCCTGGCGGAGCGGTCTTATAACGTTGGCGTCATGGGGCGGCAAGGGCGCGGAACCCCGAGGGTTCCGGGACGAGCCGGCGCGTTGCGGCGCGCCCGGCCAGCCTATATACGGTGCCTCGGCCGGATGTGAGCCGATACGCGCGCCGACCAAGGATGGGGCGTAGCCAAGGGGTAAGGCAGCGGATTTTGATTCCGCCATTCCCAGGTTCGAATCCTGGCGCCCCAGCCAGCCAGTCGCGCCGAGATCGGCGGGTTTCGTCGGACGGCTGAGAGAACTGCGGCATTCGGCTGGTCTTGGCGACATATGCCAGGCAGTGAAGTCTCTCTTGTCGGCAACGCCGTCACAAACGCGCCATTAGCCGGAGAATTCTCCGGCTCTGGATTTCGTGAGATGCCGCACCGAGTCGCCGCTACGCGACTGAGACACTTGATGGTTGCACGGGCCGCTTACGTGACGAAGCGGACGGCCTTCTCATAGATCAGCAGTGCGACGCAACCTGCTTTGCTGCCCGGCGAGTGCCGCGTACCCGGCGGGTTAATCACAAAGCTGCCAGCCGGATAAGACCCGTACTCGTCGTACTCGACGCCCTCGAGAACGAACAGATGCTCGTAACCTATGTGCTCGTGTTCGGCCACGCGGGCTCCGGGCTCGTAGCGGAGCAGGACCGCCGACGCTCCGCCGTCATCTTCCTTGTACAGCCAATGCGCGGTTACACCGGGACGGAACGGCTCCCAGCGACCGCTCTTGCGCAGCCTTTGCGCCTCTTCAATCAGTTTGGGAAATACGATCGGAGCCTTTGGCGCGAGCATGACGTCAACCTCCGGGGTGGAGTAAAGGGCTGCGAGGTTTCGAGTTCTGCGACGCCGGCGCCGGCTTGACGTCGAACCACTGGCGCTCGATCCAGCCAAGAGCGATCATGAGCCAGGTGGTCAGCACGAACGGCGCGGAGACCGCCGGGACACCGAAGTCGGTAACGGCGGGGATCAGGATCGTGGCAAGCAGCGCGCTCAGGATGGCGAGCCTCAGCTTGCCGCCGCAAACGACGAAGACCGCCACTGCCGTCAGGACGCCGTTGAAGCCGTACAGGCCGGAATCGACGCTCGTCGGATCGACGTTGCCGTAGTAGTAGGACACTACGGTGCCGATGACAGCGCCGGACAGAGCGATCAGGCCGTGCCGCCAGTTGCTCAGGGCAACACCTGCCAGGAACAAGAGCCCGGAAATTATTGTGGGTGAGAACAGCGCCTGCCCGAGGCCGGAGACGACGGCGACCAGCGGTAAGAAGGTCGTATCGCTCGTGGTGTCAGGTGTGCTCGCTTGGAGCACACCGACATACGGCTCCAGCCAGTAGAGCACCCACAGCACGACAATGAAGGGCACCACGAGTGTCGCAGATTTCAGGACTTTGAGACACAGCTGCACCAACACGACAGTGACCGCGACGCTGCCTACGAGAACGCCCCACATGCCCGCATTGGACCAGCCGGTTTGAAAGAAGGCCGGAAGTGCGAGGGCGATCAGGCAGGGGTTCAGACCGGGAAGCCCTGTCGAAAGTACGGCCCCGCGTTCTCCCAACAGCATGCGACCCGCCGGCGCCATGATCCCGGCGACCAGCAGGTAGGCCGCGCTGATCGGCGATGCTACCAGAACCGCCAACAGGAAACAGACGCCCGTCAGCTCATTGCTTTGAAAGCACATCTGCGAGAAACCCCGCAGCACGAGTCGCCAATAGGGAACACTGCCTTCGGCGACATGAGGAACGACCTCCTTAACCCGGGGCTTCATTCGCTCGCTCCGCGCTATGCACCCTCGGTCAACTTCGGGCCGATCACGTTGCCCCGGCCACCGGCGCGGAACTCTTCTCCTTGCCCATCATTTCCAAGAGTGCATCCGATTTGCAGGTCCAGCCGACGATGCCGCCCTGTGCCACCAATGCCCGCAGTGTCGTTTCCTTAAACTCAGGGAAGTAGCTGTCGGTGCCGTCCTCGACCAGGATACAATCGTAGCCGCGATCGTTAGCGCAGCGCATCGTCGTCTGTACGCAGACCTCGGTCGTCACCCCGGTGATCACCAACCCGGAGATCTTCCGGCGCTTCAAATACTCGTCGAGGTCGGTGGCATAGAACGCGTCCTTTCCCGGTTTGCTGATGACGTGTTCGTATTCCCTCGGTTCGTTCTCCGAGATGAAGTCGGTGCCCGGCTCGCCGTCGATCAGGATCCGCCCCATCGGTCCGAATTCGCCGATCTTGATCCTTGGATTGCCGCGGTTGAGCTTGGCCGTCGGCAGGTCGGATAGATCCGGCTTGTGGCACTCCTTCGTATGGATGATCGGTAGCCTGCACCGTCGGAACTCTGTTTGCAGTTTGCTGATGACCGGGATGCAGGGCTGAACGTTCTCGATTTTGTTGCCCAGCGATTCGGCGAAACCACCAGACATGCAAAAGTCCCTTTGCATGTCGATACACAGTAGAGCGACGTGATCGAAGTCGAACTGAAAGGGAAATGGCTTTGCATCGATGAGTGGCACCGTTCGCTCCTCTCTTGCAACGCCTTCAGGTCGACGACGTTGTTCGCATCATGTCAGAACAATCGGCAGTCTCTCTGCCTTACCTGCAGATGCAGATACTCAACCGTTTACGTTTGTCGGCGATTCTTCAACAGTCACAGGCAGAATTTCCGGGGCAACAGGGTGTGCAGATCGAGTGTAGGACGTTTCCCTTTCAATTCGGTAAGCGCGATCGGCAAATATAGAGTGTCGAGCCCCGCAAATGATTCCAGGAGCGAACGGAACAATGAGTGGATTCGCTTCTGGATCGCGGTCTACCTTCGAGGGCACTTGTCCCGGTCCTTACTTGCTGTCCTGAGTCGGGCATCGAGTCGAATGCGGCACTTCGTTGTGTCTGGTTGATCTGGATTTCATCTACGCGTCTGAGGAAGCCGCACATAGAGGTGACGCCATCCATATGAGGTCGCAGGTGCAGTCGCCCATCAACTGGAGCCGTCGGCGCTTTGTCATCGGAGGCGCCGCCGGTATCACGCTCGCCTTGGTGCCGCTGGCGGTGCAGGCTTCGTTTGAAGTCGACGAGACGGCGCCGGCCGCGCCGGGCTGGTCGGGCGACGGATTCGGCCATCCACGGTATCGCATCGACGGCTATGCCAAGGCGACCGGCGCGAAACTCTATGCCAGGGACTTTCGTGCCGCCGACATGGACGGTTGGCCGAACGAGACTGATCACGCAATGCTGCTGCTGGCGGCCGACGCGATCCACCGCTTCGTCGACATCGATCTGGCGGCGCTCGACCCCGACCTGCAACCCGACAAGGTGGTGATGGCCGAGGATCTGGCGGCTGCCGGGATCAGCGCCAAGGGCTACTTTACGGAAGATCTGATGTGCCCGAAGGGCCAGACCCCGGCCTATCTTGGCCAGCCCGTCGCACTGCTCCTCTTCCGCGGTTTCGACAAATTCGCGACCGCGCGGCAATACCTGCGCGGAGCCAGGGCAGTCGTCTTCGGCGAGCAAACCGAGGCGGTCGCCAGGCCGCCTTACGGGACGAACCGCTTCACGCGCGTCGGCGGATCCGACCCGTCCAGCCCGGACATTTATTCGCCAGTCCAGGACGGCTGGGTCCTGCCGCCCCGATTGAGTCGTGGACAAGCCCAAACCTGGCTCGAAGCCGATCCCGATGCGACGCGGCGCGCCGGAGAGTACGGCGGCGCCATGCGCGCCGACCTCGACGGCGGACGGGCGGGCCGGCTGTTCACGCAGCACTTCCAGACCCAGTCGACCGACCCCTTCTTCATGGAGCCCGAAAGCGGTCTTGCTTGGCACGACGCGGCCAACGATCGCCTGTCGCTGGTGCTCGGCGTGCAGGCGCCGTTGGATACGCTGATAGCGCTCGGCGAGATATTGTCAGATGCCCGGGCCTCGTATTCCGTCAAGGACCTCGAAGGACATTTCGCCTATCTGGGCGGCGCCTTCGGCGGCAAGGACATGCCGTTGCTGCCGAACTACGTGGCGATCGCCGGCCTGTTCGCCGACGGCCGGCCGGTGCGGCTTGCACTCGATCGGTTCGAGCAATTTCAACTTGGCATGAAGCGGCACGCCGTGACGATCGACAGCCAGCTTGGCGTCGACCCGGAAACCGCAACATTCACGGCCTTCGCCTGCGATCTCTCGCTCGACGGCGGCGGCACGGCGAACGTCTCCGCCAGCGTTGCCGACGTGGCGGCGATATCGTCAGCCTCCATGTACTACGTGCCCAAAAGCGACGTCACCACCATTGCCAGGCATTCCCGCGGCGTGACGGCGGGATCGATGCGCGGCTATGGCGGCCTGCAGTCAATAACGGCGATGGAATGCCTGGTCGACGATGTGGCCGCGCAGATGCACATGGATCCGATCGAGCTGCGGCGGAAGAACGCCATGCGGACCGGCTACCGCAACCTGACCGGGGCGGTGCCGGTCGTCACGATCCGCAGCGATGCGCTTCTTGACCGGCTCGAGCAAGCGCCGCTGTGGTCCGGGCGCGCGGACGACCGGCGCGCGTTCGAGGCTGCCCATCCATACAAGGCTTACGGCGTCGGCATGGCCTGTTCCATGTTCAAATACGGCACGGGCCATGACGGCGCGCTGGCCGCCGTGTCATTCGATGCCGACGGGCGGATCGATGTCGCCGCGAGCACGGTGGAGATGGGCACCGGCACCTCGACGGCCGTTGCGGTCCGCGTTGCCGATTACCTGGGTCGGAGCGCCGATCAAGTCACCCTCGATTCGACTGGGCCGCTGTGGGCGCCGCTTGGTCTCGTGACTTCCGGCGATCCGACGACCATGAGCCAGCAGGACCAGGATGCGGCTGCCAAGAATCCGCGCTGGGTTCCGGTGATCACCAGCCGTGCCGGCGCGTCGGTCGGCGCGGCCGTAACCACCCATGCCGTCGCGGAGGCCGCCTATGCGCTCCTCCGCTACAGCCTGTGGCCAGCGGCGCAGACGATCTGGCAGGCCGGCAACGCGGTTGCGTTCGATGACCTGACCTGGGTCGACGGCAAGCTCACGGCACCGGGCATGGAGCCGTTGTCCTTCGCCCGGCTGGCGGCGCGTTGCCACGCGACCGGCGAGACCACCGGGATCATGGTCCATGCCTTCAGCCGCTGGCAGTGGGCTCGGGCGAAATTCGCCATTGCGACCGAAATCTGGGATGGCGCGATCGACGCCCTGGCGTTGCGTCGCGGCGGAGACTGGCAGGTGCAGGATCGCCGGACAGTGGACTTTCCGCCGGCATCGACGGAACGAGCAAGCGAGACCTATGCATCGCTCTGCGGAGCGATTGTTGCACTCTCGGTCGACCGCACGAATGGCGCGATACGAGTCTTGCGCGTGCATGAGGTGCTGGATTGCGGCAGGTCCATCGTGCCTGAGTTGGTGTCAGGCATGGCACACGGCGGTATTGCGATGGGCCTCGGTCATGCCCTTACCGAATACCTGCCGTTGTACGAGGACGGCCCGGGCACCGGAACCTGGAACATCAACCGCTACGATGTCGTGCGGGCAGGGGACGTTCCGGTCTGGGACATGACGCTCGAAACCCTGCCATCTGCCGAAAACGACGGCCCGCGCGGGATGGCAGAGATCGTCATGGTTCCGGTCGTTCCGGCGGTCCTGAACGCGATCCACGACGCCATCGGCAAACGATTTACGACGCTGCCGGTAACCGCCGCCGACGTTCTGAGGGTGCAATAAACATGGAAACGGTGCAGATCTCCGCGACCGTCAACGGACGGCAAACCGGTCCCCATACGATTCCTGCCGGTATGGCGATGGTCGATTTCCTGCACGAATATCTCGGCCTGACCGGCACGAAGTTCGGCTGCGGCATCGGCGTTTGTCATGCCTGCGTGGTGATCGTCGACGAGCCCGACGGAACCAGCCGGACCATGCGGACATGCATCAACGGCGCCGCGACCTTTGACGGGAAGCGGGTTAGGACTGTCGAGGGGCACGCGAAGGACGGGCGCTTGACGGACATCCAGCAGGCGTTCGTCGATCATTTCGCCTTCCAGTGCGGCTACTGCACTTCCGGATTCGTCAACGCGGCAACGTGCCTTTTGGAGGATCTGGCCCGCAATCCGGTCTCCCAAGATGGACTGAAGGAACGGATCGAGGCATCGCTCGGCGACCATATCTGCCGATGTACCGGCTACGTCCGCTACTACGAGGCAGTGCGCGACCTGATCCTCGCCGATCCGCAGTTGACGACCAGATAGGCCATGTGGCGCTGGATCATACGACTGGCGGCTGTGGCTCTTGTCGCGGTCGGCGCCTATGGAGCCTTCGCTGCACTATGGGGGGTGCCTTCGGTCGCCGATCATCCGCTTTCGCGTGACCCGGCGACCATCGCGGCCGGCAAGTACCTGGCGGCGGCGGGCGACTGTGCGTCGTGCCATACCGCCGAGGGCGGCGAGGCCTTCGCCGGCGGACGGCCTTTGACCACGCCGTTTGGAACGATCTACTCGACGAACATCACGCCGGATCCGACTACCGGTATCGGAGATCTCAGCTCCGCCCGGTTCTATCAGCTCATGGCCTTTGGCGCGGACAGCCCGCTCAGGCCGCTCTATCCGGCGATGCCCTACACATCGTTCCACACCATCACGCGCGAGGACAGCGACGCCCTATTCGCCTATTTCATGAGTGTGCCGGCCGTGGAAAAGCCGGCCACGCCCAGCGAATTGTCATTTCCCTTCGACATTCGCCCGCTGATGTTCGGTTGGAATTTGTTGTTCGCGAACCGCCGACCGTTCGAGGCGGATTTGGGGAAGGACGAGGTCTGGAACCGGGGCGCCTATCTGGTCGAGGGGCTCGGTCACTGTGGCGAATGCCACACGCCTCGCAACGCACTCGGCGCCATGGAGGGGAGCAGAGCCCTGGCCGGCTCGGTCGTCGGACGATTCGAGGCACCGGATATCACCGCGAGTGCGCTGGCCGAGCGCGGCTGGAGCCGCGACGATCTCATGCTGTATTTCGAGACAGCCACGAGTCCACGAGGGTCCGCGTTCGGCGACATGTTTCTGGCGATCAAGAACTCGCTGCGCCTATTGAGCCGCGACGACCAGATGGCGATCGCCACATATTTGATGGACGTGGACGGGGGCCCGCCGAGCAAAGGCGCCCCGGCGATAACCTCGCTGGGCGAGGATGCAAGCGGTAATTCATCCGGCCGGATGCTCTATTTGTCGAACTGCTCGCTTTGCCATGGGCCGAATGGC
>CAWAHE010000023.1:0-24494 GCA_963781775.1 uncultured Alphaproteobacteria bacterium | reverse complement strand
GACGATACCATCGTCAGGATGCTGCGCGATTCGGGCGTCGATATTGCACGGCGAACGGTGGCGAAATATCGCGAGGCGATGCGCATTCCCTCATCCGTGCAGCGCCGGCGCGAGAAGCAGGCGAAGGCCAGAAACGATGCAGGGCGGGCCGATGAGCGAAATAATTCAAATACTTATGAGACGCAGACCGGTCTTGGTTGACTTGTCCGCACGGCGTCCCTAGAAGGGCGCGCAGCACGGGCCGGCGGGACTGTGAAGCTGGTTTTCCCTCCGGTCAGAAACCCGGTCCGGCGCATCGCAGCGCCATGGCCGTGCCCGCGAGGGGCGCATCGAAGCTGGCGTATCAGACCGCCGCGTTAGAAGGTTCGAAGCCTCCATGGGCCTGCGTATCTCAGGCAAGAACATCGATGTCGGCGATGCCCTGCGCGGCCACGTTGAGGCGCGCATCGGCGACGCGATCGAGAAATATTTCGACGGCGGCTACGAGGGCCACGTCACGTTCGAGCGCGAAGGCTCCGGCTTCAAGACCGACTGCACGATCCATCTCGACACCGGCATCGTGCTGCGCGCCGGGGGCGCCGGCCAGGACGCGCATCAGAGTTTCGATCTGGCCGCCGAGCGCATCGAGAAGCGCCTGCGGCGCTACAAGCGGCGGCTCAAGGAACACCATGGCGCGCCGCGCGGCGAGACCGAGCCGGCCGCGGCCTACGTCATTGCCGCGCCCGATGAGGACGTCGAGGTCGCACTCGACGACACGCCGGTGGTGATCGCGGAAGAGTCGACCAGCCTCGCCACCATGTCGGTCGGGCATGCGGTGATGGCGCTGGATCTCGCCGAGGCCCCGGTCGTCGTCTTCCGCCACGCGGTTCACGGCGGCATCAATGTTGTCTACAAGCGCAGCGACGGAAACATCGGGTGGATCGATCCGTCGCAGACCGACAAGAAGGGGACCGTCACTTAGGTGACGGCGGAGGCAGGCGCGCCGGCGAATGAACCGGTTTGCCGCAGGGATCATTTGGACTGGAAAAAATGGATCTGAGCGACCTCGTCAAACCCGAAGCGATTCTGCCTTCGCTGAAGGCGAACAGCAAGAAGCAGGCTCTTCAGGCGCTAGCCGAAAAAGCTGCCGAAATGACCGGTCTCGAGGAGCGCGATATTTTCGAAACGCTCATCCAGCGCGAGAAGCTCGGTTCCACCGGGGTCGGCGGCGGCATTGCCATCCCGCACGGCAAGCTCGCCAGCCTCGATCGTATTTTCGGCCTGTTCGCCCGCCTGCCCAAGCCGATCGACTTCGAGGCGCTCGACGATCAGCCGGTCGATCTGGTCTTCCTGCTGCTCGCGCCGGAGGGCGCCGGCGCCGATCATCTCAAGGCGCTCGCCCGCATCGCCCGGCTCTTTCGCGAACCGGGCGTGGCGGGCAAGCTGCGCGCCTCGACCGACAAGTCGGCGCTCTTTTCTGTGCTGACGGAAGGCGCCACGCCCAACGCCGCCTGACTCTGGAGGCTGGTCCGGGGCCTAGTGCAGGCTCATCGCTTCCAGGTCGTTATCGTGCGCATTCATCTCGACGGCCTCGCGGCTGTCGGCGAGCATGATCGGCGTGCCGTCGGCGGCGAGCAGCGCCCACAGCTCCAGATCCGGCACGAGCTGCGGCATTTGCGGAAACATTCCCTTCGCCTCGTCGACCTTGAGCGGGCGCACATAGGCGATCCGGCCGCCGCCGAGAGCCGCGAACGACTCCGGTGACATGACCTGCTTCATGGTGGCAATCGCGGTTTCATTCGTCATGACGCGTACTCCTTTCGGGGCCGGCTTCAGCCGCGCCCCTTGATTTCGATCTGCCGCATGACCCGTTCCGCGCGCGGGCGGACCAGGTCGACCGACAGCAACCCGTCGGTGAGATCGGCGCCCAGCACCTCGATCCCTTCGGCGAGCACAAACGTCTTCTGGAACTGGCGCGCCGCGATGCCGCGATAGAGGAATTCGCGCGACGGCTCCTCTTTTTGTCTGCCGCGGATGACCAGTTCGTTTTCCTCGATGCCGACCTCCAGCTCGTCGCGGGCGAAGCCGGCGACGGCGAGCGTGATGCGCAGGGTTTCGGCCCGGTCGGCCGTGCCCGGCAGGCGCTCGATATTGTAGGGCGGGTAACCGTCCCCGGCCGCCTTGGACAGGCGGTCTAGGGCCCGCTCTATCTCCTCGAAGCCGAGGAGCAGCGGGCTGGAAAGCGCGGCAATTCGCGTCATTCTGCGGTCCTTTCCAGAAGCGACCTTCGTCTTCCCGGACCCTCCAAGAGGCACCCGGGCTCGGAATGGAATATGGGAGCCCGTCGGGAGGCGTTCAAGCGGCGGGAAACCCTCGCCTTGCCGGCGCATCGCGCCCTGCCATATACCTCGGCGCCACGGCTTTTCAGGGTTATGGACGAGGAGGGGGCATGATCCGCAGGCTGGTCATCCTGGCGGTGGTTCTGGCTGTTGCCGGCTTTGCCGTGTTCTGGTTCCTGACGGCGCCGCGCATGCTCGCCGCCGCCGATCTTCCCGCCCATGCCCCCGACCTCGCCAACGGCGAGACCATGTTCTGGGCAGGCGGCTGCGAGTCCTGCCATGCGGCTGCCGACGCCAGGGGCGATGACGAACTCAAGCTCGGCGGCGGGCAGCCGCTGGTGACCCCCTTCGGCACCTTTCACGCGCCCAACATCTCGCCCGATCCCGATCATGGCATCGGCCACTGGACCGATCTCGATTTCGTCAACGCCATGAAGTTCGGCGTCGCCCCGGGCGGCGTGCACCTCTATCCGGCATTCCCCTACACGTCGTACCAGCGCATGCGCGTCGAGGACATTCTCGACCTGAAGGCCTTCCTCGATACCCTGCCGCCAGTGACCACGGCCTCGCTGCCGCACGAGCTGCCATTCCCCTTCAACATCCGTCGCGGCTTAGGTCTGTGGCAACTGCTCTATGTCGATGGCAAGACCTTCGTGCCCGATCCGGCGAAAAGCGATCAGCTCAATCGCGGCGCCTATCTGGTCGAAGGCCCGGCACATTGCGGCGAGTGCCACACGCCGCGCAATCTCATCGGCGGCCCGGACTCGAGCCGCGCCTACGGCGGCGGGCCGGCGCCGGAGGGCGGCGGCAAGATCCCCAACATCACGTCCGACGCGACCGGCCTTGCCGACTGGTCCGAGGCCGATATCGCCAACCTGCTGGAGACCGGCCTGAAGCCGAATTTCGATTCAGCCGGCAGTTCCATGGCGGCGGTGGCGCGCAATACGGCAAAGCTCTCCGCCGCCGACCGCGAGGCGATAGCCGCCTTCGTCGCCAACCTTCCGCCGGTTGACTCGCAGCCCTAGCCGGCGTCGGCGAGCGCTCGTTCGGTCAGTTCGAAGGCGGCGCGAAGCGCCGCCAGCGGTTCGCCCTTCGGGGAAAACTCGTGACCGATGTAGCCGGCGTGACCGGTCGCGGCGACGGCGCGGATGACCGCCGGGTAGTTGATCTCCTGGTCCGCATCGAGATCGTTGCGACCGGGATTGCCGGCGGTGTGATAGTGCGCGATCGCGCCGTGGTTCTCGCGGATGGTGCGGATCAGGTCGCCCTCCATGATCTGCATGTGATAGATGTCGTAGAGGAGCTTCACCCGCGGCGAATTCACCCTGGCGCAGACCGCCGCGCCCCAGCCCGTGTGGTCCGCCTGATAGTCGGGATGGTTCACCTTGCTGTTGAGGAGTTCCATCACCAGCGTCACCTCTGTCTCCTCGAACGCTGGCGCCAGTCGCTTGAGATGCTCGGCGACGATCGGCGCGGAGGTCTTGTCGTCCCGGCTCTCACGAAAACCGCTGAAGCAGATGACATAGGGGATGTTCCACGCAACCGCGTCGGCCAGCGAGGCAAGTGTCGCTTTCTCAACGGCGGCAAAGGCCGCCGGGTCGTTGAGTCCCGGCGCGTTGAGGGGATGCCCGGCCAACGACACCATGGTCAGGCCTTGGTCGCGGAGCAGCGGCCAGTGTTCCCTCGGCACCATCTCGATGCCGGCAAACCCGATCTCGGCCGCGCCGCGGATCAGCGCCTCGGGCGCGATGCCGCTCTTGGCAAACCCGCCCCACGCAAACGCTTGTCGGATTGGCATTGCTGGGATCCTCACGTTTTTTGCTTGATGGTGTTGGTGACGTAGCGGCGGATCAGTTCCGGCTCGGCATTCTGCATGCGCCGCGGCGGCAGACCGGCGAGAATCGCTTCCAGATCGTCGACCACGAAGCGTCCGATCTCGAGGCAGCCCTCGATCGTACCGCCCGCCTTGTGCGCCGAGAGGATCGCCTTGTCTGCCCTGCGGATCGGATGGTCGGCGTCCATCGGCTCGGACGGGAACACGTCGATCGCCGCCCGAAAGCGGCCGGCGTTCGCCATCTCCGTCAGTGCGTCGAAGTCGACCACATGGGCGCGGCTGACCAGAACGAGCACGGCGTCGCTCCGGATCAGGCCGAGCTTCTCGCGCGACAGCAGCGCCTCGTTCTCGGCGCTCGGCGCCGCCAGCACGAAGATCACCCGCGATTCGGCAAGAACCTCGTCGAGCGTCGCCGGCGTGACGCCGCGGCTCGCGAGATATCCGGCGCCGAGCCACGGGTCGAAGGCGCGGACGGACACGCCGAACGGCGTCAGCAGCGGGTGCAGTGCTTGCGCGATACCGCCATAGCCGATCATGCCGACCGGCTTGCCGTAGAGCATGAAGGCGTCGCGGTTGGCGGCATGCAGCCACTGCTCGTTGCCGGCGCGGAAGGCGCGGTCGCTGCTGACGATGTCGCGGCTGGCGGCCAGTGCCAGCGCCAGTGCCATCTCGGCCACCGAGCGGGCGAAGGCCGGAGCGGCGGACAGCACCCGAATGCCGCGCGCGAAACAATGCTCGAAATCGAGCCGGCGTGGAAAGCCGCCCGACACGGTCAGGATTGCCCGGAGCCGCGCGGCTTGTCTTAGCGCCGCCTCGCCGTAACGCCAGTCGGCGCAGACGACCGCTTCGGCCTCGCCGATGGCCGCGTCGAAGGCATCGGCCGGCATCGGCTCGTCCTTGCCCCACACGACCGTCGCCAGGGTATCGAGGCGCGCGCGGTCCTCGCCCGTGAAGATCTCGGCCATCGAGCGGAAGTGCGGGTCGACGATGACCTTCGGCCGGTTGGTCATGTCGTCACTTGGATCCCCGGATCAGGGTTTTTCCCAGCCGCCCGATTTTTCCGAACGGAAGACCGCGTCCAGCACCCGCATCTGCAGGATGGCGTCGTCGACGCCGAACTCCGGCTTCTCCTTGCCCTGGACCGCCCGCGCGAACGCTTCCGCCTGAAGCTGGTACTGGTCGCACTTGGCGAACTTGATCGTCTTGGCGTCCTCGTTGGCGAATTTCTTGCCGCTGTCGAGATAGATCCGCGTGGCCGCGCCCTGCGGGGCGTTGAACGGAATCTCGATCTCGATCCGCCCCTTGGTGCCGAGGATGTTGACCTTCTGGTATCCCGCCGCCTGGGTCGAGACGGTGAAGGTCAGATGGCGGCCTTCGCCGAAGTCGATCAGCGCGCTGGTCGTGCGGTCGGTGCGGAACACCGGATCGCGGTCGATCAGGGACACCACGCCCAGCGGCTCGGCGCCGAAGAAGTAGCGGCCGGAAACGATCGCGTAGCAACCGATGTCGTAGGCCGCGCCGCCGCCGATGTCGGCCATGTTGCGCACATTGTTGGGATCGTCGTTGTAGTAGCTGAACAGAACCTGCACGGCCTTGAGTGTGCCGATCTTCCCCTTGCGCACCAGTTCGCGCGCCTTGATCCACTGCGGATGGTGGCGGACCATGAAGGCCTCGGCGATGAGAATGCCTTTCGGGGCGGTCTTCAGCACTTCCGCTTCTTCCGCCGTCAGCGCGATCGGCTTCTCGCAGAGCACGTGCTTGCCCTTGGCCGCCGCTGCAATGGTCAGCGGCACATGCAGGTGGTTGGGCAACGGATTATAGACGGCGTCGATGTCGGGGTCGTCCAGGAGCGCCTCGTACGAGCCGTAAGCGACTGGAATGCCGAGCTTCTTGGCCCATTTCTTGGCCGTCGGCAGGCTGCGCGAGGCGATCGCGCGCACCTCGAACTGCTTGCTCTTCAACATGCCGGGGATGACCTTCGCCGTGCCGATATTGGCCGTCGAAATGATCCCCCAGCGGACCTTGCCCACCTTTTTCTTGCTGCCCTTCGCCATGGTACGCCCCTGTCAACCGAATGCGCTGCGCGGCGTAAGCAAGCCGTTTGCGGGCCGATTTGCAAGATGCGGACGGGTATTTCCGGCGAGATAGGTTGCCGCGGTCAGATTCCGGCGAACCAGTCGTAGCCGCGGTCTTCCCAGAACCCGCCCTGGCCACGACCCTGATCCTTGAAGTCCGCCACCGCGTCGATCCGCATGATGTATTTCGCCATCTTGTAGCCGAGGTGGCGCTCGAGGCGCACGCGCAGCGGCGCGCCATGCGGCACGGTCAGCGTCTCGCCGTTCATCTCGTAGGCGAGGATGGTCTGCGGATGATAGGCATCCTCGAGGTCGACCGTTTCGTAGTAGCGGCCCGATCCGTCGAGCGTCTTTTCCAGTTCGTCGGCGCAGGTGAACATGATGTAGCGCGCCTCGGGCTTCAGCTTGACGCGGTCGAGAACACCGGCAAGCTGCGGTCCCGTCCATTTGCCGATACAGCTCCAGCCCTCGACGCAGTCGTGACGCGTGATCTGCGTCCGCGCCGGCATGGCGCGCAGGTCGGCGAGCGAGAACTCGGCCGGGTTCTCGACCAGGCCGCCGACCTTGAGACGCCAGTCGGCGAAGCCGTTGGCGGCCAGCGCGCGATAGTCTGCGTCGTCGGGATCGGTCGAGCCGTTGGCGCGAAAGGCCGGTGAGATGTCGGCCTCGCTGAATTCCCGCGCCAACGTCGTTGGCGAGGTCAGGAAGCGTTGCACCGCCAGATTGATATCGTCGTCGAGATCGATGATGCGGCGGAACCACGGCGTCTCGCCGAGATCGTCGATCTGGTTGCAGCCCGCCAGGGTCAGCGCCGCTGCGCTTGATGAGAGACCGGCGAGGAGCCGCCGGCGGGTGAGGATGTGTTTAGCGCTCATCGCTGTCGCTCCCCGCGCTTGTTGCGTAGCGGCCGGTGATCATCGACCGCAAATTGTTCCAGACGCCCGAGATCAGCACCATCACCACGTGGACGATAACGAACAGCACGACCGCCGCCGCCATGACGAAATGGACCGTGCGCGCCGTCTGCCGGCCCCCGAAGAGATCGACCAGCCATGGGAAAGCGGCGTCGAGACCGGGCGACATGGTCATGCCGGCGAGCACGAGCAGCGGCAGCACGACGACGACCATCGTCAGGTAGGTGAGTTTCTGCAGCACGTTGTAGTCGCGGCCGTGATCGAAGCGCAGCAGGATGTGGTCGCGGATCGAGCGGCCGATGCCGCGCAGCTGCGCCCAACTCGGAATGAGATCACGCCAGAGATGCCGATTGATCAGGCTGGCGATGAGATAGATGGCGCCGTTGATCGCGAATACCCAGGCGAAGAAGAAGTGCCAGCGCCGTCCGGTGGCAAGGTCCTGGTAGCTCGGGATCGTCGCCCAGGCGGGGAAGCCGCGTGCTGCCTGCCTGCCGTCCACCGTCGACAGGCCGAGTACGCCGGTGGTGTTGAACGTGGCGCCCAGGATCTGCGTCTGCCCGATGGTCGTGCCATCCGGCGCCTGCCGGGCGGTCAGGCTCAGCACCGGATTGTCGAAGTTGGATTTCTGGCCGACATAAAGCGCCGGGTGGGCGTTGAAGATCTGCAGGCCGCTCATCACCAGCACGATGATGCAGATCACGTTGATCCAGTGGGTGATGCGCACCAGAACGGTGTGGCGGTAGACGAATCTCCGCTGCGGTAGCGGCTCGGCGCCGGCGCTTGTCGACATCTTCCCTGCCCCTGATCCTGCCCTTGGCCTTGCAGTGACCGTGCGCGATAGATACGCCTCCCCGCGTCGAAAGGTTTCGCTTTCGCATTCAGTTTTGCGTGAAAGCGCCGTGTACCGTCGGGAGAAGGGACTTTGGCTTGATCGTCGTTGCGCTCGGCGGAGGGGTCGGCAACCAGCTCTTCCAGTACGCCGCCGGCCGCGCCCTGGCGGCGCGGTTGGGCGTGCCCCTGGCCGTCGATCGCCGCCGGTTCGAGGCGCGCGACTGGCCGATCTATGCGCTCGACAGTTTCGCCATCGATGTGGTCCCGGCCGATCCGGCGAGCCTGCCGTTCCGCGAGGGCAGGGTCCTTGGCCGGTTGCTGTCCCGCCTCGGCGGCCGCTACCGCACCTATCGCGAATCCGGGCTGGCTTTCGATCCGGCGGTTCCGGCGCTGCCCGACGGCACCTATCTCCGCGGAAACTTCCAATGCGAGCGGTATTTCGCCGATCACGACGCCGTCATCCGGCGCGATCTCGCCTTCGCCCATCCGCCCGACGCCGACAACCGCGCGATGCTGGAGACGATCGGCCGGAGCCTTGCGGTGTCGCTGCACGTGCGCCGCGGCGACTACGTCAGCGATCCGCGCGCCAATCGCGTGCATGGCACCATGGAGCCCGACTTCTACCGCCGCGCCGCGGAACTCGTCGCGGAGCGGGTCGGCGGCGATCCGACCTTCTTCGTATTTTCCGACGATCCCGCCTGGGCGGCGGAGAATCTTCGGCTGGGCTTCCCCATGCAGGTCGTCGCCCATAACGGCCGCGAACGGGCCACCGAGGACCTCCGCCTGATGGCCGCCTGCCGGCACCACATTCTCGCCAACAGTTCATTCAGCTGGTGGGGCGCCTGGCTTAACCCGTCGCCCGACAAGATCGTCGTGGCGCCGCAGCCCTGGTTCCGCGACCCCGCAATGGACGAGAGCACCATCGTCCCGGAGCGCTGGCTGCGGCTGGGTGCAATTCCGCCCGCGTCTGCTAAATAGCGGCACGGACATTGGGCGCCGCGGCGCTGCGGGGCAGGATTCGGAATGGCAAAAGTCGCGTTGATCACGGGCGTTACCGGGCAGGATGGCGCCTATCTCGCCGAATTCCTTCTGGGCAAGGGCTATGTCGTCCACGGCATCAAGCGGCGGACGTCGCTTTTCAACACCGACCGCGTCGATCATCTCTTCCACGAGAGCCACGAGGCCGGCCTGCCCTTCACGCTCCATCACGGCGACATGACCGATTCGAGCAGCCTGCTGCGCGTCATGGCCGAGGTGCGCCCCGATGAGGTCTATAACCTCGCCGCTCAGAGCCATGTCGCGGTGTCGTTCGAGGAGCCGGAATACACCGCCAACGCCGACGCCATCGGCACGCTGCGTCTGCTCGAGGCGATCCGTATTCTCGGCCTCGCCGAGACCACGCGCTTCTATCAGGCCTCGACCTCGGAGCTATACGGCAAGGTCGCCGAGACGCCGCAGAGCGAGACCACGCCCTTCCATCCGCGCTCGCCTTACGGCGTCGCCAAGCTCTATGCCCACTGGATCACGGTGAACTACCGCGAGGCCTACGGCCTCTATGCGTGCAGCGGCATCCTCTTCAATCACGAGAGCCCGATCCGCGGCGAGACCTTCGTCACCCGCAAGGTCACCCGCGGCCTCGCCCGTGTTGCGCTCGGCATGCAGGCCTGCCTCTTCCTCGGCAACATGAATGCGAAACGCGACTGGGGTCACAGCCGCGATTTCGTCGAGGCGCAATGGCTGATGCTGCAGCAGGACAAGCCGGAGGATTTCGTCATCGCCACCGGCGAACAGCGCAGCGTGCGCGAGTTCGTCACCGAGACTGCCGCCCGCCTCGGCATCGCCATTGGCTGGTCGGGCGAAGGAACCGATGAGGTCGGCACCGTGACCGAACTGAAGAATCCGATCGTCGGCAACCGGCTCGTCATCGGTCAGGAAATCGTCCGCGTCGATCCGGTCTATTTCCGTCCGGCCGAAGTGGAGTCGCTGCTCGGCGATGCGTCGCGCGCCCGCGCCGCGCTCGGCTGGTCGCCGAAGATCAGTTTCAGCGAACTGGTCGCGGAAATGGCCGACGCGGACTTGGCGCTCGCCCGTCGCGAGAAGGCGACGCTCGGCCGCGGCCTGAAGGTCTTCCGCCCGGATCTGGAGCAGGGCTGATGGCGATGGACGGTCCGATCCTGGTTACTGGCGGCACCGGCATGGTCGGCCACAACGTGCGCGACCTCGCCGAGGCGCGCGGGATCGATGTTGTCGCCCCCTCCCACCGTGAACTCGACCTCCTCGACGCGGCTTCGGTTGGCGCGTATCTCCGCCGGCTCAAGCCGTCGCTGGTCGTCCACGCCGCCGGCCGCGTCGGCGGCATCGAGGCCAACATGCGCGAGCCGGTCGCCTTTCTCACCGCCAATTGGGACATGGGCCGCAACCTCGTCATGGCGGCACGCGACGCCGGCGTCACGCGGCTGATCAATCTCGGCAGTTCGTGCATGTATCCGCGGGATAGCGAGCGACCGCTGCGCGAGGACGACATCCTGTCCGGGCCGCTCGAGCCGACCAACGAGGCCTACGCCATCGCCAAGAGCGCGGTCGAACGCCTGTGCGATTACATCCGTGCCGAGACGCCCGCGTTCCAGTTCAAGACGCTCATCCCCTGCAATCTCTTCGGCCGCTACGACACCTTCGATCCGAAGCGCTCGCATCTTGCCGCCGCCGTTATCCACAAGCTCCACCGCGCCAAGATCGAGGGCAGGGCGGAGGCCGATATCTGGGGCGATGGCGCCGCCCGGCGCGAGTTCCTCTATGCCGGCGATCTCGCCGACGCGATCCTTGCCGCCATCGAGCGCTTCGACAGCCTGCCGCCGGTGATGAACGTCGGCGCCGGTGTCGATCACACCGTCAACGACTACTATCGCGCTGCCGCCGAGATCGTCGGCTATACCGGCCGCTTCGTCCACGACCTGGCGAAGCCGGTCGGCATGAAGCGCAAGCTGATGGATGTCAGCCGCGCGACGCAGTGGGGCTGGACGGCGAAGACCCCGCTCCGCGAGGGCCTGGCGCACATGTACGACTACTATCTGGCCGAGGTCGCCGACACCGCAGCCGCCTGATGCCAACTCTGACGGATCGCGGGCAAGAACGGCACAACCCCAAGCGTTGCGCCGCTTCTGATGCTGTGCAAGTGTCCCACCGGGCGGCGATTTCCAGTTTTCGCTGGCACGCGGATCGGGATCGCCTTCGCACGGGCAGATCGGCGTTCGCCGCCGGCGATTCTTCGGGTCAGCGGAATGCAGTTGCGCGTCGTTGGTGCCGGCTATGTCGGCCTCGTCAAGGGAGCCCGCCTGGCCGACGCTGGGCATTGCGTCACCTGTGTCAACAAGAACGCGGCGCGGATAGCCGCCCTCGACGCGGAGATGTTCGGGGCGCTCGATCTCGCCCGCATCGGCTCGCTTCTCCTCCAGCCGTTCATTATGGACCTCCGCAATGTCTTCCTGCCGGCCGAAATGCGCGCCGCGGGCTCCCGCTATCATTCCATCGGGCAGGTTGTGGTCGACGGATCGGAGGTCGCTTGATTGCGGTGACGGCTATTGGGCCGGTCCGGGAGTTCCCTGCGTGAGAGTCGGTATCTATATCGACAAACAACGACCGGAGGGGGGCGGCGGGTATACATTCGCGGCGGCGATGCTGCGCGGCCTGGAACGGCAGGGTATCGGCTACGACTGCGTGATATTCAACGGCGGCCGCGATCCACTGGAGCCGACGCCGGTTGGAATCCCGACGGTCGAGATACGCGCGGGTTCGTCGGCGCGGTGGCGCAAGCACAGGCATCGCCTTCTGCGCCTCGTGAAGCAAGCCCGCGGTCATCCGATCAACGGCCATCTCATCGAGCACGGCATCGACTTTCTCTGGCTCCTGACGCCCGCTCATCTTGACAACCTTGCCGTTCCCTACGCATTCACGGTTTGGGACCTTGCCCATCGCGAGCATCCGTATTTCCCGGAGGTTTCGGCGAAACGAAACTGGCGCGTGCGCGAGGATTTCTACTCGCACATGGTGCCACGGGCCTCGTTGGTGGTCGTCGGCAACGAACGGGGCAGGGAGGAAGTCGCCCGCTATTACGGTGTTGCGCGCGAGCGCATCGTTGCGATCGAGATGCCGGCACCCGATATGATCGCGGAACCGAACAGGATGCCCTCGGGGCGCCCCTATCTCTTCTATCCGGCGCAATTCTGGGCCCACAAGAATCACGTCAACGCCATGCTCGGGCTGAAGTGGGCGCGCGAACGGCACGGTCTCGATATTGATCTTGTATTCACCGGTTCCGACCGCGGCAACGCCGAATTTGTGCGCGACAAAGCATCCGAGTTGGGCCTGGGGGGCAATGTCCATTTCCGCGGCTTTGTCGGAGTCGATGAGATTGCGTCGCTCTACGCCAACGCTCTCGGACTGCTTTATCTCTCGTTCTTCGGCCCCGACAATCTGCCGCCGCTCGAAGCGTTCACACTGGGATGTCCGGTGATCGCGTCGCGCATTCCAGGCCATGTCGAGCAGCTTGGCGATGCGGCGATCTTCGCCAGCCCGACCTCGCCAGACGAGATTGGCGACGCCATAAAGCGGCTGCATGAGGACGGCGCGCTGCGCGAAGCACTCGTCGTAAGGGGCCGCAAGATCGCGGCCGAACGAACCGTCGACCGTTACCTCGCCAAGATGAAAGCGGCGATCGATGGTTTCGCCGGCATCCGCCGGGCGTGGCCGCTCGCCAGTCGGCGCGCGGAATGAGTAGCCTCGGGCTGCCGCCACGCGTCATCGAGAAGCTGCCGCGGCCTCTGCGCAAGCTCGTCAGTCCGCCCCATCGTGCCTTTTACGATGCCCTTGATCGCTGGCGGCGCGATGGCGGTGACGCGCGGCTCTACGACGATCCCGGGCTCGGCCCGGAAAGCGTAGTCCTCGATCTCGGCGGCTACCGGGGCGACTGGACCGCCCGCGTCGTCGAGCGCTATGCACCGCACGTCCATGTGATCGAGCCACATCCCGGTTACGCCGAGGCGATCGCCGAACGGTTCGCAGAGAATCCGAAGGTACATGTACACCCCTTTGCGCTTGGCTCCGCCGACAGGACCTTCCACCTCGGCGAATCTGGCCCCGGATCCTCCGCATTCCGTGCGGGCGGCCGTCAAATCGTTTGCGTAGCGCGGGAGGCGGTCGCCTTCTTCCGAGACGCCGGGATCTCCGACATCGGTCTGGTGAAGATGAATATCGAGGGCGGCGAGTACGATCTCTTGCCTCATCTCATCGCGAGCGGCGTCATCGAGCGGATTGGAACGATCCTTGTCCAGTTTCACTTGATTGATGCAACCAGCGTCGACAAGCGCGAGCGGATTCGGGCCGATCTCCGCGCGACCCATCATGAAGGCTGGTGCTATCCCTTCGTCTGGGAAGCGTGGACTGCGCGTGGGTCCTGAACACGCGTGGCCACCACCGGGCTTGCGGACGCGGCTCCATCCCGGCAGTCTCGTCCTTCCGAAGGTTTGAGTGCCCCCTGCAGTGAAATAGCAAAGAAAGTAAAGACTGCGGTGGATCGATCCGACCCACTTTTGAGTCCAGATTGTCACATGCAACCGAAATTCTTCCTGTTAGAAATATGAGCGCGTAGACAGATCCGCGGCGATGCTAACGAAACGGCTGAGGGCGCAACTGGCGCGACTACTTAGGCACGAAGGCTCTTCTCGTCTCGTGATTGCGGCGAAGGCTCAGCGGAAGCCTGCTTCTGCGTTCTTCTTCACGACCTATAAATGTGCTTCCAGTTTTCAGGGAAAACTACTCAAGGCCATACACTACAATACGACACTCGATCACATCGACTATTTCGGCTCACTTTGGAAGCTTGGAAACCGGATCGCGCTTGATCCAGGGCCGCAATATGAAGTCTACCTCCAATCGAGATATGACAGGCTCTACAAGCTACACGGTGAAATCTACGGCCCGCAGCGAGCGCCTTTTGATTTTCCGGGTCTTGACCGATTCAAGGCGATATTTTTCCTGCGCGATCCGCGCGACGTGTTGGTGTCAGCCTACTACTCATTTGGGTACACGCACACGATGCCTCGCAACGAGGCCTCGGTGCGAGAATTTCTCGAAGAACGGGAACGGATCCGGCAAGAAACGATTGATCAGTTCGCACTGAGACAGGCTGCGGGATGGATCACTCCGCACTACAACGCCTACGCCGGACTGCGCGAAAGGTGCGAGCACCAACTATTTCTCTCATACGAAAGCTATTTGGTGGACCGACGGCGAACCATTGAACAGGTTTGCGAATTCCTCGATGTCACGCTACCCGAGCCCGCGATAGACAGGCTGGTGGCAACAACATCACCGATTGTTCCAGGAGCGCCAAAGATGGCGCACCGTCGCTCCGGTCGTTCTCGGCAGTGGGAGACAGAGCTGCAGCCGGCAACAGTGAGTGCGCTGAACGATGAATTGAAACCAGTCCTCGATTTCTGGGGCTTCCAATAGCCGGTATCCTCGTCGGGAGGATATCAGCGACCTCGTTCGCGGCAAGTTCATGCACCGACGGCGGGCAATCTATTGGTGATCTTCGATCTGGGACCGCGACCTCATCATGACGCAGACGCCATCGGAGTATGGCGGTGGTAGTTTCCCGATCCGCGATTGCGCCGATGCGAGGCTCGATGCGACGCTCGCGCCGCGGCGGATTGTCCACTAGTTCCGCGTGGCCAAGGGCGGCGGTGTGATTCTGCTACAAGGGCTGGCCTACGGCCGCGGATTTGTTCTGGGGCGATAGTCGCCGCGCGAGCACCTGACTCTGCGCGAAATCCGTCTCAAAGAGGCGTTTTAGGAACTTCGGACTCACGTCAAGGATGCTTTCCTTGGATCGGCGGCCGCAAACTGGGGAGCAATTGGCGGGGAGAAAAGGGGCTCAGATCGGGGAATGCAACGTGACAATGGGTGTGGAGCTTACTTGGATTTAGCCGCTCTACGATGCGTCGACGTCGTGAGAGCGCCGCAGCTGAGCTGTGCGTTTCCGGATTTCTTCATCAATCTGCCAGTAGAATCGTGCCACCTCGCGCGTGATACGTTGCAACAGCGGCGTGTTGGGCACAGGACGAATCGTCTCTGGCACCGCGAGCAGCGGTTCCGAATTCGGATGGGTCTCGATCGCGCGCGCCACGACCGGCGCGAGCCGCTCCTCACGCATCAGCCGAGTACGCGCTTCGACGATGGCATCGAAATGGCGCGCGTAGATATCCTCGTCGAGCGCGCGTTTCATCGTAGCGATTGACCCCGCGGTGTCGTTGAGATCGATACGCACGAAACTCTCGGGCGGGAACCATCGCTCGAGGTCGGGCGGTCCGATCACGATGGGCAAGGCATAGCCGAGATAGGCATCAGCCAGCTTCTCCGTCCAGTAGGACGGCATCACCGTGTTTTCCATGACAAGGTGATATTTGGCGGGCAGGATCGCCTCAGCCTTGTCACGGATCGGCCGGAATCCCTTCCCATAGATCGCCAGGCGCGGGCCGAGCGCATCCTGGAGCGCGCGCAAGAAAGCCAGCCGCCGCCGATGTCCGGGGAGCACGGACTTGCGTGAGGTCACCACCGAGATCGTGTCCTGCTTCGCCGGTGGCGGCAGGTTCATCAATCCCTGATAGTCCAGCGGTCCGTCCGCGAGGTCGCGGCCAAGCCAGACGGCCAACGCACCGTGATCTTGAATCCAGACGCCGCGGTAACCAGGAATGGTGTACGGTGAGATCAGGATGCCGAACTGGTTGGAGTAGGCGGCCGTGAAGTTGCCGCGCGGCTCGCAGATAATGAGGATGCGGCGCGCGCGTGGCACCCGCGTTGCGATCGGTCGGCCGACGTAGGATGTCTCTACCAGCCATTGGGCCCGGTCGGGTTCGTCGGTCGAGAACGTCAGCCCGTGGATGATCAGCGGAAATTGGGGATGCTCGCTGCGCAGCCTGTCGAGGGGCAGCGCGGCCTCTAGGTGAACCACCGTGGGACCGGCCCCGGCCATCGGAGAAGGCTTCGAGTCGCCGCTCACCACGTTTCTCGCTGCCACCACACTATACGGCTCGCGCCAAGCTTGCGCCGTACCACGTGTCCGTCGCGAGCGGTCGGCCGGTCATCCATTCCTCGCTGTGTTCCAGCTTCAGTCCGTGCTGCGCCAGAAGGTATTCGAGCTCCGGCAGGAACAGGTAGCGCACGCCGTGTTCCTCGCGATGTTCGCTGACCGCGCCGGTCGCCTTGTCGCGCACGAAGACGTGGAAGTTCACGTTCACCATGTCCCTGTTCGGCAAAAGGTCCGGCTCCGCCAGCCGCGTCACCTCGAGCGCGGCGTCGCTGGCGCGCTTGATGCGCACCGCCGGCCGCTGGGTGAGAACCGCCGGCCCGTACCAGTAGTCGAACAGCAGCACGCCGCCTGGCTTGAGATGTGTTCGGGCGGTTTCGAAGGCCGCAGCGAGGTCGTCATTGGTCGTCTGGTAGCCGACGACGTGAAACAGTGCCAGCACAGCGTCGTAGGCCTCGCCAAGTCGCACCGTCCGCAGATCGCCGAGGCTGAACTGGCAGCCCGTGGCCGCGCCGCGCGAGGCCGCCTCCAGCATGGCGGCGCTGCGCTCGACGCCGTGCACCGAATAGCCCATGCCGGCGAGCAGATTGGCGTGGCGCCCGGTCCCGCTGCCCAGTTCCAAAAGCCGCGTACCGCCCGGCGTCCATCGCTTCAGCAGGTCGCGGACATAGGCGGCCTCGGCAGGATAGTCCTTGTCGGCGTAGAGCAGGTCATAGTGGCGGGCGTAGGGCGCCGAGAATTCTCTCATCGGCATTGCTCCTCTACCGCAGGACATGGCGCACCGCGTCGGCGACGCGGTCGACCTGGTCCTGCGTCAGCGTCAGGCCGGAGGGGAGATAGAGGCCGCGCTCGGCGATCCGTTCTGAGACCGGGTAGCGCTCGCCGGCGAAAAGACCGCGCTCCTTGAGGACCGGCTGCTCGTGCATACCGAGAAAGAATGGCCGCGTATCGACGCCGCGTTCGCGCAACCTCTGCGCAAATTCCACGGCGTTAAAGTCGATGTCGTCGTCGAGCACGACCCCATACATCCAGTACACGTTCTTGGCCCAGTCGCGCTCGACCGGAAGCTGGATGCCGGCGATCTGGCCGAGGTGCCTCTGATAGGCCTGCGCCATCCAGCGCTTCTTTTCGATATGCGTGTCGATTCGTTCGACCTGGGCCACGCCGACCGCCGCCTGCAAATTGGTCAGGCGATAGTTATGGCCGATCTCAGTGTGCAGGAAGCGGCGGTCGCGGCGAAATGCCAAGTTGCGCAGCGAGCGCAAGCGCTCGGCCAGTTCCGCATCGCTGGTCACCACCATGCCGCCCTCGCCGGTAGTGATGATTTTGTTGGCGTAGAAGCTGAAGCATCCCATCGTTCCGATGCCGCCGACGCGCCGCCCGTGCGCCTCGGCGCCGTGTGCTTCGGCGGCATCCTCGATAATGGACAGTTCATGCTTCGCAGCGATCGCACCGAGCCGGCGCATATCGACCGGATGGCCGAAAATGTGGACCGGCATGACGGCGCGCGTCCGCTGCGTGATCTTTGCCTCGACTTCATCGAGGTCCATGCACCACGTATCCGGCTCGCAATCGACAAGCACCGGTACGCAGCCCGCCTCGATAATGGCGATTGCGCACGAGATGATCGTGTAGGACGGCATGATGATCTCGGAGCCAGGCGGCAGTTTCAGCGCGGCCACCGCCACCTGAAGCGCCGTGGTGCCGTTGCTCACCGCAACGCCGTAAGCGGCACCGCAATAGGCCGCCCACTTGTCCTCGAATTCCTTGATGAAGCGTCCTTCCGAGGAGACCCAGCCGGTCTCCACGCACTCCTGGACGAGAGGCAGGACGTTATCGCCGATGAGCGGTTCGCAGACCGGAATGAAGGCATCGGCGTTTGTCATGGGTCACGCCCGGATCAGAGGCTCGCTCAACCGGTAGGTGTCGCTCTCGTAGTTCTCGCCGCCGCGCGGGCCCCGCGTCAGCACCAGAAAGGTCGAGTCCTCGAGCGCCTCGAACGCGTGGCGCTCGTTAGGTGTGTTGACGATCAGATCGCCCTTCTCCAGGACGGCTTCTTTCGCGTCTTCGCCGGGCATTTGCGTCCGCACTCGCAGCTTGCCGTCCAGCACGTAGAGGTGCTGGTAGGTCTCTTTGTGGTAGTGGTTGCCGCGCACGGAGTTCTTCTTCGCCGTGATCAGCGTGGCGTATTCCACCGGCGAGCCCTTCAGGATGTCGATGATGTCGCCCCGCTCGTCCGAAAACGAGACGGGCATTCGCTGCACGTTCATGGGAGGAGCCTCTTGCGGCCGTGACGGTTCATCGCGGGTCTAGCCGATGATGCGCGGCGTTGGAATCGGGATGATGAACTTGCCGCCCCGGTCGGCGTAGTCCTTCAGGTTGTTGATGATCTCGTCGGCGAAATTCCAGGCGAGCAACAGCACATAGTCCGGCGGCTTGCTCAACAGCGTTTCGTCCGGAACGATCTCGATATGCGTTCCCGGCGTGTAGCGGCCGATCTTGAGCCGCGATTTCTCGGTGATGTAGTCGAGCGTGTCGACGCCAATGCCGCAATAGTTGAGCAGCGTCATGCCCTTCGCCGGTGCGCTGACGCCTGCCAGCCGCTTGTTGTCGGCCTTGAGGCGCCCGAGCAGCTCGCGCAGGTCGGCGCGGTTCTTGGCCACCGCTTTGCCAAAGTCGCGGAGTGTCGCCGGTTCATGGACGCCCTCGCTGCGCTCGCTCTCGCAGAGTTGGTGGACAATGTTGGCGACGGGCTGGCGGGACGAATTCTGCCGTCGCACGAAGATACGGATCGAGCCGCCGTGAATGTCGCGCCGCTGGACGTCGAACACCTCCATGCCGAACTGCTCAAAGAACCGCACCGTCGGCGTCAGCGAGATGTATGAAAGGTGCTCGTGATAAATGGTGTCGTATTCGAGATTGTGGATCAGCTCGCTGAAATACGGCATCTCGATCACGAACACGCCGCGCTCGTTGAGCAGCACGTCGACCGCCTCGACCAGATCGCGCAGGTCGTCGATGTGGGCGAAGACGTTTGTGCCGGTTATCAGCGAAGCCAGCCCTTTCGTCGCGGCGATCTCGCCCGCCGTCTTGGCGTTGAAGAAGGCGGCTAGCGTTTCAACGCCATTCTTGTTGGCGATCTCCGCGATATTCGCGGCCGGGTCGACGCCGAGCGTCGCCACGCCGTTCGCCTGAAACATCTGCAGCAGCACGCCGACATTGCTGCCGATGTCGACGACGAGATCGTCTGCGCCGAGGCCGAAGGCGCGCACGCAGGTTCCGGCGAACTCGCGCCAGTGCTCGCGGCCAACCCGTGTCGTTGACGACTCGTAGGGATAGTCCTCGCAGTAGAGCGTAACCGGCGAGACCACCGCGCCGAGTTGCGCCAGATAGCAATCCTCGCACTGCAACACCTGCAGCGGATAGCTCTCCTCCGGCTCCGACAGCTGGGCCTTGGTCAGGAAGCGGTCTGCCGGAGGGGTGTTCCCGAGGTCGAGAAATAGCGACAGACGCTCGCTCCCGCACATTCGACAATGGCTTACGCGTTTCATCGGATCCCCGCTGCCCGTGGTAGGGTGCCGCCGGTTCGAAGCAGCTCCGAACCAGAAGCAAAACCGTCGGTCAGGCTTGGAGTAGTCTCATGTTTCAGCTACCGATGAGTGTCAAGGGGAGGGGACACTCATGCGGCTTTTCAGAAAGCAGAAAGAGCGGCAGGCACGTCTCGTCGACACCGCGGAGCGCGCCCTGTTTCTGCAGGGCCAGATGGCCGCGCGCAGCCAGCCGAAGCAGATCTGCCTGCGCGATCTGGCGGAGGCAGAATTCAGGGTCTATTCGCAGTGGGGCGAGGACGGTATCATCGAGTGGCTCGTTTCCCAGGTCGAGGTCCCCAACAAGCGCTTCATCGAATTTGGCGTTGAGGATTTTGGCGAGGCGAATTGCCGGTTCCTGCTGCGCCACCGCGGCTGGAAGGGCTTTGTTATGGACGGCAGCGAGAGCAGTATGGCGACGCTGCGATCCGATCCGATCCACTGGATGCACGACCTGACCGCGCAGGCCGCCTTCGTCACCGCCGAGAACATCAGCGGGTTGATCGCCAATGCGGGCTTCGCCGGGCCGGTCGGCCTGCTCTCGGTTGATGTCGATGGCAACGACTATTGGGTCTGGCGGGCGATCGACAATGTCGACGCCGCCATCGTCATCTGCGAGTACAACGCCGTCTTCGGCGATCGCCATGCCTTATCGATCCCCTACGATCCAGCCTTCGAGCGTCGCGCCGCCCATTCGAGCAACCTCTACTGGGGCGCCTCCGTCGAGGCGATGAGGCGACTGGCTGCTGAAAAGGGTTACGTCTTTGTCGGCACCAATTCGGCCGGCATGAACGCCTTCTTCGTGAAACGCGAGCTGGCCGCTCCGGTCCTCGATAAACTCGCCGAAACGAAAGCTTATCCGTCCCGCTACCGCGAGAGCCGCAACGAGTCCGGCAAGCTGACTTTTATCGGCGGCGTGGAGCGGCTATCGGTCATCGGCGACATGCCGGTGGTTGACGTGGCCACCGGCGCCACGCTCACACTCGGCTCGGTTGACCGGCCCTATTCCGAGGCATGGCTGAACAGTATGGGCTAGCGTCGGACGGTAAGGTCGATGGCATCGTCGGCAGAGGTCGCTCGCAAGCTCATTTGAGCAATCTACTTTTCTTGCTTGGGTTTGACCGCGAATTTAATTCTGCGGAGCGCTCGGCCGAGCCTTGAGCGTGTCTTGAGGCCGAGCGTTGCACCCTGGTCTTTTGGGAGAAAGCTCAAGGGGGTCCCGACCAATTCTTGAAGCTTATGAAAAATCGGTTCGGTGTAGCCCGGAGCGATATGAACGCCACCGTCGGAAAGGCCGGCTATCATCGCGCCGGCTTGATCGGCATAGTCTGCATGGAAATCCAGAAAATCAAATCCGAGTTTCCGTGCGCCGTTGGCGAGCATCCGGTTCAGGGCGATCGTCAGGGCGACCCGGTCGTCCAAAGTCCCCCAGACGGGAAATGCTTTGGTGTCGGCAAGGTGGCTGGGAGACGGCGGAACCACCGAGGTGAGAATCACGCGAACGTCCCCGAGGTTGGCCGCGGCGCGGGATATGCTTGTGAGAAAGGCGTCGACAAGCTCCTCGAGGAGTTCACGCCGCGGTCGCCCAGTAGCGTCGGCGATACGGCCGATATGGGCCCGAACGTCGATCTCCCCGAAAACGAAGATGAGAATGTCGCCGGGCAGGATCGTGATCCCTTCCAAAAGGAAATCGGCGCCGTCCCGCCCGATGCGGTGCATCGTGACCGCTCGCACCCAATGCATGTCGATTTCTGAAATCCTGCCGAAGCACGCCACGGAGTGACTGTCGCCGAAAACGTGTAAGGCCATTTGCAATGAACCTGTTTTCAATTCGCCTGAAACTAGCGCCTGAGCCTAGCATCAGCTAGATGTACCGCCGGCATGGGGCGGAGGCGATAGGGGTTGCGCGGCTATGGGTTCGCGTTGTTGCTCGCGCTAAAGATGCTGACATGGCGATGCTGACAAAAGTCATCGAAGGCATTTTCCGGGGCCCCCGGAAGATTGTTACGGACCGGATGTTCCCGCGTTACTTCGCCGAGCGCGATTTTAGAAGAGGTGGCTATGAGGCGGCGCCGTTTCATTTTCAAAGCGGCCGCATTCAGATGTTCGAGAATATCATTAGAGCCTGCGACATTGAGCAGATAGTGGAGACCGGAACCTATATTGGGTCGACGGCCGCCTGGTTCGCCGGCTTCGGGCTCCCAGTGTACACCGTTGAAGCTAATCCGCGCTTTGCTCATTTTGCCCAGCTTCGCTTCTCAACGAACCCTCTTGTCCACACGGCCATGATGGATTCGGTGATCTTTCTCAAGCGGCTCGCCAGCGCTCCTGAATACGCGGGAAAAGTGACTTTGTTCTATCTCGACGCGCATTGGGGCAAGCGGTTACCGCTGGCCGATGAAATGCGTGTTATCGCCGGAGCATTTCCTCGGTGTGTCATAGCGATCGACGACTTCATGGTTCCGGATGACCCGGGGTACTCTTTCGATGACTTTGGGCCCGGTAAGAGGCTTGATTTGGACTATGTGAAGCGGACCAGAGTCTCAAACATCGCCTCATTCTTTCCTTCATTGCCGAGCGCAGACGAGGATGGCGCGCGGCGTGGATGTATTGTGATCACCACGAACAAGGGGCTCGCTGACCAACTTAGAGGCGTTGATGCCCTGCGGGCCTATCGAATTTAGGAGTGATGACCGCGAAGACTGTGGCAGAAGTCCGCTTGAACGTCCCGAAACGCTGATCGACGACACCAAACTAGCACCGGCGCCGCAAAGCGCTATTGCACACCGATAGATGATGTGCATGCTCATTTCCCAATGAACCGGCGAGACCTGCCGGCTAGAGCCGCCTCTGCGGGGATTGGTTGACCTTCGCACTCGCACATCGTCGTTCAAACGACGTTCTTCCAGAACACTGTGTGCGGAGCCTACGCGGGTTTGGCCAAGGACTGCTTCATGACAACGTGGGCGGTGTCCGATGCGGCTGCGCAGCGTCGGCCGCGGCACGCCAACGTTGGGCACGCCTGGAATACCTTTGTGGGTTCCGCTTTAGGGGGCATTGATGAACGTTGAGAAAGATGTCCGGGCACGAGTTGACGGCAACGTATTCAATTTCTATCGCCTGCCCACCGATCCGCGAATCGAAACCATAGACCCGCTGAAATTGCTGTCGCCCAATCGTCTCGACGTGATGGGCAGGTATGTCTTCGCACGTCAGTGGGCGCGCGGTTGGGGCGTAGGCTACGGCGCACAGCTGTACAGACACTCACTCGGAACGAGCAGGGCGGGTTTCGCTGACGGCGCTGGCCGCAAGAATGGATTTGCCGACTATCTTCGCCTTTTCTCCACGCTGATTGGTGACATAGCCATCAATGGCTACGACCGGCAGCGCGGCCTCGTGCCCTATGTAGGCAATTCGGTAGTCGACGGGTCGCACCGCTTGGGCGCCGCATTGCATTTCCGCAAGCCGATCGACGCGGTCCGCCTCGAAGGGCGCCCCCCGATCACCGATGCGGCCGCCTTGGTCAAGAGTGGGATGGGCAGTGTAATCGCCGAGCAGTTGGTGACGGAGTACGTCCGTCTCGACGAGGACACGTTCTCCGCGACCTTCTTTGCCGCCAGCCCCTCCGATTACCGACAAGCTATGAAACTTCTTGGCGAAAAGGCGCACGTCATCCACAGCAAGCAAATTGGGCTATCCGAGAAAGGTCGCCGAAACATCAACCGACTGCTGTACGGTCACGAGCCGTGGTGGAAGGAGGAGCTTGCCGAACGTTTCGTTGACCGTCGTTTCCCTCGCGGCGGAGGAATCAATGTAGCGTTCTTCAAGGTCGGTGCCGGGGAGGAACCGCGTCCCGTCAAAGATCACGTTCGAAAGGCGTTCAAGGACACCCACTGGGTTCATGTGAATGATACACATGCGGAAACTGTGTGGATCGCTGAGGCTCTGCTCAACCCAAACGGCATTGAATACCTCAACCTAGCCCCGGACGATCGATTGCCGACCTTCGGGCGCCTGTTTCGTTCTTATGAGGCGCAAATCCGCGAATCCGGAAAGGCAGATCACTACTGCATCGATTCAGGGGCTGTCTTGGCCGCTTTCGGAATTAGAGATTGCAACGACATCGACTACATCGTGCCAGACCTCGCCTTGGCCAATCTACAGGGCTCGGACATATCCTCACACTATGACGAGTATGCAAATTTCCCAGTCTCGGTAGACGATCTCATCGCCAATCCTGCACATCACTTCAGTTGGAAGGGAACAAAGATTATGGCCCTTCAGACAGTTCTCTATTTCAAGCAACTCAGAGGAAGCGAGAAGGATCTTCAAGATCAAATCCTGATACTTGATGCAAAGAAGCAGCCCTACCCTGAAATGCCTAGCGAGTGGGCGCATACGGCAAGCTTGGCGCTGCGCTTTAAGAGACTGAGGCACTCCGTTGGCCTCGACAAGCGAACTTTTCGAAGGCTCGTACTCCGACCCGCGAAGCGATTTGCACATTCGGTTGAGAAGCGAGTTTGGCCACGATCTGATCAAGACTAATCAGCCAAGCTTCCGGTTGTCGATGCCGCCATAGACCGGGCGATATCGCGCGATTGTCCACAAATGCGCAAGGACGCCACGACTTCAGGCGACCCTTTCGGTTGCAATCAGCGCCGGACTTAGGCGTCAACCTGCAGCGAAGATTTTTCGTGAGAGGCGCCTGCCGCAATTTTGGCGAAAACCACCGCGTAGGCCCGGGGCCGGCGCGCAAAGCTCAATCGATCACCAGTACCAGGAATGATTTTTGGCCGAACAAGCGTTTAGCCAGAATCCGAGCAGTCTGTGGACGCAGAAAGGCTTTGCGGCT
>CAWAHE010000022.1:0-87983 GCA_963781775.1 uncultured Alphaproteobacteria bacterium | reverse complement strand
GGTTGGTTCGATCGCGATCCGAAAGTGGTTCGCGAGGTTGAGCGCCTTTTTCACCGGATTGGCCCGGTCAGCTCTGTCATTGCGGCGCACACCATGGCCCGTTATTCGAAGTATCTCGAAAGCATCAGTTCCGAGATCGGGCACGCGGACGCCAAGCTGGCACCCGGCGAGTTCGCGGCCTGACGACCGCCACCCGCGCCAACGCCAATCGCGGCAATGTGCGTAGCACCCCCGGCTTGTAACGAACATCAATGCTCGCATTACGCTCAATACGAGAAATAATACACGTATAGATTACGTCCCGGATTTTGGCAGAACAAACCCATTCACGCGCGCGTGATCAAGCGAGAATGCCTTCGGCCGATGGACGTGTGTCGAACCAGGGCGGTCTGTGGACGCAGAAAGGCTTTGCCGCTACACACAGCGCGGCGGCGGCGAAGGAAAATTCCGGATGAAGGCCAAGGATATCGGGGTCTGGCTGCATCGTGCCGCCGCGCTCGTGTCGATCGCCGCAGTTGCGGCCTGCGCGCCGGTCGAGGCCCCGCGGCTGGGCTCGGGCCCGCCGATGATCACGCACAAGACCGTGGGTGAGCTGGGAAAGGCGCCGGTTAGTACCGAAATCACGACATTCGCCCTTCAGCCGCTGACCAACGGTCCCGCCGAGCTGCTTTTCGATCTCGAGGACACGCTGAAGCAACGGGCCCCGACGCGCCAGATCAAGATCGTCGCCGCTGACGACCCAAGCGCCGACTACCAGCTCAAGGGTTATCTGTCCGCCGTCGGCGACACCACCAGCACGTTGCTGCTCTATGTCTGGGACATCACCGACCGCAGCGGCCGGCGGGTTCACCGCATCTCCGGCCAGCTCACGGCGGGCGGGAGCGGCACCGATCCATGGGCCGGCGTGAGCGGGGCCACGATCAGCACCACCGCCAGCGAGACCATCGACGCCCTCGGCAACTGGGCCCGCTCGCTCTAGTGCCCGACGGCTTCCGGAGGCCGCATGGCGTCCACGCCCCTTGCTGAGACCGAAGACCGGCCAATCCGGCTGCCGTCGCTCCTCGTCGTCATCGCGATCGGCGTCGCGGTCAGGCTCGTCCTCGCCGCCGTCGTCGGCCCAAACATCGACGAGACCTACATCGCGGTGATCTCGCGCGCTCCGGCGCTCGGCTATGTCGATCACCCGCCGATGGCCATGTGGATCGCCGCCGCCATGCGCTGGCTCACCGGCAGCGAAAGCTTCTTTCTCCTGCGCCTGCCGTTCATTGCATTGTTCGCCGGCACCACCTGGCTGGTCCATGGCCTGACGAAATTCCTGTTCGGCCAACCCGCCGCGCTCATCGCCGCTGTCGCGCTGAGCCTCACGCCGCTTATCAGCATCTATTTCGGCACGTTCGTTCTCACCGACGGTCCCTTCGTCTTCTTCCTGACGGCCGCGGCATTCTGCACGGCCCGGGCGCTCTTCTCCGCGGCCGTCGCGCGCCCCACGCTCTGGTGGCTCGCCTCGGGCGCGCTGCTCGGCCTTGCCATGCTGTCGAAATACACGGCGGTCTTCCTGCCGCTCGGTCTCGGCCTCTATCTCCTTACCCAGCCGCACCATCGCCACTGGCTCCTGCGTCCGGCGCCGTGGGCGGCTCTCGTGCTGGCGGCGCTGGTCTTCTCGCCGGTCGTCATCTGGAACGCCGGCCATGGCTGGATATCGTTCGCCTTCCAGGGCAACCGCGCCGCGCCCGGATTGACGCTCGAGCCGGTCCGGCTGGTCGTCAATCTGGCCATCCAGTCGTTCTACTTTCTGCCGCCGATCTGGGTCGGGCTCATGCTCACGCTCGGCCGCGGCCTGCGCGCCGGACCCGCCGACCAACGCTCGTGGTTCACGGCCTGCCTCGCCGTCGGGCCGATCGTCTTCTTTGCCCTCGTCTGGCTGGTCGCCCGGCAGAACAATCAAGGCTTCCATTGGGCGGCGCCCGGCTTCCTGATGCTCTATCCGCTCTACGGGTTCTTCGTCGCCGAGCGGTCACGTGTCGCGCCGCGCGAGGTGGCGTGGTGGTTCGGCGGCAGCGCCGCGGTGCTTGCCGTATTGCTGGTCGGCTACCTCACGTATGCGACCACCGGCTGGGGTCAGGTCTTCATGGCCGATCGCACGGCCAAGGATCCGGTCCTCGCCGATCAGGTCGCCTGGCGCGATCTCGGTTCGGCGCTGGCGGCAAAAGGCCTCATCGATCCGGCCCGTTATTTCCTCGTCGCGACCAACTGGCAGCAATGCGTGCGCATCGACTACGGCGTCGGCGGGGTCCTGCCGGTGGTGTGCGTCACCGATGACCCGCTGCTGGCCTTCGAGGCCAATGCCGGCGTCACCCGCGGCAAGGACGCCATCATCGTCAGCCTGTCCCCGGCGCTGGAGGGGCCTGACGCCGCGCTGGCCAGGCGCTTCGGCGCCGTCGAGCCGCTGGGCGCGGTCCCGATCACCACGCACGGCGTCCGCGCGCTGACGGTCTGGCTGTTCCTCGGCCGCGGCAGCGCGCCCGCGCCCTCCGGATAGCCCCGGGAATCGCCCTCGCCCCGGAAACGGTATAGATCGGGGCCATCGCTGGACGGCAATGGAAGCCACGCGCGCCGATGACCGATCTCGTTCCCGAACGCACCCGCGCCGGCGCCCACGCGCCGCCAAAGGCTGCCGCCCCGGCGCGCGCCGAAGCCGCTGGCGCCGCCGATTCGATCGAACTGACCGTCGTGGTGCCGACCTTCAACGAGGCGGCCAACGTCCCCGTCATGGTCGAGCGCCTGACCGCCGCGCTGGCCGGGATCCGGTGGGAAGCCGTCTTCGTCGACGACGATTCGCCCGATGGCACCGCCGAGATCGCCCGCGAGATCGCGGCCAGCGACGCCCGCGTGCGCGTCATCCGCCGGCTCGGCCGGCGCGGCCTGTCGACCGCCTGCGTCGAGGGCGTCATGTCGTCGGCCGCGCCCCACTTTGCCGTCATCGATGGCGATCTCCAGCACGACGAGACCATGCTCGCCGCCATGCTGCGCAAGCTGAAGGCCGAGAATCTCGATCTCGTCGTCGGCAGCCGCTATCTCGATGGCGAGCGCAGCGAAGGGCTCAGTCCCTGGCGCCAGAGGGTCAGCCGCGCCGGTGTGCGCATGGCGCATCTGGTCCTGCGCGCCGATCTCACCGATCCGATGAGCGGCTTCTTCGTCATGTCGCGCGCCGCCTTCGATGAGGAGGTCCACGCGCTCTCGCAGCGCGGCTTCAAGATCCTGCTCGATATCTTCGCCTCCGCGCCGCGCCCGTTGCGCTTCGCTGAAGTTCCCTGCCGCTTCGGGCCGCGCCTTCAGGGCGAGAGCAAGCTCGATACGATGGTCGCCTGGGAGTTCGGCGTCCTGCTGCTCGACAAGACGGTCGGTCGCTACCTGCCGGTGCATTTCGTCGTCTTCGCCGCCGTCGGCGTCACCGGCGTCGCGGTCCATCTGGCGACGCTCGGTCTGGTCGGCTTGCTCGGCTTCAGCTTCCAGGTCGCGCAGTCCGCGGCGGTGGTCGTCGCCATGACGTGGAATTTCATCGTCAACAACGTCATCACCTATCGCGACCAGCGCCTCCGCGGCGCGGCGTTCTGGCGTGGCCTGCTGTCGTTCTATGCCATCGGCGCGGTCGGTGCCTTCGCCAATATCGGCATCATCGAGGTGATGTTTCAGCGCGGCAGCGGCTGGTGGCTGGCCGGGCTTGCCGGCGGCCTCATCGGTGTGGTGTGGAACTACACCATGTCGAGCATCTTCACCTGGCGTCAGCGCAGAAGGAAAATTCCGGATGAAGGCCAAGGATATCGGGGTCTGGCTGCATCGTGCCGCCGCGCTCGTGTCGATCGCCGCAGTTGCGGCCTGCGCGCCGGTCGAGGCCCCGCGGCTGGGCTCGGGCCCGCCGATGATCACGCACAAGACCGTGGGTGAGCTGGGAAAGGCGCCGGTTAGCACCGAAATCACGACATTCGCCCTTCAGCCGCTGACCAACGGTCCCGCCGAGCTGCTTTTCGATCTCGAGGACACGCTGAAGCAACGGGCCCCGACGCGCCAGATCAAGATCGTCGCCGCTGACGACCCAAGCGCCGACTACCAGCTCAAGGGCTATCTGTCCGCGGTCGGCGACACCAACAGCACATTGCTGCTCTACGTCTGGGACATCACCGACCGCAGCGGCCGGCGGGTTCACCGCATCTCCGGCCAGCTCACGGCGGGCGGCAGCGGCACCGATCCATGGGCGGGCGTGAGCGCGAAGCCACCATCAGCACCGACCGCCAGCGAGACCATCGACGCCCTCGGCAACTGGGCCCGCTCGCTCTAGTGCCCGACGGCTTCCGGAGGCCGCATGGCGTCCACGCCCCTTGCTGAGACCGAAGACCGGCCAATCCGGCTGCCGTCGCTCCTCGTCGTCATCGCGATCGGCGTCGCGGTCAGGCTCGTCCTCGCCGCCGTCGTCGGCCCAAACATCGACGAGACCTACATCGCGGTGATCTCGCGCGCTCCGGCGCTCGGCTATGTCGATCACCCGCCGATGGCCATGTGGATCGCCGCCGCCATACGCTGGCTCACCGGCAGCGAAAGCTTCTTTCTCCTGCGCCTGCCGTTCATTGCATTGTTCGCCGGCACCACCTGGCTGGTCCATGGCCTGACGAAATTCCTGTTCGGCCAACCCGCCGCGCTCATCGCCGCTGTCGCGCTGAGCCTCACGCCGCTTATCAGCATCTATTTCGGCACGTTCGTTCTCACCGACGGTCCCTTCGTCTTCTTCCTGACGGCTGCGGCATTCTGCACGGCCCGGGCGCTCTTCTCCGCGGCCGGCGCGCGCGCCACGCTCTGGTGGCTCGCCTCGGGCGCGCTGCTCGGCCTTGCCATGCTGTCGAAATATACGGCGGTCTTCCTGCCGCTCGGTCTCGGCCTCTATCTGCTCACCCAGCCGCACCATCGCCACTGGCTCCTGCGTCCGGCGCCGTGGGCGGCTCTCGTGCTGGCGGCGCTGGTCTTCTCGCCGGTCGTCATCTGGAACGCCGGCCATGGCTGGATATCGTTCGCCTTCCAGGGCAACCGCGCCGCGCCCGGATTGACGCTCGAGCCGGTCCGGCTGGTCGTCAATCTGGCCATCCAGTCGTTCTACTTTCTGCCGCCGATCTGGGTCGGGCTCATGCTCACGCTCGGCCGCGGCCTGCGCGCCGGACCCGCCGACCAGCGCTCGTGGTTCACGGCCTGCCTCGCCGTCGGGCCGATCGTCTTCTTCGCCCTCGTCTGGCTGGTCGCCCGGCAGAACAATCAAGGCTTCCATTGGGCGGCGCCCGGCTTCCTGATGCTCTATCCGCTCTACGGGTTCTTCGTCGCCGAGCGGTCGCGCATCGCGCCGCGCGAGGTGGCGTGGTGGTTCGGCGGCAGCGCCGCGGTGCTTGCCGTATTGCTGGTCGGCTACCTCACATATGCGACCACCGGCTGGGGTCAGGTCTTCGTGGCCGATCGCACGGCCAAGGATCCGGTCCTCGCCGATCAGGTCGCCTGGCGCGATCTCGGTTCGGCGCTGGCGGCAAAAGGCCTCATCGATCCGGCCCGTTATTTCCTCGTCGCGACCAACTGGCAGCAATGCGTGCGCATCGACTACGGCGTCGGCGGGGTCCTGCCGGTGGTGTGCGTCACCGATGACCCGCTGCTGGCCTTCGAGGCCAATGCCGGCGTCACCCGCGGCAAGGATGCCATCATCGTCAGCCTGTCCCCGGCGCTGGAGGGGCCTGACGCCGCGCTGGCCAGGCGCTTCGGCGCCGTCGAGCCGCTGGGCGCGGTCCCGATCACCACGCACGGCGTCCGCGCGCTGACGGTCTGGCTGTTCCTCGGCCGCGGCAGCGCGTCCGCGCCCTCCGGATAGCCCCGGGAATCGCCCTCGCCCCGGAAACGGTATAGATCGGGGCCATCGCTGGACGGCAATGGAAGCCACGCGCGCCGATGACCGATCTCGTTCCCGAACGCACCCGCGCCGGCGCCCATGCGCCGCCAAAGGCGGCCGCCCCGGCGCGCGCCGAAGCCGCTGGCGCCGCCGATTCGATCGAACTGACCGTCGTCGTGCCGACCTTCAACGAGGCGGCCAACGTCCCCGTCATGGTCGAGCGCCTGACCGCCGCGCTGGCCGGGATCCGGTGGGAAGCCGTCTTCGTCGACGACGATTCGCCCGATGGCACCGCCGAGATCGCCCGCGAGATCGCGGCCCGCGACGCCCGCGTGCGCGTCATCCGCCGGCTTGGCCGGCGCGGCCTGTCGACCGCCTGCGTCGAGGGCGTCATGTCGTCGGCCGCGCCCCACTTTGCCGTCATCGATGGCGATCTCCAGCACGACGAGACCATGCTCGCCGCCATGCTGCGCAAGCTGAAGGCCGAGAATCTCGATCTCGTCGTCGGCAGCCGCTATCTCGATGGCGAGCGCAGCGAAGGGCTCAGTCCCTGGCGCCAGAGGGTCAGCCGCGCCGGTGTGCGCATGGCGCATCTGGTCCTGCGCGCCGATCTCACCGATCCGATGAGCGGCTTCTTCGTCATGTCGCGCGCCGCCTTCGATGAGGAGGTCCACGCGCTATCGCAACGCGGCTTCAAGATCCTGCTCGATATCTTCGCCTCGGCGCCGCGCCCGTTGCGCTTCGCTGAAGTTCCCTGCCGCTTCGGGCCGCGCCTTCAGGGCGAGAGCAAGCTCGACACCATGGTCGCCTGGGAGTTCGGCGTCCTGCTGCTCGACAAGACGGTCGGTCGCTACCTGCCGGTGCATTTCGTCGTCTTCGCCGCCGTCGGCGTCACCGGCGTCGCGGTCCATCTGGCGACGCTCGGTCTGGTCGGCTTGCTCGGCTTCAGCTTCCAGGTCGCGCAGTCCGCGGCGGTGGTCGTCGCCATGACGTGGAATTTCATCGTCAACAACGTCATCACCTATCGCGACCAGCGCCTCCGCGGCGCGGCGTTCTGGCGTGGCCTGCTGTCGTTCTATGCCATCGGCGCGGTCGGTGCCTTCGCCAATATCGGCATCATCGAGGTGATGTTTCAGCGCGGCAGCGGCTGGTGGCTGGCGGGCCTTGCCGGCGGCCTCATCGGCGTGGTGTGGAACTACACCATGTCGAGCATCTTCACCTGGCGTCAGCGCAGTTTGAACTAGGCCGCAGGCCGGGTATCGGTCGGTTGGCGGGCGCCTGATCTGCGAATCACCACTGCGGGCGACGGCCGGGAACCTTGACGGTGGACTCGGTTGGAAGGGCCGCGTAGTTCAGCGTGGTGATCCCCTGCTCTGCGTCGGCAAACGGCGTTTCACGCAAATAGCGCACCAGGCCGTCGAGGAATTCGGCCTCCCACAGCGGGGTCTGCACTTCGGGCGCGGGGGGCAGCAGGCCGCCCGCGACAAGGTTGGGCGGCGGGTTGACGTCCCGGATGAAGTGCGGCCACGGCGTCTCCTTGAGGAAGGCCTCGAGTTCCGCGCGCACCGGGTGATGGTCGATGAAGCGGCGATGCCACGGTTTCACCCTTCCGGTGAAATGAACGATGACCGGGGGTGCGAAGTCGCGGATGAACGACGCCCGCGCCCGTGTCACCATGTTGAAGCTCGGCGACAGTTCAAGCCATCGCGTTCGCAGGACAGCATTGAAGATCGTTTGGTCCGGTTGGCGCAGCTGGATTCGCTTTTCGCGGATCAGCTGCAGCGCCTTCTTCTCGATCCGTGCCTGCCGGTACGCCTGGAGATCGATGAGCAGAACGCCGCTGTTGAGATACTTCGCTCCGAGGCGCTCGTCCGGCCGGATCCTCAGTGTATCGAGCAGCTCGCCACCGTTTCTTCGGTTGGGAATGAAGGGGATGTGGAGATCGCAAATCGCTGCCACCGCGTGCGACCCCATGTCGAGGTCGAACAGCGCGAACACGGCCGCCGACTCGGGATACGTATCGGCGTCGAGATAGAGGACGCGGTCGTATTCCCCTTCGAGACGTCCCGGAGCAAAGAGGGAGTAGTAGGTCGCCCTGGTGAAGTAATCGACGACCGGAAAATCAAAATCGCGGTAAAGATCGTGAAGGTCGAGCAGGATGAATTCCCCGTCGAAGGCTTTCGCCTGCTCCAAGTGCGTCGTCGAGTTCTACGCCAGCACGATGTCGACGTTTCTGTCGCCGCGAAGGGCGGCGAGGCGCCTCGCGAGAAAGACCGCCGGCGGGAATTGCCGCTCGTCGGCGATAAGCAGAACGGCGCTTTTCCTGTTCATGTCATGGCCGGTGCAGCGTCAGGTCGCCTTGTGTGATCGACTTTGAATAGCCGTCGAGGCGGGCAACCCGCCCGTGGCCGCCCTCGCCGGCGGTTGTCCAACTTGTTATCCGTTTCTTTTGCACCCGAGCGCACCCGATGGAAAACCCCCAGTCGGCACTCAGCGCCTGGTAGCCAAGTCGCCGCTATCGGAGGTTTGGTGGAGCCAGGCGGAATCGAACCGCCGACCTCTTGAATGCCATTCAAGCGCTCTCCCAACTGAGCTATGGCCCCTCCGGGTAGTTCTGGCGGCGGGTTGGGGACCCGCCGGGTCGGAAGCGGGCGGACATTAGGCCGCCGGCCCCCGCAGGATCAAGACCGCAGATTGGCGGTCAGGTCTCCTCCTCGTCGACGTCGCCGATGATATCGCCGACATCCTCGTCTTCCTCGTCCTCGTCGGGCAGGAAGGCGCCATCGTCATCGTCGTCGTCGTTGTCGACCTCGTCGTCCTCGCCCGGAACCTTGACCACGCCGCTCTCGGCGGCCTCGTCGTCGGCTTCCTCAAGCGACACGACCTCGACCGGAGCGGCCTCTTCGGCCTCCTCCACGAGCACTTCCTTCGGTGCCTTGGCGGCCGTTTGCGGGCGCGCCCGCGTCGTGACCACCTCGAACTGGGTCCCGCAGCGCGGGCAGATGATCGGGTTGCGATTGAGGTCGTAATATCGCGCGCCGCAGTTGGGACAGAGCCGTTTGGTGCCGAGCTCAGCTTTCGTCACGGTTTATGCCTCGTCCGGAGCGTTAAGCAGCGTCCCCATAATGCGGGCGTGGGGCAGTGTCAAAAGCAATTCTTGGGGGCCCAGTCGAATGATGACCTGCCGTCCGGGCTATGCTATCCGGTCGGCACGCGGCGGCCGGTGGTGGGGAATGTCCGGCAGGCCGTGTTTCAGGGGGCCCCCGTGCGAGGGCGGCGGCCGTCAATCGGAGCAAATGGTCGGATATGTCAGGCGAGGATAGCGCGCTGCCGTTGATTGCCCGGCGCTCGGGGCCGCTCGCCGGCACCGTTCGGCCGCCGGGCGATAAATCGATCTCGCATCGCGCCTTGATGCTGGGGGCGCTCGCCGTCGGCGAGACGTCGGTCGAGGGGCTGCTCGAGGGCGAGGATATTCTCGCCACCGTTGCCGCCATGCGCGCCTTCGGCGCCACCGCAGCGCGCACCGGCGCAGGCGCCTGGCGCATCAGCGGCCCCGGCGTCGGCGGCCTGCTCGAGCCGGAGGGCGTCATCGACTACGGCAACGCCGGCACCGGCGTGCGTCTGGCGCTGGGCATTGCCGGCAGTCATGCCTTCGCCACCACCTTCACCGGCGATGGCTCGCTCGTGCGCCGGCCGATGGGCCGCATCTTCGATCCGCTGCGTCGCATGGGCGTCCAGGTTCTCGCCCGCTCCGGCGAACGGCTGCCCGCCACCGTGCGCGGACCCGACACCCTGGTGCCGATCGAATATCGCGTGCCGGTGCCCTCGGCCCAGGTCAAATCCGCCGTGCTCCTCGCCGCGCTCAACTCGGGCGGCGTCACCACGGTCATCGAGCCGGTTCCCACCCGCGATCATACCGAGCGCATGCTCGCCGCCTTCGGCGCCGCCATCGAGGTCGAGGAAGGCAACGATGGCGTCCGCACGATCCGCGTTGAGGGCGGGCGCAATCTCAAAGCGCAAACAATCATCGTGCCCGGCGATCCGAGCTCGGCCGCCTTCCTGGTGGTGGCGGCGCTGGTCGTCGCCGGGTCGGACGTGACCGTCGAGAACGTCCTCCTCAACCCGACGCGCATCGGCCTGATCGAGACGCTCATCGAAATGGGCGGCGACATCTCCATCGGCAAACGCCGCAACGTCGGCGGCGAGGAGGTCGGCGATATCCGCGTCAAGGCAAGCCGCCTGAAGGGCGTCACCGTGCCGGCAGCCCGGGCGCCCTCGATGATCGACGAATATCCGGTCCTTGCCGTCGCCGCGGCATTTGCCGAAGGCGATACGCTGATGGAGGGCATCGGCGAAATGCGCGTCAAGGAATCGGACCGCATCAACGCCGTCTGCGTCGGCCTCAAGGCCAATGGCGTCGCGGTCGAGGATACGCCCGACTCGATGTTGGTGCACGGCATGTCCAAGGTGCCGGGCGGCGGCACGGTCACCACGCATCTCGATCATCGCATCGCCATGAGCTTCGCCGTGCTCGGGCTGGCCGCCGATCAGGCGGTCACCGTCGACGACGCCCGGCCGATCTCCACCAGCTTCCCGGAGTTCCGGTCCCTGATGGCCGGGCTCGGCGCTGAATTCGAGGACGCCGGTGCCTGACGCGGCGCGGCCGGAGATCGGGGGGCGGGCGCGGCTGGGTCTCCTTCTCCCCCCTCGCGGGGAAGGGATAGGGAGGGGGGTGCCCGCACGGTCGTGCCACTCCCAAGCCTCGCTCTTTCGCCTCCCATGATCATCGCGATCGACGGCCCCGCCGCCGCCGGCAAGGGCACGCTCGCCGAGCGTCTCGCCGCCCATTACGGCCTGCCCTATCTCGACACCGGCCTGCTCTACCGGCTGGTCGGCAAACTGGTGGCCGATCAGGGCCTCGATCCCGACGACCAGGCCGCGACGGCGCGGGTGGCGCGTGCGCTCGATCCGGAATTGCTGCGCGATCCGGCGCTCCGCGGCCACGAGGCCGGCGAACTGGCCTCGCGCGTCGCCGTGCATGCCGATGTGCGTGCGGCGTTGCTGGATTTCCAGCGCCGGTTCGCCGCTCGTCCCGACGGCGCGGTCCTTGATGGCCGCGACATCGGCACGGCCGTCTGCCCGCACGCCGACGTGAAGATCTACGTGACCGCGAGCCCCGAGGTGCGGGCCCGCCGGCGGACCGACGAACTGCGCGCCAAGGGCCGCCAGGTTGAATTCGACCGCATCCTTGCCGAAATCGAAGGGCGTGACGCCCGTGACTCCGGCCGGGCCGCCGCGCCGCTCAAGACGGCCGCGGATGCTTACTTGCTCGATACCTCCGACAAGGATATAGAAACCGCGTTCCGCGCGGCCGTTGACATTGTCGATCGGGCCAAGGCCGGGGCTGAATGACGGGAACACGCTTTCGTTAGGGAGGCGCGTTGCCCGCTTTTCGTGCTTCCCGCCCGCCGACGAATGGCCGCGATCCCCGCACCCTGCGGGCGGAACGTGAACTGCCGCCTTTATGACCCCGTGCGCCGCACCGCCAAAAGAGCGTGCGTCCAACCGGCAGGGTTTTGAGCGCGGACCGATCAACGCCAACCGCCGGCAGGCGCCGCCGGCGAACCAGGAGTGTCAATGTCAGTTGCTAGCCCGACAAGGGAAGATTTTACCGCCCTCCTCGACGAGACGTTCAAATCCGATGAACTCATGGAGGGCGCCGTCATCAAGGGGACGGTCGTCGCAATCGAAAAGGATCTGGCGGTCATCGATGTCGGTCTGAAGACCGAAGGCCGCATTCCGCTCAAGGAATTCACCGTACCCGGCCGCGAGCCCGGCCTGAAGGTCGGCGACGAGGTCGAGGTCTATCTCGAGCGCATCGAGAACGCCCTCGGCGAAGCGGTGCTCAGCCGCGAGAAGGCGCGCCGCGAGGAGAGCTGGGTGAAGCTCGAGGAGAGCTTCAACAAGAACGAGAAGGTCACCGGCGTGATCTTCAATCAGGTCAAGGGCGGCTTCACCGTCGATCTCGACGGCGCCGTGGCCTTCCTGCCGCGCAGCCAGGTCGATATCCGTCCGGTGCGCGACGTGTCGCCGCTCATGCACACGCCGCAGCCTTTCCAGATCCTCAAGATGGACAAGCGCCGCGGCAACATCGTCGTGTCGCGCCGCACGGTGCTGGAAGAGACCCGCGCCGAGCAGCGCTCCGAGCTGGTCCAGAGCCTCGAGGAAGGCCAGATCATCGACGGCGTCGTCAAGAACATCACCGACTACGGCGCCTTCGTCGATCTCGGCGGCATCGACGGCCTGCTGCACGTCACCGACATCGCCTGGCGGCGCATCAACCATCCGTCCGAGGTTCTCTCCATCGGTCAGACCGTCAAGGTGCAGATCATCCGGGTCAATCACGAGACGCACCGCATCTCGCTCGGCATGAAGCAGCTCGAGGCCGATCCGTGGCAGGGCATCGAGGCCAAGTACCCCGTCGGCGTCAAGTTCACCGGCCGCGTCACCAACATCACCGACTACGGCGCCTTCGTCGAGCTTGAGCCCGGCATCGAGGGCCTGATCCACGTCTCCGAGATGTCGTGGACCAAGAAGAACGTCCACCCCGGCAAGATCGTCGCCACCAGCCAGGAAGTCGAGGTCATGATCCTCGAGGTCGATCCGGTGAAGCGCCGCATCTCGCTCGGTCTCAAGCAGACCCTGGCCAATCCGTGGGGCACCTTCGCCGAGAAGTATCCGGTCGGCACGATCGTCGAGGGCGAGGTCAAGAACAAGACCGAGTTCGGCCTCTTCGTCGGTCTCGACGGCGATGTCGACGGCATGGTCCACCTGTCCGATCTGGACTGGAACACGCCCGGCGAACAGGCCATCGAGAACTACAATCGCGGCGACACGGTCAAGGCGCAGGTTCTCGACGTCGATGTCGAGAAGGAGCGCATTTCGCTCGGCATCAAGCAGGTCGGCGGCGATCCCTTCGTGGAAGCCGCTGCGTCCGGCGAGATCCGCAAGGGCGCGGTCGTCACCTGCGAGGTCATCGAGGTCAAGGAAGCCGGCATCGATGTCCGCATTGCCGACACCGACCTGACCGCTTTCATCCGTCGGTCGGACCTGTCGCGTGACCGGTCCGAGCAGCGGCCGGAGCGTTTTGCCAAGGGCGAGAAGGTCGATGCGCGGGTGACCAACTTCGACAAGAAGACCCGCAAGGTCTCCGTGTCGATCAAGGCGCTCGAGATCGCCGAGGAAAAGGAAGCGGTCGCCCAGTACGGCTCGACCGACTCCGGCGCCTCGCTCGGCGACATCCTCGGCGCGGCCCTCAAGGCCCGTCAGGATGGCGACGAAGAGACGGAAGAAAAAGAAGACAGCTGATCGCCTCGGCGGCCTGTCCGCCGACGGGAATTATCCGACGGCCCGCGCTTCACGGCGCGGGCCGTTTTCTTTTGTCGGCCAAGCTCTTGCCCGTCTGGCGCGAAGGCGCTAACCCACCTCGGCGGGGGAACCAAGAGGCCTGACCATGTCCATGACTGCCGATCAGATCGTCGATCGCCGCCGCTTGCGCCGGAAGCTCTCTTTCTGGCGCGTGGTCGGTTTCCTGGCGGTTCTCATCATCATCGTCGGCGGTTTTGTCGCCTATGCCGGTCGCGACGCTTTTCCGCTGGTCGCCGAGGACCAGATCGCGCGCGTCACGGTTTCCGGCTTCATCGCCGATGACCGCGACCGCGACCAGATGCTGGCGCGGCTCGCCAAAACGGATGCGGTCAAGGGTGTCGTCGTCGCGATCGATTCGACCGGCGGCGCCAGCGCCGGCGGCGAGGCGCTCTACGAGAGCATCCGCAAGCTCGCCGAGAAGAAACCGACCGTCGCGGCGATCGCGACCGTCGGCGCCTCGGCCGCCTACATGACCGCGATCGCCACCGATCACATCGTGGCGCGCCGCACCTCGATCACCGGGTCGATCGGCGTCCTCTTCCAGTATCCGGAAGTGAGCGAGCTGCTCAAGAACCTCGGCGTCAAGGTCGAGGACATCAAGAGCGGGCCGCTCAAGGCGCAGCCCAACCCGTTCGAGCCGTCGAGCGAGGAGGCGAGGGCCGTCATCCAGGGCGCCGTCGACGACTCGTATAACTGGTTCGTCGACATCGTCGCCGAGCGGCGCAACCTCGCGCGCTCGGACGCGCTGACCCTCGCCGACGGTCGCATCTATACCGGCCGCCAGGCGCTGGCGGCCAACCTGATCGACGAGATCGGCGGCGAACCGGCGGCCATCGCGTGGCTGGGCACCAAGGGTGTCGACCCGCGCCTTCCCGTCCGCGACTGGAAGCCGAAGAACGAAGGCGGCAATCCGTTTTCCTTCGCCAAGGCGGCCGCGCTGTGGATCGCCCAGAAGATGGGCGTTCCCCCGGACCTTCTGCCCGGCGGACTGCTGAAGCGAATTCTCCCGGAAAGTCTTGAGCTTGACGGTCTTATGTCGGTTTGGCAGGGTTCCGGCGGCGGGGCCTCAGGGCCCGCTGAGGGGGCCGTGAAATGATAAAGTCGGAACTGGTTCAGAAGCTCTCCGAACAGAACCCGCACCTTTATCAGCGCGACGTCGAAAACATCGTCAACGCCATCCTCAACGAGATCACTGCCGCACTGGCGCGCGGCGACCGTGTCGAGCTGCGCGGCTTTGGCGCTTTCTCGGTCAAGAACCGGCCGGCGCGCACCGGGCGCAATCCGCGCACGGGAACGCGGGTGTCGGTGACCGAGAAATACGTGCCGTTCTTCAAGACCGGCAAGGAGATGCGCGAGCGCCTCAATCTGTAGGCTCGTGCGCGGTCCGGCATTTGTTCGGCCGAGTCCACACTGAAGGACTCCCATGCGGCGCTTTCTGATCCTCTTCGTTCTCCTGCCGATCGCCATCGTGGTGGTCGCTCTTTCGGTCGCCAACCGCGAGGCGATCGTGGTGTCCCTCGACCCGTTCGGCGGGGCCGCGCCGCGCTGGTCCATCGAGCTGCCGCTCTTCATCCTGCTGTTTGCGACACTGGCCGTCGGCGTCCTGCTCGGCGGCGTTGCCACCTGGATCCGGCAGGGCAAATGGCGGCAGGCGGCCCGCGCCGAGCGCGCCAACGCCGCCCGCCTGCGCCAGGACGTCGAGCGCCTGCGCGAGCGCGTCAGCACCATGCCGGCGCTGGCGCCGCCCGCGTCCGACCGCGACGCGGCCTGACAGGAATGGCCCCGTCTGGCCGGGAAAGGCCCTGAATGCGTGTCGTCGGCGCGGCCGAGATCGACGCGGCCCTCGACTATCCGTCCCTGGTCGATGCGCTCCGCGCCGCTTTTGGCGGCCATGTCGTATCGCCCGTCCGCCACCACCACGCGATCGAGCGCCCCGGCGAAACCGCCGCCCTGATCCTCATGCCCGCCTGGCATGCCGGGCAGGATGGCTTTGTCGGCGTCAAGGTCGTGTCGGTGTTCCCGCTGAACGCTGGGCGCGGCAAGCCGAGCGTCATGGGCACCTACCTGCTCATGGCCGGCGATTCCGGCGTGCCGCTGGCCGCCTTCGACGGCCAGTCCCTGACGCTCCGGCGCACCGCCGCCGCATCGGCGCTGGCCGCGAGCTTCCTCTCGCGCCCTGACGCCAGCCGCATGGTCATGGTCGGCGCCGGCGCCCTGGCGCCGTGCCTGATCGCCGCTCACGCCGCGCTGCGGCCGATCCGCCAGGTCACCATCTGGAACCGCACGCCCGCCACCGCCCGCCGCCTCGCCGCCCGCCTCGACCGGCCGGGGCTGGCCGTCACCGCCACCGACGATCTCGAAGCCGCGGTGCGCGCGGCCGATATCGTTTCGGCGGCCACCATGTCGGCCGAGCCGCTGATCCGCGGCCGCTGGCTGAAGCCCGGCGCCCATGTCGATCTGGTCGGCGCCTACACCCCGCGCATGCGCGAGGCCGACGACGACGCCATCGCCCGCGCGCGCGTCTATGTCGATACGCGCGGCGGCGCGCTGAAGGAGGCTGGCGACATCGTCCAGCCGATCGCGTCCGGCATCCTCGCCGAAGCCGCCATCGTCGGGGACCTCTTCGACCTCTGTCGCGGTGACGCGCCCGGCCGGCAATCGGACGACCAGATCACGCTGTTCAAGTCGGTCGGCTCGGCAATCGAGGATCTCGCCGCCGCCGTGCTGGTCTGGCAGCGGCTCTAGGGCCAATCGACACGCGATCCGCGACGGCTGTCAGAAAAGGCGGTCGTCTCTCCCCTCAGGGGAGAGGCTGGATTTCCCCGGTTTGCGTAGCAAACCGGTCTTGGAAATCCGGTGAGGGGTGAGCCGCTGAGGATGGACAGCGTGGCGATGGAGCCGGCTGCGCCGGCGGACATTCAGGTCAAGTTTCCGCGGAATAAAACGACCGGAATTGCTGGGGATTTTACGCTCGCGAGCGCCGGTTTGGGCCGACGGCCACATGCGTTGGACTTGTCCCCGGTTTCGTGCCAAATCCAGCCCCATGAGCCTGATCGTGAAGATATGCGGCCTCTCGACCGAGGAGACGCTGGACGCGGCGCTTGCCGCCGGCGCCGACATGGTCGGATTCAACTTCTTTCCGAAGAGCCCGCGTTCCGTGACGCCGGCCCGCGCGGCCGAACTGGCGAAGCGCGTCGCCGGCCGCGCCGAGATCGTGGCCCTGACGGTCGACATGGACGACGGCGGAATTGGCGAACTCGTCGAAACGATCGGTCCCGACTGGCTGCAACTGCACGGCGCCGAGCCGGTTGAGAACGTGGCCGCCCTGCGCAAGCGCTTTGGCCGGCAGGTCATGAAGGCGGTCGGCATCCGGCAGGCGGGCGATCTCGACCTGGCGCGATCCTATGAGTTGGTAGCCGACGGGCTCCTTCTCGACGCCAAGCCGCCCAAGGGTGCGATTCTGCCCGGCGGCAACGGCGTGCCGTTCGACTGGACGCTGCTCGCCGGCTTCGATCCCGACGTCCCCTGGCTGCTCTCCGGCGGTCTCACGCCGGGCAACGTCGCCGAGGCGGTGGCGATCACCGGCGCGCCCGGCGTCGATGTCTCCTCCGGCGTCGAAAGCGCGCCGGGCAGGAAGGAGCCGAACCTCATTCGTGCCTTCATCGCCAATGCCCGCGGCGCGACCGTGGGCCATACCGCTGAAAGGGCCGCATCGTGACCGCTCAGCCCAACACCTTCCGCGCCGGGCCCGACGAGCGGGGCTTCTTCGGCCTGTTCGGCGGGCGCTTCGTCGCCGAGACGCTGATGCCGTTGATTCTCGAATTGCAGCAGGCGTACGACGACGCCAAGGCCGATCCCGAGTTCCAGCGCGAGATGGACGGCTACCTCGCCAGCTATGTCGGCCGGCCGAGCCCGCTCTATTTCGCCGAGCGCCTGACGAAACATCTCGGCGGCGCCAAGGTCTATTTCAAGCGCGAGGAACTGAACCACACCGGCGCCCACAAGGTGAACAACGTGCTCGGCCAGATCATGCTGGCCCGCCGCATGGGCAAGACGCGCATCATCGCCGAGACCGGCGCTGGCATGCATGGCGTCGCCACCGCCACGCTCTGCGCCAAGTTCGGCCTGCCCTGCATCGTCTACATGGGCGCCGTCGACGTCGAGCGGCAGCAGCCGAACGTTCTGCGCATGAAGATCCTCGGCGCCGAGGTGCGGCCGGTCGAATCCGGCTCGCGCACCCTCAAGGACGCCATGAACGAGGCGCTGCGCGACTGGGTCACCAATGTCGGCGACACGTTCTATTGCATCGGCACGGTCGCCGGGCCGCATCCCTATCCGTCCATGGTGCGCGATTTCCAGTCGGTCATCGGCAACGAAACGCGCGAGCAGATGCTGGCCGCCGAAGGGCGCCTGCCGGATTCGCTGATTGCCTGCATCGGCGGCGGATCGAACGCCATGGGCCTCTTCCATCCGTTCCTCGATGACCCGGATGTCGAAATCTTCGGCGTCGAGGCCGCCGGTCACGGCGTCACCACCGGCATGCACGCCGCCTCCATTGCCGGCGGCCGGCCGGGCGTCCTCCACGGCAACCGCACCTATCTCCTGATGGATGCCGACGGTCAGATCGCGGAAGCCCATTCGATTTCCGCCGGTCTCGATTATCCCGGCATCGGCCCGGAGCACGCCTGGCTCAACGATGTCGGCCGGGTGACGTTTCTCTCCGCCACCGACGACGAGGCGGTCGCCGCATTCCAGCTGTGCAGCAAGCTCGAGGGCATCATCCCGGCGCTGGAGCCGGCGCACGCGCTGGCGCGCGTCATGGATCTCGCCCCGGCCAGGCCGAAGGATCACCTGATGGTGATCAATCTCTCCGGTCGCGGCGACAAGGATCTTGCCTCGGTCGAGGCGTACCTCGCGAGCAAGGCGAAATGACCACGCGCATCGAACGCCGCTTTGCCGCCCTTCGCGACGAGGGCCGCCCCGGCCTTGTGACGTTTGTCACCGCGGGCGACCCGGACCACGAGGCGTCGCTGGCGATCGTGAAAGCGCTCCCCGGCGCCGGCGCCGACCTGATCGAGCTCGGCATGCCGTTTTCCGATCCGATGGCTGACGGACCGGGCGTTCAGCACGCCGGCCAGCGCGCGCTCAAAGCCGGCGAGACGCTGACCAAGACGCTCGACCTGGTTCGCCGCTTCCGCGCCGGCGACGACGCCACGCCGATCATCCTGATGGGCTACTACAATCCGATCTACCAATACGGCAACGCGCGTTTCCTGACGGACGCCAAGGCGGCCGGCGTCGACGGTCTGATCATCGTCGATCTGCCGCCGGAGGCCGACGACGAGCTGTGCCTGCCGGCGATTGCGGCCGGCATCAACTTCATCCGTCTCGCCACGCCGACGACGGACGACAAGCGCCTGCCGGCGGTTCTCGCCAATACCTCGGGCTTCGTCTACTACGTCTCGATGCTCGGCATTACCGGCATGGCGCTCCCGGACACCTCGAAAATCGCCGTCGCGGTGGAAAGGATCAAACGGCACACCATATTGCCGGTGGCCGTCGGGTTTGGCGTCAAGACTGCGGCGCAGGCCCGCGAAATCGGCCGCGCCGCCGATGCCGTGGTGGTCGGGACCGCGCTGGTCGAGGCGGTGCGCACTTCGCTCGACGGCGACGGGCGCGCCACGGCGAAGACGGTTCCCGCCGTTGCCGGCCTCGTGTCGCAACTGGCCGAGGGTGTGCGCAGCGCCCGCGCCGAGGCCGCCGAATAAGCGAGCGCTCAGACAGGAAGTGGAAAGATGAGCTGGATCAACAACGTCGTCCGTCCGAAGATCCGCAACCTGCTCAACAAGCGGGAAGTGTCGCCCAATCTCTGGATCAAGTGTCCGGAGACCGGCGAGATGGTCTTCCATCGCGACCTCGAACTGAACCAGTTCGTCATTCCCAATTCCGGCTATCACATGCGCATGAACGCCACCCAGCGGCTGGCGCATTTCTTCGATGGTGGCGCCTACGAATCGATCGCGCTGCCCGAGGTGCCGGTCGATCCGCTGAAGTTCCGTGACGAGCGTCGCTACGGCGACCGCCTGCGCGATGCCCGCACCAAGACCAACATGAACGACGCCGTGCTGGTCGGTTCCGGCGACGTCGAGGCGGTGCCGGTCGTCGCCGCCGTGCAGGATTTCGACTTCATGGGCGGCTCGCTTGGCATGGCCGCCGGCGAGGCGATCGTCACCGGCATGATGACCGCCGTCGATCGCAAGCGGCCCTTCATCATGTTCGCCGCCTCGGGTGGCGCGCGCATGCAGGAAGGCGTGTTGTCGCTGATGCAGTTGCCGCGCACGACCGTCGCCGTGCAGGCGCTCCGCGAGGAGAAGCTGCCCTATATCGTCGTGCTCACCAATCCGACCACCGGCGGGGTCACCGCGTCCTACGCCATGCTCGGCGACGTCCATCTCGCCGAGCCCGGCGCGCTCATCGGCTTCGCCGGCCCGCGCGTCATCGAGCAGACCATCCGCGAAAAGCTGCCCGATGGCTTCCAGCGCTCCGAATTCCTGCGCGATCACGGCATGGTCGACGTGGTCGTCCACCGCCACAAGCTGCGCGGGACCATCGCCCGGCTCTGCCGGCTGCTCGGCGCCGCGCGTTCGCCAGCGAGCCCGCCGGTGCCGGCCGAACCGGTCGCGGCCTGACCTCCGGGCGCATCGTCACATGGACCGCTCGACCGCAATCCTTGAACGATTCCGCGCGCTCTATCCGCGCGAGATCGACCTGTCGCTGGAGCGCATGCGCGTCCTGCTCGGCAAGCTCGGCCATCCGGAACAGCGCCTGCCGCCCGTCATCCATATCGCCGGCACCAACGGCAAGGGCTCGACCACCGCGTTCCTGCGCGCCATGCTGGAAGCGGCCGGCAAGTCGGTCCACGTCTACACCTCGCCGCATCTCGTCCGTTTCCACGAGCGCATGCGCATCGGCGCGCCGGGCGGCGGCAAGTTCGTCGGCGAGGACGAGCTGATCGAGGCGCTGCTCGCCATCGAGCGCGTCAACGCCGATACGCCGATCCCGCAATTCGAGATCACCACGGCCGCCGCATTTCAGCTCTTCGCCGACCATCCGGCGGACTATCTCCTGCTCGAAGTCGGCCTCGGCGGCCGCTATGACGCCACCAACGTGGTTCCCGATCCGCTCGTCGCCGCCATCACCTCGATCTCGATGGATCATGAGAAGTTCTTCGGCGACACCATCGAGAAGATCGCCAGCGAGAAGGCGGGCATCGTCAAGCGCGATCGGCCGGTGGTGGTGGCGCCGCAGCGCGAGTTGGTCATCGACGTGATCGAGACCGAGGCGGCGCGGCTGAACGCGCCGGTGCTGCTCGCCAATCGCGACTGGATCGCGCACAGCGAGCACGGCCGCCTCGTCTATCAGGATGTCGACGGGCTGCTCGATCTGCCGAGCCCGCGCCTCGTCGGGCGGCACCAGTTCACCAATGCCGGCGTCGCGGTCGCGGCGCTGCGCGCGGCGAAGCTCGACATACCGACCGCTGCCATCGAGTCCGGACTCCAGAATGTCGAGTGGCCGGCGCGCATGCAGCGGCTGACCGCCGGCAAACTCGTCGCCCGCACGCGCGCCGATGCCGAGATCTGGCTGGACGGCGGGCACAATCCCGGCGCCGGCCTGGTGATCGCCGAGGCGATGGCCGATCTCGAGGAGCGTGTGCCGCGCCCGCTGATCATGATCTGCGGCATGCTCAACACCAAGGATCCGGCCGGCTATTTCCAGCCCTTCGCCGGTCTCGCCCAGCGCGTCTATACCGTGCCGGTGCCGTCGTCGGCGGCCGGGCGCGATCCGGGCGAACTCGCGGAAGTGGCGCGCGCGGCCGGCATCGATGCGATTCCCGTGGCCGATGTCGAGACGGCGCTGGACAGCATCTCGGCCGAGACCGGCATGCCGATGCCGCCCCGCGTCCTGATCTGCGGTTCCCTCTATCTCGCCGGATCGGTGCTCGACGCCAACGGTACGCCGCCGACCTAGCTGGCGGTGCTGCTAAGGGGTCGGCGCTGGATGCCTTGCCACCTCCCTCCTTGAGCGGGGGATCGGGAAGGGTAGGCACGATGGCGATGGTGCGGGCTACGTCCGCGTGAACGCGGCCCGGCCGGTTTCAGTCGACCACGACCTCCACCGGTGGCGGTTCGCGCGGCGGTCCGTCGGCGAGATAGCTGCGAACGATTTCGTGAAGCGATAGCGGTATGAGCCGCTGGTCGGTCGTGGCCAGCTCCGCGACCGGCCACCAGCGGAACTGCTCGAGTGCCTTCACCTCGACCTCGTCCGACATCAGTGGTTCAAAGCGCGCGACGTGCACCGCGCGATATTCCTCATCCTGGCAGATACGCCGGTCGCCCCAGCTGAATGTGCTGCGCCGCCGCCACAGCAACGGGCCGCGCTCAAATGCCTCAAGCCCGAGCTCTTCCCGGAGTTCGCGCCTCAGGCCCGCTTCGGCGTCCTCGCCGTCTTCCAGCCCGCCGCCCGGCGTGATCCACAGGGGATCGCCGCCTTGCGGCGCGCGAATCTGCATCAGCAGGATTTCCGGCTCGGGCGTCAGCACGATGGCGCGCACCGAGTAGCGGTTCTCGATCATCTTGCGCGCCTCCCCGGTCGGATCGCCGGGCACGGCATAAACAAAAAGGGCCGCCGAAGCGACCCTTTTGCTCACATGCGAAATTGCGCGTCAGGCGTCGACGCCGGCCTTGATCCAGTCCGACAGCTTGCCCTTCGGCGCGGCGCCGACCTGCATCGAGGTCGGCTCACCGTTCTTGAACAGGATCAGCGTCGGGATCGAGCGCACGCCGTAGCGGATGGTGATGTCCGGGTTCTCGTCGACGTTGAGCTTGGCGATCTTGACCCTGCCCTCCATCTCCGTCGCGATCTCTTCGAGCGCCGGAGAAATCATGCGGCACGGCCCGCACCATTCGGCCCAGAAATCGACCACGACCGGCTCGGAAGAGCCGAGGACATCGGCGTCGAAATTGGCATCGGTTACGGTCGCGGGCATCGCATCCTCGGGGCTTTGGTTTCGGTGGGTCGCACGGAAGGTAGGTCCGGGGTGGTTAATGTCAAGGCAACCGCGACCCGCCCACGGTCTGCCTGACCGGCATGCGACGCGGGGCTTCGCCTCAGGCCGCCAGAATCGCCGATTCGGCCGAATCGAGCACCGATTCCGGGATTTCCATGAGCGCCGGACGGTCGGTCCAAAGCAGCGCCGCTTCTATCCTGCGGCCGGGATAGAGACGGCGGAGAATCACACGGTAGAGCGCCAGCTGGGCGACATACCCGTCAGGCACCTCGGCGAGCGTCTGCGGTGCCGGGCGGTTGGTCTTGTAGTCGACGATCAGCACCCGTTCCGGCGTCACCGCCAGCCGGTCGATTCGGCCGGCGACCGTGGCGTCTCCGCTCGCCCGTGAGAGGCGCCCGGCGATCTCGACCTCGGCCCGGCTTCCGGGCGCGAACACCGGCGCGAAGCCTGGCGCGGCCATCACCGCCAGCACTTCGGCGATGAGGGCATCCCGCTCCGCTTCCGGCCAGTCTTCGAGCGGCCGTGCGAATGCCGCCAGATAGGCCGCGCCCACGACATGCCGGTCCCCGACCGCGATCTCGGGCAGGCTTTCCAGCAGGCGGTGCACCAGCCTGCCGCGGGCGAGCGCCAGGGCCGCCCCGGTGCCGGCGGCGGCAAAGGTGGCCGGCGCGGTGTCGCCGTCCTCGTCGGCGCCACCGATTGTCGAGGGCGTCAGGCGCTCCAACGCGGCCGGCGGCGGCGCCGCCGGCTTCCCGGCCCAGGCGGGCAGGCGCACGCGGTCCTCGCCTGGCTTTGCCGGCGCGGCGGTCCGTGCCGTCCGTTCCGTCGCCCGCCACTCCAGCGTCTCGTCGCCGTTGGCCTCGGTCGTTGTTTCGCTGTCCGCTTCCAGCGCCTGCTTGACCAGCGCGTGCCAGCGCCGGTCGTTGTTGCTCTTCTGCTTGATCATGCCGCCGACGATCAGCCAGTCCTTGGCCCGCGTCATGCCGACATAGAGCAGGCGGCGATATTCCTCCTCGTCGCGTGTGCGGTTCCGCGTCACGCGTTCTCTGACAGCCTGCGGCATCGCCTTGACCGAGCGCATCCACGCGAACGGACCTGGATTGCGCGGATCGTGCGCGTCGGCCAGCGACAGCATGCGCGCGTCGTAGGCCGTGATCGCCGGTGGTGTGCCGTTGTCGATCAGGAACACGATGTCGGCCTCCAGCCCCTTGGCGCCGTGCACTGTCATGACGCGCACCTCGTCGCGCATCGTCTCGGTGTCGCGCTTGACGTCGGAATCGCCGGCGACCAGCCACGCGATGAAGCCTTGCAGGGTCGGCACGTTGGTCTGCTCGTAGGCGAGCGTCTGCGCCAGGAATTCGTCGAGCACGTCTTCGGCTTCCGCGCCGAGCCGGCGCAGGAACGCCTGCCGGCCTTTGCCCGGCCCCAGAATGCGGGCGAAGAAGGCATGCGGGTCGCGCGTGTCGGCGATGCTGCGCCAGTCTTCGATCAGCGCGCGGGCGCGCGCGAAGTCCTCGCGCTCCCCGGCCTTGCGCTTGAGCGCCGCCCACAGCGTGCCCTTGCGGTCGTGGGCGAGGTCGAACAGCGCCTGCTCGTCCAGTCCGATCAGCGGGCTGCGCAGAAGCGACGCCAGCGATAGATCGTCCTCCGGCAACAGCACGACGCGCGCCAGCGCCATCAGATCCATGATGGCGATGTGTTCGGTCAGCGTCAGCCGGTCGGCGCCGGCGATCGGCACGCCTCGACTTTTCAGCGCGCGGTTGATCGCATCGGTCAGCGCGCCGCGGCTCCGCGTCAGGATCAGGATACCGCCGGCGCGCACCGGTCGCGCCTCACCATGTTCGTCCAGCGCGTCGAGCGTCGCGTCGCTGTCGAGCCAGCCCTTGATCGTCCCGGCAATGCGCCGCGCCAGTCGGAACTCCGGACTTTCCACGCCAAGATGATCGACCGGATCGAACCAGTTTTCCGTGTCGGGCTTGTCCGGCGGCGTGTAGGCCGGCCACAGGACGACGCGGCCCGGCTGGTTTCGCCGCCGCGCGGCGTGCAGCGTCGGTTTCAGCTCCGCGGTCAGGCCCTGATGCACCGCCGGGTCGGCGAAGACGGCATCGACCGCCTCGAGCACCACCGGCACCGAGCGGAAGGAAAGATGCAGTTCGAGGTCCTTCCACGGGTAGCCGCCGGCGGCGGCCTGTCCGCCGAGTTCGCGCTGCTCGCGGGTGAACCATGTCGGCACCGCGCCCTGGAACGAATAGATCGACTGCTTCTCGTCGCCGACGGCGAACAGCGTGCGCAGTTCCGCCCCGGCCCCTTCGCCGGCAAAGAACTCCTCGGCGAGCGCGCGGATCACCTGCCACTGGCGCGGGCTGGTGTCCTGCGCCTCGTCCACCAGGATGTGGTCGAGGCCGCGATCGAGCTTGTACTGCACCCAGCGCGCCGCATCGGCGCGCGACAGCAGCGCCACCGTCTTGACGATCAGGTCCTCGAAGTCGAGCACGCCGCGCTGGCGCTTCAGCCGCGCGTACTCGGCGATCGCCGCGTCGGCGAGGCGCAGCATGGCGGCGCTCGATTCGAACAGCTCGGCGGTCTTGAGCCGCTCGATCAGTTGACCCAACCGGGCTTTCTCGTTGTCGATTAGCGCGTCGAGGCCGGCGACACGTCGCAGCGTCGGCTTGGTGACGACCGAGCCGCGCAGCTCGCCGGCCTTGGTCGTGAAGAACGCGATCCACGTCTCGCAACGGCGGTTGAGGTCGGCCGCCGCGCAATAGGTCGCGAGGCGTTCGGCCGCGTCGCGGTCGGAGGGCGATCCGGCCCTCAGCGCCGCGACGATCTCGGCGGCAGTCGCCGCGTCGAGCGCACCATCGACGATTTCCCGGCGCACGCTGTCGGCCGTCTCGCCAGGGCCGATGCCGAGCGTGTCGCGCAGGTTCACAATCGCGCCTTCGAGATTGTCGCAGGCCACGATCCATGCTTCGAGCTGGTCGCGCTTGGACACGAACTCGCCGACCGACTCCTCGTGCATGTAGTCGCTGGCGAGCGTCAGCACGGTGCCCAGTGCCTTGCCGAGAGCCCCGTCAGGCTCGGCAGCGGCCCGCGCCAGAACCGCGCGGCGTGCTTCGTCGCTGAGCGCCTTCTCGTCGCGCTCGTCCAGGACCTCGAAATGCCCGGCGACGTTCGCCTCGAACGGAAACTGATGCAGCAGCCGTTCGCAGAAAGCGTGGATGGTTTGAATCTTCAGTCCGCCGGGCGTGTCGAGCGCGCGGGCGAACAGCCGGCGTGCGGCATCGAGCTTCGCGCGGCTGGGGGGCGCGCCTTCGAGTTCAGTCAGTGTCGCGGCAAGCTCGGCATCGGCGAGCGTCGTCCACGATCCGAGGATCGCGAAGACGCGCTTTGCCATCTCCGCCGCCGCCGCCTTGGTGAAGGTCAGGCAGAGGATGCGCGACGGGTCGACGCCGGCGAGCAACAGGCGAATGACGCGCCGCGACAGCACGAACGTCTTTCCCGATCCGGCATTTGCCGAGACCCACGCGGAATAGGCAGGGTTGGACGCGTCGGCCGTCGTCCGCGCCGTGACCGGATCGATCTCGAGGGGCGCGGCGGTCGCCGTCATGCCGGTTGCTGCCCTCCCATCATCGCGACGTCGGCGGCGCTTTCGACCAGCGCCCATTCCCGCACCCGCGCCAGATGGTCGTAGTCGCCGAGGTAGCGCGCATTCGCCATCATCGGTCGCGCCCGCGACAGGTACGGCCAGTCTTCCCGGTCGAACGCCTGCACCAGCTCGGTCATCATGCATGTGTGCCCGATCGGCGAGATCGTCCGCGGTCTCGCCCCTGAGCACCGCTGACACATACGGATCGCCGCGGCCGGCGCGGCCGATGGACAGCCAGGCCAGGTCGCTGACGCTTTGCCCGCCATCGATGCCGGCAAACGCGCCGGCGCGCGCCATGGCTGCCTCAAGCGTCATCTGCGGTGTCAGGCCGGCGAAAACCGTCCGGTCGGTCTGCGGTGTGCCGGTCTTGAAATCGTAGATGGCGATCGTGCCGTCGCCCATCTCGTCAATGCGGTCGGCACGACCGCGAAGGACGAATTCGCCGCCGGCCGAACTGAATTTCAGCTCGCCATCCACCTCGGCGTGACGCAGTGCCACCGCGGCGGCGCGCTCGGCTTCCCATCCCACGAACCACCGGGCGATCGTCCCGAAGCGCAGCATCCACACCGCGTAGGCGTCGCCGAAGTCGCGGATCGTCTCGAACAGCGCCGTGCCGAAGCCCATGAGCCGCGCCTCCGCCGCCGCGTCATAGTCGCCGTGCCATTCCTCGGTGAAGCGGCCGAGCGCGTCGTGCATCAGCGTACCGCGCAGCGCTGCGTCGGGCGCCATGCCGATGTCGTCCAGCGGCCGCAGCTTCAAGACGTGCTTGGCGTAGGTCGCGTAAGGGTCACGGATCAGCGTTTCGATCTCGGTGATCGACAGCTTGCGCGGCCGCACGGCGACCGGCGGTTTCGGCGCCGGCCGCTCGATCGGCTCGGGTTTATCGTTGGCCGGCAGGTCGAGCGCCCGCGCATAGTCCACATAGCGGTGCCCGCGCGCCGTCATCGCCTCGGTCTCTGCCTCGCCGGCAACGGCCTTCAATCGTTGCAGCCAGCGCGATTCGACCGTCGGGGCGCCGCCGCGCTTCTCGGCGCGGGCGACGATCACCCGCTTCGCCGCCATGCCCTCGGCGAAATCGTGCGCGGACAGTCCGATGCGCCGCTCCGGCGGCGGCAGGCCGAGTTCGGCGCGCATCACGCGCGACAGGAACGCATCGGTGCGCGTCGCGGTTGGCCACACGCCTTCGTCGAGGCCTGCAAGCACCATCACATCGACCGACTGAAGCCGCGCCTCGAGCGCGCCCCAGATGTGGATGCGCGGATCGCCGCCCGCCGGCCGCTGCACCGCCACGTCGCGCATCAGCTCGGTCAGGAAGAAGGGGAAGTCCGACCCGGACATCGCCAGCCCGCTGCTCCCGGCCAGCCCCTCCAGCAGCGTCACGAGTTGCGGCCCGCCCGTCGCACCGGCGATGCCTTCGGCGCCGGCATTGTCGGTCGCCGCCCGCGTGAGCGCGGTGAGAAGCAGCCCCGCCGCCTCTGCCACCGGCACCTCTCCCCGCGCGGCGAAGGCCGTTTCCAGGGGCAGCAGCAGTTCGGCCAAGTTCCGTGCAAGATCCATCGCAAGCGCACGGTCATCGGTTGCAAGACGGTAGCGTGCGGACCCGTTCCGTCCGCCATTTTTCTCTGGCTCGGCGAGCGCGGCTTCGATCTGCCCGACCCCGCCGGTGACCCGCCGGCCGCGGAAAAGCGCCAGTTCCAGCATGCGCGCGGCGCGCCGGCACGCCGTCCGGCGCATCCCGAACGCCGCCAGCGGATGCTTCGCCAGCGCCAGGATCGTCACCGGATCGCCTTTAGAATCAATGGCTTCGGCCAATAATCGGGCGAAGACGCCGACCGGCAGCCGGTCGAGCGGCGCCCCGGCGGAATCGTCGACCGCCAGCCCCCAGCGGCCGAGTTCCACCGCGACACGCCGCGCAATTGCGCGGTCAGGCGTCACCAGCGCCACCGAAACCTCAGGCGTTTCAACCGCTTCGCGGATGGCGAGCGCGATCGCAGTTGCTTCCTCCTGCTCGTTGCGCGCCACCAGCAGGTCGACGCCCGAGAGCGCCGCGCCAATGTCGGCGATGGTCGTCTCTGCCCATCGATCCGTCGTCTCCGCCGGCCGCATCGCCTCGGCGATCAGCCGGACGCGCCCCGACAGGCTCGGGTCCGGCTCGCCCAACGGCGCGACATCGGCCCGCGCGATGCCGAGCGATGCGATCAGGCGCTTCAATCCGAATTGCGGATGGCCGTGGGCGCTTGGCGGCGCATCGTCGCCGCCGATCGCGGCCCAGGCCTCCTCGTCGAGATCCTGGTCGAGGCCCGGCAGCACGACGGCGCCCTCAGTGTGCAGTGAGATCGCCTTCAAGAGGTCGGCGGTCGCCGGAATGGAGCCGGTCGAGCCCGCCGCCACGATGGGGCCGGCGAGCCGCTTTGCCGAAGCGCGGATCAGCGCGTCGCGGCGGATCGCCGGATCGACCCGGTCGATGCCCTCGAGATGCGCCGGCCATTGCGCGGCGACGATCTTCAGGAATTCCAGCGTGATCTGGAAATAGCGGGCGTGGTCGTCCGGAACGAGCTGCCCAACCCGGTCCCAGGGAATGTTGGCGGTTTCCATGTCGTCGAGAAGGCGGCCAAGGTCGCCGGCAAGGCGCGCCGCGTCAGCGGCGGAGGCCGGGATCAGCAACGGTTCGTCCTTGGCGAGCATCAGGAGGTCGCGGCGCACTGTCCGGCCCCAGGCGAGGGTGAGCTGCGTCAGGGTCAGCCGTCGCTCCAGCGGTGTCACCGCCGCGGGGAGTGCCAGCCGCTGGGCGGCCGGCTCCGCCGATGGCGCCAGCAGGTGCTCTTCCTCGTCGACATCGCCGATGGTGCGAATGGCGGGCAGGATGGCCGCGTCGCTGGGCGATTGCTGGATCAGGGCATCCCGAAAGGCGCGCACCGCGCGCCGCGTCGGCAGCAGGATCGTGACGTCGGCAAGCGCCAGCGGATCGTCGCGATCGAAGGTGACCAGGCGACCGGCAAGCAGCGCTTCGGCGAGCGTGTCGAGAAAGGGCACGCCGGCCGGGATGGTGAAGACGCGGGGGTCGCTCCGCTTCTCCGCCATCGTCGTCAGGCCGCGCTGTCGGCGATCGAAAGCTCTGCTTCGCCGATGGCTTCCGGCGTGCCGACATGCAGCCACAACCCGTCCATGCGCACGCCGAACAGACGCCCGGCATCCAGCGCCTGGTCGAACAGAAGGTTGAGCGAGAACGGCTCGGCAGTGCGCCCGTCGAACAGGCGCGGATGAAGGATGGCCGCGCCGGCATAGGCGAACGGCGCGACTTCGCGTTCGGGTCGGCGGATCAGCCGGCCAGCCGGGTCCATGCGGAAATCGCCGCGGCCATGGTAGCCAACCGCGCGCACGGTCGAGGCGACGAGGAGCAGGGCGTCCATGTCGTCGTCGCGCCACGCATTCGACAGCCATTCGAGGTTCGGGCGCGCGCCCTCGATCCAGAACGAGTCCGAGTTGAGCAGGTAGAAGGGATCGTCGCCGAGATGGGGCAGGGCCTTGGCGATGCCGCCACCGGTATCGAGGAGCTTCGCGGTCTCGTCGGAAATTACCACGTCGGGCTGGCCGCGCCGCCCGACGTGGACGCGGATGAGCTCGGCAAGATAGTGGACGTTGACCACGACCCGCTCGACGCCGGCCCGTTCGAGCCGGTCGAGGGCGCGGTCGATCAGCGAACGCCCCGCCACTTCGACCAGTGGCTTCGGCGTCGTCACCGTGACCGGCCGCATGCGCTTGCCCATGCCGGCGGCCAGCACCATCGCCCGCTTCGGGCGGATCGGCCCGGTCTTCCACTGGAAATCTGGTCGGGCGGTCGGCTCGGCGTTCATTCTGCGGCCTGGCTCGGAGCGGGCAGGTGCCTCTCATACCAGACGGCAAGATCGGAAAGAACCGGATGCCTCAGGTTGCGTCGAAGATATGCACCGACTCGCGGCAAGTGTCGGAGGTAACTGGTGTTTCCGGCGTAATCGGCTTGCCGCGCGAACACGCCGAGGTTCTTCAGCGCCCGCGCCGTCCCCAGAATCGCATACGCCTCCGAAAAAGCTCCAGGGTCAAAGGTCGGAGTTGATTCCCGCCGCCGCGCGACATAGCGGTCGCAGAGGACCGTTTCGAGGTGTTGCGGGATCGTCACCCTTGCGTCCTGACAGAGGCTGGCGACGTCGTAGGCGGCCGGTCCAATGAACATGTCCTGGAAATCGATCAGCCCGATCCGGCCAATGCCGCGACGATCCTCGAGCCAGAAGAGGTTTGGTGACTGCATGTCGAACAGCACCCAGCTTTGCTCCGCGTTGCGCAGGCGCGCGAACAGCGTTGCCCAGATGGCGGCAAACGCTTCCGTCGCATGGGCATCGAGCGGGCCGCCGGCGACGCGCGGCACATACCAGTCGGTAAAGAGTGTGATGTCGGCAGCGAGCACCTCACCCGAGAGGCGCAGGAGGCTGTGTGTCCCGCCATCCGGCGATGGCAGAACCCCATCGCGCGGCTCGGCGTGAATCGCCGCCAGCAGATCGACAGCGACGGCATAGCGTTCGGCATTGGGCAGGCCGTCGGTCACCACGCCGACGTTGCCGAAATCCTCCATCAGCAGAAGACCGGCGTCGAGGTCGGCGGCCAGGATCTCGGGCGCCGACAGGCCCGCGGCCCTGAGCGCGTTATCGACGGCAACGAAGGCGCGCACATCCTGAGCGCGATAGGCTGCCCGGCTGTCACGAACCGGCGGCGCCGCCGGTCTGGGCCAATCCATCAACACGGCGCTGCGGTCCGCCCGGTCCACGCGTTCGTAGCGGCGTGTCGAGGCGTCTCCCTGGATGGGATGGCGGGATGCTTGGTTCCATCCCGCACGGTCGATCAGGGTCCGCGTCAGCCGGGTCCGCGCGATACGCGTCGGCCACGTGCCGCCAGCGGAAATCTCCGCGCGGCGACCGCTGCCGTCGATCTCAAACCTGATGTCGAGCCGCTCGGCCGGCAGCCGTGCCTCGGCGCGCTCCGGCCATTCGACCAGAACGGCGCCCTCCACGGCGGCGTCCGCGAAGCCGATTTCGTCCAGTTCGTCGGCCGCGGCGAGCCGATAGAGATCGAAATGGGCAACGCTGAGGCGCGCCGGGCCATAGGTTTGCACAAGGGTGAAGGTCGGGCTGGGGACCTCCAGCGACGGATCGCCGGCGACCGCCCGGATGAGGGCGCGGGCGAAGGTCGTCTTGCCCGCACCGAGGCCGCCCGACAGGGCAATCACATCGCCCGGCAGCAGGATTGCGGCGACGTCTTCGGCGAACGCCGCTGTCGCCGCCTCGTCGGGCAGGGTGATCGTCAGGAATGGTCCGGCCATGGGTCCGGAGATATGCGACCCGTCACTCCGCGGCAACGGCCGAAATCATCGGCCTGACCGGGAGGCGCACCTTCGCGGTGGAGCCCCTGCCTTCCTCGGATTCGATTTCGACGGTGCCGCCATGCAGCAGGACGAGGCTTCGTACGATCGACAGGCCGAGGCCGACGCCGCCGCGCGACGAACCACGCGGCAGGCTGGCGAAGCGGTCGAAGACGTTGCCGACGAAATTCTGCGGGATGCCGGCACCTTCGTCGGCGATCGCGAACTCGATCATGTCGTCGACACGCTCGGCCGAGATGACCACGCGGCCATTGCGATGCGAGAAGCCGACGGCGTTGGCGAGCAGATTGTAAAGGATCTGACGAACCCGTTTGCCATCCGCCACAAACCTGCCGGCGCCGGGCCCGACATGCGTCTTCGACATGGATGCCGGCATCCTCGATGCGCTGATGCAGTGCATCGATGGCCGACTTGATCGTTTCGCCCGTGTCGACCTCGCCGAGATCGAGTTCCATGATTCCGGCGTCGATCGTGGTGAGGTCGAGGATGTCGTTGACGATGGCGAGCAGCGTGGCGCTCGACGACATGATGTAGCCGGTATACTCGCGCTGTTTTTCGTTGAGCGGCCCGATGTGCTCCTCCGAGAGCAATTGCGAGAAGCCGATGATATTGGTCAGCGGCGAACGCAGCTCGTAGGAGACGTGGTGGATGAAGGCGTTCTTGAGCGAGTTTGCGGCTTCCAGCGCCTCGTTGCGCTCGACCAGCGCGCGCTCCACCTGCACCGAGTCGGTGACGTCGACGAACGTCACCATGGTCTGTCCGTCGGGCAGCGGCACGGTGGCGTAGTCGACGACGCTGCCGTCCTCGCGCTCCATGCGGCCGGAGATGGTGGCACGTGTCTCGTCGACGCCGGCGACGCTCGCCGTGAAACGCCGCCACATGGCTTCGTCGTCGTTTGGCCGGCGGCAGGCGCTGACGATTTCGGAGATGTGCGGCCGGCTTTCGAAGAGCGCCGGCGCGAGCGACCAGATCGCGGCGAAGGACGGATTGTGTAGCCGCAGACGCCCGTCCGAGCCGAATACCGCCACGCCTTCCGTGAGGTGGTCGAGCGTTTCTCCCTGGACGCTGACGAGCGCGTTGTAGCGGCTCTCGAGGTCGAGGCGCTCGGTGACGTTCTCGTAGATCCACGTCATGCCGCCCTGCGGATGCGGATTGGCGATGACGCGCAGCGTGCGTCCGTCCGGCAGGTGCCACCAGTTTTCGCGCGACTCGGGCGAGCGATAGGCCGACAGAAGGTCGTCGCGCCAGCGGCGGTAGTCGGCCTGCTCGGGCAGCTTGTGGCCAGCGCGCAACTGGTCGAGCACGGCGGTTTCGTCGGGTGCCGAATTGAGGAATCCCGAGTCGAGATCGAAAAGCGCGCGGTAGGCGGCGTTGCAGGATTTCAGTCGCCGATCGGGTCCGAAAATGGCGACCGCGGTCTGGAGCTGATCGAGCGTACGGGCATGGAAGTCGATCTCCCGGCGGAGCGCCGCCTGGGCGCTCTCCACCTCGGTCACATCGGTGGCGATCGCCGCGCTGCCGTCCACCGAGGCGATATCGGCGACATCGAAGATGCGCCGCGACCCCGCGACGATTGCGGGTAGCCGCCGGGCGAAGACCGCGTTCTGCTCATGCGCTGCCGCGATCATCTGGCGCGCGGTCGAATTGAGCATTTCCAGCCCGTGCGCCACGGCTTCGCCGGCGTCCTTGGCCTCGACCGCGGCGGCATAGGCGGCGTTGACCCAGACCAGCGCCCCGGCCTGGTCGCGCAACCAGATCGGCATCGGCGCCGCCGCCAGCATCGCCCGCATGGTTTCCACTTCGGCGGCGAGCGTCTCGTGACTGCTTTGCATGCGCGCGTAAGCGAGCCGGTCGCCGGTCAGGTCGCGAAAGCGGGCGACAGCGGTTCCGCCGACCGTCTTGCCGCGCACCTCAATCAGGCGCCCAGCTTTTGTGGTCACGATTTCAGTGAAGGACTCGCCGCGCTCGCGCATGCGCGCGACCAGTTCCTCGAGCCGGTTTGCCGATTCCGGAGCCAGCCACGTCGCGAAGGCAGCGAAGGCATCGCGGTCAGCCGGAGCGCCGGCATCCGCGGGCAGGCTGCCGGCGACCAGCGGCGGCTCGTTTGCTGCCGCCCATGCGACGAGGCGCTGGCCTTCCTCATCGACCAGGGCTTCCGCCCGGTCGATCATCGCCATGAGGTTGCCAACCTCGACGCGCAGCGCGGCGCTGTCGGCCTCGGCGCGATCGCGGGCGCGGAACAGGGCGACGACACTGAAGACCGCAAAGAACACCGTTCCGACCAGCGCGACCATCATGACGATCTGCGCGGGCGTCACGCCTGCGACGGCCGATGCGTTCGGAACCGGTTGGGCGAAGGCTTGCGCGGATGTCAGGATCGCGGGGACGACGGCCCAGGTGGCCGCGCGAATCCCCATCGTTTTCCTGCCATGCCCGCGCATGCAGAGACCCCCTTCCGCCGCCGCGTCCCGATACTCGAGGGGTTTGGCATTCGCCGGCACGGCATGGGCATCCCGTTTGCCCATGCGCGTCCAACGCGAATCACTGCAATGTAGCGGGTCGGCCTACGGCCGTGAATCCATGGCGCGCGAGAAAAACCGCGCGCTTTGCGCGCGGCTGGGGATTCAGGGGTTCACCTAGTAGCGATAATGGTCCGCCTTGAACGGCCCGGTCACCGGAACGCCGATGTATTTGGCCTGCTTCTCACTCATTTCGGTCAGTTTCACGCCGATCTTGGCGAGGTGCAGCCGGGCGACCTTTTCATCGAGGTCCTTGGGCAGGGTGTAGACCTTGCGCTCGTATTTCTCCGGCTCGGTGAACAGCGCGATCTGCGCGAGCGTCTGGTTGGTGAAGCTCGCCGACATCACGAAGCTCGGATGGCCGGTGGCGTTGCCGAGATTGACCAGCCGTCCTTCGGACAGAAGGATGATGCGCTTGCCGTCGGGGAACTCGATCTCATCGACCTGCGGCTTGACGTTGTCCCACTTCAGGTTCCTGAGCGCGCCGACCTGAATCTCGGAATCGAAGTGGCCGATGTTGCAGACGATGGCGCGATGCTTCATCGCCCGCATGTGCTCGATGGTGATGACGTCGACATTGCCGGTGCAGGTCACGAAGATGTCGGCGCGCGGCGCCGCCTCATCCATGGTGGTGACCTCGTAGCCCTCCATCGCCGCCTGCAACGCGCAGATCGGATCGACTTCTGACACCAGCACGCGGCAGCCGGCGTTGCGCAGGCTCGCCGCCGATCCCTTGCCGACGTCGCCGAAGCCCGCCACCATCGCGGTCTTGCCCGACATCATCACGTCGGTGCCGCGGCGGATGCCGTCGACCAGCGATTCGCGGCAGCCGTAGAGGTTGTCGAATTTCGACTTGGTCACCGAGTCGTTGACGTTGATCGCCGGGAAGAGCAGGCGGCCTTCCTTGGCCATCTGGTAAAGCCGATGAACGCCCGTCGTCGTCTCCTCGGTGACACCGCGGATGTTCTTGGCAACCGTCGAATACCAGTTGGGCGATTTCGCCAGCCGGCTCTTGATGGCGGCGAAAAGGTCTTCCTCCTCCTCGTTGGTCGGATGGGCGATCACCGAGGCGTTGGTCTCGGCCTGCATGCCGAGATGCAAGAGGAGCGTCGCGTCGCCGCCATCGTCGAGGATCATGTTCGGCCAGCCGCCGTCGGTCCACTCGAAGATGCGGTGGGTGTATTCCCAGTAATCCTTGAGGCTCTCGCCCTTGATCGCGAAGACCGGCGTCCCGGCGGCGGCGATCGCCGCAGCGGCATGATCCTGGGTCGAGTAGATGTTGCAGGATGCCCAGCGCACCTCGGCGCCCAGCGCCTGCAGCGTCTCGATCAGCACGGCCGTCTGGATGGTCATGTGCAGCGAGCCGGCGATGCGCGCGCCGCGCAGCGGCTGCTCGGGACCGTACTCCTCGCGCGTCGCCATCAGGCCCGGCATCTCCGACTCGGCCATCGAGATTTCCTTGCGGCCCCAGTCGGCGAGCCCGATGTCCTTCACAACATAGTCGGCGGTCTTCGGCATTCCGGTCTCCTCGAGCACGGCTGAATGGCGGGATTGTTCGATTCAGCGGTTTATAGCCGCCCGGCCGCGGCAGGGCAATAAGGATATAAAGATTTCTTTATGTAATCTATTCGTCCTCGCCGAACCGGCTGGCGACAAGTTCCGCCAGCGCCGCCAGCGCCGCCTCGGCCTCGGGGCCTTCGGCGGTCACGTGGATCTCGGAACCGGGGGCGGCGGCGAGCATCATCAGTCCCATGATCGAGGTGCCGCCGACCGTGGTCTGGTCCTTCGATACGGCAATTGTCGCATCGAAGCGTTCGGCGCACTGGACGAAGCGCGCGGCGGCGCGCGCATGCAGGCCACGCTTGTTGACGATGAGGAGATCGCCGGAAAATGGGCCGGCCGGTGTGTCGCCGCCCATTATTTGCCGTTGAGCACCTGGCTCGCGACGTTGATGTATTTGCGGCCGGCGTCCTGGGCGTCGGCGATGGCCTCGGCAAGCGGCCTCTCGCCGCGCACGCTCGCCAGCTTGATCAACATCGGCAGGTTGACGCCGGCAATCACCTCGATCTTGCCGGCCTCCATGACCGAAATGGCGAGATTTGACGGTGTTCCGCCGAACATGTCGGTCAACAGAATTACGCCAGAAGAGGTGTTGACCCTCTGAACCGCGTCGAGAATGTCCTGACGTCGTCGCTCGATATCGTCGTCGGGCCCGATCGAAACCGTCTCGATCTGGGTTTGTGCACCGACCACGTGCTCAAGCGCCGCCCGGAACTCCACCGCAAGCTTGCCGTGGGTGACGAGCACCAGTCCTATCATGAGCCTTCTCGATCCCCGGCGCCGGCCTCTGGCCGCTGCTGCGGCGCACATCTTGCCGGATCGATTCCGCAACGCAAGAGGCAAGCGATTGGTTGATTTTTCAAGGGTTTTAGAGCAGCCGCGCGGCAATTGCTGTGCAAACGCGAAGCGCGCCGTCATGAACGCCGATCGGCAAGATGAGGCGCGGCAGCACAATCCCCACAATATTGGTGCGCTCCTGCTCTGCTTCCGGCATTCGCGGACTTTGGTCCGGCGCCGCGAGATCGACCACGAAATCGACCACGACCGGCGAGACATGCGCACGCTTCAGGATGCCCTGGCCGCGCACCTCGATCAGCCCGGCCAGCGCAGATGGTGCGCTCGCCACGACCCGGCCGTTGATCGCCGCGACGTTTGTCTGGTCGTCGGCGACGAGAGCGTTGCGCTTCGGATCGATGGCAATCAGCGCAAGCAGGAGAGCGGACTTGCCGCTGCCCGATGCGCCGCGAATCAGCACGCCCCGTTTGCCGACCAGCGCCACGCTGGCGTGAAGCGTCGTCGCGACGGTCATGCCGCCGGCAGGCGCACCGTGAAGCGGGCGCCGAGCACCACCGGCGGGGCGCCGGGCTCCTTGCTCGGGCGCGTGCGGTTCTCCGCCCAGATACGGCCGTTGTGGGCCTCGACGATCTGGCGTGAGATCGACAAGCCCAGTCCCGAGTTCTGGCCGAAGGTCTCCTCACCGCCTTCGCGGTCGGTATAGAACCGCTCGAAGATGCGCTCGAACTGGTCGGGACGAATGCCGGGGCCGTCATCCTCGACGAGGATTTCCACGAAACCGTCGTCGGGTCGCGCAATGATGCGAACGATGCCGTCCTTGCTGCAGAAGGAGCGGGCGTTGTCGATCAGGTTGTTGAAGATCTGCCCGAGACGGCTGTCATGCCCGAAGACGATGTAGGCGCCGGGATCCTTGTCGGTGAACTCGAGCTTGATCACCGGCCCGTCAACCTTGGACGTATCGCGGATGATGCCGACCACTGCATTCAGCAACTGACGCATGTCGACCGGCGTGGCGTCCTGGCGCGATAGTTCGGCATCGAGCCTGGAAGCGTCGGAGATGTCGTTGATCAGGCGGTCGAGGCGGCGAATGTCGTGCTTGATGATGCCCGACAATCGCGACTTGGCTTCCTCGGTGCGGGCGAGCGGCAGCGTCTCCACCGCGCTCCTGAGCGAGGTCAGCGGGTTCTTCAATTCATGCGCGACGTCGGCGGCAAAACTCTCGATCGCGTCGATGCGGTCGTAGAGCGCGCCGGTCATATCGCGCAGCGCCTGGCTGAGGTGGCCGATCTCGTCACGGCGCTTGCTGAAATCGGGGATTTCCGGCCGCGACTTGACTCGGTGACGGACGAGATCGGCGGCGTCGGCCAGACGGCGAAGCGGCGCCGCGATTGTGCCGGCGAGCAGGATCGAAAGCAGGATCGTCACTCCGGCGGCAACCAGGAACACGCGCACGATCGCCAGTCGCTCGGCGTGGACGATATTGTCGATGTCGCCGCCCTGCGTTGACAGCAGCAGTGCGCCGTGAACCGACCGGTAGCGCTGGATGGGCACGGCGACCGAGACGATCAGTTCGCCGCGGTCGTTGAGACGGACGATCTTCTCGGGCTGTCCGCTAAGCGCCGAGACGACTTCCTCGTAGCCGCGCCCGTTTGCGCCGCCGAGTTCCTGGTACATCGGCAGATCGCGGCTCGACAGCCACAGATTGAAGCGCCGCCACACCGTCTCCAGCCACGATTCCTCGCTGCTCGTGGTCGGCGGCAGGTCGAAGCGGAGGATCTGTCCACCGGGATAGAGATGGCGCGAGTCGACGATCAGCGTGCCGTCGCGGTCGTAGATACGGGCGCGGGTGCGCGTCGGCGAGATCAGTCGCAGCAAGACCGGCGCGACCTTCTCCGGGTTGATCGAGAAATCGAGGTCCTCGTAACTCTGGTCGAGCGGCGAGATGCTCTGCCCGGCCTGCAGGTCGAGATACTTCTCCGGATCGATATAGACGTTGTCGCTGTCGACGGTCGCTTGCGAGGCGATCGCGCCGGCGATGATCTCGCCCTGGGTGAGCAGGCTCGTCACGCGCGCGTCGATGAGGCCGGCGCGGAACTGGTTGAGGAACAGGATGCCGGAGACCAGAACGACCAGCGCCGCAAGATTGAGGACGACAATGCGCCGGGTCAGGCTGGTGAACAGCGGAATCGCGGTGGCGCGCGACAGCCACGCCTGCGCCCGGCGTACGATTCCGGCCCGCGGCGGCGCGGGCAGTTCAGCCAGTTTCTGGTCCTCGATACCTGCCGTCATCGCGGCACCGGAGCGTGTCCTCGCTCAGGTCTCCTTGAAGCGGTAGCCAACGCCGTAGAGCGTCTCGATCATCTCGAACTCGGGATCGACCACCTTGAACTTCTTGCGCAGTCGCTTGATGTGACTGTCGATGGTGCGATCGTCAACATACACCTGATCGTCGTAAGCGGCATCCATCAGCGCGTTGCGGCTCTTCACCACACCGGGCCGGTTGGCAAGCGCGAAGAGAATAAGGAATTCGGTGACCGTCAGCGTGACCGGCAACGTATTCCACGTGCAGGTGTGGCGCTCCTGATCCATCGACAGAGCGCCGCGGTCGAGCACGCGCGCCGTTTCCTCGGCCTTGGTTGCGGTGGGATCGCGGGGCTGAAAGCGCCGTAGAACGGCCTTCACCCGTTCGACCAGCAGGCGTTGCGAGAACGGCTTCTTGATGAAATCGTCGGCGCCCATCTTGAGGCCGAACAATTCATCGATCTCGTCATCCTTCGAGGTGAGGAAGATGACGGGCAGGTCGGTCTTCTGTCGCAGGCGTCGCAGCAGTTCCATGCCATCCATGCGCGGCATCTTGATGTCGAGGATGGCAAGGTCCGGCAGGATGGCCTGAAAACCGTCGAGCGCCGAAGCGCCGTCGGTATAGGTCTGCACGCGGTAGCCCTCTGACTCGAGGGCAATCGAAACGGACGCAAGGATGTTGCGATCGTCGTCGACTAGGGCGATCGTCGGCATTCCGGTCGTCTCCAGCTGCTTGCGCGCCCCGTCGGGGTGCGTGGTGGACGCGCCTTTGGCGTCTGCATTGCGCGGAAAATGTGGCATCACACTAACGGATTCCAAGGGCTGGAGCTAATCCGGAGGACAAACAGGCAGGCACAGGCTGTGAGGTTGCTAACAACGACCACCCGATTTTGGGCGAATGAAGGCAAAGCGTCAGGTTTGGCCGGACAATGACGGACGAGGGTTTTTCTGCTTCTGCCGCCGCCCGGCGGGTGCTGCGGCGGGTTTCCACCGGTTCGCTGGCGACTTTGGGGGCTGATGGGGGGCCTTTTGCCTCGCTGGTGACGGTCGCGACCACCCCGGCGGGCGAGCCGATCCTGCTGATTTCGTCGCTGGCCGTGCACACCCGCAATCTGGCCGCGGACAGGCGCGCCTCTCTGCTTCTGGTCGCGCCCGGCGGGGAAAGCGGCGATCCGCTTGCCGGGGCGCGGCTGACCTTGACCGGAATGGTCGGCGAATCAGACCCCGATCCAATGCTCCGTCGCCGCTTTCTTGCCCGCCACCCCGAGGCGGCCGGCTACGCCGATTTTGCCGATTTCGGCTTCCGGCGCTTCATCGTGGAGGGCGCCCACCTGGTGGCCGGCTTCGGTCGGATCGTGTCGCTCGCCCCGGCGGACGTGCTGACCGGCGTGCGGGACGCCGCCGAACTGCTTGCCGCCGAGCCCGATGCCATCGCCCATATGAACACGGACCACACCGAGGCGCTGGCGCTCTACGCGACCGTGCTCCTCGGCATGCCGGAGGGCGATTGGCGCATGACCGGTGCCGATCCGGATGGCATCGACCTGATGGCCGGCAACCTGTCGGCGCGGCTCGACTTTCCGGCGGCCGTGACCAGCCCGGGCGCCTTGCGGAAGGCGCTCGCCGACCTCGCGGCCAAGGCGCGGACTACTCGCCGATCCCCATGAGCGAGCCGATCGTGCGCGCCGAGTCGGTCAGGCGGACGAAGGCGACGCTCGCCACCGTCATGAACACCGCGTTGATGGCGAGCGCCTCGACCATCAGATCGGCGCGGAAGGTGTGGTCGAACAGGATCGAGCGCATCCCTTCGAAGACATAGGTCGGCGGCAGCGCCCACGAGAGCGGCTGCAGGAAGCCCGGTAACACCGAGACCGGATAGAAGACAGCGCAGAGCGGCAGCAGCAGGAACATCAGCGTCCACGCCAGCGTCTCGGCGCCGAGACCGTTTCGCAGGATGAGCCCGCTGACCAGGATGCCAACCGCCCAGCCGGTCAGCAGCAGGTTGGCGAAGAACGCGGCCAGCCCGAAGCCGAGCCCCCACAGGTTGAAGCCGAAGAACCAGATCGCCAGCAGGCTGACCGGAATGATCGCGATGGTCAGGCGGCAGAAGCTCACGACCATCAGCGCGACCAGATATTCAACCGTGCGCAGCGGGCTGATCAGCAGATTGGCCATGTTGCGCGACCACATCTCCTCCAGAAACGACACCGACAAGCCAAGCTGGCCGCGGACCAGCAGGTCCCACAGCAGGATCGCGCCGAGCAGCGAGCCGCCGGCCGCCGCCAGGAATCCGGAGTGCCGGTTGAGATAGGTTTGCAGGAAGCCCCACATCAGCATCTGCACCAGCGGCCAGTAGAGCAGGTCGGCGAAGCGTGGCCATGACGAGCGCATGAGGTAGTAGTGGCGGAGCACGATCGCGCCGATGCGCCGCAATGCGAATCGCTGCGCCGCCGCCGCCGGCACCGGCGCAAAAGGCGCGTTCATGGTGTGACCTCCGGCATCATGGCGGCGAGGCCGGTGCCGCGCGCCACGTCGAGGAACACGTCCTCCAGAGTCGTGCGCCCGTATTTGTCGATGAGCGCCTGCGGGCTGGCGCGGTCGACGATCTTGCCTTCCTTCATCATGATGACGTCGTCGCAGAGGCGCTCGACCTCCGGCATGTTGTGCGAGGCAAGCAGAATTGTTGCGCCGCGCGTGTGCGCGTAATCGGCGAGATGGGTGCGGATCCAGTCGCCCGTGTCTGGATCGAGCGACGCCGTCGGCTCGTCGAGCAACAGAACCTCCGGCGCATTGATCAGCGCCTTGGCGAGCGCCACGCGCGTCTTCTGGCCGGCCGAGATCTTGCCAGTCTCGCGGTCGACGAATGCGCCAAGATCGAGCGCGTCGGCGAGTTCGCGGATGCGCCGCTCGACGTCTGCCACGCCGTAGAGCATGCCGAAGACGCGAAGGTTCTGGCGCACGGTCAGCCGGTTCGGCAGAGCCACATACGGGCTCTCGAAATTCATGCGGTGGAGCACCGTGTGGCGGCTGGTCAGCATGTCGACGCCAAGCACGCGGATGGCGCCCGCCGTTGGCAGGATCAGGCCGAGCAGCATGCCGATGGTGGTGGTCTTGCCGGCGCCGTTGCCGCCCAGCAGGCCGGTGATCGAGCCGCGCGGAATCGCGAAAGAGATGCCGTCGACCGCCGTGACCTGCTTGTAGATCTTGGTCAAGCCGTCGACGTCGATTGCGGGGATATCGCTGGTTTCGGGCATCTCGGGCGTCGCACCACTCACGTCGGCGGGTGATGATATAGGATCGGGGTCGCCGCGACAGCAGCCACCCGCGCGGCTCTGGTACCGGGATCGGCAGAGATGGCAAATTCCTTCAGCGACACGGTCAACGCCGCCGATTTCGCCAGTCGCAGCCTGCGTCTCGATACGCTGGTGCGCCTGCGCTGGCTGGCGGTCGCCGGCCAGGTGACGGCGGTCATTTTCGTGGCCGCGAGCCTGAAGTTCCCGTTACCGACGGCGGGCTGCCTGGCGCTCATCGGCCTCTCCGCCCTGATCAACGTCGCGCTCAGGCTGCGCTTCCCGCCGACGTTGCGCCTTGGTCAATGGCCGGCTCTGGCGCTCCTCGCCTATGACGTCGGCCAACTCGGCGTGCTGCTCTTTCTCACCGGCGGGCTCGACAACCCGTTTGCAATCCTGCTGCTCGTGCCGGTCATCGTCTCGGCGACGACATTGCCGCCGCGTCCGACCGTCCTTCTCGGGGTGATGGTGGTCGCCACCGCCAGCGTACTCTCCCTGATCCACTGGCCGCTTCCGTGGCACGCCGGCGAGACCCTGACGATCCCGCTGATCTACACGGCCGGTGTCTGGGTAGCGCTGGTCTCGGCCTGCGCCTTTACCGGCATCTACACATTCCGCGTCGCGGAGGAAGCGCGCCAGCTTGCCCGCGCCCTCAGCGCGACGGAGATGGTGCTCGCCCGCGAGCACCATTTGTCGGCGCTCGATGGACTCGCCGCCGCCGCAGCCCACGAACTGGGTACGCCCCTGGCCACCATCGCCCTGGTCGCCAAGGAGCTGGAGCGCGAGATGCCGCCCGGCGATCCGCACGCCGACGACCTCGCGTTGCTCATCAGCCAGTCGCAGCGCTGCCGCGATATCCTCGGGCGGCTGACCACGATGTCGTGGCAGGGCGACGAGCACCTCGCCCGCGTACCGCTCTCCCATCTGATCGAGGAGGTCGTGACCCCCTATCGCGCCTTCACTGTCGAGATCGAGGTGGCGAAGCCGCAAGGCGACGCCCCCGAGCCGATCGGCCGGCGCAATCCCGCCATCGTTCAGGGCCTATCCAATCTGGTCGAGAACGCCGTCGATTTCGCGCGCTTCAAGGTGACTATCGCGACCGAGTGGAACGAGCGCGAGGTGGCGGTGACCATCACCGATGACGGTCCTGGCTTCGCCGCCGGCATCATGGAACGCATCGGCGAGCCTTATCTCACCACCCGCGGCTCGCGCGCCGAGGCCGCCGACCCGGAGGCGGGCGGTCTCGGCCTCGGCTTCTTCATCGCCAAGACGCTTCTGGAGCGCTCCGGCGCGCGCCTTGCGCTTGCCAACCGCGAGCCGCCGCTGCGCGGCGCCATCGTCCGGGTGGCGTGGCCGCGCGCCTTCATGGATATCGCCGCTGCCGGCCGCCCGGAGGAGGAAACCATAGACGGCCGAAAGGCTTGGCTCCGGCCGGTCGAGTCCCTATAACCCTCCGCAAATCTCCGGGAGGAACGGAGAATGCTCTTGATGACTGAAACCAAGCAAAACGGCGCGGATCGCGCCGACATGTCGCTGCTAGTCGTCGACGACGACAAACCGTTCCTGCAACGGCTTGCCCGGGCCATGGAGGCGCGCGGCTATGTAGTCGACATCGCCGATACGGTCGCCGAAGGCCTCAAGAAGGTCGAGGCAGCGCCCCCCGCCTATGCCGTCGTCGACATGCGGCTGGAAGACGGCAATGGCCTCGACGTGCTGGAACTAGTCCGCCGCCGCCGACCGGATTCGCGCATGGTGGTGCTGACCGGCTACGGCAACATCGCCACCGCCGTCACCGCGGTGAAACTCGGCGCCGTCGACTATCTCGCCAAGCCCGCCGACGCCGACGAGATCCACGCGGCGCTCACGCGCGAGGCGGGCGACAAGCCGGTACCGCCGGAAAATCCCATGTCGGCCGACCGGGTGCGCTGGGAGCACATCCAGCGCGTCTACGAACTCTGCGAGCGCAACGTGTCGGAGACGGCCCGCCGGCTCAACATGCACCGGCGCACCCTGCAGCGGATTCTGGCGAAGCGCGCCCCGCGCTAGTCATGAGAAATCAGCGCCGGCGTCGGGATCGACCAGCCCGTGCAGCCGCGCCGCGGCAGCTTGGGCGAAGCGCACCAGCATCGCTTTCCGGGTCGCGCCGGCGAGCCGGTGCTCGGGCGCCTCGCGCAGCAGCTCCGCGCCGAACTGGTCGGCGAGGATCAGCCCGGCATCCTCGGGGAAGATATCGAGCGGCACGCCGGCATGGCTGGCGAAGAACAGCCGGTCGCAGGACAGGCGATAGTCCGGCCACTTGTGGTCGGCGCGGAAATCCTCGATCGAGGACTTGATCTCGACGATCCACAACTCGCCGTCCGGCCCAAGCCCGACCACGTCGGCCCGCCTTCCGGTCGCCAGCGGCAACTCGGTCACCATGGTGAAATCGCGGCTGCGCAGAAGTCGGCCGACGCCCCGGCACACGGCGCTGGCGCGCTCGGACTGACGTCCGTCAACCGGCGGGACGAGGTTGGAGAGATCGGTCAGCATGAGAACAAAAGTGGCACGCGAATCGCCCTGAGGGAAGAGGACTGGCGAGGTTTTCGCTACGCCAGCCGCCAGCGATCGTGCAGCCAGAACCATTGTTCGGGATGCTCGCGCACCCAGCCTTCCACGACAGCGTGATTTTCGCGGTGGCGGCGGTCACGTCGATCTTACCCTCGGCGTCGCGGGGCATCTCGACCGGCGGCGTCAGTTCCAGGTGAAGCCGCCCGCCGGGCAGGCGGATGGCGCGGGCGCCATGCACCGGACAGTCGAACTGGCGCGCGAATTTTGCCGCCAGCGGATTGGTCGCCGCCGGTCGGCCGAAGAAGGGCACGCGAGGCCCGCTCGCCAGCCGCTGGTCGACCAGCATGCCAAGGTGCTCGCCGCGCTCCATCGCCGCCGCGATCTCGAACGACGCGCCGCGGCTGTTCGGAATGAGCGTTCCCATCAGGCTTTCGCGCTCGGTGAGCATGTCCTCGGCGAAATGGGAATTGGCCGGCGCGCGATAAGGTAGCACCGTGGGCAGACCAAACTTGGCGGCGACCACGCCGAGAACTTCCCAGTTGGCGAGATGTGCCGCGAAGATGACCGCCGGCCTGCCGTCATCGCGCAGCGACACGAATTGATCGATGCCCGACACGGTCACCGGCCCTTCGTCGGGTTTCGCCGGGTCGAACTCGGCGGCGATCTCTTCGAGGAACAGGAACTCGACCACCACCTGGGCGAAATTCTCCCAGCAGCCGCGCAGGATCGCCTTCTGCTCGGCGGCGCTCTTCTCTGGAAAGGCCGCCGCGATACTGTTCGCCGCCGTCCGATTCTCCGGCACCAGCGGCCCGATCGCGCGGACGACGAACAGGACGAAGCGCTCGGCGCGCTTTCGTCCGATTCGGCGGACCAGCCGGGTGAGGTTGCGCAACAGCCCGGCCATCGCCCGGCTGAACCCGTCCGAGCGCAAGAACCGTTGCCATGGTGTGTGGCCGCGGAAGCGGTGGGCCGGCTTCAGCCGCGGCCGGTAGGGCGCTGGATTGTCGTTCTTGTCGGTCAAAGCGTTACGATGATCTTGCCGAACACGTCGCGCGATTCGAGGCGGGCAAGGGCTGCGTCGATCTCGGCCAGGCCGATCACGGTGTCGATGACCGGCCGGGCGATTCCCGCCGCCATCTTGTCGAGCACGGTGGCGAGGTTGCGCAGGTTGCAGCCGAAGCTGCCGATCAGCCGCAACTGACGCTGATAGAGCTGGAACAGGTTGATCTCGGCGCTGACGCCGGTGGTCGAGCCACAGGTGACCAGCACGCCGCCGCGCTTCATCGAGAACATCGAGCGCGCGAAGGTATCCGGCCCGACATGCTCGAAGACCACGTCGACGCCCTCCTTGTTGGTGAGCTTGCGCACCACGCTCTCGAAGCGGTCTTCCTTGTAATTGATGACGTGATCGGCGCCGAGCGCCTTGGCCTTCTCTGCCTTGGCGTCGCTGCTGACAGTGGTGATCACCGTCGCGCCGACCGCCTTGGCCAGCTGGATCGCGGCGGTGCCGATGCCGCTGCCACCGGCCTGGATCAGAATCGTCTGCCCGGATTCCAGGTGCGCATTGTCGAACAGCATGTGTTCGACCGTGCCATAGGTAATCGGCGCGCACGCAGCCGAAATGACATCGACGCCTTCCGGCGCCGGCACCACCAGCCGCGCCGCGACGTTCAGCCGTTCGCGCGCCAGCCCATCGACGTGGAAGCCGCGGATGCCGGCAACGTTGATGCAGAAATTGTCGCGGCCCGCACGGCAGGCCGGGCAGACGCCGCAGGTTTCCGCGCCGAACAGCGCGACGATCTGGCCGCGCCGCAGATCGGAAACGCCCTCGCCGACCGCCGAAATCTCGCCGGCAGCCTCGGCGCCAACCACGATCGGCAGTTTGCGCTTGGCGAAGGCCATGCCGCGCCAGCCCCACACGTCAATGTGGTTGAGCGCGACCGCGCCGATCCTGACCTGTACTTCGCCGGGGCCAGGCGCCGGCGGCTCCTCCATTTCGAGCGTGGCAAGCGCGCGATTGTCGAGAAGCTGGAGGGAACGCATCACAAGTTTTTCGGCGATGTCAGGCCGGCTCGGCGGAAACGACCAGGCAGGCGTTCTGCCCGCCGAAGCCGAACGAATTGGACAGGACGGTGCCGACCGACGCGGCGCGCGCGACATTCGGCACTACGTCGAATTCGATTGCCGGGTCGGGCGTCCGGTAATTGATCGTCGGCGGCAGCACGCCTTCCTCGATGGTCTTGATCGAGAAGATCGCCTCGATGGCGCCGGCGGCGGTCAGCGTGTGACCGATCATCGACTTGTTCGAGCTGATCGGCACGCGCTTCATGCGCTCGCCGAGCACGATCTCCAGCGACATCGCCTCCATCTTGTCGTTCTCCGGCGTCGAGGTGCCGTGCGCGTTGATGTAGTCGATATCGTCGGGCGACATGCCGGCGTCGTCGATGGTCGTGCGGATCGCGCCGATGATTGCCGAGCCGTCGGGCTTCGAGCGCGTCCGGTGGAAGTCGTCGGCCTTTTCGCCGATGCCGCGCATGATCGCGTGGATAGTGGCGCCGCGTGCCCTGGCCGCGTCGTAGTCTTCCAGCACCAGCGCCGCCGCGCCCTCCGCGATGACGAAACCGTCGCGATCCTTCGAGAACGGCCGCGACACTTCCTCGGGCGGATCGTTGGTGCCGGAGAGCGCCGACAGCAGCGCGAAGCGGATCATCATCTCCGGGTTCACCGAGCAATCCGCGCCGATCGAGATGGCGGCGTCGGTATCGCCGCGGCGGATCGCCTCGACGCCGAGCTGGATGGCGGTAGCGCCCGAGGCGCAGGCGGTGGTCAGCGAGATCGGCGCGCCCTTCGAGCCGATCTTCTCGGCGATGCCTTCGGCGATGAAGCCGAGCAGCGTGTGGTGATAGCCGTCGTCGTCATTGGCCTTGCGCGCCGCGGCGATCATGCGGTCATAGGCGTCGCCGTCGGCCGACGGCGCGTTCTTGTAGATCGCCCGGCGGTACGGCCATTCCATCTCGGCCGGCGGCATCGCCGCGAAAAGCGGGCCAGGGAAATCGCCCTTGGTGCCGATGTTGGCGTCGGCGATGGCCTCCTCTGCGGCGAGGATGCCGGCCCGCATGGTGATGTCCATGGCGGTGTCGCCGTCCTGCCAGAGATAGTCGATGGCGCCGGCAATGGTTGTGCGCATGCTGTCGGTCGCGAAACGGCTGATGCGCTTGATGCCGGAGTGGCCCGCGGTCAGCCCCGCCCAGGCGTCCTCGACGCCCTGGCCGAGCGAGGAAATCATGCCGTAGCCGGTGACGGCGACGACCGGACGTCCGCGATGATCTCTGGTCTGGCCCATCATGCCCTCCTTCAGTCCACCGCCTCGATGAGGCCCATGCCTTCGCCGCGCCAGATGCCGATCGTGGTCACTGCGATGCGGCTCGGCTGGTTCGCCGCCGGCTGTTCGAACCCGCTCTCGTCGGCCGGCTGGTAGAAGCCGCCGCGCGAAAGCGCGAGCGCGGCAAGGCCGGCCATGGCCGGGAATGTCGCGCCGGCGACGCTGCCGAGCAACGTGCCCGTAGCCCGCACGGTATCCACCCGGCCCTCGGCGATCAATCGGTCGAGCAGCGCGCGCTCCTCGCCGGTCTGCATGGAAATGCCGGTGGCGCCGGACAAGACCGCCGCCGGCTGGCCGCCTTCCGGCAACACGGTGTCGAATTGCCGCGTCGCCTTCGCGGTCACGTCACCGGGCCTGCGGCGGCTCTGGTCGGTCATCACGTTGGTGAGCTTCGCATAGGGTTTGCGGCCACGCGCCTCGGCGTGTTCGCGCGCCTCCACCACCAGAAATGCACCGGCCGAGCCGAAGATCGATCCGCCGCCTTTTTCCTGTCGCGCCCAGATCGAAAGCGGGTCGCCCGCCCACAGGATGCCGCCGAGCGCGCAGTTGAGCACCGTGTCCTTGCGGTTGGCCTGGCTGGCGCCGCCGACCAGAAAGATGTCGCCCTGGTCGGCGCGGATGCGCCGCCACGCGACTTCCACCGCGCTCGCCCCGGCGATCTCCTCGCCCATGAAGGTGCGCGACGAACCTGTGACCTTGTGGACGATCGAGATGTTGCCGGCGAGCAGATTGGGAAGCTGCGCCAGAAACAGCGTCGGTCTGAGGTCGTTGGAGAGATGCTCGTTGAGGTAGGTCGCAGGATCGGCCGCGCTGTCGAGACCGGCAAGGATGCTGGTGTCCACCGCTTCGTCGCGGGCGCCGCCATCGGCGGCCACGACCGCGTGGGTGTGGCTCAGGATATCGAGGTTGCCGGCGATGCCGGCGTCTTCGAGCGCCAGTCCGGCGGTGTAGGTGCCGAGCCGCTGCCAGGTTTCCATCTGACGCTGGTCGGCGCGCTTGGGGATCTGCTTGTCGAGATCGAGCGGCACCATCGGATGGATGGAAAACGGCGGAACGAAGTCGCGATCCACCACCGGCTTGGGATTTTCGGCCTCGGCCATCGCCCGCCAGTGGGCGTCTAGGCCTTCCCCGAGACTCGAGGTCAGGCCGATGCCGGTGATCCAGACCTCGCGCGCCATCGCCGGATCATTCACGCGTTCGCCGGGGATTTCACCGGGATGAGCGCGAGGCGCTGACGGATCTCCTCGGCAAGTTCCGTGGTCGGGAACGGAGTCGAGATCATCACGACTTCGGCATCGGCGGCGACTTCGCCCTTCACGTTCACCGAAGTCTCCGCAATGGCGAAGCCCGATCCGTCATGGGTCACCTTGGCATCCACGATCATGGTATCGCCCGGCAGGACGAAGCGGCGGAACTTGGAGCGTTTGACGCCACCAAGGAAGACGAACTTCTCGCAGTTCTGGCGGCGGAGCAGCAGATAGCCGGCAGCATGGTTCATGAATTCAAGCATCATGACGCCCGGCAGCACCGGAAAGCGCGGGAAGTGACCGTCGAACACCGGGCTCTGTTCCGGCAGGACGCCGCTGACGCGAATCGTCAGCGCCTCGAGGTCGATCTCCTCGACGCGGTCGATCAGTTCGAAATATTCAAGACGCATTGGCCGATACGAGCCGTCAGGTAGCCGACTTCTGCGCGACGAGTTCGTCGATCCGCGCGCTGAGGTTCTTGAGGACGAAGTAGTCCTCGACCGAAGCGGTGCCGGCGTTGACCTCCTTGGTCCACGCTTCCAGCGGAATCTTGATGCCGAACTTCTTGTCGAGCGCGAAGACGATATCGAGGAAGTCGAGGCTGTCGATGCCGAGGTCATCGATGGCGTGCGCTTCGGGCTTGATCTCCGACAGCGGAATTTCGCTTGTCTCGTGGATGACCTGGGCGACGGTGTCGAAGGTCGAAGACATGGCTGTGGCATTCCTCTGATGGACAACACGCCGTCCGCGTCTCCGCCCGGTACGGCACCGAAAAACGGGAAGGGACGCCGTCGCTGCGGTGCGGCGGGGCGCGGATATTGCCGCCGTATTCCGCCGTTTGCAACGCGACTCGCCGCCCGGGCCAGCCGCCGGAAATCCGGCGGTCGCGCCCAGCGGTCCAATACAGACCTTGGTGCGGCCTGTCCACCGCCGCGAAAGGCCGCCAACCGGCTCGGTTGCGCGCCGTCACGGCAACCGTCAGGATGGCGCCGCTATCCCCTCATGAAGGACGTTGACCGACCCGTGGCTATCGCGAGCATCGCCGAGGACCGCGGCGCCCGCCTGGCGGCCATCGACGCCGTGCGCGGCGCGGCCATCGCTGCCATGGTGGTCTATCACACCGCCTTCGACCTCAGCGTCCGGCGGCTGATTCCGGTCGATGTCACCAGCAATCCGGGTTGGGTTATCTTTGCCCGGCTGATCGCGGGGACGTTCCTGGCGCTAGTCGGCGTCGGGCTGGTTCTGGCCACCCGGCGCGGGCTGAACCTCGCGTCGTTTCTTCGACGCCTCGGGCTGATCGTCGGCGCGGCGCTGCTGGTCAGCCTCGTCACCTGGTGGGTTGAACCGGAGGCCTTCGTCTTCTTCGGAATCCTTCACGAGATCGCGCTGGCGAGCGTGCTGGCGTTGCCATTCCTTTGGCTGCCAAGCGTCGTCGTGGCGCTGGTCGCGGCCTGCGCGATTGCGCTGCCATACTTCTATTCCAGCCCGCTGTTCGATTGGCCGCCGCTCTGGTGGGTGGGGCTGTCGGCTCACGTTCCGGCGACCGTCGATTATGTGCCGGTCTTCCCATGGTTCGGCGTGGTTCTGGCGGGCACGGTGATCGGCCGGCTGATCGTCGCCAGGCTCCTCGAAACGCCGCTCGCTCATTGGCGGCCCGGCGGCCCGCTCGGCAAGGCGGCAGTCTGGGCCGGGCGCTGGAGCCTCGCCATTTACCTCATTCACCAGCCGATCCTTTACGGCGCGCTGGCGCTGGCGAGCCCGTTCCTGACGCCAAACGCGGCCGCCGTCAGCCGCGACTTCAACCAGCAATGCGTGGCCTCGTGCCGCCAGCAGGATCGTGACGCCGACGTGTGCCAGGCCTTCTGCGGCTGCATGTTCACCAATCTCAACGGCACCGACCTGATGAAGCTTCAATCGGTGTCGCAGATGACACCGGAACAGCGCGCCCGCTGGAACGGTATCCTGCAGACCTGTGCGCCGCCGCCGCCCGCTCCGGCCAACTAGTCCGACGTCGCCAGAATCGCGTCGAGCCTGACGAAACTCTGTTCCATGCCGTCCGTCATGCCGGTCGCGACCGCTCCGTCCCGTATCTCCCGCGATGCGTAGAGGACGGTCATCGTCATCGTCGTGCGGCCGCCGGATTCAGTGAGCAGCATCGTGACTTGCGCGTCGCCGCCCATGACGGGATCGTCGAAGCGTTCCGTGCTCACCAGCCGTTCCGGCGGAACGACCTCGCGATAGACACCGCCCATCTTGAGTTCGCGCCCGTCCGGGTGCCGCCACACGTAGCGATAGCGACCGCCGACGCGCGCATCGATCTCGCAGACCGGCATCGTCCAGTCGGGCGGGCCGAGCAGCCAGCGGCTGACCAGTTCCGGCGTGGTCCACGCCTCGAAGACCAGGTCGCGCGGCGCGTCGAAGTCGCGGGTGATCACGACCTCGCGATCGGATGGTGTCGTCACGTTCAGCGCTTCAGGCATCGTCATCACCCTGCGTGGGCGCGTTGCAGTTCGGCAATGTCGAGCTTGCCCATCTTGAGCATCGCGTTCGTCGCCCGGCCGGCCTTCGCCTTGTCAGGATCCTGCAACAGCTTGCCGAGCACCGTCGGAATAACCTGCCAGGACAGGCCAAACTTGTCCTTGAGCCAGCCGCAGCGACCCGGTTCGCCGCCGTCGCCGAGCTTGCTCCACAGCCGGTCGATCTCGGCCTGCGTCTCGCAAAAGATCTGGAATGAAACCGCCTCGCTGAACGTGTACTGCGGCCCGCCGTTGAGGGCCAGGAACTCCTGCCCGCGCAGACGGAAGGAAACCGTCATCGCCGATCCCTCCGGTTGACCGTGGACCTCCTTGCCCTCCTTGCCGTAGCGCGAGACGGAATCGATGCCGGAATCCTCGAACAGCGAAACGTACAGGCGGGCGGCGTCTTCGGCCTGGCCGTCGAACCAAAGGCAAGGCGTGATCGGTTTCATTGGACTCTCCTCTTTGACTTGGCGCTCCGCGCCTTCTTCGCCTTCAACGCGTCGAGCACGGCATCGAGGCGCTGGAAATTGGCCTCCCAGATGACGCGATAGTTTTCCAGCCAGCCGTTGGCGTCGGCGAGCGGCCGGGCCTCGATGCGGCACGGCCGCCGCTGCGCGTCACGGCCGCGCGAGATGAGGCCCGCGCGTTCCAGAACCTTGAGGTGCTTGGAGATTGCCGGCTGGCTCATGGCGAAAGGCCTGGCAAGTTCCGTAACAGAGGCTTCGCCCGTCGCGAGCCGTGCGAGGATCGCCCTGCGGGTCGGGTCGGCGAGGGCGGCGAAGGTGGCGTCGAGCTGGGTGGTGGCTGGCATCGTATCATAACCGATCAGTTTCATAACCAAATGGTTATGCGATGAGCGAGCGGGGCCTGTCAACCGGACATCGTCGCCAACTTTCCGGCTGCGACCCCAGCGCATTTTCTCGCCAGCCAAATTGGCGGTATAGGCATGGCGGCGCGGCGGGTCACGCCGTCAGGGGAGGGAAGGCCGCATGCAGGCGATCGTCTGTGTCGAACCAGGGCGCCTGGAGCGCCGCGACGTGGCCCTGCCGGCGGCGCGCGACGGATGGATCGCCATCGACATCCGTTCGATCGGCGTTTGTGGCACCGACTTTCACATCTTCGAGGGCACCCACCCTTATCTTCAGTACCCGCGCATCATGGGCCACGAGTTGTCGGCCGTGGTCGCCGAAGGCTCGGGCAATGAGCGCCTGCCGCCCGGCACGCCGGTGGTGGTCAACCCGTACCTGACCTGCGGCAAGTGCATCGCCTGCCGCAAGGGACGCTTCAATTGCTGCATGACCCTCCAGTGTCTCGGCGTGCATATCGATGGCGGCATGTGCGAACGCATCGTGCTGCCGGAGGGCAACCTCTATCCCGCGGGCAACCTCGGCACGCGCGACGCCGCGATGGTCGAGTTCCTGGCGATCGGCGCTCACGCCGTGCGCCGTTCCCGCATCGGGGCGGGCGATCGCGCGTTAGTCGTCGGCATGGGACCAATCGGTGTCGGCACGGCGATTTTCGCCCGCGCCACCGGAGCCGACGTCACCGTCATGGACGTGTCGGAGGGTCGGCTCGATTTTGCCCGCGACCAGCTCGGCTTCGACCAGAGAATTCTCGCCGGCCCCGGTGCGCTCGATGAGGCGCGTCGTCGGACGGCCGCCGAATTCTTCGACTGCGTTTTCGACGCCACCGGCAACGCCCGCGCCATGGAAGCCTCGGTCGCGTACGTCGCGCACGCCGGAATGCTGGTCTATGTCGGAGTGCTCAACGCCGATCTCACCTTGCCCGACCCCGAACTGCACAAGCGCGAAATCGATCTGCTCGCCTCACGCAATGCGCTGAAGGCCGACTTCGACCGGGTCGTCTCGGCGATCCTCGATGGCACCGTGCCCACGGACGCCATCAACACCCACACCGCGGCGCTCGCCGACCTTCCCGAGGCGATGCCGGCATGGCTCGCCTCCGCGACGCCGCCGGTCAAGGCGATCCTGACGCTCTAGACATGGCCACGCCCATCGTCCAGTTCGGCACCAGCCGCTTCCTGCAGGCGCATGTGGACCTGTTCGTCTCCGACGCGCGGGCCGAAGGTCAGCATGTTGGTCCGATTGCGGTGGTGCAGACCTCGGGCGCGGCCGAACGTGCCGGACGCCTGAAGGGCTTTGACGGCTCGCCGATCCCGATCGTCGTGCGCGGCATCGAGCACGGCAGGCCAGTCGAACGCACGGAATATGTGACGAGTATCGCCCGCGGGCTCTCGGTGGTGACCGACTGGGCGGAGGTCGAGCGTATCGTCATTGAAGAGGCGACGACGCTCGTCTCCAACACCGGCGATGGCGGCTATCGCATGCCCGACGGCGAGACCATCGGCGACAGCCTGCCGGGGTCGTTTCCGGCCAAGCTCACCAAGCTGCTGTTCGCCCGCTGGCAGCGGAACCCGGCGCCGCTGACGGTGTTCCCGTGCGAGCTGATCAGTTCCAACGGCACGGTGCTGCGTGGGCTATGCGCCGGGGTCGCTGATCGCTCGCATTTGCCCTCGGATTTTCTGCGCTGGCTGAATGACGAATGCGTGTGGGCGAACAGCCTGGTGGATCGCATCGTTTCCGGCTCGCTCGAACCGGCCGGTGCCATCGCCGAGCCCTACGCGCTGTGGGCGATCGAAAAGCAGCCGCGGCTGGCGCCGCCGTGCCGGCACAAGGCGATCCGCATGGTGGACGACCTCCGCGTCACCGAGCGGCTGAAGCTTTTCGTCCTCAACCTTGGCCATACGGCGCTGGCCGAGCGCTGGCTGGCAGAGAAGCGTCCCGCCGACGAGACGGTGCGCGAGATGCTGGCCGAGCCGGAAGTCCGCGCATGGCTCGATAGGCTCTACGATGACGAAGTGCTGCCGGTCTTCGCGGCTGCCCGCATCGACGAAGCGCCGGCCTACCGGCAGAGCGTCATCGAGCGTTTCACCAATCCCTTCCTCGATCACCGGCTGGCCGACATCGCCGACAACCACGCGTCCAAGAAGGCGCGCCGCATGGGCGGCATCCTTGCTCTCGCCGCTGAGATCGCGCCCGGTCTCAAGCTGCCGCGGCTAACGGCGATGGACGCGTCTGGCGTCGCCTAGCCCTTGCCCGGCGCGATGACGCCTTTCTTCAGGATGATGTTGCCGTAGAGGCGCCGTTCGCCGGTGGCGATGGTCGCGAAGGCGGCCTCCGCCCGTTCGTAGAAGGCGTAGCGCTCGAGCGCTGCGATCTTTTGCCCCTTCGCGCGCTTGCGGACCACCTTGGCGAATTCGCGGCAGACATCCGGAACAGCCTTCGGGTCGCCGACGACTTCCATCGTGAAAGCCGCATTGTCGACATAGGTGTCGAGCGGCATCAGCGACAGCACGGCGTCGAGGACGCGCACCGCATCGAGCCCGTCGAGGCGGATCAGGCGCCGCGCCTTGCTGACGGCGGGATAGTTGGCGTCGGCGATGACGATTTCGTCGCCGTGTCCCATGGCCCGCAGCGCATGCAGCAGATCCGGCCCGAGGATCGGATCAATCCCGTAAAGCATGATGTTTCCCTGCCTCCCCAATCGTGGCGGATGATCGGTGCAAGCGGACCGCCGGTCAATCGCACACGGCGCGAGCCCGCCCCACGCCGACGCCCGCCCCACGCCGACGATTGCATCCGGGTCGGCGCATGCTAACATGTCAGCATGCTAGCTACGCCCTCGACGTCGTTCAGCGCCGCAAATCCCGCGATTCCGCGGCGGGGGCTCGCCAAGTCAGTGCTGGTCTACGACGACCTTCGCAACGCCATCGTCGGCTTGGCGCTCAAGCCCGGGGCACGCATCGACAAACAGGAAATTTGTCTCCGGCTTGGCGTTTCCCGCCAACCGGTGGCGGAGGCCGTCGCCCGACTTGGCGAGGAGGGTCTCGTCGATGTGCAACCGCAGAAGGGGACCTTCGTCGCCCGCATCAGCCTCGACGATGTCGCCGAGGCCGGCTTCGTTCGCCGCGCGCTCGAGGTGGCCGCCGTCGCCGCGATCGCGCCGGGCATCGATGACGCGACGCTCAAACGCCTCGACCGCAATCTCGACTATCAGGCGGTCGCGGTGAAGGCGCACGACGTGACCGAGTTTTATTTGCTCGATGTCCGCTTTCACGCGATGCTTTTCGAGCGGTTGGGCATGCAGCGGCTGGCCGAAACGGTGCAGTCCTCGCGCGCCCAGCTCGAAAGGGCGCGGCAACTGCTGCTGCCGACACGGCGTACGCCGGAAACGTTCCGCGAGCATCGCGAAATCTACGCCGCACTGGCCGATCGCGACGCTGACGAGGCGGCGAAGGCAATGGGCAAGCATCTCGACATGGTTCTTGCGGAGGTCCGCAAGTACGCGGACGAGCAGCCCGATTTGTTCACACCGTAAGGCGGCAGCGGTCGGGACCAGAGAGTGGGCCGTAATGACGGCCGGAAGGGAGGACAAAGCAAGGCAAACAGCCGGCAAGCCCAACGCTTGCCTCAGGAGAGTCAGAAATCATCCAACGTGGGGTGGCGGCGCCGCCCCAACCATCCACGGTAACAGCGTCAAGGGAGAATCGCTCAATGTCATACGCATCCAAACTTGGTATCAACCGCCGGGTCCTCGGCCGCATCACCGCTGCCGCGCTTTTCACCACCACCAGCATCGCCCTCGCCACCCAGGCTTTCGCGGCGACGACCATCCCGGTCATCGTGAAGGACACCACGTCCTTCTATTGGCAGATCGTGCTGTCCGGCGCCTGCCAGGCCGGCAAGGATCTCAAGGTCGACGTGCCGCAATTGGGCGCCCAGTCGGAGTCCGACATCAACGGCCAGATCTCGATCCTCGAGAATGCAGTGGCCGGCAAGCCGGCGGCCATCGTCATTTCACCGACCGAGTTCAAGGCGCTCGGCGCTCCGATCGACGAAGCCGCCAAGTCCGTGCCGATCATCGGCATCGACTCGTCCGCCGATTCCAAGGCTTTCACCTCGTTCCTGACCACCGATAACGAAGCGGGCGGCAGGATCGCGGCCGACGGCCTCGCCGCCGCCATCAAGGCCAAGACCGGCGCCGCCAAGGGCGACATCGCGTTGATCAACTCGCTGCCGGGCGTTGGCTCGCTCACCGCCCGCGACAAGGGCTTCACCGAGCAGATCGCGGCCAAGTATCCCGACCTCAAGCTGGTCGCTACCAAGGTCGCCGATGGTCAGGCCACCACCGGGCTGAACATCACCACCGACCTCCTGACCGCCAACCCGAACCTCGTCGGCATCTTCGCCGACAACCTGATCATGGCGCAGGGCGCGGGCCAGGCGATTGCGGAGAACAAGGCGGCCGACAAGGTCGCGCTCGTCGGTTTCGACAGCGACGACAAGACCCTTGGTTTCCTCGATGACGGCACGATCGCCGCTCTCCTGGTCCAGGACCCCTACCGCATGGGCTACGACGGCGTGAAGACGGCTCTTGCCGCCTCCAAGGGCGAGAAGGTGGAAGCCTTCGTCGACACCGGCGCCAACCTGGTGACCAAGGCGAATGAGAACGAGCCCAAGATCGCCGCGCTCATTCACCCGAAGCTCGACTGCAAGTAGCAGCCAACAGCACCGGCGTCGCGTCCCCTCGCTTTGACGGGGCGCGGCGCCGGCGTCTACTGTGCCCTGGGAGGACAGGGGGAAAACATGAGCCAGTCCACCGTCGCGCCGGACGCGCGGCCTGCCGGGGAGAAGCCATCGGCGGATGGACCGATCCTGGAACTGCGCAACCTTGAGAAGCGCTATGGACCGGTCGAGGCGCTCAAGCCAACCAGCCTTGCCTTCAACTATGACGAGATTCACGCCATCGTCGGCGAGAACGGCGCCGGCAAATCGACGCTGATCAAGTTGCTCACCGGCGTCATCCGCCGGACGAGCGGCGAGATCCTCTGGAACGGCAAGACCGTCTCGCTCGGTTCGCCGCAGGATGCGATCGAGCTCGGCATTAACGCGGTGCATCAGGAGGTCGTACTCTGCCGGCACCTGAGCGTTGCTTCGAACATCTTCCTGGGCGACGAGAAGGTCAGGTTCGGTCTCCTCCAGAAACGCGAGATGGTTCGCGCCGCTCAGCGCATTCTCGATGACATGGGCTTCAGCCTGCCGGCGGCTGCCACCCTCGGCAGCCTGACGATCGGTCAGCAGCAGCTCGTCGCCACCGCGCGCGCATCGTTGCGCGGCACCAAGTTCCTGATCTTCGACGAACCGACCGCCTACCTCACCCGGCAGGAAGCGGCCGAACTGTTCACGCTGATCCGCCGGCTGCGCGATAGCGGCGTCACCATCATCTACATCAGTCATCGCCTCGAAGAGGTGTTCGAGATCGCCGACCGCGTGTCGGTCCTGCGCGACGGCGTTCTGGTCGGCACACGCAACATCAACGAGACCGACGAGAACGAACTCGTCTCCATGATGATCAATCGCACGATCGAGCAGATCTACCATAAGGAAAAGATCCCCTTCGGCGAGGTCCTGCTGGAGACCCGGCATCTGAGCGGCAAGGGCTTCGAGGATGTTTCGATGACCGTCAGGCGCGGCGAGATCGTCGGCCTCTATGGACTGATCGGCGCGGGACGCAGCGAATTCGTCATGAGCGTCTTTGGCAGGAATCCAAAAAGCGCGGGAGAGATTCTCTGGAAGGGCAAGCCGGTCGATGTCCCGCGCGAGAGCGTCGCCATCAATCTGGGCATCGCGCTTGTGCCGGAAAGTCGCCGCGACCAGGGCCTCAATCTCAACCTGCCGATCAACCTCAACATCAACCTGCCGATCTACGACCGGCTGACCCATGGCATCACGATTTCGGCGCGCGAGGAGGCGGAGCACGCCGACCGGCAAATCAGGGATCTGGCGATCAAGACACCCAGCCGGCGCAGCCTCGCCTCGTCCATGTCCGGCGGCAATCAGCAGAAGATCGTCATCGGCAAGTGGCTCAATCACGGCGCCGACCTTTTCATTTTCGACGAACCGACGGTCGGCGTCGACGTCGGCACGAAGGCGGAAATCTATCGGCTGCTGGCGGATCTTTTGAAGAAGGGCGCCGGCATCATCATGATTTCGTCGTACCTGCCTGAGGTCTACGAACTTGCCGACGTCCTCCACGTCTTCCGCGGTGGACGTCTGGTCGGCACCAACGGGTTCCGCGAACACACGCACGAGGAAGTGCTCGCGGAAGCGATCGGGGTCTGAGGAGGAACGGAAATGACAAGTACTGCCGACACATCGGCGGCGCCGCGCGGGGGGCGCGACTACACTTTCCTTCTCGCGCTGACGCTCATTGGACTCCTGGTTCTCCTCTGGGCGATCCTGGCGGTCGCCACGCCGAACTTTCTCACCGAGCGCAACATCCCCAACCTGCTGCGGCAAGGCTCGATGATTGCCATCCTGGCGCTCGGCGAAACCTTCGTGATCATCACGGCGGGCATCGACCTCAGCGTCGGCGCCGTTGCCGGTTTTACCACCGTCGTGGTGGCCATGCTGATTCAATCGGGCATGTCGCTGTGGCTGGCGATCGTCCTCACGCTCCTGGTCGGGCTTGCCATCGGCGCCTTCCACGGTTTCGGCATCACCAAAATGGGCTTGCCGCCCTTCATCATCACCCTAGCGACGCTGACGTCGCTGCGCGGCATCGGCCTGTTGATGACCAACGGCGCCACCATCGCCATCACCAACAACACCTTCACCAATTTCGCCACGCTGGATTTTCTGGGCATTCCGAGCCTGTTCTGGATGGTGATCCTGGTGGCGATCCCGTCATACATCTTCCTGTCCCACACCCGCTGGGGCCGCTATCTGTTCGCGGTTGGCTCCAATCCGGAATTGGCGCGCCTGTCCGGCGTCCGGGTGAACGGCATCATCTATCTTGCCTACATGCTGTCGGCGGTTTTCGCGGCGTTTGTTGGCGTGCTGCTCGCCACCCGCATCGGCATCGGCAATGCGACTCAGGCCGAAGGCTGGGAACTTCAGGCGATCGCCTCGACCGTGATCGGCGGCAGTTCGCTGTTCGGCGCCGTCGGCTCCGTCCACGGGCCGCTGATCGGAGCCTTCATTCTGGCGACCATCAACAACGGCGCTAACCTGCTCAACGTCAACTCGTTCTGGCAGCGCATCGTCACCGGCGGCCTTATCATCGTCATCGTCTATTTCGACGGGCTGCGGCGGAAGCGGTTGTAGCGCGGCGCGGCCGCGCGATTTCGATCGGCGAGCCCCACAATCGCAATGGCGTTGCGGAAATCCGTCGCACGCGGCATTCTGATGGGTGCCGTCAAGGGCTGAGCCCGCGACCGGTCCCGCCCGCGAAGAAACGCCAAAGGAATACACGTCATGGAAACCCGCAAGCTCGGGCCGTCGGCCCTTGAAGTGTCGCTCGTTGGTCTCGGCACCAACAATTTCGGCGGACGCATGGATGTCGAGGCCGCGCGCCCGGTCATCCACAAGGCGCTCGACGTCGGCGTCACCCATTTCGACACGGCCGATATCTACGGTAACAGCGGCGGCTCGGAGACGATCATCGGCCAGGTGTTGGGCGACCGGCGCAAGGAGTGCACGCTCGCCACCAAGTTCGGCAGCGCCATGGCTGGTTCGAGCGAGGAGCATCGCGGCAGCCGCGCCTACGTGCTTTCCGCCGTCGAGGCGAGCCTCAAGCGCTTGAAGACCGACTGGATCGACCTCTTGTGGATGCACCGTCCCGATCCGACCACGCCGATCGAGGAAACGCTGCGCGCGCTTGAGGAGCTGATCAAGTCCGGCAAAGTTCGCCACGTCGCGGCATCGAACTTCTCGGCCGAGCAGCTCAACGAGGCGGCGGGCGCCGCCAAGACGATCGGCATGGCAGGCTTCATCGCCTGCCAGGACGAATACAGCCTTGTCCATCGCGTCCACGAGGCGAGCCTGTTCCCGGCAATGAAGAAGCTGGGCCTCGGCCTGGTGCCCTACTTTCCGCTCGCCGGCGGCTCGCTCTCCGGCAAGTACCGCAAAGGCGCCGCGCTGCCCGAAGGCTCCCGCCACAGCGGCGGCTCCGCCCGCTTCCTCGACCCGCACTGGGAAACGATCGAAGCGCTCCACAAGTTTGCCGAATTGCACGGCCACACCCTGCTCGAACTCGCGATGAGCTGGCTCGCCTGCAAGCCGATGGTTTCGTCGATCATCGCCGGCGCCACCAGGGTCGAGCAGGTGGAGGCGAACGCCAAGTCGGTCGCCTGGAAGCTGACACCGGCGGAGATGGCCGAGGTGGACAAGCTCACCGCGTCTTGACGCCGGTCAAGGCGGGCGATGGCGCCCTCTGGCATGGGGAGGCTCGGCCACCTACCTATCGGTCGGAGCAAAGAATATGACCGCCGACGCCCGCCATTTCGTCTGCCCCCATTGCAACGCCGTCAACCGCGTGCCCGCGGCGAAACCCGCAGCAGAGGCCAAGTGTGGCGTCTGCCACAAGCCGCTGTTTTCCGGTCATCCGTCGGCCGCGACCACCGCCAGCTTTGCCAAGCAGATCGGCCGCAATGACGTGCCGGTGGTCGTCGATTTCTGGGCCGAATGGTGCGGCCCCTGCAAGATGATGGCGCCCGTCTATGAGCGTGTCGCCGCCGAGATGGAGCCGGAGATGCGCTTCCTCAAGGTCGACACCGAGGCCGAGCCCGAGCTTGCCGCCCGCTACAATATCCGCGGCATCCCGACGATGATGGTGTTCCGCGGCGGCAAGATCGTCGCGCAGCGCGCCGGCGCCGTTGACGCGGGCACGCTGAAATCCTGGCTGCGCCAGGCGACCGCCTGAGGTTCAGTCCTTGGCGCGCTCGACGTAGGAGCCGTCGGCGGTCATCACCACGATGCGCGTTCCGGTGGCGATGTGCGGCGGCACGTTGGTTCTGACACCGTTGGACAGCATCGCCGGCTTGTAGGACGAAGCGGCTGTCTGGCCCTTCATCGCCGGATCGGTTTCCACCACCTCAAGCGTCACCCGCTGCGGCAGTTCGATCGAGATCGGCACGCCGTTATAGAGGCTCAGCCGCACCGTCATGTTTTCCTGCAGGTACGGCGCCAGGTCGCCGACGATGTCCTTCGACACGATCACCTGCTCGAAATTCTCGCCGTTCATGAAGGTGAAGCCGTCGCCGTCCTCGAACAGGTACTGATAATCGTGGTCCTCGACGAAGGCGCGCTCGACCTGTTCGGTGGTCTTGTAGCGCTGCGACACCTTCACGCCGTCGGAGATGCGGCGCATGTCGATCTGCGTCGTCGGGGTGCCCTTGCCGGGATGGAAGTTCTCGGCGGTGAGAACGACGTAGAGCTGGTTTTCGACCTCGACGACGTTGCCCTTGCGGACCTGGCTGGCGATGACTTTCAAGATTACCTCGACTATGGCTCAGGCGGCGCGAAGCGGCCGCCAATTCGGCGCGCACCTTAGCGATTTTGCCGTGGACCGCCAGAGGGATCGTGGATGCTGAGTGCCTTGCCGCAGATCGCCAACCTCCCCCTTGAGGGGAGGTCGAAGCTGCGAAGCAGCTTCGGGAGGGGGTTTGGCTGTCCCTTCACCACCCCCCCTCCCGAAATTCGCTTCGCCGGGGGCTCACGAATTTCGACCTCCCCTCAAGGGGGAGGTTGGCAGAGCATGCGGCGGCCCCGGTGAGTGCGTATGTGCCCTTTTGGGATCGCGCCCGCCACCGCGACCGCCGGCCGTTTCTGCTGGCGCGGAACCGTATCGTGGCGGCGCTCAGGGCATGGTTCGCGGGGCAGGGTTTCACCGAGGTGGAGGCCGCGATCCTGCAGGTTTCGCCGGGCAACGAGACCCATCTCCACGGCTTCGCCACCGAACTCGTCGGTCCCGACGCGGCGCGCGGACGCCGCTACCTGCACACCTCGCCCGAATTTGCCATGAAGAAGCTCCTGACCGCCGGCGAGGAACGAATCGTCGATTTCGCCCGCGTCTTCCGCAATCGTGAGCGTGGACCGCTGCATGCGCCCGAATTCACCATGCTTGAATGGTACCGGACCGATGCGCCGTATGACGCGGTGATGGACGATTGCGCCGCGCTCCTCGCCGAAGCGGCAAAGGCGGCTGGTCGCGAGATCCTTGTCTGGCGGGGCCGCGAAGCGAATCCCCATGCCGCGCCGGAACGGTTGACCGTCGCGGAGGCCTTCGCCCGCCATGCCGCGATCGATCTCCTGGCTATGCTCGACGATCGCGATCGCTTCGCCGCCGTGGCGATGGCGCAGGGCATTCGCGTCGCCGCTGACGACACGTGGTCGGACATATTCAGTCGCGTGCTGGTCGAAAAGGTCGAGCCCAATCTCGGCATCGGCCGCGCCACGCTGCTCTGCGAATATCCGCTCTCGGAAGCCGCGCTGGCGCGCGCCAAGCCGGACGATGCACGCTTCGCCGAGCGCTTCGAGCTCTATGCCTGCGGGGTCGAACTCGCCAACGGCTTCGCCGAACTCACCGACCCGGCCGAGCAGCGCACCCGCTTCCTCGCCGACATGGACGAGAAGCAGCGCATCTACGGCGAGCGCTATCCGGTGGACGAGGACTTCCTCGCCGCGCTGGAACACATGCCGGAATCCAGCGGCGTCGCGCTCGGCCTCGACCGCCTCGTGATGCTGGCGACCGGCGCCAGCCATATCGATCAGGTGCAATGGACGCCGGTTGCCGGCTTGGAGAATGAGCCATGAACGACATGCCCTTCATCCAGCGGCGCACGCTGCGTTCCTCGGCCGACCTCATCGAATCCGGTCTTGTGCCTGAAGAGAAGGTCGCCGCTCTCGAAGCTGTAGCGGCCCGCTACGCCGTCGCGATCACGCCGGCCATGGCCGACCTCATCGATCCCGATGATCCGAACGACCCGATCGCACGGCAGTTCGTGCCCAACGCAGCCGAACTGGCGACGACGCCGGACGAGCGTGCCGATCCGATCGGCGACGACGCGCACGCGGTGACAGAGGGCCTGATTCACCGCTATCCCGACCGCGTCCTCTTGAAACTCGTCTCCGTCTGCCCGGTCTATTGCCGCTTCTGCTTTCGCCGCGAGACGGTCGGGCAGGCGGGTTCGGGGCTTCTTTCCGCGAAAGCGCTCGATGCGGCGCTCGACTACATCCGTGAGCATCGCGAAATCTGGGAGGTGATCCTCTCCGGCGGCGATCCGCTGATCGCCGCGCCGCGCCGGCTGGAAGCACTGGGGCAGGCGTTGGCGGCAATCGATCACGTCAAGGTCGTGCGCTACCACACCCGCGTGCCGGTGGTGGCGCCGGAGCGTGTGACCGACGAACTGGTCGCGGCGCTCACCGCGTCGGGCAAGGCGACCTGGCTGGCACTCCATGCCAACCATCCGCGCGAATTGACCGCCGCCGCCCGCGCCGCGCTCGCCCGTCTTGCCGATGGCGGCCTCTCGCTGGTCAGCCAGACCGTGCTGCTTAAGGGCGTCAACGATGATGCGCAAACACTCGCCGCGCTTATGCGCGGTTTCGTCGAGGCGGGCGTGAAGCCCTACTACCTCCATCACGGCGATCTGGCGCCCGGCACCGGCCATTTCCGAACGACCCTTGCCGAGGGCAGGGCGCTGATGAAGGAACTGCGCGGCCGCGTCTCCGGTCTCTGCCAGCCGACCTACGTGCTCGACATCCCCGGCGGCCACGGCAAGGCGCCGATCGGGCCCGACTATCTCGCCTCAGGCGACGGCGCCTGCTCGGTCGAGGACTTCAACGGCGTTCGCCACGTCTATTCCGAGCTCTGACCTAGTTATCGCGATAGGCGCCGCCGCCATGACAGGCGAGGCAGTTCGACTTCGTCTTGATGGTGTCCCGCGCGAACACCGACACCGGGATTTCATGATGACGGCGCGTCCACCACGGCGTCTCGGTGATGCGCAGCGGCACGTCGGTGGCCGTCAGGCCGCGCAGCATGCGCGGATCTCCGGCGGGCGAGTCGGCGGCGTTGGCGACCAGGAAATCGGCGATCAGCGTCGTCGTGTCCGGGTCGAGCGAAGCGTCCTCGCCGAAATGGTGCGACAGGTCGCCGGTAATCGCCTGCCATGACCGCGCCGGCAGGAATTGCGCCGGATACGGCATGTGGCATGCGCCGCATTCCTTGTTGAACGTCTCCTGCGGGTCTGGCGGCGTCGGCGCCGCCGCCGCGGCGATGTCGGCCGCCGAGGGCGCCGCTTGGCCGGTTGCGGAGAAGGCGGCGAAGGCCACCGCCGCCACGGTCAGTGTGACCGCCGCCAATCCTGTGCCGATGCCCTTCATGGTCTCCTCCCTATTGGCTGTTCATGAAGGCGATGAAGTCGCCCTTCTCGGCGGGCGTGCATTCGCGGCCGAGCACTGTGTTGCAGTTCCGCCGGAACCATTTCTCGGTCTTCGCCATGTCGGTGAAGCGGTCGGGCGTCACCGACACCGCCATCGGCGCGATCGCCTGGCCGACCGTGGTCTGGCCGGGATTGCGCGGGTTGGTCGTGTGGCACGTGCTGCACGACGGGGTGTCGGCGCTATGGGTGTTCTTGGCCAGGAAGAACGCTTTGCCGCGGTCCGCCGAGAACCCGCCGAAGGTGGGATCGGCCGCCTTTGCGAGAGCGGCGTATTGATCGAGCACGGCCTGCTGGCCGGCGCCGGCAAGGGCGACCCCGGCAAGGCAGAGCGGGACGACGGCAAGGATGGCAAGGCTCAGGCGGCGGTTCACGAGTGGATATCCTTTGGGATGGCGATGGCGGCGGGGTTGAACAGTCCGGTGGCGGCGTCCTGATGGCAGGCGCTGCAATTGGCGCGCGAGCCGACGGCCTTCGACGAGAACACGCTGTCGCCGATTCCGGCATGCACGCGCCGCCAGAACGGCGTCGCGGTAATGCGCAGCGGATCGGCGGCGTCGCGCCGGCGGAACACGTTGGCTGGCTTCGTGTCGGCGGTCTCGGCGGCGTTGGCGACGAGATAAGCGCGGATCTGAGCCGTCTTGCCGGCATCGAGCGAAGCGTCCTCGCCGAAATGCTGGTCGAGGTGATCCATGATCGCGCTCCACGCCGCCCCCGGCTCGAGACTGGGATGGTAAGGCGCATGACAGTCGCCGCATTCGCTGGCGTAGACGGGATCGAGCGCCGCCGTCGGCACGCCGCGGGCCGGACGGCTTGAAAGTGTCGCGACGGCGACGCTCGAAGCGGTGAAAAGCAGAAGCACGACGGCGATGGCGAGGAACGGATGCGCCGCGCGGAAGTCCACGACGGCGGCTCCGGGCTGCACCCGCTTGCGGCCGGTGACCATGGCAAGGGCGAGGTTCTCGCGCCCGCGCCGGCTTTCGAAGAAGACGCCGCCGAGATGAAGCCCGATCAGCCCGATCAGCCCCCAAGCCACAAGTTGGTGGAGTTCGCGCGCCGCGTTGCCGGTAGCGAAGCTGGTGAGGAATGCCAGCGGGCCGGACTTGAGCACGCCGCCGAGGGCGATAGTGCCGGTCAGCGCGAGGACGATCACGCCGGCGACCAGCGCCACGATCATGGCCCCGCCCAGCGGATTGTGTCCGATATGGTGCTCGGCCGTGCCGCCGCGCAGATGGTTGAGATGTTCGACAAGCCGTGCCGGCGCGTGCACGAAGCTCGCGAAGCGGGCGTAGGTCGGCCCCAGGAACCCCCACACGATTCGCGCCACCACCAGCGCCACGGCCGTGGTTCCGGCGATGACGTGCAGCCTTACCCAGGTCGGCGGCAGCAAGAGGGTCGTGACGAGCGCGACCGCGACCGCGGCGACGAGCGCCCAGTGGAAAACACGGACGAACGGATCCCAGACCGGAATTGTCTCCGATGCCTGAACCTTGTCCTCGCGGTCACGCCTCAGGGTCACGTTCATGGGATCGGGGGTTTTCGTCGCGGCTGTTGTTGACGACAAGGCGGTCCGCGGCCGCAGGACGCCGTTTTCCACGGTGACACTTGCCCCGATTGGGTTACAACCGGCTGATCGCCTTTGTCAGCGTTTTGTCAGCTTGAATCGGCCACAAAGGTGCGTTTGTCAGGTGATCCATGAACAACGCGAAAGCGCCACGTCGGACCTGTCTGGCGGCGGCGTTGACCATTGCGTGTCTCGCCGGCGGCACGCCGTCCTGGGCGGGCGAGCACGAGATTTCCGACCACGAGCAGGCGCGCCAGGCCGTCGCCGACGGCCGGGCCCTTCCGCTCGCCACGATCCTCGACAAGGTTGTCCCGACGCTGGATGGCCAGTTGCTCGGCGTCGAACTGGAAAGCGAAGGATTCGCCCTGATCTACGAATTGAAGGTGCTCGCTCCGGACGGTCGTTTGACGGAGGTTCGGGTCGATGCCGCGACCGGCGAAATCCTCGATGTCGGCAAGGGATCTGACGATGCGCGTGCTGATCGCTGAAGACGACAAGCATATCGCGAGCGACCTCGTTCGCGCCCTGAGCGGCGACGGCTACGTCGTCGAGACGGCGAGCGACGGCGAAAAGGCCTGGTTCCTCGGCGACACGGAAGACTACTCGGCGATCGTGCTCGATCTTGGGCTTCCGGGCCTCGACGGACTGACCATCCTCAAGCGCCTGCGCGAGGCCGGCCGCACGACACCGATTCTCATTCTCACCGCGCGAGGCAGTTGGCCCGAGCGGGTCGAGGGTATCGACGCCGGCGCCGACGATTATCTGCCGAAGCCGTTTCGGGTGGAGGAGTTGCTCGCGCGCCTTCGCGCCATCATCCGGCGCTCCGCCGGCCAGGCGAGTTCGGTCGCCGACCTCGGCGAGATCTCCATCGACGAGCGCCAGATGAGAGTGACCCGGCGCGGCATCGCCATCAGTTTGACGCCGCTCGAGTACCGGCTGTTTTCGTATCTTGTCCGCAACCGCGGCCGGGTGATCTCGCAGTCCGAACTGATCGAACACGTCTACGCGCAGGATTACGAACGCGAATCCAATGCCATCGAGGCGCTGATTGCACGCATTCGCAAGAAGCTCGGTCCCGAAGCCATCGAGACGCGCCGCGGCTTCGGCTATCTGGTCGCGGACCGGGAATCTTGATGGGCGGTTCGCTGCGTCTGCGCCTCGCGCTGGCCGGCGCGATAGCGATCGTGGTGGTGCTGGCGATCGCCAGTGTCGGGCTTGCGCTCCTGTTCGAGCGCCACACCACGCGCGCCCTCGCCGATGATCTTGACACGACCGTGCGCCAGCTCGCCGCAGCGATTTCAACCAATCCCGATGGCAGTTTGGGGTTGACCCGCGAGCCGGCCGACCCGCGCTTCGCCGATCCTTTCTCCGGGCTCTATTGGCAGGTGGCGGATGGCGCCGAGAAATCCCTGCGCTCGCGGTCCCTGTGGGATACGTCCCTGAAGGTTCCCGCCAGCGCGCTGGTCGAGGGAAGAATCGAGCACGCCAACGTCACCGGACCGCGGGGCGAGAAACTGCTCCTCGCTGAGCTTGAAGTCTCGATCTCCGATGGCAAGTCGGTCATCCCGCTGCGCATCGGCGTGGCGTCGAGCCTCGCCCGCGTCACCGCGGCGCGCAACGACTTCCTGCGCGACCTGGCGCCGGCGATGGCGGTCCTCGCCGTGATCCTCGTCCTTTCGAGCTACGTGCAGATCAGTCTCGGGTTGCGTCCCCTGGACCGGATCCGCGTCGGCATCGCCGCCGTACGCCGGCAGACGGCAAGCCGTTTCGACGAGAAGATTCCGACCGAGGTGCGCCCGATGGTCGAGGAGTTGAACGCGCTGCTTGCCGTCCACGAGCAGGATCTCGCGCGCGCCCGCGAAGCCGCCGCCGACCTCGCCCATGGCCTGAAGACCCCGCTGGCGGCGTTGCGCGGCGACGCGGCGCGCCTGCGCGAGCGCGGCGATACCGACACCGCCGACCAGATCGATGGTCTTGTCGATGCCATGCTGCGCAGCGTCGAGCGCGAACTGGTCCGCACGCGCATCCGCGGACGGGCGGCGCTCAGCCGCACGCGGGCGACGGCCGTCGAACCGAACGTGCGCCGGTTGATCGACACGCTCAGGCGCACGCCCGACGGCGGGCGCGTCAGCTTTGAAACCGATCTTGCCCCGCACGCGACGATCCTTCTCGACGCCGATGACCTCGTCGAGGTGCTCGGCAATCTGCTTGAGAACGCCGCCCGTCACGCCGCCGCCCGGGTGGTCGTCCGTTCGCTGCCGCAGAGCGCGACGATCGTCACCGCCGTGGTTGTCGAGGATGATGGTCCCGGCATTCCGCCTGAATCGCGGGCAAGCGTTCTGGAACGCGGGCGCCGTCTCGACGAAGGCGAGGGCACCGGCCTTGGTCTCGCGATCGTGCGCGACGTGCTCGACGCATATGGCTGGACGCTCACGCTGGACAAGTCGCCGCTGGGTGGACTGGCCGCGACCATTGCCAAGGCTGCCTAGCCCGCAGCCGCGCCCGTTCGTCGCGCGAAACAACGGGCCCGGACCTTGCAGGACGCTGACAGGCCGGCTGGGGCCGGCGTCAGGCTGCCTCGCGTAAGTCTCCGGGCGATCCGGGCGATTTCCCCGGCACCGCAAGAAAGGAACAAGAAACATGCGCAAGATCATTGTCGCCGCCCTGGCGGCGATCCCGCTGGTCGCCGGCGGCGCCTACGCCCTCGCTCAGCCCGCCACCACAACTGCCGGCGACGACCTTTTCGCGCTGGCTCCGAAGCCTGGTCAGGCGACGGCGGAAAAGGCTGAGCCCGGCAGGAGCATTGTCGGCAAGCGCCTCGCCATCGCCGATTTCTCCATGGAGTCGGAGAAGGGCGAGCACGGTGAGGCGGGCGAAGGGATGGAAGACGGCGAGTAAGGCCGCACCGCATACCCTTTCGCCCGGGGGCGGCGCCCACGCCACGCGCGCCGCCCCTCCCCACGGGCTTGTGATCGCTATCCGCTTGATCGTGAACGTCTTCGGCCAATATGCCGGATACAATCGGCCCCACGAAACAAGCATTCGCGAGACATGAACCCGATGATTACCCGTCGCACCGCCCTTGGCCTGATCGCCGGCACCCTCGCCTTTGTCGCCATCCCCGGAGCATCCCGGTTCGCATCCGCCGCGGATCGCGTCGCCTTCGATCGCGCCGCATTCGACGCCGCGCTGAAGACCGGCAAGCCCGTGCTCATCGACGTATCGGCGACGTGGTGCGGCACCTGCGCCCAGCAGCGCAAGGTTCTGGCCGGGCTGTTCGCCGAGCCGAAATTCGAACCCTTCACCGTGTTCGAAATCGACTACGACACGCAGAAGGACCTGATGCGCTCTTTCGGCGTGCAGCAGCGCGCCACGCTGATCGCCTTCAAGGGCGGCGCCGAAGTCGGCCGCCTGTCCTGGGAAACGAGCCAGGCGGCAATCCAGGCGCTTCTCGACAAGGCCGTCTGACGCAAGAAAGCCGACACCGATGATTGGAACGCTCGGCCTCGCCTTCCTCTCCGGGGTGCTGTCGGTTCTGTCGCCTTGCGTGCTGCCGCTACTGCCGATCGTGTTCGGCGCCGCCGCGGCCGAGCATCGCTGGGGCCCGGTGGCGCTCGCCGGCGGCCTTACCCTGTCCTTCACGGTCATCGGCCTGTTCGTCGCCACGATCGGTTTCTCCATCGGCCTCGATTCGGATTTCTTCCGCGGGCTCGCGGCGGTCCTGTTCGTGGCGCTTGGTGTCGTCCTGGTGGTGCCGGCATTCCAGACCCGATTGGCGCTCGCCGCCGGCCCGGTGAGCAACTGGACGGAGCAGCGTTTCGGCGGGTTCTCGACCGCCGGCGTCGGCGGCCAGTTCGCCCTCGGCCTGCTCCTCGGTGCGGTCTGGATACCGTGCGTCGGGCCGACTCTCGGCGCCGCCTCGCTGCTCGCCGCGCAGGGCCGCGATCTTGGCGTCGTCGCCGCCACGATGCTCGTCTTCGGCCTCGGCGCCGCGCTGCCGCTGGCGCTCCTCGGCACGCTGTCGCGCGCCGCTCTCCTGCGCTGGCGCGACCGGCTGGCCGGCGCCGGCAAGGGAACCAAGGCCGCCCTCGGCGCGATCCTCGTCATCGTCGGGGTGGCGATTCTCGCCGGCTACGACCGGACAATCGAGAGCGCTCTGGTGCAGGCCTCGCCCGACTGGCTCACCGAATTGACGACCCGCTACTGACCCAACCGCGTTCGTCACATCACTGTCACACGACGCGGCCAAGAAACCCGCCATCGGAAGGTGAACGCGAGGAGCGGGATGAACGACCGGGCCTATTACAATGTTCTGTTCCTGTGCACGGGCAATTCGGCCCGCTCGGTCATGGCCGAGGCCATCCTCAACCGCGAGGGCAAAGGCCGCTTCAAGGCCTATTCCGCCGGCAGCCAGCCGCGCGGCGCGATCCATCCATGCACCCTCACGGTGCTGAAGGGGCTCGGCTACGACACCAGCGCGTTCCGTTCCAAAAGCTGGGACGAGTTCGCGGCGCCGGGCGCGCCGGAGATGGATTTCATCTTCACCGTCTGCGACGACGCCGCCGGCGAAGTCTGCCCGATCTGGCCGGGCCATCCGACATCCGCGCATTGGGGCATCCCCGATCCGGCGGCCGCGACCGGAACGCCGGCCGAAATCCAGCTCGCGTTCGACGACGCCTATCGCATGCTGGCGCGGCGCATTGGCATCTTCGTCAACCTGCCGCGTCTCGACGATGTCAGCCTGCATCATCGTCTCCACGACATTGGCCGCACGGACGACAGCAAGGCCGATACGTCGTCGGCTGCCTGACGCCGTTGCTTGAACCGCTGCCACGCCGCCTTGCCGCCGAGGCCCTGGGCACGGCGCTCCTCGTCGCCACCGTTGTCGGCTCCGGCGTCATGGCCGAGCGCCTGTCGGGTGGCAATCTCGCGCTGGCGCTCCTCTGCAACACGATCCCGACCGGCGCCATCCTGGTCGTCATCATCGCGATCTTCGCGCCGCTGTCGGGCGCCCACTTCAATCCGGCGGTCAGCCTGGTCTTCGCCGATCCGCGGCACCTTCCCGCGCGGCGATCTCGTGCCCTACGTCGTGGCGCAATGCCTGGGCGGCATTGCCGGCACCATCGTCGCCCACCTGATGTTCGACCTGACGCCGCTCGCCATCGGCATCCACGGTCGCTCCGGTCCGTCGCAATGGCTGGCGGAAATCGTCGCCACCTTTTCGCTGGTCCTGGTCATCCTCGGCGGCATCCGCCACGCCCCGGCGGCGGTGCCCTGGCTGGTCGGTCTGGTGATTACCGCCGCCTACTGGTTCACGGCCTCGACCAGCTTTGCCAACCCGGCCGTGACGCTTGCCCGCGGCTTCACCACGACGTTTTCCGGAATCGCCTTGTTCGACGTGCCGGGCTTCATTCTTGCCGAGATTGTCGGTGCACTGCTGGCGGCGGTTCTTGCCGGCTGGCTCTTCGGGCGCTCGCCGTCAGCCTGAAGGCGGCGGCTCCAGCGTCGCCCAGGCCTCCGCCACTGCGCCGGCGGTGGTCAGCCAGATCGTGTCGCGCGTCGTCGCGATATGGCGAAGCGCGCGGGCGAGGTGCCTCAGGCGAAACGGCTGGCCGACAATGTAAGGGTGCAGCGCAATCCCCATGACGAGAGCCTGATCGCGCGACTGTTCGAGCATCTCGTCGAACTGATCGACGATCATGTCTGCGAACGCGGCGGCGTCCGTCCGCCGCACGGCGATCGCCGGGATGTCGTTGATCTCCTGCGGATAGGGCACCGCGAGGATCGGTCCCGCGCGCGTCTTCATCCAGGTTGGCCGATCGTCGTGACACCAGTCGAGCAGATAGCGGTATCCCCATTCCTTGAGGAGGTCGGGTGTGAGCCGCGTCTGGGCGATCCACGGCCCCAGCCATCCCGCCGGCGGCCGGCCGAAATGCTCCGACAGCTTCAGCGTTGCCTCCGAGATCAGGTCGTATTCGCGCTGCTCGGAAAGCCCGCTCTGGTGTTCGGAATTGCTGCGCCCGTGCCCGGCGATCTCGTCGCCGCGCCGGTGATGCGCGTCGACGAGCTCGGGGCAATAGTCGAGCAGGCTTGAATTGACGAGCACCGTCGCCGGCAAGGAGAGCGCGTCGAGGAGATCGATCATCCGCCACGCGCCAACCCGGTTGCCGTAGTCGCGCCACGCGTAGTTGAGGACATCCGGCTGGCCGATCGACGGCACCAGTTGTGCGCCCAGCCCGTCGCCGAAAGCGAAATGTTCGAGGTTGATGCCGAGATAGACCGCCAGCCCTTTGCCGTTTGGCCAGGTGCGGGCGATCGTCTTGCGGATCGAGCGGTACGGAAAACGATCGTGGCCGGCAAGCGACATGGAGAACTCCGGATCGCGGACAAAGGCGGTCGATGCAATCGCCGCGCCAGCGGCGCCTAGTCCGACTTGAACCCGATCCTGAGATGCGTGTTGTCGCAAAACGGCTTGTTGCGCGACCCGCCGCACCGACACAGGCGCGCGCCCGTCACGCGGTCGACGGTGCGTCCGGTTCCGCTGACGATTTCGAGGTTGCCGCTGACTTGAAGCGGTCCGTCCTTCTGCGGCGCGATCTCCACGGCGCCGTCGCGCACCGCGAGCGGCTCGGACGGGTGTGTGTCCGGCTCGCCGGTCGCCTTGAAGCCGATCGCGTTGTGCGAGCCGTCGCAGAACGGCTTGTTCTTTGATGCGCCGCAGCGGCAGAGCGTCGCCCGGAAGCCCACGCTTTCGCCGTCGATGGTCAGTGGACCGTGGAAGGCGTAGGGGCCGTTCTCGCGCAGGCGGATCAGGTTGACCGGCGGCGCCGTCTCTTGCGGTCCGCCGTCCTTGCGCCGGTAGGCGATAGCGCCCGACGGGCAATTGTGCGCCACGCGCACCAGCGCGTCGGTCGCCACTGCATCGGGGAAGATCCAGTCGCCCGGCGTGTTGGCCTTGAACACGGTCGGCGCGCCCAGCACGCAGTAACGGGCGTGGATGCAGCGCACGCCGTCATAGACGATGTCGAGCTCGCGCCCGGCCACGATCTCGCAGGTCGCGCTTCCCGACGGCAGATCGTCCGCCTTCGGCGGCGGCGGTAGCGGGTGTTCCTTGCCGACGGTTTTCAGCGTCGTTACGCCGAAGCGCGGCAACATCGCGTCGAGTGCATCCGCCGCGCCGGCAAGCGCGTGTCCGGCCGGAAAGATATGCCGGGCATGCTTGGCGAGTTCCGCGATCCGTTCCGCCATCATGCGCTTCTCGCCCGGCCCATGCGGCAGGCGCTGCAAGTCGCGCAAGGTCGTGAACGTGACCCCGGCATTCACCCCGGGGTGGTGGGTGTGGCTGGCCGGCAGGCTCGCGAGAAAATGACCGACCGGCGGCAGTTGCTCCATCAGATCGATGGCCGTGCCGATGAAGAAGCGCTTGCCCAGTTCGTCTTCGGCGCCGCGTCCGAACGCCTGCACCAGGCAACGCAGCATGTGGCCGTAGAGTGAGTTGGCGAAGTCGAGGATCGGCGCGGCGTCGCGGCTGTTGATGTGGACCCGGGTGTGCGGGTCGAGTGGCGGCCGCATGGTCGGGTTGTGCGCCACCGGGAAGGCCGGCTGGAATTCCGGATCGGCGGCGAGGAATTCGTCGTATTCGCGCCGGACGGCGAGGAAGCGGTTGTAGTGGCTGTTGTCGCTGTGGCCGGGCGCGCCTTCGCCCTGTTCAATGATGGTCTCGATCGCGTCTTCGGCGCTCTTCAGGTCCTTCACAATCGTGAGGCCGGGCAGGGACGCATCGGCGGGACCGACCTGCGAGGCCGGATCGCCGCAGAAGAGCGACGCCTCGCCGATATGGTGGGTCAGCACCTCCAGTCCATGCCGGATGCCGCGATAGAGGTGACCGACGGTGCCGTAGTCCTGGGCGCTCGGCATCAGCCGGCCCTTGGGCATCGTGCGGTGATATTCGGCGGCCGGCACGAACTCCTTGCTGTCCCGCAGGTCGTTGCCCTCGGGCCGCTCGAGGAAAATGAAATGATCGAGCACGGCGCGCGAGAAGCCGGCCAGTTCAACGACCACGCCGGACGGATGATAGCCGGGCGGGATCGGAAAGTTCGGCCGCGAAAAATGTGGTGCGGCGCCGATCGAGACGAGCAGATTGCTCGCCAGCGTCAGGTGGGTCATCTCCTCTATGGCGACCGAGGTGACCGCGCGGGCCCAGCGCTGCGTGGCCTTGGCCTGCGCCGCCGTGAGGCCATCGCGTTCGTCGCGCTTCAGGCTCCAGGCCGCGTAGAGATAGCAGCACATCAAATTGTGCTCGATCGCCGAGGCTTCGGCGAGGAGGTAGATCAGCTCCTCGCGGGTCTCGATCCGGATCTTGGGTTCTTCCGCCATTTTCCGCTTGCTCCCTCACGGCGGATTTTGACACAGGGCCCCCGGCTATGCGACTCCGCGCCGGTGGCATAACGCCACGACCCGACGGCCGCCTGTGCTCATCTTCACAGCGCACACGCCTGGGATACTCTATGGACTCCTGTTTGCCGGCTACCTTTGTCGCGTTCGGCCGCGGCTTCATTGAATCCACACGGAATCCGGGCGAAACTGCCTTGTCAGCCATCATCACCCTGCCTTCCTCCCGCCATGCCCCGCTCAAGAGTCCGGATCCCCAGCGTGACGGCACCCGCGACATGAGCGCCCAGTCAGCCGGAGAAGCGGCGGCTATCGAGCGCATCCGCAGGCTTGATTTCTGGCACGGGCCGATTGCGCCACGACGCATCGACGGCGGTATCACCAATCTCAATTTCCGCGTCGAAGACGACGGCAAGGCCTACTTCGTGCGCGTCGGCGACGACATTCCCGTGCATCACATCATGCGCTTCAACGAGCGCGCCGCGTCCATGGCCGCCCATGCCGCCGGCGTCTCGCCGGAAGTGGTTCACGCCGGTCCCGATATCATCGTCATGCGCTTCATCGACGGCCACACCTGCACGGCCGAAGACCTGCGCGATCCAACGCGTCTCGCCAAGGTGGTGCCGCTGATCAAGCGCGTGCATCGCGACATGCCGCGTTACCTGCGCGGTCCGGCGCTGGCCTTCTGGGTGTTCCACGTCATCCGCGACTACGCCCGCACGCTCGACGAGTCCGGCAGCCGCTACGCCTCGCGCCTGGCCGATCTTGTCGACGCCGCCGATGGCTTGGAACTCGCGGTCGGCCCGGTCGATTTTGTCTTCGGCCACAACGATCTCCTGCCCGGCAATTTCATCGAGGACGGCCAGCGTCTGTGGCTGATCGACTGGGACTATGGCGGTTTCAATTCGCCGCTGTTCGATCTCGCCAACCTGGCGTCCAACTGCCAGTTCGATCGCGACGCCGAAGAGAAATTGCTGCAGGCCTATTTCGGCCGCGCCGTCGATGAGCGGCTGCGCACCAGCTATGACGCTATGAAGTGCGCCTCGCTCCTGCGCGAGACGATGTGGAGCATGGTGTCGGAGATCTATTCGACGCTCGATTACGATTATACCGCCTACACCGCCGACTACATGGACCGTTTTGCACGGACCTATGCGAGCTATCGCGTAGCCCACGCATGACGGGGAGCTTGCCGTCGCAGGCCGAAGTCGTGGTCATCGGCGGCGGCATCATCGGTTGTTCCACCGCCTATCATCTCGCCCGCGACCACAAGGCCGACGTCGTTCTCATCGAACGCGGCACGCTGACTGGCGGCTCGACGTGGCATGCCGCCGGCCTCGTCGGTCAGTTGCGCTCTTCGGCGGCGATCACGCAGGTCCTGCGTTATTCCGCCGGCCTCTACGGGCGGCTTGAGGCGGAGACCGGCCTCGCCACCGGCTGGCGCCAGACCGGGTGCCTGCGGCTCGCCTGCAACGACGAACGCTGGACCGAGTTCCGCCGTCAGGCGACGACAGCGCGCTCCTTCGGCCTCGACATGCATCTGTTGTCGCCGGCCGAGGCCAAGGCAATGTGGCCGCTGATCGATGTCGACGATCTGGTCGGCGCCACCTTCATGCCGACCGACGGCCAGGCGAGCCCGTCCGATATCACGCAGTCGTTGGCGCGAGGCGCGCGCATGCATGGCGCGAGGATCGTCGAAAGCATCGCCTGCACAGGCTTTGCGGTCGCGAATGGCCGCGTGACCGGCGTGCGCACCAGCGCCGGCGATATCCGCTGCGACAAGGTGGTGCTCTGCGCCGGCCTGTGGTCGGGCCAGATCGCCGCGATGGCTGGCGTCACCGTGCCGCTCCAGGCGGTGAAGCATCAATACGTGATCACCGAACCGATCGCCGGCGTCGCAGCCGGCATGGCGACGGTCCGCGATCCCGACCGGCGCACCTATTTCAAGGAGGAGGTCGGCGGGCTCGCCTTCGGCGGCTACGAGCCGAACCCGGTCGCCTGGGTGCCAGCGGGCGAAACCGGCGCTTATCCCGACGATTTCGCCTTCCGTCTTCTCGACGACGACTGGGATCACTTCGAGCAGCACATGGAAGCCGCTCTTGCCCGGCTTCCGGCTCTGGAAACCGCCGGCATCAAGCAGATGATCAACGGGCCGGAATCGTTCACGCCCGACGGCAACTTCATCCTCGGCGAGGCGCCGGAACTGCGCGGCTTCTTCGTCGGTGCCGGGTTCAACGCTTTCGGCATTGCCTCGGCCGGGGGCGCCGGTTGGGTGCTGGCCCAGTGGGTGTCGGCCGGCGAACAGCCGATGGATCTGTGGACCGTGGACATCCGCCGCTTCTCCGGGCTGCACAAGGACCGCGCCTGGACCCGCGAGCGCACGCTCGAGGCCTACGGCAAGCACTACGCCATCGCTTTCCCGCTTGAAGAATACGAAAGCGGCCGGCCGCGCATCGTCTCGCCGCTCTACGCGCGCCTCAAGTCGCGCCGCGCCGTCTTCGGTTCCAAGCTGGGCTGGGAGCGCGCCAACTGGTTCGCGCCGGAAGGTGTCGATCCACGCGACAGCCACTCCTTCGGCCGCGGCAACTGGTTTGACGCTGTCGGCGCGGAGCACCGGGCCACGCGTGAACGCGTTGCCGTCTTCGATCAGTCATCTTTTGCCAAGTTCGAGGTGACGGGCAGGGGAGCCGCCGAGGCGCTGTCGTGGATCGCGTCCAACGACGTCGCGCGCGCGCCTGGCACGGCTGACCTATACCCAGATGCTCAATGCGCGCGGCGGCATCGAATGCGACCTCACCGTGGCGCGGCTCGACGAGGATCGCTTCTACGTCGTCACCGGCACCGGGTTCCGCACGCACGATCTGGCCTGGATCGCGCAGAACGTTCCCGCCGGCCTCGATGTCACGCTGACCGACGTCACGGAAGACTGGGGCACGCTGTCGCTGATGGGCCCGCGATCACGCGACGTTCTCGCCGCCACCACCGATGCCGACCTGTCGAACGATGCGGTTCCGTTCGGCGCGGTACGCGAGATCATGATCGCCGGCAAGCCGGCGCGCGCACTACGCGTCACCTATGTCGGCGAACTCGGCTGGGAATTGCATGTCGCGATCGGCGACACCGGCGCGGTGTTCGATGCGCTGATGGCTGCCGGTGAACCGCACGGCATCGTGCCGGCCGGCTATCGCGCCATCGAATCGCTGCGGCTGGAAAAGGGCTATCGCGCCTGGGGCGCGGACATCACGCCGAACGACAATCCGTTCGAGGCAGGGCTCGGCTGGGCGGTGAAGCTGAAGTCGGGCATTCCTTTTCGCGGCCGCGCGGCGCTTGAAAAGGCGGCCGCCGCACCGCTGGTGAAGCGCCTGGCGGCCTTCACCGTCGAAGACCCTTCAATCCTGCTTGCCGGCCGCGAGACCATCCTGCGTGACGGCAAACCGGTCGGCTATCTCTCCAGCGGCGGCTGGGGCTACACGGTCGGCGCCAATGTCGGGCTTGGCTACGTGCGCAATCCGGCCGGCGTCGACGACGCGTTTCTGAGCTCCGGCGACTACGCCCTCGAGGTCGCGACCGTCACCGTGCCGGCAAAGCTTCACATGCGGCCGCTCTACGATCCGGCCAACGCCCGCGTGAAGATGTAGGTCCATCCAGAAATGCGAAGGGCCGCCTCTGCGAGACGGCCCTTCCATTGTCGGTCCGCGGAGACGCGGCCGAACCTGAATGCGCCAGAACTCAGGAGGCGCTGATCTCGCTTGAGGCGAGATTCCAGGTCGCAACCGCCACACGCGGCGTAAGACAATGAGACACTGGATCACCTCCTTCCGTTTGTTGATGGGAAAGCCAATATGGGCTGCATGCCGATTCCCTGCAAGTCCGCCCGATTTTCCAGTTTGCCGCAGGCCGCCCGGTGAACGGCGCGGCGTCCCGCGGCGTGCAGCCGGCCGTTCGGCCCGGACGGACGGCAGTTCGGATGCTGAAACTCACCGGATTCCGGAACTATGCCTCCCTGTCCCTGACACTCGACGGCCGTTCCGTGGTGCTGACCGGCGCGAACGGCGCCGGCAAGACCAACCTGCTCGAGGCGGTGTCCTTCCTGTCACCGGGCCGAGGTCTGCGCCGCGCCCAACTCACTGAAATCGCAAAGAATCCGGGCGATGGATCTTGGGCCGTTGCGGCAACCGTGGAGAATGCATCCGGCGACGTGGAACTCGGCACGGGCATCGCCATGACGCCGGACGGCCCGGAAGGCCGCCGCTCGATCCGCGTGAACCGCGCACCGGCGCGCTCTCCCGACGCGCTCCTCGATCACCTGCGGGTCGTCTGGCTGACGCCCGCCATGGACGGCCTGTTTACCGGCCCGGCGTCCGAGCGCCGCCGCTTCCTCGATCGCGCGGTGTTGGCCATCGACCGCGCCCACGGCACGCGCGTCAACGCCTTCGAGAAGGCGATGCGCGGGCGTAACCGCCTGCTTTCCGAACCGGGGTCGGATGCCCGCTGGCTCGACGCCATCGAACGCGAGATGGCGGAACTCGGTGTCGCCATCGCCGCGGCGCGGCGCGAATGGGCGGGACTGGTGGTTGCCTTGATCGCCGAAAGTGATGTCGCCGCGCCGTTCCCGGCCGCCGAGATCGCGCTCGAGGGCACGCTCGAGCACATGCTCGACGGCCACGCGGCCAGCGCCGTCGAGGCGCTCTATGCCGCCGACCTCGCCGGCGACCGGCCGCGTGACGCAACCGCGGGCCGCACGCTGGCGGGACCGCATCTCTCCGACCTTCGCGTCCGCCACGCGCCCAAGCAGGCGGCGGCGGAAACCTGCTCGACCGGCGAACAGAAGGCGCTGCTGATCGGGCTGGTGCTCGCCCAGGCGCGGCTTGCCGCCCGGCTGTCCGGCGAGACGCCGCTGGTTCTCCTCGACGAGATTGCCGCTCATCTCGACGCCGAGCGCCGCGAGGCGTTGTTCGCCGTTCTCGACGATCTCGGCTGTCAGGCGTTCATGACCGGCACCGACGCTTCCGTCTTCGCGCCGCTCGGTTCCAGCGCGCAGCGCCTGTCCGTCGTCGACGGCACGGTCTCGGCGCTCGACGTCTAGCTCTGCCTCTGCGCGATCCGGCGGTGGACGAAATAGAGGATGGCGTAGGCGATGATCCCGACCGCGACCATCGCGATCAGCGTGTGTTCGATGGCGTGAAAACGGCCGATCGTCGCCTCGATGGTCCGCCCGAAGGCGAAGCCGATGCCGGTCATGACGCAGGCCCAGACGAAGGCGGCGATGGCGTTCAGAATAGCGAAGCGCAGCGTGGAGACGTTGGACACGCCGACGGCGAGCGGGCTGACGGTCCTCAGTCCGTAGAGAAACCGGAAGGCGAGGATGAACCCGGTCGAATTGGCTTCGACTCGCGCCAGCGCCTTGGCGAACAACGGCCGCTTGCGCTGGCGCATGACCATGGGGTGGTCGGCGAACCTGCGGCCGATGAAGAAGAGCGCCTGATCGCCCGCCAGCGCCCCCAGGAAAGCCGCGGCAAGCACCAGGCGGCCGTCAATGGCGCCTTGATGGGCGAGAAACCCCGCCATGATCGCGATCGTCTCGCCTTCGAGCAGGGTGCCGAGGAAGACGACCAGCGGCCCGTAGGTGGCGATGAAGGTTTCGGCGAGCGGCAAGGAAAGGGCTCCGGTGGCCTTCGCGGCAGGGCCCGCATGAGGCCGCCGGCGAGGGGCCGGCCCGAGTCCGAATCCGCCTATCCGCAATAGCATATCGGCGCCCGTCCGCACACGGTCGCGAAAGCCCCGGAATCGGGCCGTTTGTGCGGCGCAAAAAGTGCCCCTAAATTGCTGGCGAAAGGTCGAAATCCGGCCTTGGCGATGCTATATATGACAGGATGATTCTGGGGCTTTTCCGGCGCTTGCCGGGAAGGCCGTTTGGGGCTTTCGAATGAGCCTTGCCGAACGGCCGCGAACGCCCCCTGTTCCGAACGGTATCTGAATGAACGAAATGCAGCCGGTCGCCGAATACGGGGCCGAATCGATCAAGGTGCTCAAGGGCCTCGACGCCGTGCGCAAGCGGCCGGGCATGTACATCGGCGACACCGATGACGGCTCGGGCCTGCATCACATGGTCTATGAGGTCGTCGACAATGGCATCGACGAGGCGCTCGCCGGCCATGCCGACGAGGTGTCGCTGACGCTGAACCCGGACGGCTCCGTCACCGTCAAGGATAACGGCCGCGGCATCCCGACCGACATCCACAAGGGCGAGGGCGTCTCGGCGGCCGAGGTCATCATGACCCAGCTCCACGCCGGCGGAAAATTCGACCAGAACTCCTACAAGGTTTCCGGCGGCCTGCACGGCGTCGGCGTGTCTGTGGTCAATGCGCTGTCCAGCAAGCTCAAGCTGCGCATCTGGAACAAGAAGAAGATCCACGAGATGAGCTTCACCGACGGCGTGCCCGATGCGCCGCTGGCGGTGGTCGGCGACTGGGACGGGCGCAACGGCACCGAGATTACGTTCTGGCCGAGCACCCAGACCTTCACCATGGTCGAGTTCGACTATGCCACGCTGGAGCATCGGCTGCGCGAGCTCGCCTTCCTCAATTCCGGCGTCAAGATCGTCCTCACCGACCGGCGCGGCGTCGAGCCGAAGACCGAGACGATGATGTACGAGGGCGGCCTGGAGGCTTTCGTGCGTTTCCTCGACCGCGCCAAGAAGCCGCTCATTCCGCAGCCGATCTACGTCAAGTCGGAGCGTGACGGCATCACCGTCGAAGTCGCCATGTGGTGGAACGATTCCTACCACGAGAACGTGCTCTGCTTTACCAACAACATCCCGCAGCGCGACGGCGGCACGCACCTCGCCGGCTTCCGCGGCGCGTTGACCCGCCAGCTGACGGGCTACGCCGACCGCCAGGGCATCTCCAAGAAAGAGAAGGTCACCCTGACCGGTGACGACTGCCGCGAGGGCCTGACGGCTGTTCTTTCGGTCAAGGTGCCCGATCCGAAATTCTCCTCGCAGACGAAGGACAAGCTGGTTTCGTCCGAAGTGCGCCCCGTCGTCGAGAGCCTCACCAATGACGGTCTCGGCACGTGGCTGGAGGAGCACCCGGCGGAAGGCAAGGCGATCGTCGGCAAGGTCGTCGAGGCTGCGGCCGCGCGCGAGGCGGCCCGCAAGGCGCGCGAGCTGACGCGGCGCAAAGGCGCGTTGGACATGGCCTCGCTCCCCGGCAAGCTTGCCGACTGTCAGGAGCGCGACCCGGCCAAGTCGGAAATCTTCATCGTCGAGGGCGACTCCGCCGGCGGATCCGCCAAGCAGGGCCGCAATCGCGAGAACCAGGCGGTGCTGCCGCTGCGCGGCAAGATCCTCAACGTCGAGCGCGCTCGCTTCGACAAGATGATCTCGTCGGAGCAGGTCGGCACGCTGATCACCGCACTCGGTACCTCGATCGGGCCCGACGAGTTCGATCCCGACAAGCTGCGCTACCACAAGATCATCATCATGACCGACGCCGACGTCGACGGCGCCCATATCCGCACCCTGCTGCTCACCTTCCTCTACCGGCAGATGCGCGTGCTCATCGAGCGCGGCCACGTCTATATCGCGCAGCCGCCGCTCTACAAGGTGAAGCGCGGCTCCTCCGAGACCTACGTCAAGGACGAGCGCGAAATGGCCGATTACCTCGTCGCGACCGGGACCGAGGAAGCCGTGCTGAAGCTGGCGCGCGGCGACGACCGCGCCGGCCGCGACCTCGCCGAGATCGTTGGCGACGCGCGCAACTTCGTCAACGTGCTCAGCGCCATTCATTCGCGCTACAACCGCGCCGTTGTCGAACAGGTGGCGATCGCCGGGGCGCTCAATCAGGCGATCCTCGCCGAAAGCGAAAAGGCCGAAGCCGCCGCCGCCTACGTCGCCAAGCGTCTCGATGCGCTGTCGGAGGAAACCGAGCGCGGCTGGACCGGCACCTTCTCGTCGACGACCGGCTTCCGCTTCGAGCGCGAAGTGCGCGGCGTCAAGGAGGTGGCGATCATCGATCTGGCGCTCCTCGATTCCGCCGACGCCCGCAAGCTCGATTCCTTCACGCCGAAGCTACAGCCGATCTATGGAACCTTCGCCACCTTCGTGCGCAAGGGCGACGAGACGATCATTCACGGCCCGCGCGACCTGTTCGAGGCGGTCACCGCCGGTGGCCGCAAGGGCCTGACGATGCAGCGCTACAAGGGCCTCGGCGAGATGAATGCCGAGCAGCTCTGGGAGACGACGCTCGACCCGAACGCACGCACGCTCCTTCAGGTGAAGATCCGCGAGGCCGACGAGGCCAACGATCTCTTCGGCCGCCTGATGGGCGACGAGGTCGAGCCGCGCCGCGACTTCATCCAGACCAACGCGCTCAGCGTCGCCAATCTGGACGTATAGCGCGCGCCCCCGTTTGCTCTGTTCCGTGCGACGGTTCTGGCTGTGCAGGCCTTGCCATAGGCAATCGATCGCGGAAGCGAATCCACGCCTCCGCTAGTGTCCCACCAACGCGAGCACGATCTGCGGAAACGCGATCGCTACAAAGACCACCACGAGATCGGCGAAGAAGAACGGCACCACGCCCCGGAATATCTGCACGGTGGTCGCATACTGCGACGCGACGTTGCGGATGACGAAGACGTTGAGTCCAAAGGGCGGCGTGATCATGCCGATTTCCAGCAACTTCACGACTAGGACGCCGAACCACACAAGGCTGATGCCTTCCGACTTCAGGATCGGAAGGAAGACGGGGAGCGTCACCAGCATCGCGCCGAACGGCTCCATGAACGTGCCGAGCACGAGGTAGATCAGCACGATGATGAGCATGAGGTGCGCGTAGCCGAGGTCGGCCCCGGCGACGGTGGAATTGAGGAAACCCGAGAGACCGGAAATACCCAGAAAGCGGGTGAACATCGACGCGCCCACGGCGATGATGAAGAGCGACGACGTGGTGAGCACGGTTTCCAGAAGCGATTGCTGCACCGCCTTCCAGCTCAGCCCGCCGGTGACGGCGGCAAGGACCACCGCACCGAGCGCGCCCACCGCGCCCGCCTCGGTGGCGCTGAAGAAGCCCGAAAAGAGCCCGCCGAAGACCAGCGCGATCAACACCAGGATCGGCCAGATATTGAGGAGCGCTCTGACCGAGCTTTCCTTCTCTTCAACGATATGCCGCGGGATGAGCTCCGGCCGCAGCCAGCTGATGAGGAGGATAACGGTGACGTAGGAGACGGCGGTCAGCAGGCCGATGCCGATGCCGCCCACGAAGACCTGGGTAACCGAGGTCTCGGCGATGATGCCGTAGATGATCATCAGGATCGAGGGCGGAATGAGCGCACCGATCGTGCCGCCGGCGGCGATCGAGCCGCAGGCGACCGAGGGGCGATAGCCCGCCGCCACCATCTCGGGGATGGCGATGCGGCCCATTGCGGCCGCGCACGCGAGCGAGGAGCCCGAGACGGCGGCGAAACCCGAGCAGGCGAAGACCGCGGAAATCGCGAGCCCGCCCGGAATCTTGCGCAAGACGACCTTGGCCGCCTCGAAGAGTCCGGCCGTCAGCCCCGAATGGTAGGCGACGAAACCCATAAGCAGGAACATCGGCACCGCGCTCATCGTCCAGGACGCCACGAAGCTGTAGGGCGTGTTCATCACGATGCCGAAGGCGGGATTGATCCCGACGAGCACGGTGATCCCGCCGAAGCTCACCGCAATGAGCGCGAGCGCCACCGGCACCCGCCCGATGAGGAGAAGCACAAGGACCGCGACGCCCCAGAAGCCGACCGCGACGTTCATGCGAGCGGCTCCGGATGCTGGGCGCTCGCCGGATTGACGGCGAATTCCACAGCCTTCAGCAGGCACACGGCGGCAGCAAGCACGAAGCCCAGCGGCGGCAACAAAAACGAGTGCCAGACCGGCATCTTGTAGTCGGTGAACTCGACAAAGGTGCCGACGCTGAAATGCTGAAGCGCGCTTCTCGTCGTGGCCCACGCAAGCACGCCGTAGATCAGCGCCGAGAGAAGCGCGACGAGGATGTCAGACACTTGCCGCGCGCGGGGCCCGAGCGCCCACTCAAGGAGCTCGACAGAAATCATGCCGTTCTGCCTTTCGAGCCAGGCGAGCGGCAGGAAGGCGACGATGACCATGTAGTAGCGCGCGACCACCTCCGGGGTGGTGACGAGCGAAATGCGGAAGAAGTCCCTGAGCACCACGTCGATGCAGATGTGGAACATCATCGCAACGGTGCCGATCGCGCCAACGAGCGCGAGAATGCGCACGGCTCGCGTGGCGAAGGCGAATAGCGCGTTCACGACTGGACGAAAGCGGTCACGACTGTACCGGCAATTTGTGGCGCGAGGGTGCACCGGCCCGGCGTAGAAGGCTCCGGGCCGGCGCGCGTCTACATGGCGGAGGAGCGCCTATTTGCCATAGGTCGACCAGTCGACCTTGTCCCAGATCTCCGTCTTGGCACGCTCGGCCAGCTTGTCCGGATCCTCGCCGACTTCCTTCACGATGGCGGTCCACTTGTCGACGAGGTCGACGAAGTGCTGCGCCATGGCGCCACCCTCGGCCACGCGCGTGGCTTCGTCCTCGGCGATGAAGGCGTTGGAAGCTTCGAGGAAGGCCGGATCGGGATCGATGACCTCGATCTTGGTCTTCTTGATCGCGTCCATTGCAGCGGCCGGCAACTGGTAGGCCCAGCGGTCCGTCAGGTCGAAATTTGCGCGCGCCGCAGCGGCCACGACCCACGCCTTCTCCTGGTCGGAGAGGGAATCCCAAGTGGATTTGGCGACGGTGAAATTCGAGGTGACATGATACGTGCCGATCGGCACGCGGGTGACGTATTTCGCCACGTCGATCAGCCGGAACGAGAGCGCATCGACGACCGACGCCATCGTCCCGTCGATGGTACCCTGGCTCATGCCCTCGAACGTGTCGCCGACGCCCATCGCCACACCGGTGGCGCCGAAATGCTCCGCCCAACGGGAATAGGGCGCGCCGCCGGAGCGGAGCCGGAGGCCCTTCAGGTCATCGGCGGTGCGCACGGGCTTCGTGGTCAGGAGCCCGTAGACGTCCGAGGAACCCGCGCCGAGGAACACGATGCCCACATCTGCGAATTCCTTCCGGCAGGCTTCGCAGGTGACGACGTATTCCGACATGGCCAGCGCCATGACATGCGGGTTGCGGCCGACCAGCGCGAAGTCGCCCGAGATGTTGGTCGTGTCCATGCCGGCGGCAAAGTAGAGCGGCAGGTAGTTCCCGATATCGACGAGTCCGGTCGTGAGCGCGTCCTTCATCTGCGGCAGCGCCACCACTTCGGGGCCGAGGATTGTAGCGGTGAGGGCGCCGCCGGAGACATCGGCCAGATACGTGGCGAAATGTTCGTACATGTAGTGGGCCGGGTGGGCCGGCGGGCCGGCGGGCGCGACACGCAGTTCCCGCGCATCCGCCAGACCGGCGGCTGCGGCAAGGCCCGCAGCGAATGCCATGACTCTCAGCAGTCTGTTCATGTCCTATTCCTCCCGAATAGTTCCAGAAACGACAAGAAAGTACGTTATCCCTCGACGCTACCCCAAACGGCCTCCGCCGTCCGCACCACCAGTTCCAGCTTCCGCCACTGGTCGTCGGCGGTGATTTCGTTGCCCTCCTCTGTGGAAGAGAAGCCGCATTGGGGTGCAATGCCGAGCTGATCGATGTCGGCATATTTGCTCGCCTCTTCGAACTTCCTCTTGAGGTCGTCGAGGTCTTCCAGCTTGGCCGTCTTGGTCGTGATGAAGCCCGGCAGGACGCGCTTTTTTCCTTTCGGCAGCAGGCGGAGCGGCTCCAGTCCGCCGGCGCGTTCGCTGTCATATTCCATGAAATAAATGTCGACGCCGGTCTTGTTGAAGATCGCGTCGGCGGCCGGGTCGTAGGCGCCCTGCGCGGCCCATGTCGACCGGAAGTTGCCCCGGCACATGTGCATCGCGATGATCATGTCGTCCGGGCGATCCTTGATCGCTTCGTGCAGCATCCAGGCGTAACGGTCGATCAGATAATCAGGGTCCTGCCCCATCGCGGCCTTGGCTGCGCGATGCTTGGGATCGCAGAGATAGGCGAAGAAAATATCGTCCATCTGAAGATACCGGCAGCCGGCGTCGTAGAAGGCCTGCACCGCCTTGGCATAGGTCTTTGCGAGGTCTCCAAACAGCACCTCGAGATCCTGATATTCCGCCGGCGCGATGTCCTTCGGCGCGGTTCGAAAGTGGCAACATGAGGGTCCCGGGATCGAGATCTTCGGCTGAACCTTGGTGACGCTTGCGACATAGCGGAAATGGTCCAGCATGGGATGGTCATCGGGGAAGTCGATCTTGCCGGTGATCATCGGGTGGATCCGCGGGACCTGCACGCCGACCATCACGATGCCTTCCTCGTCGGCGCGTTCTTCCATGGCAAAGCCGGTGAGCGCCTCGATGAAATCGTAGTGCCAGAATCGCCGTCTGAACTCCCCGTCGGTCACCGCGCGCAAGCCAACCCGTTCCTGGTGCCGGACAATTTCGGCAATCGCTTCGTCTTCAACCGCACGAAGCGCGTCCGCGGTCATCGACCCGTCTTCGAAATGGGCCTTGCGGGCTTTCTTCACACTTTCCGGCCGGAGCAAGCTGCCGACGTGGTCGGCACGATAGGGCGCACCGGTAACCGGTCGATTTTCTTCTTTCGTGACCGCTTCTGACATCTTGGTGCCCCTCCCGAGCTTCGTGGTTTTACTTATGGCCGGCCATCCGCCAGCGGTCCAGTGTGGGGCCGAGCGGTGTGTGCCGCCTGGAAACGAGCTAGTTCTCGGGAAGCCGGGTTGTCAGCCTTCAGCGAGGCGAGGGGTCGACATCGCCGCCAAGAATGATTAAACGATTAATCATGTCGTGCCGGCGGATGACGAGGAACTGTCCGACGCCCTGAAGGCCAGCGAGGGCAAGCGCCGCCGTTCGAAACTCGCGACGCCGCCGACCGATTTCGCCGAGATGGTTTTGGAGAACCTGCGCGCCGCCGGCGTGCAAGCCGGTAGGCCGGCCAACCAAGGTCGGTGTGAGCGGCGTGCTACCCCGGTGCTTCCCGCGACGAAAATTGCGAGGCAATC
>CAWAHE010000021.1:0-14669 GCA_963781775.1 uncultured Alphaproteobacteria bacterium | reverse complement strand
GCGGAAGACCTTCAGGCCGCGGCCGAGCGTCGCCTTCTCGCGACGGGCGAGCGCCAAGTCCGCGTCGGCCATTTCCGCGACCAGTTCGCTGAAACTGATCTTCGGCGACCAGCCGAGCGCGGCGCGGGCGCGCGACGCATCGCCGAGCAGCAACTCCACTTCGGCCGGACGGAAATAGACCGGATCGACGCGGACGATTTCCTGACCGACGACGAGCCGGTTGCCGACGATCGGATTCTTCAGTTCGGTCACGGTGCCGATTTCATCGGTTCCTTCGCCCGACCAGCCAATGGCGATGCCGAGGCGGGCGGCAGTCTCGGTGACGAACTCGCGCACGCTGCGCTGTTCGCCGGTGGCGATGACGAAATCCTCCGGCTTGTCCTGCTGCAGCATCAGCCATTGCGCCTCGACGAAATCGCGGCTGTGACCCCAGTCGCGTTTCGCATTCATGTTGCCGAGGAAGAGGCAGGCCTGCATGCCGAGCGCAACACGGGCGAGGCCGCGGGTGACCTTGCGGGTGACGAAGGTCTCGCCGCGGATCGGGCTCTCGTGATTGAAGAGGATGCCGCTGCACGCATAGAGGCCGTAGGCCTCGCGGTAGTTGACCGTGATCCAGTGGGCGTAGAGCTTGGCGACGCCGTAAGGCGAGCGCGGATGGAAGGGCGTGGTCTCGCTCTGCGGCGTCTCGGCGACCTTGCCGTATAGCTCCGAGGTCGAGGCCTGATAGAAGCGCGTGGTCTCGGCGAGGCCGAGAATACGGATCGCCTCGAGCAGGCGCAGCGTACCGATGGCGTCGGCGTTGGCGGTGTATTCCGGCTCCTCGAACGACACCGCGACATGGCTCTGGGCGGCGAGGTTATAGACCTCGTCGGGGCGCACCTCGGCCATGACGCGCAGCAGGCTGCTGGAATCGGTCATGTCGCCGTGATGGAGCGTGAACGGCAGGCCGGCCTCGTGGCTCTCGTGGAAGAGATGATCGACGCGGTCGGTGTTGAAAAGCGACGTCCGCCGCTTGATGCCGTGGACGACATAGCCCTTGCCCAGAAGGAATTCGGCGAGATAGGCGCCATCCTGCCCGGTAACGCCCGTGATCAACGCGACTTTTGCCATTCCGAATCCTGCCCCGCAGCGCCGCGGCGCCCAATGTCCGTGCCGCTATTTAGCAGACGCGGGCGGAATTGCACCCAGCCGCAGCCAGCGCTCCGGGACGATGGTGCTCTCGTCCATTGCGGGGTCGCGGAACCAGGGCTGCGGCGCCACGACGATCTTGTCGGGCGACGGGTTAAGCCAGGCGCCCCACCAGCTGAATGAACTGTTGGCGAGAATGTGGTGCCGGCAGGCGGCCATCAGGCGGAGGTCCTCGGTGGCCCGTTCGCGGCCGTTATGGGCGACGACCTGCATGGGGAAGCCCAGCCGAAGATTCTCCGCCGCCCAGGCGGGATCGTCGGAAAATACGAAGAAGGTCGGATCGCCGCCGACCCGCTCCGCGACGAGTTCCGCGGCGCGGCGGTAGAAGTCGGGCTCCATGGTGCCATGCACGCGATTGGCGCGCGGATCGCTGACGTAGTCGCCGCGGCGCACGTGCAGCGACACCGCAAGGCTCCGGCCGATCGTCTCCAGCATCGCGCGGTTGTCGGCGTCGGGCGGATGGGCGAAGGCGAGATCGCGCCGGATGACGGCGTCGTGATCGGCGAAATACCGCTCGCACTGGAAGTTTCCGCGGAGATAGGTGCCGTCGGGCAGCGCCGGAACCGCCGGATCGAAAGCCAGCCCGGATTCGCGATAGGTGCGGTAGCGGCCGCCGAGGCGGGACAGCAACCGGCCAAGGACCCTGCCCTCGCGGAACGGCAGGCTCGCCGGATCGGCCGGGACCACATCGATGGCGAAACTGTCGAGCGCATAGATCGGCCAGTCGCGCGCCTCGAACCGGCGGCGATCGACGGCCAGGGGCACGCCCAACCGCGCCGCCAGGGCGCGGCCGGCGGCGTACTGGAAGAGCTGGTTGCCGACGCCTCCGCCGAGCGCAACGACGATCAAGCCAAAGTCCCTTCTCCCGACGGTACACGGCGCTTTCACGCAAAACTGAATGCGAAAGCGAAACCTTTCGACGCGGGGAGGCGTATCTATCGCGCACGGTCACTGCAAGGCCAAGGGCAGGATCAGGGGCAGGGAAGATGTCGACAAGCGCCAGCGCCGAGCCGCTACCGCAGCGGAGATTCGTCTACCGCCACACCGTTCTGGTGCGCATCACCCACTGGATCAACGTGATCTGCATCATCGTGCTGGTGATGAGCGGCCTGCAGATCTTCAACGCCCACCCGGCGCTTTATGTCGGCCAGAAATCCAACTTCGACAATCCGGTGCTGAGCCTGACCGCCCGGCAGGCGCCGGATGGCACGACCATCGGGCAGACGCAGATCCTGGGCGCCACGTTCAACACCACCGGCGTACTCGGCCTGTCGACGGTGGACGGCAGGCAGGCAGCACGCGGCTTCCCCGCCTGGGCGACGATCCCGAGCTACCAGGACCTTGCCACCGGACGGCGCTGGCACTTCTTCTTCGCCTGGGTATTCGCGATCAACGGCGCCATCTATCTCATCGCCAGCCTGATCAATCGGCATCTCTGGCGCGATCTCATTCCGAGTTGGGCGCAGCTGCGCGGCATCGGCCGCTCGATCCGCGACCACATCCTGCTGCGCTTCGATCACGGCCGCGACTACAACGTGCTGCAGAAACTCACCTACCTGACGATGGTCGTCGTCGTGCTGCCGCTGCTCGTGCTCGCCGGCATGACCATGTCGCCCGGTCTCGACGCCGCTTTCCCATGGCTGGTCGATCTCTTCGGCGGCCGGCAGACGGCGCGCACGATCCATTTCGTCATGGCGGCGGCGGTCGTGCTGTTCGTTATCGTCCACGTGGTGATGGTGCTGATCTCGGGCGTCTGGAACAATTTGCGGTCGATGATCACCGGCCGCTACGCAACAAGCGCGGGGAGCGACGGCAATGAGCGCTAAACACATCCTCACCCGCCGGCGGCTCCTCGCCGGTCTCTCATCAAGCGCCGCGGCGCTGACCCTGGCGGGCTGCAACCAGATCGACGATCTCGGCGAGACGCCGTGGTTCCGCCGCATCATCGATCTCGACGACGATATCAATCTGGCGGTGCAACGTTTCCTGACCTCGCCAACGACGTTGGCGCGGGAATTCAGCGAGGCCGACATCTCACCGGCCTTTCGCGCCAACGGCTCGACCGATCCCGACGATGCAGACTATCGCGCGCTGGCCGCCAACGGCTTCGCCGACTGGCGTCTCAAGGTCGGCGGTCTGGTCGAGAACCCGGCCGAGTTCTCGCTCGCCGACCTGCGCGCCATGCCGGCGCGGACGCAGATCACGCGTCACGACTGCGTCGAGGGCTGGAGTTGTATCGGCAAATGGACCGGACCGCAGCTTGCCGGTGTGCTCGACCGCGTCAAGCTGAAGCCCGAGGCGCGCTACATCATGTTCACCTGCGCCGACGAACTGGAAAAGACGCTCGACGGATCGGGCCGCTACTACGAAACGGTCGACCTCGAGGATGCCTATCATCCGCAGACCATCCTCGCCTACGAGATGAACGGCGAGACGCTGACCGTGCCGCATGGCGCGCCGCTGCGCGTGCGCCTCGAGCGCCACCTCGGCTACAAGATGGCGAAATACATCATGCGGATCGACGCGGTGGCGGACTTCAAGGATCAGGGCCGTGGCCAGGGCGGGTTCTGGGAAGACCGCGGCTACGACTGGTTCGCCGGAATCTGACCGCGGCAACCTATCTCGCCGGAAATACCCGTCCGCATCTTGCAAATCGGCCCGCAAACGGCTTGCTTACGCCGCGCAGCGCATTCGGTTGACAGGGGCGTACCATGGCGAAGGGCAGCAAGAAAAAGGTGGGCAAGGTCCGCTGGGGGATCATTTCGACGGCCAATATCGGCACGGCGAAGGTCATCCCCGGCATGTTGAAGAGCAAGCAGTTCGAGGTGCGCGCGATCGCCTCGCGCAGCCTGCCGACGGCCAAGAAATGGGCCAAGAAGCTCGGCATTCCAGTCGCCTACGGCTCGTACGAGGCGCTCCTCGACGACCCCGACATCGACGCCGTCTACAATCCGTTGCCCAACCACCTGCATGTGCCGCTGACCATTGCAGCGGCGGCCAAGGGCAAGCACGTGCTCTGCGAGAAGCCGATCGCGCTGACGGCGGAAGAAGCGGAAGTGCTGAAGACCGCCCCGAAAGGCATTCTCATCGCCGAGGCCTTCATGGTCCGCCACCATCCGCAGTGGATCAAGGCGCGCGAACTGGTGCGCAAGGGGAAGATCGGCACACTCAAGGCCGTGCAGGTTCTGTTCAGCTACTACAACGACGATCCCAACAATGTGCGCAACATGGCCGACATCGGCGGCGGCGCGGCCTACGACATCGGTTGCTACGCGATCGTTTCCGGCCGCTACTTCTTCGGCGCCGAGCCGCTGGGCGTGGTGTCCCTGATCGACCGCGATCCGGTGTTCCGCACCGACCGCACGACCAGCGCGCTGATCGACTTCGGCGAAGGCCGCCATCTGACCTTCACCGTCTCGACCCAGGCAGCGGGATACCAGAAGGTCAACATCCTCGGCACCAAGGGGCGGATCGAGATCGAGATTCCGTTCAACGCCCCGCAGGGCGCGGCCACGCGGATCTATCTCGACAGCGGCAAGAAGTTCGCCAACGAGGACGCCAAGACGATCAAGTTCGCCAAGTGCGACCAGTACCAGCTTCAGGCGGAAGCGTTCGCGCGGGCGGTCCAGGGCAAGGAGAAGCCGGAGTTCGGCGTCGACGACGCCATCCTGCAGATGCGGGTGCTGGACGCGGTCTTCCGTTCGGAAAAATCGGGCGGCTGGGAAAAACCCTGATCCGGGGATCCAAGTGACGACATGACCAACCGGCCGAAGGTCATCGTCGACCCGCACTTCCGCTCGATGGCCGAGATCTTCACGGGCGAGGACCGCGCGCGCCTCGATACCCTGGCGACGGTCGTGTGGGGCAAGGACGAGCCGATGCCGGCCGATGCCTTCGACGCGGCCATCGGCGAGGCCGAAGCGGTCGTCTGCGCCGACTGGCGTTACGGCGAGGCCGCGCTAAGACAAGCCGCGCGGCTCCGGGCAATCCTGACCGTGTCGGGCGGCTTTCCACGCCGGCTCGATTTCGAGCATTGTTTCGCGCGCGGCATTCGGGTGCTGTCCGCCGCTCCGGCCTTCGCCCGCTCGGTGGCCGAGATGGCACTGGCGCTGGCACTGGCCGCCAGCCGCGACATCGTCAGCAGCGACCGCGCCTTCCGCGCCGGCAACGAGCAGTGGCTGCATGCCGCCAACCGCGACGCCTTCATGCTCTACGGCAAGCCGGTCGGCATGATCGGCTATGGCGGTATCGCGCAAGCACTGCACCCGCTGCTGACGCCGTTCGGCGTGTCCGTCCGCGCCTTCGACCCGTGGCTCGGCGCCGGATATCTCGCGAGCCGCGGCGTCACGCCGGCGACGCTCGACGAGGTTCTTGCCGAATCGCGGGTGATCTTCGTGCTGGCGGCGCCGAGCGCCGAGAACGAGGCGCTGCTGTCGCGCGAGAAGCTCGGCCTGATCCGGAGCGACGCCGTGCTCGTTCTGGTCAGCCGCGCCCATGTGGTCGACTTCGACGCACTGACGGAGATGGCGAACGCCGGCCGCTTTCGGGCGGCGATCGACGTGTTTCCGTCCGAGCCGATGGACGCCGACCATCCGATCCGCAGGGCAGACAAGGCGATCCTCTCGGCGCACAAGGCGGGCGGTACGATCGAGGGCTGCCTCGAGATCGGACGCTTCGTGGTCGACGATCTGGAAGCGATTCTCGCCGGTCTGCCGCCGCGGCGCATGCAGAATGCCGAGCCGGAACTGATCCGCCGCTACGTCACCAACACCATCAAGCAAAAAACGTGAGGATCCCAGCAATGCCAATCCGACAAGCGTTTGCGTGGGGCGGGTTTGCCAAGAGCGGCATCGCGCCCGAGGCGCTGATCCGCGGCGCGGCCGAGATCGGGTTTGCCGGCATCGAGATGGTGCCGAAAGAACACTGGCCGCTGCTCCGCGACCAAGGCCTGACCATGGTGTCGTTGGCCGGGCATCCCCTCAACGCGCCGGGACTCAACGACCCGGCGGCCTTTGCCGCCGTTCAGAAAGCGACACTTGCCTCGCTGGCCGACGCGGTTGCGTGGAACATCCCCTATGTCATCTGCTTCAGCGGCTTTCGTGAGAGCCGGGACGACGAGACCTCCGCGCCGATCGTCGCCGAGCATCTCAAGCGACTGGCGCCGGCGTTCGAGGAGACCGAGGTGACGCTGGTGATGGAACTCCTCAACAGCAAGGTGAACCATCCCGACTATCAGGCGGACCACACGGGCTGGGGCGCGGCGGTCTGCGCCAGGGTGAATTCGCCGCGGGTGAAGCTCCTCTACGACATCTATCACATGCAGATCATGGAGGGCGACCTGATCCGCACCATCCGCGAGAACCACGGCGCGATCGCGCACTATCACACCGCCGGCAATCCCGGTCGCAACGATCTCGATGCGGACCAGGAGATCAACTACCCGGCGGTCATCCGCGCCGTCGCCGCGACCGGTCACGCCGGCTATATCGGTCACGAGTTTTCCCCGAAGGGCGAACCGCTGGCGGCGCTTCGCGCCGCCTTCGAACTGACCGAACGAGCGCTCGCCGACGCCGGCTAGGGCTGCGAGTCAACCGGCGGCAGGTTGGCGACGAAGGCGGCTATCGCCTCGCGGTCGGCGGCGGAGAGCTTTGCCGTATTGCGCGCCACCGCCGCCATGGAACTGCCGGCTGAATCGAAATTCGGCTTCAGGCCGGTCTCCAGCAGGTTGGCGATATCGGCCTCGGACCAGTCGGCAAGGCCGGTCGCGTCGGACGTGATGTTGGGGATCTTGCCGCCGCCCTCCGGCGCCGGCCCGCCGCCGTAGGCGCGGCTCGAGTCCGGGCCGCCGATGAGATTGCGCGGCGTGTGGCACTCGCCGCAATGTGCCGGGCCTTCGACCAGATAGGCGCCGCGATTGAGCTGATCGCTTTTCGCCGGATCGGGCACGAAGGTCTTGCCATCGACATAGAGCAGTTGCCACAGGCCTAAGCCGCGACGGATGTTGAAGGGGAACGGCAGCTCGTGCGGCAGCGAGGCCGTGGTCACCGGCGGCAGGGTATCGAGGAAGGCCTTCAGGTCGAGAATGTCCTCGACGCGCATGCGCTGGTACGACGTGTAGGGGAATGCCGGATAGAGGTGCACGCCGCCCGGGGCGACGCCGAACTTCATGGCGTTGACGAAATCGAGATCGGTCCAGTGGCCGATGCCATGATCGGGATCGGGCGAGATGTTGGGCGCGTGAAAGGTGCCGAAGGGGGTCACCAGCGGCTGCCCGCCGCCGAGCTTGAGTTCGTCATCGCCCCTGGCGTCGGCAGCCGCATGGCAGGACTCGCAGCCGCCTGCCCAGAACATGGTCTCGCCGTTGGCGAGGTCGGGGGTATGGGCGGGAAGATCGGCGGCGGCGAGCATGCGCGGCGCCGTCAGGAACCAGAACACGGCAAAGCCGGCAACAGCCAGAACCACCGCCAGGATGACCAGCCTGCGGATCATGCCCCCTCCTCGTCCATAACCCTGAAAAGCCGTGGCGCCGAGGTATATGGCAGGGCGCGATGCGCCGGCAAGGCGAGGGTTTCCCGCCGCTTGAACGCCTCCCGACGGGCTCCCATATTCCATTCCGAGCCCGGGTGCCTCTTGGAGGGTCCGGGAAGACGAAGGTCGCTTCTGGAAAGGACCGCAGAATGACGCGAATTGCCGCGCTTTCCAGCCCGCTGCTCCTCGGCTTCGAGGAGATAGAGCGGGCCCTAGACCGCCTGTCCAAGGCGGCCGGGGACGGTTACCCGCCCTACAATATCGAGCGCCTGCCGGGCACGGCCGACCGGGCCGAAACCCTGCGCATCACGCTCGCCGTCGCCGGCTTCGCCCGCGACGAGCTGGAGGTCGGCATCGAGGAAAACGAACTGGTCATCCGCGGCAGACAAAAAGAGGAGCCGTCGCGCGAATTCCTCTATCGCGGCATCGCGGCGCGCCAGTTCCAGAAGACGTTTGTGCTCGCCGAAGGGATCGAGGTGCTGGGCGCCGATCTCACCGACGGGTTGCTGTCGGTCGACCTGGTCCGCCCGCGCGCGGAACGGGTCATGCGGCAGATCGAAATCAAGGGGCGCGGCTGAAGCCGGCCCCGAAAGGAGTACGCGTCATGACGAATGAAACCGCGATTGCCACCATGAAGCAGGTCATGTCACCGGAGTCGTTCGCGGCTCTCGGCGGCGGCCGGATCGCCTATGTGCGCCCGCTCAAGGTCGACGAGGCGAAGGGAATGTTTCCGCAAATGCCGCAGCTCGTGCCGGATCTGGAGCTGTGGGCGCTGCTCGCCGCCGACGGCACGCCGATCATGCTCGCCGACAGCCGCGAGGCCGTCGAGATGAATGCGCACGATAACGACCTGGAAGCGATGAGCCTGCACTAGGCCCCGGACCAGCCTCCAGAGTCAGGCGGCGTTGGGCGTGGCGCCTTCCGTCAGCACAGAAAAGAGCGCCGACTTGTCGGTCGAGGCGCGCAGCTTGCCCGCCACGCCCGGTTCGCGAAAGAGCCGGGCGATGCGGGCGAGCGCCTTGAGATGATCGGCGCCGGCGCCCTCCGGCGCGAGCAGCAGGAAGACCAGATCGACCGGCTGATCGTCGAGCGCCTCGAAGTCGATCGGCTTGGGCAGGCGGGCGAACAGGCCGAAAATACGATCGAGGCTGGCGAGCTTGCCGTGCGGGATGGCAATGCCGCCGCCGACCCCGGTGGAACCGAGCTTCTCGCGCTGGATGAGCGTTTCGAAAATATCGCGCTCCTCGAGACCGGTCATTTCGGCAGCTTTTTCGGCTAGCGCCTGAAGAGCCTGCTTCTTGCTGTTCGCCTTCAGCGAAGGCAGAATCGCTTCGGGTTTGACGAGGTCGCTCAGATCCATTTTTTCCAGTCCAAATGATCCCTGCGGCAAACCGGTTCATTCGCCGGCGCGCCTGCCTCCGCCGTCACCTAAGTGACGGTCCCCTTCTTGTCGGTCTGCGACGGATCGATCCACCCGATGTTTCCGTCGCTGCGCTTGTAGACAACATTGATGCCGCCGTGAACCGCGTGGCGGAAGACGACGACCGGGGCCTCGGCGAGATCCAGCGCCATCACCGCATGCCCGACCGACATGGTGGCGAGGCTGGTCGACTCTTCCGCGATCACCACCGGCGTGTCGTCGAGTGCGACCTCGACGTCCTCATCGGGCGCGGCAATGACGTAGGCCGCGGCCGGCTCGGTCTCGCCGCGCGGCGCGCCATGGTGTTCCTTGAGCCGCCGCTTGTAGCGCCGCAGGCGCTTCTCGATGCGCTCGGCGGCCAGATCGAAACTCTGATGCGCGTCCTGGCCGGCGCCCCCGGCGCGCAGCACGATGCCGGTGTCGAGATGGATCGTGCAGTCGGTCTTGAAGCCGGAGCCTTCGCGCTCGAACGTGACGTGGCCCTCGTAGCCGCCGTCGAAATATTTCTCGATCGCGTCGCCGATGCGCGCCTCAACGTGGCCGCGCAGGGCATCGCCGACATCGATGTTCTTGCCTGAGATACGCAGGCCCATGGAGGCTTCGAACCTTCTAACGCGGCGGTCTGATACGCCAGCTTCGATGCGCCCCTCGCGGGCACGGCCATGGCGCTGCGATGCGCCGGACCGGGTTTCTGACCGGAGGGAAAACCAGCTTCACAGTCCCGCCGGCCCGTGCTGCGCGCCCTTCTAGGGACGCCGTGCGGACAAGTCAACCAAGACCGGTCTGCGTCTCATAAGTATTTGAATTATTTCGCTCATCGGCCCGCCCTGCATCGTTTCTGGCCTTCGCCTGCTTCTCGCGCCGGCGCTGCACGGATGAGGGAATGCGCATCGCCTCGCGATATTTCGCCACCGTTCGCCGTGCAATATCGACGCCCGAATCGCGCAGCATCCTGACGATGGTATCGTCGGACAGAATTGCCTCGGCCGGCTCGGCGTCGATGATCTGGCGGATGCGATAGCGCACCGCCTCGGCCGAGTGGGCCTCGCCGCCGGCGGCCGAAGCGATCGCGGCAGTGAAGAAATATTTCAGTTCGAAGATGCCGCGCGGCGTCGCCATGTACTTGTTCGAGGTGACGCGCGAGACGGTCGACTCGTGCATGCCGATAGCCTCGGCGACAGTCTTCAGATTGAGCGGTCGCAGGTGGCGAACGCCGTGGGCGAGAAACGCGTCCTGCTGACGGACGATCTCAGTGGCGACCTTGAGGATGGTGCGGGCGCGCTGGTCGAGGCTCTTCACCAGCCAGTTGGCGGTCTGCAGGCAGTCGGCCAGATACGTCTTGTCGGTGTCGTTGCGGCGGCGCTTGCTGACCGAGGCGTAGTAGACTTGGTTGACGAGCACGCGCGGCAGCGTGCCGGTGTTGAGTTCGACCAGCCAGTCGCCGTCCGGCCCCGGCCGCACCATCACGTCGGGAATGACCGGCTGGACATGGCCGTCGCCGAACGACGCGCCCGGCTTCGGGTTGAGCGACCTGATCTCGGCCAGCATGTCGGCGATATCTTCCTCATCGACACCGCACACCTTGCGCAAGGCGGTGTGATCGTGACGCGCGACAAGCTCGAGGTTGGCGACGAGCGCCGCCATCGCCGGATCGAAGCGGTCGCGCTCGCGCAATTGAATCGCCAGGCACTCGGCGAGATCGCGCGCGCCGACGCCCGACGGATCGAGGGTCTGCACGACGGCAAGGGTCTGCTCGACCAGATCGACCGGCGCGTCGAGGCGCTCGGCGATGCCGGCGAGGTCGGTGCGCAGGTAGCCGGCCTCGTCGAGTTCGTTGATGAGGACGGGCCCGATCAGCCGCATGGCCGGATCGGAAACCGCCAGACCGAATTGATCGCAAAGATGTTCGGCGAGCGTCTTCTGCTCGGCGACGAAAGCCTCGAGATTGTAGTCCTCGGCGCTGATCGGCTGACGCGTCGGCGCCGATGCCCAGCTTTCGACCGGCAGCGCCGGCGCGATTTCTCCGGCGGGCTTGCCGGGATCGTCAGGGAAGACATTGGCCAGATCCGAATCAAGGCGCGCGGAAATTGCATCGACGTCGGCCTCCATGCCCGTCTCCAGCCAGTCGGGAGCGTCGTCGCCGCCGCGATCGTCGTCGCCGGCCGCCGACAGGTCGGCCTCGCCGGTCGTCTCGCCGCCGGCCTCGTCGCCGTCCCGGTCGGTATCGCCCCGGTCGCTGTCGCCGCGGCCGGTGTCGCCCGGGTCGCCGCCCTCCTCGCCTTCAGCCCGTTCGAGCAGCGGATTGCGCTCGAGTTCGGCGTCGACATAGGCAATCAGGTCGAGATTGGAGAGCTGGAGGAGCTTGATCGCCTGCATCAGCTGCGGCGTCATCACCAGAGATTGGCTCTGGCGGAGCTCCAATTTGTGCGAAAGCGCCATACGCGAAAACTACCCCGCCCCGGAATTGGTCCGGAATTTGCTTGTCCCTCCTTTTGGTAGCGTACTGGACGGCCGGTTTAAAGGCTAAACTGCTCGCCAAGGTAAAGGCGGCGGACTTCCGGGCTCTCGACGATCTCGTCCGGCCGCCCCTCGAACAACACCTCGCCCGAATGAATGATGTAGGCCCGGTCGATGAGCCCGAGGGTCTCGCGGACGTTGTGATCGGTGATCAGGACACCGATGCCAAGGCTGGTGAGATGGCGGACCAGCGCCTGGATATCGCCGACGGCGATGGGATCGACGCCGGTGAACGGCTCGTCGAGCAACATGAACGCGGGACGGCTGGCAAGCGCCCGGGCGATCTCGCAGCGCCGCCGCTCGCCGCCGGACAGCGAGATCGCCGGCATATGGCGAAGATGGGCGATGCGGAATTCCTCGAGCAGCGCCTCGAGATGCTCCTCGCGATTGTCCTTGTCGGGCTCGACGACCTCGAGCACGGCGCGGATGTTGCCCTCGACGGTGAGGCCGCGAAAGATCGACGTCTCCTGCGGGAGGTAGCCGATGCCGAGCCGCGCCCGCCGGTACATCGGCATGCCGGTGACATCGTTGCCGTCAATCTCGATGGTGCCGTGATCGGCGCGGACGAGGCCGGTGATCATGTAGAAGATCGTCGTCTTGCCGGCGCCGTTCGGCCCGAGCAGGCCGACCGCCTCGCCGCGCGCCACCGCCAGGCTGGCGTCGCGGACTACCTGCCGGCGGCGATAAGACTTGGCCAGACCGCTGGCCACCAGCCAGCCGCGCCCACCGGCATCGGGGACCAGGCGCGATGGCGGCTTCTCGTAGGCGTCGTCGCCCTCGCGCCAGCGGGCATCATTTGCCGACCGGCGGCCGGAACCGCGGCCGAAGTAGCTCGATGTCGCCACGCGCTGGGCACCCCGTGGTTGTTCGCCGGGAAATAAGCCGCCGGCACGCGGCTGTCGAGGGCTCTTCCGGGCCGCCGCTACCCGCCGCCCGCGTCCGGCGTAAAGATTCCGCGGATCTGCTTGCCGGCTTCCTGTTCGACACGCGCCCGGCCAGTGGCGAGATTGACCACCAGCCGGCTGCCGGTGATGACGTTGCTGCCCTGGCTGAGGACGACGCCACCGGAAATGACGATGGTGCGCGCCTGCATGTCGACGACGGCCGTCTCGCCGGTGACCTTCTGATCGCCGGAACTGACAAAGACCTTGCCGCTCGCCTCGATGCGCGTGAAGCCGTCGGCCGAGGTGTTCTGGAGATCCGAGACAAGCTTGATCGTCTGGGCCTTCAGCGTGGTGTTGCCGCGCACGACGACGACATTGCCGCTGAAGGTCGAGATGCGCTGCTTGCCCTGCTCGGAAACCTCAAGCACGTCGGCATTGACCTGGACCGGGTCTTTCGACTTGGCCTGAAAGCCGGTGAACAGATCGGCGGCGGCGCCCTGGGCCGCCGCGGGCGCGGCGAGCGCAAGCATGAGGATGAGCCAGCCGCAGGCGGCCTTGCCAAGACGGCTGAGGTTCATTGCGGCTCCGGCGCGGTCGCCAGTTCGGCGGGCGGCAGGTAGGTCACCGAAACGCCGCCGCGAAACGTGATGTGCTTGCCGCGGTCGCCGACCTTCATGGAGTTGGCGCGCAGCGTGCCTTCCCTGGTGCGGATCTCGATCGGATGGGACGACAACAGCGTGCCCTTGGCGAGATCGACCGCGGCCGCTTCGATCGCCGCCGAATAACCGTTGGTAGTCTGAATTGAGATGCCGTCCTTCAACTGGAGCGTATTGTTGTTGCCGTTATAGATGCCGGTTTTCGCATCGACGGTCGCGACGCCAGCGCCATCGAGCCCAATATGCGCGTTGATCGCATTGAAGGTCAGCACCTTCGGATCGCTGAGGCTCTGGGTGGCGCTGTCGGCCTTCACCTCGTAGGCGCGGCGCGTGCCCTCGAAACCGGAAATGTGCGGCTTGTCCATGACGACGCTGTTCGACTTCACGTCGATGGACGCCATGGAAATGAGGTTGGCGAGATCGCTCGGAATGATTCGCGCCGAGGCCCAGAACACGACCGCGCCACCGACGGCCAGCGCCGGCAGGATGAATTTCAGCCTGCCGACGAGACGACTATGACGGCGGGCGGCCTGATAGGCCGCCTCACCGCCAACCTGGTTCGGGTCATAGTGGATGCGGCGCCGTGGCGGCGGCGCATCCTCGATATAGTCGGTCATTCGTCCCGCCTACCGGCCGGAATGCCTGCAGCCCATTGTGAACACATGGTCTTTTGTCCGCAATCCGCAAGCGAAAAGCACGATATTGGAGCAAACCCAAGGCAATCCGCCCTCGTGCCGCTTTCCGAAATTCGTGATACCGCGGCACTAGTGGGCGAAAATGTCCTCCTCGCCCCAGCCGGCGAGATCGAGCCGCGCCCGCGTCGGCAGGAAGCCGAAGCAGGCCTCGGCGAGCGTTCGCCGGCCCTCGCGGTCGAGCCGCTGGAGCAGCTTCTCCCGCATGGCGTGGAGGTGGAGGACATCCGAGGCGGCGTAAGCGAGCTGCGCGTCGCTCAGCGTCGCCGCGCCCCAATCCGAACTCTGCTGCTGCTTCGATATCTCGACGTCGAGGAGATCCTTGGCGACGTCCTTGAGACCGTGGCGGTCGGTGTAGGTGCGCGTCAGGCGGGAAGCGATCTTGGTGCAGAAGATCGGCTCGGCCATGACGCCGAAGGCGTGCTCCAGCACCGCGATGTCGAAACGGGCGTAGTGGAAAATCTTGGTGACGGCGCGGTCGGCAAGCAAGCGCGTGAGATTAGGCGCGGACGTCTGGCCGGCGGCGATCTGGACGATCTCGGCGTTGCCGTCGCCGGCCGAAAGCTGGACCAGACACAAGCGGTCGCGCAGCGGGTTGAGACCGAGCGTCTCGGTGTCGATGGCGACCGCATCGCCGAAGCGGACGCCGTCCGGCAGGTCACCCTTGTGGAAGCGTATCGTCATGGCGCGAGTGATAGACGGAAAGCCTTAACATTTCGAGGATTTGGACGCGGCGGCGGAAGCCGGGGCGGCCGGCGGTCTTTGTCGATCAACATCCTCTGAA
>CAWAHE010000020.1:0-21223 GCA_963781775.1 uncultured Alphaproteobacteria bacterium | reverse complement strand
CGCTGCTCTCTTTTGCCGTGTATATGGCTCTGTTGCGGCGTGGGGATGCGGACGATGCCGGTCGGCCCGCTTGAAGATGTGGCCGTAGCTGCCCAGGCTCTTCCGCCCTCAACCAGTGCGCACCTCTGCCCGCCACCACGCAACATGTTCATCAGTTCACGACCTAGACGATCTCGACGATCGGATAGATGTAGACGAGGTAGAGGTAAAAGAACGCCAGCGAGATCGCCAGGATGATGACGCCGAGCACCGGCGAACTGACCTTGAGGCCGGTTGTCGAGGCCTCGAAGGTAGTGCCGACCGCATCGCCGGATGCGCCATCCTTCTTGAGCGCTGCGCTGAATTGCAGCCACGAAAAATACATACCCGCCAGCACCAGCAGCACGACCAGCACGAAGATGATCTTGGACGACAGCAGCTGCCAGGCGAACACGTTGCGCCGGTGCTGGTAGCCGCTGGTGCGGTAGTCGTAATAGGCCCGCATCGCCTGCTGCATGGACTTGGTGCCATCTTCGCCGAGCACGTCCGCTGGCAGGACGATCGGCTCCATCCCGGCCGCCTGGCCGCCTTGGTCGAGCGCCTTGAGCTGGTCGATGCGGCTGACATCGGGCGCCGGCGACGCCTCCTGGGCCGCGGCCGAAACGAAAACCGCGCAGCAAAGAGCAGCGATCAATCCCAGGCGCTTGAGCATGAAGGTCCCCCGCCGTTCAGGAATTCGGACGCGTCAGAAACTGGACGCTTTCGAGGCGCCAGTCGATCAGGTCAATGGGATTCTTGCCAGCCTCGGTCGGCAGGTAAGCGTTCATCTCCGCCGGCGTCAGGACATTTCGGAGCACCGTAAGGAGACGGTCGCTGAGGCTCCGTTCCCAATTGGCGTAGGCCGGCGGCAACGGTGGTGGAATGGCGGACTGCACGTTGATGAATTGGAGCACCTGCTCCCGGCCGTCCGGCAGGATGGTGACGGTTCGCCCATCCGGAAATCTTCGGCGGATGCGGCCGTCGCTGTACCTCGTCTCCAGCGTGCCGTCGGGCAGGATGTGAGAAGCGCTCGCGGTAGCGGCTGGTCCCACCGGGCGCGGTGGCGGCGCCGCGGACGGATTCGGGTCGACGGCGATGAATTTTCCGCTCACCCAGCCGATCACCGTGCCGTACTGGATGTTGCACCAGCCCTGCAGGCACGGACCGAGTTCAATGAGCCCACCGGCGTTGGGCGGCGCCTCGCCGAGGACCGGATAGGCGGTGGAGGGACCGGAGCGGATGTTGAGCGTGTCGTTCGGGCGGATGTTCACCACGCGATAGGCGCCGGCCGCGAAAGCCGCGCCCGGAAGCGCCACGGCACAGGCGGCAAGAACGGTGAGCGACGCAACGACGGCGAGGACGCGGGCTGATCGGATTCTCATGGGTGGTAGCCTCCGAATGACGCTGAGCGTTCCCCCCAACCCACCGACAGTTCGAATATTGCTGACCTGGCTGCCCCACCAAAATCTACGCCAGATCAAGCGTCAGACAAGTGTACGATTGATCGAAGACTGACGGCGAAATTTCATCAAGTTGGATGCTTGTGCCGCTCGATCGCTTTCCGCCGCCGTGCGTCAGCCCGGGAGAGCGACGAAGGCTCCACTTGCAATTTCGCTATCTCTGGAAGCGTTTTTTCGCTGATTCGGATGATCCCCGACATCGAACAGCCAGCCACTAGCCGTCTCGCACGGTAAGCGCTAGAAGCCTCGCAATCAGCATCCCCAGATTCATCAGTAACCCTCAACTCAGGAGAACGATTTTGGCGACAACGAAGAAGTTGGGCAAAGCTGCCGATCAGGCTGTTCGTCCGGTGAAAGACGCTCTTTCCAAGTCAGCGCTCATCAGCCTCATTGCCGAAGAGAATGGCCTGACCCGCAGCGTCGCGACCGGTGTCTTCGCCACACTGGAGAAGGCGTTCCTGGGATCGATTCATCCACGCGGGGTGGGGGAATTCACGTTGCCCGGACTTCTGAAGGTGTCGTTGCGCAAGGTGCCCGCCCGCAAGGCGGGAACGTTGATCCGCAACCCCGCCACCGGCGAAATGATGAAGGGCGCCGCCAAGCCGGCAAGCGTCCGGGTGAAGATTCGCCCGTTGTCGAAGTTGAAGGCGGCCGCCGCGGCGTAAACCCGCGGCATCGGCCAAATCGGGAGCGAGCCAGTGCTCGCTCCTGGCTCGCCTGGCCCATGCGCGCCGTGTTGCCTGGGCTGAGCGACGGGTCGGATATGGGCGACCCATCGGCTGGAGAAGATCGGACATGACCAAGGAAAGACTGCTGGCGGCGCTCGACAGGCCGCGGTCCACCAACGCCGTCCTGACGATCGTCAATCCGGGCGGGAAGGTGGACACCGTCCAGATCCTGCTCATGGAGATGCGGGAGGCGGGGCTGGTCAAGTTCGACATCAACAGGGGTCTGTGGTCGCGCGCGTGACCGGCGGCCGATAAGCGAAGCCCGAGCAAGAAAGACTAGACGGACTTTCGCGCCGCAGCTTCTTCGGCCTTGAGGGCGGCAGTCACCAATTCATCGGCGAGCTTGCGCGCGACCGCGTGTGTCATCTGCACGCGAATGGGCAGGGCCAGCGGCCCCTTGTCCGGCACCATGCAATAGAGAGTCGCCTCCACGCCGTTTGAGCCGCCAGCCGCTCGGCGTTTTGCGCGGCCGGCAACGCGAACGGCCCTGCACCTGAAAAGACGATCGTGCTCTGAGCATCCGGCATGGCGATTCCCTCCCTGCCCGGGAGGCACCATGCTCTCTTTTGCCGTGTATATGGCTCTGTTGCGGCGTGGGGATGCGGACGATGCCGGTCGGCCCGCTTGAAGATGTGGCCGTAGCTGCCCAGGCTCTTCCGCCCTCAACCAGTGCGCACCTCTGCCCGCCACCACGCAAGATGTTCATGAGTTCACGGCCTAGACGATCTCGACGATCGGATAGATGTAGACGAGGTAGAGGTAAAAGAACGCCAGCGAGATCGCCAGGATGATGACGCCGAGCACCGGCGAACTGACCTTGAGTCCGGTTGTCGAGGCCTCGAAGGTAGTGCCGACCGCATCGCCGGATGCGCCATCCTTCTTGAGCGCTGCGCTGAATTGCAGCCACGAAAAATACATACCCGCCAGCACCAGCAGCACGACCAGCACGAAGATGATCTTGGACGACAGCAGCTGCCAGGCGAACACGTTGCGCCGGTGCTGGTAGCCGCTGGTGCGGTAGTCGTAATAGGCCCGCATCGCCTGCTGCATGGACTTGGTGCCATCTTCGCCGAGCACGTCCGCTGGCAGGACGATCGGCTCCATCCCGGCCGCCTGGCCGCCTTGGTCGAGCGCCTTGAGCTGGTCGATGCGGCTGACATCGGGCGCCGGCGACGCCTCCTGGGCCGCGGCCGAAACGAAAACCGCGCAGCAAAGAGCAGCGATCAATCCCAGGCGCTTGAGCATGAAGGTCCCCCGCCGTTCAGGAATTCGGACGCGTCAGAAACTGGACGCTTTCGAGGCGCCAGTCGATCAGGTCAATGGGATTCTTGCCAGCCTCGGTCGGCAGGTAAGCGTTCATCTCCGCCGGCGTCAGGACATTTCGGAGCACCGTCAGGAGCCGGTCGCTGAGGCTCCGTTCCCAATTGGCGTAGGCCGGCGGCAACGGTGGTGGAATGGCGGACTGCACGTTGATGAATTGGAGCACCTGCTCCCGGCCGTCCGGCAGGATGGTGACGGTTCGCCCATCCGGAAATCTTCGGCGGATGCGGCCGTCGCTGTACCTCGTCTCCAGCGTGCCGTCGGGCAGGATGTGAGAAGCGCTCGCGGTAGCGGCTGGTCCCACCGGGCGCGGTGGCGGCGCCGCGGACGGATTCGGGTCGACGGCGATGAATTTTCCGCTCACCCAGCCGATCACCGCGCCGTACTGGATGTTGCACCAGCCCTGCAGGCACGGACCGAGTTCAATGAGCCCACCGGCGTTGGGCGGCGCCTCGCCGAGGACCGGATAGGCGGTGGAGGGACCGGAGCGGATGTTGAGCGTGTCGTTCGGGCGGATGTTCACCACGCGATAGGCGCCGGCCGCGAAAGCCGCGCCCGGAAGCGCCACGGCACAGGCGGCAAGAACGGTGAGCGACGCAACGACGGCGAGGACGCGGGCTGATCGGATTCTCATGGGTGGTAGCCTCCGAATGACGCTGAGCGTTCCCCCCAACCCACCGACAGTTCGAATATCGCTGACCTGGCTGCCCCACCAAAATCTACGCCAGATCAAGCGTCAGACAAGTGTACGATTGATCGAAGACTGACGGCGAAATTTCATCAAGTTGGATGCTTGTGCCGCTCGATCGCTTTCCGCCGCCGTGCGTCAGCCCGGGAGAGCGACGAAGGCTCCACTTGCAATTTCGCTATCTCTGGAAGCGTTTTTTCGCTGATTCGGATGATCCCCGACATCGAACAGCCAGCCACTAGCCGTCTCGCACGGTAAGCGCTAGAAGCCTCGCAATCAGCATCCCCCGATTCATCAGTAACCCTCAACTCAGGAGAACGATTTTGGCGACAACGAAGAAGTTGGGCAAAGCTGCCGATCAGGCTGTTCGTCCGGTGAAAGACGCTCTTTCCAAGTCAGCGCTCATCAGCCTCATTGCCGAAGAGAATGGCCTGACCCGCAGCGTCGCGACCGGTGTCTTCGCCACACTGGAGAAGGCGTTCCTGGGATCGATTCATCCACGCGGGGTGGGGGAATTCACGTTGCCCGGACTTCTGAAGGTGTCGTTGCGCAAGGTGCCCGCCCGCAAGGCGGGAACGTTGATCCGCAACCCCGCCACCGGCGAAATGATGAAGGGCGCCGCCAAGCCGGCAAGCGTCCGGGTGAAGATTCGCCCGTTGTCGAAGTTGAAGGCGGCCGCCGCGGCGTAAACCCGCGGCATCGGCCAAATCGGGAGCGAGCCAGTGCTCGCTCCTGGCTCGCCTGGCCCATGCGCGCCGTGTTGCCTGGGCTGAGCGACGGGTCGGATATGGGCGACCCATCGGCTGGAGAAGATCGGACATGACCAAGGAAAGACTGCTGGCGGCGCTCGACAGGCCGCGGTCCACCAACGGCGTCCTGACGATCGTCAATCCGGGCGGGAAGGTGGACACCGTCCAGATCCTGCTCATGGAGATGCGGGAGGCGGGGCTGGTCAAGTTCGACATCAACAGGGGTCTGTGGTCGCGCGCGTGACCGGCGGCCGATAAGCGAAGCCCGAGCAAGAAAGACTAGACGGACTTTCGCGCCGCAGCTTCTTCGGCCTTGAGGGCGGCAGTCACCAATTCATCGGCGAGCTTGCGGGCGACCGCGTGTGTCATCTGCACGCGAATGGGCAGGGCCAGCGGCCCCTTGTCCGGCACCATGCAATAGAGAGTCGCCTCCACGCCGTTTGAGCCGCCAGTCGCTCTGGCGTTTTGCGCGGCCGGCAACGCGAACGGCCCTGCACCTGAAAAGACGATCGTGCTCTGAGCATCCGGCATGGCGATTCCCTCCCTGCCCGGGAGGCACCATAGGACGCGCGGCCGGCGGGCCCAAATCCGATTGATTTTGCCGTCTTGGGCGGTTTGTCGAATTCGCGTCAAGCCAAGGGGGACCGGAGCAAAGTTAGAAGCCGCTGCTGAGGAGTCCGGATGTTGAGCCGCGCAAGCCGCCCCTGGGTCCCTGCTTTCGCAGGGACGAGCGGGTTGGCGGGGCCCGAGCGGGGCTGAGCGGGGTTGGCGGGGCGCGAGCAGGGATGAGCGGGTTGGCGGGGCCCCTAGAATGGAATCTCGGAAGATCGGTCCAGCCATTGCGGGTTGGACCGTTCGATCAGGTCGATCTTCCATTGCCGCTTCCATTTCTTCATGCGTCGTTCGCCGATGAAGGCCTCCTCGCGCGACTCGTGCCCCTCGAACCAGACGAGCCGCGTGACGTCGTATTTCCTCGTGAAGCCCGGCACCGCTTTGGCGCGGTGCTGTTCGACCCGCCGTGAGAGATCGTCGGTCATGCCGATGTAGGGCGTCCCGTTGCGACGGCTGGCGAGCATGTAGACGAAGAAGGTCATCGTCCCTCGGTCATACCCACCCACTCGTCCCTGCGAAAGCATTCCCTCGACCTGAACTTGGGCAGGGGCCCGTAGCGGGGTGACCGGACCATCTGTTGATCTCGAACGTCGCAACATACTCCGCTCATCCCCGCGCAAGCGGGGATCCAGGGGCCGCAAGGTATGAGCTTGAGCAAGCCGCCCCTGGGTCCCTGCTTTCGCAGGGACGAGCGGATGGGAGTGCGTCCAGAAAACGAATAGGAATAAATTCTTGACAGCGTGACGCTGGTCGTGTAGGGTTCGGCTAACGTCGCAGAAGTGGGCGAGCGGTTCTCCTCCCTCCCACACGTCCACGACCCGGGACTGACCTCACGGGCCTCATGCGGCTTGACCTAGACCCCCGGCGCGACGCCTCGCGACGGGGGTTCTTGTTTTCAGGACTGATGCGATGACGCTTGTGGAGACCGCATCGGCGAAGCCGAACGGCGCGGCGCCGGCGATGCACGAGGCAACGGAAGCGCCGCCGTTCGCGACGCCGCTGGCCGAACCGCCGACGCGACGGCCGGCAAGGCGCATCCATTCGGCCGAGGCGACGGAAGGCGTGCGCGTGCGCTACGAGGGCACGACCATGACGCTGGACGCGATTTCAGCGGAGACCGGCGTCGCCAAGACGACCATCAGCGCCATGGCGCGCAGGGAACACTGGACCCGCATGGAGGGCGCGCCGCCAACCCGCACGGAAGGCGGCGGGCGCAGCGCGCCGGGCCGTCGCAAGCGGCTGGTCGGGCGGTTGTTTCGCGTTTGCGGCCGCCAACTCGCCACGCTGGAGAAGCGGGCGGGCACCGACGCCGCCGATGAGAAGGATGCGCGCACGCTGAACGTGCTCGCCAAGACGCTTGAGACATTGATCGCGCTCGACCGGGACGACGGCGCCAAGACCAAGCCGGAGCCCGCCGACCGTGGAGACTACAGAGCCGAACTTGCGCGAACTCTTCGACGTTGGGCGGAAGAGGGGAGCCGACCCGGAGACACTGATCCGGATCCTGTCTGACGGCGAGACCGAAGAGTGGGTGAAGTGGTGGCGCGACAAGGCTCGCCCCGACCAATTGCCGCCGTCCGGCGACTGGCTGGTGTGGCTGGTGCTCGGCGGACGCGGGGCCGGCAAGACGCGCGCCGGCGCCGAATGGGTGCGCGCGCTGGCGACGGCCGACGAGAAGCCGGCCGGGCCGATCGCGCTGGTCGGCGAGACTTTCGCCGACGTGCGCGAGGTGATGATCGAGGGCGTCTCGGGACTCTTGCGCGTCCACACGTCGCGCACCCGGCCGGAATGGCAGCGCACGCGCCGCCGGCTGGTCTGGCCGAACGGAACCGTGGCGCAGGCCTTCTCGGCGGAGGATCCGGACGCGCTGCGCGGCCCGCAATTTTCGGCCGCCTGGGCCGACGAGGTCGGCAAGTGGCGATACCCCGACGCCGCCTGGGACATGCTGCAATTCGGGCTGCGGCTGGGCGAGCGGCCGCGCCAGGTGGTGACGACGACGCCGCGGCCGATCGCGCTGTTGAAGCGGCTGATCGCGGAGGAAGCGAGCGGCGCGACGGCGGTGAGCCGCGCGACCACGGCCGACAACGCAAGAAACCTCGCGCCGGGATTTCTGAGCCGCATCGTGGCGCGCTATCACGGCACGCGGCTCGGCCGGCAAGAGCTGCTCGGCGAGATGATCGAGGACCGCGCCGACGCGCTCTGGCGGCGCGACACGATCGAAGCGGGCCGGGTGACGGGACATCCGCCGCTGGGCCGCATCGTCGTGGCGGTCGACCCGCCGGCCTCGCGGCGGAGCGGCACCTGCGGCATCGTGGCGGCGGGACTTGTCGCCAACCGTGAGGGCGCCGACGGCATCGCCTATGTGCTCGCCGACGCGAGCCTTGCCGAAGTGCGGCCGGCGGAATGGGCGGCGGCGGCGATCGCGCTCTACCGGCGCCTCGGCGCCGACGCGCTGGTCGCCGAGATCAACCAGGGCGGCGACATGGTGGCCGCGGTGATGCGCGAGGTGGACGCCAACGTGCCGGTGAAGGAAGTGCGTGCCACGCGCGGCAAGTGGCTGCGCGCCGAACCGGTGGCGGCGCTCTACGCACAGGGCCGCGTGCGCCATGTCGGCGCGCTGCCCGAGCTCGAAGATGAAATGTGCGACTTCGGCATCGACGGCCTGTCGGCCGGGCGCTCGCCCGACCGTCTCGACGCGCTGGTGTGGGCGCTGACCGCGCTGATGCTGGGCGAGGGCGGCGAGCCGAAGGTGCGGGGGATGTAGGAGACGGCCGACGTACTGCGGCGGCTCTGCCCGTGGGGGCGCCGCTTCGGTCCCCGGCGCCGGTGATCACTTCGTCCGCGTCAACACGACCTGGTTGACGGTCGCCACCTCGCCCGGCTCGAAATAGATAAGCTCCATCGCATCGGGATGGCTGAGGCGGCCCTGGTAGACGCCATCGTCGCCCTGTTCGGCCATCGTGATGCTGTAGCCGTCGAAGCCAAGGACCCCGACAAGCTTTTCGCTCGCCTTGGTGGTGAGCTCGCCGCCGGAGTCGCCCTTCGGACCCTCGGAAGCATGCTCCCACGTCTTCTCCGCTTTGAAGAGCACGCCGTCCTGCGTGATGACGCGGATCACGATGTTGACGTCGACGGTGCCTTCCCACCGCTGGGCCTTGAAGGTTCCCGACCAGGTGCCCATCAGGTTGGGTATTGGCGGCCCCTTGGTGCGTTCGGCCATGGCGGGCGCCTGGACGAACCAGGCGAGCGAAACGGCAGCCAACGCGCCAACGAGTTTGTTCATGGCGTCTTCCTTTGATCATCGATGTGTGCGGGCTGATGCTACCATGCTGCGATTGCACGATCGAAGCGCGGCAGCGTCGGATTAGTGCTGGCCCTGCCGAATCCGTCAGATTGCGGGATGTCGCCTCTGCGTTGCGCGCAGTGGTCTTGGCCGGTATGACCGGCGGCGACATCATCACCTCACGCCTCGCGGAAATTCAGATATGAAACAGAGACGCGCATCGCGGCTAGGCGCCGCCGTTTCGGAAATCGGCTTCGGCGCCTGGGCGATCGGCGGCAGCTGGGGCGCGGTGGCGGAGAGCGACGCGGAGGCGGCGCTGAATGCTGCGCTCGATGCCGGCGTCACCTTCATCGACACCGCCAACGTCTATGGCGGCGGACGCTCGGAACAGATCATCGGGCGGGTGTTGAAGGCGCGCGGCGGCACGCGGCCGTTCGTGGCCACCAAGACCGGCCGCGAGAAGCAGAACGCGCCAGAGACCTACACGACGGAGATCATCACCGCGTCGGTGGAGAAGAGCCTCGCCAACCTGCAGACCGACGCGCTCGACCTGTTGCAACTGCATTGCCCGCCGACGGCGGTCTATTACATGCCGGAGGTCTTCGACATTCTCGATACGCTGGTGAAGGCCGGCAAGCTGAAGCGCTACGGCGTCAGCGTCGAGAAGGTCGAGGAAGGGCTGAAGGCGATCGAATATCCGAACGTCGCCAGCGTGCAGATCATTTACAACATCTTCCGCCAGCGCCCCGAGCGGCTGTTCTTCGCCGAGGCGAAGCAGAAGGGCGTCGCGGTCATCGTGCGCGTGCCGCTGGCAAGCGGCCTGCTCACCGGCAAGATGACGCGCGACAGCGCGTTTGCGGCCGACGACCATCGCGCCTTCAACCGGCACGGCGAGAAATTCGACATGGGCGAGACCTTCGCCGGCGTGCCCTACGAGGAGGGCCTGGCGGCGGTGGAGGAGTTGCGCCCGCTGGTGCCGCAGGGCGCGACCATGGCGGGTTTTGCGCTGCGCTGGATCCTGATGAACGACGCGGTGACCGTGGCGATACCGGGCGCGAAGAACGCCGAGCAGGCGCGCGGCAACGCGGCGGCAGCCGATCTGCCCGCGCTCTCGGCGGCGACAATGGCCGCGGCGAAAGCGATCTACGATCGCCGCATCGCGCCGCATGTCGAGCAGCGCTGGTGAGGCGTTAACCCGCGGCCAAGGATTTCTGCATTAAGCGGCGGTCATGGACGTGTGCGAGAGGAGCCGCCGATGATCACGCTGTTCGAACGGGCCACCGTGGCCGACATCGCACGATGGCGCAAAGCCTTCGCCGATTTCGGCCCGACGCTGAAGGCCAAGGGCGTGGTGGCGTCGACGGTTTATGAGTCGGTCGACGACCCGAACGACATCACCGTGGCGCACGAATTTGCGACGCTTGCCGAGGCGCAGGCCTTCGTCGCCAGCACCGAGTTGTATCAGGCGCGGCCGGGCGCGGGCGTCAGCCACGCGCCAGCGGTCTGGTATACGAAGAAGCTCTAGGTGCCGCCTAGCCGCGCCGCATCAGCACCGCCGCCGGGATCAACACGAGCCAGCCGAGGATCATGGCGCTGCCGCCGACCGGCGCCGCGAGCGGCAGGGGACTGGCGCCCATGAGATGCAGCGCCGCGAGATCGGCGCAGAAGATGACCGCGCCGAAGCCGATGAGCGCCGTGGCGATGCGGATGAGCCCGCCGCCGGCGTAGAGGCCCAGGGCCAGCACGGCCGGCGCCTGAGTGAGGCCGATCAGCGCCAGCGAACCAAGGACGCGGTCGTCGCCGAGGTGGGTGGCCGCCGCCGCGGCGGTAACGCCGGTGGCGCCAAGGATGCCGGCCACGGCGACGGCAAGACGCGAGAACCAGTCGGCTTGGGTCATGATGTGATTCCGGTGCGGGTCATGCCCGACCGTAGCACGCCGCTTCAGCGCGTGCGGTTGACCAGAAACGCACCGGCGAGAATGGCGAGCGTGGCGACGACGAGGCCGGGACCGGCCGGTTCGCCGAGGACGGCGACGGCGATGGCCGCGCCGGCGGCCGCACCGACCGAACCGATCTGACTGAGATAGACCGGACCGGCGAGCGCCTGGAGCGCGAAGATGAGGCTGTAGGTCGCGGTGAAGACGGCGATCTGTATCGCCAGGAGCGCGATGGTGGCGGTGTCGAGCGCGGGCGCGAACGGTACGCCGGCCAAGACGAGATAAGGCAGCAGCGTCAATGCCGCGGCGATGAGCATGCCCGGCGCCAGCGACAAGGGCGTCGCGCCGCGCGGCCAATAGAGGCTGCGGAAGATGTTGCCCCCGGCGACGAAGAACGGCGCGGCCAGCGCGACGGCGATCCAGCCGATGGGCGCGCCTCCGAGCGAGACCTTGGTGGCGACCAGCGCGACCACCCCGGCGAAGGCCAGCGCCAGGCCGGCGGCGCGCGCGGGACGGAAGCGCTCCATCTTCAGGCCGAGCGCCAGGAGATAGGAGAAGAGCGGCGGAAAGGCGAAGCCGAGCGCAACGAAGCCCGCACCGACATGCGGGATCGCCGCGAAGGAGAGCGCGTTGGGCAGCATGCCGGAGAGCAGGCCCGAGCCGAGATTATAGGCGAGGGTGCGCCGATCGAGCCGCGGCGCCTGGCCGTTGCGGATCGCGAGCGCGGTGAGGATGACGCCTGAGCCGGCCAGCGACCAGAACAGGAAGGCGAGGGGATGCCATCCGGCGGCGGTGGCGAGCTTCACCATGGCGGCGAAGACGCCGAGCAATGAGCCGATGGTCAGCAGCAGGACGAGCGGGCGCGTGCGCGCGGCCGCCGGTAGCGGCGCCGCGCCGGCGATGGGGGCGGACATTGGTCGTGCCTCCGAGAAGGGACGGCCGCTTGGCGGCCGGTTCCGATGCTGATAATATCTTGGCATAAAGTATCTTGATGTCAAGAGATATGGCCCCATGACCGACCGTGCCGGGATCGCCTCCGCTCAATGGCGCAAGGAGCGTCCCGAGATCGATCCGTTCCCGATGGCCTTGCTCGGGCGGCTGAACGAGGCGTCGCTGATCATCATGCGCGACTGGCTGACGCCGGTCTTCGCGCGCTACGGGTTGCAGCCGGGCGAGTTCGACGTGCTGGCGACGCTGCGGCGTTCCGGCGGCGCTTACGCGCTGACGCCGACCGACCTCTATGAGACGACGATGATGTCGTCGGGCGGCATGACCAACCGCATCGACCGGCTGGAAAAGGCCGGGCTGGTGGCGCGCAAGAAGCACCCGACCGACCGGCGCGGCACGCTGGTGGCGCTGACAAGGAAGGGGCGGGCGCTGATCGACGAGGCCTACGACGCGCATGTGGCGAACGAGACCACGCTGCTCTCGGCGCTGACCCGGGCGGAGCAGAAGCAGCTCGACGGGCTGCTGGCGAAGCTGCTGGCGGGGATGCGAGAGGCGCCCCCGCCGAGCGACACCTAGACCGCGCGGGCGATCATCTCGACCGGCGCGATGATGCGCGCCTGAAGCGTCTTCATGACATTGCCCAGGCGCTCGGGCGTTGCCGGACCCATGAGCGTGTGCAGGCTGAGCGGGGGCGGGCCGTCCCGCGCGGCGCGCTCGCTCATCTGACGGCCGAGATCGCGCGCCATGTCGCCGCGGTCGGTTTCGCTTTCGATGACGAAGCCCGCGGCCTCCAGAAGCGCGCGGTAAGTGGCCGGCGGCTCGACGAAGCTGCTCTCGATCGTCGCGGCCCAGGGCATGGGATAGGGGAGGTCGCCGGCAGCGACCTGCATGATGTCGTAAACGCCGAAGCGCGTTCCCCGCTTCAGGACGCGTCGCGTCTCGGAGAACAGGGTCGCCTTGTCGGCGATGTTCATGGCGACATGGACGGTATAGGCGCCGTCGAAGGTCGCGGACTCGAACGGCATGGCCAGCGCATTCGCCTGCTGGAAGGCAACCAGATCCGACAGGCCGCAGCGGCGCGTCAACTCGTTGGCGGTGCTGACATATTCCTCGGTGAGGTCGATGCCCGTGACGCGTACGCCATGCGCCTCGGCGAAATGACGGGCCGGCCCGCCGATGCCGGCGCCGATATCGAGCACATGCGCGCCGCGCGGGAAGGCCAGAGCCTCGGCGAAGGCCAAAGTCGCCGGCCGCCAGCCGAGGTGAAACTCGTCGGCGCCGGAAAGCTCGGCGGGGACAAGGTGCACGACGTCGGCTTTACCGCTGCGCTTGAGCGCTTCAAGAATGGCCTGCTCAAGGCCGGGCCGGCCGTAGTGGGCCGTGACCTGCTGTTCGACTGACATGGGAAATGCCTCCGGGCACGCTCGCCGACCGCGACGCGGACGGGGCGCCCGAAGGACGCCGCAGAGCATACGCCGGCCGGGCACGACCGCGCGAGCGATTTCGGGAGCAACCATCGATGCGAATTCCGTTCTTCAGCGGGCGTGAACCCGCGCGCGCCGAGACCAAGGCATCGGCGACCGGGCCGCTGATCGCGTTCCAGACTCATGGCCGGCCGGCATGGACGCCGCGCGACTACGCCGCGCTGGCGCGCGAGGGCTATGCCAGGAACGCCATCGTCTATCGCTGCGTGCGGATGATCGCGGAGGCTTCGGCCTCGGTGCCCTGGCTGCTCTATGACGGCGCGGCGGAGCTGGACGAGCATCCGCTGCTCGACCTGCTGGCGCGGCCGAACCGGCGGCAGGCCGGCGCCGACTTCCGCGAGGCGGTGGCCGGGTACCTGCTCACCGCCGGCAACGCATACATCGAGGTCGTGTCGGTGGATGGCGTGCCGCGCGAACTGCATCCGCTCAGGCCCGATCGCATGAAGGTGGTGCCCGGCAATGACGGCTGGCCGGAGGCTTACGAATACACCGTCGGCGGGCGCACGGTGCGCTTCGCGGTGCCGCCCGACGGGCCATCGCCGATCCTGCATCTGACGCTGTTCCATCCGCTCGACGATCACTACGGCTTCGCGCCAGTGGAGGCCGCGGCGGTGGCGCTCGACCTGCACAATGCGGCGGGCGCCTGGAACAAGGCGCTGCTCGACAATTCCGCAAGGCCGTCCGGCGCGCTGGTCTATTCGGCGAAGGACGGCGGCAACCTGACCGCCGAGCAATATGAGCGGCTGAAAGGCGAACTCGAAGCCGGCTTTACCGGCGCGCGCCAGGCGGGCCGGCCGCTGCTGCTCGAAGGCGGGCTCGACTGGAAAGCGATGAGCCTGACGCCGAAGGACATGGATTTCCTCGAGGCGAAGAACGGCGCGGCGCGCGAGATCGCGCTCGCCTTCGGCGTGCCGCCGATGCTGCTCGGCATTCCCGGCGACAACACCTATGCCAACTTCAAGGAGGCGAACGCCGCCTTCTGGCGTTCGACCGTGTTGCCGCTGACGGGAAAGATCGCGGCCGCGCTCGGCAACTGGCTGGCGCCGGCGTTCGCGGATGGTGCGGTGGGCGGGTCGGCTGCGCTGACCAGACTACGTCTGTGGTTCGATGCGGATCAGGTGGAGGCGTCGTCGGCCGACCGGGCGGCGCTGTGGGCGCGCGTGGCTGCGGCGGATTTTCTCACGGCGGACGAGAAGCGCGCGGCGGTGGGGTATGAGCCGGTGGGGGAGGGGTAGGTGGCTGCCGATTTACGGCGTCGCACGAGCACGTACCGGCAACAGAGCCGCCACAGCCGAAGGATTGAACCCTTTCGCCGTCAACCAGACGCCGAGCGAGAGTTCCCAGAAGAACTCGGGGATGGTCGCGATGGCCTGCGGCGCAGAACCCGGTGCGATGACACCGAACAGGACCAGGGCGCCGGAAATGCAGATCAACGGGCCACCGACGAGACCGAGGACAGACATCGCCCGCGGCACCAGCCGGGTCACGTACATCAAGTATCCCAGGATCAAACCGTTGCCGACACCGACCACGAAGCCCGGGCCTAGACGGAAGGTCCAGTCGTGGATGGCCACCAGCGCCCTGCCGACCAGCACCAGCATCTGAGGGTCGGTGCCTGCCGCCGTCACGCGAAGCGTGCCGAGCGCGAGCAGACTGAGAAGGCCCACGGCAATGAAGCCGCTTTCGACGATCCTGGCGGTCACATAGCCCAACGCGAGAACTTCGTTTTGCCGCTTCAGAACGGGGAAGAGCGCGACGGCCGAACCGATGTTGGCGATGATGAGAAGCATCTCGAGGAATGCTCCCCACGAAACGCCCGAGTCGGCGCTGCCACCGAGAATGTAATCGGCGTTATTCAGCGCGGGAGCGTAGAACGAGAAAAATGCCGGAATGGACGTCGCAAACGTGATCAGAAAAAGAATGCCCGTCCATCGTGCCAGAACCTGCGCCTGAGCGATTGGCGGGCGATAAACCTCGTCCTGGACAACGCTCATTCGACGCCCCCTTTTCCGCAGTCTCCATTGGCGAGACTGCGGAAGCCAATGTACTCGTTTTCTCTACGGCCGGACGAAGATCTTTTCCGAAGAAGAAGAAAATCGGCCGGATTGCCGCCGGCTCACCCCCGTCCGATCGGCATCCTGAGGCGGAGCGTTTCGAAGACCATGTCCTTGAGGACCTGAACCGCAACATCGGCGCGCATGGCGGCGATGACTGTCCGTCGCCACCAGATGGCCCACGTTCGACAACTGCCCGATAACATCCGACCTGGCTCCGCCGGCTCCATGGCGGGCCCTTTCACGAAATTGGCTTGCCCGAACCAAGGCGCGTTGACGGCAACGAAGTCCGGACGCCCCAGGTCGGCAAGTCCCGATAGAAGCGCCAAAGGTCCGCATATGGGAACGTGTCCGGATGCGTGAAACCGGCCCAGTGAACCAGGAAAACGCGGCGACCGTTGTCCAGCATTGGTAGGAAGATCTGCCCATTCTCGACGTGCCACCCTGGCGTTCCCGCGTACAATTCCGACCAGCGCATCTTCAAAAGTCCGCGTCGGACCATCTGGCTAAGGCTGGTGTATCGTTTGCCGGATGTGACAATGGCGTAATTCAACGGGGCCTGTTCCATGCACTGGAGTTCCATGTGGTCGCGCGCCACAAGACCGGCCTCCATCAATCCGATGAGTTCCTCGAACGTCGCAAACGCTTTCGAGCTGACCATGAAGCCCGTGCTGGCGGCGAACGCAATCTGCTTGCCGTCCAGAATGCCCGCGGCGTCGATTGTGTCTTTCCAGACCCAATGACGGACTTCGCGCATATCGGAGTGAGACACGAGAACGTCGCAATCGGCCAAGCCGCCAAACGCAAATTCGAGATCGTGAACGAGTACCGTGTCGACATCGATGTAGGCGAATTCGCGAAAGGGGCCCGACGACCAAATAGCGAGCTTTCTGTAGTGGCCGCGGCGGCTTTCATGGAACTTGAGGCTGAGATCGTCGCAAGCGCGCAGGACTTCGGCGTCATCGAACTCGATGAAGTCGTAGCGCTCGGCAAGCCTTCGGAGCCGGTCACTGTTGTCGTCAAAGGGTATCCAGCACAGTGGCAGGTGCGCACTGTGCACGCGTAGACTGTTCAAAAACGCAACGGTGACGTCGTAGACTGCATCATTGGCAAGGAAATAGACGCCGCGCCTCATTTCGTAGCCGTCGGACGTCAGTGGAACGCGATGTCTGTCCAGGATATTACCCCTTCACCATGCACGACCGGTTCTTCTCATTCGGCAGCCCGACGGAATTGAAGTGTTGCCATGTCACCAGATGACCGGCGTCCATTCCTGGGACTAAATAACCGCGTTGTCGAACTTGGCGGCCGGCGTGACACGATCTTCGCCGAAACCTTCGTCACCAAAAGGAAGAATACAAAGGGGGTGCACATCGTCCGCCGCGCTCCCCTGCCGATCGATGTTGGAAAGCCTCATCCGGCCCGTTCGTCTCCAATGGTGTCGTGTCTCATGCTGACAAAGAACCGGCTTCCGCTGGCCAAGCTCGCCATTGCCTCCTTTCGCGAGCAAACTTGGCAGCAAAAGGAACTTATCGTTATCGATTCCGGCGATGATGATCGACTGACTCATTGGATCAAGACGCTGGCAGATCCGTCAATAAGGATTCAGCATCTGCCGGGTTGCACCGACCCGCTTGGCGACCTTCGTAATCTTTCCGTCGACATGGCGAGAGGAGACCTGATCTGCCAATGGGACGACGATGATATTCGGCATCCGTGCCGAATTGAAATTGCGGCGTTGGTGTTGGCCGCGACGAAAGCAAAGGCCTGCATCTTGTTCCGTGAGATCTTGTGGTTTGTTTCGCGACGAAGGTTTGCCGTTGCGGCCCGACGACCCCACGAAAATACACTGCTATGCGATAGATCGATACTGCCGCGCTTTCCGGGTGTTTCGCGCGCCGAGGACACTCCCGTGGTCAATGCATTGTGCGAAACGGACCAGGTCGTCCTGCTCGACATGCCCGAATTGTATGTGTACGCGCTCCACGGTTCGAATACGTGGGACGAGGAACACGCAGACAAGATTTGGGATCGGGCTTCCGACAGAATCACCGAAGCGGCGGACTACGACGCCGCATTCTTGAACCTATTCAGTGCCTACGCACTGGGTCCCTATCGCAGCGCATTTCAGGAACTTTCGAGGTTTGGCGGCCCGGAACAGCCAAGTTAGTTCGCGGCAATGACTGGCTTTGAAAGTATCCAGGCCTACCCCCGTCCGATCGGCATCCTGAGGCGCAGCGTTTCGAAAAACATGTCCTTGAGGACCTGAACCGCCACGTCGGCGCGCATGGCGGCGATGACGCTCGGCCTTGACGCTCTCGTCGGTGGCGATGGCGCACTCCCAGCCGCGCGCGTTGCCGGTTTTGACGAATTCGGCCCAGCCGGCTTCGAAGACCATCTCGAAGAGGGCGTCGAGAAGCTCGATGCGGGTGGCGGTGAGGACGGCGTGGTGATCGGCGGACAGGCTGGGCATGGAAGGCGTTCCCCTCGTACCGTCGCCTTCGGAACGAGATTGGAATCGCGGGCCCGCGCGGCAAGGGCGTGGGCGAAAGTGTCACACGGCAGGCGAGGCGGCGCGCCTCACTTGGCCCTGGCGAGCGCCAGCCACAGGCCGCCGCCGATGAGCACGCTGCCGCTCGCCCAACGCATGAAGCGCACGCGCCGTCGGGAGAGCGCCGCGCCGACGCGCGAGGCGAGGAGCGCATAGGCGCCGTCGGAGATCGCGGCGACCGCCATCGACGTGGCGCCCATGATGAGCACCTGGAGCGTGAAATCGCGCGCCGGATCCATGAACTGCGGAAAGAAGGCGCCGAAGAAGACAAGCATCTTGGGATTGCTGAGCGCCACGGCAGCGCCCTGCGCGAAGAAGCCGCCGCGCGGCTCTGGCGCCGGGCCGCCCGAGGGCAGCGCGTCCGACGCCGTGATGAGCCTGAGGCCGAGCCATACGAGATAGGCGGCGCCGGCCAGCCGCACCCAGACGAACCATTCGCCCATCGCCGCGACCAGCGAAGTGAGGCCGATCAGCACCGTGCCGATGGCGACGGCGAGGCCAAGCTGTGTGCCGGCGACATTGAGCAGGCCGGCGCGCCGCCCATGGCGGAGGCTGTTGGCGACGATCAGCGTCACCGTCGGGCCGGGGACGATGATGATGACGATGCAGGCGGCGAGGAAGGCGAAATAGGCGGACAGGGACATGGCGGCGGGCTCCGGAATGGCGCGCCACGATATTAGCACCGGCGAGGACCGCAGGGCAGCCAGCTACAGCGCGCAAGCAAACGTCCGCGCCCTCCGAGGAAGGCGCGGCACGATCTTTGAGACAGGCAGTCCGCTACGTTTCGTCGGGCGTCAATCGGCGCAGACGCAGCGGTACTCCATCTGGCTGCTCCACTTGACGCTGCCTTCGGGCACCACGCCGGCATCCGCCCAGTGGTCTTCGCTGCCCTTTCTGCGCCATTGCAGGGTGCACTTGCCGCTCGAACAGCGTTCGCCGCCTTTGCACCGGACCCACCAACCGAAATACCAGTGGGTATCGACCTCGCAGTATCCGCCGGTGCTGACGCTGGCGCGCGTGCCCAGAGAGAACATGCCGACGGCGACCACGATCAGGACCACCAGGGCGGCGATCCAGAAGAGTGACCCTTCCATAGCCTCCTCCTGCGATGTGGTTCCGCGAGGAAGCTGCGGGGCCTCCCGCGGGCCTCGAGATTAGCACGAGTCGGACCCGGGCAGGGTCCCGGGGCGTGCCGGTTTGGCAAACCAAGCGTGAATCGCGAGGGCCGGCGCGCGCAGGGCTCGGATGCGTCGGACGTTCCCGGTAACGGATTGGTGGCTTGAATGGCGCGCGTTAGGCGTTCAAAAATCCTGGTCTGGTACATCGCAAGACTTGGCGGCTTTCAGGCAGGCTGAATATGGCAAATCGACCAGCGATCACGCACTCCACGGCGGCGATGCGGCGTTCAGGACGCGCCGTCGCTGCGACGCTGGCCACGATGGCCGCGCTGACGCTGCTCAGCGCCGGCGCCACGGCGAAAACCCAGCGCCATGTGCAGCCGCCGGAGGAAACCGCGCCACGCCCGGCCGGCGAGCCGATCATGGCGATCGTGTCGATCAAATCGCAGCAGGTCACCTTCTACGATGCCGACGGCTGGATCCTGAGGGCTCCCGTGTCGACCGGGGTCAAGGGACGCGAGACGCCGGCCGGCATCTTCGCCGTGCTGGAGAAGGACAAGGACCACCACTCGTCCATGTATGACGATGCCTGGATGCCCAACATGCAGCGCATCACCTGGAACGGCATCGCGCTGCACGGCGGGCCGCTGCCGGGTTACGCGGCCTCGCATGGCTGCATCCGCATGCCCTACGGCTTTGCGGAGAAGATGTTCGACAAGACGCGCATCGGCATGCGGGTGATCATCTCGCCGAACGACGCGGCCCCGGTCGATTTCTCCCACCCGGCGCTGTTCGAGCCGAACGCGGAGGTCCTCGCGGCCGCTCCGGTGCGTGCCGAGACGCTCGGGCGGGAGGCCGCCGAGGCCGCCACGGCGTCAGACGACGCGAAGAAGGCTTCCGCCGCGGCGGGCCGCGAGGCGGCATCGCTTGCCGCAGCGGTGCGCAAGTTGGAAAAGCTGAACGCCCGCGCTGGCGCCAGACTGGTCGCCGCGGACAAGGCGCTCGCCGCCGCGGACAAGGCCAAGGCGCGCGCCGACGATCTGAAGCAGAAGGCGGTCGCGCAGGCCGCCGAACTGGCGCCGCAGCTCGATGCCGCCAGAGCGGACGCGCAAGCGAAGCTCGATGCGGCAACGGCGGCAAAGGTTGCCGCCGTCGATGACGCCGCGAAGAAGGCCGCCGCGACGCTGGCGGGTGAGGCGGCGTCCCTCGCCAAGGCGGCGAGCAAGCTGGAAGTTGCCACCACCCGCGCGGACGCCAAGGTCGCCGCCGCCGACAAGGCGATCGCCGCCGCGGTTCAGGCCCAGGCGAAGGCCGCAGCGTTGAAGGACAAGGCCCTCGCCGCGGCCGCGGATCTCGCGAAGCAGCTCGACGCCGCCAGGATCGACGCGCAGGCAAAGGCCGATTTGGCCGCAGCGGCAAAGGGCGCCGCCAAGGTGGCCGACGCGAGGAAGACCGAAACCACCAAGGCGGCGAGCGAGGCGAAGCTCGATCTCGAGCCGGTGTCGGTCTACATCAGCCGGGCGACGCAGACGCTTTACGTGCGCCGCAACACCCACAAGCGCTGGCCGGACGGTGGCGAGGTGTTCGATGCGAGCATTGAAGTTCCGATCACGATCCGCGATCCCGACAGGCCGATCGGCACGCATGTGTTTACGGCGATGGCGCGCGCCGGCGCGGCGCTCCGCTGGAGCGCGGTGACCATCGACGACGGCGACGACGCGCGGGACGCGCTCGACCGCATCAGCATCCCGCAGGATCTGCTGGACCGCATCGCGCCAACCGTCTTGCCGCGATCCTCGATCATCATCTCGGACGAGCCGCTCAGCAAGGAAACCAACTACCGCACCGAGTTCGTCGCGGTGCTCAGCGACTTTCCGCAAGGCGGCTTCATCACCCGCAAGCCGACGCCGCCTCCGCGCCCTGCCAAGGGCTTCGATCTGTTTTCCGGCTTCGGGGGCAACCAGAAGCCCCAGGCCGCCGACAGACGCCAGCGCAAGCAGGGCGACTGGTTCCAGCAGTTCTGGCAATAACGCACCGCCCGCGACGCAATAGGCGGTTCTGGCCCACCATCCGCGAGCGAGCGGCGTGGCGGTCGATGCTGGCTTGTCCGGCTCGGCGCCGGGCGGCCTCGTAGTGCCGGCTCCGCGCGCTTGCGATTCGCATCGGCGGTGATGCGGGAGCAAGGATAACGTGGACGAACTCACGCACACTTTCGTGGAGCGCGGCGACCTCGCGCACCTGGCGCTGTTCCTGTGGGCGAGCGGGGCGAGCGG